>NZ_JBIUCC010000009.1:0-331650 GCF_044593495.1 Streptomyces sp. NPDC051963 | reverse complement strand
GGTGTGGGCGCTACACGGGGTGAACCTCACAAGGTCCCCTTCCCCCCGGCTTGCCGCGCCCCAACCCCCCCCCCACGTCCCCGACCCCCCACCCACCCGCAGACACAGCCACCGAAGCCTCGCCCACCGTCTCGTACTCTTGAGCCCGTGCAGGAACTCCACGACGCCCCCCTGGCCCCCCTCACCACCTTCCGCCTGGGCGGCCCCGCCACCAGGCTGGTGACCGCGACGACCGACGCCGAGGTGGTGGCCGCAGTCCAGGAGGCCGACGACACCGGCACCCCCCTGCTGATCATCGGCGGCGGCTCGAACCTGGTCATCGGGGACAAGGGCTTCGACGGCACGGCCCTGCGCATCGCGACGCAAGGCTTCGAACTCACCGGCACGACCCTGGAGCTGGCCGCAGGCGAGGTCTGGACCGACGCGGTCGCCCGCACCGTAGAGGCCGGACTGGCCGGCATCGAGTGCCTGGCCGGCATCCCCGGCTCGGCAGGCGCGACCCCGATCCAGAACGTGGGGGCATACGGCCAGGAGGTCTCCTCGACGATCATCGAGGTGGTCGCCTACGACCGCGAGACCCGCGAGACGGTCACCCTCCAGAGCGCCGACTGCGCGTTCTCATACCGCCACAGCCGCTTCAAGGCCGACCCCGAGCGCTACGTCGTCCTCCGCGTCCGCTTCGCCCTGGAGGACGCGAACGGGCTCTCGGCGCCCATCAAGTACGCCGAGACGGCCCGCGCGCTGGGCGTGGACCCCGGCGACCGGGTACCGCTCACCGCCGCCCGCGAGACCGTGCTCAAGCTGCGTACCGGCAAGGGCATGGTCCTCGACCCCGAGGACCACGACACCTGGTCGGCCGGATCCTTCTTCACCAACCCGATCCTCACCGACACCGAGTTCACCGCGTTCCACGCGCGCGTGCGCGACCGACTCGGCGACGGCGTGGCGCCGCCCGCCTACCCGGCAGGGGAGGGCCACACCAAGACCTCCGCCGCCTGGCTGATCGACAAGGCCGGCTTCACCAAGGGCTACGGCACCGGCCCGGCCCGCATCTCCACGAAGCACACCCTCGCCCTCACCAACCGAGGCGCGGCGACAACGGAGGACCTCCTCACGCTGGCCCGCGAGGTAGTCGCAGGGGTCCACGAGAAGTTCGGCATCACGTTGGTCAACGAACCCGTGACGGTCGGCGTCAGCGTCTAGAAACGCTCAGTACGCCACCCCTACCCCCTGCTTCACCGTCCCCGCATCACCGGCCATCACAAGCATCGCGTGCGCGACATCGGCCCGCCCGATGAACCTTCCCTTGCGCGGAAAGCCGCCGACAACGCTCCGGTACACGCCGGTGACGGGCTTGTCCTGGAGCCGCGGCGGCCGTACGACGGTCCAGTCCGTGGCGCTACGAGCGATCTCCGCCTCCATCGCGCTCAAGTCGACGTAGACGTCTTTGAGCAGCGCAAAAACGATGCCGCGCATCGCACGGTCCAGCACCCCGTCGCCCTCCGCCGCGGGACCGACCGGCATCGCGCTCACCACGAGCAGCCGCCGCACCCCCTCCGCCTCCATGGCGCCCAGCACGGTACGCGTCAGCCGGGCAGCCACCCCGGCGTCCTTGCGGCCGCGGGCACCGAGCCCGGACAGCACCACGTCCCGGCCCGCCACGGCCGGCCGTACCGCCGCCGGATCGGTCAGATCGGCCCGGAACACCTCCAGGCCGGGTCCGGTCACGGCCAGCCGCGCCGGATCCCGGACGACCGCCGTCACTTCGTGCCCGGCACCCAGCGCCTGCCGGACGATCTCCTGCCCGATGCCACCCGTGGCACCGAAAACGGTGAGCTTCATGACGTGTCTCCCCGCACTCCCGTCGGGTGGGTGAGCATTCACTCACCCATCTCACCCTCTAGAGTGAGTAAGCACTCACCCACCCGTCAAGCCCAACAAAGGAAGATCATGAAACCCTCGGCACGCACAGAACCCCCAGACCCCCCACACCCCACGACGCAGAAACCGGCCCGAGTCCGCGTACTCGACGCGGCCCACGAACTGATGCTCACCGTCGGCCTGGCCCGCGCCACCACCAAGGAGATCGCCAAGGCGGCCGGCTGCTCGGAAGCCGCGCTCTACAAGTACTTCGCGAGCAAGGAAGACCTGTTCATCCGCGTCCTGGACGAGCGGCTGCCCCGGCTGGGCCCCCTGCTGAGCAGTCTCGCCGCCGAGCCGGCCGGCCACACGCTCGAGGAGAACCTCACCGAGATCGCCCGCGAGGCGGCCCTCTTCTACGAGCAGAGCTTCCCGATCGCCGCCTCGCTGTACGCCGAGACCCAGCTCAAACGACGGCACGACGACGCCATGAGACAGATGGGCCTGGGCCCGCACAAGCCCATCGAGGGCCTGGACGCCTACCTCCGCGCCGAGCAGGACGCGGGCCGGATCCGCGCCGACGCCGACACCTTCGCGGCCGCGTCCCTGCTGCTCGGCGCCTGCGCCCAGCGCGCGTTCGCCTACGAGGCGACACCGGACGGCGTACGGCCGCCCGTGGACACCTTCGCCCAACGGCTCGCCCGCACGCTCCTGGCGGGCATCACCGCCTGAGCGCTACGCCGGTTCCCCCGCCAGCCAGTCGTCCACCCCCGACAGCAGCTTCCGCCGCACATCCTCCGGCGCCGCCGACGCCCGTACCGACTGGCGGGCCAGTTCCGCCAACTCGGCGTCCGTGAAGGCGTGGTGGCGGCGGGCCAGCTCGTACTGGGCGGCCAGCCGGGAGCCGAAGAGGAGCGGGTCGTCGGCGCCCAGCGCCATGGGGACGCCCGCCTCGAACAGCGTCCGCAGCGGGACGTCCTCGGGCTCCTCGTACACGCCGAGGGCCACGTTCGACGCCGGGCACACCTCGCAGGTGACCCCCCGGTCGGCCAGCCGCTTCAGCAGCCGCGGGTCCTCCGCCGCACGCACGCCGTGCCCGATCCGGTTGGCGTGCAGGTCGTCCAGACAGTCACGCACGGACGCCGGACCCGTCAGCTCGCCGCCGTGCGGAGCCGACAGCAGGCCGCCCTCCCGCGCGATGTGGAACGCGCGGTCGAAGTCCCGCGCCATGCCCCGGCGTTCGTCGTTCGACAAACCGAAGCCGACCACCCCGCGCTCCGCGTACCGCACCGCCAGCCGGGCCAGCGTGCGGGCGTCCAGCGGGTGCTTCATCCGGTTCGCCGCGACCAGGACCCGCATCCCGAGCCCCGTCTCCCGCATCGCCGAGTCCACCGCGTCCAGGATGATCTCCAGCGCCGGGATCAGACCCCCCAGCCGAGGGGCGTACGACGTCGGGTCGACCTGGATCTCCAGCCACCCCGAGCCGTCCTTGACGTCCTCCTCCGCGGCCTCCCGCACCAGCCGCTGAATGTCCTCCGGCTGCCGCAGACACGAGCGGGCGGAGTCGTACAGCCGCTGGAAACGGAACCAGCCCCGTTCGTCCGTCGCCCGTAGTCTCGGTGGCTCCCCGCTGGTCAGTGCCTCGGTCAGCGCCTCGGGCAGACGCACTCCGTACTTGTCGGCCAGCTCCAGCAGAGTGGTGGGCCGCATCGAGCCGGTGAAGTGCAGATGCAGATGGGCCTTCGGCAGCTCAGAGAGATCACGTACACGCTCCATTCCAGGATCCTGCCGTACGTTCCCGCCGTCCCGGTAGCGCTTTCCCCGTTAGTGGTCTTGCTCGCACAAACGAATGGGGCACATAACCGAAGCCGGTATGTGCCCCAGACCCAAGCCGCAGAGGCTCCGTCAGTCCCTGGCCTCCGCCAGCAGCTTCTGGATGCGGCTCACGCCCTCGACGAGATCCTCGTCACCCAGCGCGTACGACAGCCGCAGATAGCCCGGCGTACCGAACGCCTCGCCGGGTACGACCGCGACCTCGGCCTCCTCCAGGATCAGCGCGGCCAGCTCGACCGTGTCCTGCGGGCGCTTGCCGCGGATCTCCTTGCCGAGCAGGTCCTTCACCGACGGGTACGCGTAGAAGGCGCCCTCCGGCTCCGGGCACAGCACGCCGTCGATCTCGTTGAGCATCCGCACGATCGTCCTGCGGCGCCGGTCGAAGGCCTCGCGCATCTTCGCGACCGCGTCCAGGCTGCCGGAGACCGCGGCCAGGGCTGCCACCTGGGCGACGTTCGACACGTTCGACGTGGCGTGCGACTGGAGGTTCGTCGCCGCCTTCACCACGTCCTTCGGGCCGATGATCCACCCGACCCGCCAGCCCGTCATGGCGTACGTCTTCGCCACACCGTTGACCACGATGCACTTGTCGCGCAGCTCGGGCAGCACCGCGGGCAGCGACACGGACACCGCGTCGCCGTACACCAGGTGCTCGTAGATCTCGTCCGTCATCACCCACAGGCCGTGCTCCGCGGCCCAGCGGCCGATCGCCTCGGTCTCCTGCTCGCTGTAGACCGCGCCGGTCGGGTTCGACGGGGACACGAACAGGACGACCTTCGTCCTCTCGGTGCGCGCCGCCTCCAACTGCTCCACGCTCACCCGGTAGCCGGTCGTCTCGTCGGCGACGACGTCCACCGGCACACCGCCGGCCAGCCGGATCGACTCCGGGTACGTCGTCCAGTACGGCGCCGGGACGATGACCTCGTCGCCCGGGTCGAGGATCGCGGCGAAGGCCTCGTAGATCGCCTGCTTGCCGCCGTTGGTGACGAGGATCTGCGACGGGTCGACCTCGTAGCCCGAGTCGCGCAGCGTCTTCGCGGCGATCGCGACCTTCAGCTCGGGCAGACCGCCGGCCGGCGTGTAGCGGTGGTACTTCGGGTTCTTGCAGGCCTCGATCGCGGCGTCGACGATGTAGTCGGGGGTCGGGAAGTCGGGCTCGCCGGCGCCGAAGCCGATCACCGGACGCCCGGCGGCCTTGAGGGCCTTGGCCTTGGCGTCGACGGCGAGGGTGGCGGATTCGGAGATCGCGCCGACTCGGGCGGAGACCCGGCGCTCGGTGGGAGGGGTTGCAGGGCTCATGGGGCCCATCGTTTCAGACCGGAAACCTGCCCGGCACGCGGGTTTCACGGACTGAACAACACCGGACCGATCGCTGAACAAGCGTGCGGAACCGGCCTCCGGCCAGGGTGATCTTCTGCCGCACCGTCACCGACAAAGCCCCTACGGGCACTTTCTGTTCGACGACCGGCCCCAGAACACGTACACTCTCACCTCGTTGGCCTCATACGGGCCGCGCTCATCCGGTGCACACCGAGCATCCGGGCGGATGCGGTACGTTTGGGGAGAACCAAAGGGTCGTAGCTCAATTGGTAGAGCACTGGTCTCCAAAACCAGCGGTTGGGGGTTCAAGTCCCTCCGGCCCTGCTACACACACCTTCGCCAGGATGTGTGCGCATGTACGTACAGCAGCAATGCGCCGTGCGGCTCAGACCGGGCGCGGCACGGCCACGACCCGGAATCAGGTGAGGACGAATGACGGACGCCGTGGGCTCCATCGACACGCCTGATGCCCAGGACGAAACGCCGAGGCAGCAGGGCCGCAAGGGCGGCAAGCGTGCGAAGAAGGGCCCGCTGAAGCGGCTCGCGCTCTTCTACCGCCAGATCGTCGCGGAACTCCGCAAGGTCGTCTGGCCCACGCGCAACCAGCTCTCGACGTACACGACCGTCGTGATCATTTTCGTCGTCGTGATGATCGGCCTGGTGACTCTGATTGACTTCGGACTCGACAAGGCCGCCAAGTACGTCTTCGGCTGAGCCGAAAGCGAAGGGCGCCGTACCAGGCGCCCCTTTCGCGCGTTCCACCCCCATGTATCCAGGAAGAAGCAGCCACCGTGTCTGACCCGAACGTGAACGACGCCATCGAGCCGGTCGAGTCCGTGGAAGACGAGCTCGAGATCGTCGAGGGTGCCGACGACGACTTGGACGAGGTCGAGGCTGCCGACGCCGCCGAGGGTGAGCCCGCCGAGGAAGCCGCCGTACACGTCGAGGACGAGACGGTCGAGGCCGAGGACGAGGCCACCGAGGACGAGGCGATCGAGGAAGAGGAGCCGGCCGAGCCGGTCGACCCCGTCGCCGCCCTGCGCGAGGAACTCCGCACACTGCCCGGTGAGTGGTACGTCATCCACACCTACGCCGGCTACGAGAACCGCGTGAAGACCAACCTGGAGCAGCGCGCCGTCTCGCTGAACGTCGAGGACTACATCTTCGCGGCAGAGGTGCCGCAGGAAGAGGTCGTCCAGATCAAGAACGGCGACCGCAAGACGATCAAGCAGAACAAGCTCCCGGGTTACGTCCTCGTCCGCATGGACCTGACGAACGAGTCCTGGGGCGTCGTCCGCAACACCCCCGGCGTCACCGGCTTCGTGGGCAACGCCTACGACCCCTACCCGCTGACCCTGGACGAGATCGTCAAGATGCTCGCCCCGGAGGCCGAGGAGAAGGCCGCCCGTGAGGCTGCCGAGGCCGAGGGCAAGCCCGCCCCGCAGCGCAAGGTCGAGGTCCAGGTGCTGGACTTCGAGGTCGGCGACTCGGTCACCGTCACCGACGGTCCGTTCGCCACGCTGCAGGCCACCATCAACGAGATCAACGCCGACTCGAAGAAGGTCAAGGGCCTGGTCGAGATCTTCGGCCGGGAGACCCCGGTCGAGCTGTCCTTCGACCAGATCCAGAAGAACTAGCACCTTCTGGACGTACCGCTTCCGACAGGTCAGATGGGCTGCTACAGCCGGTCTGACCTGCTCGGTTTTTGGCCACGCAAGGATACCCGTTATCGTTGTGCGGTATGCCTCCATCCGGATGATCGGATGGCAGGCGATCACCTCTCACTAGGACCCGGAGAGAGCAATGCCTCCCAAGAAGAAGAAGGTCACGGGGCTCATCAAGCTCCAGATCCAGGCCGGTGCCGCCAACCCGGCTCCGCCGGTCGGCCCCGCGCTGGGTCAGCACGGCGTGAACATCATGGAGTTCTGCAAGGCCTACAACGCGGCGACCGAGTCGCAGCGCGGTTGGGTCATCCCGGTGGAGATCACGGTCTACGAGGACCGCTCCTTCACCTTCGTGACCAAGACCCCGCCGGCCGCCAAGATGATCCTCAAGGCCGCGGGCGTGGAGAAGGGCTCCGGCGAGCCGCACAAGACCAAGGTCGCCAAGATCACCCAGGCGCAGGTCCGCGAGATCGCCACCACGAAGATGCCCGACCTCAACGCCAACGACATCGACGCCGCGTCGAAGATCATCGCCGGCACCGCCCGTTCCATGGGCATCACGGTCGAGGGCTGAACCCCAACCTCCAGCAGCAGTAGTGGCGGGGCCTGCTCGGCCCGGACCACGACTCCTAAGAATCCCCAGGAGAAGAAGTGAGCAAGCGCAGCAAGTCTCTCCGCGCTGCGGACGCCAAGATCGACCGGGAGAAGCTCTACGCCCCGCTCGAGGCCGTCCGTCTCGCCAAGGAGACCTCCACGACCAAGTTCGACGGCACCGTCGAGGTCGCCTTCCGTCTGGGTGTCGACCCGCGTAAGGCCGACCAGATGGTCCGTGGCACCGTGAACCTCCCGCACGGCACCGGTAAGACCGCCCGGGTCCTGGTCTTCGCGACCGGCGACCGTGCCGAGGCCGCGCGTGCCGCGGGCGCCGACATCGTCGGCTCCGACGAGCTCATCGACGAGGTGACGAAGGGCCGTCTGGACTTCGACGCCGTCGTCGCCACCCCGGACCTCATGGGCAAGGTCGGCCGCCTCGGCCGCGTCCTCGGCCCCCGTGGTCTGATGCCGAACCCGAAGACCGGCACCGTGACCCCGGACGTGGCCAAGGCCGTGACCGAGATCAAGGGCGGCAAGATCGAGTTCCGCGTCGACAAGCACTCGAACCTGCACTTCATCATCGGCAAGGCGTCCTTCGACGACGCCAAGCTGGTGGAGAACTACGGCGCCGCGCTGGAGGAGATCCTCCGTCTGAAGCCGTCCGCCGCCAAGGGTCGCTACATCAAGAAGGCCGCCATCACCACCACGATGGGCCCCGGCATTCCGGTCGACCCGAACCGCACCCGCAACCTCCTCACCGAGGAGGACCCGGCCGCTGTCTGACCGGGCCGAGCCCTCATGGCTCGCTGAAGTCGGTCACGGGCCCCGCACCTTTCCAGGTGGGGGCCCGTTCCCATGTGACGGTCCTGTGCTCTGGGTTAGCGTGCGCACAGACCACAGGACACCAGGGGGACGGATGAAGAGGACGACGGCCCGGCTCGCGGCGACCGCCGCGCTGACGGCGACAGCCGCCTGCACCTCCGCCGCTTCGTCTCCCGACGGGCCCGAGGCGAAGAAGCCCACGGCTTCCGCCTCCCTCGCCGCCCTGCGCGCCGCCGAGCGCGCCACGGACCGGGCCGACTCGGCCCGGGTGCGGTCCAGCACCGTCATGGGCACCCAGGTGTCCCTCACCGCCGACGGCTCTCTCAGCTGGGGCGAGGGCCTCTGCGGCACCCTGACGATCACGTACACCGGCGGCACGGCGGCCGAGACGATGCGAGAACTCGGCGTGACCTCCATGGAGGCCCGCTATCTGTCCGACGCCTACTACGCGCGGATGGGTGACGCCTTCGCCGCCAAGGCGGACGGCAAGCACTGGCTCAAGTACGCCTACGCCGATCTCGAGGAGCTCGGCGGCAGTGCCGGCCTCGCCGACCAGATGCGCAGCACCACGCCCCACCAGTCGGTGAAACTGCTGCTGGACTCCGACGACGTGCACAAGGTCGCCGAGGAGACCGTGGCCGGACAGTCCACCACCCGCTACTCGGGCACCGTGACCGCGGCCGATGTCACCGACGCCGCGCTGAGACGACAGCTCCAGGGCGCCGGCGTCACCACCGAGACCGTCGACATCTGGGTCAACGAAAAGAACCTGCTGGTCAAGAAGGTCGAGAACACCAGCACGGCGAGCGGCCGACTGACCCAGACCGCCCTCTACAGCGACTACGGCGTACAGGTCTCGGTGCGTAAGCCGCCCACCGCCGACACCCAGGACTTCAAGGCACTCCTGGACCAGGAGACGGCAAGCCCCTCCTGAGTCCCACGCAATTTCAGGAGACCCCCGCAACCACTCCCGGATAAGCTCGCGTCCTTACTGTGCATCAACCATGTATCCCGTGGGGGGAATCAATGGGCTCTTCAGTACGACGTTCTGCGCGCTCTCGGGCGATCGGCGCCGGGCTCGCCGCAGTGGCCCTCGCCGCCGGAGCGGTGAGCTGTGCCAAGGGCGAGGAGTCGCCGAAGATGACGCCGGCGGCGGCCGTCGCCAAGGCGGCGAAGAACACGGAGGCCATCACCTCCTTCCGTTACCGCATGACCGGTGAGATACCGGAGCAGGGGCAGATCGAGGCCACGGCCTCGATGCGGCTCAAGCCCACCGTGGCCATGAGCATGAAGATGAAGGCTCCCGACCAGGGAGCGGCGGGCACCGCTGAGATCAGGCTCGTCGACAAGGCCATGTACATCGGCGGGAACCCCGAGATGGCCAAGGAGATGGACGGCAAGAGCTGGCTCAAGTTCGACCTGTCCGCGCTCGGCGAGGCGGGCGAGCTCGGCGCGACCGCACCCGGCGCCGGCCAGGCCGAGCAGAACCCGGCCAGCGAGTCCACCTTCCTCACCGGCGCCAAGGACGTGAAGAAGGTCGGCACCGAGACCGTCGACGGCGTGCAGACGACCCACTACTCGGGCACCGTCACCGTCGACGACATCCGCAACTCCTTCAAGGACGCGGACAAGGCCACGCAGGAGCAGCGCGAGAAGAGCCTCGACCAGTACGAGAAGATGGGCATCGACAAGCTCACGATGGACATGTGGGTCGACGGCGACGACCACACCAAGCAGTTCCGCATGAAGGGCGACGCCGACAAGGGTCCGCTCGACATGACCATCACCTTCCTCGACTACAACAAGCCGGTGACCGTCACGGCTCCGCCCGCGAAGGACACCACCGACCTGGCCGAGATGATGAAGGAAGCCCAGAGCGGCTGAGCACCGTACGACCGGATTTGCTTGCCGGCGATCCGGTCACGTACTCTCCTACAGAAGCCAAAGACCGCTGGTCGTTGCCGTGCACTCGCTAGAGGGTGCGGTGGCCGAAGGATCCGCTGAACTGCGGACGACCCGCGCAGGTGACTGTGGATGTGCTCCTGGAGTGCCCGTGTCTCATGGGAATTCCGGTAGAGCTACGCCCCGTGCGCCTGCGCCGGGGCGTTTCGTTTTCCCCAGCCCCTTCCGAGCGGTCGTCATCACCCGGAAGGAGGCCGACGCTCTATGGCAAGGCCCGACAAGGCTGCCGCGGTAGCCGAGCTCACGGACCAGTTCCGCAGCTCGAACGCCGCCGTGCTGACCGAGTACCGGGGTCTCACCGTGGCGCAGCTCAAGACGCTGCGTCGTTCGCTCGGTGAGAACGCCCAGTACGCCGTGGTGAAGAACACGCTGACCAAGATTGCGGCCAACGAGGCCGGGATCAACACGCTCGACGACCTGTTCAACGGTCCGACGGCGGTCGCCTTCATCACCGGTGACCCGGTGGAGTCGGCGAAGGGTCTTCGTGACTTCGCCAAGGACAACCCCAACCTCGTCATCAAGGGCGGTGTCCTTGACGGCAAGGCGCTGTCCGCCGACGAGATCAAGAAGCTTGCGGACCTTGAGTCCCGCGAGGTTCTGCTCGCCAAGCTGGCGGGCGCCTTCAAGGCCAAGCAGACACAGGCTGCCCAGGTCTTCCAGGCGCTCCCGTCGAAGCTCGTCCGCACCGTGGACGCGCTTCGCGCCAAGCAGGACGAGCAGGGCGGTGCCGAGTAACTCGGCTCGCGAAATGACCGCCGCCTGAGGCCCCGCGCCCAAGGCAACGGTCGTAGCGGGCCGAACGTACGCCCGCCAGACATGTACATCACGGCACCAGCCGAAAATTAGTGGAAGGAAGCCATCGTGGCTCTCACCCAGGACGAACTGCTCGCCGAGTTCGAGACGATGACCCTCATCCAGCTTTCCGAGTTCGTGAAGGCTTTCGAGGAGAAGTTCGACGTCACCGCCGCCGCGGCTGTCGCTGTTGCGGGCCCCGCGGCTGCCGGCGGCGCCCCGGCCGAGGCCGAGGCCGAGCAGGACGAGTTCGACGTCATCCTCACGGGTGCCGGCGAGAAGAAGATCCAGGTCATCAAGGTCGTGCGTGAGCTGACCTCCCTCGGCCTGAAGGAGGCCAAGGACCTCGTGGACGGCGCCCCGAAGCCCGTCGTCGAGAAGGTCGCCAAGGAGGCCGCCGAGAAGGCTGCCGAGTCCCTCAAGGCCGCCGGCGCCTCCGTCGAGGTCAAGTAGGACCTTCAGAGTCCCTACACGGACTCTTGCGAACTGATACAGCCGTAGGGCTGTAACGCGAGCGCACCGAAGAGCGATCATCCATCCGGGTGGTCGCTCTTCGGCGTTCCCGGTGCCTGGTGGTGGCGGCCTTGCACCGGCGGATGCGCGGAGTATGGTGATCTTCGTCGTGTCTCCGGGCACCTCCGAAGCCGGCTGCAAGTGACGATGGCAGCACCCGGTTTGGGCAAGGGGGGCCTTGACGAACCGCACGCAGCGCGCAATTCTCAGGACGCGTCGTCACAACGATCCGGATCCGAGGCATGGATCGGCGACGAAGAGGGCAGTATCAACGTGCATTGAGGGCGTGGGCTTGCGCAGGTGTCGAGAACAACGAGGGTCTCGAGAAACCCGCACTGGACATCAGTGTGCCAAGTGGCTACACTGACCCTTTGCGCTGCCTGTTAGCTGTCCCCTGCCCGTCACCAGGGGCATGCCCTCGCTTGAGCACCGACGACCGAACCGTCTCTGACCTGGCCAAACGGCCAGATCGGGGAGGCCTGTCTCTGTGCACATGAGAGGGACCGGTACGCGCGTAGTGAGTCCGAGCCCTCGGAAGGACCCCCTCTTGGCCGCCTCGCGCACTGCCTCGACCGCGAATATGAACAACGGCGCCAGCACCGCCCCGCTGCGCATCTCCTTTGCAAAGATCAAGGAGCCCCTCGAGGTTCCCAACCTGCTCGCGCTGCAGACCGAGAGCTTTGACTGGCTGCTCGGGAACACCGCCTGGCAGAGTCGGGTCGAGGCGGCTCTGGAGTCCGGTCAGGACGTCCCCACAAAGTCCGGTCTGGAGGAGATCTTCGAGGAGATCTCTCCGATCGAGGACTTCTCCGGGTCGATGTCGCTGACCTTCCGCGACCACCGTTTCGAACCTCCGAAGAACAGCATCGACGAGTGCAAGGAGCGCGACTTCACGTACGCTGCCCCGCTCTTCGTCACCGCTGAGTTCACCAACAACGAGACCGGCGAGATCAAGTCCCAGACGGTCTTCATGGGCGACTTCCCGCTCATGACGAACAAGGGCACCTTCGTCATCAACGGCACCGAGCGTGTCGTGGTGTCGCAGCTGGTCCGCTCGCCCGGCGTCTACTTCGACTCCTCCATCGACAAGACGTCCGACAAGGACATCTTCTCCGCCAAGATCATCCCGTCCCGGGGTGCCTGGCTGGAGATGGAGATCGACAAGCGCGACATGGTCGGTGTCCGCATCGACCGCAAGCGCAAGCAGTCCGTCACCGTTCTCCTGAAGGCTCTCGGCTGGACCACCGAGCAGATCCTCGAGGAGTTCGGCGAGTACGAATCCATGCGCGCCACCCTGGAGAAGGACCACACCCAGGGCCAGGACGACGCGTTGCTCGACATCTACCGCAAGCTCCGTCCGGGCGAGCCGCCCACGCGCGAGGCTGCCCAGACGCTGCTCGAGAACCTCTACTTCAACCCCAAGCGCTACGACCTCGCCAAGGTCGGCCGCTACAAGGTGAACAAGAAGCTCGGCGCGGACGAGCCGCTGGACGCCGGTGTGCTCACCACCGACGACATCATCGCCACGATCAAGTACCTGGTGAAGCTGCACGCCGGTGAGACCGAGACGGTCGGCGAGTCCGGTCGCTCGATCATCGTCGAGACGGACGACATCGACCACTTCGGCAACCGTCGTATCCGTAACGTCGGCGAGCTGATCCAGAACCAGGTCCGTACGGGTCTCGCCCGTATGGAGCGCGTCGTGCGTGAGCGCATGACCACGCAGGACGTCGAGGCGATCACGCCGCAGACGCTGATCAACATCCGGCCGGTCGTCGCCTCCATCAAGGAGTTCTTCGGCACCAGCCAGCTGTCCCAGTTCATGGACCAGAACAACCCGCTGTCGGGGCTGACGCACAAGCGTCGTCTGAACGCCCTCGGCCCGGGTGGTCTCTCCCGTGAGCGGGCCGGCTTCGAGGTCCGTGACGTTCACCCGTCGCACTACGGCCGGATGTGCCCGATCGAGACGCCGGAAGGCCCGAACATCGGTCTGATCGGGTCGCTGGCCTCCTACGGCCGGATCAACCCGTTCGGTTTCATCGAGACGCCGTACCGCAAGGTCGTCGACGACCAGGTCACCGACGAGGTGGACTACCTGACCGCCGACGAGGAGGACCGGTTCGTCATCGCGCAGGCCAACGCGCCGCTGACCGACGACTTCCGCTTCGCCGAGAACCGTGTGCTGGTCCGCCGCCGTGGCGGCGAGGTCGACTACGTCCCCGGTTCCGACGTGGACTACATGGACGTCTCGCCGCGCCAGATGGTGTCGGTCGCGACCGCCATGATCCCGTTCCTGGAGCACGACGACGCCAACCGTGCCCTGATGGGCGCGAACATGATGCGTCAGGCCGTGCCCCTCATCAAGTCCGAGTCCCCGCTCGTCGGCACCGGCATGGAGTACCGCTCCGCCGTGGACGCCGGTGACGTGGTCAAGGCCGAGAAGGACGGTGTGGTCCAGGAGGTCTCCGCGGACTACATCACCACCGCCAACGACGACGGCACGTACATCACGTACCGCCTGGCCAAGTTCTCCCGGTCCAACCAGGGCACCTCGGTCAACCAGAAGGTCATCGTCAACGAGGGCGACCGGATCATCGAGGGCCAGGTCCTCGCCGACGGTCCGGCCACCCAGAACGGCGAGATGGCGCTGGGCAAGAACCTGCTCGTGGCGTTCATGCCGTGGGAGGGTCACAACTACGAGGACGCGATCATCCTGTCGCAGCGCCTCGTGCAGGACGACGTCCTCTCCTCGATCCACATCGAGGAGCACGAGGTCGACGCCCGTGACACCAAGCTCGGCCCCGAGGAGATCACCCGGGACATCCCGAACGTCTCCGAGGAGGTCCTCGCCGACCTCGACGAGCGCGGCATCATCCGTATCGGTGCCGAGGTCATCGCCGGTGACATCCTCGTCGGCAAGGTCACGCCCAAGGGTGAGACCGAGCTGACGCCGGAGGAGCGCCTGCTGCGCGCGATCTTCGGTGAGAAGGCCCGTGAGGTCCGTGACACCTCGCTGAAGGTGCCGCACGGCGAGACCGGCAAGGTCATCGGCGTCCGCGTCTTCGACCGCGAGGAGGGCGACGAGCTTCCCCCCGGTGTGAACCAGCTGGTGCGCGTGTACGTCGCGCAGAAGCGCAAGATCACCGACGGTGACAAGCTCGCCGGCCGACACGGCAACAAGGGCGTCATCTCCAAGATCCTGCCGATCGAGGACATGCCGTTCCTGGAGGACGGCACCCCGGTCGACATCATCCTCAACCCGCTGGGTGTCCCGTCCCGAATGAACCCGGGACAGGTCCTGGAGATCCACCTCGGCTGGCTCGCCAGCCGCGGCTGGGACGTCTCCGGCCTCGGCGAGGAGTGGGCGCAGCGGCTTCAGGTCATCGGCGCCGACGCGGTCGACCCCGGTACCAACGTCGCCACCCCGGTCTTCGACGGTGCGCGTGAGGACGAGCTCGCCGGTCTGCTCGAGCACACGATCCCGAACCGCGACGGCGAGCGCATGGTGCTCCCGACCGGTAAGGCACCGCTGTTCGACGGCCGCTCGGGTGAGCCGTTCCCGGAGCCGATCTCGGTCGGCTACATGTACATCCTGAAGCTGCACCACCTGGTCGACGACAAGCTGCACGCCCGTTCGACCGGTCCGTACTCGATGATCACCCAGCAGCCGCTGGGTGGTAAGGCGCAGTTCGGTGGCCAGCGGTTCGGCGAGATGGAGGTGTGGGCGCTGGAGGCTTATGGCGCCGCGTACGCCCTCCAGGAGCTGCTGACCATCAAGTCCGACGACGTCACCGGCCGCGTGAAGGTCTACGAGGCCATCGTCAAGGGCGAGAACATCCCCGAGCCCGGCATCCCCGAGTCCTTCAAGGTGCTCATCAAGGAGATGCAGTCTCTCTGCCTGAATGTGGAGGTGCTGTCCAGCGACGGTATGTCCATCGAGATGCGTGACACCGACGAGGATGTCTTCCGCGCTGCGGAGGAGCTCGGCATCGACCTGTCCCGGCGTGAGCCGAGCAGCGTCGAAGAGGTCTGACGGAGTCCGGTGGGCCTTTTCTGAGGGATCAGAGAAGGCCCGCCGACCCCGGGACCCCGTTTCAGACCCCAAGACTTACGACCCTGAGAGGGATTGACGCATAGTGCTCGACGTCAACTTCTTCGACGAGCTCCGGATCGGCCTGGCCACCGCTGACGACATCCGTCAGTGGAGCCACGGCGAGGTCAAGAAGCCCGAGACGATCAACTACCGCACCCTCAAGCCCGAAAAGGACGGACTCTTCTGCGAGAAGATCTTCGGTCCGACCCGGGACTGGGAGTGCTACTGCGGCAAGTACAAGCGTGTCCGGTTCAAGGGCATCATCTGTGAGCGCTGCGGCGTCGAGGTGACTCGCGCCAAGGTGCGCCGTGAGCGGATGGGCCACATCGAACTGGCCGCCCCCGTCACGCACATCTGGTACTTCAAGGGTGTTCCTTCGCGCCTCGGCTACCTGCTGGACCTGGCGCCCAAGGACCTCGAGAAGGTCATCTACTTCGCGGCGTACATGATCACGTACGTCGACGAGGAGCGCCGTACGCGTGACCTGCCCTCCCTGGAGGCGCACGTCTCCGTGGAGCGTCAGCAGGTCGAGAACCGTCGGGACTCCGACCTCGAGGCCCGTGCCAAGAAGCTCGAGACCGACCTGGCCGAGCTGGAGGCCGAGGGCGCCAAGGCCGACGTACGCCGCAAGGTGCGCGAAGGTGCCGAGCGGGAGATGAAGCAG
This sequence comes from Streptomyces sp. NPDC051963, assembly GCF_044593495.1. Lineage (NCBI taxonomy): Bacteria > Bacillati > Actinomycetota > Actinomycetes > Kitasatosporales > Streptomycetaceae > Streptomyces > Streptomyces sp. NPDC051963. The sequence continues at coordinate 315,533 of NZ_JBIUCC010000009.1, read as the reverse complement.
CTGCGTGACCGTGCGCAGCGCGAGATCGACCGGCTCGACGAGGTGTGGACCCGGTTCAAGAACCTCAAGGTCCAGGACCTGGAGGGCGACGAGCTCCTCTACCGCGAGCTGCGTGACCGCTTCGGCACGTACTTCGACGGTTCGATGGGTGCCGCGGCGCTTCAGAAGCGTCTGGAGTCCTTCGACCTGGACGAGGAGGCCGAGCGCCTCCGCGAGATCATCCGTACCGGCAAGGGCCAGAAGAAGACCCGTGCGCTGAAGCGGCTGAAGGTCGTGTCTGCGTTCCTGCAGACCTCCAACAGCCCCAAGGGCATGGTCCTCGACTGCGTCCCGGTCATCCCGCCGGACCTTCGCCCGATGGTGCAGCTGGACGGTGGCCGCTTCGCGACCTCCGACCTGAACGACCTGTACCGCCGTGTGATCAACCGGAACAACCGCCTGAAGCGCCTTCTCGACCTCGGTGCCCCCGAGATCATCGTGAACAACGAGAAGCGCATGCTCCAGGAGGCCGTCGACGCGCTCTTCGACAACGGCCGTCGTGGTCGCCCGGTGACGGGTCCCGGCAACCGTCCGCTGAAGTCGCTGTCCGACATGCTCAAGGGCAAGCAGGGCCGCTTCCGTCAGAACCTGCTCGGTAAGCGTGTGGACTACTCCGCGCGTTCCGTGATCGTCGTCGGTCCGCAGCTGAAGCTGCACCAGTGCGGTCTGCCGAAGGCCATGGCGCTGGAGCTCTTCAAGCCGTTCGTGATGAAGCGCCTGGTCGACCTGAACCACGCGCAGAACATCAAGAGCGCCAAGCGGATGGTCGAGCGCGGCCGCACGGTCGTGTACGACGTCCTGGAAGAGGTCATCGCGGAGCACCCGGTTCTGCTGAACCGTGCGCCCACGCTGCACCGCCTCGGCATCCAGGCCTTCGAGCCGCAGCTGGTCGAGGGCAAGGCCATCCAGATCCACCCGCTCGTCTGCACCGCGTTCAACGCGGACTTCGACGGTGACCAGATGGCCGTACACCTTCCGCTCTCCGCGGAGGCGCAGGCCGAGGCGCGCATCCTGATGCTCTCCTCGAACAACATCCTCAAGCCCGCGGACGGCCGTCCGGTGACGATGCCGACCCAGGACATGGTCCTCGGTCTGTTCTTCCTCACCACCGACAGCGAGATGCGGAACGTCAAGGGTGAGGGCCGGTCCTTCGGCTCCGCGGCCGAGGCGATCATGGCGTTCGACGCGGGCGAGCTCTCGCTCCAGTCGAAGGTCGACATCCGCTTCCCCGTCGGCACCATCCCGCCCCGCGGGTGGACCCCGCCGGCGCAGGAGGAGGGCGACCCGGAGTGGCAGCAGGGTGACAGCTTCCGGCTGCACACCACGCTGGGCCGCGCGCTCTTCAACGAGCTGCTGCCCGAGGACTACCCGTTCGTCGACTACGAGGTCGGCAAGAAGCAGCTCTCCGAGATCGTCAACGACCTCGCCGAGCGCTACCCCAAGGTCATCGTGGCGGCGACGCTCGACAACCTGAAGGCGGCGGGCTTCTACTGGGCGACCCGTTCCGGTGTCACCGTGGCCATCTCCGACGTCGTCGTTCCCGAGGCGAAGAAGGAGATCGTCAAGGGTTACGAGGCGCAGGACGAGAAGGTCCAGAAGCAGTACGAGCGTGGTCTGATCACCAAGGACGAGCGCACCCAGGAACTCATCGCGATCTGGACCAAGGCGACCAACGAGGTTGCCGAGGCCATGAACGAGAACTTCCCGAAGACCAACCCGATCTTCATGATGGTGAACTCGGGCGCACGAGGCAACATGATGCAGATGCGTCAGATCGCCGGTATGCGTGGTCTGGTGTCGAACGCCAAGAACGAGACGATTCCGCGTCCGATCAAGGCGTCCTTCCGTGAGGGCCTGTCCGTGCTGGAGTACTTCATCTCCACGCACGGTGCCCGTAAGGGTCTCGCGGACACCGCCCTGCGTACCGCCGACTCGGGTTACCTGACCCGTCGTCTGGTGGACGTCTCGCAGGACGTGATCATCCGCGAGGAGGACTGCGGTACCGAGCGCGGTCTGAAGCTGCGGATCGCCAACCGCGACGCCGACGGCGTGCTGCGCAAGGCGGACGACGTCGAGACCAGTGTCTACGCCCGTATGCTCGCCGAGGACGTCGTCATCGACGGCAAGGTGATCGCGCCGGCCAACGTCGACCTCGGTGACGTGCTCATCGACCAGCTGGTCCTGCACGGTGTCGAGCAGGTCAAGACCCGCTCGATCCTGACCTGCGAGTCCCACGTCGGCACCTGCGCCATGTGCTACGGCCGCTCGCTGGCCACCGGCAAGCTGGTCGACATCGGTGAGGCGGTCGGCATCATCGCCGCCCAGTCCATCGGTGAGCCCGGTACCCAGCTGACGATGCGTACCTTCCACACCGGTGGTGTGGCCGGTGACGACATCACCCAGGGTCTGCCGCGTGTCGTCGAGCTCTTCGAGGCCCGTACCCCGAAGGGTGTCGCCCCGATCTCCGAGGCCGCCGGCCGCGTGCGGATCGAGGAGACCGAGAAGACCAAGAAGCTGGTCGTCACGCCGGACGACGGCAGCGACGAGACGGCGTTCCCGATCTCGAAGCGCGCCCGTCTGAAGGTCAGCGAGGGCGAGCACGTCGAGGTGGGCCAGCAGCTCACCGTGGGTACCCAGAACCCGCACGACGTGCTGCGTATCCTCGGCCAGCGCGCCGTCCAGATCCACCTGGTCGGCGAGGTGCAGAAGGTCTACAACTCGCAGGGTGTGTCGATCCACGACAAGCACATCGAGATCATCATCCGGCAGATGCTGCGCCGTGTGACGATCATCGAGTCCGGCGACGCCGAGCTGCTGCCCGGTGAGCTGGTCGAGCGCTCGAAGTTCGAGACCGAGAACCGTCGTGTGGTCCAGGAGGGCGGTCACCCGGCCTCCGGTCGTCCGCAGCTGATGGGTATCACCAAGGCCTCGCTGGCGACGGAATCCTGGCTGTCGGCCGCCTCCTTCCAGGAGACGACCCGAGTCCTGACGGACGCGGCGATCAACGCCAAGTCCGACAGCCTCATCGGCCTCAAGGAGAACGTCATCATCGGTAAGCTCATCCCGGCCGGTACGGGCCTGTCCCGCTACCGCAACATCCGGGTCGAGCCGACCGAGGAGGCCAAGGCCGCGATGTACTCGGCCGTCGGCTACGACGACATCGACTACTCGCCGTTCGGCACGGGCTCCGGCCAGGCCGTTCCGCTGGAGGACTACGACTACGGTCCGTACAACCAGTAAGCGAGTCGCTTGAGTCGAAGGGCGGTCACCTCTCGGGGTGGCCGCCCTTCGGCATATCCGGGACGTCTCCGGGTTTTCTCCGGGTCGCCCCCGGTGCCGGACATACCGGTTTCGGCGCATCATGGAGGAACTCGGACCATTACGGGGGAGGTGTTCCATGACGCACCCGTCGTGGCAGCCGTGGCAGGGGAAAGACGCCCCGCCGATGTGGCAGGGGAGTCATGCCCCGCAGCGGTGGCAGGGCGATGGTGTTCCGCAGGTGTGGGCCGGGCAGGGCGGTGCGGCACAGGTGTGGGCCGGGCAGGGGAGTCCGTCCATGCTTGCCTCGCATGCCGACCGTGAGCGTGCTGTGGACGTGCTCCGGGCGGGGTACGGCGAAGGGCGACTGGAGCAGCCCGAGTTCGAGAAGCGGGTAGGGCGGGCCTATGCGGCCCGTACGGTCGGTGAGCTGGCGCTCCTGGTGGCCGACCTGCCGCAGGGCCCCGTACCGCACCCTGCGCCCGTCGTGAGCGTGCCGGGGACGTTCCTGCCGGTGCGGCCGAGGACGAACGGCAAGGCGGTCGGTGCCGCGGTCTGCGGTGGGATGTGTCTGGTGACGTTCGGGCTGACCGGGATCCCCGCCGTGGTCCTGGGGCATGCAGCCCGCGCCGAGATCCGCCGCACCGGGGACGCGGGCGACGCGCTCGCCCTCACCGGGCTCGTGCTGGGCTGGCTTTCCACCATCGGCTGGGCGCTCATACTGACTGCGATGATCGTGGCCGCGGCCGCGTCGGCCTGATCGATTCCGCGGAGGATTCGAAGATCATCAGATGCGGTCCCGAGGTGCCCGAATCGTGAAATCGAAGATCATCGGCGGCGTTGGGGCTTGACATGCTCCGTGCGGCGATGCGGCCCAGGTCCATTTGTTTTGACCGCAGCGAATGCGGTAGGTACGCTCAGACCTTGTGCCTGGGGTGTGCCCTGGCTCTCGTGCGTGCCTTCAACCGCACAAGGGGAGCCGTCACTGGCCACCGTAATCTGCGCCCTTCTCGCCTTGCGGCGGGAGTCTGCGGGATTCGACACACCCGACCGCGTGGGTCGGCGACGTTCCAGGTTAGCTTCACCTATCGGCACACAGAAACCGGAGAAGTAGTGCCTACGATCCAGCAGCTGGTCCGTAAGGGCCGGCAGGACAAGGTCGAGAAGAACAAGACGCCCGCACTCGAGGGTTCCCCTCAGCGTCGGGGCGTCTGCACGCGTGTGTTCACGACCACCCCGAAGAAGCCGAACTCGGCCCTGCGTAAGGTCGCGCGTGTGCGTCTGACCAGCGGGATCGAAGTCACCGCTTACATTCCGGGTGAGGGACACAACCTGCAGGAGCACTCCATCGTGCTCGTGCGTGGTGGCCGTGTGAAGGACCTGCCGGGTGTTCGCTACAAGATCATCCGCGGTTCCCTTGACACTCAGGGTGTGAAGAACCGCAAGCAGGCCCGCAGCCGCTACGGCGCCAAGAAGGAGAAGTAAGAATGCCTCGTAAGGGCCCCGCCCCGAAGCGCCCGGTCATCATCGACCCGGTCTACGGTTCTCCTCTTGTCACGTCGCTCATCAACAAGGTGCTGCTGAACGGCAAGCGCTCCACCGCCGAGCGCATCGTCTACGGCGCCATGGAGGGCCTGCGCGAGAAGACCAGCAACGACCCGGTCATCACGCTCAAGCGCGCTCTCGAGAACATCAAGCCGACCCTCGAGGTCAAGTCCCGCCGTGTCGGTGGCGCCACCTACCAGGTGCCGGTCGAGGTCAAGCCCGGCCGCGCCAACACCCTGGCGCTGCGCTGGCTGGTCGGCTACTCCCGCGCCCGTCGCGAGAAGACCATGACCGAGCGTCTCCTCAACGAGCTTCTCGACGCCTCGAACGGCCTCGGTGCGGCCGTGAAGAAGCGCGAGGACACCCACAAGATGGCCGAGTCCAACAAGGCCTTCGCGCACTACCGCTGGTAGTCGCTACCCACATCGAGACCGAGAGAAGACTGAAGCCTTATGGCTACCACTTCACTTGACCTGGCCAAGGTCCGCAATATCGGGATCATGGCCCACATCGACGCGGGCAAGACGACCACCACCGAGCGGATCCTGTTCTACACCGGCGTTTCCTACAAGATCGGTGAGGTCCACGACGGCGCTGCCACCATGGACTGGATGGAGCAGGAGCAGGAGCGTGGCATCACGATCACCTCTGCTGCCACCACCTGTCACTGGCCGATGGATGACGTCGACCACACCATCAACATCATCGACACCCCGGGCCACGTCGACTTCACCGTCGAGGTGGAGCGTTCGCTGCGCGTGCTCGACGGTGCCGTGACGGTGTTCGACGGCGTCGCCGGCGTTGAGCCGCAGTCCGAGACGGTGTGGCGTCAGGCGGACCGCTACGGCGTTCCGCGCATCTGCTTCGTCAACAAGCTCGACCGGACCGGTGCCGAGTTCCACCGCTGCGTCGACATGATCTCTGACCGCCTCGGCGCTCAGCCGATCGTGATGCAGCTGCCGATCGGTGCCGAGGCCGACTTCAAGGGCGTCGTCGACCTGGTCACCATGAAGGCCTTCGTGTGGTCCGCCGAGGCCACCAAGGGCGAGATGTACGACGTCGTCGACATCCCGGACACGCACACCGAGGCTGCCGAGGAGTACCGCGGCAAGCTGCTGGAGGCCGTGGCCGAGAACGACGAAGAGATCATGGAGCTGTACCTGGAGGGCGAGGAGCCTTCCGCGGAGCAGCTGTACGCCGCGATCCGTCGCATCACCATCGCGTCCGGCAAGTCCAAGGACACCACGGTCACCCCGGTGTTCTGCGGTACCGCGTTCAAGAACAAGGGCGTTCAGCCCCTGCTCGACGCGGTTGTGCGCTACCTTCCCTCTCCGCTCGACGTCGAGGCCATCGAGGGCCACGACGTCAAGGACCCGGAGCTGGTCGTCAAGCGCAAGCCGTCCGACGAGGAGCCGCTGTCCGCGCTGGCGTTCAAGATCATGAGCGACCCGCACCTCGGCAAGCTCACCTTCGTCCGGGTCTACTCGGGCCGCCTGGAGTCCGGCACCGCCGTGCTGAACTCCGTCAAGGGCAAGAAGGAGCGCATCGGCAAGATCTACCGTATGCACGCGAACAAGCGTGAGGAGATCGAGTCGGTGGGCGCCGGTGACATCGTCGCCGTCATGGGCCTGAAGCAGACCACCACCGGTGAGACGCTGTCCGACGACAAGAACCCGGTCATCCTGGAGTCCATGGACTTCCCGGCGCCGGTCATTCAGGTCGCCATCGAGCCCAAGTCCAAGGGTGACCAGGAGAAGCTGGGTGTCGCCATCCAGCGTCTCGCGGAGGAGGACCCCTCCTTCCAGGTCCACTCGGACGAGGAGACCGGCCAGACCATCATCGGCGGTATGGGCGAACTGCACCTCGAGGTGCTGGTCGACCGTATGCGCCGTGAGTTCAAGGTCGAGGCCAACGTCGGCAAGCCGCAGGTCGCGTACCGCGAGACGATCCGCAAGGCCGTCGAGCGCGTGGACTACACCCACAAGAAGCAGACCGGTGGTACCGGTCAGTTCGCCAAGGTGCAGATCGCGATCGAGCCCATCACCGAGGCCGACGGTCCGGCGTACGAGTTCGTGAACAAGGTCACCGGTGGCCGTATCCCGCGGGAGTACATCCCGTCGGTGGACGCCGGTGCGCAGGAGGCCATGCAGTTCGGCATCCTGGCCGGCTACGAGATGACGGGCGTCCGCGTCACGCTTCTCGACGGTGCCTACCACGAGGTCGACTCCTCCGAGCTCGCGTTCAAGATCGCCGGTTCGCAGGCCTTCAAGGAGGCCGCGCGCAAGGCCAGCCCCGTGCTGCTCGAGCCGATGATGGCCGTCGAGGTCACCACGCCCGAGGACTACATGGGTGAGGTCATCGGCGACATCAACTCCCGCCGTGGTCAGATCCAGGCCATGGAGGAGCGGGCCGGTGCCCGCGTCGTGAAGGGTCTCGTGCCCCTCTCGGAGATGTTCGGCTACGTCGGAGACCTCCGCAGCAAGACGTCGGGTCGCGCAAGCTACTCGATGCAGTTCGACTCCTACGCCGAGGTTCCGCGGAACGTCGCCGAGGAGATCATCGCGAAGGCCAAGGGCGAGTAACGCACCGCGTTCACACGCTTTAGGCTTGACTCCGGAGCCTCTGGGGGCATTCCGCCACAATCGTGGTGAGAATGCCCCGGGCCCGGGCTTTCCAGCAAAGATCACCTGGCGCCGATGAAGCAAGGCGTTCAGAACCACTCCACAGGAGGACCCCAGTGGCGAAGGCGAAGTTCGAGCGGACTAAGCCGCACGTCAACATCGGCACCATCGGTCACATCGACCACGGTAAGACGACCCTCACGGCCGCCATTACCAAGGTGCTGCACGACGCGTACCCGGACCTGAACGAGGCCTCGGCCTTCGACCAGATCGACAAGGCTCCTGAGGAGCGCCAGCGCGGTATCACCATCTCCATCGCGCACGTCGAGTACCAGACGGAGACGCGTCACTACGCCCACGTCGACTGCCCCGGTCACGCGGACTACATCAAGAACATGATCACGGGTGCGGCGCAGATGGACGGCGCCATCCTCGTGGTCGCCGCCACCGACGGCCCGATGCCGCAGACCAAGGAGCACGTGCTCCTGGCCCGCCAGGTCGGCGTTCCGTACATCGTCGTCGCCCTGAACAAGGCCGACATGGTGGACGACGAGGAGATCCTGGAGCTCGTCGAGCTCGAGGTCCGCGAGCTGCTCTCCGAGTACGAGTTCCCGGGCGACGACCTTCCGGTCGTCAAGGTCTCGGCGCTCAAGGCCCTTGAGGGCGACAAGGAGTGGGGTCAGACCGTCCTCGACCTGATGAAGGCCGTCGACGAGAACATCCCGCAGCCCGAGCGTGACGTCGACAAGCCGTTCCTGATGCCGATCGAGGACGTCTTCACGATCACCGGTCGCGGTACGGTCGTCACCGGCCGTATCGAGCGTGGTGTCCTCAAGGTCAACGAGACCGTCGACATCGTGGGCATCAAGCAGGAGAAGACCACCACCACGGTCACCGGCATCGAGATGTTCCGCAAGCTGCTCGACGAGGGCCAGGCCGGTGAGAACGTCGGTCTGCTCCTCCGTGGCATCAAGCGCGAGGACGTCGAGCGCGGCCAGGTCATCATCAAGCCGGGCTCGGTCACCCCGCACACCGAGTTCGAGGCGCAGGCCTACATCCTGTCCAAGGACGAGGGTGGCCGCCACACGCCGTTCTTCAACAACTACCGTCCGCAGTTCTACTTCCGTACGACTGACGTGACCGGTGTTGTGACCCTCCCCGAGGGCACGGAGATGGTCATGCCGGGTGACAACACCGAGATGAAGGTGGAGCTCATCCAGCCCGTCGCCATGGAAGAGGGCCTGAAGTTCGCCATCCGTGAGGGTGGCCGGACCGTGGGCGCCGGTCAGGTCACCAAGATCAACAAGTGATCTTGACCTGGTAGGACTCTGAAGGGGCCCGTATGACTTCGGTCGTACGGGCCTTTTCTTCTTTCGAATTCTTTTCGAACAGCCCGATGGTTGTGCTCCTGCAAGGTGAAACCTAGTCGAACGTTGTGCGGCGGATTGGCAAGAGTTCCGGCAACTTCGGAGTACGTGCGGGAGGAATGTTCTTTTCTGTCCCGGTGGGGCGGAACGTGCAGCCGTAGCGTGAACGGTCGTCCGTGGCCGCCGGGCCCCGAGCAACTACCGAGGATGGCTAGGTCTCTTGATGCAGGGTGTGCGCAGCCGTTTGTCGGTGCCGATGCCGGCGGTGGTGGCCCAGCGCCCACCACGCCTGACATCTGCGCCGAGCCCGAGCACGTCCACCCGCGCCGCCGTGCGGAAGCGCCCGCGGCTCTATGTCGTCGACGGCATCCGCCTGCTCGCCGCCCTGATGGTGGTCCTGCACCACTTCGTCGGCACCAGCCGGGTCGACAGGCCGGGCAATGCGATCTGGGACCGGCCGGTGTCCGAGATCATGCCGACCGTCTTCCGCGTCTCGTCCTTCGGCTGGATCGGCGTCGAGATCTTCTTCGTGATCAGCGGCTTCGTGATCTGCATGTCGTGCTGGGGCCGTACGCCGAAGGACTTCTTCGTCTCACGGGTGATCCGCCTCTACCCCGCCTACTGGTTCGCCGTCTTCTTCACGACGGCCGTGCTGGTGCTCATGCCCGGGGTGTGGGAGCGGCTGTCGATGCGGAAGGTCCTGTTCAACCTGACGATGCTGCAAGCGGGTTCGGGCGTCCCGAACGTCGACGGCGTGTACTGGACCCTCTGGTCCGAGCTGCGTTTCTATCTGCTGTTCCTGATCGTCGTCGCCATGGGCCTGACCTACCGCCGGGTCGTCATCTTCTGCTGCGTCTGGGGCGCCGCCGCGATGCTCGCCCCGATCTCCAAGTTCCCGCTGATGGTGCTGGTCGCCGATCCGAGCGCCGCCTGGTACTTCATCGCCGGCCTCGCGCTCTACCTCATGCACCGCTTCGGCCAGGACCTGCTCCTGTGGGGCATCCTCGCGATGGCCTGGCTCATGGGCCAGTTGGAGCTGGGGGAGCGGGTCGCTCACGAGCAGGTCAGCAGCTGGCGCGGCGCGGTGGTCATCTTCACCCTGTTCATGCTGTTCATGGTCGCCGTCGCCCTCGGCCACACCGACCGCATCCAGTGGAAGTGGCTGGTGACGGCGGGCTCCCTGACCTACCCGCTCTACCTCGTGCACTACGTCGCCGGCACGGTGCTCATCAGCCGCCTGCACGACACGATGGACCCGCGGTTGCTGGTCGCGGGCCTCATCGCCGGGTTCCTGGTGCTGGCCTGGCTGGTGCACAGGCTCGTGGAACGGCCGGTGGCACGGGCGTTGAAGAGGGGCCTGGACTCTTCCTTCGTGCGCCTGAGGGGCTTCCAGCGGGCGGCCTGACAGGCCCTGCCCGGACCGCACGGCACGCACCGGTGTTTGACCTACGTCACCCTCGGGGTATTCTCTCCGGCTCGATTGGCCAGCGCCCTGCCCCATATGGCAGACTGTCCGAGTTGCTCGGTCGAGTGTTGATGCTGCGCGCCTCCCGCCGGGAGGACCGGAAGCGAGTCCCACAGTACTCGTCGCCCTAACTGCCTTACGGCAGCGCTGGGGCGGACGTACGGGAATCTTCCGGGAAGTGTCAGTGCGGCACCGACCAGGCACCCGGTGGGCTTTCGCCCTCGGCTTGCGGTTCCGTAAGGGCCGTGTTCCCCAGCAAGGGATGTTCCATATGGGACATCTGTGTCAGCGGGAGTGCGACACGCCCGACCGCGTGGGTCGGAGGAAACGAAGTGGACACCGGGTCCAGAGCGTACGAGAGACAGGACTACTGAGTAGCCATGGCGGGACAGAAGATCCGCATCCGGCTCAAGGCCTACGACCACGAGGTCATCGACAGCTCGGCGAAGAAGATCGTCGAGACGGTGACGCGTACTGGTGCGTCGGTCGCGGGCCCGGTGCCGCTGCCCACTGAGAAGAACGTGTACTGCGTCATCAAGTCGCCGCACAAGTACAAGGACTCGCGCGAGCACTTCGAGATGCGCACGCACAAGCGCCTGATCGACATTCTCGACCCGACCCCCAAGACCGTTGACTCTCTGATGCGACTCGACCTCCCGGCCGGTGTCGACATCGAGATCAAGCTCTGAGGGTCGGTGATCTGAGAATGGCTAAGCAGATCAAGGGCATCCTGGGCGAGAAGCTCGGCATGACGCAGGTGTGGGACGAGAACAACCGTGTTGTTCCGGTCACCGTCGTCAAGGCCGGCCCGAACGTCGTGACCCAGGTCCGTACGAATGACAGTGACGGCTACGAGTCGGTCCAGATCGCCTTCGGCGAGATCGACCCGCGCAAGGTGAACAAGCCCCTCAAGGGTCACTTCGCCAAGGCCGACGTCACCCCCCGTCGCCACCTCGTCGAGATCCGCACCGCGGACGCCTCCGAGTACACCCTCGGCCAGGAGATCACGGCCGAGGTGTTCGAGGCCGGGATCAAGGTCGACGTCACCGGCAAGAGCAAGGGCAAGGGCTTCGCCGGTGTCATGAAGCGTCACAACTTCAAGGGCCTCGGCGCCGGTCACGGCACCCAGCGCAAGCACCGCTCGCCCGGTTCCATCGGTGGCTGCGCCACCCCGGGCCGTGTGTTCAAGGGCCTCCGCATGGCGGGTCGTATGGGCAACGAGCGGGTCACCACCCAGAACCTGACCGTCCACGCCGTTGACGCGGAGAAGGGTCTGCTGCTCATCAAGGGCGCGGTTCCCGGTCCGAACGGCGGCCTCGTCCTGGTCCGCACCGCGGCCAAGGGGGCCTGAGGTAACCGATGAGCACTGTTGACATCCTTTCGCCGGTGGGCGACAAGGCCGGTACCGTCGAGCTCCCCGCGGAGATCTTCGACGTAGAGAAGATCAGCGTTCCGCTGCTTCACCAGGTCGTCGTCGCACAGCTGGCCGCTGCCCGCCAGGGCACGCACAAGACCAAGACCCGCGGTGAAGTCCGTGGTGGTGGCAAGAAGCCTTACCGCCAGAAGGGCACCGGCCGCGCCCGCCAGGGTTCGACCCGTGCGCCGCAGTTTGCCGGCGGTGGCGTCGTCCACGGCCCGCAGCCGCGTGACTACTCGCAGCGGACCCCGAAGAAGATGAAGGCCGCGGCCCTGCGCCACGCCCTCACCGACCGGGCCCGCAACAACCGCATCCACGTCGTCTCCGGCGTCATCGAGGGTGAGAACCCGTCGACGAAGGCCGCGAAGACGCTCTTCGGCAAGATCAGCGAGCGCAAGAACCTGCTGCTCGTCATCGAGCGCGCCGACGAGGCCGCGTGGCTGTCCGCCCGCAACCTGCCCCAGGTCCACATCCTGGAGCCGGGCCAGCTGAACACGTACGACGTTCTCGTCTCGGACGACGTGGTCTTCACCCAGGCCGCATTCGAGTCCTTCGTGTCGGGCCCGAAGGCCAATGACACCGAAGGGAGCGAGGTCTGATGGCCATCCGTCACCCCGCTATCGCCTCGAAGGCCGCCAAGGCCGCCAAGGCCGCGCGCGTCGCCAAGGCGCGCCGCCACGAGGCCGAGGGCAAGAACACCGTCGTCACCCCGCTGAGCAAGTCGTACACGGACCCCCGTGACGTCCTGCTGAAGCCGGTCGTGTCGGAGAAGAGCTACGCGCTCATCGACGAGAACAAGTACACGTTCCTGGTCGACCCGAGTGCCAACAAGACCCAGATCAAGCAGGCCGTCCAGGCGGTCTTCTCGGTCAAGGTCACCGGGGTCAACACGATCAACCGCCAGGGCAAGCGCAAGCGGACCCGCACCGGCTTCGGCCAGCGTGCGGCCACCAAGCGCGCGATCGTGACCCTCGCTGAGGGCGACCGTATCGACATCTTCGGCGGTCCGACCGCGTAAGCGGGTCGGATCGTCCGATATCGGACGAGGACTGAGAAATGGGAATCCGCAAGTACAAGCCGACTACGCCGGGCCGTCGCGGCTCCAGCGTCGCCGACTTCGTCGAGGTCACGCGGTCCACGCCGGAGAAGTCGCTGGTCCGCCCGCTGCACAGCAAGGGCGGCCGTAACAACGCCGGTCGTGTGACCGTTCGCCACCAGGGTGGCGGACACAAGCGCGCCTACCGAGTGATCGACTTCCGTCGTCACGACAAGGACGGCGTGCCGGCGAAGGTCGCGCACATCGAGTACGACCCCAACCGCACCGCGCGCATCGCGCTGCTGCACTACGCCGACGGCGAGAAGCGCTACATCCTCGCCCCGCGCAACCTGCAGCAGGGTGACCGCGTCGAGAACGGTCCCGGGGCCGACATCAAGCCGGGCAACAACCTGGCGCTCCGCAACATCCCGGTCGGTACCACGATCCACGCGATCGAGCTCCGTCCGGGCGGCGGCGCCAAGTTCGCCCGCTCCGCCGGCACCTCCGTGCAGCTGCTCGCGAAGGAGGGCTCGATGGCCCACCTCCGCATGCCGTCCGGTGAGATCCGTCTGGTCGACGTGCGCTGCCGCGCCACCGTCGGCGAGGTCGGCAACGCCGAGCAGAGCAACATCAACTGGGGCAAGGCCGGCCGCAAGCGCTGGCTGGGCGTCCGCCCGACCGTTCGCGGTGTGGCGATGAACCCGGTTGACCACCCCCACGGTGGTGGTGAGGGCAAGACCTCCGGTGGTCGCCACCCGGTCAGCCCCTGGGGTCAGAAGGAAGGTCGTACTCGTTCGCCCAAGAAGGCGTCGAACAAGTACATCGTCCGCCGCCGCAAGACGAACAAGAAGCGCTAGGAGCGGGTTTAGATGCCGCGCAGTCTCAAGAAGGGGCCCTTCGTCGACGACCACCTGATCAAGAAGGTGGACGCCCAGAACGAAGCCGGTTCCAAGAACGTCATCAAGACCTGGTCCCGTCGCTCGATGATCGTCCCGGCCATGCTGGGCCACACGATCGCGGTGCACAACGGCAAGACCCACATTCCGGTGTTTGTCACCGAGTCGATGGTCGGCCACAAGCTCGGCGAGTTCTCGCCGACGCGCACCTTCCGGGGTCACGTCAAGGACGACCGGAAGTCGAAGCGCCGCTAACGCGGGGTGGAATGACCATGACAGACACTGGAAGGACAACCATGGAAGCCAGGGCCCAGGCGCGGTACATCCGCGTCACGCCCATGAAGGCCCGCCGCGTGGTGGACCTCATCCGTGGCATGGATGCCACGGAGGCTCAGGCGGTCCTGCGTTTCGCCCCGCAGGCCGCTAGCCAGCCGGTGGGCAAGGTGCTCGACAGCGCCATCGCCAACGCCGCGCACAACTACGACCACACCGATGTCGACAGCCTCTTCGTTTCCGAGGCGTACGTCGACGAGGGTCCGACCCTGAAGCGGTTCCGTCCGCGTGCCCAGGGCCGTGCCTACCGGATCCGCAAGCGGACCAGCCACATCACCGTGGTCGTCAGCAGCAAGGAAGGAACCCGGTAATGGGCCAGAAGGTAAACCCGCATGGGTTCCGGCTCGGTGTCACGACCGACTTCAAGTCGCGTTGGTACGCCGACAAGCTGTACAAGGACTACGTCAAGGAAGACGTCGCCATCCGTCGGATGATGACGTCCGGCATGGAGCGCGCCGGTATCTCGAAGGTTGAGATCGAGCGCACCCGTGACCGTGTCCGCGTGGACATCCACACCGCGCGTCCGGGCATCGTCATCGGCCGCCGCGGCGCCGAGGCCGACCGCATCCGCGGTGACCTGGAGAAGCTGACCGGCAAGCAGGTCCAGCTGAACATCCTCGAGGTCAAGAACCCGGAGACGGACGCTCAGCTGGTGGCCCAGGCCGTCGCCGAGCAGCTGTCCTCCCGCGTCTCCTTCCGCCGTGCCATGCGCAAGAGCATGCAGTCGGCGATGAAGGCGGGCGCCAAGGGCATCAAGATCCAGTGCGGTGGCCGTCTCGGCGGCGCCGAGATGTCCCGCTCGGAGTTCTACCGCGAGGGCCGTGTGCCCCTGCACACGCTCCGCGCGAACGTCGACTACGGCTTCTTCGAGGCCAAGACGACCTTCGGCCGTATCGGTGTGAAGGTCTGGATCTACAAGGGCGATGTCAAGAACATCGCTGAGGTCCGCGCCGAGAACGCTGCCGCCCGTGCGGGTAACCGCCCGGCTCGCGGTGGCGGCGCTGGCGACCGTCCGGCCCGTGGTGGCCGTGGTGGTGGCGAGCGGCGCGGTCGCAAGCCGCAGCAGCAGGCTGCCGGCGCCGAGGCCCCCAAGGCCGAGGCTCCCGCTGCCGCCGCTCCGGCTGAGAGCACCGGAACGGAGGCCTGACCGACATGCTGATCCCCCGTAGGGTCAAGCACCGCAAGCAGCACCACCCGAAGCGCCGCGGTCAGGCCAAGGGCGGTACGACGGTTGCGTTCGGCGAGTACGGCATCCAGGCCCTCACGCCGGCGTACGTGACCAACCGCCAGATCGAGGCGGCCCGTATCGCCATGACCCGCCACATCAAGCGTGGTGGCAAGGTCTGGATCAACATCTACCCGGACCGCCCGCTCACGAAGAAGCCTGCCGAGACCCGCATGGGTTCCGGTAAGGGTTCTCCGGAGTGGTGGGTCGCGAACGTGCACCCGGGCCGGGTCATGTTCGAGCTGTCCTACCCCAACGAGAAGATCGCGCGCGAGGCCCTGACCCGTGCGGCTCACAAGCTGCCGATGAAGTGCAAGATCGTCAAGCGCGAGGCAGGTGAAGCGTGATGTCGGCCGGTACCAAGGCGTCCGAGCTGCGCGAACTGGGCGACGAGGAGCTTCTCAACAAGCTCCGCGAAGCCAAGGAAGAGCTGTTCAACCTCCGCTTCCAGGCGGCGACGGGCCAGCTCGAGAACCACGGTCGGCTCAAGGCCGTCCGTAAGGACATCGCGCGGATCTACACCCTGATGCGTGAGCGCGAGCTGGGCATCGAGACGGTGGAGAGCGCCTGATGAGTGAGAGCAACGTGACTGAGCAGACTGCAGAGGCCCGCGGCTTCCGCAAGACCCGTGAGGGTCTCGTCGTCAGCGACAAGATGGACAAGACCGTCGTCGTCGCCGTCGAGGACCGCGTCAAGCACGCGCTGTACGGCAAGGTCATCCGCCGTACGAACAAGCTCAAGGCGCACGACGAGCAGAACGCTGCGGGCGTCGGCGACCGTGTCCTCCTCATGGAGACGCGTCCGCTGTCCGCGACGAAGCGCTGGCGCATCGTCGAGATCCTCGAGAAGGCCAAGTAATTCCTGCGGGCATCCCCGCAGGACAGTTCCGCCAGGCTCGGCGAGCTCCGTAAGTCACTTACGGAGCTCGCCGGGAACCGGCAGACAAACAGGAGATAGACGTGATCCAGCAGGAGTCGCGACTGCGTGTCGCCGACAACACTGGTGCGAAGGAGATCCTTTGCATCCGTGTGCTCGGTGGCTCCGGTCGCCGCTACGCGGGCATCGGTGACGTCATCGTCGCCACCGTCAAGGACGCGATCCCCGGTGGCAACGTGAAGAAGGGTGACGTCGTCAAGGCGGTCATCGTTCGCACCGTCAAGGAGCGCCGCCGTCCGGACGGCTCGTACATCCGCTTCGACGAGAACGCCGCTGTCATTCTGAAGAACGACGGCGACCCTCGCGGCACCCGTATCTTCGGCCCGGTCGGCCGTGAGCTGCGCGAGAAGAAGTTCATGAAGATCATCTCGCTCGCGCCGGAGGTGCTGTAAGCATGAAGATCAAGAAGGGCGACCTGGTCCAGGTCATCACCGGCAAGGACAAGGGCAAGCAGGGCAAGGTCATTGCCGCTTTCCCGCGCGAGGACCGCGTCCTGGTCGAGGGTGTCAACCGGGTCAAGAAGCACACCAAGGCCGGTCCGACCGCTCGCGGTTCGCAGGCCGGCGGCATCGTCACGACCGAGGCGCCGATCCACGTCTCCAACGTCCAGCTGGTCGTTGAGAAGGACGGCAACAAGGTTGTCACGCGTGTCGGCTACCGCTTCGACGACGAAGGCAACAAGATCCGCGTTGCCAAGCGGACGGGTGAGGACATCTGATGGCTACCACCACCACTCCGCGTCTGAAGACGAAGTACCGCGAGGAGATCGCGGGCAAGCTGCGTGAGGAGTTCTCCTACGAGAACGTCATGCAGATCCCCGGCCTCGTCAAGATCGTGGTCAACATGGGTGTGGGCGACGCCGCCCGCGACTCCAAGCTGATCGACGGCGCCATCCGCGACCTCACCACGATCACCGGTCAGAAGCCGGCCGTCACCAAGGCCCGCAAGTCCATCGCGCAGTTCAAGCTGCGTGAGGGTCAGCCGATCGGTGCCCACGTCACGCTCCGTGGCGACCGCATGTGGGAGTTCCTGGACCGCACCCTGTCGCTCGCGCTGCCGCGCATCCGCGACTTCCGCGGTCTGTCCCCCAAGCAGTTCGACGGCCGTGGCAACTACACCTTCGGTCTCACGGAGCAGGTCATGTTCCACGAGATCGACCAGGACAAGATCGACCGCGTCCGGGGTATGGACATCACCGTGGTCACCACGGCGACCAACGACGCCGAAGGCCGTGCCCTTCTCCGTCACCTCGGCTTCCCCTTCAAGGAGGCGTAAGCGAGATGGCGAAGAAGGCTCTGATTGCCAAGGCTGCTCGTAAGCCCAAGTTCGGCGTACGTGGCTACACGCGCTGCCAGCGCTGCGGCCGTCCGCACTCCGTGTACCGCAAGTTCGGCCTCTGCCGCGTGTGCCTTCGTGAGATGGCTCACCGTGGCGAGCTGCCGGGCGTGACCAAGAGCTCCTGGTAGTCCCGTACTTCGGGATTCCGGAAGCTCTCGGTAAGTAAAGGGCAGTGTCAGGGGCCCACCTCTCCATGGCTTAGGCTTGGAGGGTTGGGCGCCTGACGCCCATACGACTTACTACGCCGTAGGTCCACCGCGCCGCACCCGTCCCGTCTCGGATCGGGGAGAGGGATGGCGCACCAGGAAACCCCGGCGAGAGAGGCCGAAGGCCAATTCATGACCATGACTGATCCGATCGCAGACATGCTTACGCGTCTGCGGAACGCGAACTCGGCATACCACGACTCCGTGACGATGCCGGCATCGAAGATCAAGTCGCACATCGCGGAGATCCTCCAGCAGGAGGGCTTCATCACGGGCTGGAAGGTCGAGGACGCCGAGGTCGGCAAGAACCTCGTTCTCGAGCTGAAGTTCGGCCCGAACCGTGAGCGCTCCATCGCGGGCATCAAGCGGATCTCCAAGCCCGGTCTCCGGGTGTACGCGAAGTCCACCAACCTGCCCAAGGTCCTCGGTGGCCTCGGCGTGGCGATCATCTCCACGTCGCACGGTCTCCTGACCGACAAGCAGGCCGGCAAGAAGGGCGTAGGCGGAGAAGTTCTCGCCTACGTCTGGTAGCGGAAGGGAACGGAGGAAACAGCTATGTCGCGCATTGGCAAGCTCCCCATCACGGTTCCCGCCGGCGTGGACGTCACCATCGACGGCCGTACGGTTTCGGTCAAGGGCCCCAAGGGTTCCCTGACTCACACCGTTGCCGCGCCGATCGACATCGCCAAGGGTGAGGACGGCGTTCTCAACGTCACCCGCCCCAACGACGAGCGTCAGAACAAGGCCCTGCACGGCCTGTCCCGCACGCTGGTGGCGAACATGATCACCGGCGTGACCCAGGGTTACGTGAAGAAGCTCGAGATCAGCGGTGTCGGTTACCGCGTTGCGGCCAAGGGCTCGAACCTCGAGTTCGCGCTCGGCTACAGCCACTCGATCACCGTCGAGGCGCCCGAGGGCATCTCGTTCAAGGTCGAGAACCCGACGCACTTCTCGGTCGAGGGCATCGACAAGCAGAAGGTCGGCGAGGTTGCGGCCAACATCCGCAAGCTGCGCAAGCCCGACCCGTACAAGGCCAAGGGCGTCAAGTACGAGGGCGAAGTCATCCGCCGCAAGGTCGGAAAGGCGGGTAAGTAAGCCATGGCATACGGACAGAAGATCCTCAAGGGCGACGCCTACAAGCGCGCCGCGATCAAGCGCCGTCACATCCGGATCCGTAAGCGGATCGCCGGTACGGCGGAGCGTCCCCGCCTGGTCGTTACCCGCTCCAACCGCCACATCGTGGCCCAGGTGATCGACGACATCCAGGGTCACACCCTGGCGTCGGCGTCCACCCTGGACACCTCGATCCGTGGTGCTGAGGGTGACAAGTCGGCGCAGGCCAAGCAGGTCGGCGCCCTGGTCGCCGAGCGTGCCAAGGCCGCCGGCGTCGAGGCCGTCGTATTCGACCGTGGTGGCAACCAGTACGCCGGGCGCATCGCCGCTCTGGCGGACGCCGCCCGCGAAGCCGGACTGAAGTTCTAGCCGGTTCCGTAGCTAGCGGAGACAGAGAGAGGTAATTCCAATGGCTGGACCCCAGCGCCGCGGTGGCGGTGCCGGTGGCGGCGAGCGGCGGGACCGGAAGGGCCGTGACGGTGGCGCAGCTGCCGCCGAGAAGACCGCGTACGTTGAGCGCGTTGTCGCGATCAACCGCGTCGCCAAGGTTGTGAAGGGTGGTCGTCGCTTCAGCTTCACTGCGCTCGTCGTAGTGGGCGACGGTGACGGCACCGTGGGTGTCGGCTACGGCAAGGCCAAGGAGGTGCCGGCCGCCATCGCCAAGGGTGTTGAGGAGGCCAAGAAGCACTTCTTCAAGGTCCCCCGTATCCAGGGCACCATCCCGCACCCGATCACGGGTGAGAAGGCTGCCGGCGTCGTCCTGCTCAAGCCCGCGTCCCCCGGTACCGGTGTTATCGCCGGTGGCCCGGTGCGTGCCGTGCTCGAGTGCGCCGGTATCCACGACGTGCTGTCGAAGTCGCTCGGCTCGTCCAACGCGATCAACATCGTGCACGCGACCGTGGAGGCCCTGAAGGGTCTGCAGCGTCCCGAGGAGATCGCGGCCCGCCGTGGTCTGCCCCTCGAGGACGTCGCTCCCGCGGCTCTGCTGCGTGCGCGTGCCGGGGCTGGTGCTGCGTAATGGCTCAGCTCAAGATCACGCAGACGAAGTCGTACATCGGCAGCAAGCAGAACCACCGTGACACCCTGCGTTCCCTTGGTCTCAAGGGGATCAACACGCAGGTCGTCAAGGAGGACCGCCCCGAGTTCCGCGGCATGGTGCACACCGTCCGCCACCTCGTGACGGTCGAGGAGGTCGACTGATCATGGCGGAGAACAACCCGCTCAAGATCCACAACCTCCGTCCGGCCCCCGGCGCCAAGACCGCCAAGACCCGTGTCGGTCGTGGTGAGGCGTCGAAGGGTAAGACGGCCGGTCGTGGTACCAAGGGCACCAAGGCCCGCTACCAGGTTCCGGAGCGCTTCGAGGGTGGGCAGATGCCCCTCCACATGCGTCTCCCGAAGCTCAAGGGCTTCAAGAACCCGTTCAAGACCGAGTTCCAGGTCGTGAACCTCGACAAGCTGGCCGCGCTGTACCCGGAGGGTGGCGAGGTCACCGTCGAGGGTCTCGTCGCCAAGGGTGCCGTTCGCAAGAACAGCCTCGTCAAGGTGCTCGGCCAGGGCGAGATCTCCGTGGCGCTTCAGGTGACGGTCGACGCCGTCTCCGGCTCCGCCAAGGAGAAGATCACCGCCGCCGGCGGCACCGTCACCGAGCTCGTCTGAACACCACAGGCGTCTCGATGACTTGAGCGATCCCGACCGGGGATACCCCACAAATGGGGTATCCCCGGTTGGTCGTTCCAAGGGTGGCAGTCCCGCGGGTAAGGTGGCCTGCACTGCCAACTTTTACTGAGTGCGTCGCATGAGGCACTCTGAGCGGCAGTTGACCGTTACGTATGTCGTTATCCATCGGAAGCTCACAACCGTCACCCTTGACGCAGTAGCGCGGGGGTCGCAGGAGGCACCGTGCTCACCGCGTTCGCCCGGGCGTTCAGGACGCCCGACCTGCGCAAGAAGCTGCTCTTCACGCTCGGCATCATCGTGGTGTACCGGGTTGGTACGCACATCCCGATCCCGGGTGTCGACTATCAGAACGTCCAGACCTGTATCGATGTGGCCAAGGGCAACCAGGGGCTGTTCGGTCTGGTGAACATGTTCAGCGGCGGTGCGTTGCTGCAGATCACGATCTTCGCGCTCGGCATCATGCCGTACATCACCGCGAGCATCATCCTGCAGCTGCTGACGGTGGTGATCCCGCGGCTCGAGGCCCTGAAGAAGGAGGGCTCGGCCGGCACAGCGAAGATCACGCAGTACACCCGTTATCTGACCGTGGCCCTGGCCATCCTCCAGGGCACCGGCCTGGTCGCCACCGCCCGCACCGGCGCGCTCTTCCAGGGCTGCCCCGTGGCCGGCGAGATCGTTCCGGACCAGTCGATCTTCGTGACCATCACCATGGTCATCACCATGACCGCCGGTACGGCCGCCGTCATGTGGCTCGGTGAGCTCATCACCGACCGCGGCATCGGCAACGGCATGTCGATCCTGATGTTCATCTCGATCGCCGCCACGTTCCCGTCCGCTCTGTGGACCATCAAGCAGCAGGGCACCCTGGCCGACGGCTGGATCGAGTTCGGCACCGTCATCCTCGTCGGCCTGTTCATGGTCGGCCTGGTGGTCTTCGTGGAGCAGGCCCAGCGCCGTATCCCGGTGCAGTACGCGAAGCGCATGATCGGCCGCCGGTCCTACGGCGGTACGTCCACCTACATCCCGTTGAAGGTGAACCAGGCGGGTGTGATTCCCGTCATCTTCGCGTCGTCACTTCTCTACATCCCGGCGCTGATCGCTCAGTTCTCCGGTGGTAACTCGAGCTGGAAGACGTGGATCGAGTCACACCTGGTGAAGGGTGACCACCCGATTTACATCACTCTGTACTTCTTGCTCATCGTGTTCTTCGCGTTCTTCTACGTGGCCATCTCCTTCAACCCCGAAGAAGTAGCCGACAACATGAAGAAGTATGGTGGCTTCATCCCGGGCATCCGGGCTGGCCGACCGACCGCTGAGTACCTGAGTTACGTACTCAACCGGATCACCTGGCCGGGTTCGCTGTATCTGGGTCTGATCGCTCTCGTCCCGACAGTGGCGTTGGCTGGTTTCGGGGCAAACCAGAGCTTCCCCTTCGGCGGTACCAGCATCCTGATCATCGTGGGTGTCGGTCTCGAGACGGTGAAGCAGATCGAGAGCCAGCTCCAGCAGCGCAATTACGAAGGGTTCCTCCGCTGATGCGAATCGTCCTCGTCGGGCCGCCGGGCGCCGGTAAGGGTACGCAGGCCTCGCGCCTTGCCGAGAAGCTGCGCATCCCGCACATCTCCACGGGCGACCTTTTCCGCGCGAACATCAGCCAGCAGACGGAGCTCGGCAAACTCGCGAAGTCCTACATGGACGCCGGAAACCTGGTCCCGGACGAGGTCACGATCGCGATGGCCAAGGACCGCATGAAGCAGCCCGACGCGGAGAACGGCTTCCTGCTCGACGGCTTCCCGCGGAATGTCTCGCAGGCCGAGGCGCTGGACGAGGTTCTGGAGGCCGAGGACGTCAAGCTGGACGCGGTCCTGGACCTCGAGGCACCCGAGGAAGAGGTCGTGAAGCGGATCGCCGGGCGGCGGATCTGCCGCAGGGACTCGGCGCATGTGTTCCATGTGACGTACAGCCCGCCGAAGAAGGCCGGTGTCTGTGACGTCTGCGGCGGCGAGCTGTACCAGCGCGACGACGACTCCGAGGACACGGTTCGCAAGCGGCTCGAGGTCTACCACACGCAGACCGAGCCGATCATCGACTACTACAAGACACAGGGTCTGGTCGTGACGATCAATGCCATGGGTCCGGTGGACGAGGTCACGGGTCGCGCGCTGGAAGGCCTGAAGCGCGAGGGCGTCGAGAAGTAGTCATTTGTACGTTGCTGTAGCCGCGGTTCCCCGTCGGGGGGCCGCGGCTGCTGCGTGAGAGCGGACGCAGACCGCGCACGTATGGTTGTTGGAGCAGCCCCATTTCTCCCCGTTCCAGAAAGGCCACCGCCGCCATGGTCCAGATCAAGTCCCCTGAGCAGATCGCCAAGATGCGTGAGGCGGGGCTGGTCGTTGCCGCCATTCATGCGGCGACGCGGGAGGCGGCTGTGCCGGGTGCCTCCACGAAGGACTTGGACGAGGTGGCGCGGAAGGTCCTCGCGGAGCACGGGGCCAAGTCGAACTTCCTCGGATACGGCGGCTTCCCGGCCACCATCTGCACCTCCGTGAACGAGGTCGTGGTCCACGGCATCCCGTCCGACGAGGTCGTCCTCAAGGACGGCGACGTCATCTCCGTCGACGCCGGCGCGATCATCGAGGGCTGGCACGGCGACGCGGCGTACACCGTCTTCGTCGGCTCCGGTCACGCTCCGGAACTGGTCGAGCTCTCCCGGGTGACGGAGGAGTCGATGTGGGCCGGCATCGCGGCGATGAAGCAGGGCAACCGCCTGGTGGACGTCTCCCGCGCCATCGAGACGTACATCCGCCGCCAGCCCAAGCCCGGCGGCGGCCGCTACGGCATCATCGAGGACTACGGCGGCCATGGCATCGGCACCGAGATGCACATGGACCCCCATCTGCTGAACTACGTCGAGAAGCGCCGCGGCAAGGGCCCGAAGCTGGTGCCCGGCTTCTGCCTGGCCATCGAGCCGATGGTGTCCCTGGGCACCCCGAAGACCGAGGTCCTCGCGGACGACTGGACGGTCGTCACCACGGATGGCACGTGGTCGTCGCACTGGGAGCACTCCGTCGCTCTCACCGAGCAGGGGCCGCTGGTTCTGACCGCGCCCGACGGCGGAAAGGCCAAGCTCGCCGAGTACGGGATCACCGCGGCGCCGGATCCGCTGGCTTAATGATCTCCGGCCTGGGGCAGACTTCCACGATTCGTCTTTCCGGGTGCGCTGACGTAGACTGACTCGTCGGCTCTCGTGCACCCGCATGCCTGCATGCGCCCCGCAAGGGAGCCGATCAAGGTAGTCGATTCGAAGGGCGAAGCGTGGCCAAGAAGCAAGGTGCCATCGAGATCGAGGGCACTGTCGTCGAGTCTCTTCCGAACGCCATGTTCAAGGTCGAGCTCCAGAACGGCCACCAGGTCCTGGCACATATCAGCGGCAAGATGCGTATGCACTACATCCGCATCCTCCCTGACGACCGGGTCGTGGTGGAGTTGTCTCCGTACGACCTGACGCGTGGCCGGATCGTCTACCGCTACAAGTAGATCTTGCCTGTGCCCCGGCTCGCCGGGGTGGTGGCACTGACCCGGAGAACCTCACCAATGAAGGTCAAGCCGAGCGTCAAGAAGATCTGCGACAAGTGCAGGGTGATCCGCCGTCACGGTCGGGTCATGGTCATTTGCGAGAACCCGCGCCACAAGCAGCGCCAGGGCTGACGCAAGACCGAACCTCTGCATTCGCAGACTTCGCGCGACGTAAGCAGTACATGTTCATACGCGGAATCCAGGGCTGAGAAGCATCAGGCCTGATACCCCCGGTCGGAGGCCGGGGACCCAGTTCGTACCTCGTACGGCGGCTGGGAATCGATTCCGCGTCAGACCTCCGAACGACAACTGGAGCCATTGAATGGCACGCGTTTCCGGTGTTGACATCCCGCGCGAAAAGCGTGTGGAGGTCGCCCTCACCTACGTGTTCGGCATCGGCCGGACGCTTTCGCAGCTGACGCTGGCGGAAACGGGCATCGACCCGAACACCCGTGTTCGCGACCTCTCCGAGGAGCAGCTCGTCGCGATCCGCGAGTACGTGGACAACAACATCAAGACCGAGGGTGACCTCCGTCGTGAGGTCCAGGCCGACATTCGCCGCAAGGTGGAGATCGGCTGCTACCAGGGCCTCCGTCACCGTCGTGGTCTGCCCGTCCGCGGTCAGCGCACCAGCACGAACGCTCGTACCCGTAAGGGCCCGCGTCGCGCCATCGCCGGTAAGAAGAAGCCGGGCAAGAAGTAGTCCGCAGCGGACAACGCTTCATCAGCGGTCTTCGCTGTAGGACCGACCACCTCCCCGTAGGAGTAATAGATGCCCCCCAAGGGTCGTCAGGGCGCTGCCAAGAAGGTGCGCCGCAAGGAAAAGAAGAACGTCGCTCACGGCCACGCGCACATCAAGAGCACGTTCAACAACACGATCGTCTCCATCACGGACCCGTCCGGCAACGTGATCTCCTGGGCCTCCGCCGGCCACGTCGGCTTCAAGGGCTCCCGGAAGTCCACGCCGTTCGCCGCGCAGATGGCCGCCGAGTCGGCTGCCCGTCGCGCCCAGGAGCACGGCATGCGCAAGGTCGACGTGTTCGTCAAGGGCCCGGGTTCCGGTCGTGAGACCGCCATCCGTTCGCTCCAGGCGACGGGTCTCGAGGTCGGCTCCATCCAGGACGTCACCCCGACCCCGCACAACGGCTGCCGTCCGCCGAAGCGCCGCCGCGTCTGACGCACGGCTGCTTGGTCTGAGGTTTTCGGGCGGTATGGCTCTTCGGAGTCGT
Source organism: Streptomyces sp. NPDC051963 (assembly GCF_044593495.1). Lineage (NCBI taxonomy): Bacteria > Bacillati > Actinomycetota > Actinomycetes > Kitasatosporales > Streptomycetaceae > Streptomyces > Streptomyces sp. NPDC051963. The sequence continues at coordinate 290,257 of NZ_JBIUCC010000009.1, read as the reverse complement.
ATCGCCCGTACCCTTGTAACAAATCAGGGCGTCAAATAGCGGGCGCCCCTGACAGAAGGATCGCAACATGCTGATCGCTCAGCGTCCCTCGTTGACCGAAGAGGTCGTCGACGAGTTCCGCTCCCGGTTCGTGATCGAGCCGCTGGAGCCGGGATTCGGCTACACCCTCGGCAACTCCCTCCGCCGTACGCTCCTCTCCTCGATCCCCGGCGCTGCTGTCACCAGCATCCGGATCGACGGCGTTCTGCACGAGTTCACCACCGTGCCGGGCGTCAAGGAGGACGTCACCGATCTGATCCTCAACATCAAGCAGCTGGTCGTGAGCAGTGAGCACGACGAGCCTGTGGTGATGTACCTGCGCAAGCAGGGTCCGGGTCTGGTCACCGCCGCCGACATCGCGCCCCCGGCCGGTGTCGAGGTGCACAACCCCGACCTCGTCCTCGCCACGCTCAACGGCAAGGGCAAGCTGGAGATGGAGCTCACGGTCGAGCGCGGCCGTGGCTATGTCTCCGCCGTTCAGAACAAGCAGGTGGGCCAGGAGATCGGTCGTATCCCGGTCGACTCCATCTACTCGCCGGTTCTGAAGGTCACGTACAAGGTCGAGGCCACGCGTGTCGAGCAGCGCACCGACTTCGACAAGCTGATCGTCGACGTCGAGACCAAGCAGGCCATGCGTCCGCGTGACGCCATGGCGTCCGCCGGCAAGACGCTGGTGGAGCTGTTCGGTCTGGCGCGCGAGCTCAACATCGACGCCGAGGGCATCGACATGGGTCCGTCCCCGACGGACGCCGCCCTTGCCGCCGATCTGGCGCTGCCGATCGAGGAGCTGGAGCTCACCGTTCGGTCGTACAACTGCCTCAAGCGTGAGGGCATCCACTCCGTGGGTGAGCTGGTCGCGCGCTCCGAGGCCGACCTCCTGGACATCCGTAACTTCGGTGCGAAGTCCATCGACGAGGTCAAGGCGAAGCTGGCCGGCATGGGCCTTGCCCTGAAGGACAGCCCGCCCGGATTCGACCCCACGGCCGCTGCCGACGCCTTCGGCGCCGACGACGACGCGGACGCGGGTTTCGTGGAGACCGAGCAGTACTGATCGGTCATTGCCGGTGAGCATCCGCTCATCGGGTTCCTGACCCCGGTACCTGACACGGCCGGGGCAGACACACAGGAGATAGAAATGCCGAAGCCCGCCAAGGGTGCCCGTCTGGGCGGCGGTGCCGCGCACGAGAAGCTGCTTCTCGCGAACCTCGCGAAGTCGCTGTTCGAGCACGGCCGTATCACCACCACCGAGGCCAAGGCCCGTCGTCTGCGGCCGTACGCCGAGCGTCTGGTCACCAAGGCGAAGAAGGGCGACCTTCACAACCGCCGTCAGGTGCTCCAGGTGATCACGGACAAGAGCATCGTGCACACGCTCTTCACCGAGATCGGCCCGCGCTACGAGAACCGTCCGGGTGGCTACACCCGTATCACCAAGATCGGTAACCGCCGTGGCGACAACGCGCCCATGGCTGTCATCGAGCTGGTCGAGGCGCTGACGGTTGCGCAGCAGGCCACGGGTGAGGCCGAGGCCGCGACGAAGCGTGCCGCCAAGGACGCGGAGGCGCCGGTTGTCGAGGACACCAAGGTCGACGTGACCAAGGCCGACGAGGCCGAGGACGCGGCTGAGGAGTCCAAGGACGCGTAAGCGTCTGCCCCTTTGGGGCGATTGCGGGTCCGTTCCTTCAATGGGACGGGCCCGCTTTTTGTGTACCTGAGAGGATCTCTGTGTGAGTGATGAAGCAGCGGCCGGGCATGTTCGTGTTCGCCTCGACCTGTCCTACGACGGGACCGAGTTCTCCGGCTGGGCCAAGCAGGCCGGTGGGCGCAGGACCGTGCAGGGGGAGGTCGAGGACGCGCTGCGTACGGTCACGCGGTCGCGGGAGACGTATGAGCTGACCGTGGCCGGGCGTACCGATGCCGGGGTGCATGCGCGGGGACAGGTCGCGCATGTCGATCTGGATCGGGAGGTGTGGGGGGAGCATCGCGAGAAGCTGCTCAAGCGGCTTGCCGGGCGGCTCGCCAAGGACGTTCGTGTGTGGGCCCTGCGGGAGGCGCCCAGCGGCTTCAACGCACGGTTCTCGGCCGTCTGGCGGCGCTATGCGTATCGCGTCACCGACAATCCGGGTGGCGTTGATCCGTTGCTGCGCAGCCACGTCCTCTGGCACGACTGGCCGCTCGACGTGGACGCCATGAACGAAGCGGCTCAGCGGCTGCTCGGGGAGCACGACTTCGCCGCCTACTGCAAGAAGCGCGAGGGCGCGACCACCATTCGTACGCTTCAGGAGCTGAGCCTGGTGCGGGGCGAGGACGGGATCATCACCGCGACCGTGCGGGCCGATGCCTTCTGCCACAACATGGTGCGGTCGTTGATCGGGGCGTTGCTGTTCGTGGGGGACGGGCATCGGGGGCCGGAGTGGCCGGGCAAGGTGCTCGCTGCCGGCGTACGGGATTCGGCCGTGCATGTCGTACGGCCGCACGGGCTGACGTTGGAGGAAGTCGGTTACCCCGCCGACGAGTTGCTGGCCGCGCGGAGCAGGGAGGCGCGGAACAAGCGGACGTTGCCGTCGGCGGGGTGCTGCGGGTAGCGGGGGTCAGCCGGCCAGGACCTTCTTGAAGGTCGGCTGGAGGAAGGGCACCAGGGATCGCGCGTAGCTGCCCGTCATGTGGCTGTAGTCCCAATAGACCACGTGTCCGCCGATCACGGCCGGGCAGTATCCGTCCGCGCAGAACGCGGGAATCGTGTCGATGACCTTGAACCCGTACTCCTCGGCCACTTCGCGTTCCATCAGCCGGAATTCGGCGCGGTCGACGATGTTCTCAGCCTTCGGGCTGCACTTGGAGAGCTTGTCCGAGTTCTCCGCCAGGCAGTCCGGGACGTTGAAGTTCGGATACGGCGTGTCCGTGAGATAGACGAGGTTCGCGCCCGTGGCCTTGAGCGTCTTGAAGGTCTCCTTGGCGCCCTCGCGTGTGGTGGTCGACTGGACGCGGTTGGTTACGACGATGACGTCCGGGTCGATCTCGTCGATCTTGTCGAGGGCGGTCTTCCGCCAGCTCGTGCACTCGGTGTACTCCCGCCCGAGGTCCTCACGAGTGATCTTGTAGACCTCGGGGGTGCAGCCGCTCTTGATCACCGTGATGACCTTGACGTGCAGCTTGAGGCCGAGCGCGTTGAACGCGTTGCCCCACTGATAGGCGTGCGAGTCACCCAGCAGCACCATGGTCCTGTCGGCTTCCTTGTCGCCCATGACGCACTCGTCGCGCAGGGAGTAGCCGGTGATCAGCAGGTCGTCGATGCAGCCGTGGTCGCCTCGGTCGTCCGGAGCGCTCAGCAGTGCCTTCTCGCTGATTTCGGGCCGATTCACCTTGGTCACGGCCTGCTCCACCGACCCGATGCCGCCGAAGCCCGCGGCGGCGGCGCTGCCGGAGGTCGCGAGCGAGAGGTTGAGCGGCACTTGCAGGGCGAGTGTCGTGGCGACGGCGGCGGTGGCCGTCAGCGTTCCGCCGGTGAGGATGCCCCGCCAGGGGCTGAGGACGAGCTTCACGTTGTCCCTGAAGCGCTTCTCGACGATGTAGTGCATCGCGATCGCCAGGAAGAAGGAGAGGAACGCCACCCGGAAACGGTCCGAGTACGTGAACTTCCGATCGAGAACGTGCGGCCAGAGGATCAGAACCGGCCAGTGCCAGAGGTACCAGCCGTAGCTGACGTTACCGATGAAGTTGAAGACGGGGTTGTCCAGGAGCTTCTCCGCGCCGAAGCCCGGGTTGGCGCAACCGCCGGCGATGATCATCGAGGCGCCGAGCACCGGGCCGGCTACGGCATATCCCGGCAGCGGGGTCTCGTCCGTGATCAGCATCGAGGTGACGAGGAGGGTACCGAGGCCCAGCCAGGAGACGACCCCCGCCAGCCCCACGGGCATGCGGGACAGGAATCTGGCGCTGAGTGCGAGCAGGACGCCGAACGCGATCTCCCAGATACGGCTGGGGGTGCTGAAGTAGGCGAGGGGCTGGTTCGTCTCGGTCTGTGTGTAGCCCAGGTAGAACGATCCGCCCACCACGGCCATCAGGAACACCGCGACCAGGAAGCGGTTGCGGAAGATGAGGCGACTGATCCAGGCCACGGCGACGAGGGCGATCGGGGCGATGACGTAGAACTGTTCCTCGATGCCCAGCGACCAGAAGTGCTGGTACGGGGACTGGCTGCCGTCGTTGGCGAAGTAGTCGGTGCCGTTCTCGGCGAGGCGCCAGTTGATGATGCTCAGCGAGGCGGCGAACCCGTCGGACATGTAGTCACGGAAGACGAACGGGCTTGCGTAGATCCATGACAGGACGGCCGTGGCGATGATGGTGATGGCGGCGCCCGGGGCGAGTCGTCGGAAGCGACGCGCCCAGAACTTGCTCAGTGACACCTTGCCCGTCTTGTCGATCTCGGCGAGGAGCTGGCTGCCGATGAGGAAGCCGCTCAGGACGAAGCTGACGTCCACGCCGCCGTGGATGTCGAGGATGCCGACGTGCATGCTGACGACCATCATGATGGCGACGGCACGCAGGCCCTGAATGTCCGGCCGGTACTTGCGAAGAGGCTCTGTCTGCGCGGCCGTTGAACGATGGCGGGTCACGGTTCTCCAGTAACTGTCCGGGCGGGCCGGCGACTTCAGTGGACCGTCGGGCAGGCGACAGCCGTACCGCTGACGCGCACACCCTGGGCAGGAATGCGGATGCCGCACGACAGCCGAAGCCGGGCGGGAAGCTCGTTCTGGGCGCCGACGTGGGCGTGGCAGCCCACCACGACCTCGTGCAGGAACGATTCACTGCCGATCGAGGAGTCGTGGTCCACCACGGACTCATGGATCCGGGCGCCGCCGGCCACGGTGACCTTCCCGCCGATGATGGAGCGGTCGACGACCACATGTGCGCCGATGACGGCGTGCGGACCGATCGTCGAGCCGCCGGTGACGCGGGCGGTCGGGTCGACGGTGGCCGTGGGATGGATCAGGGCCTCGGCGGGGCGACCGACCAGGGGAGAGGTCGCCTTGCCGGTGATCAGGTCGGCGGACCCGTGGACGAAGGCCAGCGGTGTGCCGAGGTCCCGCCAGTAGTCGGCCGTGGTGTGGCCGAACACACGACGGCCCTGGGCGACGAGCTGCGGGAAGGTCTCCTGCTCGACCGAGACCTCGCGGTCGGCCGGAATGGCGTCCAGCACGGACCGGCTGAACACATAGCAGCCGGCGTTGATCTGATCGGTGACGCACTCCTCGGCCGTCTTGGGCTTCTCCAGGAAGGACAGCACCCTTCCGGACTCGTCGGTGGGGACCAGGCCGAAGGCGCGCGGGTCGGCGACCCGGGTGAGATGCAGGGTCACATCCGCTGCGTGCGCCTCGTGGTGCTCCAGGATGGCGCGCAGGTCGACGCCGGACAGGATGTCGCCGTTGAGGATCAGAACAGGCGCGTCCGACGTGCCGCGCAGCAGACGGGCCGCGTTGCGGATGGCGCCGCCCGTGCCGAGCGGGACGCTCTCGACGGCGTAGGAGATCTGAAGCTCCTGGGAGAAGTCCTTGAACTCCTCCTCGAAGAGACTGGCGAGATATGAGGTGGCGAACACCACATGCTCGACCCCGGCGTCCATCAGCTTGGCGATCTGGTGCCGGATGAAGGACGAGCCCGCGACGTTCAGCAGCGGCTTCGGGGTGTGGTTCGTCAGGGGGCGCAGGCGGGTTCCCTTGCCGCCCACCAAAATGATGGCTTCTTGCATGATTGCCTCGCTCGGTCAGTTGGCGGTGTCGGTCCCAGGGCCTGCGTAATCAGAGGAGAAGCAGGACTTGATGGCCTTCTCGGTGAGAGGGCGCCCGGCGAAGTCGAGCCGGGAGGCGACCTTGTCGTCCGGCTTCGAGTTCGGGTCGTCGTCGAAGTAGATCGACCACCAATAGACGCCGCTCATCTGCCGTTCCTGGACGACCTGGCAGACGGCGGTGTACCAGTTGGCCTGCACCTGGGGGTTGACCGCGCGTTTGGTGTAGAAGTCGCCGGGCGCCTTGTAGGCGCCCTTCATCGCGCCGATGCCGGCCTCGGCGACGGTGATGTTGGGCAGCGGGCCGGTGGCCTTCTTGTCCAGCCAGTCGTTCCAGCCGTCGACCAGCGTCTCGACGGGCGCGGTGTCGGCCACCTTCACGGGGAAGTAGGCGTCCACGCCGAGGTGGCTGACCGGCATGTTGATGCGGCCGGAGACGTAGTTGTCCCAGTTGGCGTCGTAGGCGACCTCGCCGGCGAAGGTCTTCTCGGCGGAGGCGACCAGGGCGTCCCAGCGGCTGTCGCCCTCCATCGAGTTCAGCTCGGTGCCGATGACGAAGGTCGCCGCCTGCTCACTGTGCGCCGCCTTGAGGTACGGCGTCAGGAACTTCTTGTACGACGCGAACCAGGCGTCACGGTCGGCCGGGTCGATCTTTCCGCGCCAGCCGCCGTTGTCCACATCGAGGGACGTCTCGTCCATCAGCGGCCGTACGGTCGTGCGCAGCCCGGCCTCGTGGAAGATCCGCAGGACACTGGCGAGCCGCTCGGGGGTGGGCGTCTTGCCGCCCCCGCTGATCCTGGTGGAGTCTAGGTCGCCGGTGAAGAAGGGGAAGCTCACGCTGACGGAGTTGGCGTGCAGGCCGACCAGGTAGTCGGAGTGCAGTCTGGCCTGCTTCTCGACGTACTCGGTGGAGTGCTTGGGGTTGTCCTCCCAGTAGAGCTGGACGCCCCACTGCGGCATGCCCTCCTTCCACTCCTTGTCCACCTTGGCGATGTCCGCGGTGGCCGGGGTCGAGGAGTCCGGGTCGGTGGTGCCGTCGGAGGGGGCATCCGTCCGCCCGGTGTCCTCGCCCTTGAGGACGAGGTCGGGCAGGACCGAGCCCGACTCCCAGCGCAGCGGATGGTCACCGGCGACGAAGGGGACCGCGATCACGAAGGAGATGACGGTTACGGGCAGCACGGCAAGCAGAGGCAAGCGGGCGCGCTTCATGAGGTGTCTGTCTCTTCCGGGTCAGGCGGGCTTGGCGATGACGACGAACTTGTTCTCCTCGCGGCGGATGAACTTCCACAGACCCTTGATGCCGCCGATCCCCTCGATGAGGGAGAACAGGGGCAGCATGAGGATCACCGCGAAGGGCTCCCACCACTTGCGCCGGCCGTTGGCCGAGGCGATCGCGTTGAGCCGCAGCCCTTCCCAGTACGCCCAGATCACATAGGCGAAGCTGATCGACCACAGCACGACGACCGACTGGGTCACGGGGGAGGTGTTCATGTCGCCGATGAACCAGGCCACGAAGACCACGGTGCCGACGTGCTGGAGCGGGCCCAGGATCCAGCTCGTCACGCAGATGGTCAGGAACCAGCGGTAGCGGAGCGGCACCTTGCGGTTGAAGCAGAGGGCGACCAGGCCCCAGGCCCAGCGCTCACGCTGCTTGATGAAGTCCTTGGAGTTGGCCGGCGAGGCGCCGTAGCAGCGGCCGTTGAACCAGTCGCTGCGGCCCGGATAGATACGGCAGAAGGTCAGGGCCAGCCGGGCGTCCTCGACGATCTCCTTGGGGCCGAAGTCCCAGCCGATCTCGGCCTCGATGGACGCGCGGATGACGAGGAGCTCGCCGTGCACGCCGGCGGCCGGCGTGCCGAGTCCCGTGAAGGCGCGGAAGCGTGCGATGTCGTCCGCCGGGCGAATGGCGTCGGCGAACCACGTGAACATGCTGACCGCGTTCTCCCGCGGGTACGTCAGGATGCCCTGCGCCATGTGCTTGACCTCGTCGGGCGTGGCCCGGCGCTGGCGGTTGATGAACTGGGCGAGCGACGCCGCGGTGTCGGGGCCCACGCCGGTGTCGTCGTCCATGTGCAGCACCCAGACGTTCTCCAGCGCCTCGCCCTCCTCGATGCGCAGCTCGTGGGCGTAGTTGTTGGCGCGGGCCTTGAACCGGGTGCCGTTCCTGGTCTCGTAGACCTTCGGGACCGTGACCACACGGATCAGGGGGCTGGTCGCCGCCAGCGCGTCGATCCGGTCGGCGGCCTCGCAGCCCTCCTCGGTGAGGACGTCCACCCGCATGTACGGGAACCACTCGGGGAGGTGCTCCACGTAGGACAGGACGGAACGTTCCAGCGCCGGGTAGGTGTCGTGCCGGCCGATGGTGGGCACCAGCGTGATCAGGAAATCCTGCTCCACCGGGGCGGGCGGGGTCATCAGATGCGCCTTGCGGTTCCGGCGGCGGATCAGGATGAAGCCCTGAATGGACACGAGTACACCCGGGACCGGCAGCGCCCAGCAGATGGTGATCAGCCAGGCCAGCGGTGACTCGGACGGTGTGTACGACCAGAGGCTGAAGACGAGCAGCCCTACCAGTGGAATGAGGAACGGCATAATCCCCGGCCGCCACGCAGCCGTGCGTTTGGCCAGTTTCTGATTGTGCCGCGAATGCGGCACACCCCCGTCAACCAGTGTCGATGCCATGACGACTGCGGAACTCCCGTGAGATCGGTGGTGCGTTGAGGCAGCGACAGATCTCAGCCGTGGCACGCCGGAGCGCAGCACGGCACGTTCACTCTGGGATCCCCACCCCTCAACGCCTCATTGGCGTCAGCCGGCCATTCGCCGCTCAGATGCCCCCCCAGGCGCCCAAACAAAATTGGCCGAACAAGGGCACGATACTCGCATGCGTGTCGGGTGCATGGAACAGGTGTGAGGGAGATGTGTTCAAAAGTTAATCAAGTGAAGTCTTGCGCCGTGATCACGCGGGACGAGTAGTACGTCCGTTTCACGTCGTCTGCGGTGTTCTTCCTCCGGGGCGTGGAGATGTTGTCGTACGACAGCGCCTGCCCCCACACCGTCCACAGCACCCACGGCGTCCTGGTCAAAGTCTTCGGCTGCGCCGCGTTGAGCGGTACATGGAAGGACTCCGAGACGATCCGGGGCCTGCGGAACTCCTCCAGGCCGCGATGCCACACCTCGGTCCAGGCTCCGCCGCCGAACGGCTCGGCCGGGGTGTCGCTGTAGTCGTCGACACCGACGATGTCGACATAGCGGCCGCCCGGGTAGTACGCCCCGGGTTCCCGGCCGTAGGTGCCGTCCCAGGAGTTCGGCGCCCACACGAAGATCAGGTTGTGCAGGCCGCGACGGTGCACGAGGTAGTCGTACGTCAGCCGCCACAGCGTCCGGAACACGGCCGGGTCCTGGCCCGCCCACCAGAAGCCGCGGCCGGGCGCGGTGTTCATCTCGTGGTACGGCCGCAGCAGCACCGGTACGCCATGGTCGGCGAGGTAGCCCAGGTGGTCCGCGAGGAAGGCGAGGTCGCGCAGCAGGTCCCGGTGCTCGGCGGTGCCCCGGCTCACGACCCTGGCGAACCAGCGGGGGTCCTTCGCCGCGGGTGAGTTGCGCAGGAGGGTCTGCTCGAAGCCCTTGACGGGGCTGCCCGGGTACGGCTGGTGGAAGGAGAACCCGACCAGGCCCGCCGGAGCGCCCCCGTTGTGCGGCAGGGCGACCTCGGTTCCGGACGCGCACTCCCGGTGCGTGCCGGAGGGGCGGTACGAGCCGTCGGCCGCCCTGGGCAGTCCCGCCCACACGCCGACGGCGAGGTCCACGGCGTCCTCGACGTACCCCCAGGACGGGCGGCAGCCGGGCCAGGAGCGGGAGTAGGAGCGGCTCTGGCCCACCGCCCAGCCGGGCCGGCCGTAACCGGGGCCCAGGTCCAGCTCCACGAAGCCGGGCAGGCGGCCGGTGATGTCACGGGCCTTGCGGTAGTAGTAGCCCGGCGGCTTGGTGCCGCGGTAGTCGCCGTACCGCGCGTTGTACCGCTCGTTGTGCAGCTCGACGTGCTGGCCGATCACCGTGCGGCTCGGGCGGCCGCGGCGCGCGGTGTTCTCCAGGTGGGCGAGCATGGCGTACACCCGGCGCGCCTCGGGGGTCGCCCCGGGGTCCCGGTCCCGCAGATCGGTCGGCACCGCGCGGGGCCCGGCAGGTGCCTCCCGGTCACGCCAGGCCCACACTCCCAGCGGGGCCAGCAGTGCGCTGCCCGCCGCGGCCCCGAGCAGCCCGATCCGGCCTCGCATCCGCACGGCCCCCGCCCCCTCCCCGACACGACGTGCGGTGATTGTCCCCCGACGCCGGAGGCTCCTGCGGGCGGGGGAGAGGGAGAAGCGCTACTCGTTCGCCGCCGCCGAAGCCTGCGCCTCGCCCCGCCGCCGGATCTGGCGGAACGTGAACTCGGCCAGGTCGTCGCCGATCTGGAAGACCTTCGTGTCCTTCGTCGTGACGTCCTTGCCGTTGAAGAAGCCGGCGACGGTGAAGTAGGCGTAACGGCCGTAGGAGTTGGTGGTCGTGCGGCACAGGGCGGAATTGCAGAAGGGCTTGACGCCACCGCCCGACAGGGACGCGATGATGCTCTTGTCGTCGGCCTGTCCCTTGGCCTTCGTCGCCTTCGCCTCGGTGTCGAAGACGGCCACGCCGACCGTCACCGCGACACCGTCCTTGAGGTAGGTGACGCGCAGCATGCGGGTGCAGCCGTTGGCGGTGAGGACCTTGCCGAGGGTGCCCTGATCGTTGACGGCCGACGCGCAGTTCTTCGTGTCGGCCGTCGGGCCCTTCTTGTACACCGTCTCGCCCATGGTCAGCTGCGTGCCGGGGAAGAGGATCTGCGCACCGAGCGGAGCGGTGTCCTTGCTCTTGGTGGCGATGAAGTCCTTCGGATCCAGCGGCGGCGGCGCGCTGGTCGGCGCGAACGACGGGTCCGTCGCGCCGGAGGCGCTCGGGATGTCCGCGGTCGACGGCAGCTGGGAGGACGGGTTGCCGGACGCCTCGCTGTCGCCGTTCGCCGACACCACGGCCACGGCGACCGCGGCACCTATCGCGACGGTGGCCAGCGCGCCGCCGCCGACGAGCAGCAGTCTGCGACGCTTGTTGCGCGACTCCGACGCCTCGGCGAGCGCAGCCCAGTCCGGTGTCCGGGTGTCGCCGTCGCTCCACGGCTGCTGCTGCGAATTCGGTTTCCAGGGGTCCCACTGGGACTGAGGACCCCCCTGCCCAAAGCTCATGGGCCGCATCTTAGACGGGGTCGCAACCCGCGTGTCGCCCAGTCTCACGGGTCACCGCGGCATCGCAGGCCCGACGCCGTTTTGACCCGTCCGGGGCGGCGCGGGTACCCTTGCAGTTCGTTATGCGTATTGGCTTGGTCGCTCTCAGGCGAGAGGCCCTTACGTAGGTTCCCTGGAGCAGTTACCAGTGGGCGGCATACGGGCATCGTTCCCGGCACTGTCGTCCCCAGCTGCACGATCGCTTCAGTGATGCCATGTGTCAGCACCCATCCACTGAAGAAGAAGGCTGCGAAGTGCGTACGTACAGCCCCAAGCCCGGCGATGTGACCCGCCAGTGGCTCGTCATCGACGCGCAGGACATCGTCCTGGGCCGTCTGGCCTCCACTGCGGCGTCCATCCTGCGCGGCAAGCACAAGCCGATCTACGCGCCCCACGTCGACACCGGTGACTTCGTCATCATCATCAACGCCGACAAGGTGCACCTGTCCGGCAACAAGCGGACCCAGAAGATGGCGTACCGCCACTCCGGTTACCCGGGTGGTCTGCGCTCCGTCCGCTACGACGAGCTGCTCGACAAGAACCCCGAGAAGGCCATCGAGAAGGCCGTCAAGGGCATGCTCCCCAAGAACACCCTGGGCCGTCAGATGCTCACGAAGCTGAAGGTCTACTCGGGCGAGAACCACCCGCACGCTGCGCAGCAGCCGGTTCCGTTCGAGATCACCCAGGTCGCGCAGTAAGTCCGGCCACCCCCTAAGACTGAAGAGAATCTGAGGAGAATCGTGGCCGAGACCACCGTCGAGACGCCCGTCGAGGGCGAAGAGATCGTCGACATCGAGAGCTACACCACCGAGTCCGAGGTGCCCGTCGAGGGCGAGTACACCTCGGAGTCCGTGGCTTCCCGCTTCGGCGAGGCCCAGCCGGCCGCCGGCCTGGGTCGCCGTAAGAACGCCATCGCCCGCGTCCGGATCGTCCCGGGCACCGGCAAGTGGAAGATCAACGGTCGCACCCTCGAGGACTACTTCCCGAACAAGGTGCACCAGCAGGAAGTCAACGAGCCGTTCAAGGTCCTCGAGCTCGAGGGCCGCTACGACGTCATCGCCCGTATCGCGGGTGGCGGCGTCTCCGGTCAGGCCGGCGCCCTGCGCCTCGGCGTGGCCCGCGCTCTGAACGAGGCCGACGTGGACAACAACCGCGGCGCCCTGAAGAAGGCCGGCTTCCTCCGTCGCGACGACCGTGCGGTCGAGCGCAAGAAGGCCGGTCTGAAGAAGGCCCGCAAGGCCCCGCAGTACAGCAAGCGCTAATCACCGCGGCGTCTGCTCGTACTCCGAACGCCCCGGCGGCACGCCATAGTGCCGTCGGGGCGTTCGTTTATCACAGCCATGGGCGTATAACGACACAAGACGCTCAAAGGCTGGCGTGATCGGATGCTTTCCAAACAGGGGTTTCATCAGATTCTTAGAGGGCTTCAAGCTTGAGCCCCTTCCGGGAACTGTGAACGTATGGAGGACAAGTGGGACGACTCTTCGGCACGGACGGCGTGCGCGGTGTCGCCAACGCGGATCTGACGGCCGAGATGGCGCTCGGCCTCTCCGTCGCCGCGGCGCACGTACTGGCCGAGGCCGGCACGTTCGAGGGGCACCGGCCGACCGCCGTGGTCGGCCGTGACCCGCGCGCGTCCGGGGAGTTCCTGGAGGCCGCCGTGGTCGCAGGCCTGGCCAGCGCGGGTGTGGACGTCCTGCGCGTCGGTGTGCTGCCGACGCCCGCGGTCGCCCACCTCACCGGCGCGCTCGGCGCGGATCTCGGCGTGATGCTCTCCGCCAGCCACAACGCCATGCCCGACAACGGCATCAAGTTCTTCGCCCGCGGCGGCCACAAGCTCGCCGACGAGCTGGAGGACCGTATTGAGTCCGTCTACGAGGAGCACCGCACCGGCGCTCCCTGGGACCGGCCCACGGGTGCGGGTGTCGGGCGGGTGCGCACGTACGAGGAAGGGGCCGACCAGTACGTCGCCCACCTCCTCTCCGCACTGCCGAACCGCCTCGACGGGCTGAAGATCGTCCTCGACGAGGCGCACGGTGCTGCCGCGCGGGTGTCGCCCGAGGCGTTCACGCAGGCCGGCGCCGAAGTGATCACCATCGGCGCCGAGCCGGACGGGCTCAACATCAACGACGGCTGCGGCTCCACGCATCTGGACCTCTTGAAGGCCGCCGTCATCGAGCACGGGGCCGCCCTCGGTATCGCCCACGACGGTGACGCCGACCGCTGCCTGGCCGTCGACCACGCCGGTGAGGAGGTTGACGGCGACCAGATCCTGGCCGTACTCGCGCTTGCGATGCGGGAGCGTTCCGCACTGCGCTCCCACACCGTTGTCGCGACGGTCATGTCGAACCTGGGCTTCAAACTGGCCCTGGAACGCGAGGGGCTGACGCTCATTCAGACCGCCGTCGGCGACCGGTACGTGCTGGAGGAGATGAAGCAGCACGGATACGCCCTCGGTGGCGAGCAGTCCGGGCATGTCATCATCCTCGATCACGCCACGACCGGTGACGGCACGCTGACCGGCTTGTTGTTGGCGGCCGAGGTTGCCCGCACGGGTCGTACGCTCAAGGATCTTGCGTCCGTGATGGAGCGGCTGCCGCAGGTTCTGATCAATGTGCCGGATGTCGACAGGTCCCGGGTTGGGAACTCGGCCGAGCTTGCCGTTGCCGTTGCTGAGGCGGAGCGGGAGTTGGGGGCGACTGGGCGCGTGTTGCTGCGGCCGTCCGGTACCGAGCCGTTGGTTCGGGTGATGGTCGAGGCTGCGGACATCGAACAGGCTCGGTCTGTGGCCGGGCGGCTTGCGGATGCTGTGAAGTCGGCGTTGGGTTGAATTGCCGGGTAGGGGTGGGGGGTTCTGGGTCGTTGCGGGCTGCGGGTTTGCTGTGGCTTGTCGAGCAGTTCCCCGCGCCCCTAAAGGGCGTTGTTGCTCCGGCGTTGTGTTGTCCACAGCCACTTCTGGGCCAGGAGCGTGAGGGTGCCGGCGAGGATGATTCCCAGCAGGTTCAGCAGGAGTTGCTCTGTGGAGCCCCAGGTTTGCTTGGTGTCGCCGTAGCTGAGGGCGACCGCTGCGTTGGCTGCTGCCGGGACCGTTGTCACGGAGATGGCGACGCCCACCAGGGCGCCCGACTTGGACGAGGTCAGGGAGAGGGTGCCGGCGATGCCGGCCAGGACCGCCACGATGAAGGAGAACTCGTCGGGGGCGTAGACGAAGGCTGTGTTGGGGCGGTCGCCCTCCAGGTCGGACTTGTGGAACAGGTCGAGCCAGTCCATGAAAAGGCTGAAACCGACCGTCACCGCCATCGCCACCGCGAAGCCGACCAGCAGCGCGATCAGGGAGCGCATGGCCAGGCGTGGATGGCGTTGGACGATCGCCGTGCAGAAGCCCGCCAGCGGGCCGAACTCCGGGCCGACCGCCATCGCGCCCACGATCAGGATCGCGTTGTCCAGGACCACGCCGCAGGCCGCGATCATCGTGGCGAGCGTGATGAAGGCGACGTACGTGATCGACAGCGTCGACTCCTCGTGCGTCGCGTCCGCGAGGTGCTCCCACAGGACCGCGTCCGCGCCCTCGCCGGGTGCCTCGTCCTCGGCCTTGTCGGCGCGCTTGGAGAGTGACAGGTCGATGTTCTCGACGGCGATCGAGCCGCTCTTGTCGAGGTCCAACTGTCGCAGCGCACCGATGAGTTCGTCGCCCGCCTCGCGCGCGACGTCGCACATCACGACGTCCCCCGCGGGGTTGCGGGCGGCACCCGGCATCACCACGAGGTGCGTGGTGCCGACCGTCCTCTCGATCAGTAGGACCACGTCGTCGGTCTTCTCGGCCGGGGTGATCAGGCGCAGGTGCAGCATGGCGGCAGCGTAACGGTCACAGCTTGCGCAGGCTCAGCCGCTGCACCTTGTGGTCCGGGCCCTTGCGGATGATCAGGGTGGCGCGGCCCCGGGTGGGGGCCACGTTCTCGATGAGGTTCGGCCTGTTGATCGTGCGCCAGGTGGTGCGGGCGTAGTCGAGGGCCTCCTCCTCGGAGACCTGGGTGTACTTGCGGAAGTACGAGGACGGGTTCTGGAAGGCGGTGTCGCGGAGTTTGCGGAACCGGTTCAGATACCAGCGCTCGATGTCCTCGGGGCGGGCGTCGACGTACACGCTGAAGTCGAAGTAGTCGGCGAGACCGACCCTGGTGCGGCCGTCCTTGCCGGGGAGGGCGGGCTGGAGGACGTTCAGGCCCTCGACGATCAGGATGTCCGGGCGGCGGACGGTGAGCTTCCGGCCCGGGACGATGTCGTAGATGAGGTGGGAGTAGACGGGCGCCGTGACCTCGTCCTTGCCCGCCTTGATGTCGGCGACGAAGCGGGTGAGGGCGCGGCGGTCGTACGACTCGGGGAAGCCTTTCCGCGACATCAGGCCGCGGTCCTGAAGCTCCTTGGTGGGCAGGAGGAAACCGTCCGTCGTCACCAGCTCGACGCGCGGATGCTCGGGCCAGCGGGAGAGCAGCGCCTGGAGGAGGCGGGCGACCGTGGACTTTCCTACGGCGACGGAGCCGGCGACGCCTATGACGAATGGGGTGCCGGACTGGGAGCCCTTTTCGCCGGTGTCGCCGAGGAACGTGTTCAGGGCGTTTCTGAGGCCGTCGGTGGCGCCGATGTAGAGGTTGAGGAGCCGGGACAGCGGGAGGTAGATGTCCCGCACCTCGTCGAGGTCGATGACATCGCCGAGGCCGCGCAGCTTCTCGACCTCCTCGGCGGTGAGCGGGAGCGGCGTCTTGTTGCGCAACGCGCTCCACTCCGTGCGGGTGAGGTCGACGTAGGGAGTCGCCTCCGGCCTGTGCCGGTGGGCGCTCCGGGGCATCGAGGAGACCGGAGAGATCACAGTCCATTGTTACGGGCGTACGAACGGATGGCGGGGTGGGGTCCGTCACGTGGCCGCTTTTCGGTACGAACCCGTGCAAGGCAGGGAATGTCAGTGGCGTGCGTCACAGTTGTGGGAAGGGTGGGCCCAGGCCGGGGTCCACGAACCCCGAGGGGTGACCCATGACGTATGCGATCGAGGCGGAAGGCCTGGTCAAGCGGTTCAAGGAGACCGAGGCGCTGGCCGGGGTCGATCTGGGGGCCCGCAAGGGCTCGGTGCTCGGGCTGCTGGGTCCCAACGGCGCGGGGAAGACGACGGCCGTGCGGATCTTCGCGACCCTGCTGCGCCCTGACGCCGGCCGGGCTCATGTGGCCGGTCACGACGTGGTCCGGGAGGCCGGGGTCGTCCGCGCCCTGGTCGGGCTGACCGGGCAGTACGCGGCGGTGGACGAGAACCTGACCGGCACCGAGAATCTGCTGCTCATCGGCCGCCTGCTCGGTATGCCGCGGCGCGAGGCCAAGGCGAGGGCGGGTGAGCTGCTGGAGCGCTTTCAGCTGACGGACGCGGCCGGACGGGCCGTGAAGACGTTCTCCGGGGGTATGCGCAGGCGGCTGGACCTGGCGGCCAGTCTCGTGGGCCGGCCCAGCATCCTCTTCCTGGACGAGCCGACCACGGGCCTCGACCCGCACAGCCGCGGTGAGCTCTGGGACCTGCTGCGCGGCCTGGTCGCGGACGGCGCGACCGCCCTGCTGACCACGCAGTATCTGAACGAGGCCGATGTACTCGCCGACGACATAGTGGTGATCGACAAGGGCCGGGTGATCGCCGAGGGCACGCCGGACCAGCTGAAGTCGCAGGTCGGCGGCCAGGTGCTGCAACTGCGGCCGGTGCTGGCGCAGGACCTTGCGCGGGCGCATCTTCTGGTCGCCGAGGCGGCCGGTCCGCAGACGCAGATCGAGGGCGGGACGGTGACGGCCCCGGTGAAGGACCCCGCGCTGATGCCGGCCGTGGTGCGCACGCTCGACCGTGAGGGCATCGCGGTGCGCGAGCTGGCGCTGCGCCGCTCCTCGCTCGACGAGGTGTTCCTGGCCCTGACCGGCCACCGCGCCGAGCCCGGCGAGCCGGAGGGCAACGGCGGGGCGGCCGTACGGGACTCCGACAGCGGGTTGGAGAAGGCGGTGAGCCGGTCATGACCGCGACCACTGTCACGGCCCCGATCACCAAGTCGGGCCGGGTGCCGCCACTGGCCGGGTTGCAGCAGACGTTCACGATGGCCTGGCGGAGCCTGGTCGCGGTGAAGCACAACCCGCTCGAACTGGTCGACTACAGCATCACGCCGATCATGTTCGTGTTCCTCTTCACCTATGTACTGGGCGGGCAGATGGCCGGGTCGCCCGAGGCGTATCTGAAGTACGCGTTGCCCGGGATCATCGTGCAGAACACCCTGTTCATGACCATGTACACGGCGATGGCACTCAACACCGACCTCACCAAGGGCGTCTTCGACCGCCTGCGCAGCCTGCCGATAGCCCGCTCCGCCCCGCTCATCGGTCGGATCACCGCGGATCTGGCCAAGCACGTGTGGGCGATGCTGCTGATGATCGGCCTCGGCGTGGCCCTCGGCTTCCGTATCACCGGCGGGCTGGACGGCTTCCTGCTCGGGGCGCTGCTGCTGGTGGTGTTCGCGGCGGCGGTGTCCTGGAGCGCGGTCCTGATCGGAATGCTCGCCGGCGACGCCGAGAAGGTCCAGGCGTTCGCCTTCACCATCATCTTCCCGATCACCTTCACCAGCAGTGCCTTCGTCATGGTGGACACCATGCCGGGGTGGCTGCAGGCGTGGAGCGACGTCAATCCGGTGACGCATCTGTCCGACGCGTTCCGGGGGTTGCTGCTGGGTGGGGCGGTGGCGGAGCCGGTGTTGTGGTCGTTGGTCTGGGCGGCGGGGATTGCGGTGGTGTTTTATCCGTTGGCTATGCGGGCTTATCGGGCGAAGGCGTGAGCACTTCGTCGAGGCGGGGCCTGGACCCGGCCGAGGGTGGTCGCTCGCGGGGGGAGGCTCGCAGGCCTCGCTGCCCGAGAACCTGCGAGCCCAGGTTGGGTCACTGCTTCGCGAGCCAAGGCGAAAGGATGGCAGAAAACTCTTCGTCAGAAATTGTCGTACCTCCCCAGCGGAAGCGCTGCCACGCTTGAGCGCGCTGCAGTACGGGCAATGGAATGTTGAAAGCAAGGCGGATGGCAGCAACCGCACGATGCCTCCGTATGGAATCAGGCCCCGCCGAAGCCGGCACAGCTCGGCTTTGGCGGGGCCTGGCAAGCGGGTGGATCAGGGTCGGAAACCCTTCACGTGGACCATGCTCCCGTGCCCGTGTCTGTCTGGTTCTTCGACCTCGAATCCTGCTGAGGTGAGAATCCCCAGAAGAGCAGCCTGCATGTGATTGAGAACCGCTTTGTGGTGGCGGACGACCGGAGGCGGGTTCGAGTAGTCGATCCCTTGCGCGAAGAGATCGAGAGCGGCATCCCTCAGCTCCGCTTCCGTGCTCCAGTCGACGTACACCCCACCTTCGATGAAGGGCGCCACGTGCACGTCCACGCCAGGCCGACTGCGCGGACCGCCGCCGAGGTCGCCCCGGTACACAGGAAGACCGGCACGTTGCAGTTCGCGACACACCCGCTCGGCCAGCGCCTGGCGCTCCTCGATGACCTCCGGCGGGGCTTTCGGGGGCAGGTCGAATTCGGGTTCAGGCATGGGTTCCTCGTTCCTCGCCCTGCTGATTGGTCCGTGCAGCGCGTGCTGCACGCCTCCCGTCGGCCTGCCTGACGTATCTGTCCAGCAGTTCCCTCGCCGCGTCCGCAAAGTCAGGGTGGTAAGGCACTGAATAGGTGACTGGTGTGCCCGGTTTGAGGTTATCGGTCAACTCGTCGGCACATTTGGGGCAGGGTTGTCGCTCAGTGTACAGAGCCTTGATGTCCTCGGGCTTGAATCCCTTTTCCTTCAGCTTCGCCAGAATCGTTGTCTCCGAGTGGCCGTTGAAGCCGCTGCTGGCGACTATGAAGTCACCGGTCTTGGGGTCGTTCCATCCCGGTACCTTCGCGACAGCGACGTTGTGATCCCCCTCGTAGAACCCGGAATCCTTCCTGAACTGGTAGGCCAACCGGCTCAACTCGTCGCTGTTGTAGCGGATCAACGCCATGGCGCATCCCTCGGCGGCCATGACCGCTTGTGAGGCCATGGGCGTGCGGCCGGCCTTGATACAGGTCTTGACGATTCCGTCGAGCCCCTTGATCCCGACCGCGAGAACGACGTCGTCGGCCAGGCCGAGAGAACGCAGGGCCTTGTAGGCGTCGGCGAAACCGATGCCGGTTCGTGCGGCGGCGTCCACCGCCCTGACCGCGTCCGCGATGGGCCTGAGGATCTTGCCCGCGAACAAGGACGCGACGTCCACGGCTGCCCAGGCGCATCCGCCCCAACTGCCTCCCGCGCCGCCCGGGGTGAGCTTCTGGGCGCACTTGATCCAGCTGCCGAAGAGGATGTCGATCGGGTCGATGTTCTTCTGGTACTCGGCGATCGTGATGTTGTGCGTGACCTCGGTGGAGAGTTCCTTGGTCGGGTGCTGGCCCAGGTAGACCGTCGCGCCGGAGGGACACGTGAACTTCGACGGATCCAGGTCTTGTGCGGTGCACAGGTATAGGTCGAGGACCGCTTTGAACCGGATCTTCGCGGTGATCGTGCAGTCGCCCTTGTAGAAGAGCTTGTCGATCCAGCCGTCGCAGCCGTCCGTCTTCTTTACGGTCTCCGGATCGCCGATCTTCTCGACATGGTCGACGACATAGAACATGTTGCCGATGGCGGCACCGTTCTCATCAACGACGGTTCCGGTGTCGATCTGCTCCCCGTTGGCCTGCCGCTCGGCCCTGTCTGCTGCCTCCTGGGCTTCCTTGGCGTACCTCTCGGCGTCCTTCGCCGCCTGTTCGGCCTCGGTGGCGGCGGCGTCAGCCCGGTTGGCTGCGGCGCGGGCGTCCTTGGCGGCCTGTTCGGCTTCCGAGGCGGCCGTGCGGGCGGCTTCGGCGTCCAGGGCCGCCTGGTCGGCGCTGTCGCGGGCTTCGATGGCGTAGCCCTCGGCTCGGCCTGCTGCCTTGTCGGCCGCGGCCGCGTCTTCCGTGGCCTGGCGGTCGTACTCGACCGTGCGGGCCAAGGACGCTGCCGCCTTGGAGGCGGCCGTCGCGGCATCCGCCGCGTAGCCGAGGGCCTCCTTGGCGTAGCCGCGGGCGGTCGCCGCGTGCGCGGCGGCGTTCGCTGCGTGTACGTAGGCCTGCTTCGCGTCGCCCTGTGCCTGCTCGGCGAGGGACTTGGCGGCGGCGGCCTCAGCCTGCGCGTTCTTGGCGTGCGCGTCGGCGACGGCCTTCTGCTGCTCGGCGATCGACTTCGACGCCTGCCCGGTCAGCACGACCAGGGAGGCCGCCGAGTCGGCGTCGACGTACTGCGAGCCGATCTGGATCGCGTCGTTGGCCGGCTGGGCGACCTGTGCGGCAGCGGCGTGCGCGTCGGCCGCCGCCTGCGCGGTGACGTACGCGAACCCGGCGGCCTTCGCTGAGGCGGCGAGAGCCTTGGCCGCCTCCTTCCCGGCCGCGTCCCCTTGGCTCTTGGCGGTCCTGGCCTGTTTCTCGGCCTCGGCGGCCAGGGCGACCGCCGCCTTCGCCTCCGACGCGGCGTGCTCGGCGGCGTCGATGGCGTCCGCCACGGCGGCGGTCGCGGTCTTCACCGCGGCGTCGGCCTTCAGCTTCGCCGCCTGTGCGCCATCGGCGTGCGCGCGGGCCCGCTTGGCGGCGGCCTCCGCCTGGGTGGCCGCGGCATCGGCTTCCGCTGCCGCCCGCGTAGCCGCGTCCGCCTCGGATCGGGCCCGGGCAGCGGCAGCTTCTGCGTCGTCGGCGTGTCTGTCGGCGTCGTTCGCCGCCGCGCGCGCCGCGTCCGCGGCCTCGCCCGCTTCGAGGGAATCGGCGTACGCCCCCTTCGCGTCCGCCTTGGCGCGGGCGGCGTCGGCCTTCTGTTCGGCCTCCCAGGCGCCGTCCCGTTTGGCCATGGCGTTGTCGCGGGCCGTGACGGCGGCGTCCCTCTGTTCCACCGCGGTGGTCTCGGACGCTTCGGCCTTGCTCTTGGCGTCCTTCGCCTTCGTCGCCTCGGCCTCGGCGTTCTTCTTGTGTTGTGCGGCCTCGGCCTGCCTGGCGGCGGCAGTTGCCTTCTCCGCCTTGGCCGTCTTCTCCTCGGCCTCCGCCGCAAGCCGCTTGGCGTGGGCATCGGCGGCGGCTGCCTTGGCGTCGCCCTCCGCCTTCAGGGCCACGGCGAGTTTGGCCTCCGCGGTCTCCTTGTCCTTCTTGGCGTTGTCGCGGTGCACCTTTGCCGCGTCGGCCGCGGCCTTGGCCTGCGCCTCGGCCACAGCTGCGGCGGCCTTGCGGAACTCGGCCTTCGACTGCGCCGCCTGAGCCAGTGCGCGCTGCGTGATCGTCTGGCTGTCCCCGGCGGAGGCCCGGGTGGCGGCCTCGGCGGTCTCAGCGGCCTTCACCAAGGCCTCCAGGCCAGCCACTGCACCCTTCGTGACCTGGGCCTTCTGCTGGCCGACCAGCAGACCTCGGCCACGCGGGGCGCCGTTCGTGTCCGCGATCCGGTACGCGGCCTGCTCGGCGGTGTCGTTCGCGGTGGCGGCCTTCTGCGCCAGCGCCAACTGCGCCTTGACGGCGTCGAGTTGCTTCTTCGCCTGGGTCCGGGCCGCGGTGATGCCCGCCTTGGCCTTGTCGAACTGGGCCTTGTCCGGGTAGTCAAGGCCCTCCGCACCCTCGTGTCCCTTGGGGACGATCCGGAACTTCTGCGGGTTGGTGCCGTTGCACGTCCACAGCCACGAGTCCTGGCCGTTGTCGTACGTGTGCAGATCCAGGCACTTGTCCGTGGCCACGTTGCGCAGTTCGCCCGCCGCGCGGACGTCGAAGTCCCACTGCTGGGCCTTGCTGCCGTTGCACGCCCAGATCTGGATCTTCGTACCGTTGGCGTTGTTGCTGCTCTGCACGTCAAGGCACTTTTGCGCGTTGAGGTTGTACAGGGCGTAGCCGTCGCCGTATCCGTGGAGCTGCCACTGCTGCGCGGCGGTGTTGTTGCAGGTGTAGAGCTGTACGGGAGTGCCGTTGTCCTTCTTCCCCCCGGCGACGTCGAGGCACTTGCCCTGGGCCGCCTCGACCTGGATGACCGCCGGGGAATCGCCGATCCAGCCGATGCCTCCAGGTGACCAATACTCCTGCCAGCGGGCCAGGTGGTCGGCGATCCACGACTGGCCGAGCAGATCGGCCATCGACTCGGCGCCCTTGGTCAGCGCTGTCGTGGCGTCGCGGTTGGCGTTGAGGATCTGGTTGCGCTGAGCGGCCTGGGAGGCGATCTCCTGCTGCCACTCCTGCGCGGCGGTGTCCGCCACGTCGCGCAGGGCCTTGTTCGGGTCGATCGGGTCCCGCCAGGCGCAGGACGCGAACCGGGTCTTCATGTCCTCGACGGCGATGCGGTACTCGGCCGTCCCCGGCTGGGGGGCGGTGCGAGGGAAGCCGCCGGAGGCCAGGAAGAGGCGGGCGTCATCCGCGCCGTCGCCGTGGAAGGTGTCGAACAGCGCCTCGAACGCCTGGTGTTCGTAGTACCTCCGATCCCAGTCGTCCTGCGGGTTCGACGGGTCAGGCTTGGGGTCCGGACCGTAGAGCGGAGTGCCGAGCTCCTGGACGGCCTTGGCGGTCTTGTCGTCGGCCTCCGGGGTCGGGTCGTAGAAGTTGAACTTCTCATTCCAGTCGGGAAGGCCGCCGGCCCACTTGCCCAGACCGGTCTGGTCGTAGAAGTCGTCGCCTTCGTGGACGCCGGGCACCCACTGGAACCCGGTGACGGTGAACCCACCCGGGGTCTCCAGGCCGTCGAGGGGCTTCTCCCATGCGTCCCTGCGGGCGTGAAGGCGCTCCCATGTGGCCTTCCAGTCTGCCCTGTCCTTTTCGTGGGCCCGGCGCAGCGGTCCGTCGAGCGCGCCGTCCAGAGTGGCCAGCTCGCGCAGCTTCTGCGGAGTCTGGTTGAGAGCGTCCTGGGCGAAGCCGTACATGCCCGGGGCGCCCAGGCGCACCGCGTCGGACATCAGGCACTGGTCGAACCGCAGTTGTTCGTCGGCGGTGGTCTCGTACCAGTCGTCCGGCCGGTCGCTGGAGCGAGCCGTACTTGTCCCCGCGGGGAGCCCTGCGAGTTCGGGCCGTACGACGAGAGTGGCCAGGACCGCGAACGCACCCAGGAGAAGGGTGATACGGGCCAGGAGTCTGCGTCTTCCCGATGGTGGTGACGGGAAGACCGGTGGTCTGGAACGCAAGTGCGCATCCCTTCGTGAAAGGGGAACACCTGGGTCCGCTTCGGCGTCAGGAAGGGCATGACGACGCACCCCCTCATACCCCCCGTGGCGACACCGTTCCCCCGGTCGCTGATTGACGTGCGCGAAGACGGACTGGTCAGGATCCGGCAGACGCGCCGGGTCACCATAGGCAGGGCTTGAGCTTCGAACAAAGGGGCGTTTTTTGGGATGTCGTTCGGAGTTGGCGCGAAATCGCCTGCCAGTGGAGGGTGTCGCGAAGTGCGGGATTCCCTCACATCCAAGGCGCTTCTGTGTGGTTTCTGTGTGAAGGCGGCATGGAGTGATGGTGTGCCCTGGTTGAGGATGGCCGGTTTTCGACTTCGGGTGGAAGTTCCGATATCGGGCACGGAGTGCCGTGATCGGGAGGGCGTCGGCCTTTAGGCTGCGGCCATGTGCGGAATCGTGGGATACGTGGGGTCGCAGTCGGCGCTTGATGTGGTGATGGCCGGGCTGAAGCGGCTGGAGTACCGGGGGTACGACTCGGCGGGGGTTGCGGTGCTCGCGGACGGGGGGATGGCCGCCGCGAAGAAGGCCGGGAAGCTGGTCAATCTGGAGAAGGAGCTGGTCGACCGGCCGTTGCCGACCGGGACGACGGGCATCGGGCACACCCGGTGGGCCACGCACGGCGGGCCGACCGATGCGAACGCGCATCCGCACCTCGACAACGCCGGTCGGGTCGCCGTCGTGCACAACGGGATCATCGAGAACTTCGCTTGTCTGCGGGCCGAGTTGGAGGAGCGAGGACACGATCTCGCCTCCGAGACCGACACCGAGGTCGTCGCGCATCTGCTCGCCGAGGAGTTCTCGGTGACCGCCGATCTTGCGGAGGCGATGCGGCTGGTGTGCCGGCGGCTGGAGGGGGCGTTCACGCTGGTCGCGGTGCATGCGGACGAGCCGGATGTGGTGGTGGGGGCGCGGCGGAACTCGCCGCTCGTGGTGGGCGTCGGGGAGGGCGAGGCCTTTCTCGCCTCGGATGTCGCCGCGTTCATCGCCCATACGCGCTCGGCGATCGAGCTGGGGCAGGACCAGGTCGTGGAGTTGCGGCGTGATGGGGTGACCGTCACCGGGTTCGACGGGCGTCCGGCGGATGTGCGGTCCTATCGCGTCGACTGGGACGCCGCCGCCGCGGAAAAGGGCGGCTATGACTACTTCATGCTCAAGGAGATCGCCGAACAGCCCAAGGCCGTCGCCGATACGTTGCTCGGGCGCATCGATGCCGGCGGCTCGCTGACGCTCGACGAGGTTCGTATCAGCGCTTCCGAGCTGCGGGAAATCGACAAGGTCGTGATTGTCGCGTGCGGTACGGCCTTTCACGCCGGGTTGATCGCCAAGTACGCCATCGAGCACTGGACGCGGATCCCGTGCGAGGTGGAGCTGGCGAGTGAATTCCGGTACCGGGATCCCATTCTGGATCAGCAGAGTCTGGTGATCGCCATTTCGCAGTCCGGCGAGACCATGGACACGCTCATGGCCCTACGGCATGCGAGGGAACAGGGCTCGAAGGTCCTGGCGATCTGCAACACCAACGGCTCGACGATTCCGCGTGAGTCGGATGCGGTGCTCTATACGCATGCCGGGCCTGAGGTTGCGGTTGCTTCCACCAAGGCGTTTCTGACGCAGTTGGTGGCCTGCTATCTCGTCGCGCTGTATCTGGGGCAGGTGCGGGGCACCAAGTGGGGTGACGAGATCGGGGCCGTGATCCGGGATCTGTCGCACATCGGT
The DNA here is from genome assembly GCF_044593495.1 of Streptomyces sp. NPDC051963. Taxonomy (NCBI): domain Bacteria; kingdom Bacillati; phylum Actinomycetota; class Actinomycetes; order Kitasatosporales; family Streptomycetaceae; genus Streptomyces; species Streptomyces sp. NPDC051963. The sequence continues at coordinate 265,165 of NZ_JBIUCC010000009.1, read as the reverse complement.
CGTGACGTCGAGCGGGTCCTGGAGACCATGGAGCCGGTGCGGGCGCTGGCGAGGAGCCTCGCTCACAAGAACACGGTGCTCTTTCTTGGGCGGCATGTGGGGTATCCGGTTGCGCTGGAGGGGGCGTTGAAGCTCAAGGAGCTGGCGTACATGCACGCCGAGGGGTTTGCGGCGGGGGAGTTGAAGCATGGGCCGATCGCGTTGATCGAAGAGGATCTGCCGGTGGTCGTGGTCGTGCCTTCGCCTCGGGGGCGGTCCGTGTTGCACGACAAGATCGTGTCCAACATCCAGGAGATCCGGGCGCGGGGGGCGCGGACGATCGTGATCGCGGAGGAGGGGGACGAGGCGGTCGTGCCGTATGCGGATCACCTGATCTGGATTCCGGCGACTCCGACCCTGCTTCAGCCCATGGTGGCCACGGTGCCGCTTCAGGTCTTTGCGTGTGAGTTGGCCACTGCCCGGGGCAACGAGGTGGATCAGCCTCGGAACCTGGCGAAGTCGGTGACGGTGGAGTAGGCGTCCTCGTCCTTCACGCCGTCGAGGAAGGCTGCGAAGGCTCCGGCCGGGAAGGTGAGGGTTGCCCTGGCCGGGGTTTTCGTGTCGCGGACGGCGATGTGAGTGGGGGAGTGCGCTATCTCTACGCAGGAGTTGCCGTCTCCGGCACCGGAGTAGGACGACTTGCGCCAATCGTCGAGGGTGTTCATGAGGAGTGCCTCACAGCTCTTTGGCCAGCCTGTGGATGAGGTCGCGCGACCGCTCGGGTTCGAGTGACGCCGCTTCTACCCTACGGAAGAGCGTTCGAAGGACGCCCAGCTGGGCTTCCGAGTCGATGAAGGCCGCGGCGTGAGGCGAGTCGCGTACGGCGGTGTCCAACCTGGGTACAGCGCCGCCCGCCAGCATCATGGCCGTCCAGGATCCACCGAAGCCGTCCAGGTCGAAGGGGATGACCCGCAAAGTGACGTGGTCCGCCTCGGACAGTTCGAGGAGGGTAGCGAGCTGGGCCCGGGACGCGGCACGGTCTCCGACGCGGATACGCAACGCCGCTTCGTGGATGACCGCTTCATACGGTGTGGGGTCGGGGCCTTCGAGGATTGCCTTGCGCTGCATGCGGTGGCGTACGCGCAACTCCCGCTCATGGTTTGGGAGTTCCGGAATTCGGTCGGAGAAGATCGAGCGGGCGTAGTCCTCCGTCTGGAGCGGGCCGGGGATGTACAGGAACTGGATCTCTCGTAGGGACGTGGCGTGATGCTCCAGCTCCGCCAGGTCGAGGAAGGGGGAGGGCAGCGCCCCTCGGAATTCCTCCCACCAGCCTTTGGTTCGGTTGGTTGCCATGTCCGCCAGCGCCGAGATCAGCGCCTCATCCGTGCAGGCGTAGTTCGCCGCTAGGCGGCGCAGGCGCTCCTCGCTCACGCCGGTGAGGCCGGACTCGATGTGGTTGATCTGAGAGGAACTCGCCCCGAGCGATGCTGCCGCCTCTCGGCCGGTGAGGCCTGCTGCATCGCGAAGCCTGCGCAGTTCGATGCCAAGGCGCAGCTGACGTGCTGTTGGTTCGCGCCTCAACCCCGCCATGGACTGCTCCCCGGTTCAACGCGCCTGTGAGCGCGACTCGTTCTGGGGCAGATTACGCGATCGACTTGCTGGACGTATAAATTGAGGTCTACCGTCGGTGACGCGATGCACACACTGCGGAAGCGCACCGCTTCGCCCTGCCGTGACGGCTGCGGCACTGCCACCGCACAACTCCCCACCATCCGAACGGAGTTCACCCATGCCCGAAACCGAACCCTGGGAGTACACGCTCTACATCCCGAACGACGTCCGAGCCGTCACCGTCAGCCGCCGCACCCTCCGGCTGATCCTCACCATCCACGGCCTCATCTGCCTCGTCGACACCGCCGAACTCCTCGCGACCGAGCTGGTCGCCAACGCCGTACGGCACACGAAAGGGCCCGCCGCTCTGCGGGTGCGCTGGTCGGCGGGCGTGCTGCGGATCGGGGCGTGGGATGCGGATCCCGAGCCGCCTGAGCCGCCGGGGGAGTTGGAAAGGCTCGGGGAGGTTGAAGAGGGACGGGGGCTGGCCCTCGTACGGGCCTGCGCCGATGTGTGGGGCTGGCAGCCGCTGACCAGGGACGGCAACCGGGGCAAGTACGTGTGGTGCGAGCTGACTTCGGCGGCGTGAACGTTTTCTCGCCGCTCGAAAGAGTGAACGTATCCCAATCATCTGGATCTTCAGTCCATCACGGCATCAAGGTTGCGCACATGGTCACATCAGCTCACGAGGGCATGCACCGCATCTTCCAGGAGCGGCCCGAGATCCTGGCTCCCGTCTTCGGGGTGCTGGGTGTCCCGTTATCCGCGAAGGCGACCGTGGACGCCGTCACGACGGACGTGACGGAGGCCCGGCCGCTGGAACGTCGCGTGGACACCGTGTTGCGCGTCGGTCCGTCCGACGGCGAGGACTTCCTGCTTGCTGTTGAGGCGCAGTCGGGCAAGGTCCCGAGCAAGGAGGCCAGTTGGGCGTATTACATCGCCTACCTCCAGGCGAAGTTCGGCCTGCCCGTCTTGCTGCTCGTGGTCTGTCAGGACAGGGCCACGGCCAAATGGGCGGCAGGTCCCTTCGACTGCGGCGCGCGCGGATGGACGGCTCTGCGGACGTATCCGCTGGTCGCCGGGCCGGACAACCTGCCGGTGATCACCGATGCCAGGACCGCGGCGAAGAACCTCGCACTGGCTGCGTTCTCTGCCTTGGCTCACGCCCGCAGCTCTGAGTGTGGCGACATACTGGAAGCCATCAGCAGCGCCCTTCTGGAGATCCAACAAACCGATCCTGACAGCGCCGAGTACGTCTTTGACTTCCTGGACGTCACCCTGGGTAAGACTCCAGCCGGAGAGAAATGGATGGAAATCATGTCGACGTTCGTCAGCTACTTCCCCGGCCGGGGGACACTCCGCGAGACGTTGTACCTGAAAGGCCAGGCTGAAGACCGCTCCGCGATGATTCTGCGCGTGCTGGAGAAGCGCGGCATCAGCGTCCCCAAGGACACACAGGAGCGCGTCACCGCGTGCACTGACCTCGACACCCTCACCCTCTGGTTCGACCGTTCCCTGACGGCCACAGCGGCTGGGGACCTGTTTGTCGAGGACCCGGAGATTCCCGGGACCAGTCCTGAACAGGCGTGAGCCTTGACCGACCTGCAAGGCAATCAGCGGAGCCTGAGCCCGGAGCTGCAAGAGGAAGTCTCAGGCATCGCCATGTCGCTCATGGCGGCCGTGGTCATAGGGCTCCCGATCGACCAGGCCAGGGCCGAACTCGACGGAAGGTACAAGGAGATCCTCAAGCGGAAGGACCTGTCTCCTTGGGAGATCGCGTATCTGCGGGGCAAGGTCGAGAGGTGGCCGCCGGGATACGCCGAGGAGTGGGCCCGCGGGTACACCGAAGGCCTGGCCAAAAGTGAAGCCAAGGGGATCCTGTCTGTGCTGGAGGTGCGTGGCATCCCCGTACCGGACGGAGTGCGGGAACGCATCACCACCTGCACCGACCTCGACACCCTCACCCTCTGGTTCGACCGTTCCCTGACGGCCACAGCGGCCGAGGACCTGTTCGCCGAACGGTCCCCCGGCGGATCGTAAAGTGCCCGCATGAGCATCATCGGCGTCGGGATCGACGTTGCCGAGATCGAGCGGTTCGAGGCTTCGCTGAAGCGGACGCCGGGGCTGGCCGAACGGCTGTTTCTGGAGAGTGAGTTGTTGTTGCCCAGCGGGGAGCGGCGCGGTGTCGCCTCGCTCGCGGCGCGGTTCGCGGCGAAGGAGGCGGTGGCCAAGGCGCTGGGCGCGCCGGGCGGGCTGCACTGGACGGACGCGGAGGTGTACGTCGAGGACAGCGGGCAGCCGCGGCTGCGGGTGACGGGGACGGTGGCGGCGCGGGCGGCGGAGCTGGGCGTGCGGTCCTGGCATGTGTCGCTGAGCCATGACGCGGGGGTGGCCTCGGCTGTCGTCGTCGCTGAGGCGTAGCCGAGGCATGGCTGAGGCATCGCAGCGTACGGGTGATTCTCACCGCGCGGCTCCCCGGCGCAGTCGGCCCTCCACGCTTATGTGAGCCCATGTTCAGTGGACGTCTTGTGTGTCGGAGTGCCGCGGTTCTGCTGGCCGTTGCCGCCGTCTTCCCCGTGGGGAGCGCCTCCGCCGAACCCGTGCCGGCCGCCTCCGCCGCCGATGCCGAGGCCGAGGCGGTGTCGTCGGGGGAGCCGTACAGTGACGGGCCGGTCGAATCCGCGGAAGAGATGCGTGTGCGCGTCGAGGATCTTCCCCTCTTCAGCCGCGTCGAGCCGGCCGACTGCAGCGAGGAGACCGGGCCCTATCAGCGACAGGTCGAGCAGGCGCTGAAGCTGAAGGTGGACGGGAAGCAGTCCCCGAGCGACTGCAAGGTCATCCAGGCGTTTCAGGAGAAGCACGGGCTGGAGCCCGACGGGATCGCCGGGCCCATCACCTGGTCGCGGACGCAGCTCGTCGCCGCGGGGAAGAAGCCCAATGCCGCGAAGAAGTGCCCGGTGCGGACATATCGCGTCACGTGTGTCGATCTCAACCGGCAGCTGACCTGGGTGCAGTGGGGGAAGGACGTCGTCTTCGGGCCTGTGCCGATGCGGACCGGGCGCGCCGGGTACGGGACGCGTACCGGGTGGCACGCGATCTACTGGCGGCACAAGGACCATGTGTCCACGCTCTACGACACCCCCATGCCGTACGCCCAGTTCTTCAGCGGCGGACAGGCCTTCCACGCCGTCTACGGCACGATCTACAACCCCCAGGGCTCCATGGGCTGCGTCACCCTGCGCGCCGAGGACGCCCGCAAGCTGTGGAGCGTGCTGAAGAAGGGCGACCGGGTGTACGTGTGGGGGCGCAAGCCCGGAAAGTAGCGGTTTCGAGAGAGACTCGACTCCATGCGTACTGCGTACAGCGTGGAGACGGTCAGGGCCGCCGAGCGGGAGCTGATGGCACGGCTGCCGGAGGGTGCGTTGATGCAGCGGGCGGCGGCCGGACTCGCCGCCGCCTGCGGGCAGTTGCTGGGGCGGGTGTACGGCAGCCGGGTGGTGCTGCTGATCGGCAGCGGGGACAACGGCGGCGACGCGCTGTATGCGGGGGCGAGGCTTGCCCGGCGTGGTGCGGGGGTTGCGGCGGTGCTGCTCTCGCCCGAGCGGACGCACGCCGGGGGACTTGAGGCCCTGCGCCGGGCGGGCGGTCGGGCCGTGAGCCCGGGTGACGCCGAGGAGTTGATCGGGACCGCCGACCTCGTCGTCGACGGCATCGTCGGGATCGGCGGCAAGGGCGGGCTGCGGGCGGACGCGGCGCCACTTGCCTCGCTGGTCGCGGACACCCGGGCCGCCGTGGTCGCCGTCGATCTGCCCAGCGGCGTCGAGGCCGACACCGGTGAGGTGCGGGGAGCCGCGATCCGGGCCGACCTGACGGTGACCTTCGGGACGCACAAGCCGGGGCTGCTCATCGATCCGGCGCGGGAGTACGCCGGGTCGGTGCGGCTCGTCGACATCGGCCTCGAACTGCCCGTCGAGGCCGAGTTGGAGGCCTTGCAGCACGCTGATGTGGCGGCGCTGCTGCCGGTGCCGGGCGGTGAGAGCGACAAGTACCGGCGGGGCGTCGTCGGGATCGCCGCCGGGTCCGGGCGGTATCCGGGAGCGGCGGTGCTGGCCGTGGCCGGGGCGCTGCGGGGCGGGGCCGGGGCCGTGCGGTACGTCGGTCCGGCCGGGGACGCGGTGATCTCCCGCTTCCCCGAGACGCTGGTGTCGGACAAGGGGCCCAAGCACGCGGGGCGGGTGCAGTCGTGGGTCGTGGGGCCCGGGGCCGGGGACGATGCGTCGGCGGTGCGGGAGGTGCTGGCGGCGGATGTGCCGGTGCTGGTGGACGCGGACGGGTTGCGGCTGGCGGATCCGGAAGCCGTACGTCGTCGTACCGCGCCGACCTTGATGACCCCCCATGCCGGGGAAGCGGCCGCACTGCTCGGGGTCTCGCGGGAGGAGGTCGAGGGGGCTCGGCTGTTCTTCGCGCGGGAGTTGGCGGGGCGGTATGCGGCGACGGTGTTGCTGAAGGGGTCGACGACGCTGGTTGCCGATTCCGGGGGCGGGGCGGTGCGGGTGAATCCGACGGGGACGGCCTGGTTGGCCACGGCGGGCAGTGGGGACGTGCTGTCCGGGCTGGCGGGGTCGCTGCTGGCTTCGGGGCTCTCGGCCGTCGACGCCGGGAGTGCGGCGGCGTATCTGCATGGGCTGGCGGGGCGGTTCGCGGCGGACGGGGCGCCGGTGGGGGCGCATGACGTAGCCGCGGCGATTCCTGGGGCGTGGCGGGATGTGTGCGAGTGACGGGGGCGTGGCGGGACGTGTGCGAGTGAGGGGCGTGGGCCGGTGCCTGTCGGGAGGCCGGTGCCGCCGCCGTACCGGGGGAAGAAACAGCCGTTGGGAGTAATCCCGGTCGGCGGCATGTGCGGGGCCGAAAAGGCGATGGTTCTCTGACGGCATGGATGAATCGGATATAGGCCGCGCTACGCGGCGTGAGGTGTTGGGAGGGGCGGCTGTCGTATTGGGGGGAGCCGTACTTGGGGTTCACGCCGGTGCTCCGGACGCTTCGGGCGAGGAATCCGGCGGGACGTGCAGCGGCGAATACGACGAGGAGTACGAGGGCCTGCTGGAGGCCGCCGAGGAACCCGAGGACTGGGTGGAGGAGGACGATGACCGCCTCCTCACGGGGGAGAAGTGGAGCCGGCCGATACGGCGCCGGAAAACGGTCACGAACCGCTACCGGGTGCGGGCGAATTCACTGACCGGGTATCACACCGGAATCGACCTCGGCGTACCGCAGGGAACCCCGGTCTACGCGGTGGGCTCCGGCGTTGTCGTCCTGGCCCGCTGGTCGGGGGCGTACGGCAAGGCCGTCACGGTGAAGATGCACGACTCCCGGTATGTCCTCTACGCCCACCTGTCGCGGATTTCCGTGGCGCGGGGCGCCAAGGTCCGGCCCGGCACCCGCATCGGCAGCGTCGGCAGCACCGGACATGCCACCGGGCCGCATCTGCACTTCGAGGTCCGCGCCCGCCGCGGGTACGGCTCGGACATCGACCCGGTGAAATATCTGGCCCGGCACGGTCTCCGTATCTGACCCGTGCGTTGCCGCGGCGGTGACCCGGCGGCCGGAGGACTCGACGCACGGACCCCTCTGCGACACTGGGGGCGCCATGACTGAGACTGCACCACCGCCGACCGCCCCGCTGCGTGCCCGCGCCGAGATCGACCTGGCCGCGCTACGGGCCAACGTGCGAACCCTGCGTGCCCTCGCACCTGGTGCGCAGCTCATGGCCGTGGTCAAGTCCGACGCCTACGGCCATGGCGCGCTGCCGTGCGCACGCGCCGCCGTCGAGGCGGGGGCGACCTGGCTGGGAACCGCCACTCCCGAGGAGGCCCTCGCGCTGCGGGCCGCCGGTCTCTCCGGGCGGATCATGTGCTGGCTGTGGACCCCCGGCGGGCCCTGGCGCGAGGCCATCGAGGCCGACCTCGATGTATCCGTCAGCGGGATGTGGGCTCTCGATGAGGTGACCGCTGCCGCTCAGCAGACGACGCCCCGAACGCCCGCCCGTGTCCAGCTCAAGGCCGACACCGGCCTCGGGCGGGGCGGCTGCCAGCCCGGCGACGACTGGGCCCAACTGGTCGGCGCGGCCCTGCGCGCCGAGCGGGACGGAATCATCCGCATCACCGGACTCTGGTCGCACTTCGCCTGCGCCGACGAGCCCGGGCATCCCTCCATCGACGCCCAGCTCACCCGTTTCCGGGAGATGGTGTCGTACGCGGAGGAGCAGGGCGTGCGGCCCGAGGTGCGGCACATCGCCAACTCGCCCGCGACCCTCACTCTCCCCGAGAGCCACTTCGACCTCGTCCGCACGGGGATCGCCGTCTACGGCATCTCGCCCAGCCCGGAGATCGGCGGCCCGGCCGACTTCGGACTGCGGCCGGTGATGACGCTGTCCGCGGCGGTCGCGTTGGTGAAGCACGTACCCGGGGGCCACGGCGTCAGTTACGGGCATCACTACACCACCCCCGGCGAGACGACCCTCGGCCTGGTGCCGGTGGGCTACGCGGACGGCATCCCGCGGCACGCCTCGGGAACCGGGCCGGTCATGATCGGCGGCAAGTGGCGTACGGTCGCCGGGCGGGTCGCGATGGATCAGTTCGTCGTGGATCTGGGCGGAGACGAGCCCCCGGCCGGGACCGAGGCGGTTCTCTTCGGGCCAGGCGACCGCGGTGAGCCCACCGCCGAGGACTGGGCGCAGGCCGCGGGCACCATCGCGTACGAAATCGTCACCCGCATCGGAACGCGCGTTCCTCGCGTCTATGTGAATGAGGAACAAGTGGGGTAGACGCCAGGAGGCGCACCACTGTCAGCAGCAGCCCATCAGGCGACCAGTAGTCCGGCAGTCCGGCGAAGAGGAGCGATTCGTGAGCGAGAGCAGCGCGGAGGTCGTAGCGAACGCCGCCTCGGCGGCCGTCGCCTCCGCCACGGGGGCGGCCGGGAACTGGCGCAGAGTGACCGGTATCGCGGGCGCCGCGATAGGTGTGGTCGCCGCGGGTGCGGCGGCCGGCGTCGCCATAGAACGAATGACGGTCGGGCGCGGGATGCGGCAGAAGGCCCGCCTCGCGCTGGACTCGGCGGGGCCGTACGGCGCGCTGCGCGGCATGCCCGGCAAGGCGGTCGCCGACGACGGCACCGAGCTGTACTACGAGGTCGACGACGTCGAATCCGAGGAGGGGCTCAGCCCGCGTCGCCGACGGCTGTTCGGCCGTAAGGCCCCGGCTCCCGTCACCGTCGTCTTCAGCCACGGCTACTGCCTCAGCCAGGACTCCTGGCACTTCCAGCGCGCGGCGCTGCGGGGTGTCGTACGGACGGTGCACTGGGACCAGCGCAGCCACGGCCGGTCCGCGCGCGGGGCGTCCCAGGTCGAGGACGGCATTCCGGTCAGCATCGACCAGCTGGGCCGCGATCTGAAGGCGGTCATCGACGCGGCCGTGCCCGAGGGGCCGATCGTGCTGGTCGGGCACTCCATGGGCGGGATGACCGTCATGGCGCTGGCCGCGCAGTTCCCGGAGCTGGTCCGTGACCGGGTCACCGCCGTCGCGCTGGTCGGTACGTCGTCGGGGAAGCTCGGCGAAGTCAACTTCGGGCTGCCCGTCGCGGGCGTCAACGCCGTACGTCGGGTGCTCCCCGGAGTGCTGAAAGCGCTGGGGCAGCAGGCGGCGCTGGTGGAGCGGGGACGGCGGGCCACCGCCGATCTGTTCGCCGGGATCATCAAGCGGTACTCGTTCGCGTCCCGGGACGTCGACCCGGCGGTCGCGCGGTTCGCCGAGCGGATGATCGAGGGCACGCCGATCGACGTGGTCGCCGAGTTCTACCCGGCCTTCGCCGACCACGACAAGACCGAGGCGCTCGCCCTGTTCGCGGATCTACCGGTGCTGGTGCTGGCCGGGGTCAAGGACCTCGTCACGCCCAGTGAGCACAGCGAGGCCATCGCCGACCTGCTGCCCGACGCCGAACTCGTCCTCGTCCCGGACGCCGGGCACCTGGTGATGCTGGAGCACCCGGAGGTGGTCACCGACCGTCTCGCGGACCTGCTCACCCGCGCGGGTGCCGTCCCGGCAGGGGCTACCGTAAGTGGCTATGGAAGCAGCACCGCACAACCCGGCTGAGCCGAGCAGCCAGCACCTCACCATCACCTCCCCCGACCAGATGAAGGAACTCGGCCGCCGCCTCGCCAAGCTGCTGCGCGCCGGTGACCTCGTGATGCTCAGCGGGGAGCTCGGCGCGGGCAAGACGACGCTGACCCGGGGGCTGGGAGAAGGGCTCGGGGTCCGGGGTGCCGTCACCTCGCCTACGTTCGTGATCGCGCGCGTGCATCCGTCGCTGGGGGACGGGCCGCCGCTGGTCCACGTCGACGCGTACCGCCTGGGCGGCGGCCTCGACGAGATGGAGGACCTCGACCTCGATGTCTCGCTGACCGACTCGGTGATCGTCGTGGAGTGGGGCGAGGGCAAGGTCGAGGAGCTGACCGACGACCGGTTGCAGGTCGTCATCCACCGGGCCGTCGGCGATACGACGGACGAGGTGCGGCATGTGACGCTGACCGGGCTGGGGGAGCGCTGGACGAGGGCCGACCTGAGCGTGCTGTCGGCGTGAGCGGCGGCGGACGTTCCGACAAGACGTCGGCAAGTTATTGCTTTCGGGGTGTCGTGCGTGGTCACATGGTATCCAGTCCGTAGTTAGGTCTACCTAACTACGTCCGCCCCCGCCCCCCAGGAGGCGTCCATGTCGGCTTCGGAGCACAGCGCGGAGAGCGCACAGCACAAGGTCCGGCCACAGCAGTCGCAGTCGTATGCGGTGGGTGCGGTGTCGATGCAGGATCTGCTGGCCTCGTGCGCCGCCGCGAACGCGATCTCCACACCGCCGCGGGCGCCGGAGCCGTACGAGACGGGTCACCGCGAAGCGGCGTAGCGCTCCGCGGGGAGGGCGGTTCGTCGGCTGCGGGTGCGTCGTGGCTGGTCGCGCAGTTCCCCGCGCCCCTTCGGGGCGCTGCCGAACCGCAGCCGGCGTCACCCGGCCTGCCTAGTGGATTACGACGACCGTGTGGCCGATTGTTGCGAAAAGCCACAGGGCGTCGCCGTCGGCGCGGGACTCGCGGATGCCGCCTGTTTGGACGGTCGGGTCGGGGGTCGGGGTCGAGCCGTCGACTGCTGCGCTGAAGCCGATGGCGACGCCGTCGACGGTGGTGAAGCGGACGACGTGTTCGATGAGGGTGCCGTCGGAGCCGGTGGCGGTGTTCGAGCGGGAGGTGACGGTGTAGGTGCCCGGGAGCGGGTCGACGGTGCTCGGGGTGACCTTGAAGGTGTGGGTGACCTTGTCGCCCTGGGCGACCAGCCACACGCGGTCGTCGTCCACCGAGTACACGACCCGTTCACCGATGCCGGACGCGGCAGGCAGCGCCTTGGGGTGCTCGCCGTCCCGCGGCGCCTTCGACGGGGCCGCCGACGCGCCCGCCTGAGGTCTGGCCAGATCCGCCGGGACGGTCGCCGACGCCTGGAAACCGAGGAAGCCGACAGTCGCGACCGCCACCGCGGTCAGCCCGGCCACGAACCCGGCGCTGCTGCTTCCCACGGTCGCCCACCTCATCGTCGTACATCGCGCTTCGTAGCGAAGGTAGCAGCAGGTGACCGCCCGACCGCGGCGGCCGTGCGTGGGCGCGGGGAGCCGTAGGCTGTTTGCGTGCTCTTGCTCGCTCTGGATACCGCCACCCCCGCCGTCACCGTCGCCCTGCACGACGGCACGGACGTCATCGCCTCGTCGAGTCAGGTCGACGCGCGCCGGCACGGAGAGCTGCTGCTGCCGGCCGTCGACCGTGTACTGACCGAGGCGGGGCTGAAGCTCGACGCCGTCACCGGAATCGTCGTAGGGATCGGTCCGGGCCCGTACACCGGGCTGCGGGTCGGTCTGATGACCGCGGACACCTTCGGGCTCGCGCTCGGCGTTCCCGTGCACGGACTGTGCACGCTCGACGGCCTCGCGTACGCCTCCGACCTGGAGAGTCCCTTCGTCGTGGCCACCGACGCCCGGCGCAAGGAGGTCTACTGGGCGCGCTACGCGGACTCCCGCACGCGCCTCACCGACCCCGCCGTCGACCGGCCCGCAGACATCGCCGACCGGGTCGCCGGCCTGCCTGCCGTCGGCGCGGGCGCGCTGCTGTACCCGGACACCTTCCCCAGCGCGCACGAGCCGGAGCATGTGTCGGCCGCCGCGCTCGCGAGCCTCGCCGCCGAGAAGCTGGCGGCCGGCGAGGAACTCCCCGCGCCCCGGCCGCTGTACCTGCGCCGTCCCGACGCCCAGGTCCCCAAGAACTACAAGGTGGTCACCCCCAAGTGACAGCGGTGCTGCGCGAGATGCGCTGGTGGGACATCGATCCCGTGCTCGAGCTGGAGAAGGACCTGTTCCCCGAGGACGCCTGGTCGCGGGGCATGTTCTGGTCCGAGCTCGCCCACGCGCGCGGTCCCGAGGCGACCAAGCGGTATGTCGTCGCCGTCGAGGGCGACCGGCTGGTCGGGTACGCGGGCCTCGCCGCCTCCGGCACTGCATCCGATAGCGGCTTCGCCGCGGTGGCCGACATACAGACCATCGCCGTGACCCGCGACCACTGGGGTACCGGCCTCGGCGGCCGGCTGCTGACCGAGCTGCTGCGGGCGGCCACGGCCTTCGAATGCGCCGAAGTGATGCTGGAGTGCCGGATCGACAACGTCCGGGCCCAGAAGCTGTACGAGCGGTACGGCTTCGAGGCCATCGGCTTCAGGCGCGGCTACTACCAGCCGGGGAACGTGGATGCCCTCGTGATGCGACTGAACGACCCTTCAACCTCCGTACAAGGAACCGAAATCAATGGCTGACGAACCTCTGGTCCTGGGGATCGAGACCTCCTGCGACGAGACCGGCGTCGGCATCGTGCGCGGTACGACCCTGCTGGCGGACGCCATCGCGTCCAGCGTCGACGAGCACGCCCGCTTCGGCGGAGTGGTGCCGGAGGTCGCGTCCCGGGCGCATCTGGAGGCGATGGTCCCGACCATCGACCGCGCGCTGAAGGAAGCCGGGGTGAGCGCCAGGGACCTCGACGGGATCGCCGTCACCGCCGGTCCCGGACTCGCGGGCGCCCTGCTGGTCGGCGTCTCGGCGGCGAAGGCGTACGCCTATGCGCTGGGCAAGCCGCTGTACGGCGTGAACCATCTCGCCTCCCACATCTGCGTCGACCAGCTGGAGCACGGCGCGCTGCCCGAGCCGACGATGGCGCTGCTGGTGTCCGGCGGGCACTCGTCCTTGCTGCTGTCGTCGGACATCACATCGGACGTACGGCCCATGGGCGCGACCATCGACGACGCGGCCGGCGAGGCCTTCGACAAGATCGCGCGGGTGCTGAACCTCGGCTTCCCCGGCGGCCCGGTCATCGACCGGTACGCGAAGGAGGGCGACCCGCAGGCCATCGCCTTCCCACGCGGGCTGACCGGGCCCCGCGACCCGGCGTACGACTTCTCCTTCTCCGGCCTGAAGACCGCCGTGGCCCGCTGGATCGAGGCCAAGCGGGCGGCGGGGGAGGAGGTGCCGGTGCGCGATGTGGCGGCCTCCTTCCAGGAGGCGGTCGTGGACGTGCTGACCCGCAAGGCCGTACGCGCCTGCAAGGACGAGGGCGTCGACCATCTGATGATCGGCGGCGGGGTGGCCGCGAATTCACGGCTGCGGGCTCTGGCGTTGCACCGCTGCGAGGCCGCCGGCATCGAACTGCGGCTCCCGCGGCCCAAGTTGTGCACCGACAACGGCGCGATGGTCGCGGCGCTGGGCTCCGAAATGGTGGCGCGGGGGCGGTCGGCGTCGAGCTGGGACCTGTCGGCGGATTCCTCGCTGCCGGTGACCGATCCGCATGTGCCGGGGCACGACCACGTCCACGAGGTCAGCAAGGACAACCTGTACTCATGACGGTGGCGTTGATGTGGGAGGCACGCGCGGTTCCCGGACGGGGGGAGGATCTGCTCGCCTGGGTGTCCGAGCAGCGGCTCCCCGAGGAGCCCCTCCGCCGGGAGACCTTCCGCGCGCCCGACGACCGGGTCCTGGTCATCACGTGGTGGGAGAGGTCCTACGACGACCAAGTCCCCGAACTGCCGGAGCCGGACGGCGAGTTGGTGACCCGTGCGGTACACCGCTGGCGGTTCGAGGCGGTGCCGGACGCCTGACGCGGGGCGTGGCCGAATCCGTCGCTCCGGCTGGTTGTCCTCTTCACTCCACCGTCGTCTCGCACCGAAGCCGTCGGTCGGGGCCGAGTGTGCGTTTTGGGCCCGTCAGTTGTAGGTGTGCCGCGTGCCGTGTGTGTGCGCTGGATGGGCCCAGGCGCAGTTCCAGTGCGCCCGGTTCGACGACCCTTTGGCCGGAGCGGTCGGTGAAGGATGACAGGTCCGTGTGGAAGTGGAATGTCACGCGTGCCGCGTCTCCCGGTGCCAGGTCCAGTCGTCGGTAGCCGATCAGGCGGACGTCGGGGCGGGTCACGGAGGCCACCGGGTCGTGCAGGTAGAGCTGGACGACCTCCGTGCCCGCGCGGTCGCCCGTGTTGCGGACGAGGACTGAGATGTCGTAGGAGCCGTCCGTGTCGATGGTCGGTCGGGTGTCCTCGAAGGACTCCCAGGTGAACGTCGTGTACGAGCGGCCGTGGCCGAAGGGGTACAGGGGTGTCGGGTCCAGGTTGCTGACCTCGCCGGCCAGGCCCAGCGGTGGCTGGAGGTAGGTCCACGGCTGGCCGCCGGGCAGGTGGGGGACGCTCACCGGGAGCCGGCCGGAGGGGTTGACGCGGCCCGACAGCACTCCCGCCACCGCCGGGCCGCCCTCCTCTCCGGGGAAGAACGCCTGGACGGTGGCGCCCAGTCGCCCGTGCCAGCGGCCGAGCGCGTAGGGGCGGCCGGTGAGGAGGACGAGGACCACCGGGACGCCCGTCCCGATCAGTGCGTCGAGCAATTCACCCTGTACGCCTGGTAGTCGGAGGTCCGTCACATCGCAGCCCTCGCCCGACGTGCCGCGGCCGAAGAGGCCCGCCCGGTCGCCGAGTACCGCCACGCACACATCCGCCTCGGATGCCCGGGCCACCGCCTCCTCGAAGCCCGCGGTGTCCGGGTCCGAGGTGTCGCAGCCCTCCGCGAACGTCACCTTGGCGTCCGGGAGTTCGTCGCGCAGGGCCTGGAGGACCGGTGGGATCTCGATGCCCATCGGGACCTCGGGGTGGTGCGTCAGCACATGGGACGGGAACGAGTAGCAGCCGAGCATCGCCAGCGCGTCCGCCGCCCTCGGGCCCACGACCGCGATCCGCGCGTCCGGGGCCAGCGGCAGCACGCCGTCCGGGTTGTCCAGCAGGACCACCGACTCCTCGGCCAGCCGGCGGGCGAGGGCACGGTTGGCCGTCGAGTCGAGGTCGATCGGGCCGTTCGGCTCCGGGTTCCAGTCGGCGTCCAGGAGACCGAGTTCGCACTTCTGGAGCAGGACGCGGCGGGCCGCCCGGTCCACCAGCTCCTCCGGGACGCGGCCCTTCCGCACCGCCTCCGGCAGCGGACGGCCGTAGCACTTCAGCGTCGGCAGCTCCACGTCGATGCCCGCGGCGAGCGCCGCGTGCGCCGCCTCGGCGGGGGAGCCCGCGACCCGGTGCAGGGTCTCGAGGAAGGTGATGCCGAAGTAGTCGGAGACGACCGTGCCGGTGAACCCCCAGTCCTGCCGCAGGAGTTCGGTCAGCAGGGCGGTGTCCGCGGAGGCCGGGACGCCGTCCGTCTCGTTGTAGGCCGCCATCACCGAGCGGGCTCCGCCCTCGCGCAGCGCCATCTCGAAGGGCGGGAGGATCACGTCCGCGATCTCGCGGACGCCCGCCCGCACGGGGGCCTGATTGCGGGCGCCCACCGAGGAGGCGTACCCGGCGAAGTGCTTGAGCGTGGCGACGATCCCGGCCGACTCCAGGCCCCGGACGTAGGCGGCGCCGACCGTGCCGACCAGGTACGGGTCCTCGCCGATCGTCTCCTCGACCCGGCCCCAGCGCGGATCGCGTACGACGTCCAGGACGGGCGCGAGGCCCTGGTGGACGCCGGCCGCGCGGAGGTCGCGGCCGATGTGGCGGGCCATCTCCTCGACCAGGGGCGGGTCGAAGGTCGCGCCCCAGGCGAGGGGGACCGGGTAGGCCGTCGCGCCCCAGGCCGTGAAGCCGGCGAGGCACTCCTCGTGGGCGACGGCCGGGATGCCGAAGCGGCCGGCCGCGCTGATCCGGCGCTGGGCGCGGGCCAGTGCCTGCGCGCCCAACGCCGGGTCCACGGGGGCGGTGCCGTAGGAGCGGGTGAGCTGGCCCAGGCCGTGGGTGATCAGCTCGACGAAATCGTCGGCGGAGCCCAAGGTCATGTCGTGCTGGTGCGGGGCGACTCCGTCGCCGTCCGTGGCGGCGCCCACCCAGACGCCGTACAGCTGGGCGGTCTTCTCCTCCAGGGTCATCCGGGCAAGGAGGTCGTCGACGCGGGCGGCGGCGGGCAGGGCGGGGTCGCGCCAGGGGGCGGTGGTCATGAAACTCCTGTCGGGTGTCTCACGAATGTTTCGATGCGCATATCGAATGTTCCGGGACGCTATGGCGCTCGGAAGGGTTCGTCAAGAGGGGGTGCAGGGATACGATCGCCGCCATGACACCCTCCGAGCCCGCTCAAACCAGGACGGCAGGACGCTCGACGCAGACCGCGACGCTCGCCGAGATCGCCCGCGAGGCCGGCGTGTCCGCGCCGACTGTTTCGAAGGTCCTCAACGGCCGGGCCGATGTCGCCCCGTCGACCCGCACCCGCGTCGAGGAACTGCTGCGCGCCCACGGCTACCGGCGCCGCCGTGCCGAGGCGAGCCGCTCCCCCCTGATCGACCTCGTCTTCCACGAACTGGAGAGCGCGTGGGCGATGGAGGTCATCCGGGGTGTGGAGAACGTGGCGCGGGACGCCGGGCTGAGCGTGGTGCTGAGCGAGAGCGCCGGTCGGCTCACGCCCGGCCGCACCTGGGCCGACCAGGTCGCCGCCCGCCGCCCGCACGGCGTGATCCTCGTGCTGTCCGGCCTCGACGAGTCCCAGCGTGCTCTGCTGACCAGCCGCTCCATCCCGTTCGTGGTGATGGACCCGGCGGGCGACCCGGGCGCCGACGTGCCGTCCATCGGCGCCACCAACTGGCAGGGCGGGCTTGCCGCCACGCGCCATCTCGTCGAGCTGGGGCACACCCGGATCGGCGCGATCAGCGGACCGTCCCGGATGATGTGCAGCCGCGCCCGGGTGGACGGTTACCGGGCGGCGCTGGAGACCGCCGGGCTGCCGGTCGACCCCGAGCTGATCAAGAACGGCGACTTCCATCACGAGGCGGGCTACCGGCGCGGCCTGGAACTGCTGCGCGCCCCCGACCGGCCCACCGCGGTCTTCGCCGGCAACGACCTCCAGGCGCTCGGCCTGTACGAGGCGGCGCGCGAACTGGGGCTGCGCATCCCGGAGGACCTGAGCGTCGTCGGGTTCGACGATCTGCCGGTGGCGCGCTGGGTGGGGCCGCCGCTGACGACCGTACGACAGCCGCTGACCGAGATGGCCGAGGCGGCGGCCAGGCTCGTCCTCGATCTCGCGCGCGAGGACGGGGCGTCGACGGCGACGCGGGTGGAGCTGGCGACCAGCCTGGTGGTGCGCAGCAGTACGGCGGCGCCCTCCGAAGCGAGTCGGTAGCGCGCCCGAAACTTTCGAATGCCCGATGGTCGGACCTTGGATCCGCCGCGGATCCGCCTCGAATCCGGTGTCTACGGTGCCTGCGGGCTGAGGCAGGGCTGAGAAGTCTTAGATTTTCCGCAGAAAACGGCCCCGGAGGCGTTCCCCGTAATAATTCGGACTTACGTTCCTCTCCGTGACTGGAGAAGACGAGCACGGGGACGACAACGGGGGAACCGACAGACACATACGCCGGCGGTCCGGCCCGCTGAAGGCCGTCGGCTTCGCCGTGGCCGGGCTCCTGGCGCTCGGCGCCGCAGGGACGGGCTGGGTCTACTGGCATCTCAACGACAACATCAAGAGCGTCGACATCGACAGCGCGCTCGGCGACGACCGACCGGCCAAGTCGATGACGACGCCCGACGGTTCGGTGTCCGCGTCCCCGCTGCCCACCGAGGCCCTGAACATCCTGGTCCTGGGCTCGGACTCGCGAGAGGGCGAGGAGAACCAGAAACTCGGCGGCGGTGACAGCGGCGGCGCCCGCTCCGACACGGCGATGGTCGTCCACCTCGACGCCGGCCGCACCGAGGCCACCGTCGTCAGCATCCCGCGCGACACGCTCGTCACCCGGCCGTCCTGCCCGCTGTCGTCCGGGGAGTCGACGGAGGAGGCGTACGGCGTGATGTTCAACAGCGCGTACGCGGTGGGCGGTCCGGCCTGCGCCGTGAAGACCGTCGAGTCGATGACGAACGTCCGCATGGACCACTACATCGAGATCGACTTCTCCGGCTTCGCAAAGCTGGTGGACGCGCTCGGCGGGGTCACCGTCACCACGGACGAGGACATCGACGACGAGGACAGCCACCTGACCCTGGCAGCCGGCACCCACCACCTCGACGGCGAACAGGCCCTGGCCCTCGCCCGCACCCGGCACGGCATCGGCGACGGCAGCGACCTCGGCCGCATCGGCCTCCAACAGACCCTGGTGAAGGCCCTGCTGGACCAGCTCTCCGACATCAGCCCCACCCGCCTCTACTCCGTCGCCGACGCCGTGACCGCCAGCCTCACCACGGACACCGGCCTGGACTCACTGACCGAACTCATCTCACTGGGCCAGAGCCTGAAGGGCCTCTCGGCCGACGACACGACGACCGTGACCATGCCGGTGGTGACAGCCCCCTCGAACGCCAACCGGGTGGTGGCCGAGGAGCCGGAGGCGGGGGAGTTGTGGGAGTCGTTGCGGTGAGGGTGTCGGCGGTCGGAGCACGTCGGTCGGCCGAAACGTATGCCGCAGAGCCCGCCGGAGAAGATTCCTCGAAGAAATTCGGCGAGCATGTCGATCCGGCCGTCTCCCGATCGACACAGGGTTGAGAGGCCGGGAAGGACCCGGCTCGTTCGACCCCGAGGAGTCACCATGCCCCGCTACCTGTCGCTGGTGAAGATCGAAGAGGGCCAGGCGGCCGGAGGCCCCAGCCCGGAGTTGATGCAGCGGATGGGGGAGTTGATCGAGGAGATGACCAAGGCCGGGGTGATGCTCGACACCGCGGGGCTGACACCCACCGCGCAGGGCACCCGGGTGCACTGGGAGGGCGGGAAGATCTCCGTGACCGACGGTCCGTTCACCGAGACCAAGGAGGCCGTCGGCGGGTATGCGATCACGCAGTGCAAGGACCTGGCCGAGGCGCTGGAGTGGACCAAGCGGTTCCTGAAGGTGCACGAGGACTTCTGGACGGTGACCTGCGAGGTCCGGGAGATCATGGAGGGCTGAGCCTCCGGTCTTTGGTGGCGCGGCGGTACGGGTGTCCAATGGGGGGCTGTGAGCAGCTCGCAGCCCTCCGCCGACCCGCGCGCCACCGTCGAGACCGTTTTCCGTATCGAGTCGCCCCGCGTGATCGCCGCCGTCGCCCGTATCGTCCGCGACGTCGGCATCGCGGAGGAGCTGGCCCAGGACGCGCTGGTCGCCGCGCTGGAGCAGTGGCCGCGGGACGGGGTCCCGGACAACCCGGGCGCCTGGCTGATGGCGACCGCCAGGCACCGTGCCGTCGACCTGATCCGCCGCAAGGAGAACTACGCCCGCAAGCTGGCGGAGATCGGCCGGGACCTGTCGACGGTGGTCGAGCCCGAGGAGCCCGCGCACCCCGACGACATCGACGACGACCTGCTCCGTCTGGTCTTCACCGCCTGCCACCCGGTCCTGTCCGCCGAGGCCCGTATCGCCCTCACCCTGCGCCTTCTCGGGGGCCTGACCACGCCCGAGATCGCCCGTGCGTTCCTCGTCCCCGAGGCCACCGTCGCCCAGCGCATCGTCCGTGCGAAACGCACGCTCGCCACGAGGAACGTCGCCTTCGAGGTGCCGTACGGCCCGGACCGCGAGGCCCGGCTCGGCTCGGTCCTCGATGTCATCTACCTGATCTTCAACGAGGGTTACGCCGCCACGGCCGGCGACGACTGGCTGCGCCCGTCCCTGTGCGAGGATGCGCTCCGGCTGGCCCGGCAGCTGGCCGGCCTGATGCCCAAGGAGCCCGAAGTGCACGGGGTGGCCTCGCTGTTGGAGTTCCAGGCGTCCCGTATGGCCGCGCGCACCGGTCCGGACGGCGCGCCCGTCCTGCTCAAGGACCAGAACCGCGGCCGCTGGAACCGCCCCCTCATCGCCCGCGGCATCACCGCGCTGGGCCGCGCGGACGCCACGGGCACCGGCACCCCCGGTCCGTACGCCCTCCAGGCCGCGATCGCCGCCTGCCATGCGCACGCGTACACCTACGAGGAGACCGACTGGCGCACGATCGCCACGCTGTACGGCCTGCTCGCCGCCCGCGCCCCCTCCCCGGTCGTCGAACTCAACCGCGCGGTCGCCGTATCGATGGCGGACGGCCCGGAGCCGGCGCTCGCCATCGTCGACGCCTTGGCCGCCGAACCCGCCCTGCGCGACTACCACTTGCTGCCCAGCGTCCGCGGCGACCTGCTGGCCCGCCTGGGGCGTACGGCGCAGGCCCGCGAGGAGTTCGTACGGGCGGCCGGTCTCGCGCGCAACGAACGCGAGCGGGAGCTGCTGCTGGCCCGGGCGGAAGAGTGCCGTCCGTAATCTGATCGCACACATCTGTTCACTCGTAACTCTGTTCCCTCCAGGGCTCGTTGCCCACTACAGTGACTCGGCCTCTGTGCAGAGGCTGTGAAGATCCATGGGGGGATCGACCTTGAGAATGTTCACGCGCCGCCGTGCCGCGGCGCTCGCGACCTCGGCGGTGCTCGCCGCCGTGGGCACCCTGGCCACCGCGCCGGGCGCCACCGCCGACGAGGCAGGACCCTGGCCGGGCACCGAGGGCAAGATCCTCACCGACGGCCCGGTACTCGTCGACCCGGCCACGGGACAGGGCAGCCAGATCCCGGGCACCTTCGGGGACCACGCCGCCTGGGCGCCGGACGGCAGCCGTCTGGTCACCGCCGCGGGCCAGATCTCCAGCGTCCGGCCCAGCGGCTCCGCCAAGATCACCCTGCCCTGGGCGGAGGGCATGCGGTCCAGTGCCGCGTACGAGGACCTCGCGTTCTGGTGGGGCGGCCGCTACGTCGTCTTCGCCTCCGGCGGCCAGCTCGCCTACGGGCCCTCCGACGGCTCGTGGGCACCCGTCCCGCTGCTGTCCAACGCCCTGGAGCCGGCCCAGGTCTGCGACGAGGACCCCACGGTGAGCCCGTCCGGCCTGGTCGCCTTCTCCCGTCGTATCAACGGCTGCTCCGACAGCGCGTGGATCTACTCCTACGACGGGACCACGAACACGCTCAAGCGCGTCCTGGCCAACGCCGAGCAGCCCGCCTTCTCGCCCGACGGCACCAAGCTGGCCTTCGTCCGCAAGGATGCCGAGGGCAACCCGCAGATCCTCACGGCGAACGCCGACGGCACCGACGTCCAACAGCACACCTACGGCCCCCGCAGGTACGCCAACCCGTCCTGGTCGCCCACCGGCGAGCGGATCGTCTTCGACGCCCACACCTCGCCGAACAGCGACGACGTACACACCACCGAGTACGTCGACCTGGCCACCGGTGAGCTCACCCGGGTGCCGAGCACTCCGCAGGGCAGCAACCCGAGCTGGCAGCCGCTGCGCAAGAACACCACCGGCCGGGTCTGGGGCAGCGACGCCTACAACACCAACGTCGCCTCCTCCCGCTGGACCTGGAACAAGGTCGGCACCAGCGTGCCCGGCCTGCTGGACGCCAAGGCGGCCGTGCTGGTCAACCAGGACGACGCGGCGTACTCGCTCACCGCGCCCGCCCTGGCCGGCAAGAAGCAGGGGCCGGTGCTCACGACCCCGAAGAGCGGGCTGTCCACGGCCGTGAAGAACGAGCTGAAGCGGGCGCTGAAGCCGAACGCCAATGTGTACCTCGTCGGCGGCACCTCCATCCTCAGCAGCAACGTCGCCGCCCAGCTGCGGACGCTCGGCTACGTCCCCAAGCGGGTGTCCGGCACCGACCGCTACGAGACGTCGGTCAAGGTGGCGAAGGTCGTCAGCGGCGCCCCGAAGTACGTGTTCCTGGCCTCGGGCACCGACTACCGCGCCGCCCTCCCGGCCGCCGCCGCGGCCGGCGCCGACGGAACGGGCAGCGCGGGCAGCCTGGTGCTCACCAGCGGCAGGACGATGAGCGCGTCCGTGAAGTCGTATCTCAACAGCCTGAACCCCGACAAGACCATGGTCATCACGGTCGGTTCGGACGCCAAGTACGCGCTGACCCACACCGGCTTCTCCAGGTGGCCGTCGACGTACTACTACTACCCGATCACGGGAACCACCGACGCGGCGCTGTCGGTTGCCGTAGCCAAGTTCTGGTGGACGGCGCCGAGCAACGTGGCCCTCGCCTACGCCGGCGCCTGGCGCGACGGCCTGTCCGCCGCAGGGGCGATGAACATCTTCGGGCCCGTCCTGTGGACCTCACGTCCCGCCCTGTCGGACGAGACCAAGAGCTACCTGCTGCGTGAATCCGCGAGCACGAACACCGCGGTCGCGTTCGGTCCCACCGCCTCGGTCACCGTGGGCGCGCTGAACACGGCGGGCTCCTCGATCAGCGCGAGCGGCACCCAGTTCGTGTACCGCGACTTCTACAACGGCGTGGTGCCCACGAGCGCGCAGGCGAGCACCTTCTCGGCCCGTATGAACGGCGGTCAGCCCGCCACTGTGGCCCGGACCGGCCCGGTCGGCGCCGACCCCCATCTGGACCCGCTCAAGACGGTCCACCGGCAGTAGCAGGCGGCCGTGGGGGGGCGCCGACGAGCATGGTCGGCGCCCCCGCGACCCGGGTGAGGAACACCGTGGCGGCGCCCGGTCCCTGCGGCTTGACCTTCTTGCGCAGCTCCTCCGGTTCCACGGCCGACCCCCGCTTCTTCACGGTCAGCGTCCCGACCCCCCGCTCCCGCAGCAGCGCCTTCAACTTCTTCACGTTGAAGGGGAGTTGATCGGTGATCTCGTACGCCGTCGCGTAGGGGGTCACGTGATGGTCGTCGGCGGTGATGTACGCGATGGTGGGGTCGATCAGGCCGCCCTCCAGGTCCTCGGCGACCTCCGCGACCAGATGGGCGCGGATGACGGCGCCGTCGGGCTCGTACAAGTACCGCCCGACGGGCCGGACCCGGGGATCCGGCAGCCCCCTTCCGAGGAGGGTCCGCGGCCCCGGCAGCAGCGTCGCGCGTACCGCGCCCGGCTCCGTGCCGAACCACAGCACGGCCTCCTTCACGTCCCCGCCGTCCGAGATCCACTCGGCCCCGGCCTCCGACGGGATGGCGTCATGGGGGATTCCGGGCGCGATCTTCAGGGCGGCGCGAGGTGCCTTGAGGGCCGTGGCGACCGCCCAGGACAGGGGCGGCGAGTAGGCCTCGGGATCGAAGATCCGGCCCCGGCCGCCACGCCGGGCGGGGTCGACGAACACGGCGTCGTACCCGGCCGTGTCGACCTCCGTGACGTCCGTCTCGCGCACCTCGATGAGGTCGGCGAGGCCGAGGGCGGCCGCGTTGGCGCGGGCCACCTCGCAGGTCAGCGGATCACGGTCGACGGCCAGCACCCGGATCCCGGCGCGGGCGAACGCGATCGCGTCACCGCCGATACCGCAGCACAGGTCCGCGACCGACCGGATCCCCATCGCCCCGAAGCGCTCGGCCCGATACGTCGCCACGCTCGCCCGGGTCGACTGCTCGACCCCGTTCGGCGTGAAGAACATCCGCCCGGCGTCCTCGGCCCCGAACTTCGCCACCGCCCGCTGCCGCAGCCGCGCCTGTCCGAGCGCCGCCGACACCAGCTCGGCCGGGTGCTCACGGCGCAGCCGGGTGGCGACGGCGAGCTCCTGCGCGGGGTCGGTGCCGCGCACCTCGTCGAGGAGGGCGCGGCCTTCGGGGGTGAGGAGAGGGGCGAGGTCGTTCACCGGTTCATTGTGGGCCAGTCGGTGGATGGTGCACGCGTCGCGGCGGTGTCGGCCCGGGTTCGGGGCGGGTGGCTGGGAGGATCCGACCCCATGCGAGTAGTCGTACAAAATGACAAATGTGGGGCGTATCGGAAGCGGCGGATCCGTGCCGGAATCGCCGTGCTCGCCGCCACGGCCATCGCCTCGGGCTGCGCGGACGACGCCTCCACGGCACCGCCCGCCGCCGGCCAGCAG
Source organism: Streptomyces sp. NPDC051963 (assembly GCF_044593495.1). Lineage (NCBI taxonomy): Bacteria > Bacillati > Actinomycetota > Actinomycetes > Kitasatosporales > Streptomycetaceae > Streptomyces > Streptomyces sp. NPDC051963. The sequence goes on along the minus strand of NZ_JBIUCC010000009.1, from coordinate 241,223 downwards.
CCACGCGAGGCACCCGGCGCCAAGGCCCATGACCAGCGCGCCAAGCGCGCCGCACTGCAGGCCGCCCGCGTCGCCGCCGCGAAACGCTGGGGCCTGTCCAAGGTCCCCCTGACGGCCCCACCGCCGCCGGTCACGAAACCGAAGATCGAGACCCGCGAGGGCTTCGAGGTGGACGGCCATGAGGACCTCCCCCCGATCTTCACCACGATCCCGACCAAGCAGCGGGTCGTCTTCCTCACCATCGACGACGGAGCCGAGAAGGACCCGGCGTTCCTGCGCATGATGCGCGAGCTGCGGATCCCGTACACCGCGTTCCTCAGCGACTACCTGGTGAAGGAGGACTACACCTACTTCAAGCGCATGCAGCGGGAGGGCGTGGCCCTGAACAACCACACCCTCCACCACCCCTACCTCCCGGGCCTGTCGTACTACCGCCAGAAGCGCGAGATCTGCGGCATGCAGAACGTGATCGAGAAGCACTACGGCAAACGCCCGGTCCTCTTCCGCCCGCCCTACGGCAACTACAACGCGGACACCCTGTACGCCGCGCGGGCCTGCGGCATCAAGTACGCGCCGCTCTGGAACGAGGAGGTCTTCGCCGACCACTGGGAGTACCGCGAGTGGGACCGGGACCTGCATCCCGGCGACATCGTGCTCAGCCACTTCCGCGGCAAGGAGGACTGGAAGGGCACGATGCCCGACATGGTCCGACGGTTCCTGGAGAAGGTCACGGCGAAGGGGTACGCGGTGGCACGGCTGGAGGACTACCTGTGAGGCTGCGGGCGGCCGGGGCGCTCGCGCTGACCGCCGCGCTGCTCACCGGCTGCGCCCAGTCCGTCGACCCCATCGAACGCCTCGGCATGAAGGCGGCCGGCCGGGTGAGCCTGCACGGCCCCGGGGCGGACCGGAGTCCGGCGCCCGTGGTGGACCGGGTCCGGACCAGGGACAAGGTCGTCTTCCTGACCTACGACGACGGCGCGGAGAAGGACCCCCACCTCGTCGACCTGGTCCGCGAACGGCGCCTCCCCGTCAGCATGTTCCTCACGGACAGCGTCGTTGGCCCGGGCTACGGCCACTTCGCGCGCCTCCAGTCGGTCGGCGCGAGCATCCAGAACCACACCCTCGACCACGCCGCCCTGCCCGGCCTGCCCTACGCCGGCCAGCGCGCCGAGATCTGCGGCCAGCAGGACAAACTCAAGTCCCGCTTCGGCATCCGCCCCCGCCTCTTCCGCCCGCCCCACGGCCGCTACGACACGACGACCCTGCGCGCAGCCGCCGACTGCGGCCTCTCCTCCGTGGTCCTCTGGACCTCCACCGACACCGACGCCGCCCCCCTGCACCCCGGCGACATCATCCTGATCGCCCCCGACGACCCCACCGGCCCACCCCTGTGGGAGCGAACGGAGGAACTGCTGCACAGGGTGGCGGAGGCGGGGCTGTCGGTGGGGCGCTTGGAGGATTACCTGTAGCGGGACCACCCTGTTCAGGGGCGGCCGCTTCTCGATGCCGGTCCAGGCATCCCAGCCCGTCCGGCGTTTGAGGACGAGGCCGTTCAGGCCGAAGCGGGGGTCTGGGGGCGCAGCCCCCAGGAGGCGCAAACGCCGGGTTCCAGGCAGCGGACGTACACAGGAAACCCGCCGACGCGCCGCAGGCATTGGCACTCCGCTTGACCGAGTGCTAATCCCGGTCATAGTCTCGGCTCTGGCACTCCCCACTGGAGAGTGCCAACACGCGACGGGCAGGTCCGGCACCCGCGACGACGGATCCACCTGGTCGCCACCTCAGACAGTTAACCCCGTGAGATCTCCGAAGGGGGAGGTCGGATCGTGACGACCGCCAGCTCCAAGGTTGCCATCAAGCCGCTCGAGGACCGCATTGTGGTCCAGCCGCTCGACGCCGAGCAGACCACGGCCTCTGGCCTGGTCATCCCGGACACCGCGAAGGAGAAGCCCCAGGAGGGCGTCGTCCTTGCGGTGGGCCCGGGCCGTTTCGAGGACGGTAACCGTCTTCCGCTCGACGTCGCCGTCGGCGACATCGTGCTGTACAGCAAGTACGGCGGCACCGAAGTGAAGTACAACGGCGAGGAGTACCTCGTCCTCTCGGCTCGCGACGTGCTCGCGATCATCGAGAAGTAATCCACTTCGAAGCAAATTGCTTTGAGCTGCGCCCCTGGCCCCCCGCGACGTAATGAGCCGGGTGCCAGGGGCGCGGCTAATTTCACCTAGATTCCCGAGAGGGCTCACGCTCCCATGGCGAAGATCCTGAAGTTCGACGAGGACGCCCGTCGCGCCCTCGAGCGCGGCGTCAACAAGCTTGCCGACACGGTCAAGGTGACGATCGGCCCCAAGGGCCGCAACGTCGTCATCGACAAGAAGTTCGGCGCCCCTACGATCACCAACGACGGTGTCACGATCGCCCGCGAGGTCGAGATCGAGGACCCGTACGAGAACCTCGGTGCCCAGCTGGTGAAGGAGGTGGCGACCAAGACCAACGACATCGCTGGTGACGGCACCACCACCGCCACCGTGCTCGCCCAGGCGCTGGTCCGCGAGGGCCTGAAGAACGTCGCCGCCGGCGCCTCCCCGGCCGCCCTGAAGAAGGGCATCGACGCCGCTGTCGCCGCGGTCTCCGAGGAGCTGCTCGCGACCGCCCGTCCGATCGAGGAGAAGTCCGACATCGCCGCGGTCGCCGCGCTGTCCGCCCAGGACCAGCAGGTCGGCGAGCTGATCGCCGAGGCGATGGACAAGGTCGGCAAGGACGGCGTCATCACCGTCGAGGAGTCCAACACCTTCGGTCTGGAGCTGGACTTCACCGAGGGCATGGCCTTCGACAAGGGCTACCTGTCGCCGTACATGGTGTCCGACCAGGAGCGTATGGAGGCCGTCCTCGACGACCCGTACATCCTGATCAACCAGGGCAAGGTCTCCTCCATCCAGGACCTGTTGCCGCTGCTGGAGAAGGTCATCCAGTCCAACTCCTCCAAGCCGCTGCTGATCATCGCCGAGGACGTGGAGGGCGAGGCCCTCTCCACCCTCGTCGTGAACAAGATCCGCGGCACCTTCAACGCGGTGGCCGTCAAGGCCCCCGGCTTCGGCGACCGCCGCAAGGCGATGCTGGAGGACATGGCGGTCCTCACCGGCGCCACGGTCATCTCCGAGGAGGTCGGCCTCAAGCTCGACCAGGCCGGTCTGGACGTCCTCGGCTCCGCCCGCCGCGTCACCGTCACCAAGGACGACACCACGATCGTCGACGGTGCCGGTGAGAAGGGCGGCGTCGCCGGACGCGTCGCGCAGATCAAGGCCGAGATCGAGGCCACGGACTCCGACTGGGACCGCGAGAAGCTCCAGGAGCGCCTCGCGAAGCTGGCCGGCGGCGTGTGCGTGATCAAGGTCGGCGCCGCCACCGAGGTGGAGCTGAAGGAGAAGAAGCACCGTCTGGAGGACGCCATCTCCGCGACCCGCGCCGCGGTCGAGGAGGGCATCGTCTCCGGTGGTGGCTCCGCGCTGGTCCACGCCGCCAAGGTCCTCGAGGGCAACCTCGACAAGACCGGCGACGAGGCCACCGGTGTCGCGGTCGTCCGCCGCGCGGTCGTCGAGCCGCTGCGCTGGATCGCCGAGAACGCGGGCCTTGAGGGCTACGTCATCACCGCCAAGGTCGCGGAGCTCGACAAGGGCCAGGGCTTCAACGCCGCCACCGGCGAGTACGGCGACCTGGTCAAGGCCGGCGTCATCGACCCGGTCAAGGTCACCCGCTCCGCCCTGGAGAACGCCGCCTCCATCGCCTCCCTCCTCCTCACGACCGAGACCCTGGTCGTCGAGAAGAAGGAAGAGGAGGAGCCGGCCGCCGCGGGCCACGGCCACGGCCACTCCCACTGACGTACGTCAGCACCGAGGCCCGGCACCCCATGGGTGCCGGGCCTTCGCGTTGCCCTACTGCTCCAGTGTGTCCAGCGCGCCCAACTGCTCCATCAGCCCCAGCCGGTCGTACTGCCACCAGCCCTCGGCGATCTTCCCGTCCCCCGTGCACCGGTGGATGGTCGTCCCGGTCATGGACATCCGCTTGCCGGTGGCCGCGATCCCGAGGAAGTCGCCCTTGTGCAGGCCGTTCCACGTCCACCGGGTGCACACCCGGTCGTCCTGGGCCACCTGGTCCTCGACGGTGAACGAGAAGTCGAAGCCACCCCGCCACATCTCCACCTCACGCCGGATCGCGTCGAGCCCGATGACGTCCTGCGGGTTGCTCGGATCGTGGTCGTGGTAGTCCTCGATGAGCACGTCGTTGAACGTGGGCGCATCGGCCTTCCCCGCCACCATGTCGAAGAAGCGCCGCGCGGTGGTCGCGTACAACTGCTCGTCGCGCACCACGTCCAGATCCGTGAACGTCGGCATCTCGTCGCAGAGGGCGACCATCTCCCGGAACACCTTGTCGGTCTCCGGCAGATTCGAGTTCCGCATCGCCTCCTCGTACGACGGGAACTCCACGATCTCGATGAAGTGCGACGCGTCGGACCGGTCCTTGCCGATCACACTGTGCGTCGCGGTCCGCTTCCCCTTGGTCTGCTCGACCCATGTGTCCATCAGCCGGTTCATCTCGTCGAACCGGCTCGTCCTGCAGTCGATGAGCTGTACGAACGTCATGGCGCCGCCTCCGTCCCCCGAAGGTCCGGTGGAACAGCTCCATTCTCCTCCGGTTGCGCGAACGCGCGCCCTACTGCGGCCCGTACTTGCGCCCCGACTTCGAGGTGACCCCACCGAGCAACCCCCGCGGCGCCACCTTCGCCATGCCCATCAGCACCTTGTACCTGGGGTCGGGAATCGACAGCGTCTTGCCCCGCGCCAGGTCGGCGAGGGCCGACGTCACCAGCTTGTCGGCGTCCAGCCACATCCAGCCAGGAACGTTGTCCGTGCCCATCCCGGCCCGCTGATGGAACTCCGTACGGACGAAGCCGGGGCAGAGAGCCATCAACCGCACACCGCTGCCCGCCAGATCACGCGCCGCGCCCTGCGTGAACTGCACGACCCACGCCTTGGACGCCCCGTACGTACCGCGCGGCACGAAGGCGGCGACCGAGGCGACGTTGACGACACCGCCCCGCCCGCGGTCCCGCATCGCCTCCGTAGCGGCGGAGGTCAGCCGCAGCACGGCCTCGCAGTGCACCTTGAGCATCTTCAGCTCGTCGGCCAGGGATACGTCGAGATAGCGGCCCTTGTTGCCGAAGCCCGCGTTGTTGATCAGCAGGTCGACGGAGTTCTTGCGGTCGGCGAGTCGGGCGGCCACCGCGTCGATGCCGGCGTCCTCGGCGAGGTCGGCCGCCAGCACCTCGGCCTCGATGCCGTGCCGGTCGTGCAGTTCCGTCGCCTGCTCCGCGAGCCGCTTGGTGTCCCGCGCGACCAGGACGAGGTTGTGCCCGTCGGCCGCCAGCCGCCGCGCGAACGCGGCGCCGATGCCCGCGGTGGATCCGGTGATGAGAGCCGTTGTCATGGCGCAAGGTTAAACACCCGGGGCATGTCCGTCCGCTCTCTGCACAGCCCCTCCCGGAAGGTGAAGCGCAGGCGAAGGACAGGCCGGTGAGAGCACGTCAGGCCCCGTACTTCTCCACGTACGTCCGTGCCTTGTCCAGCGACTCCGGATGGAGGGCCGCGCCCGCCGCGAGCAACCGGGGCAGCAGCTCCCGCTCGGTCGTCACCGCCCGGAACTGCACGGCGACGGTCACGTCGTGATCCGGCCGGTGCACGATCTCGACCGGGTCGCCCGCACGGATCTCCCCGGGCTCGATCACCCGCAGATACGCGCCCGGCGCCCCCTTCGCCGTGAACCGTTTCACCCACCTTCGCTCACCCATGTGGGCCTGGAAGGTCTCGCAGGGAATCCGCCCGCAGGTGACCTCCAGCACCAGTTCGGCGCCGATGCGCCAGCGCTCACCGATCAGTGCCCCGGACACGTCCAGGCCCACCGTCGTGAGGTTCTCGCCGAAGGCGCCGTTGCCCAGCGGGTGCCCCAACTCCCGTTCCCAGTCGTCGAGATCCTCGCGCGCCACCGCGTAGACGGCCTGGTCGTCGCCGCCGTGGTGGCGGGTCTCGCACACGGCGTCCCCGGCCACCCCGCTCGCCCCGACTCCCTTGGGCCCGGGCGCCGCCACCCGCACCGGCCCGTCCACCGGCCGCTTGTCGATTCCGGTCACGCCCTCCGCCTGGTCCGTGTACGGCACGGACTTCGGACGGCCCAGATTCACAGACAGAATCTTCATGACGGCACGCTAGGCGACCGGGACCCAAAGTGTCGACGGGGTATTCGGCACCTTGTCCAAGGATCACTTATGCTCAAGAGGTGATCGAGGCCCGTCATCTCCGAGTCCTGCGCGCCGTGGCCGCCACCGGTTCCTTCTCCGCGGCCGGCCGTGAACTGGGCTGCACCCAGCCCGCGGTGAGCCAGCAGATGAAGGCCCTGGAGGCGTCGGTCGGCACCCCCCTGCTGATCCGCACCGGCCGCGAGATGCGCCTGACCCAGGCCGGCGACGCCCTCGTCCGGCACGCCTCCGGCATCCTCGCCGGACTCACCGCCGCCGAGGAGGAGGTCGCCGCGATCGCCGGCCTGCGCGCGGGCCGCGTCCGCCTGGTCTCCTTCCCCAGCGGCAGTTCCACCCTCGTCCCCACCGCCCTCGCCGCGCTGCGCGCCGCCCACCCCGGCACCCGTGTCTCCCTGGAGGAGGCCGAACCGCCGCGCTCCGTCGAGATGCTGCGCGAGGGCGACTGCGACATCGCCCTCGCCTTCCGCTACGAGGGCGCGGCGGGCGCCGGTGAGTGGGACGACCTCGTCGTACGACCGCTGCTGCGCGACCGGCTCGTCGCGCTGGTGCCGGAACGCCACCGGCTCGGGCGCGCGGACTCCGTCGCCATCGGTGAACTCGCCGCCGAGCCCTGGATCGCGGGCTGCCCGCGCTGCCGCGGCCAGTTGGTCGAGGTGTGCGAGGGTGCGGGCTTCACACCCCGCATCGACTTCGCGACCGACGACTATCCGGCGGTGGTCGGCCTGGTGGGCGCGGGTCTGGGCGTCGCCGTCCTGCCCCAGCTCGCCATCGAGTCCGTACGGCCCAGGGGGGCGCGCACGGTGACGCTGGAACCGGCGGTCCGGCGGGAGATCGTCGCGCTCACGCTGCCCGACCTCGCGCAGGTGCCTGCGGTGGCGGCGACGCTTGAGCAGCTTGCGCGGGCGGTCAAGAGGTAGGGGCACGCGTGCGCGTGCCGGGTTGTGCGGGCTGCACTTGTGCAGAAGTTGTGCAGAAACGTTCCTTCAGAGTGGTCAGCCGCTTGATGAGGCGTGGCCGCCGGCCGGTGATGCCGACACCAGTCGGTTGCGTGCCCGCCCCATGAGTTCTTCGCGCTCGTCCTCGGTCAGGCCGCCCCACACGCCGTACGGCTCGCGCACCGCCAGGGCGTGTGCCGCGCACTGCGCGCGGACCGGGCACCTCATGCAGACCTCCTTGGCCGAGTTCTCGCGAGCACTCCGCGCCGCACCGCGCTCACCCTCCGGATGAAAGAAGAGGGAGCTGTCCACCCCGCGACAGGCAGCCAGCAGCTGCCAGTCCCACAGGTCCGCGTTCGGTCCGGGAAGGCGGGAGAAATCTGCCATTACGTGACCCCTTGTAGCCGTTCTGGGCGGATACGGTGTCCACGACCGTACATCTACGATCTAACAAGATGAAAATATGACTCATTGCGAATCTAGCCTCAAACGCCAGCTGATGGGAAGAAATAGGGCTAAATGGGGCATGGTTGTGATGAAACGTTGTGGGTCTGCTGCGCGCGTCTGCACCGTGTCCGCCCCCTCACGTAGAGTGCCGAAGACGGCGCACGGCCCCGTAACTCTTTCGAGTGACCGTCGTTGAGAGTGCGGAGGCGGTTGAACCAACCAGCGCTCGGGCAGGCGTCCGAGGCGGTCGACCGCACAGGTGACGATTTCGTACCAGCCTGGAGGCTCAAGGTGACGTGCATCAGCTGCGGAGGACGGCCATGACATCCGTCCTCGTCTGCGACGACTCCCCGCTTGCCCGAGAGGCGCTCCGCCGAGCGGTTGCGACCGTGCCCGGCGTCGAGCGCGTGACGACCGCGGCCAACGGCGAGGAAGTCCTCCGCCGCTGGGGCGCCGACCGCTCGGACCTGATTCTGATGGACGTACGCATGCCCGGTCTGGGCGGCGTCGAGACCGTCCGGCGGCTGCTGTCCGCCGACCCGGGTGCGCGCATCATCATGCTCACCGTCGCCGAGGACCTGGACGGCGTGGCCCTCGCGGTCGCCGCCGGCGCCCGGGGCTATCTCCACAAGGACGCCTCCCGGGCCGAGCTGCGCGCGACGGTCACCCAGGCCCTCGCCGACCCGACCTGGCGCCTCGCTCCTCGCCGTCTCCGTTCGGCCGAGATGGGCGCCGCGCCCACGCTCACCGCGCGTGAGATCCAGGTCCTCGAGGGCATGAGCCACGGCCGGTCCAACGCCGAGATCGGTCGCGAGCTGTTCCTTTCCGAGGACACCGTCAAGACGCACGCCCGACGCCTGTTCAAGAAGCTCGGCGCCTCGGACCGGGCGCACGCCGTGGCGCTCGGCTTCCGGTGGGGCCTGGTTCGCTAGGCGTGTTGGGTGTGTCGTAGCGGGGCCCCTGAAATCCCCGCCTACCTCATGGTGGGCGGGGCCGGCAACAGGGCCCGCCGGGTGACCGCTGCTTGTTTCGCCGCGGATGCCGCATCCTTGAGGTGTGGAGTCTCTCGGGGACGAGTCGGTCGAGCAAAAGGGGAGGGCGCAGGGGATGAGTTCCGGCGCACCTGCTCATAACGCTTCGGTGCACAACAACGGACGCGGTGCCACGGACCGCACGGCCGCAAGGCACCATGGACCGATGCGCGATGACGAAACGACGGTGATCGGAGCGCTCGTTCATCGCGCCGTAGACGGGGACGAGCAGGCCACTCACGACCTGCTCGCTCATGTCCATCCGCTGGCCCTGCGCTACTGCCGCACGCGTCTGTCCCGCCTTCCGGGCGACGCCCGGCACTTCGTCGAGGACCTTGCGCAGGAGGTCTGTGTCGCCGTCCTCCTCGCCCTTCCGCGCTACAAGGACACCGGTCGCCCCTTCGAGGCCTTCGTCTTCGCCATCGCCGCCCACAAGGTCGCCGACCTCCAGCGGGCGGCCATGCGCCACCCCGGCTCCACGGCGGTTCCGTCCGACGAAATGCCGGAGCGCCCGGACGACTCACTGGGCCCGGAGGAGCGCGCGCTGCTGAGCAGCGACGCCGAGTGGGCGAAGAAACTGCTGGCCAACCTGCCGGAGAACCAGCGGGAGCTGCTCCTGCTCCGTATCGCCGTGGGGTTGACTGCGGAGGAGACGGGTCAGATGTTGGGAATGTCACCCGGTGCGGTCCGAGTGGCGCAGCACCGCGCGCTGAGCAGGCTGAGGGCACTCGCCGAGCAGTAGGAGCCCGTTCGGCCGCACCCTTTTGAGCAGACGGCCCCTGCACTCCGTACGAACATACGAAGCCCCGGGTCACCCAGGACCGTGGAATTTGCGACCCATGCTTCCCGTTAGCATGGACATCCGCACCGATCAAGGCCATTTGGGGAAGGTGTCATGACTGCCAACGTCGACGGAGTGCCCGGAAAATTCGCGACACTCGGGCTGACCTACGACGACGTGCTGCTGCTGCCGGGCGCATCCGAGGTGCTCCCCAACGCGGTCGACACCTCGTCCCGTATCTCCCGCAATGTCCGTGTGAACATCCCGCTGCTCTCGGCGGCCATGGACAAGGTCACCGAGTCCCGCATGGCGATCGCGATGGCCCGCCAGGGCGGCGTCGGCGTGCTGCACCGCAACCTCTCCGTCGAGGACCAGGTCAACCAGGTCGACCTGGTGAAGCGGTCCGAGTCCGGCATGGTCACCGACCCGATCACGGTGCACCCGGAGGCGACCCTCGTCGAGGCCGACGCCCTGTGCGCCAAGTTCCGGATCAGCGGTGTCCCGGTCACCGACCCGGCAGGCAAGCTGCTCGGCATCGTCACCAACCGCGACATGGCCTTCGAGAGCGACCGCTCCCGCCAGGTGCGTGAGGTCATGACCCCGATGCCGCTGGTCACCGGCAAGGTCGGCATCTCCGGCGCGGACGCCATGGAGCTGCTGCGCCGCCACAAGATCGAGAAGCTGCCGCTGGTCGACGACGCGGGCATCCTCAAGGGCCTCATCACGGTCAAGGACTTCGTGAAGGCCGAGCAGTACCCGAACGCGGCCAAGGACTCCGAGGGCCGGCTCATCGTCGGTGCGGCCGTGGGCGCCAGCCCCGAGGCGCTGGAGCGCGCCCAGGCGCTCGCCGAGGCCGGTGTGGACTTCCTGGTCGTCGACACCTCGCACGGCCACAACAGCAACGCGCTCAGCTGGATGTCGAAGATCAAGTCGAGCGTGCACGTCGACGTGATCGGCGGCAACGTCGCCACGCGCGACGGCGCCCAGGCCCTGATCGACGCCGGTGTCGACGGCATCAAGGTCGGCGTGGGCCCCGGCTCGATCTGTACGACCCGAGTGGTCGCCGGTATCGGCGTCCCGCAGGTCACCGCCATCTACGAAGCGTCCCTCGCCGCCGGTGCGGCCGGTGTCCCGCTCATCGGTGACGGCGGCCTCCAGTACTCCGGTGACATCGGCAAGGCGCTGGCCGCCGGTGCCGACACGGTGATGCTGGGCAGCCTCCTCGCGGGCTGTGAGGAGTCGCCCGGCGAGCTTCAGTTCATCAACGGCAAGCAGTTCAAGTCGTACCGCGGCATGGGCTCGCTCGGCGCCATGCAGTCCCGCGGCCAGGGCCGGTCGTACTCCAAGGACCGCTACTTCCAGGCCGAGGTCTCCGCCGACGACAAGCTCGTGCCCGAGGGCATCGAGGGCCAGGTGCCCTACCGCGGCCCGCTGGCCAACGTGCTGCACCAGCTCGTCGGCGGTCTCCGCCAGACCATGGGCTACGTGGGTGCCGCCACCATCGGGGAGATGGAGACCAAGGGCCGCTTCGTGCGGATCACCTCCGCGGGCCTCAAGGAGAGCCACCCGCACGACATCCAGATGACGGTCGAGGCGCCCAACTACAGCCGCAGCAAGTGAGACGCACACGCGCGTGAAGCGTGTCCAAGGGCGGCCCCGGATGCTCCGGGGCCGCCCTTGTCGTACCCGTCGGCGATACTGGAAGACGCTGAAACGCATCAGGGAAAGGCCACACACGTGACTGAGATCGAGATCGGGCGCGGCAAGCGCGGCCGCCGGGCGTACGCCTTCGACGACATCGCCGTCGTCCCGAGCCGCCGTACGCGGGACCCGAAGGAGGTCTCGATCACCTGGCAGATCGACGCCTACCGCTTCGACCTGCCCTTCCTGGCCGCCCCCATGGACTCGGTCGTCTCCCCGGCCACCGCGATCCGCATCGGCGAGCTCGGCGGCCTCGGCGTACTGAACCTCGAAGGCCTCTGGACGCGGTACGAGGACCCGCAGCCGCTGCTCGACGAGATCGTCGGCCTGCCCGTCGAGGCGGCCACCCGCCGCCTCCAGGAGATCTACGCCGCCCCCATCAAGGAGGAGCTGATCGGCCGGCGCCTCAAGGAGGTGCGCGACTCGGGCGTGGTCACCGCCGCCGCGCTCTCCCCGCAGCGCACGGCCCAGTTCTCCAAGGCGGTCGTGGACGCGGGCGTCGACATCTTCGTCATCCGCGGTACGACGGTGTCCGCCGAGCATGTCTCCGGTTCGCACGAGCCGCTCAACCTGAAGCAGTTCATCTACGAACTCGACGTCCCGGTGATCGTCGGCGGCTGCGCCACCTACACCGCGGCCCTGCACCTGATGCGCACCGGCGCGGCCGGCGTCCTGGTCGGCTTCGGCGGCGGCGCGGCCCACACCACACGCAATGTGCTGGGCATCCAGGTCCCCATGGCCACGGCGGTGGCGGATGTGGCGGCCGCCCGCCGCGACTACATGGACGAGTCCGGCGGCCGGTACGTCCATGTGATCGCCGACGGCGGCGTGGGCTGGTCCGGCGACCTGCCGAAGGCGATCGCCTGCGGTGCGGACGCGGTGATGATGGGCTCCCCGCTCGCCCGTGCCACGGATGTGCCGGGCCAGGGCCACCACTGGGGCATGGAGGCGGTCAACGAGGAGCTGCCGCGCGGCAAGAAGGTCGACCTCGGCACCGTCGGCACGATCGAGGAGGTCCTCACGGGCCCGTCCCACACCCCGGACGGCTCCATGAACTTCTTCGGTGCACTGCGCCGGGCGATGGCCACGACCGGGTACAGCGAGCTGAAGGAGTTCCAGCGGGTCGAGGTCACGGTGGCGGATTCGCAGCACAAGCGCTGACGCCGCACCTGGCCCGAGCGGAGGGGCCCGGTCACCCGGAGGGGGCGACCGGGCCCCTTTCACAACCGGTGCGCCGCCCCCGTGGGCGTGGCCCCGCGTGTGTCGAGCAGCAGCTGCGCCTTCACCGAAAGGCCCTGGAGGTCGTACGTCCGATGCTGCTGGAGCAGGATCGTGAGGTCGGCGTCGGCCGCGGCCTCGTACAGGGAGTCCGCGCGCGGCACCGGGCGGTCGAGGACGTTCCAGGACGGGATGTAGGGGTCGTGGTAGCTGACGGAGGCGCCGAGCTCCATCAGCCGGACGGCGATCTCCTGGGCGGGCGTGGACTGTTGGTCGGCGAGGTCGGGCTTGTAGGTGATGCCGAGGAGGAGCACGCGCGCGCCACGGGCCGACTTGCCGTGCTCGTTGAGGAGGGCGGCGGCGCGCTGGATGACGTAGCGGGGCATCTGGTTGTTGACCTGCTGGGCGAGTTCGACCATGCGCAGGCTGCGGCCCCCTCGGCCGGTCAGGTCCTGCGGGACGGAGTGGCCGCCGACGCCGGGTCCGGGGCGGAAGGTCTGGAAGCCGAACGGCTTGGTCTCCGCGCAGCGGATCACGTCCCAGAGGTCGACGCCCAGGTCGTGGCAGAGGACGGCCATCTCGTTGACCAGGGCGACGTTGACGTGCCGGAAGTTGTTCTCCAGGAGCTGCACGGTCTCGGCCTCGCGCGGACCACGCGCGCGTACCACCTTGTCGGTGAGGCGGCCGTAGAAGGCGGCGGCCGACTCGGTGCAGGCGGGGGTGAGGCCGCCGATCACCTTGGGGGTGTTGGCCGGGGTGAAGTCGCGGTTGCCGGGGTCGACCCGGCTGGGGGAGTAGGCGAGGTGGAAGTCACGCCCCGCGCGCAGTCCCGAGCCCTCTTCGAGGAGCGGGCGGAGGAATTCCTCGGTGGTACCCGGCTGCACGGCGGATTCGAGGATCACCGTGGTGTGCGGGCGCAGCCGGGCGGCCAGGGTGCGCGCAGCGGCCTCCACCTGGCCCAGGTCGAGCCCGCCGTCCGCGCACCGTGGGGTCGGCGCGCAGATGACGGCGGTACGCACCCGGCCCAGCTCCGCCGGGTTGGTGGTCGGCCGGAAACCCCCCGAGAGCATCCGGCGCAGTTCCGCGGGGCTGAGGGAGCCGGGCTCGGGCCCGGTCTTGTAACCGAGCGTAGGGATGCCGGCGGCGACTGCGGCCTGGGCCAGAGGCAGGCCGTACGGGCCGAGACCGATGACGGCGAGATCTGCGGGCATGACGTGGGCCGTCCTTCCCAGTAGCCGAAGCGGGACAGGTGCGCAAACCCTGTGGACAGGACAGGCCAGCGCAATGTCACACTAGGAGTAAATATGACCGTTATGCGGCATTGATTTTCCTGTGTCTTCGTGTGTCTTCTCGCGAGCCGGTGGAAGTTGTCCACAGGTCGGCGGATGGGCGGTGGCTGAAGTCGGGCAAGCCGGTCAGAATTTGGGCATGGGGGAGACGTACGGGGTTCACCCGACGGGTGGGACCTGCGCGACCGACAGCGGGAGGCAGCGGTGAGGACAGCGACACTGGGACCGGCGCAGCGCGCCGAGTCACTCGCAGCAATGGCCGAGCACGAGCTGGACCTGCTGGTCGTGGGCGGCGGTGTGGTCGGTGCGGGCACCGCCCTCGACGCCGTGACGCGCGGCCTGTCCACAGGACTGGTCGAGGCGCGTGACTGGGCATCGGGCACATCGAGCAGGTCCAGCAAGCTGATCCATGGCGGCCTGCGCTATCTGGAGATGCTGGACTTCACGCTCGTTCGGGAGGCGCTGAAGGAGCGCGGGCTGCTGCTGGAGCGGCTGGCCCCGCATCTCGTCAAGCCGGTGCCGTTCCTGTATCCACTGCAACACAAGGGCTGGGAGCGCCTGTACGCCGGCTCGGGCGTCGCGCTCTACGACGCGATGTCGATGGCCCGCGGCCACGGCCGGGGCCTGCCTGTGCACCGCCACCTGAGCCGCCGTCACGCCCTGCGCGTCGCCCCCGCCCTCAAGAAGGAGGCGCTGGTCGGCGCGTTGCAGTACTACGACGCCCAGATGGACGACGCCCGCTTCGTGGCGACCCTGGTGCGCACCGCCGCGGCGTACGGCGCGAAGACCGCCAACCGCGCGCGCGTGACCGGTTTCCTGCGCGAGGGCGAACGCGTGGTGGGCGCCCGGGTGCAGGACGTGGAGGGGGGCGGGGAGTACGAGATCCGCGCCAAGCAGGTCGTCAACGCCACGGGCGTGTGGACCGACGACACACAGGGGCTCGTGGGGGAGCGGGGGCAGTTCCACGTCCGCGCCTCCAAGGGGATCCACCTGGTCGTGCCCAAGGACCGCATCCACTCCACGACCGGCCTGATCCTGCGCACCGAGAAGTCCGTGCTGTTCGTCATCCCGTGGGGCCGGCACTGGATCATCGGCACGACCGACACCGACTGGGATCTCGACAAGGCACACCCGGCCGCCTCCAGCGCCGATATCGACTATCTGCTGGAGCATGTGAACTCCGTGCTCGCGGTGCCGCTGACGCGCGACGACGTGGAGGGCGTGTATGCGGGACTGCGTCCGCTGCTCGCGGGCGAGTCGGACGCCACGAGCAAGCTGTCGCGCGAGCACACCGTCGCCCATCCGGTGCCGGGACTGGTGGTCGTGGCGGGCGGCAAGTACACGACGTACCGCGTGATGGCCAAGGACGCGGTGGACGAGGCGGTGCACGGCCTCGACCTGCGGGTCGCCGAATGCGTCACCGAGGACGTCCCGTTGATCGGCGCCGAGGGATACCGGGCGCTGTGGAACGCGCGAGCCCGCATCGCCGCCCGCACGGGACTCCATGTGGTGCGCGTGGAGCACCTGTTGAACCGGTACGGCGCGATGGCGGAGGAGGTCCTCGAACTCATCACCGCGGACGCCACGCTGGGCGAGCCCCTCCAGGCCGCCGACGACTATCTGCGTGCCGAGGTCGTGTACGCCGCCTCGCACGAGGCCGCACGGCACCTGGACGACGTGCTGACCCGCCGCACCCGCATCTCCATCGAGACCTTCGACCGGGGGACGCGCAGTGCCCGCGAGGCCGCCGAACTGATGGCGCCGGTCCTCGGCTGGGACAAGGACCACATCGAGCGCGAGATCCAGCACTACGAAAAGCGGGTGGAGGCGGAGCGGGAGTCGCAGCGTCAGCCGGACGACCTGACGGCGGACGCGGCACGGCTGGGGGCGCCGGACATCGTGCCGTTGTAGGCCTGTAGGCCTGTAGGCCTGTAGGCCTGTAGGCCTGTAGGCCTGTAGGCCTGTAGGGCCCTGTTGTCTCCCGGGCGCAGCGGGTGCCTTCCCCCGTGTGACCAGCGGCGGAAGGGCCGCGTCGGCGGGCGGTGTTGACTGCGCTCGGGAGCCGGCCGAGGCGAGGGCGAGGGGGCCGGGGGACACAGGAACGGACAGTAGTGTCCGAAGCGGTGGCGTCGATGGGCCTCGCTGCGGCCCCAGGGGCCCCCTGGGCGTCGGGCACTTGCCGGGTGAGGGACAATGGAGGCTCTGTCAGGGCGGGTTGCATGAGGGGACGCATGTCGGAGGCGGAGCGGGCGGGGACATCCCGTCAGGACAAGAGCGCACGTCTCCTCGCCGGGCGGTACCGGCTGGGAGATGTGCTCGGCCGCGGCGGCATGGGCACGGTCTGGCGTGCCGAGGACGAAACCCTGGGCCGGACGGTTGCCGTCAAGGAGCTCAGATTTCCGTCCAACATCGACGAGGACGAGAAGCGACGGCTGATCACGCGCACGCTGCGCGAGGCCAAGGCGATCGCGCGGATCCGCAACAACAGCGCGGTGACGGTCTTCGACGTGGTCGAAGAGGACGACCGGCCGTGGATCGTGATGGAGCTCGTCGAGGGCAAGTCGCTCGCCGAGGTCATCCGGGAGGACGGCCTGCTGGAACCCAGGCGAGCGGCCGAGGTCGGCCTCGCGGTCCTCGACGTGCTGCGGTCCGCGCACCGCGAGGGCATCCTGCACCGGGACGTGAAGCCGTCGAACGTCCTGTTGGAGTCCGACACCGACCGGGTCGTGCTCACCGACTTCGGTATCGCGCAGGTCGAGGGCGACCCGTCCATCACATCGACCGGCATGCTCGTCGGCGCGCCCTCCTACATCTCCCCGGAGCGGGCCCGCGGGCACAAGCCGGGACCGGCTGCCGACCTGTGGTCGCTCGGCGGGCTGTTGTACGCGTCGGTCGAGGGTGCCCCGCCGTACGACAAGGGTTCCGCGATCGCGACGCTCACCGCGGTGATGACCGAGCCGCTGGAGGAGCCGAAGAACGCGGGACCGCTCAAGGACGTCATCTACGGCCTGCTCACCAAGGACCCGGCCAAGCGGCTGGACGACGCCGGTGCGCGGGCCATGCTCAATGCCGTGATCCATGCACCCGCGCTGAAGGAGGCCGAGCCGGAGCCGCCGGCGGACGCGACGAGGGTCGTGCCGTTGCCCGCGCAGCCGGACGAGCCTGCGGACAAGGGTGGTTCGCCGGGCGCGGAGGCGGGTGAGCGGCTGCGGGGCGCGCTGCGTTCCGTGCGGAAGGCCGCCGTGTCGGCAGGGGCGGCGACCGCGGCCGCCGCCACGGCCCGCACCAAGTCCACGAGGGACACGGCGGGTTCGGCCTCCGAAGACGTCGGCGCGACCGACCCGGTGCAGCCGAGTACGGCATCGGCCTCGGGCGGGACGTCCGAGGACCGTGGCTCGCAGGGCACGAAGGCGGCTGCGGCCGGCCGGAGTTCGGGGTGGCCCGTGGTGCCGCCGCCGGACCTGCCGCCGCGGTCCGTCCCCCGGGCGCCGCTCACCGACGTGGTGCCGAAGCGGACGCTGGTGATCATCGCGGCGGTACTGGTGCTCGCCGTGCTCGGCACGGTGCTGGCGTTGACGCTCGGCGGCGGTGACGACGACGGGAAGGACTCGGCGAACGGCGGGGGCACCAAGCCCTCGGCATCCACGAGCGCCAGCGCCTCGACCAAGGAGGACGCGGGCGGGGGGACGGGCACGGACGTCGAGGCGACGGAGTCCGCGGGTTCCGGGTCGACGGCCGGGTCGAACTCCGGGAGCACGCCGAGTGCGGGTGCGTCCGGCGACAGTGGCGCGGAGGCCGGCGGGTCCGCCGGGGTGGAGACCACGCACCAGGGCGGCCAGTACTCGATCGGGCTGCCCAAGGGGTGGAAGTTCCAGACCTCAGGGGCTTCGGGTGACCGTTTCACCGGGCCCGACGGGCAGAAGCTGCTCATCGCCTGGACGTCCACGCCCAAGGACGACCCGGTGGCGGACTGGAAGAGCCAGGAGCAGTACATGTCGCGCTCCCAGTACAAGAAGATCCGAATAGAGGCGGTGAGCTACCGCGGCTGGAACACGGCCGACTGGGAGTTCACCTATTCGGAGAGCGGGACGAAGTACCGGACCATCGACCGCGGGTTCGTCGTGGACGATGACCACGGATACGCGCTGATGTACACCGCGAAAGCCGCGAACTGGGACAGCGATCTGCGCAAGAGCACCTGGCAGACGCTGGCGAAGAGCTTCGAACCCAAGTCGTGAGGTGAGCGGCCCGGGGTAATCGGGCATGAGATCTGTCATCCCCTCATTGCGGGTTGCCTCCGGCACGTATCGTGAATGGTTGCGGACCGTACGCATCCAGAACGGGCCGCAAGGCGAACGGAATTGACCAACCGGGCGGCCGGGGGAGGCAACGTGGACGACTATGCGGGTCGGGTACTCGCCGACCGCTACCGCCTGCCGCTGCCGCCGTCCGACGAGTACGAACTCACCGAGACCCGGGCCTTCGACACCTACAGCGGGCAGGAAGTCCTGGTCCGTCAGGTGCCGTTGCCGGAGGTCGTCGAGGCCGAGGTGCTCGACGCGGAGGGGCTGCCGGACGGGTTCACCGCGCGGCTGCCGGACGGATTCGCGGCGCGGGAGCGTGGTGCGCGGCGTCCTCCGGTGCGTACGGCCACCCGGCGGCCCACCGACCCGGCGGTGCGACGCGCCGTCGATGCCGCGCAGGCCGCGGCCCGGATTCCCGACCATCCCCGGCTCGACCAGGTCTTCGACGTGTTCGCCGAGGGCGGTTCGCTGTGGATCGTCAGCGAACTGGTGGCCGCACGGCCGCTGGCCGCCCTGCTCGCCGAGCAGTCGTTGACCCCGTACCGGGCGGCCGAGGTCGCCTCCGACGTCCTGATGGCCCTGCGCGTCCTCCACGCCCACGGCTGGGTCCACCGCAACATCACCGCCCGCACGGTCCTCATCTGCGACGACGGCCGCGTCATGCTGACCGGCCTCGCGGTCGGGGCGGCGGAGGAGGCGCTGTGCGGTTACGACCCGGTACCGGCCGAGGACGCCGACGGTGGTCCGGCAGCGGGCCCGGGCCCGGGCTTCGGTGACGGACGTGAGGGCGGCGGGTCCGGTGTCCATGGGGCTTCCAGGGGGTTCGGCGGTGCCGGTGGCCCTGTGAGCCCTGGTGGCTTCGGTGGTGGTGGTTCCGGTCCCGTCGAAGCCGATCCCGAGGCTGCGAGGCGGGCCGCGATCGAGGCCCGGGCAGCCGGGGGACTGCCGGCGGTCGGGGCGGAAGCGGCGAACGGCACGAGTGCGTCGAGCGAACTCGCCCGCAGGGCCCCCGAAGCCGGCGGCGACATCCGGGCCGCGCGCGCCGGAGCGATCGCCGCGTATCGAGCGGGCGCCCGGGCCGCGGCCCGCGTCCAGGAGGCGCAGCAGAACAGCCGGGCCGCCCTCCCCGGGGCCCGCCCCTCCCCCGAGGGCACCCCGCCCGCACAGACCGAGGGCTCGGCACAGGGGCCGTTCGCCCCGGGGGGCGGGGCGCTTCGGCCGACGTATCCCGATGGCATCGACGCCCGTCACGCGCCGTACGCGGACGGAAACGATGTCCATCACGCTCCGTACGCCGACGGGGGCGGCGCACCTCACTCGCCGTACGCCGATGGGAGCGGCTCGCGCCAGTCGCCGTATGCCGACGGGATGACGGGCGCGCCTCACCCGCCCTCCCCCTCCGGATTCAACGCGGACCAGTCGTCGTACCCCTCCGGCCAGGGTGTCGAGAATCAGCCAAATGTTCTGGGCAACGGCGTCGCGTCGCCGGGCGCGGGCGGGGCTCCGGGGCAGATCGCCGACCCCTACGGCACGGGCGGCGCCTCCTGGCACGGGGCCGTGCCGCGTGGTGTGCAGGCCGGGGCCGATGGGCGAGGCGCTGGACAGGGCAGCGGGCAGGGAGGCCGTACGGCGCTCCCTTCCGGAGGGAACGGGCCCGCGCCCACCTCTGGCGGACACGCTCCCGTCCCCGGAGTCCCGGGGCCCATCCCCGTGCCCATTCCCATCCCCGGAGCTTCCCCGCCCCCCGACGGTGTCTCCCCGACCCCGCCCCCCAGTCGCTGGGACGACCTCGTGGCCGGTGCGCCGGTGCGGCGGGGGCCGGACAGTGCGTTGGCGGCCGAGCGGGCGCGGCAGGCGCGGATGGCCGTGGTGGGGCCGGTGACGGAGCGGTGGGCGCCGGAGCAGGCGGGGCCCGTGCACGAGAACTGGCAGTTGGCGGCGCCGATCGGGCCGGCCACCGATCTGTGGGCGCTGGGGGCGTTGCTCTTCCGGGCCGTGCAGGGGCATGCGCCGTATCCGGAGGAGTCGACGGCCGAGCTGGTGCAGTTGGTGTGCGCGGAGCCGCCCGCCTTCGCCGAGGAGTGCGGTGCGCTGCGGCCGGTGGTCGAGTCGCTGCTGCGCCAGGACCCGACCGAGCGGCTGGAGTTCGAGGAGCTGCGGGGCTGGCTGCGTTCGCTGGTGCGGTCGGCGCCCGAGCCCGAGGCCGGAGTGCATGTCGTCGCCGCGCCGCCCGCCGACCCGAAGCGGCTGCCGATCGTGCGGCGCAAGGGCGAGCTGGTGCGCAGACGGCGCGCCGGGCTGCCGGCGACGAGCGCGCACGGGCGGCACAAGCGGGCGTCGCGGCAGGGCCGTTCGCCGCGGAGTCTCGGCCGTACGTTGTTGCTGCTGGTGTTGCTGGTGATGGCCGCGGCGATCGCGTACGCCATGCTGTTCATGCCCAAGTCGGACACCAGCGGCGCCGATACCACCGACCGGACCGGGTCCGCCGGTGAGGTCGGCGAGGCACCCGCGCAGTCGCCCGAGGCCAGCAGTGAGCCGCGGCCCGACCAGACCTCACCGGGCACGGACAGCCCTTCGACGTCGGCCGGATCCGACGAGCCGCAGACCGACACCCCCGAGCTCCCCGACGGCTTCGCCCTGCGCACGGACCAGGAGGGCTTCGCCGTCGCCGTCGCCAACGGCTGGGACCGGACGCCGAAGAACGGGCGGGGGCAAGTCGTCTACTCGCACGACGACTTCGAGCTCATCGTCGTACCGGGGCGGGACACCTCGGGCCAGTACGGCAGCGATCCGATGGCGTACCAGCGGGAGGAGGAGCCCGAGTTGCAGCCGTACCGCGACTCCAGCTGGGCCACCTCCACCGGGCTGAAGACGATCCAGGTCGGCGGACGGACCATGGCCGAGGGGCAGTTCACCTGGACCGACGCCGACGACCGCGAGCTGTTCGTGCGCAACCTCGCGATCCTGATCGACGGGCGGTATCACGTGCTGCAACTGCGCGGCCCGGAGGCCGAGCGGGACGAGGTGACGCGGCTGTACGAGCAGGCCGCGGCCACCTACCAGTTCACCGGCTGACGGTGTCCGCGGGCTTGGTTCACTTTCGCGCCCAGAAGCGACAACCATCACAGTGCGGTCTCCGCGGTACCCCCGCGGTTCCCAGCGGGCGGGTCGATCCTTAGTCTGACCCTGTCAAGACCATTGCGGGGCAACGTGAATCAGATGCAGGGCCTGCTCCTCGCGGGCCGCTACCGGCTCGCCGACTCGATCGGCAGCGGCGGCATGGGCCGTGTGTGGCGCGCGCATGACGAGGTGCTGCACCGAGCGGTCGCGATCAAGGAGCTGACCGCCGCGCTCTACGTCTCCGAGAGCGAACAGGAGCGACTCCTCGCCCGTACCCGGGCCGAGGCGCGCGCGGCCGCGCGGATCAACCACTCCGCCGTCGTCACCGTGCACGATGTGCTGGAGCACGACGGCAGGCCGTGGATCGTGATGGAGCTGGTGGAGGGCCACTCGCTCGCCGACGCGGTGAAGGAACAGGGACGCGTCGCACCGGAGGAGACGGCCCGGATCGGCGTGTGGGTGCTGCGCGCGCTGCGTGCCGCGCACTCCGCCGGAGTCCTGCACCGGGATGTGAAGCCCGGCAACGTCCTGCTCTCGCACGACGGGCGGGTGCTCCTCACCGACTTCGGCATCGCGCAGATCGAGGGCGACAACACGATCACCCGTACCGGAGAGGTCGTCGGCTCGGTCGACTACCTCGCCCCCGAGCGCGTCCGCGGCCATGATCCGGGTCCGTCCTCCGACCTGTGGGCCCTGGGCGCCACGCTGTACACGGCGGTGGAGGGCAGATCGCCGTTCCGCCGCACCTCGCCGCTGAGCACCATGCAGGCCGTCGTCGAGGAGGAGCCCACCGCGCCGCGGAACGCCGGCCCGCTCGGCGACGTCATCACCGCCCTGCTGCGCAAGGATCCGGCCGAACGGCCCGACTCATCGACCGCCGAGCAGATGCTCGCGGAGGCCGCGGAGGGGCGGCGGCCGAGCGGGGCGCAGGTGTATGTGCCGACGCAACATGTGGCCACCCGCCATGAGACGGGCACCGCACATGTGCCGCAGGGGCCTCAGAGGCCGGACGCAGCCACGCCGTACCCGCCCGTCACGGGACCGACGGCGTTCGGGCCACCGACCGGCACCGGGGCGCCCGCCCCCGCCCGGCCCAAGGGCCGCCGGCTGCGCACGATCGCGCTGGTCGTCGTACTCGCCGCGCTGATCGGCGGGGGTGGCGCCGTGGCCTGGCAGAAGTGGGACGAGGGCAGGCAGACGGACGACACATCGGTGTCTCCCACGCCCACTCCTACTCCGTCGCCGTCCACCTCGCCGAGCCCCACGGAGACCGGCGGCTCGGTCCCCGACGGCTGGGAGGCCATCGACGACCCGGTCGGCTTCGGCCTCTCCCTGCCCAAGGGCTGGGAACGCTCTGTCTTCGGCGACGCGGGCGGGCTCACGCAGATCGACTACAGCCCTGACGGTGGCACGCACCTCGTCCGGATCGCCATCGACAAGGCACCGGACTTCGCGGACCCCGTAGAGCACCAGAAGAACCTCGATCAGACGCTCTCGGAGCGACTGGTCGACTACAACACGGTGACGCTGAAGAAGGACATTTACCGCGACCGCCCTGCGTCGCTGTGGGAGTACACATGGACCGCGCTGCCCAAGGACATGGACTACCCGGGGCCGTACCGCGCGATAGATGAGGCGTACATCGGCCGGGACGGTACCGAGTACGCGATCCTCATGGCGTCGCCCGCGGAGGACTGGTCGACCACGCGCGAGCAGTTCGACTCGGTGCTGAGGAGCTGGCGGGAGCCGCCGAGCACATCCTGAACTTTCGGCCACCGTCCCTGACTTGGCCGGTCGCCGCCCCGGAGGGCATCCGTCCGTTGCGGCATGATGGGGCGCATGGGGACCCAGGGGGAGCAGGGGGACGGCCGATGGGGCAATCCCCGTCTGATCGCGGGTCGTTACCGGCTTCAGGCGCGGCTGGGCCGTGGTGGCATGGGCGTCGTCTGGCGGGCGACGGACCAACTCCTCGGCCGGCAGGTGGCGGTGAAGGAACTGCTCCCTGACGAGACCCTCTCCGCGGACGAGGTCCGGCAGCAGCGTGACCGCACTCTGCGCGAGGCCCGCGCGGTCGCCCAGCTGGGCCACCCGCACATCATCGTCGTCCACGATGTCGTGGAACATGACGAACGCCCGTACATCGTCATGGAGTTGATCGACGGCGGCTCCCTCGCCGACCACATCTCCGCACACGGCCCGCTCGACGCCCCCGAGGCCGCCCGGATCGGCATCGCCCTGCTCAGCGCGCTGCGCACCGCACACGCTTCCGGTGTCCTGCACCGGGACCTCAAACCCGCGAACGTCCTGCTGGAGCCGGCCACCGGCCGCGTCGTCCTCACCGACTTCGGCATCGCCCGGCTGGCGGGGGCCACCACGCTCACCGAGAGCGGCTCCTTCGTCGGCTCGCCCGAGTACACCGCGCCCGAGCGCATGACCGGCGTCCGCACCGGCCCCGAGTCGGACCTGTGGTCGCTGGGCGCTCTGCTGTGCGCGGCCCTGAGCGGTGAATCGCCGTTCCGGCGCGACTCGTTGGGCGGCATCGTGCACGCGGTGGTCGCCGACGACATACGTCCGCCCGTCCAGGCCGAGCCGCTGCTGCCCGTCGTACGAGGGCTGCTGGACCGTGATCCGGACCGGCGGCTGGACGCGGAGCAGGCCGAGCGGATGCTGCGGGACTTCCTCGATACGGGGCGACTGGCGCCGCAGGCCGTGGCGTACCGGCGGCGGCGCGTGCTGGTGGCGGCGCTGCTGGCCGCCGCGACCGCGGGGGCGGGGGTGTCGGCGGCGGCGCTGCTCATGAACGGCGGGGACGGTACGCCGGGTGCCACGGCGACGGTGACCGCTCCCTCGGGTTACCGGGTCGTCGAGGAACCGGCGGGATTCTCGTTGGCCGTGCCGGAGGGGTTCACGCGTCGAGCTCCGGGGCTGTACGTATCACGTGGAGAAACCTTCCGCCTGAGTGTCCGGGCCACCCCGCCCGAGCCCGGCGGACCCCTGGGCGCGATGCGGCGCGCACACGCGAAGGGGCCGGACGCCCACGCCGGCTACCGCGACGGCCGGGTCACCGCCACCACGCACCACGGACACCCCGCCGCCCGCTGGGAGTTCACCTGGAACGGAGCGGACATGGCGCGGCGCGCGTATGAACTGTGCTGGCAGGAGGGCGGCCGGTTCTACGAACTCCAGGTGTCGGCACCGGTCGGGCAGGCGCGGCAGGCGCGGGCCTATTTCGACGTGGCGCTCGACATGTTCGTACGGGCATGACTCGACATGTTCGTACGGGAATAAAAGGAATATAAGCGGCAAGCTGAGTCACGGCTCTGTGACCGGAATGCGTTCCCTGTGGATCCTGGAGCGCCTGCCGCGATATGCATGGATCCATGAGCAGCAACGGGGGAGCCCCTTACGGGGCCGACGAGCCAACGAGTTTCAGTCTGCAACCGCCGCACCCGCCCGCGGCGGTGCCGCACCCCGACAACCCGTACGCGTCTCCGACCCAAGTGGTGCCGCAGCAGTCCCCGCCCGTTCAGGAGCCGGGCGCCGGGCGGCTGATCGCGGGTCGTTACCGGCTGCTGGCCAAGCTCGGGCACGGCGGGATGGGCACGGTGTGGCGGGCCAAGGACGAGACGGTGGACCGCGAGGTCGCCGTCAAGGAGCCCCGTATACCGGACCATCTTCCCGACCGTGAACGCGCCAACGCCTTCGAGCGGATGCGCCGCGAAGCACGTGCCGCG
This sequence comes from Streptomyces sp. NPDC051963, assembly GCF_044593495.1. Taxonomy (NCBI): domain Bacteria; kingdom Bacillati; phylum Actinomycetota; class Actinomycetes; order Kitasatosporales; family Streptomycetaceae; genus Streptomyces; species Streptomyces sp. NPDC051963. Next base: position 216,356 of record NZ_JBIUCC010000009.1, on the reverse strand, counting down.
GCCCGGCTCGACCACCCGGCGGTGGTGAACGTCCATGACGTCGCGGTCGTGGACGGTCAGCCGTGGATCGTGATGGAGCTGGTGCAGGGCCGTTCACTGGGCGACGCGCTCCAGGAGGGCACCCTCGGGGTCCGGGAAGCGGCGAGAATCGGCCTTGAGGTGCTGGGCGCGCTGGAGGCCGCGCACGCGGCGGGCATCCTGCACCGGGACGTCAAGCCGGACAACGTACTTCTCGGCCGTCACGACCGTGTCGTCCTCACCGACTTCGGCATCGCGCAGATCGAGGGCGAGACGAACCTGACCGACACCGGCGGCTTCGTCGGCTCGCCGGAGTACATCGCCCCGGAGCGGGTGCTGGGCCAGCGCCCCGGCCCGGCGAGCGACCTGTGGTCCCTGGGCGTGGTCCTGTACGCGGCGACGGAGGGTGTCTCGCCGTTCCGCCGCAGCAACACCCCGGCCACCCTCCAGTCCGTCCTCAACGCCGCGCCCGCACCGCCCGCTTCGGCCTCCGGCCCGCTCGCCGAGGCCATCAACGGCCTGCTCCAGAAGGACTCGGCCCGCCGCCCGAACGCGGGGCAGACGCGTGCGCTGCTGGAGCAGGCCGCCGATCCGCCGGCCCCGGCCGCCACGCAGGCCGTGCGGATCACCGAGGGCGGCAAGGGCGGCGTCCGGCTGGGGCGCAAGGCGTTGACCGGGATCGGCGCGGCGGTCGTCGCGGGTGCGGTGGCGGCGTATCTGGTGATCGCCGACCCGTTCGCGGGGTCCGTGCCGGACGGCTGGACGAAACGGGCGAACCCGAAGCTCGGTGTGACACTGCAAGTGCCCGCGAGCTACCAGGTCGGCAGGCCGGACGCCGACGACACGGACAAGAACTGGGTCACCTACTCCGACTGGAGCGGCAGCCTCTGGATCGGCGTGAACCTGGCCAGGAAGTCCGAGGACACCTCGAACGAGATCAAGAACTCCGCGGCTGCCGAAATGTACGCGGACAACGAGGTGTTCAAGGACCAGGGCGACTACGACTTCGCCATGCCGGAAGGCGCTCGGACGAGGCCGAAGGGGACCACGTACCAGGGCAGGCAGTCGGCCGAGAACACGGTCACGTACACCACGACCGACAGCCAGAACCCGCGCCCCCGCGAGCTGAAGATCTTCTACTACAAGACCACGGCCGGCGACATGTACAAGGTGACGATCAGCTATCCGGGCAAGGGCGACTTCACGGAGCGCGGGCGTGAGGTGGCGCGGGTGACGATCGCCAACCTGGACATCGGCAAGCCGTAGGCCCTGATACGGCCTGATCGCAAGGCATCGCGTCGACAAAGAGCCATCCTGCACGGTAGTCATGGGGCATGAGCAACGACGGGGGCGCGGCAGGGCCCAAGGGCCGGCTGGTCGGTGGGCGCTACCGGCTGGTCGAGCGCATCGGCTCCGGCGGGATGGGCACCGTCTGGCGGGCGCTCGACGAACTCGTGCAGCGCGAAGTCGCCGTCAAGCAGCCGCGGTTGCCGGGCGACCCGGAGGACGCGGGCCACCAGCGCGCCGCCCACCGGCTCTACCGCGAGGCCCGCGCCGCCGCCCGCGTCGATCATCCCTCGGCCGTCTCCATCCATGACGTCGTGGTCGAGGACGGACTCCCCTGGATCGTCATGGAGTTGGTCCGCGGGGAGTCCCTGCACGAGGTGCTGCAACGCGGACCGCTGGAACCCGCCGAGTCCGCCCGGGTCGGCCTCGCCGTCCTCGGCGCGCTGCGTGCCGCGCACGCCGTCGGGATCGTCCACCGCGACGTCAAGCCGGCCAACGTCCTCCTCGGCCCGCACCGCCGCGTCGTCCTCACCGACTTCGGTATCGCCCATGTCCAGGGCGAGGAATCTCTCACCCTCAGCGGCGAGTTCGTCGGCTCCCTCGAATTCATCGCCCCCGAGCGCATGTCCGGCCGCGGCGCCGGTCCCGCCTCCGACCTGTGGTCCCTGGGCGTGCTGTTGTACGCGGCCGTGGAAGGGTGGTCGCCCTTCCGCCGTACGACGCTGGAGTCCACCCTCGCCGCGATCCTCGCCGCCGATCCGCCCGAGCCCAAGCAGGCCGGACCGCTCGGGTCGCTCATCGTGCGCATGCTGGTGAAGGAGCCCGAGCGGCGGCCGGAACCGGATGAGGTCGGCAAGATCCTGGAGGCGGCGGCCGGACGGTGGCCGACGGCCGACGTGACGGGTGCGCCGGTGACGGAGGCTCAGGATGCCTCCGAGCTGAGGGAGTTCGCCGACGATGTCGGGACGGTACAGCTTTCAGGCGAGGTGTCTGCCCCGGTCCCGGTCCCTGGCGCCGACCCGGTCCCGGCAAAGGCACCGGGTACCGCACCCGACACCACACCTAAGCCCGCTCCGCAGGAGCCGCAGCCCGACGCCGAGAAACCGCAGCCCGACCCTGAGGAGCCCGAGCCCACTCCCGAGGAGCCGCTGCCCACTCCCGAGGAGCCGCGCCCCACCCCGGACAGCACCCCCACTCCTGAGGCCGCCGCCTCCACCCCCGAGGCCCCGCCCACCCCCACCTCCCGCCGCCCCGCCCTCCTCCGCCACCCCCTCCCCGCCGCCCTGCTCGGAGCCCTCCTCGCCGGTGGCATCTGGCTCGGCACTTCCCTCGTCGACCACACCGACAGCGGAGCCGCGACCGACCGCACCACCTCGGCTCCCGGCACCGAAGGGACCGGCGCCACGTCCGAGCCGTGGACCGCGCACCCCGAGGAGGAGATGGGCGCAGTCCTCTCCGTCCCGACCGGCTACGACGAGTACGCCCGGCAGGGCAACGCAGGCGTCCAGCCGCGGATCGTGATCTACGCGGACGACAGTGAGACCGTCCAGATCCGCCTCACCCAGTGGGACAAGGCGCCCCGCTCACCGATGGGCCAGGCCCAGGAGGCGCACGCCGGCTGGGACAGCTACAAGGGGGACGCGCGGACGCAGTACACGCGCACCACCGTCGACGGCTACGAGGCCGTACTCGCCGACACCACCTACGACCTGAAGGAATACCCCACGAGGGTCATGGAGCTGATGATCCTCACCGACGACAGCCGAATGTACGAACTGCGCGTGGACATGCCCAAGGGGACGGCGGACGAGAAGAAGGGCACGGCGGCGTTCAAGGGCGCCCGTGACCGTCTCGAGATCGGAAAGAACTGAACGACCGCTGATCGTCCCAGGCCAACGCCCTGATCAGCGCATTCGTTGCCAGTGATCGCTGGCGCCGTGTGAGTACTCGGTGAATCCCTATTACCGCCGGGTACACAAAGCCTCCGCCGCGGAATACCCTGCGGCTCATGACGGACTCGCAGGCCCCTGAGAAGACCGGCACGGAAAAGACCGGCACCAACCCGCTCGCCCCCGCTCCGGCGGGCGCCCGTACCGCCGCCGACGTGGTCACCCCCGAGCTGATCGCACAGCTCACCAAGGGCGTGGCCGGATCGGGCCGGACCGCCAGTCACACGCCGTTCACCGGCGAGAAGCTGGCCGACCTGCCCGACTCCACGCCCGAGGATGTGGAGCAGGCCTTCGAGGCGGCCCGCAGGGCCCAGTCCGTCTGGGCGCAGGTTCCGGTACGGCAGCGCGCTGCCGTCCTGCTCCGTTTCCACGACCTGGTGCTGGAACGCCAGGCCGAGGTCCTCGACCTCATCCAGCTGGAGACCGGCAAGGCGCGGCTGCACGCCCACGAGGAGGTGCAGGCCGTCGCCGTCGCGGCCCGCCATTACGGCCGTAGGGCTCCCGCGTATCTGAGGCCCAAGGGGCACACCGGCGCCATCCCCGTGCTCACCCGCGTCACCGAACTGCGGCACCCGCGAGGCGTCGTGGGCCAGATCGCCCCCTGGAACTACCCCTTCGAGCTGTCGGTCGGCGACGCGCTGCCGGCCTTCGCCGCGGGCAACGCGGTCGTCATGAAGCCGGACACGGAGACGTGCCTCACCGCGCTGTGGGCCCGGGACCTGCTGATCGAGTCCGGACTGCCCGCCGACGTCTTCCAGGTCGTCCTCGGCGAGGGCCCCGTCGTCGGCCCCGAGGTCGTCAAGCACGCCGACTACGTCTCCTTCACCGGGTCCACCCGCACCGGCCGCGAGGTCGCCCAGGGCGCCGCCGCCCGCCTGGTCGGTGTCTCCCTCGAACTCGGCGGCAAGAACGCCATGCTGGTCCTCGACGACGCCGACGTCGACAAGGCGGCGGCGGGCGCGGTCCGCGCGTGCTTCTCCTCGGCGGGCCAACTCTGCATCTCCATCGAGCGGTTGTACGTCCATGAGTCGATCGCCGATGTCTTCCTGGAGCGGTTCGCCGCCCGCACCAAGGCGATGCGGCTCGGCAAGTCCCTCGCGTACGGCGCCGACATGGGGTCGCTGGTCGGCGAGCGCCAGCTCCAGACGGTGACCCGGCACGTCGACGAGGCCGTCGAGAAGGGTGCGAAGGTCGTCGCGGGCGGCGTGGCCCGCCCGGACATCGGCCCGTACTTCTTCGAGCCGACCATCCTCGACGGCGTGACGGAACCCATGTCGGTCTGCGCGGAGGAGACCTTCGGCCCGGTCGTGTCGATCTACCGCTTCAGCACCGAGGACGAGGCCGTCGAGCTCGCCAACTCCACGCCGTACGGCCTGAATTCCTCCGTCTGGACGAAGAACGGCAGCCGCGGCCGCGCGGTCGCCGCCCGGCTGCGCACCGGCACGGTCAACGTCAACGAGGGCTACGCGCCCGCCTACGGCAGCGTCCAGTCCCCCATGGGCGGCATGAAGGACTCCGGCCTCGGCCGCCGCCACGGCTCCGAGGGCATCCTCAAGTACACCGAGGTCCAGACGGTGGCCCAGCAGCGGCTGCTGCCGATGGCGCCCTCGCTGGGGATGGACGACGAGAAGTACGCCCAGTTCATGAGCCGGAGCCTGCGGCTCATGAAGGCATTCCGGTTCCGGTAAGAGGAGACAGCGCGTGAGCAATGACGCTTACGACTATGACGTCATCGTCGTCGGTTCCGGCTTCGGCGGTTCCGTCACCGCCCTCCGCCTCACCGAGAAGGGATACACCGTAGGCGTCCTGGAGGCCGGCCGCCGCTTCACCCGCGAAACCCTCCCCAAGAACTCCTGGGACCTGAAGAACTACCTCTGGGCCCCCAAGTTCGGCATGTACGGAATCCAGCGGATCCATCTGCTCGGAAACGTCATGGTCCTCGCCGGCGCAGGCGTGGGCGGCGGCTCGCTCAACTACGCCAACACCCTCTACGTACCGCCGAAGCCGTTCTTCGACGACCCCCAGTGGCGTGACATCACCGACTGGGAGGAGGAGTTGAAGCCGTACTACGACCAGGCCCAGCGCATGCTCGGCGTACGGCTCAACCCGACCATTACCCCGTCGGACGTGCACCTGAAGGCGGCCGCCGAGCGGATGGGCGTGGGGGACACCTTCCACATGGCGCCGGTCGGCGTGTTCTTCGGGGACGGCAAGGACGCCGACGGGAGCGCGAAGGCGGCGCCCGGTGGGCAGACCGATGACCCGTACTTCGGTGGCGCGGGCCCGGTGCGCAAGGCGTGCACCGAGTGCGGGGAGTGCATGACGGGTTGCCGTCACGGGGCGAAGAACACCCTGAACGAGAACTACCTCCACCTCGCCGAGAAGGCGGGCGCGGTCGTGCACCCCATGACGACGGTCGTCGCGGTCACCGACGACTCGCAGGGCGGGTACGCGGTGGCCACGCTGTCCACGGACAACAAGAAGAAGGACGAGGGCCGCACCTTCAAGGCCCGCCGAGTCGTCCTCGCCGCCGGCACCTACGGCACCCAGACGCTGCTGCACCGCATGAAGAACACCGGCCAACTCCCCTATCTCTCAGGACGGCTGGGCGAGCTCACCCGCACCAACTCCGAGGCCCTGGTCGGCGCGCAGACCGACAACCGGCGCTACCGCAAGGTCACCGGCGAGCGCAGGGTCGACTTCACGCGCGGTGTCGCCATCACGTCCTCGATCCACCCGGACGCCGACACCCACATCGAACCGGTCCGCTACGGCAAGGGCTCCAACTCGATGGGCGGCCTGTCGATCCTCCAGGTCCCCTACGCCGAAGGCGCGTCGCGTGTCGCGGCCTGGCTGAAGAACGCCGCGCGCCACCCGCTCCTGGTGCTCCGCTCCCTCTCCAACCGCCGCTGGTCGGAGAAGACCATCATCGGCCTCGTGATGCAGTCGCTGGACAACTCCCTGACGACGTACCTGAAACCGGACGGCGTGGGCAAAGGCCTGCTGACCGCCCGCCAGGGTCACGGCGCCCCCAACCCCAAGCAGATCAGGGCGGCTTCCCAGGGGGCGACGGCGATCGCGGAGTCGATCAACGGCTTCGCCGGCTCCAACGTCGGCGAACTGATGGGCACCCCGCTCACCGCCCACTTCCTCGGCGGTTGCCCGATCGGCGACTCGCCCGAGACCGGCGTGATCGACCCGTACCACCGCCTCTACGGCCATCCCGGCATCTCCGTCGTCGACGGCGCCGCGGTCTCCGCCAACCTGGGTGTGAACCCCTCGCTCACCATCACCGCCCAGGCCGAGCGGGCGATGTCGTACTGGCCCAACCAGGGCGAGGCGGACCCGCGTCCCGCGCAGGGTGTGCCGTACGAGCGGCTGAAGCCGGTCGAGCCGAAGTCGCCGGTGGTCCCGGCGGACGCGTTCGGCGCGCTGAGGCTGCCGTTCCTGGGGATACCGGCGGTGCCGCCGAAGAAGTAGCCAAGGCCGACACAAAGAGAAGGACCTGCGCCCCCCTCCGAGCGCAGGTCCTTCTCTGTCTTGCGTCAAGCTCTGGTTACGCGTTCGCCCCGGTCTTCCGGCGGCGCATCGCGAACACCGCGCCCGCACCGGCGACGATCGCGACGCCGCTGACCAGGCCGATGGTGGGCAGCGCGGAGTTGGCGCCGGTGTCGGCGAGGTTGCCGGTCGGCAGGTCGGAGAGGCTGCCCTGCGGCTTCTTCACCGAGCCCTTGCTGCCGTTGTCGCTCGGCGCGGCGGTGCCCGGGTCCGGGTTCTCGGCGCCGGCCTTCAGGACCTCGAAGTCGTACTGTGCCCAGCCCTCGGCGATGCAGTCCTGGCCGTCGATGTTGTCGAGGTAGGCGCCGGAGGCGAAGGAGTAGGCGTCACCGGCGGGTGCCTTGGCGTCGATGCTGACGCGCAGGTCGACCGTCTGGCTGGCCTTCGACTTCAGCGAATCGACGCCGAAGAAGTAGTCGCCGGCCCACTCGGAGTCGCCGATCCGGTCCCAGGAGCCGGACTCGGGGTTCTTGAACTCCAGGTCGACGTAGGGGCTCAGGTACTTCGACTCGTCGAGCTCGTAGTTCTCGATCTCGGCGTAGAAGGCGACGCCCTCGACATCGGTGCTCGACTCGTTCGTGACGACCAGCTTGAAGGCGTGGTAGCCGTCGCCCGCGACGATCTTGCCCGGCAGGCCCTTGATGTCCGCGGACACCTTGGCGTCGGTGAAGTCCTCGTCGAGGTCCTCGCAGTACGGGACGTTCGGGTCCGACGGGTCCTCGCTCGGCTCGGCCGGCTCGGACGGCTCGGGCTCGCCCGGCTCGCTCTCGCTGGGCGCGGGGCTCCCGGTCGGCGCGGAGTTCGTCGGCGCGACGGTGGTCGGCGGGGTGTCCGTCGGGAGTGTGGTGTCGGTCGGCGTCGCCGTGGCCGGGTCGCTCGGGGTGCCGGAGGGCGTCTCGGTGACGGTCTCGGTGGCGGTCGGGGTGGCCGACTCTTCCGCGAACGCGGCGGGCGCGGACAGCAGTGCGAGCGGGGCTATGGCAGCCGTCGCAGCCGCGGCCACCATGGCACGGCGAAGCTTCATGCAGACCTCGGGAGTCCGGGTGTGCTGCCGTCGGCAGCACGCGTTGGATTGGAGGGGCCTCGCGTTGTACGGCGCGGGTGTGGCCCTTGGTACGCATGGTTTGATCCACGAACCCTGTGAACGGTTGCCCTCCACTTCACAGAATTTTTATGTGGCCTGAGTCACACCCGTTCGAGGGAGGGCCGGTCCGTCGGCTGCACGGACTCCGGGGGGCGACTGCACGCACCCAAAGCGAAGGGCCCCGCGGGCTTGAGCCGCGGGGCCCTTCTTTGGTCAGCACCGACGTCAGGGCAGCGCCGGTGCCTGGGTAGCGGCGCCGGGGGGTTGCGCCGCTGGCCTTGTGTGCCCTGGGTCGGCGACCCGGCGCGTACGGGGCGCGCGAATGGTCTGGACCTCTGGTAGTGCCAGTACAGGGCAATGCAGTTGTTCGTGGCGGGACTTGGGGCTTCGTACGCATCGTGCTGGATGGGCGGGACCGCCGCAACCTTTTGACGCATCCTCGTACGGTCACTTGGCCGTATCCGGGGGCGGTCCAGAACCGCTCATGGGGCGATCCTGGTGTGTTCCCGCCGGACGGCCCCGGGCGTCCCCGGAGCCGACCGTTTCTCTTGGGTGACCGGGCTGCTGTCCCCTGCCGTCCGGTCACCTGACCGGAGCGAGGTCCCACGACGCACGGCACGATCCGTACGTCTCATCGCTCCAGGTGAGCCACGCGTGGTTCTTCGGGCCCGCCCCTGGCTGGCACGGACACCGGGACCAACGAAGCGTTTTGCGCGCCGGTCACGCGCCGTACGGGTGAGAGGGCATGCGTACGTCTGTGCCGCGAACGCGGATTCAGACCTTCCCCCGGCACAGCTCCAGCAGCGTCATCGCCAGCGTGGTGCCCGGCTTGCCCAGGGCCTCCCTGTAGTGGCCGAGGATCTCCATCTCGCGGGAGAGGTTCACGCGCCGGCCGCCGGAGGCGATCCGGGCCTCCTGGATGACGGCGGAGACCGCCATCCGTTCCTGGATCAGGCCGATGATCCGGTCGTCGAGTGCGTCGATGCGCTCACGGGCGCCGGTGATGGTGTCGGCGGCCTCGCTGGTGTGCGCGCCGGTCTTCTCCGCTGCGGTGGCGGTCATGTCGGGGCTCCTCTGAAGGGTTCACAGAAGTTCGGAAGGCTTCGGACGGGGTGCCCCGGAGCGACAGGACCCGGAAAACGTCAGGCGCCCCGGGCCTTGTCGGCCCGGGGCGCCTGGTAAGTCGCTTGTCAGTAGCTCAAGCGGCACGACCATGGCAGCCGGCGGGCCGGGTGCCATAGGTAAAGACGAAGGTCGTCGTGTGCGTGAGCATGGGGTCAGTATGCCGTGGCCGTCGGTGACGGCAAAGCCGGTTCGCATCCTGAGACGGAAGCAGGGCACCCGGGCGCGGCTAGAATCGGTGCCACAGCCCCTGTCAAGCCGCCGGAAGGCAACCCGTGTCATCAGCGACTCCCGCTGCCGCCGCTCCCGACACCGTTCTGGTCGTCGACTTCGGCGCGCAGTACGCCCAGCTCATCGCCCGTCGCGTCCGCGAGGCCCGGGTCTACAGCGAGATCGTGCCGAGCACCATGCCGGTGGCGGAGATGCTCGCCAAGAACCCGGCGGCGATCATCCTCTCCGGCGGCCCCTCGTCGGTGTACGCGGAGGGCGCCCCGCGCCTGGACCGCGAGCTCTTCGAGTCCGGCGTCCCAGTCTTCGGCATGTGCTACGGCTTCCAGCTGATGGCCACGACCCTCGGCGGCACGGTCGACAACACCGGGGCGCGCGAGTACGGCCGTACGCCCCTGCACGTCTCCCGGTCGTCCTCCACTCTCTTCGAGGGCACCCCGGACGAGCAGTCGGTGTGGATGTCGCACGGCGACGCCTGCTCCGCCGCCCCCGAGGGCTTCACCGTCACCGCGTCCACGGACGTCGTCCCGGTCGCCGCCTTCGAGAACGACGAGAAGAAGCTGTACGGCGTCCAGTACCACCCGGAGGTCATGCACTCGACCCACGGTCAGCAGGTGCTGGAGCACTTCCTGTACCGGGGCGCGGGCCTGACGCCGTCCTGGACCACGGGCAGCGTGATCGAGGAGCAGGTCGCCGCCATCCGCGAGCAGGTCGGCGACAAGCGCGCCATCTGCGGGCTGTCCGGCGGCGTGGACTCCGCGGTCGCCGCCGGCCTGGTCGCCAAGGCCATCGGCTCCCAGCTGACCTGCGTGTACGTCGACCACGGCCTGATGCGCAAGGGCGAGAGCGAGCAGGTCGAGAAGGACTTCGTCGCCGCGACCGGCGTACAGCTGAAGGTCGTGGACGCCGAGGAGCGGTTCCTCAAGGCGCTGGCCGGGGTCTCCGACCCCGAGGAGAAGCGGAAGATCATCGGGCGGGAGTTCATCCGCGTCTTCGAGCAGGCGCAGGCCGAGATCATCGCGGACGAGGGCCCGGCGGTGGAGTTCCTCGTCCAGGGCACCCTGTACCCCGACGTGGTCGAGTCCGGCGGCGGCACCGGCACCGCCAACATCAAGTCCCACCACAACGTCGGCGGGCTGCCGGAGGACCTCGAGTTCCAGCTGATCGAGCCGCTGCGCAAGCTGTTCAAGGACGAGGTCCGGATGGTCGGCCAGGAGCTGGGCCTGCCGGACGAGATCGTCCAGCGCCAGCCGTTCCCGGGTCCGGGACTCGGCATCCGCATCGTCGGCGAGGTGACCAAGGAACGGCTCGACCTGCTCCGTGACGCCGACGCCATCGCCCGCGAGGAGCTGACCGCGGCCGGCCTCGACCGCGACATCTGGCAGTGCCCGGTCGTCCTGCTCGCGGACGTCCGCAGCGTCGGCGTCCAGGGCGACGGCCGCACCTACGGCCACCCCATCGTGCTGCGCCCGGTGTCGAGCGAGGACGCCATGACGGCCGACTGGTCGCGACTGCCGTACGACGTGCTTGCGAAGATCTCGACGCGGATCACGAACGAGGTCGCGGACGTCAACCGCGTCGTCCTCGACGTGACGTCGAAGCCGCCGGGGACGATCGAGTGGGAGTGAGTCCGAGCCCGTAGCCCAGGGCTTGGTTGCTGCTGCCCCTGGCCGGTGTCGCACCGCCTGACGGGTGGTGACCACAGTGCGGATCCGGGGGTCCGCCGCAGGCCGTTTCGGTGGCCGACCCCATGTCGGAGGCCGTGGGCCCGCCCCTAGCGTCGAGGCATGACAAGGAATCATGAGGGCGGCAGGGGTGGGGGCACGACGCGCAGGGGTGTCCTGCGAGGGCTTGGCCTCGCGGCGGGTGGCACTGTCCTAGGTGCGAGTACGGGCACGACAGCCTCAGTTGCCGCGACCCGGCATGACGGCGGCCGGGACAGGAGGCCGTGTACGTATGTGCTCGTGCACGGCACACACAGCGCGGGAGCGTACTGGCTGCCCGTCGCACAGGAGTTGACCCTGCGCGGTCACCGCGTCGTCCAGGTGGATCTGCCGCTGCACGGCTCGCAGGCGTTCGTCCCGGAGTCGTACCAGCGGCAGGACCTGGCGGCCATGGCCACAGAGCCCTCGCCCGTCGCCGCCCTCTCTCTGGACGACTACGAGACGCACGTCACGCGCATCGTCCGCCGTGCGGCGGCGCACGGCCCCGTGGTCCTGGTCGGCCACAGCCTGGGCGGCGCCACCGTGAGCCGGGTGAGCAACGCCGTACCGGAGCTGCTCCACCACATCTGCTACATGGCGGCCTTCTGCCCCAGCCCCGCCCTGCCCACCCCCGACGCCTGCACCGCGGCGCCGGAGAACGAGAACGCGCTCATACCGTTCGACCAGATCATCGGGGACCCCGAGCAGCTCGGTGTGATGCGGCTCAATCCCCGCACGGGTGACGCCGGGGACCTGAAGGCACTTCGGGAGATGATGTGCGCGGGCTATCCGGACAACGAGTTCCGGCAGCGGCTCGGGAGCATGCAGACGGACGAGTCGACCACGGCCTACGCGGGACGGGCCGTCGGCCGGGTGGAGACCTGGGGACGGCTGCCCCGCACGTACCTTCGCTTCGGCAAGGACCGGACGATCGCCACGAAGCTCCAGGACCGGATGATCACGGAGGCCGACGTCCGCACGCCGCTCAACCCGTTCCGAGTCCATGACTTCCCCGCCGCACCGCACATCGGCCCACTGGACCCGGCGCCGGTGGCGGCCGCACTGGCCGCGCTCTCTCCGTGACGTCCGGCCGTGGACAGAGCGACAACGGCTCCGGCCTGCCCTAGGTGCGCTTGATCGTGCGCACGGGCTCACCGGGCTTCCAGACCTCGACGACCAGGTACTTGTCGTCCTCGACGTAGGTCCGTGCGACTTCCGTCAGCTCGGTGCGGAAGAGGTGGAACGGCTCCGGCGGTTCCACCTCTTCGGTGTACTTGGCCTTGACCTCCGGGTCGGTCACCTCGATCGCCCGCCCGCTGATCCGCACATCGCCCCCGCCCATCGACTGGCCCTGACCGGGATTCGCCTGGAGCGCGAAACGCGGATCACGGCGCAGATCCAGGGCCTTGAGGGAGTCCGGCATCATGCCGAGCCAGAGTTCGCCGTTGAGGAAGCGGACCTCCAGGCCGGTGGTGCGCGGGGAGCCGTCCTTGCGGAGGGTGGCGAGGACGTGATGGGTGAAGGCGCCGAAGCGTTCCTCGACCAGTTCGGCCAGGGACGGTTCGGCGGTGGTGAAGGCTGCCCAGTTCATGAAGACGAGTGTGGCGCCGATACCAGACACCTTCTGTCCGATTTCGTTTGCACGCCTCTTCTTTACAAAACAGCTCTGTTCACTTGCGCTGACCGACGGTAACTTCCGCCCCGTAAAGGAACCCAGTGCAGGAGGAACCAATGCACGGGCCCACACCGCCCACACCCACGCCGCTGCCGACCGACCGGCTCCAGTTCGCCATGCCGCCGATGCACGAATCGGTCGACGACGAGCGCCGGCATCGCAAGGAGCGGCTCGCCGGCGCGCTGCGGATCTTCGGGCGGCTCGGCTTCGAGGACGGCGTCTCGGGGCACATCACGGCGCGCGACCCGGAGTACAGCAACTGCTTCTGGGTCAATCCGTTCGGGATGCCGTTCAAGCACGTCACCGTGAGCGATCTGGTGCTGGTCAACGCCGGCGGGCAGGTGATCGAGGGCCGCTATCACGTCAACCAGGCCGCGTTCACCGTGCACGCGCAGGTGCACGCTTCCCGGCCGGACGTCGTCGCGGTCGCGCACTGCCACTCGGTGTACGGCAGGGCGCAGTCGGCGCTCGGTGATCTGCTGGACCCGATCACACAGGAGAGCTGCGCCTTCTACGAGGACCACGCCCTGTACGACGCCTACACCGGGGTCGCCGTGGACGCGGTGGAGGGGCGCCGGATCGCCGCCGCACTCGCCTCCCGCAAGGCGCTGATCCTGCGCAATCACGGGCTGCTGACCGTGGGGGACTCGGTCGACGCGGCGGCCTGGTGGTTCCTGTCGCTGGAGCGGTCCTGCAAGGTGCAGCTGACGGCGAAGGCGGCCGGGCGGCCGATCCTCATCGACCACAAGGCCGCGGTGGCGACGCGTGAGCAGCTGGGCGGCGATCTGGTGGCGTGGATCAACTATCAGCCGCTGTGGCAGGACGTCAGCCGGAGTGAGCCGGATTTGTTGTCGTAGAGCGCGTGTTGCCGGGGAGGGGGTGGGGGTGGGGGTGGGGGTCGGATTGCGGGAGACGGGTCAGAAGCCCCGTAGCACCGCCGCCTTGGTCATCGCGAACTCCTCGTCCGTGAGCACGCCCTCGCGGTGCAGCTCGCCCAGCTCCCGCAGTCGTCGTAGGAGTACGTCGTGGTGGTCGGCCTGCGGCGGTACGGACGCCGCCAGTTGAGGGCGTGCGGTGTACTCGCCGAAGGCGCTGCCGGTGCGGGCCGACGGGTGCGGGAGCCTCGCGGTGACCGCGGTGGCGACCAGGGCCGTGAGCAGGTCGCGTCGGGCGTTGCCCCACAGGTCCAGGGCGTACGGGTCCTTCTCCGGGGGCAGTTTGGAGAACACCGTCTCGCGGGTCACGAAGCGCAGAAAGCCGTCCTCGTAACCGGAGTTGGGCAGCCATTCCACCTGTACGAGGTCGTCGATGCCGATGATCCGCGGGCCCGTCGCGCGTTTGACGCGGTCGGAGGTGTCGGACCAGTCGACCCGCACCTGCGTGCCGTCGAAGGAGACCGTGCCGTCGGAGGAACGGACCGAGACGGGAACCGGAGGGCCGGGCAGGAGATAGGTCTTGGTCGGGTCGCCCGGGATCTGGTCCAGGAGCAGCGCGTGGCGGATCTCCTCCGCCAAGTACTCGGCGACCCCGGAGCGGTCGATGTCCACGACGAGTCGGTACGGGTCCGCAGGATCGGGCAACCTGCCGCCCGTCGCCTGGAGAAGAGGGTCGGCGCCTTCCCTCAGCCGCATCCGCAGCCGGCCACGCTTGCGTTCGGGCTCGAAGACGATGCCGGAGATGGCCTCCAGCGGCACGGCGATCTCCCCGTACGTCTGCCGGAACAGCGACACGGAGCGGTGCAGGCCTGGCGTGATCCTGACCCTGCTGCCGTCGAAGGCCCAGGTCCCGTCGCGCTGGATGATCTCGGCCATAGGGAAATTCTCGCAGCAGGGTCAACACGGCGGGCCTCCCTTCCCCCGCGGTGACCAGACCTGCCGGACGGTGGGTGGGTGGCGTAGGGCACAATGCGCTCTCGTTGCAGGGGGTTGCGGGGGTACGGGGTTGCGCGCAGGTGGGCGGGACTCGGTCGTTGTGTGCATGCGGGTTCTGAGGAAAGTGGGCGTCGGGCGTGGCAGTGCAGGAGGCGAGGCAGGGTGGGGGCGCTGACATGGGCGGGCGTACAGGTGGGCACGAGGGTGGGTGCACATGCGGGGACTGTCCGCACGGCGCCCGTGCGGGGCATCGGCGAGCCGTCGCCGAATTCCTGCTGAAGCGGGACGAGTTCGCGGCGGGGCACGGTCTGCCCGCCGCCGTGGCCCACTCGGCCTCGGCCTCCCGCCAGTGGGTCTCCGAGGAGTTGACCCAGTCCGCGGAGTTCGTCGCCGAACGCGGCCGTGCCGAGGGCGAGGCCTGGCTCGTACGACTGTGGTGGCGCACGGCCTGTGCCGTGTGGGCGCTGGTCGTCCTGCTGCTTCTTGCGCAGGCGCTCACCGCGATCGGCGCCGGCTGGACGGCCGCCCGGACCGCCGGGTTGCTCGCCGCGCTGGTCGTGGCCGGGGCGCTCACGGCGGCGTCGTGGTTCCACCGGGCCCGCGGCGGTGCGCTCGCGCCGGTCATCGGTGACGACAACCGGCTGTCCACGTCCCGTGCGGTGGCCGGGGCGTGGGTGCTGTTCGTGGCCTACGCGGTGCTCGTGCTGGCCGGTCGTCTGGCGGTGGCCTCCGGACACGAGGAGCGCGACGCACTGATCGCCGGACTCGAACTCGCCCGGGGCGCGGGGGTCGTGACCGTGCTCGCCGTGGTGTGCGGGATCGCGGTGCTGGTGCGGCGGATCGTCGGCGTGCGGGTGCTGGGGCAGCGGCTCCAGAAGGTCCCGGCGGATCGGCCCCGGGCGGCCGACCTGCTGACGGACGACTCGGGGCGAGGGGCGTTCGCCGACATTCAGTACGTCGTCATCAGCGGGGTTGCCTTGCTGTTCGCGGCGGTGCGGTTGGCGCGACGGCCGGATCAGTTGCCCGATCTGCCATGGGGGTTGGCGGTCGTGGTGTTGATCTCGGCGGCGACCTACGTGGCCGGGAAGTATGCGGAGGGCGGCCGGCCGGTGATTCTGTCGGTGGTGCGGTCCCGGGAGGCCGGGGATCTGGACGGGCCCATCCGCACCGGTGACGACATCGAGATCCGGGGGGCCGGGTTCGTGCCGCCGGGGGCGCAGGGTGCGGCTCGGCTGTCGCGGATGGTCGTCCGGATCGGTGCGGTGCATGTGCATGTTCCCTTGGTGCCGGTGAGCGGGGGCTTCAGCAATCCCACGGATGCGGTGCTGACGGTGCCGGTGCCGGCGGATGTGGAGCCGGGGCGGGCGGAGGTGCAGGTGGTGACCGCTGCGGGCGTGGAGACCAACCGGTACGCGATCGACGTGACGGACTGAGCGACCCACCCCCGGCACCCATCCCGGTTGCGCGTGCCGCCCACCTCAACCGGGCCGACTCACCTCAGAAGCTGCACCAAGTCGGGAAAACTGGTCCGGGTGGGGTTGAGCGGTGCAGCCTGTTCGTGCGTATGGTCTTTTGAGGGGTCACGTCACATGCGGGCGAGAGGTGGCTACGAGCGATGACTCACGGCATTCGTACGGACACGCACCCCCCCTATCGCGACGGCGGCGGCGACTGGCGGGACACGGCCACCCGCTACGCCCTGCTCCCGCTCCGCGTCTTCCTTGGTGTCACCTTCATCTACGCGGGCCTGGACAAACTCACCGACAGCGCCTTCCTGAAGGACTCCGGTTCCGGCTCGGTCGGCGACCTGATGCGTACGGTGCGTGACTCGGCGGCGATCCCGGACCTGGTCGACCTGGCGTTGAAGAGCCCCGTCGGCTTCGGTTACGCCATCGCCTTCGGTGAGCTGGCCGTCGGTATCGGCACACTGATCGGCCTGCTCGCCCGTCTCGCGGCATTGGGCGGAGCGCTCATCTCCCTCAGCCTGTGGCTGACGGTCAGCTGGGCGACCGAGCCGTACTACTACGGCAATGACCTCGCCTACCTGATGGCCTGGCTGCCCCTCGTCCTCGCGGGCGCGCCCCTGTTGTCCTTGGACGCCTCCTTGCGGGCGCGACGGCGACAGCGGGCCGGGGGCTACCGGTAGCCCGGGTCCTCAGCTCGGCGCGTCCGGCTGGGCCTGTCTCGGGCTGGGCGTGCGGTGGCGTCGGCGGCGTATGCCGCGGGTGACTATGGCGGCCGTGGCTGCCAGGAAGAGGCCGACCACGACGAGCGGGATCACCGCGAACCACGGCGTCTCCCAGGCGCCGCCGGCATCGCCCGCATAGATGATGCCCGCGAGGGTCAGGAAGGCGCCCGCGATCAGCCTCCCGGGCTGTACTTCATGACGCAGCACGGCTCACCTCCGCTTGTCCCACGCCGACCCGGAGGTCGAGGTCGAGTGTCCCGGTGCTCTTGGTGCCCGAGGGGGGCGACAGAGTCAGCTCCTGGTGCCGGCCCGGTTGCACGTCCACGTCCCGTTGCTCGTCGCCCGGCAGCTGGATGTCGCCCACGCCCACGTCGATGGTCATCTTCACGGTCACGTCCTTGGGCACGATCACCTTCAGCCGGCCCACGCCGACATCGGCACCTGTGTCCAGTGTCTGGCCCTTGGTGAGGGGGACCCTGGTCAGGTCGAGGGTGCCGACGCCGGTGCCCAGCTCGTACTGCTCCGGTACGTCCGCCACCGCGGTGGGGCGCCAGGTCTCGTGCATCCACTGCGTGCCGATGTCCTTCGGTATGGCGGCCGACGCGGCGAGCAGGGCCGCCGTGATGACCGCGAGGAAGATCGAGCCTGCTCCCGTGCGCCCCAGGAACGCGCTGATGGCGATACCGAGGCCGAGGACTATGAGGGCGCAGGACAGCCCGGTCTGGAGGCTGGTGCTCAGTGGGTGTTCGTCCCAGGTGAGGCGGGTGCCCAGGCCTCCGGCGACGAGGGCGAGCAGGAAGGTCCAGCCGCCGATCCAGCGGGGGCCGCGCGGGCGGGGTGCCCGGGCGGGCGGGCGGCGGCGTGGGTCGTCGGGGCCGGCGTACGGGTCGAGGCCGATGTTGACGGCCGCCGCGATGTCGCGGGCGCGGGCGTCCGTCGGGCCCCAGAGATAGCCGGTGCCGCCCTCGTGCGTGCCGTCCTTGACGATGGGGTCGCGCCACCAGGAGGAGTGGGCGGCGGGGACGGGCGGGGCCTGGGCCTCCGGCGGGGCGTCCGCGACGGCCTGGGCGGCCAGAGGGTCGGGGTCGGGGGTGCTGCGGTGCCGGGACCAGTAGCCGGCGCCCGCGAGGAGCAGGGAGAGCACGACGGCGAAGGCCAGTACCCCGCCGTTGTTCAGCAGGGTCAGGAACACCCCGGAGCCGACCAGCGCGAACAGCACGGCCGTCAGCGCCTGACCGTCGACTCGGCCGGTCAGCAGCTTGCGCACCTCGTTCTCGTCCTCGTCGTCGTATGGGACGAAGAGCCAGGCGAAGCCGTAGAAGAGGAGGCCGAGGCCACCGGTCGCGGAGAGCACCGCGAGCGTGATCCGGAAGATCACCGGGTCCATGTCGCACTGCCGCCCGAGCCCGGAACACACCCCTGCGAGCATCTTGTGCCGCCGGTCGCGCCGGAATCGGTGGGGCGGGCCGGGGAGGTCGGTGGGGGCAGGGGCATCGGTGGGGGTGGGCGCATCGGCCGTTCCGTCCGCTCCGCCTGCCGCGGCCGCCGAAGTGACCCCTGGCGCCCGCGCGGTTCCCTTCTCGTGCGCGCGAGGCCCCTGCTCCGCGGCGGGCGCGGCATCCTGCGGCCCGGCGCCCGGAGTGGGACGCGGGCCGGAGCCGGGTCCCGGACCCGTCGCGGCGTGCTGGTGCTCTGTCATGAGTCCATGGTGACGGGCGCAGCGCCGTGGCGGGAGTCGGAATGACCCTGGTCGGACCCTGATATCCGCCCTGAGCCGGAGCCGGGGAAGCGTTCGACGAGGGCTGCTGTCGAAGATCAGGGGAGTATCGGGGGTCGACCCTGATGCCTTGGCCCGCCGGGCGTGTGAACATCGATGGCATGCCGGACGCCGCAACAGCGCCACTCGTCGAACCGCGGCCGCCGCGCAAGCTCTATCGCAGCAGTGACGGACGCTGGCTGGGGGGCGTGGCGCGGGGGCTCGCCGGGCATCTCGGGCTGCCCGTGATCTGGGTGCGGCTCGTCTTCGTCGGCCTGTTCATGGCGGACGGGCTCGGCGCTCTGCTGTATGCGGCGTTCTGGTTCTTCGTGCCGCTCGGCGTCGGCGGTGTCGAGGCACAGCGGCCGCCCTCCCTCGTCGGCACCGAGACCTCGCCGGACGGCCGCCGCAGACTCATCGCCCGCAAGCCGGACAAGGGGCAGATCGTCGCCCTGCTCCTCATGGTCGTCGTGGCCATGGTCTTCGTCGGCAGTGTGAATGTGGGCAGCGGCGCCCAGGCGTATCTGGTGCCGGCCGTGCTCGTCGGCGCGGGCGTCGCCCTCGTCTGGCGCCAGGCGGACAACTCGCGCCGGGCCCGCTGGGTCGAGGTCGGCCGCCGCAAGCGCACGCTCACCCTGCTGCGGGCCGTGGCCGGCGTGCTGCTGGTCACGGCGGGCGTCTCCGGCATCTTCGTCCTCCAGGGGTCCGCCGCCCACCTCGGCTCGGTCCTCCAGGCGGCCCTCGCGGTCCTCGTCGGGATAACTCTCCTGGCCGGTCCCTACCTCGTGCGCATGACCCAGGACCTGTCCGAGGAGCGCCTGATGCGCATCCGCGCCCAGGAGCGCGCCGAAGTCGCCGCCCACGTCCATGACTCGGTGCTGCACACCCTGACCCTGATCCAGCGCAACGCGGAGAACGCGAACGAGGTCCGCCGCCTCGCCCGCGCCCAGGAGCGCGACCTGCGCACCTGGCTCTACAAACCCGAGGGCACCGGAAAGGACGAGGCGGACGAGCCGACCACGCTCGCGGAGGCGGTGCGGCGCAACGCGGCGGAGGTCGAGGACAAGCACGGCGTCCCCATAGAGGTCGTGGTGGTCGGCGACTGCGAGCTCGACGACAGAATCGGTGCACAAATGCAGGCCGGACGCGAGGCTATGGTCAACGCCGCCAAGTACGGTGGCGAGGGAGGCGCTGTCCAGGTCTTTGCCGAGGTCGAGGGGAACAAGGTCTTCGTGTCCGTCCGGGACCGCGGACCTGGCTTCGATCTCGACTCGATACCCGCCGACCGCATGGGTGTCAGAGAATCGATCATCGGCCGCATGGAGCGCCACGGCGGCTCGGCACGGCTGCGTGCGGTGCCGGACGGCGGCACGGAGGTCGAGCTGGAGATGGAGAGGGCGGAGAACACGTGATGAGCGACCCGACTGAGGCGAACGAGCCCGTGGAGTCGACCGGCGGGAGCGCGGACGAGCGGCATGTGCGCGTGGTCCTCGTCGACGACCACCGCATGTTCCGTACGGGCGTACAGGCGGAGATCGGCCGGACCGACGAGACCGGCGTCGAAGTCGTCGGCGAGGCCGCGGACGTCGACCAGGCGGTCACGGTCATCACCGCGACCCGGCCCGAGGTCGTCCTCCTCGACGTTCACCTTCCGGGCGGCGGCGGGGTCGAAGTGCTGCGCCGCTGCGCCCCGTTGATGGCGGACGCCGAGCAGCCCGTCCGCTTCCTCGCGCTGTCCGTCTCGGACGCGGCGGAGGATGTGATCGGCGTGATCCGCGGCGGTGCGCGCGGCTATGTCACCAAGACCATCACCGGCACGGACCTCGTCAACTCCATCTTCCGCGTCCAGGAAGGCGACGCCGTCTTTTCGCCGAGGCTGGCCGGCTTCGTCCTGGACGCCTTCGCCTCCACCGACGCCCCGCCGGTCGACGAGGACCTCGACCGCCTCACCCAGCGCGAGCGCGAGGTCCTGCGGCTGATCGCCCGGGGGTACGCCTACAAGGAGATCGCCAAGCAGCTGTTCATCTCCGTGAAGACGGTCGAGTCGCATGTCTCGGCGGTGCTGCGGAAGCTCCAGCTGTCGAACCGGCATGAGCTGACGCGTTGGGCCACGGCACGACGGCTGGTCTGAGGACGCACGAGTCGGTACGACCGCCGCGGTTCAGTGGTGCCCGGGCCGCGGTGACGGGCCCAGTACGCGCAGGGCCCAGCGGTAGTGCCGTACCGCCTTCACCACACCGATCAAGCCCGTCAGCCACAGGATCGTGCCGATGCCCATGCCGAGGACGACGTCGCTGTGACGCGCCCGGCCCGGCTCCGCACCGGCCGCCGAGGTGAACGACTCCCACAGGCCGATCGCGCAGAGCACGACGGAGGAGAGCAGCCAGAAGAGGCTGAGGCCGGGGGAGCGCAGACCGACGTCCGTCGATGGGTCGCTGTCCAACTGGAGCCAGGCATCGAGGAGTTGGCGTATCCGCTGGTCGCGCCGGATGGCGACGGCGACGGCGATGACGGACGGAGCCAGGGCGGCGAGGCCGAGCAGCGCGAAGAGCGGGCCGAGGACGAAGCCGAGCGGATCCCTCTCCTCGATCTGCTGCAACGGGACCACCAGCAGTGCCCACCCGATGATCGCGGCGAGCGCCAGCAGCCACAGCAGCAGTACCCGGTGCACCCCGATGCTGCACCGGTGCAGCTCCTCCAGCGCACGTCCCCGGTCGGCCAGCAGGGCCGCACGGTCCGGCCACATCCTGGTGTGGGGCGGCGGGGGTGGCGGTGGCAATGGGGAGCCGGGCATCGACACCTTCTCGGGGGCACGGGACGTCGTACGCAGCGTTTCGCAGACGCTACCTACGAAGCGTTTCGCAGACGCTACCGCGTCGCCGTGAGCATGCCCACGCCCACTGGTGTGCCGAAGGGCGCCTTCACGCCACCCGCGTCGCCCCCGCAAACGGCATCTCGTCGATCGGCGCCAGCCGCACCGGGGCCGAGGGGTTGGGGGCGTGGATCATCATCCCGTTGCCGACGTAGAGGCCGACATGACTGATGCCGGAGTAGAAGAACACCAGGTCGCCGGGGAGGAGTTCGGCGTGGGAGACGCGGCGGCCGGCGTCGATCTGGGCGTATGTCGTACGGGGCAGGGAGATGCCCGCGGTGCGGTACGCCGCCTGCATGAGGCCCGAGCAGTCGAAGGCGTCCGGGCCGGTCGCGCCCCACGCATAGGGGCTGCCGAGTTTCTGGTAGGCGTACGAAACGGCTGCGGCCGCACGGGAGTTGGGTGCCGCCGGCGATCCCATGAGCCCCTCCCGCGCACCAACGCGTGAGGCGCGGCCGGTGTCCTGCCCGAGCCGGGCCCGTTCCTCGGCCGTCAACCGGGACAGCAGACGCCGGGCCGAGTCCAGCTTGCCGGTGATCGTCTTCTTGTGCCGCTTCAGCTCCGCCTGCCGCGACGAGAGCGAGGTCAGCTCGATATGCGCGGCGCCGCGCAACTGCTCGATCTCGCGCAGCTGTTTGCGCACCCGGTCGACGGACGCGGCCTGGCGGCTGCCCGCACGTTCGGCGAACTCGGCACCCTGGAGGTATCCGTCGGGATCCTCGGAGAGGGCGAGCTGGAGCGCGGGGTCGAGGCCGCCGTCGCGGTAGTGCGCGGCCGCCATCGAACCCAGGGCGTCGCGCTCGGAGTTGAGCTTCTCCGTCTTGCGTGCCGCCTCGTCCCGCAGCGTCCCCAGCTGCTGCTCGGCCGCCTCCGCCTGCTCCTTCGCGCCGTTGTACTTCTCGGTGGCGATCTCCGCCTCCTGGTACAGCTGGTCCACCTTCGCCTTGACCTGCGCGGGCGTCAGATTCGGCTCCGCGTGTCCGGTCCCGTCGAGGCCGGTCGCGGTCGCCGCGCCCGCGAGGGCGATCGTGGCGGCCGTACGGACCGAAGTGCCTGCGGTCGAACGTTGTCGGGGCTTGCGGTGCGCTGCCACGTGGACCTGCACGTCCTTTCGTCCGACCGCCGCTGCGTGGGGCATGAGCGGTTGCGCGTCCGGCGGCGGCCCGCACAGGGGGAGCAGGCCGCCGCCGGACCTTCTCGGCGGTGGTGATCGACTGCCGCCCCTGGCCCGGGCGGCGGTGGGGAGCCGGTCACCTGGTGGAGGACGCTAAACCCGGATGTGTCGGACTGGTAACGCATTGCGCGGAACTGGCGCGAGCAGGCCGCGCGTTGACCGTATGTGACCGTGATCCCGTTCCGGGGCCGTCGACTTCACACAGGGCGCTGACCGAAGTGAGGGTTCGGGGACGCCAGGGAGTGACGGGGTGCTATGGGCCGCATATATGCAACATGGCTGTGCCGGGCCGGTGTCATGTGCCCGTACGCCGCTGATTAGGCTCCGGCCTCATGGACGTACTCATCCATCTCTTCGTCGGCCTGCACATCATCGGCATCGCCTCGCTGCTCGGCGGCTTCCTCACCCAGATGAAGGCGATGGGCCAGGGCACCGCCCGCTTCGTCCCGGCGATGCTGCACGGCGCGCTGACGATGCTGGTCACCGGCGCGATCCTGGTCGGCCTCAACCAGGCCGACGACCAGCCCGTCGACAACATCAAGATCGGCGTGAAGCTGGCGCTGCTGGTCGTGATCCTCGGCCTGGTCTATGTGAAGCGCGACGACGAGAAGGTGGAGAAGCCGCTGTTCGGCCTGGTCGGACTGCTGACCACGGCGAACATCTTCATCGCGGTGCTGTGGACCTGACGTCCTGAGCCGCGGCGGCGGACGTGACGGCGGCCCGTGCGGCCGCGATCGTGCCTACGGCGACCGCGAGCCAGGCGGCCACCGCGAACCACAGCAGCACCTCGCCCAGCCCGTCCAGCCACGGCACATCGAGGGCTGAGGACACCGAGAGCGTCGCCGCCGCCGTCATCCCCATCGGGAACACCGTCGACCAGCGCCGCACGTCGTAGCTCACCCGGGGCCAGGCGAACTCGGCGACGAGCAGAACGGCGTACCAGGCCAGGTCGAGCACGAGCAGTACGGCGGTCATGAAGCGCAGGACGTCGGTGTTGTCGTCGTTCCAGAGATACAGGCCCGGGCTGTCGGCGGCGACGAGTTTCGACCCGGCGAGCGCCGAGATGGCGAGCGCCCCGCCGGCCACCCACTGGTCACCGGCCCCTTCGGTCACCTGCCGCAGATCGAAGCAGGCCAGCGCGACGCCGTAGAGCAGCAGCCCCAGCCAGAACAGCACCATGGCCGCCTGCGCGAGCCAGGCCGAGCCCTCGGCGGCGGCCAGGGTGGCGCCGAGTACCGCGAGTCCCTGGGTGGCCACACAGCCGAGGAACACCGCGCCCGGCATACGTCGCCGCCAGTGCAGTACGACGGTGACGAGCAGCGCCGGCCACAGCACGACGGACAGTGCGAGCAGCGCCTCGGCGAGCGTCTGCCGGTCCAGGGCGGAGAAACGGGTGCCGAGGACCGTCGTGGCGGCCACGGCGGTGAGCGCGCCCGGTGTGGCCGCCTCCGCCACCCACCGTTCGCGCTCCCACAGCAGCCGTACGACGAAGTCCGCGGCCAGCCCCAGCCAGAGCGCGCAGGCCACGGCGAGAGCGATACGGGACAGGACCTCGTACCCCGTCAGATGCAGACCGACCGACACGATGCCGGTCGCCATCACGGCGGCACCGGCCGCCGGCGGGCGCTGCGCCCACCAGGCGCGGAGGGGGGAGGGACGGGGCATACGCCCGATGCTAAGGAGCGACGCGCGTCGTGCGGGCGGGGCACGCCCACGTCCCTGTGGGTTCTCGGCACTCTCTCAGGACGGCGGCGGCTCGGTGTTGAGCCGGTCGGCGGGCACCCGCTCGATGCGGGTCCAGCCCTTCCAGCCCCGTTCCTCCAGGATCGCCAACAGCCGCGCGGCACCCGGTGAGGACTCGACCATGGTTGAGTCCAGCAGGTCGACGAACTGGTCGTCGATGCCGTCGTCGGCACCCACCTCGCCGGCCTCCACGGCGCGAATCATCAGGCGCTCCATGATGTCGGCGACCTCGACGATCCGCGGGTCGTCGTCCGGCCAGTCGAGCGCCTCGTTGAGAAGTCTGTAGAGCTTCACCATGTCGGGGTCGTCCAGCTCCTCGTGCTTCTTGGCGATCAAGGAGTCGATCAGGTCCGGCACCTGGGCGGCGATCATGATCCAGGCGTCCCGCTCCATCTCGATGTACTGCTCCTGGACCCCGAGACCGCGCAGCCGGTCGAGGTAGTCGACGACGCTCTGCGGAAGCGCCAGGTGCTCTCCGGCGGCGAGCCTGGCGAGCCGTTTGCGGGTGCCCTCCAGCCGCCGGATCTCGGCGCGCAGGTCCTTGTCGATCCCCCGGACGCCATCGGCGAAGTCCTCAGGGCCGGCGTCGAGGAGTTCCTGCACCCGGGCCAGCGGCACGCCGGCGTCCGCCAAGGTGTGGATCCGGATGAGTCGTACGACCGCGGCGGCGTCGTAGGTCCGGTACCCGGACCGGTCGCGTTCCGGCTCGGGCAGCAGACCTATCTTGTGGTAGTGGCGTACCGCCCGCACCGTCACCCCGGCGTGCCGTGCCAACTGGCTGATGGTGAGCATGTTTCCCAGCCTGCCTCAGGCGATCTTCCGGCGATAGGCGGCCATCGCGAAGGCGTACGCCACGACGAGGATGCCGACGCACCAGGCGAGGGCCGTCCAGATGTCGTCGCCGACCGGCTGCTCGGTGAACAGATCGCGGATCGTGTTGACGATCGACGTCACCGGCTGATGCTCGGCGAACCAGCGCACCGGGCCGGGCATGGTCTGCGTGGGCACGAACGCCGAGCTGACGAACGGCAGGAAGATGAGCGGGTAGGCGAACGCGCCCGCGCCCTCGACCGACGCCGCGGAGAGCCCGGGGATCACGGCGATCCACGTCAGGGCCAGGGTGAACAGGAAGAGGATGCCGGCGACCGCCAGCCATGCCGGCACTCCCGCCCCCGAGCGGAAACCCATGAGCAGCGCGACACCCACGACGATCACGAGCGAGATCAGGTTGGCGACCAGAGAAGTCACCACATGGGCCCACAGCACACCGGACCGTGCGATCGGCATGGACTGGAACCGCTCGAAGATCCCGCTCCTCATGTCGGTGAACAGCCGGTAGGCGGTGTACGAGATGCCCGACGCGATGGTGATGAGCAGGATGCCGGGCAGCATGTAGTTCACGTACGAAGCCGACCCTGTGTCGATCGCGCCGCCGAACACATAGACGAACATCAGCATCATGGCGACCGGCGTGATGACGGTCGTGATGATGGTGTCCACGCTGCGTGTGACATGGCGCAGGGTCCGCCCGGTGAGAACAGCCGTGTCGCCGAGGAAGTACGCGGTCATCCTCGTCCCCCCTGGGTGTTCGTGCCGATGGCCTCGCTCTTGGCCTCGCTGCCGATGATCGCGAGGAAGATCTCCTCCAGGGTCGGCTGCTTCTCGACGTACTCGACCGTGGCCGGCGGGAACAGCTGCTTGAGCTCGTCGAGGGTGCCGTTCGCGATGATCCGACCCTTGTGGAGGATCGCGATCCGGTCGGCGAGCTGCTCGGCCTCGTCCAGGTACTGCGTGGTGAGCAGCACGGTCGTTCCGTACTCGGCGAGTTCCTTGACGGCATGCCACACCTCGATGCGCCCCTCGGGGTCGAGACCGGCGGTCGGCTCGTCCAGGAAGATCACCGACGGATTCCCGATGAGGCTCATCGCTATGTCCAGCCGGCGGCGCATCCCACCCGAGTACGTGGACACCTTCCGTGCGCCCGCGTCGGTCAGCGAGAAACGCCTCAGCAGGTCGTCCGCGATCGCGCCCGGATCATCGAGGTGGCGCAGCCTGGCGACGAGCACGAGGTTCTCCCGACCGCTGAGGATCTCGTCGACGGCCGCGAACTGCCCGGTGAGGCTGATGGACTCCCGCACGTCCGCCGGTTGCGCGGCGACGTCGAAGCCATGGACGCCGGCCGTCCCCGCGTCGGCCTTCAAGAGCGTGGCGAGGATCTTCACGGTCGTGGTCTTGCCCGCCCCGTTGGAGCCGAGCAGGGCGAAGACGGTGCCCCGCGCCACGTCGAAGTCCACACCCCGCAGCACTTCGAGCTTCCCGTACGACTTCTCCAGACCCCGCACGCGAATCGCCGGACCGGCGATCGGTTGCGCCACCATGGTCATCCGCCTCCTCCGCGGAGCTTCCCGCCGACTGCGAGAAGCTCCTGCCGGAAGGATGGAGGGTTGACCCGGCGTCAAGGTCAAGCGCGGTCCTGCGGAGCCCTCAGGCCGGCCGCACCACGCTGTGGATCGACGACTCACCGTCGTAGTAGATCGACTCCTCGCGGACATAAGCCCCCGGCTTCGGCGCGTGGATCATCATCCCGTTGCCGATGTAGATGCCGACGTGGCTGATGTCGTCGTAGAAGAAGACCAGGTCGCCCGGCTGGGCGGCGGAGAGGGAGACGGTCGTGCCGGCGTTCACCTGGTCCCAGGTGGTGCGCGGGAGGGAGATGCCGGCGGCGTTCCAGGCGGCCTGGGTGAGGCCGGAGCAGTCGTAGGAGTCGGGGCCGGTGGCGCCCCACACGTACGGCTTGCCGACCTGGGAGCGGGCGAAGGCGAGGACCTTCTCGGCCTTGGCGGCGTACGAGGAGTCGGTCACGGAGGTGCCGGGGGAGTCCGACGCACTCGAGCCGCTCTCCTGCTGCGCCGCCTCCTGGGCCGCCGCCTCCGCAGCGGCCTGCTGCTTCGCGAGTTCCGCGGCCTTGCGCGCGGCCTCCTGCTGCTTCTGCTCCTCGATCGCCGCGAGCCGCGCCTTCTCCTCGGCGGTCAGCTTCGACAGCAGCTCGCGCGCATCGGTGAGCTTCTGCTGGACGGTCGTCTTGGCCGTCTTCAGGTCGCCCTGCGACTCGTTGAGCGTCTCGAGGCTCGCGGTGGCCTCGCGGCGCTTGTCCATCGTCTCGGACTGCTGCGTGACGAACTCGTCGACCGCTTCCTTCTGGCGGCCGGTCATCCGGCTCATCAGCTGGGTCTGGTCGAAGTAGTCCTGCGGGGTGTCCGCGAGCAGGAAGGTCGCGGTGTCGGGTGCGGAGGCGCCGGTCCGGTACTGGGCCGCGGCGAAGGAACCGAGCTCCTCGCGCGCCTCGTTGAGCTTCTGGGTGCGCTGGGCGACGTCGTCGAGGAGGGTGTCGACGCGCTTGCGCTGCTTGGTGGTCTTCTCTTTCGCGGAGTTGTACTTCTCGGTCGCCGACTCGGCCTGGCGGTACAGGTCGTCGACCTTCTTCTCGACCTCTTCGAGACTCGGCTTGTCATCGGTCGAGGGTGCGGCGTTGGCCGTCTGGGACAACAGGGCCACGGAGGTGAGGGCCGCCGTTGCCAGGGCGGGGGTCCGTATGCCTGCTACGCGCGTACCCGAAGGACGCGACTTGCGGTGCGACGCCAAGGGAGGCGACTCCTTCCATGGTCCGCCTACCGAGTTAGCTGTCGGGTTCGGGCGGGTGGTTCGGAAGGGTTGCCCTACGACCGTTCCCCGAAGGGAAGTCCGGTCGATTCACCCCAAGTTCGGTGGGTCCCCGGCTCCGGTCTGCCCAGGGGGACGCGCCGGATTAGGCGGAGGCCGCGCGGCCCGGCGACGTTCGCCGGTGGGGGTCGTACGGCCTGGAGGAACGCTAGCCAACTCGTGTGGCCTCTGTGAAGGTTGATGGGTGATATGCCCGATACATTTTCGTGACCTTAGCCCAGAAAATCGCGCGCCGTGGTCAATCCGGAAGGGTCTGCGGTGACTTGTTCGTATTTTGTCCGGAGTGACGGCGTCCGCCCGCTTCGGGCCGGTAGCTTCCAGCCAGCCACGGTCGGGAGCCGTGGCGGCTGAGAGGGAGTACGGCCATGAGGAAACGCACCGCACTCGTCATCGCCACCGGAGTCGCACTCACCGCCACCGCGGGCATCGCCCCCGCGAGCGCCGACGCCGGACACGACGGCCGGACCGCCGGCAAACCGGTCGTCCGCGTCATCGCGACCGGCCTCGACAATCCGCGTCAGCTGTCGTACGACCACGGGCGCCTGTACGTCGCCGAAGCCGGCCGTGGCGGCAAGAAGTGCATCGGGGAGGGGCCGGAGGGCGAGACCTGCATCGGTCTCAGCTCGGCGGTCACCAAGATCTACTGGGACGGGGGCGCGTGGAAGCACCACAGGGTGGTGCAGGGGCTCCCCTCGGCCGCCGCCCCGGACGGCGGCGGCGCGACCGGCGTGGACGGTGTCTCCGCGCTGCACGGCAAGGTCTGGGGCGTCGAGACCTTCGCCCCGCCGGAGGCCGGAGTCCCCACGACCCCGCCCTGGAACAAGCTCGGCAAGCTGCTGAAGATCACGCACGGCAAGGCGAGGACCGCTGCGGACATCTCGGCCGTGGAACTGAAGTACAACCCGCACAAGGCGTCCGTGGAGTCCAACCCGTACGCCGTCCTCGCGCTCCCCGACGGCCGCAAGATCGTCGCGGACGCCGCCGGCAACGACCTGATCGAGGTCTCGCGGTCGGGCCGGGCCCGCCCCTTCACCGTCTTCCCGGACCACGACAAGAACCAGTCCGTCCCGACCTCCCTGGCCCTCGGCCCCGACGGCAAGCTCTACGTCGGCGAACTCAACGGCGAGACCGAGAAGCCCACCGCGCGCGTGTGGCGCGTCGACCCCTGGACCGGCAAGATCCTCGGCTGGAAGTCCGGCTTCGGCTCGGTCACCGGCATCGCCTTCAACACCAAGGGCGACCTGTACGTCAGTCAGCTCTTCGCCGGCCAGGTGACCAAGGTCTCGCACGGCAAACGGACGAGCGTCAAGGTCCCGTTCCCGGCAGGCGTGGCCGTCGACCCGTACGACGGCAAGGTCTATGTCTCGGCCTGGTCGATCGCGGACCGGGACGGTACGGACCTGGGGCAGGGCAAGACACCGGGCGGCCAGGTCTGGAAGATCCTCGGCTTCTGATTCTGAAGCGGCCGGGGGCTCGCGCACTCTGAGACCCTTACGGCTTCGGAAATCGGCGATGTTCTCAGGGCGGCGGCGGGTTGTCAGTGGGGCGCCTTAGGGTCTGTCCGATGGCCCGGTTCGGAATTCACGCCGGTGCCCGATCAACAGACCCGAGCGGGGTCTGGTGCGTGCAGCTGCAAGGCGGAGGAGGGAGTCGACGCGATGGGGGTCCCCCCGGTCGAGCGAAGCCGAGAGTGGGGGAGTCGGCGACTGACGACAACGCGGCAGATGTGCGTGCCAGACCCCGCGACCCCCGGACTGGGCCATCGGGCAGGCCCTAAACTCGGAGAGCGATGAGCAGCCTCTTTGATGACAGCTTCCTGGCGGACCTCCAGGCCCCGCGGGCCCATGCGGAGGAACCCCCGCCGCCCCCCGAGGACGATCATGTACCGGAGCCGGTTCCGGATGATCTGTTCGCCGGGAAGTTCGACGCGCCGCCGGACCGGGACGCGTACTACAGGGACGGCGCGCACCGGCCGGCGGTCGACCCGGCGCAGCTCCTGGAAGGGCTGAACGAGAACCAGAGAGCGGCGGTCGTCCACTCGGGCTCTCCGCTGCTCATCGTGGCCGGCGCCGGCTCGGGCAAGACGCGTGTGCTCACGCACCGCATCGCGTATCTGCTCGGCGAGCGGAGCGTGCACCCGGGCCAGATCCTCGCGATCACCTTCACCAACAAGGCCGCCGGCGAGATGAAGGAGCGCGTCGAGCAACTCGTGGGCCCGCGCGCGAACGCGATGTGGGTGATGACCTTCCACAGCGCGTGCGTGCGCATCCTGCGCCGGGAGAGCAAGAAGCTCGGCTTCACCTCGTCGTTCTCGATCTACGACGCCGCCGACTCCAAGCGTCTGATGGCCCTGGTCTGCCGCGACCTGGACCTCGACCCCAAGCGCTACCCGCCCAAGTCCTTCAGCGCCAAGATCAGCAACTTGAAGAACGAGCTGATCGACGAGGAGGACTTCGCCGCCCAGGCCACCGACGGTTTTGAGAAGACCCTCGCCCAGGCCTACGCGATGTACCAGTCGCGCCTCCGCGAGGCCAACGCCCTCGACTTCGACGACCTGATCATGACGACGGTCAACCTCCTGCGAGCCTTCCCGGACGTCGCCGAGCACTACCGCCGCCGCTTCCGGCACGTCCTGGTCGACGAGTACCAGGACACCAACCACGCGCAGTACGCCCTCGTCCGCGAGCTCGTCGGCACCGCCGAGCGTGCCCCCGAGGACGTCGACGTACCCCCCGGGGAGCACGACCTGCTCCCCGCCGAACTGTGCGTCGTGGGCGACGCCGACCAGTCGATCTACGCCTTCCGCGGCGCGACGATCCGCAACATCCTCCAGTTCGAGGAGGACTACCCGGACGCGACGACGATCCTGCTGGAGCAGAACTACCGCTCCACCCAGACGATCCTCACCGCCGCCAACGCCGTCATCGAGCGCAACGAGTCCCGCCGCCCCAAGAACCTCTGGACCAACGCGGGCGCGGGCGCGCGCATCACCGGCTATGTCGCCGACACCGAGCACGACGAGGCGCAGTTCGTCGCCGAGGAGATAGACCGTCTGACGGACGCGGGTGACGCGAAGGCCGGCGACGTCGCGGTCTTCTACCGTACGAACGCCCAGTCCCGTGTCTTCGAAGAGGTCTTCATCCGCGTCGGCCTGCCCTACAAGGTCGTCGGCGGCGTCCGCTTCTACGAACGCAAGGAGGTCCGGGACGTCCTGGCCTACCTGCGCGTGCTGGCCAACCCGGAGGACTCGGTCCCGCTGCGCCGCATCCTGAACGTGCCCAAGCGCGGCATCGGCGACCGCGCCGAGGCGATGATCGACGCCCTGTCGCAGCGCGAGAAGATCAGCTTCTCGCAGGCACTGCGCCGCGTCGACGAGGCGTACGGCATGGCCGCCCGGTCGACGAACGCGGTCAAGCGGTTCAACGTGCTCATGGAGGAGCTCAGGACGATCGTCGAGTCGGGTGCCGGACCGGCGACCGTCCTGGAGGCCATCCTCGAACGCACCGGCTACCTCGCCGAATTGCAGGCCTCCACCGACCCGCAGGACGAGACCCGGATCGAGAACCTCCAGGAACTCGCGGCCGTGGCCCTGGAGTTCGAGCAGGAGGCCGGGGAGGGCGAGGCCGCGGGCGGACTCTCCGCCTTCCTGGAGCGCGTCGCCCTGGTCGCCGACTCCGACCAGATCCCCGACGAGGACGAGGACGGCTCCGGCGTCATCACCCTGATGACCCTGCACACCGCCAAGGGCCTGGAGTTCCCCGTCGTGTTCCTGACCGGCATGGAGGACGGCGTCTTCCCGCACATGCGCGCCCTCGGCCAGACCAAGGAGCTGGAGGAGGAGCGGCGCCTGGCATACGTCGGCATCACGCGCGCGCGTGAACGGCTGTATCTGACGCGGTCGTCGATGCGGAGCGCGTGGGGGCAGCCGTCGTACAACCCGCCCTCGCGCTTCCTGGCGGAGATCCCGGACCAGCACGTGGACTGGAAGCGGACCGGTGCCTCCGCGGCTCCGGCGGGCCCGGTCTCCGGTGTGGCCGCCTCGCTGTCCTCGTCCCGCTCGTCGGCGTCGGGTGCCTCCGGCTTCGCCACGCGGCGGACCTCGGAGAAGCCGGTGGTCGCGCTGACGGTCGGCGACCGTGTCACGCACGACCAGTTCGGTCTCGGCACGGTGATGGCGGTGAAGGGCACAGGGGCAAACGCGGAGGCGACGATCGACTTCGGCGACACCAAGCCCAAGCGGCTGCTGCTGCGGTACGCGCCGGTGGAGAAGCTCTGACGGTGCCGGGCCCTCGCTGAACGGCGGGGGCCCGCAGGCACGTTACGTCGGATCCAGCCCGTGGCTGCGCAGCCACGACAGCGGGTCGATCGCCGAACCGCCGGCCGGCCGCACCTCGAAGTGCAGATGAGGACCGGTCGAGTTGCCGGAGTTGCCGGAGTAGGCGATCGCGTCGCCGGCTTTCACGGTCGTACCGGAGGAGACCTGGTAGGTGGAGAGGTGGCAGTACCACGTCTCCGTACCGTCCTTGTCGGTCACGATCATCATGTTGCCGTAGGAGCTGTTCCACTCCGTACGGACGGTGCCGTCGGTCGCGGCCATCACCGTCGTGCCGTACGGGACAGGGAAGTCGATGCCGGTGTGGACGGACATCCAGTTGATGCCGGACTGGCCGAAGTAGGCGCTCAGTCCGTTCTGGGCGACGGGCACGGCGTACTTGGGGCGTAGTCGCTCCTTGCGGGCCGCCTCCGCCGCCGCCTTCTTCTTCTCGGCCTCCTGCTGGGCCTTGAGGTCGATGCGCTCCTGCGTACGACTGGCCCGGTCGGCGAAGTCGTCGGCGCCGGCCGAGAGGCTCTCCAGCTGGGTGTCCAGCTTGTTGTTCGCGGCGGCCGGTTTCACGGACTTCGTGTCCGCCGCGGTCGTCGACGTGTCACCGCTGTCGCCGGTCAGAGTGCCGACGGACGCGGCGGCGATCCCCGCGACACCCATGACACACGCCGACGGCACGGCAACCGTCAGCAGCGCGGAGCGCTTGGCGGGCATACGGCGGCGGGAGCGGCCCGCGCCACGAGCGGCCGCGCGGGACGAGGGCGCGGGGCGCGGCGCCGGGGCGGCCTCCTCCTGGTCGTCCAGCAGTGGTGTTACGGCAGGCAGCTCACCGGTGGAGACGGTGTGGTCCAACCCGTCCTCGCCCTGGGCGGGTTCGTCGTACGAGACGTGCTCGAACGTCGCCGTCGCCTGCTGGTCGAAGGACTGGCCCTGCTGCTCGTACTCGTCGGCCGTGTGTGCGGTGCCGTCCGAGTTCCACTGCGTGGCGTCGTACGCGCCGGTGTCGAAGGTCTGCGCGCCCCATTCCCAGTGCTGGGTCTGGTCCGCGGGGGTGCCGGACTGCTCGGCCTGCTGCCAAGTACCCGAATCCCACTGGCCGGTGGCGTCGGGGCCGGTGGCCTGCGGCGGGATGGCGGAGAGCGGCTGGTAGCCGTTGGTCCAGGCGGTCGTGTCGTACGCGCCGGTGTCGTACGCGGCGTGGTGCTGGGCCGCGTAGGCGTCGTAGTTCAGGGCCTGTTGGCTGCCCGTCGACCATTGGGCGCTGTCGTACGAACCCGTGTTCTCGCCCGGCATGCAGCCGAACAGGGGGTCGGCGTCGAAGGTCGGGGCGGCGTAGGCGCCGGTTTCCGTGCCCGCGGGAATACCGTTCGCGGCGTAGGAGTCGTACGTGGTGAAGTCACCGTACTGGGCTTCCTGTCCGCCGTACGACGCGTAATGCGCCGAGGCAGCGTCGGAAGCCGGGGCCGGGGAGGTCATGGTCCCCGACGGGTGACGTTCGTTCACCAACTTCTCTCTCGCCTCGACAACAGGGGCTGCCAGAGCAGTGCGGCGACTGTACCCGGCAGTACGCGGGCGCGACAATCTTCGGCAGGTTTCGCGCCTTCAGGAAACGGGCATTCGGCCGTGTTTCGGGGGACTGCGGGCGCGGGTTTGGCCTTGCGTTCGAAGAGTGTTCGATGTCGCCGGGCTCGCTGAGGGCTCTCAGCGAGCTGTGCCGCGGCTGTTTTCCTGTTGTGCGGGGCGGGGTGTCGTCACGCCACTGTCAGGCCGTCGGTGCGTGCGGCGGTTTCGGCTCCTGTCTGTGCGGTGTCGAGGGCCTGCCGTATGCCGGCCGCGACAGCGGGGTGCACGGGCAGGGCGAGATGTCCGATGCCGCTCACCCGGACGTTGTGCGCCAGCAGGTCGGGATGGTCGATGCGGGCCGTCTCCAGCGGGTCCATCAGGTGGTCCAGGTCGCTCCAGAAGCTCACGAACTGCGTACGGCAGCCGGGCGCCGGCTGGGTGAGCTCCTCGAGGACGTCCGAACCCGGGCGCATCTGGCGGACGATCGGGTGTGCGTTCATCAGCGGAGCCACCCGGGTGCCCGAGTGCGGGGTGCCCAGCGTCACCAGCGTCCTGACGCGGATGTCACCGCCCAGGCGCTGTGCGTAATAGCGGGCGATCAGCCCGCCGAGGCTGTGGCCGACGATGTCGACCTGCTTGCTGCCCGTGCGCTCGCAGATCTCCTCGATGTGCCGGGCGAGCAGTTCCGCTGCGGTGCGTATGTCGCAGGTCAGCGGAGAGTAGTTGAGCGACTCGACCCGGTGCCTGCCGTGCTGGGCGAGATTGCGGCGCAGCAGGACGAAGACCGAGCGGTTGTCGATGAAGCCGTGCAGCAGGACGACCGGGGGTTTGGCCTCCGTCGGCAGTTGCGCCGTGTCGGGTGCGGGGAGCGCGGCGGCGGTGTCGCGGCGCTCCTGGGTGATGCCCGAGGGGTAGAGGAGGAGGTGTCCCGCGAGGATGGCGAGGTCCAGGGCGGTCGCCTTCAGGAGGGTCATGGACATCCCCGCCGGCTTGCTGGGGAGCAGGCTCTGGCAGAGGGGGAGAAAGGGCAGTACCGCCCTGGTGACCTTCATGGCCGACCTCCTGTCGGCACGCGGAAGGACGGCTCCGTCCCCCGTGTGCCCTCATGGGAAGCCGTGCCGAGGGCGGCCGACGGTGCGCGAGCGGGGCACGTGGGGTGGGTGCGGCGGGTGGCCTGAGGTGCGCCCGCGGTGCGAGACGCGCCTGTGGTGCCGATGAAGCGACGAGGCGCCCTGTCGGTGTGGCGACGAGAGTCCCCGCTGTCGTGCCGTACCTGTCCTACGTGCCCTGCGTGCCACCGTCGGTGCGCTGCACCGCCACGGCGCGCGGCCTGCGGCGCGGTGGTGCGGCTGCCTCGATGCGGCTCCCGGTGCGCTTGTTCCCTCCACGGCCCTTGTGTCGCAGGAGTCTGCGGCGCCTGGGAGGCCGCAGAGACGCGGAACGGTGCGCGGCTAACGTGTCCCAATGTGTGATTTCCCCCTCGGTCGGCACCGCGAAACTGCCGGTTGCGGGATGCTGGAGATAACGTTCGTTCACTTCCCCGGCCGGTTCGGTGTGAGGTGTCCGGGCCGTCGCGGCGCACTCGGTGCGGTGGACGGCGGCGGACACGGCATGCGCGACCGGTACGGCACAGGTGATGTGCGGGGTACGTATCGGTACGGATGCATGTAGTCGCTTCATGGAGGCAGTGATGGGTGTGGCAGCCGGTCCGATCCGCGTGGTGGTGGCCAAACCGGGGCTCGACGGTCACGATCGCGGGGCCAAGGTGATCGCGCGGGCGCTGCGCGACGCCGGCATGGAGGTCATCTACACCGGGCTGCACCAGACCCCGGAACAGGTCGTCGACACGGCGATCCAGGAGGATGCCGACGCGATCGGCCTGTCCATCCTGTCCGGCGCCCACAACACCCTCTTCGCCGCTGTGATCGACCTCCTCAAGGAGCGTGACGCGGAGGACATCCTGGTCTTCGGCGGCGGCATCATCCCCGAGGCGGACATCGCTCCGCTGAAGGCGAAGGGGGTTGCCGAGATCTTCACACCCGGGGCCACGACGGCGTCGATCGTGGACTGGGTCAGGGAGAACGTGCGGCAGCCCGCAGGCGCGTAGACGCTCCGCTGGGAGTGCCGTGATGGGTGGTGGCGCCATGGGTCGTTGGGTGAGTGCGGTGCCGTCGTGGCTGGTCGCGCAGTTCCCCGCGCCCCTTGGGGCGTTTGCGGGGGCGCTTGTTTCTGGAGGGCGGTACGTCCGCGGGGCGGTGGACCTTACATTGCCCCCAACTCCTGCGCCATGGTCGCCCGCAGCCGCAGTGTCGTGGCCAGGCGCTGGAAGGCTTCCGCCCAGTAGCCGCCGGCGCCCGGTGACGCGTCCTCCGGTTCGTCGGGTACCGCCACCAACCCGTCGAGCCGTCCTGCCTCCCCGGGCTCCAGGCAGCGCTCGGCCAAGCCCATCACCCCACTGAAGCTCCATGGATAACTCCCCGCGTCCCGCGCGATGTTGAGCGCGTCCACCACCGCCCGCCCCAGCGGGACGGCCCACGGCACCGCGCACACCCCGAGCAGCTGAAACGCCTCGGACAGTCCGTGCGCCGCGATGAACCCGGCCACCCACTCGGCCCGTTCGGCACAGCCCAGGGTGCCGAGCAGCTTCGCCCGCTCCGCCAGCGACACCGCGCCCGGACCGCCCGCTTCCGGTGCGGACGGTGTACCGAGAAGTGCTCGTGCCCACTCGGCGTCCCGCTGCCGCACCGCGGCCCGGCACCACGCCGCATGCAGCTCGCCCTGCCAGTCGTCCGCGACCGGCAAAGCCACGATCTCCTGAGGTGTGCGTCCGCCGAGCCGACCGGGCCAGGTCCCGAGCGGTGCCGCCTCCACCAACTGGCCCAGCCACCACGACCGCTCACCCCGTCCCGCAGGAGCCTTGGTCACAACACCGTCCCGCTCCATGCTCGGATCGCACTCGTGCGGTGCTTCAACGGCGATCGTCGGTATCTCCGGCATCCGGTCGACGGCCACGCACGCAGCGGCCCGGACCGCCATCCGCGCGGCCAGCGCCGACCCCGGCAGCGCCGACAGCAACTCCGCCGCCGTCGCCCGCACATTGCGGCTCCGGTCGGCCAACGCCTGCTCCAGGAAGGGCTCGTCATCCGGTCCCAGTCCCGTCCGCAACGAGTCGAGGAACATCAGACGGTCCTCCGCCCGCTCCGTCGACCAGGTGCTCGCGAGCAGTTCGCGGGCGGCGGCCGGCACGCGGGCGCGGATCGCCGCGAGGAGGGCGACCCGCTCGGCGAACAGCCCCTCCTGCCACAGCCGGCGCACCTTCTCGGTGTCCTCGGCGCCCGGCAGCGCGGCGCCCCCGCCCGGCGCCGCACGCAGGGCGAACCGCCAGTCGGCGTTCAGACGGGCGAGCCACACGGCCCGCGGTCCCGCGAACGTCAACGCGGCCGGCCTGAGATCCGTACGGCCCCGGGCCGCGTCCAGCAGCGCGGGCAGCAGCTCGGGAGGTGCCGCGAAACCCCGGGAGTTGGCCGCCGCGAGCCACTGGGGCAGCAGCTCCATGAGGTCCGGCGCCGTGCCTCGGCCGCGGCCCGCGCCCGTGCCCGTGCCGGGACGGTCGGCCAGCAGTATCGAGAGCCTGCGGGCCGCCGCGGACGGCAGGTCGGGGCGTGGGTCCTCGGGCGCCGGTTCGGGACGCTCGGCCGCCTGCGCGGGTCGCAGCCCGGCCCGTCGCCGTACGGTCTCCACGGCCGCCGCGTCCAACAGCGCCACCGGTGCGTCCCGGCCGGGAGCGGAACCCGGTGGCGTGCGGCGCTCCGTCCCGAGCAGGGCGGCGGTGACGAGTTCCTCCCAGGCGCCCGACGCGGGCGTATCCACAGGAGCGGAGGGCCTGTTCATACGCTTCCTTTCCTTGGGTGCCGTGAGGTGGTTGAAGGGGTGGGCGCCGAGAGGTCGTTGCTGCTCATCGGGGTCGCAGGTCCGGTCGGGCGGGACGTCTGTGTGCTCAGCACAGCGTCACCGCCCCGCCCGTCCCCTCCGGCCAGGCGGTCAGCGGGTTGAAGCCCCGGTGGCCGCACTCTCCGAAGACCTTGACGGGGGCGCCGCCGGACAGGGCGACGAGTCGCCACAGGCCGGGGCGGGAGCGGGCCGACGGGGTCAACGGCAGGGCCGTTTCGCCGTCGGCGTCCGCCAGTTGCCAGGAATCGCCGTCCGGGGTCGGTATGACCCGGTCCAGCGTGACCGGCACGGACTCCAGCCAGGGGTCGTCCCGCAGCGCGTCGCCGTAACGGGCGGCCGCCTGGCCGGTCGTCACTCCCGGCGGACGTGTCTCCGCGGGCGTGGGCGGCGCGAACTGCTCACCGAGGGAAGCCCGCAGCTGCCCCGCTCCCGGATAAGAGGACACCTCTGCGTCCAGGGCCAGTCCGACCGGCAGCGCCAGTTCGGGGGAGCGGCCCGCGGCGCCATAGGAGAGGAGCAACGCCGTACGGTCCGAGTCGGCGCCGTGGAGCCAGATTCTGCGTGTCGTCAGCTTCGGATCGGCCGTGTCGTACTGGGCGAGGATCAGCCAGCGGTCCCGGACCGGCGGGCCGTCCGCCGATGCGGACAGGCCGATGCGTGAACGGACCGTCGCCGTCAGTTCCTCGGGCAGCCGCTCGCGGCGCAGCCAGCCCTGGTCGAGGAGGTGGAGCAGCGCGCACTCCTCCAGCAGACGCACCGGCCAGCCGGGACCGGACGCCGGGATCGCCCCCAACTCCCGGACACGGGCGGCCAGTCCGGGCGCCTGGGCATCGACCATGCGGGCCGCGGTCTCCTCCCACAACCCGTACCCCGCCTGCTCCGCGCCCGCGAGGCCGCCGCGCAGCAGGTCCGCCAGGCGCTGCTCCAGCTCCGACGCCCCCGCGGTGACCCGCTCGGCCCGGCGCTCCGCCCGCCGCCGGGCCGCCTCCGGATCACCCGAGGCGGCAGTCGAACCCGCAGGCCCCGCCGCTCGCTTCTCCTCCGTGCGCCGGCGTCTGCCCGCGAGCCACTGCTCCGCCCAGTCCGGTGCCTGGTCCGGCGGCACCGCGCCGTCCCCGCCCGCCCAGAGCAGCAGCAGCCCGAGCGCGTGCTTGCACGGGAACTTGCGACTCGGACAACTGCACTTGTACGCGGGCCCGGAGGCGTCCGCGATATCGACGACCGTCTGATACGGCTTGCTGCCACTGCCCTTGCACAGCCCCCACACCGTCCCCTCGTCGGAACTTCCCGCCTCGGACCACGGCCCCGCCGCTCC
This sequence comes from Streptomyces sp. NPDC051963, assembly GCF_044593495.1. Classification (NCBI taxonomy): domain Bacteria; kingdom Bacillati; phylum Actinomycetota; class Actinomycetes; order Kitasatosporales; family Streptomycetaceae; genus Streptomyces; species Streptomyces sp. NPDC051963. Next base: position 177,255 of record NZ_JBIUCC010000009.1, on the reverse strand, counting down.
GAGTTTGCTTCCCGCCTTGCGTGACGCTGCGTCAGGCGCCAGTGCCAGCACCTGATCCGCAGTCCAGCGCACCCCCTGCTGAGTCATGACATCGAAGGTAGATCCCACCACTGACAATCGGCTTCGCGAGCGCGTTTGTGCAGGTCAGAACGGATTGTCAGTGGCGTGGTGCACGGTGGACACCAGATCCGAACCGGCCGAGCTGGAGGGGGCCTCAGCCATGTCTGTGACCGTGGAACCGACGTCCGTCGAAATGCCCGAGAACACGTCCGCGCAGGAATCGGAGGAGCTGCGCCCGCACGCCGAGGACGCCTTCGCGGCCGAACTCGCCGCACTGGCCGCGCAGGACGACCGCCCGCGCCCGGCCCGCTGGAAGATGTCGCCCTGGGCCGTCGCCACCTATCTGCTCGGCGGCACCCTGCCTGACGGCACGGTGATCACGCCGAAGTACGTCGGCCCGCGCCGTATCGTCGAGGTCGCCGTCACCACGCTCGCCACCGACCGCGCCCTGCTGCTGCTCGGCGTGCCGGGCACCGCCAAGACCTGGGTGTCCGAGCATCTGGCCGCGGCGGTCAGCGGCGACTCGACGCTGCTGGTGCAGGGCACGGCGGGTACGCCGGAGGAGGCGATCCGGTACGGCTGGAACTACGCGCAGCTGCTGGCGCACGGCCCGAGCCGCGACGCCCTCGTGCCCAGCCCCGTCATGCGGGCCATGGCGGAGGGGATGACGGCCCGTGTGGAGGAGCTGACCCGTATCCCGGCCGATGTGCAGGACACGCTGATCACGATCCTGTCCGAGAAGACGCTGCCGATCCCCGAGCTGGGCCAGGAGGTGCAGGCGGTCCGCGGTTTCAATCTGATCGCCACGGCCAACGACCGCGACCGTGGGGTCAACGACCTGTCCAGCGCCCTGCGCCGCCGCTTCAACACCGTCGTGCTGCCCCTGCCGGAGAGCGTCGAGGCCGAGGTCGACATCGTCTCGCGCCGCGTCGACCAGATCGGCCGCTCCCTCGACCTGCCGGCCGTGCCGGACGGAGTCGACGAGATCCGCCGGGTCGTGACCGTCTTCCGCGAGCTGCGCGACGGGATCACCTCCGACGGGCGTACGAAGGTGAAGTCGCCCAGCGGCACCCTGTCCACCGCCGAGGCCATCTCCGTCGTCACCAACGGGCTTGCGCTGGCCGCCCACTTCGGCGACGGCGTGCTGCGGTCCGGCGACGTCGCCGCCGGCATCCTCGGCGCGGTCGTCCGCGACCCGGCGGCCGACCGGGTCATCTGGCGGGAGTACCTGGAGGCGGTCGTCCGCGAGCGCGACGGCTGGACGGACTTCTACCGCGCCTGCCGGGAGGTGAGCGCGTGAGCGACCAGGGGGGAGGTTCCGCCGCGGAGCCGCTGCTGCTCGGCGTACGGCATCACGGGCCCGGTTCGGCGCGGGCCGTGCGGGCCGCGCTGGACGCGGCCCGGCCGCGGGTCGTGCTGATCGAGGGTCCGCCCGAGGCCGACGCGCTGATTCCGCTGGCAGCCGACGAGGAGATGCGGCCGCCCGTCGCCCTCCTCGCCCACGCCGTGGACGAGCCCGGCCGGTCGGCGTTCTGGCCGCTGGCCGAGTTCTCCCCCGAGTGGGTCGCGATCCGCTGGGCCCTGGAGCGCGAAGTACCGGCCCGCTTCATCGACTTGCCGGCCACGCATTCGCTGGCGTGGGAGCGGGATGGGAGGACCGGGGGCGAGGGAGAGGGCGAGGGAGAGGGCGAGGGCGCCGGGCGGGATGAGGATGCGGCGGGCCCCGGTTCGCAGGAGGTGCCGGAGCCCGACGTCGCCGATGTCCGTGTCGATCCGCTGGCCGTGCTCGCCGAGGCCGCCGGCTATGACGATCCCGAGCGGTGGTGGGAGGACGTGGTCGAGCACCGGGGGGTCGGGGAGAAGGACGCGTTCGCGCCGTTCGTCGTGCTCGAAGAGGCCATGGGGGCGTTGCGGGAGGCGTACGGGACGGGAGGTCATGACCGGGATCTCGTGCGGGAGGCCTATATGCGGCTCCAAGTGCGGACGGCGCAGCGCGAGTTCGGGGACGGGGTGGCCGTGGTGTGCGGGGCCTGGCATGTGCCCGCGCTGCGGCAGAAGGCCGCCGTCTCCGCCGACCGGGCGCTGCTGAAGGGGCTGCCCAAGGTCAAGGCGGACATGACCTGGGTGCCGTGGACGCATCGCAGGCTGTCGCGGGTCAGCGGATACGGCGCGGGCATCGACTCGCCGGGTTGGTACGGACATCTGTTCGGCGCGCCGGACCGGCCGGTCGAGCGCTGGCTGACCAAGGTCGCGGGACTGCTGCGCGCCGAGGACCGGCTCGTCTCCTCGGCGCATGTCATCGAGGCGGTGCGGCTGGCGGAGACGCTCGCCGTGATGCGCGGTCGTCCGCTGCCCGGGCTGAGCGAGACGACCGATGCCGTGCGGGCAGTGATGTGCGAGGGCTCGGACATACCGCTGGCGCTGGTGCATGACCGGCTGGTCGTCGGCGATGTGCTGGGGGAGGTGCCGCAGTCGGCGCCCGCGGTGCCGTTGCAGCGTGACCTCGACCGGATCCAGCGGCGGCTGCGGCTCAAACCGGAGTCGTTGGAGCGGGAGTTGGAGCTCGACCTGCGCAAGGAGACCGACGCCGGGCGCAGCAGGCTGCTGCACAGACTGCGGCTGCTGGGCATCGAGTGGGGCGAGCCGACGGTGTCGCGGGGCAGCACGGGTACGTTCCGGGAGACATGGCGGCTGCGCTGGGAGCCCGAGCTGTCCGTGCGGGTCGCCGAGGCCGGGGTGTGGGGGACGACGGTGCTCGCCGCCGCGACCGCCAAGGCGGAGGGCGACGCCGTGACCGCGCCGGGCCTCGCCGACGTCACCGCGCTCGCCGAGCGCTGTCTGCTGGCCGAACTGCCGGACGCGCTCCCCGTGGTGATGCGGATCCTCGCCGACCGGGCCGCCCTCGACGCCGACGTCGGCCACCTCGCCCAGGCCCTGCCCGCCCTGGTCCGCTCCCTGCGCTACGGCGACGTACGCGGCACGGACACCGGTGCCCTGGCCGAGGTCGCGGCAGGCCTCGCCGAACGGATCTTCGTCGGCCTGCCCCCTGCCTGCGCCGCCCTCGACGGGGACGCGGCGGAGGAGATGCGGCGCCATGTGGACGCGGTGCACGGGGCGGTGGGGCTGCTGGCCGACGCTCCCGCCCCTGGCCCGGGCGACCTCCAGGATCGCTGGCGGTCGGTGCTGCGGGTGCTGTCGGGACGGGACACCGTGCCCGGCGTCGTCCGAGGACGGGCCGTGCGGCTGCTGCTGGACGACGGGGAGTTGGGGCAGGACGAGGCGGCGCGGCTGATGGGGCTCGTGCTGTCGCCCGGGACGCCGCCGGCGGACGCGGCCGCGTGGATCGAGGGGTTCGTCGGCGGCGGCTCGGGCGGCGGAATGCTCCTGGTCCACGACGAGCGACTGCTCGGGCTGGTCGATGCATGGCTGACGGGGGTGCCGGCGGAGGCGTTCACGGACGTACTGCCGCTGCTGCGGCGGACGTTCTCGGCGTATGAGTCCGGGGTGCGGCGAACCCTCGGCGAACTGGTCCGACGCGGACCGGGGACGCGGGGGAGCACGGCGGCCGCCGGTTCCGGGATACCCGGGTTCGCGCCCGACCTGGACATGGAGCGCGCGGACGCGGTGCTGCCGGTGGTGCGGCTGCTGCTGGGGCTGGACGAAGCGGAAGAGGAAGCCGGCAACGAGCTTGCGGGGGTGGCGGGATGACGAGTGAGCGGCTGAGTGAACCGAGGGACAGGGGCGATGTCGTGGACGCCGCAAGGGACGGACAGGGGCAGCGGAGCGAAGACGCTCCGAAGGCGACCGTGCCGGTGATCCCGCTCTGGGAACGACTGCGTACGGAGGCACGCGGATGACGGCCGAACTGCTGGACCCGGCGCAGGAGCGGCTGCGGCGGTGGCGGCTGGTGCTCGGCGGCGACGCGGCCGACGGCACCGGATGCACGCTCGCCGGGCAGGACGCCGCGATGGACGGTGCGCTCGCCGCGCTCTACGGGCAGGGGGACAAGCCGCGGACGGGGCGGGACCGTTCGGCGGGGCTCGGGGCTTCGGCGCCGGCCGTGGCGCGCTGGCTCGGGGACATCCGGACGTACTTCCCCTCCTCCGTCGTGCAGGTGATGCAGCGTGATGCCATCGACCGGCTCGGCCTGGCCACGCTGGTGCTGGAGCCGGAGATGCTGGAGGCGGTGGACGCGGACGTGCATCTCGTTGGCACGCTGCTCTCGCTCAACAAGGCGATGCCGGAGACCACGAAGGAGACGGCACGGGCCGTCGTGCGCAAGGTCGTCGAGGATCTGGAGAAGAGGCTCGCCAGCCGTACCCGGGCCACCCTCACCGGCGCCCTCGACCGCAGCGCCCGCGTCAACCGGCCCCGCCACCACGACATCGACTGGAACCGCACGATCGCGGCCAACCTCAAGCACTACCTGCCGGAGTACCGGACGATCGTGCCCGAGCGGCTCATCGGATACGGACGGGCGTCGCAGTCGGTGAAGAAGGAGGTCATCCTCTGCATCGACCAGTCGGGGTCGATGGCGGCCTCGGTGGTCTACGCGTCGGTGTTCGGGGCGGTGCTGGCCTCGATGCGGTCGATCAGCACCCGGCTCGTCGTCTTCGACACGGCCGTCGTCGACCTCACCGACCAGCTCGACGATCCGGTCGACGTGCTCTTCGGCACACAGCTCGGCGGCGGTACGGACATCAACCGGGCGCTCGCGTACTGCCAGTCGCAGATCACCCGGCCCGCGGACACGGTGGTCGTGCTGATCAGCGATCTCTACGAAGGGGGGATACGGAACGAGATGCTCAAGCGGGTCGCGGCGATGAAGGGGTCGGGGGTGCAGTTCGTGACACTCCTCGCGCTGTCGGACGAAGGGGCGCCCGCGTACGACCGGGAGCACGCGGCCGCACTCGCGGCGCTGGGAGCGCCCGCCTTCGCCTGTACGCCCGATCTGTTCCCCGAGGTGATGGCTGCCGCGATCGAGAAGCGGCCGCTGCCCGTTCCGGACAGTGCGTGAGGACGGGATTGGGCGGTCGCAGGCGGGTGGGGAAGTCGGTTCGCTGACGATTTGTCGACCGACTTGGGTCAGCAAAAGGGACATGTGTACCCATCGGTGTCAGGGGGGCTTGCGCGACCTCGGGAGGCGCGTGCAAGGATCGAGGCGCCTTGTCAGTGGTACGCGCGCTCCCTTTGCCCGGATGCGCCGCGCTGACTTGTCGCTCGTTCCGCCGCACGGGAGGACCCGTCCCCTCTTGACCTGCTCAGCAGCCCCGTCAGGTGCCGCTCTGCGCGTGATGCGCACGGCGGCCGGACGGCGTGCGCTGCAACTGGCGCTGCTGGTGAGTGGGTTGTTCGCACTCGGGCTGCTCTACGGGGAGCAGGCGCAGGCGGCGGACGGGGTGCCCTCGGCGACCTTGTCCGAGGTCGTGCGGCATACGCAAGCGGCGCCGGCTCCGGGCACACCCCGGCCGAATGGCACGCCCGGACAAGGCAGTTCCGAGGCGGCCGAGCCCAACCTCACCAAGCCGGCGCTGCCCGAGCTCGACCTCCTCGACCTTGTGGCGCCGGAGTCGATCGCCCCGCACCCCACCGCCCCCGAGGCCACCGCCCCCCAGGGCGACAAGGCCGACCAGCGGCTCCCGCAGCCGAACCCGACGTCGCCCCCCGCCACGCCGCCCTCGCCCAGTTCCCGGCCCGACGCCGACAACGTCCTGCGTCCAGTCACCGACCAGGTGCTTCGTCCAGTCACCGACCAGATCCTTCGGCCGGTCACAGAGGACGTCGTCGGGTCGGTCGGCGAGCAGGTCGTGCGGCCGGTCGGCGATCTGGTGACGGGTGTGACCCAGGGGCTGGCCGACGGGCTGGCCGAGGTGCAGGGGAAGATACCGCCGCTGTCGTTGCTGCCCGAGTCGCCGGCGCTGCCGGAACTCCCCGGCCTCCTGCCGGGGTTGCCCGAACTGCCTGTTCTTCCCGCGCTTCCGGGGCAGACACTCCCCGCTCCGGTCACGGCGACACCGCAGCCGGGTGCGGATGCGGGCGGCAAGGCGACGGACGAACGCGCCGCCGAGGAACGTACGGACAAGGCGGCGGTCGTCGCTTACGGCCCGGCGTTCGTCGCAGACGTGACACCGGCCGGCGACGTGACACACGTCGCCGGGCATCGCGTCCAGCCCACCGAGTACGCGCCCGAGCGGCAGGAGCCCGCGGGTGATCCGGGGGGTTCGCTGGGCAACCGTTCGGCGGCCGACGCCGGTACGTCGCGGCACGGCGACGCGCATGCAGTTCAGCTGAACCACCGGGCGCCGCTGCGGCTGGTGGCCGGCGCCGCCGCGCGTACCGACGCGGCCGAGACCCGGGACAGCCACCCGGACATTCCGGTCTCCCCGGCATAGGGCAGACCTACCCCCGCCGTAGACCTGCCGCGCGGGGGCGGACCAGGTCTGCCCTCCCGTCCGGACACCCCTCCGATCTCCGGGCGGAAGCCGCCGGAGCCGTATCGGCACCAGTCATCGCATCCGGATCCACATCCGCGTCCACCGGTTCACTCTCCCCGGACCGTGGCGGAACGACGGACTGACGGATGACGGATGACGGACGCGATCGGGGTGCGGCGGCACCGGACATGTCCCAGCCTCCCGAAGTCCCGTGAGCTCCAAGGGCCTTCGGGCCTCCCCGGGTCTCTCGAACCCTCAAGGATCTAAGGATCTGACGCACGTATGAACAAGAACATCCGCCGCTCCATCGTCATAGCCGCCGGTGTCACCGGCGCCTGGGCGCTCGGGTCCTCCGTGGCAAGCGCCGACGAGTTGCCCGCCTCCTCCCTCTCCACGCCGGACGCGACGACCACCGACGTCACCACCGATGTCACCTCGGACGTCACCTCGGGCGTGACCACCACCCTCACCGACACGCTCGGGAACGTCACCGACACGGTCGACTCCGTCGTCACCGGCGTCACGGACACCGTCTCGGGCGCCGCGGACACCACCGGGGCGACCTCGACCTCCCCTCGGGAGACGGCCACCGGCGCCCTCGGCACCGCCGACAAGGCCGCCAGGACGACCACGGCCGATACCGCCGGCACCACCGAGCAGGCCCGCCGGTACGTCGACGCCTCGGTCACCGTTCCGCACGCGTCCAAGGTGCGGGGTGCCCAGGCGATCCAGGGCGCCAAGGCCGCACGCGCCGCGCAGGCCGAGGCCAAGGCCACCGCCGAGCACGCCACGGCAACGGCGACGGCCACGGTCCACACCACCGCCTCCGACGCCACCACCGCACCGCACGGCGGCATCGACTACCTCTTCGGCCCCCTCTCCGCCTTCGCCCCCGAGTTGGAGAGGGCTTTGGCCGCCGCCCAGACGAAGCTCCAGGGCACGCAGTCGGCTGCCCGTTCCCAGGCCCAGGGCATCGACGGCGTCGTACGGACGAAGGCCCAGCACATGGTCGCGGGCGCCGGCCGTACCGCGACGGGCGTGACCGACACCGCCCGGGCCACCGCCGCACGAGCCACCACAGCCGCCGAGGCCTCCGTCTCCGCGGTCCCCAAGCACGTCACCGGGACGGTCGCGCCGGTCGTCGAGGAGACGGTCGTCGCGGTGGTGCCGCCGGTCGCGGGCGCCGCTGTGAAGGGTGTCGTGCCGGTGGCCGGGCGGGCGGTGGCCGGTGTCGTGCCGGTCGCCGAGGGCGCCGTGGGCGGGGTCGTGCCCGCCGCCACCCACGCGGTGCACGGCGTGACGCCGGTCGCCGGGCAGACCGTGGCCGGGGTCGGCTCCACCGCCGGGCACGCCGTCGACGCCGCGACCGTGCTGGCGTACGGCGTCGTCGCGGACGTCCGGCCTGTCGCGGGCGGCGTCGTGCAGGGCGTGCCGCCGGTCGCCACCGGGGCGGTCGCCGATGTGCAGGGCGTCGCCGGCGGTGCCGTGGCCGGTGTGCGGCCGGTCGTCGGCGGGGTCGTCGCGGACGTACCGCCGTACGCCACCGGTCTGGTCGGCCGGATCGCCGACGACACCACGGACGCCGTCCTGCCGCCCGTCGCGAACATCGCCGTGCACGGCGTGGTCCCGGTCGCGCAGCAGGCCGTCGGTGACGCGACCGCGCTGGCGTACGGCGTGGTGGGTGACGTCGAGCCCTTCGCGGGCGGCGTCGTCGGCGCCGTACCGCCGCTCGTACAGGGCGTGGCCGGGCAGGCGGTGCCCTTCGCCGAGGGCGTCGTGGGCCAGGTGCCGCCGTTCGCGCAGGGGGTCACCGGGGCGGTGCAGCCGCTGGTCGACACGGTCGTGGAGACGGTCCGCCCGGTCGTGCGGGGCGTTGGCGGGAGCACCACGGAGCTGGCGTACGGCGTCACGGGTGAGGTGCAGCCCTTGGTGGGCGGTGTCGTCGGTGAGGTCGGCCCGTTCGTCCACGGTGTCACCGGCCAGGTCCAGCCCTTCGCACAGCACGTGACCGAGACCGTCCGGACCACCGTGAACCCGCTCGCCGAGAACGCCGTCACCGGCGTCGACGGCATCGCCGACTCGATCACCCCGGGCTACGCGCAGAACCTCACCGGCACCCCGTACAGCATCTGACCCCCGCGAGGTCATGTGCGGTTCTGCAGCGCCCCGCAAGGGGCGCGGGGAACTGCGCGACCAGCCACGACGGGCCCGCAGACGAACAACGGGCTCATCACGGCACCACCAGCGGAGCGACTCCGCGGCAATGGACCCGGACGGCCGAAACCCGTCGGACCGTCCGGCCGAGACCCCGCGGGCGGGCCGGTTGATCCCCATTGGGGTGGGGATCAACCGGCCCAGCACCCCCGAGGCGGCGCTTTTGCGCCGTTGAGGGGCTGTTGAAGAGGCCTCACCGGGTCAACCCCAGCCCGGTGAGGCCTTTCACCTGCGGCACGCCGTGCCAGTGATCGCGGCATCATGTGACAGGTATCACCGCTCAGGTGTGACCCCTGATTTAGAGACCCCCGTGCAGCGGCGATAATCTGCGAGACGGACATGCCGCGCGCTCGGACACCGTGTGCGCCTCCCTTGTGACACATGCGGACGTCACGTTGCCCTTCGCGGCACGCCCACGCATCCAACGAACCGCGAGATCACTGATAGGGACGGAAGCGCGTGGACCTGTTCGAATACCAGGCGAGGGACCTCTTCGCCAAGCACGATGTACCGGTGCTGGCCGGTGAAGTCATCGACACGCCTGAGGCGGCCCGCGCAGCCACCGAGCGTCTCGGTGGCAAGTCCGTCGTCAAGGCCCAGGTGAAGGTCGGCGGGCGTGGCAAGGCCGGTGGCGTGAAGCTCGCCGCCACCCCGGACGAGGCCGTCGCCCGTGCGACGGACATCCTCGGCATGGACATCAAGGGCCACACGGTCCACAAGGTGATGATCGCCGAGACCGCTCCGGAGATCGTGGAGGAGTACTACGTCTCCTTCCTCCTCGACCGTGCGAACCGCACGTTCCTCTCCATCGCCTCCGTCGAGGGCGGCGTGGAGATCGAGGAGGTGGCGGCCACCCGCCCGGAGGCCGTCGCCAAGACGCCGATCGACGCCAACGAGGGCGTCACCCCGGAGAAGGCCCGCGAGATCGTCGCGGTCGCGAAGTTCCCGGCCGATGTCGCGGCGAAGGTCGCCGACATCCTCGTCACCCTGTGGGACACCTTCATCAAGGAGGACGCCCTCCTGGTCGAGGTCAACCCGCTGGCCAAGGTCGCCTCCGGTGACGTCATCGCCCTCGACGGCAAGGTCTCGCTGGACGAGAACGCCGAGTTCCGCCAGCCGGACCACGAGGCCCTCCAGGACAAGGACTCGGCCAACCCCCTCGAGGCCGCAGCCAAGGAGAAGAACCTCAACTACGTCAAGCTCGACGGCGAGGTCGGCATCATCGGCAACGGCGCGGGTCTCGTCATGAGCACCCTGGACGTCGTCGCGTACGCCGGTGAGGCGCACGGTGGGGTCAAGCCCGCCAACTTCCTCGACATCGGCGGCGGCGCCTCCGCGCAGGTCATGGCGAACGGCCTGGAGATCATCCTGGGCGACCCGGACGTCAAGTCCGTCTTCGTCAACGTCTTCGGCGGCATCACCGCGTGCGACGAGGTCGCCAACGGCATCGTCCAGGCCCTGGAGCTCCTGAAGTCCAAGGGCGAGGACGTCAGCAAGCCGCTGGTCGTCCGTCTGGACGGCAACAACGCCGAACTGGGTCGCCAGATCCTGTCCGACGCCAACCACCCGCTGGTCCAGCGCGTGGACACCATGGACGGCGCGGCCGACAAGGCCGCCGAGCTCGCGGCTGCGAAGTAAGGGAAGAGGGACAGACACAGCCATGGCTATCTTCCTCAACAAGGACAGCAAGGTCATCGTCCAGGGCATGACCGGTGCCACGGGCATGAAGCACACCAAGCTCATGCTGGCCGACGGCACGAACATCGTCGGTGGCGTGAACCCCCGCAAGGCGGGCACCTCCGTCGACATCGACGGCACCGAGATCCCGGTCTTCGGCACGGTCGCCGAGGCGATCGAGAAGACGGGCGCGAACGTATCCGTCCTCTTCGTGCCGCCGGCCTTCGCCAAGGCCGCCGTCGTCGAGGCCATCGACGCCGAGATCCCCCTCGCGGTCGTCATCACCGAGGGCATCGCCGTCCACGACTCGGCCGCGTTCTACGCCTACGCCGTGTCGCAGGGCAACAAGACCCGGATCATCGGCCCGAACTGCCCCGGTCTCATCACCCCGGGCCAGTCGAACGCCGGCATCATCCCGGGCGACATCACCAAGCCGGGCCGCATCGGCCTGGTCTCGAAGTCCGGCACGCTGACGTACCAGATGATGTACGAGCTGCGGGACATCGGCTTCTCGTCGGCCGTGGGCATCGGCGGTGACCCGATCATCGGCACCACCCACATCGACGCGCTCGCCGCGTTCGAGGCCGACCCCGACACCGACCTCATCGTGATGATCGGTGAGATCGGCGGCGACGCCGAGGAGCGGGCCGCGGCCTTCATCAAGGAGAACGTGACCAAGCCGGTCGTCGGCTATGTCGCGGGCTTCACCGCGCCCGAGGGCAAGACCATGGGCCACGCCGGCGCCATCGTCTCCGGCTCCTCCGGTACGGCCGCCGCCAAGAAGGAGGCCCTGGAGGCCGCGGGCGTCAAGGTCGGCAAGACCCCGACCGAGACGGCGAAGCTGGCGCGTGAGCTGCTCGCCGGCTGAGTGACCGAGTAACGCCTGTGGGCCCGTACCCCTTGGGGGTGCGGGCCCACTGCCGTGTCTGCTCACCCGCTCACCCGCTCACTCGTTCAGCGGCACGAGTCTGTCCGGGCCGCTCACCGTCTCCTCCCGCAGTTCCTCCCGCAGCTCCAGCTCCTCCTGCGACAAGGCCCCCGGCGCCTGCCTCGCCGGCACGCCCTGCACGTCGGCCCCCGGCGACACCGGCGGCTCGTAGTGCGTCGGTGCCGTGCGCAGGGTGAGCGCCGTCGTGCCGATCAGGGCGACGGTGAACGCGATCGCGGCACGGGTCCAGAAGGTGGCCCGGCGCTCGCTGCCGCTGCGGACGGTCAGGGGCTTGGCGGCGCGGAGGCGTTCCGTGGAGGCGAGGGCGGTGAGGCGGTGGTGGAGTTCGGCCGGGTCGGACAGCTCCGGCAGCCGTTCGGTGATCGCCCCGCGCGCGTGCAGCAGACGGTTCGCCGTCGCCGGTGTGCTCGCCTCCGTCTCCGCCGCCGTCTCCGGCAGGTCGAGGCCCACCCCGTCGTAGAGCAGGAGCGTGCGGCGGTGCGGCGGCGGGAGTTTCAGGATGACCTCCAGCAGCGCGCGGTCCGTGGCGTCGGCGGGGGGTGCTTCGGGGTGCCGGTAGCGCGGGCGGAGGCGGTGCCAGGGGGAGAGGGCGCACTCGTAGGCCGTCGCCCGCACCCAGCCCCCCGGGTCCCGGTCCCGGGCCACCTCCGGCCAGCGCTGCCAGGCGAGTTGGAAGGCCCGCTCGACCGACTCACGGGCGAGCTCACGGCGCCCGGTGAGCAGAAACGTCTGCCGCACGAGCGCGGGCGCGCAGAACGCGTACAGCGCGTCGAAGGCCTGAGCGGGCGTCAGGGCGTCGGACAGCTGGTCGGGTACGGCTTCCGGGGTGAGCGACGAGGGTGAGGGTGGCGGTTCAGCGGCTTCTACGGGGCTGTCGGCGACGTCGGCGGCCACGGGAGCAGGCTCCTCTGCGGGTTCCTGACCTGCTGTCACCTTCTTCTCGGCCGCGAGTTCGGCCAGCAGATTGGCGTACGTTTCCCGTCTCCGGCCGCGTGGAGTGGTCCGGCCGGTCTCCCAAGCGCGGACGGTCTCGCAGTCGACCCCCACCCGTGCCGCGACCTGAGCCTGCGTCAACGACCGGGCCTCGCGCAGCCGTCGGCGTTCCTTGGGCGGGGGGAGCGGGGTTGAAGGGCTCTGCGTCACGGCTCACCCCTCCGTGGGAAAAAGTACATAAACATATATTGGGCGACACATCGGTAGTTCGCCTGTTACGACGAGAAAGCGCGTGTCGTTGGGAGCATGGCGGGCGTGATCCAGATGACCGTTCGCCGATCGCCGTTGTCGTTCCTGCTCAGCCGGTTGCGCGACCCGTCGCCCGGGCTGGGCGCGAGCCTGCTGGGTGGCGCGCTTGCGGCCGGACTGGGGCTCGGGTCGTTCGCGGTGATGGTGTTGGTGCTGTGGATCAGCTCGCCGTATCCCGACAGCGGGCCGACCGGTGCGCTGCATGTCGCCGCCTCGCTGTGGCTGCTGGCGCACGGCGCCGAACTGATCCGCACCGACACGCTCTCCGGCGTCCCCGCGCCGGTCGGCGTCACCCCGCTGCTGCTGCTCGCGCTCCCGGTGTTGCTGGTGCACCGGGCGGCGCGGGACGCGGCGGCGGACGACAGTGAGGAGGAGGGGGGCCGGAACGGTGAGGTGCCGGAGCCGGCGGTGGCGTGGACGGGCGTCGTCCTCGGCTATGTCGTCGTCGCCGCGGCCGCGGCGGTGTATGCGTCGGGCGGCGCGCTGCGACCGTCATGGCTGTGGGTGTGCGTGTGCGTGCCGCTGGTCGTGGCGGTGGCCGCGGGGGCGGGCGTGTGGACGGCGCACACCCGCCCGTACGACCTGATCAACAGCGCGCTGCCCCATATGCCGGCGCGGGTACGGCGTCTTGTCCTGCGGCCCGTCTTCCGGTCCCGTTTCGCCGCCGCCGCACGAGCCGCGGGCGCCGGTACGGCCGTGCTGGTCGGCGGTGGGGCGCTGTTGCTGGCGGTGTCACTGGTCTGGCACGGCGAGGCGGCCAGGGCGTCCTTCCTTCAGCTGACGGAAGGGGGGTCCGGGCAGTTCGCGGTGCTGTTGCTCTGCGTCGCGCTGGTGCCGAACGCGGCGGTGTGGGGCGCGTCGTACGCCCTGGGCCCGGGCTTCACGCTGGGTGTGGGCCACGTCGTGACGCCCTTGTCCTCGGCCCCGGCCCCACTCCTGCCGCCGTTCCCCCTGCTGGCGGCCGTGCCGGATGCGGGGGTCGGTACGCCGGTGAACTGGGCGGCGGGGGTGGTGCCGGTGGTGGCCGGGGTGACGGTGGGGTGGTTCGTGGGGCGGTCGGCCTCCGGGGGGCGCGAGGCGGGGGGCTCCGAGGGAGGGGCGGTGGCGGACACCTGGAGTGGGGTGGCTTCCCTGGGGCGCAGTGCCACGGGCTCCGGGGACGGGGCGAGTGCGCCGAGCGCTGCCTGGGGGCACAGGCGGACCGCGGGGACGGCCGGGTTGGCGGCTGTGCTGTGCGGGGGGCTGTTCGCCGTCCTTTCCGTCCTGTCGGGCGGGCCGCTCGGGGGCGCGGCGCTGGCTCGGTTCGGGCCGGTGTGGTGGCAGACGGGCGGGGCGGCGATGGGGTGGACCGCGGGCGTGGCGGTTGTGGTGGCGGTGGTGGTGCGGGCCTGGCGGTGCCGGAAGGGGTGGAGGTGGCGCGGAGCGGCGCGGGTTTCTGGCGGGGGCTGGTTCTCCCGTACGAAGGGGGAGAGCGCCGACGCCTCGGAGACGGCGACGCCTGAGGTCACGCCGGCGGCCGTGTCCAGCGAGCCGTCGCCGCCCGCCGAACAGGACGATGCCTCCGAGGAGTACGACCTGCTGCCCGCCGACGGTGATCCGCAACCGGCGTGGCGCGATGACGCCGGCTGGGCACCGCTGGAGAAGGTGGTGCCGCCGCCGCAGTCACCAGAAGACTGACAGCAGTGGTCAGCTTCCCGTGCCCAGTACTCCCCGCAGCTCCTCCGGCAGCAGTTGGCTGCATGTCTGCTTCGCCTCGTTGGTGAGGGAGTCGCTCACGCAGGTGTAGTAGTCGCTGTACACCAGCTGGGCGGTGAAGGTCGCGGCGACGAGGGCGATGGCGAGGGAGGCTGTGACCAGGCCGGACACCGCGGCCGTCGTCTGAGGGCGGGCGTTCGTGGTCGGCGCCGGGTTGTCGGGGTCGGCGGTGCGGGGCTTGGCCCGGAGGGCGGTGATGCCCCAGTACAGGGACAGGGCGCCCAGCAGCAGGGCCACATAGGGCCAGCTGAAGAGGGCGAAGAAGAAGGCCCACATGCCGGAGAGCAGGGAGTACCGAGCGCGGCGCTGGGAGGGGTCGGTCGGGTCCCAGCGCATGTTCGACCCGGGGCCGCCCGCGCCCGGGCCGCCCTCGGGGCCGCCGCCCTGACCGCCCTGGCCGCCGGGGCGGTCGCCGAAACCGCCGGGGGAGCGGCCGGGCTGGCGGTCGCTCCACTGGCTGCCCCAGGGAGAGCGCGAGCCGCTGTCGCCACCCCCGTCACCGTCGCCGGAGGAGTTGTCGCCCGACGGGCGCCGTGGCCGCCACGGGCGGTCCGGTGTGCCCTCGGGCGGCGGCGCGAACGGGTTGTCCTCCTGCGCCGGGCCGCCCTGCTCGTCGCCGTTCGGCTTGCCCGAGGGCGCGTCGGGCGGCGAGGCGGGGCGCTCCCGCAGAACCAGCACGGCGCTGCGCTCCCCTCCCTGCACCGACTGCTGGGGGAGCGTGAGGAGTCGCAGGCTGCGGTCCGGCATCAAGTGAGCGTCTTCCCCTTGTTGATAACGACGTGGCGGCCAAGGCTTTGTGGCTACTACGGCTACTACGGCTTCGTGGTTGCTGCTGACCGGTCCTGTGTGGGCGGTCCCTTGGTGAAACGCTCCACAGGCCGACCGCGTTCCCCAGTCCGTTCCTCGCAGACGCTACCTTCCGGCCATGCCCCCGTCCCATGGGGGCCGCCCGGTGTGCCGGTATCGTTGCTGACGGTCGGCCGCTTCGTAGACTTCCCCGTATCCGGGGGCGCGAAGCATTCGTACGAACGTACATACCGCACGTACGCACCGTCGGCCGTACGGAAAACGCTCCCCCGAGAAAGGGCCCCACCGTGGCCGCCAAGCCCGTGGCCAAGCGCCTTGTCGTGCTGGTCTCCGGTTCCGGTACGAATCTTCAGGCGCTCCTCGACGCCATCGAGACCGCCGGCACCGAGGCGTACGGAGCCGAGATCGTGGCCGTCGGCGCGGACCGGGAGGGCATCGAGGGGCTGGCCCGTGCCGAGCGCGCCGGGCTGCCCACGTTCGTGTGCAAGGTGAAGGACTTCGAGAGCCGCGAGGAGTGGGACGCGGCCCTCGCGACGGCGACCGCGGCATACGAGCCGGACCTGGTCGTGTCCGCCGGGTTCATGAAGATCGTGGGCAAGGAGTTCCTGGCCCTCTTCGGCGGCCGGGTCGTGAACACGCACCCCGCGCTGCTGCCCAGTTTTCCGGGAGCCCACGGCGTACGGGACGCGCTCGCGTACGGCGCCCGGGTCACCGGCTGCACCGTCCACTTCGTCGACGACGGCGTCGACACCGGACCGATCATCGCTCAGGGCGTGGTGGAGATCCGGGACGAGGACGACGAGAGCGCTCTGCACGAGCGCATCAAGGAAGTCGAGCGAAGGCTGCTCGTCGATGTCGTGGGGCGGCTCGCCCGCAACGGCTATCGCATTGAGGGACGAAAGGTAGTTATCCAGTGACCGCCGAGAGCAACAAGCGAGCCATCCGTCGCGCGCTGGTCAGTGTCTACGACAAGACCGGCCTGGAGGAGCTGGCCCGCGGCCTGCACGAGGCGGGCGTGGAACTCGTCTCCACCGGCTCCACCGCCTCCCGCATCGCCGCCGCCGGCGTCCCCGTCACCAAGGTCGAGGAGCTCACCGGCTTCCCCGAGTGCCTGGACGGCCGGGTCAAGACGCTGCACCCCAAGGTCCACGCCGGCATCCTCGCCGACCTGCGCCTGGAGAGCCACCGGCAGCAGCTCGACGAGCTGGGCGTGGCCCCCTTCGACCTGGTGGTCGTCAACCTCTACCCGTTCCGGGAGACCGTCGCCTCGGGCGCGTCCCCCGACGAGTGCGTCGAGCAGATCGACATCGGCGGCCCGTCGATGGTCCGCGCCGCCGCCAAGAACCACCCGTCGGTCGCCGTGGTCACCAGCCCGGCCCGCTACGCCGACGTGCTGAACGCCGTACAGACCGGCGGCTTCGACCTCAGCACCCGCAAGCGGCTCGCCGCCGAGGCGTTCCGGCACACGGCCGAGTACGACATCGCGGTCGCCGGCTGGTTCGCGAGCACCTACGCCCCCGTCGACGAATCCCGGTTCCCCGACTTCATCGGCGCCACCCTGGAGCGCAAGAGCACCCTTCGCTACGGCGAGAACCCGCACCAGCCCGCCGCGCTCTACATCGACACCGCGCCCACCGGCGCCCCCGGCAATGTCGGCCTCGCCCTCGCCGAGCAGCTGCACGGCAAGGAGATGTCGTACAACAACTACACGGACACGGATGCCGCCCGCCGTGCCGCGTACGACCACGACGAGCCGTGCGTCGCGATCATCAAGCACGCCAACCCCTGTGGCATCGCCATCGGTTCGGACGTCGCGGAGGCGCACCGCAAGGCGCACGCGTGCGACCCGCTGTCCGCGTTCGGCGGGGTCATCGCCGTCAACCGGCCGGTGAGCAAGGAGATGGCCGAGCAGGTCGCCGAGATCTTCACCGAGGTCGTCGTCGCACCCGATTACGAGGAGGGGGCCCTGGAGGCCCTCGCCAAGAAGAAGAACATCCGGGTGCTCAAGGCCCCGGGCGCGCCCCAGCATCTCGCCGAGATCAAGCCCATCGACGGCGGCGCCCTCCTCCAGGTCACCGACCGCCTCCAGGCCGACGGCGACGACCCCGCCAACTGGACGCTGGCCACCGGTGAGGCGCTGAGCCCCGAGGACCTGCGCGAGCTCGCCTTCGCCTGGAAGGCGTGCCGGGCGGTCAAGTCCAACGCCATCCTCCTCGCCAAGGACGGCGCCTCGGTCGGCGTCGGCATGGGCCAGGTGAACCGCGTCGACTCCGCGAAGCTCGCGGTGGAGCGGGCCGGCGCCGAGCGCACGCAGGGGGCGTACGCCGCCTCCGATGCGTTCTTCCCCTTCCCGGACGGCCTGGAGATCCTCACCGAGGCCGGCGTCAAGGCCGTGGTGCAGCCGGGCGGTTCGGTCCGTGACGAGCTGGTGGTCGAGGCGGCGAAGAAGGCGGGCGTGACGATGTACTTCACGGGCACGCGGCACTTCTTCCACTGAGACTGCACGCAGCGCTGTGGGGCCCGCCGGTCTTCGACCGGCGGGCCCCACGCCGTTATGACGAACTGCGCAGCCCGGCCCAGGTGTTGGGCCCCACCTCGCCGTCGACCTCCAGCCCCTTGTCGCTCTGGAACAGCCTGACCGCGGCGACCGTGTCCTGGCCGAACTGCCCGTCCACGCCCGCGCCGCCGACGCTGTAGCCGCGCTCGGTGAGCATGCACTGCACCTGGACGACGCGTTGGCCCTTGTCGCCCCGGGTGGTCAGTTCGGTGCCGGAGTAGTACGTGCACTGGGAGATCCAGGGCGGGGTGGCCGGCGTCGTGGCGGTCTTGGTGGGCGTGGCGGTCGGGGCGCTGCCGCCACTCGCGTTGCCGTCGGACGTGGCGGTGGCGGTGATGTCGTCGGCGGGGGTGGAGCGCGCTCCATCGGCACCGCCTACGGACGCGCCGGCGCTCTGCGACGCCTCCCCCTTCTCCTCCCCGGAGCCGTTTCCCTTCCCTTCCCCCTTGTCCTTCCCCTTCTCCTCCTTCTCGTCGTCGGAGGGCGAGGCGGAGGAGCTGGGGAGCGGGGAGGCCGGATTGTCGTCGGCGGTGCCGACTGCCGTCGGTGCGGCCGAGGCGGTCTCGTCGAGGGGCGCGCGGGTGAGGAGGACGGCGCCCGCGACGACGGCGCACACGGCGAGACCGGCGGCGACCGCGAGGTACGCCTTCCGCTTCTTGCGCCGCTCGCCGCCGGGCACCTGCGCGGAGGTGGTGTGCTGCCCGGGCGACGTACGCAACTGGACGGTCTCCTGACCCGGCTCCGGGACGGCGACACGTTCCAGTACGGCGCAGGCCTGCTGCCGGGCGAGCAGCCGGGCGTGGAGCGGCTCGTGCCAGGAGGCCACGTGGCCGTGACCGACGCCCGTCGCGGCGTCGGTGAGTTGCTCGGGGACGGGGCGCCCGGCGGGATCCTTGGCGAGACAGGCGGACAGCAGGGCGGCCAACGCCGGGTCCACGGCGGCGAGTTCGGCCATGACCTCCGCCTTCGGTTGCTCGAAGGCGACACGGTGCATCACGTCGACGCCCGTTCCGTCCCCGAAGGGGGCGTGCGCGGTGGCGGCGTAAATGAGGCTTCCCGCGAGCGAGAACACGTCGGAGGCGGTGTCGCACCGTCCCTCGCGCAGATACTCGGGCGACATGAAGGCCGGCGTGCCGACCCGGCTCCCGGTCGAGGTGATCGCGCTGCTGTCGGCGGCCTGCGCGATGCCGAAGTCGATGACGTGCGCGCCCTGTAGGGACAGGATCACGTTCGACGGCTTGAGATCCCGGTGTACGACGCCCACGGCGGCCAGCGCCGACAGGGCCTGCCCGAGATCGGCGACCAGCCGCCACACCCCGGCGACTTCCAGCGTGCCGCACTCGCGGACCGCGTCGGCGAGATTGAGGCCGGGCAGATACTGCGTCGCCATCCACAGCAAGGAGTCGTCGAACCCGGTGCCGAGCAGATCCGGCGCCCGCGGCGTGTGCACGCGTCCGTGCACGGACGCCTCCCGCTCGAACCGCCGCCGGAACCGGGGGTCTTCGGCGTACTCGGGCCGGATCACCTTGACGGCGGCGAGGCCGGGGGTGCTGTCGGCGGGCCGAGCGAGGTAGACGCGCCCCATGCCGCCGCTGCCGAGTAACCCGAGGGGGACGTAGGGTCCGATGCGGCCGGGGTCGGCCGGTTGCAGCGGTTTGGCGCCCGCCTGCTTCAACGCGGCGTCATCCGACGCCGGGGTGTTCGACGGCATGGGCTGCCACTGGTCTGTCATGGGTCCCCCGACTGATCCTGCTGATCCCTCTGCACACAACGCGCCGCTGTGCCACGCGAGTTGACGCGAGGCTATCGTCCCTGGGGCGGGAGAGTGCCCCTGAGGCCGACGAGCGCAGGGGTGATCAGTTGCAGCCGCTGTTGTTGCTGTAGCTCGCGAGGCGCCAGGCGTCCTGGTGGAGGAAGCGGTACATGCCGGACGAGGTGCGGTAGACGTCGAAGTAGTAGCGGGAGCCGTGGTAGCGGATCTTGTACTTCGTGGCGGAGGTCGAACCGGTGCTGCGGTACTCCAGCTCACCCGCCCTGGTCGACGCGTTCCACTTGTCGTCGGCCGAGCCGAACGTCTTCTTGCCGACCTTGCCGTCCTGCGTCAGCCCCCAGGCCTTCTGCAACTGCTTGGTGGCGTACGCGGTGTTCGAGCCGAACTTGCCGTCGATGTCGGCGTAGTCGAACTGCGTTCCGTTGCTCTCCTTGACGCCCTCCGCGTAAAGGATGATCTGCCACAGGCAGGTCGCGTTGCTGTCCTTGTGCGACGACGTCGACAGCGTGCCCTCGTCGGCGAAGTCGTCGTAGAACGAGCCGCCGCCGCTGACGTAGCCGTTGGACGCAGATGCCGAAGCCGGTGAGGCGCTGACCGCCAGTGCGCCCGCGACGGCGGCGCTCACCGCGGCGGTGGTCAGACGGGTGCGGGTCATACGGAACTTCATGTGGGTCCTTCCCCCGTGGAACGTGTGGCGCGTTTGCCATGATCATGATCGCATGACGAGGTGGCACGCCTGAGGGGCGCACCATGCGTACGGTGCGCCCCTCGCCCCCGGTTCCCCCCTCGGTCCCCGGTCCGGGGCGTCAGCAGTTCTTGCTGGTCACGTCCTTCCACGTCTTGCCGACGCCCGTGTACTGCTTGCCGTTGAAGTGCGCGGGCCTGCGGTGATCCTCGGTCGGGATGCCGTCCGTCCGGTAGCGCTGCTCGTAGTGCAGGTGGGCCCAGTCGGTGGAGCTGCCCTCGGCGCCGATATGACCGATCAGCGTCTTCGCGGTGACGCTGTCGCCCTTCTGGACGTACTTGTTGTGCTTGTCCTTCAGGTGGTAGTACGCCGTGTACCAGCCGCCCCCGTGGCTGATGATGATCACGTTGCCGGCGCCGTTGTCCCAGAAGGTCTGGGCCACCTTGCCCTGGTAGCCGGGGTGGACGGGCTTTCCGCCGGACCCGGTGTTGCCCTTCACCACGATGTCCAGCGCCGGGTTGTGGCCGCTGTCGTAGGTGTTGAGCTGCCAGTGGGTGTCGCACTCGAACGGCATCTGGAACTTGGGCTTGGTGGCTGCCGCCTCGTACTGCCCTCCGGCGTACGACGGCGTCCCCGTGCCGAGCCCCGTGCTCACCGCCAGGGTCAGTGCGGCGGCTGTGAGCGCCTTCATCAGTGGTCCCCCCCGTTGTGAAGTCCGTCGAACTGCTTGTCGTGCTCCTGCTGTGACCGAACGCATCGATCATGCGCGGAACGGCGACGGCCGGGAACCTCGAAAGTTGTAGGGCATCAGCAGGCCGTCACCCAGTCGTGGGAGCGGACGAACAGGCCGTCGCCCGGGAGGTTGACCTTCGCGTTGGACTGGATGCACCCGACCGGTGCCACCCTCCCGGCCCGGCCGAAGAGCTTGACGTCCTCCAGCGGGTCGCCGTCCACGAGGTCGTAGCCGTTGTTGAAGGCGGACTTGGGCCTGGTCTGCTTCACCCAGTCACAAGTGATGGCCCCGTCCAGCCAGTTGTCGTCGAACTCGTACCAGGCGCACATCTCGCCCTGTCCGTCCGCCTTCGTGAAGAAGCAGACGTCACCGCGGTCGCAGCGGGCGTACCCCTGGGGCGCGGGCTCGCGCAGGGCGAGGAACCCCGCCGTGGCCAGAGACCCGGCCGCGACCAGGGCGAGTCCGCCCAGCAGGGCCGGGTGAGGGCCGCGGCGCGGTTGCAGCCGTGGCAGGCGCGGTGAGCGGGCGGCCCCGGCCGCGGCCTCGACCCGGCGGAGCAGGGACAGGGCGGCGTACGGGGCGCGGGCGGCGTGTGTGGGAGCGAGGCAGTCGGTGACGATCTGCCGCCAGTCGTCCGAGAGTTCGGGCGAGAGGCGCAGCTCCGTGCGGCCGTCGGCGTAGCGCAGGGCCGCGTCCCGGCGGGCGCCCGGTGTCGCTCCGGGCAGCGGCAGGGCGCCGGTGAGGACCAGGTGGGCGAGGACGCCGAAGGCCCAGATGTCGGCGGTGGGCCGGATCCGGTGGCCCTGCTCGCCGACCTCGGCCCACAGCAGCTCCGGCGGTGAGTAGTCGGAGCTCGCGAAGGCGGGCGCGTAGGCGTGGGTGCCCTCTAGTTCGGCGGCCATGTTGAAGTCCGCGAGCCGTACCGAACCGTCCGCCATCAGCAGGACGTTGGCCGGCTTGAGGTCGCCGTGCACCCAGCCCGCGTGATGGAGGTGGGCGATGCCCTCGCAGATCTGGGCGAGCAGCGAAGGCCCGCCGGGGACGGCGACGGCCCGCCCGCCCGCCGCCCGCCGCTCGCCCGGCCGGTCGAGCAACAGGTCCAGGGAGCCTTCCGCACGCTCCAGTACGAGGACGGTGGCACCGTCGAGGTACGGCTGGTCCGGGTCGTCGACGGTCAGGGTGTCGTACATCCGGATGAGGCGAGGGCGTTGCAGTCGGCGCAGCAACTCGGTCTCGCGCCGGGTGAGTTCCTGGAGGTGGCACAGCTGGCGTGGGGTGCGGGTGCCGGTGGGCAGGAACTTCAGGGCGACCTCGGCGGGGAGGTCTTGTGCCGCGTCGGCGGAATCCGCGCGGCGGGCGACGTACACGCTGGCGAAGGACCCTGACGCGATGGGCTCGCGCACCTCCCAGGCCCCGACCCGATACCCCTTCGGCACGGACACGGTGTGCGGCGTCGCGTCCAGGCTCATCGCTCGGCACCGTGCTTCAGCAGAGCGAGGTCGTCCTCCCGTACGAGATCGAAACGCAGCGCGAGGGAGACGAGCCGTTCCTTCCGGCCGTTGAGGCGGGGGCCGCTCTCGGCCACGGTGTCCGGGGCGGGCTTCAGCCGTAGTTTCACCGCCAGGTAGTCGATGTTCCACTGCACCGAAGTGCGCGACACCGAAGGCCAGTTGGGGCGCAGCAGTTCGGTGAGTTCCTCGGCGGTGGGCAGCGGAGCGTGCGGTTCGCCGCGCAGACGGGCTGCGCACAGGCCGACGAGGACCTGGAAGTAGCGCCGGTCCCGGTCGAGCGGGAACGCGGACGCGGTGGGCGCGCCGGCTCTGGGGCCCGGCCGGTCGAGGTAGTCATGGCGCGGTGCCCAGACGTCGAAGCTCAGCAACTCGCTGCCGGCCGGCAGGACAACCCGCGAGAACTCGAACGGGATCGGCGCCGCCAGCCGTCCCGGCGCGACCTTGACATGCTCGCCGGCGCCCTCCGGGTTCTCGACGACGTACGTCTGCGCGCCGCTGAGGTTGCTGAGCGTCCAGTGCGCCTCCACGGCCGTGATCTCTCCGGCGTCTCGGGAGACACCCTCGTGCGGGATGGTGAGATGCGGGCCCGACGAGGTCCCCGTACGGCCGTTGCGACCGAAGGACAGGGTGTCACCGCAGGTGAGGTGGAACTGGTCGCCGGTGCCTAAGCTGTTGCCGGGTACGACGATGATGCTGTGCATGTGCGTTTCCTCCCCCATGGATGAACTAGCGGCAGGTTAGGGGGAGTCGGGATGCGAGGAGCGGGTATTGCGGGAGGCCGCAAAAGGCTTGCGGCGCGGCGACGGGCGGCACGCCGGACACGGGAGGCCCGCCGGGGGTACCGGCGGGCCACGGGTGAGCCGGCGTCAGCTGCTCAGCTGATCCAGCTTCCGGCGAGGCAGCCACTGGGGTAGACCCATCGGTGGGACGAGATCTGGTTGTCCATGCTGATGTTGGTGCCGGTGAAGTAGTTGTCCCTCAGATCGTCGGCGTAGAGCTCGTCCGAGTCGAGGCAGCCGTAACCCCCCGCGTAGTTGGCGTGGCGGTAGAACGCGACGACGTCCTCGCCCGCGGGGTAGCCCGCGTTCATCACGGATTCGGCGTTGTCGTTGTCGGAGCCGTAGAAGTCGTCGTCGGACGACGTGGCCCAGTTCGCGTCGTCCCCCTGTGTGTACCCGAGTCGGATGCCGGTGCAGTCTCGTCCCGACCAGGCGTAGACGTTGCCGTTGCGGTCGTCGGGCCATACGGCATTGCAGCCGGGCCCGCGTACGCTCAGCTCGTCCGCCTGAGCGGTCGTGGCCGGTATTCCGGCACCGACGGCGGCCAGCGCGAGGGCGGCGATGGCTATGAATGGCTTTCGCATCTTTCCTCCTGTTTGAGTGCTTATGGCTGCCTTGTTCCAGGCATGCCGGTCCACGACGAATCGCCGCGGAAGTCTGTGAACGGAGCTCGGGCGAGATCAGCGCCTGGGGCCGACGAGCTTCTCGGCCCGAGCCAGGGCTTCCCAGCGGAGCCGTCGATGCGTCGCGAGTTCCTCGCCGTAGTCGGCGGTCAACTTCTCGACGTAGTACGCCTCCCGGGCCTTGCCGACCGTCTTCAGTGAGGTCTCGCGAGCGCATGCCGCGTCTGCCGCCGCGATCTCCGTCTCGGTCGCGAAACCTCGTTTCGTCGCGGCCTCGCGCGCCCGGCCCGGGTCCGCATGGTGATGGCCCGCCCGGCGCATACAGGCCGACCAGGCCCGCAGCGCTTCCCCGAACCGCTTGTCGCGCATCACTTCCGGTACGTACAGCGGGCGGAGGTTGTCAGCCACCTTGTCCGCGTGGAACCAGGTGTCGAGGTCGCCGTACAACTGCTTCTGAGCCTCGCTCACGCAACCGCCCGCCCGGCGGTGGATCGTGCCGCCACCCGGTACCTCCGCCGTGAGTACGGGAGTGCCCGGTCCGCCGTCCAGAGCTGCGTCGTACGCCTTGCCCCGGGCGACCGGGAGCGAGCCACGATAGGCACCGTTCGGGTTGTGCTTCCGCCCCCACTCGGACTTGGCCGCGATCCGGCTGCCGTACCCGTGCTCGCGCGCCCAGGCGACGTCGTCCTGCACATAGCCGATCGGCCGCCTCTCCGCCGCCGACAGCACATGCCACGTCCAGTAGCGGAAGCCGGCCCGGTTCATACAGCGCTTGATCAGCAGTTGCTCGGCATCCGAGATCCGCAGCTCCTCGGCTGGGGTCAGGTTCCGGACCTGCTCACCGGCCGCGCCCTGGTCGGAGCCGCCGCGGCACCCCGCCAACACCCCCAGCATGATCGTCGCCGCCGTCAGTGCGGACATGGCGCGTCGTCCCACGTTTCGTCTCCCCCGTTGGAGCGCCTTCCTCTGTGGTGGGCGCTCGTGCATCACTGTGGGGCGTGTACGGAGCCGTGGGTACCTGGAGAGTTCCAGGGGACCCGAGGAAGAAACCGACCTCCCCCTGTGCCGCGTCCTAGAGACGGCCTGGGCAGCGCATGGGGGGGTGACACGTGCTTCGTATTCATTTCACCGCCGCGGATCTGGGGCGGGTGCGGTTGGCGCAGCGGGCGGACGTGTTGTGGGAGTCGGTGCTGAGCCTGCATCAACTGGCCTGCCCGGACTTCTTCTTCACGGCGTGGTCGCGCCGTGCTCGCTCCTCGCTGGCCGGCGCCGGCCTGGGCGCGGATGTGCGGTTGCTGATGTCGCTGGTGCCTCCCACCGGATACTTCCCGGACTTCCTCACCCCGGCCGCCAACGGGCCCTCGGCCGACCTGGAGACGGGGATCGAGGCAGTTCTCACGACGGGCAAGCGGCGGCTGCGCACCGACATCGCCCTGCTGGCCGACGAGGTCGCCCGGCCGGCCGGCTGGCTGGACGACCTGGCCCGGGGCCGGCCGCCCGCGTTGCGGCGCCTGGGTACGGCATTGCGCCGCTACCACCAGGCCGCCCTCGCCCCCTGCTCCACCGCTTCCGCCACCCAGGTCGGCGCCGACCGCGAGAGCCAGGTGCAGCGTCTGCTCGACCACGGCAGCGAAGCACTCCTCGCCCACCTCGGCCCCACCCTGCGCTGGAGACCGCCGGTCCTGGAGGCCGACTACCCGGTCGACCGTGACCTGTACCTGCAAGGCCGCGGCCTGACGGTCATCCCCAGCCTCTACGCCATCCACATACCCGTCACCCTCGCCGACGCCGACCTCCAGCCCGTGCTGGTCTACCCCGTCCCCCGGGGCCCGCTGTGGCTGCCCGACACCCCCGACCACCCGGCGACAACGGCCCTGGACGACCTGCTGGGCCCCACCCGCGCCGCCGCGCTGCGTCACCTCGGCACTCCGCACACCACCACCTCGCTCGCCGCCCGCCTGACGACCTCACCCTCGACCGTCAGCCGCCACACGGCCGTACTGCGCCGCGCCGGCCTGGTGACCACCGAGCGGACGGGCACGAGCGTCCTGCACCGCCGTACCCTGCTCGGCACCGCCCTGGTCCACGGCGGCTGAGCAGCCGGCCGCGCGGCCCCGCATGGGGAAACGCGGCCCCCGGCCCTCCCCCCAGGGAGCCGGAGACCGCGCGGCCCGGTCAGGTCAGCACGCTCGACGGGTCAGAACCTCCCCTGGTTGAGGGCGGCCTGCAGAGCGTTGGTCGTGGCCGAACCCCAGTCGCCGTCGACCGTGAGGCCCGCGCCGATCATGGTGTTGAGGTGTCGCTGGAGGGCCTTCACCGTGGCCGTGCCCACGTCGCCGTCCACGGTCAGCTCGGCGTCGGCCCAGTTGTTCAGGTGCTGTTGCAGGGCCTGCCTGGAATCCGGGCCCCATACGCCGTCCGCGGTGACGCCGATGGCCTGCTGGGTCGCGGAGACGGTGCTCGGGCCAAAAACGCCGTCCACCGTCAGACGGGCACCGTCCTCGTAACGGCCGTACGCGGCATCGGTGTCAGGCCCCCACAGCCCGTCGGCGGTGACCCCGACGGTGCCCTGGAGCCACTTCACGCCCGCTTCGGTACGCGGCCCGAAGATGCCGTCGACGTCCAACTGCGGGGTGTGTCCGAGTCCGTTCACCGCGCTCTGCTGGTAGGAGACCGAACGGATCGTCGTGAGGCCGCCGTCGGAGTGCGGCGCCTTTCCGCCCGTGTAGTCGTTGTACGCGCCCTCCGTGGCCGGTCCCCACAACCCGTCGGCGCTGACGCCGACTTTGTCCTGGAGCCATTTGACCCCGGCCTCGGTCTTGGTACCGAAGATGCCGTCGACGTCCAACTCCGGGGAGTGTCCCAGGCTGTTCACGGCGCTCTGCTGGGAGGCGATCGACCGGATCGAGGTCAGGCCGTTGCTGCCGGTGCCGGTGCCGATGTAGGCGCGGTACGCGGCCTCCGTGTTCGGGCCCCAGATGCCGTCCGCATCCGTACCGACCTTGTTCTGGAGCCATTTGACCCCCGCTTCGGTCCTGGGTCCGAAGATGCCGTCGACCACCAACTGCGGGGTGTGTCCAAGGCCGTTGACCGCCTGCTGCTGCGCTGCTACGGCCCGCACGGAGCTGTCGCCGGGCGTACCGTCGCCGCCGCCCACGACGTCCGACAGCCCGTCCGTCGGCATGCCCTGCCCCACCCATGACCGCAGGTCGTTGCCCGGGCACTGCGTGGAGTCCAGAGCGCTGTGATACGTCGTGGAGAGGGTCCGGCCGACGACGCTGTTGGTCTTCTCGTACAGGCTGCGGATCGCTCTCTTCGCCGCCACGGTGGCGTCACCGTCCCGGCCGATGAAGCACACCGCGATGTGCGATCTGTTGTAACCGCGGGTGTGCGCGCCCTCGTTGTCCCAGCCGCGCCCCTCGTAGATCCGGCCGCCCTGGTCCACGAGGAAGTTGTAGCCGATGTCCCACCAGCCGTTCGAGTCCATGTGGTAGTTCTGGATCGCCCGTACGGTCTGGGTGGGCGGGCCGGCGGAGTAGTGCACGACGAAGCCCGCGCGTTCCGAGGCCGGGACTTTCGCCACGTCTCGGGGCGGCCGGGCTCCCCAGCCCGCTCGGGAGATGATCCTCAACTCGGGCGGGGCGGGAGCGGGCTTGTTCCCGGTGCCGCCCGACACCGGCGGTTCGGGGTCGATGAACGAACCGTTGTTCGCGTACGGCGACAGGAACGTGCCCGGGCACTTCGTGGGGAAGTCGTCGGCGCTGTGCGGGAAAATCAGCTCCCCGGCCTTCCGGTCGGAGCCGAGTTCGTACCGCAGATGGTGGATGAGATCCCTCATCGACGTCAGCATCACGGTCGTCGGCTCGTCCTGGGTGCCCAGCATTCCCTGGATCGAGTAGAAGGCGGTGTTCCGGCCGAGTGTCCGGCCGCCCACGTCGATGGTGCGGCCGCCGTTGGCCTCGCCTCTCTGGTAACCCCGGCCCTCGTAGATGATTCCGTGGGGGCAGACCAGGAAGTTGTACATGATGTCCTCGGCCTCGTACCAGTGGTCCGAGAAGATGCTCGCTATCTCCTTCCGGCAGGTTGTCTCCGAGCCCGAGGAGAACGAACCTCCCTTCCCCATGTAGTGAATGAACACACCGCCCGTCCAGGGCTCCCATGCCCTGTTGGACACCTCTGGGGGCTTGCTGTATCTCGCGATGATGTCCTGGTTGTCGGGCTCCGGAATGAGAGAGATGTACTGGGCCCACGTGGAGCGCTTCTCAATGGTGATGGACGGCATTCGACATCACTGCTTTCTTCGGTTCGGACGGTCTCGGGCAGCGCACTCCGACGCCGACACCCACTGGTGCGAACGGATGGAGTTCACAGGGCGGCCGTCGGGGAACGTCAGCTCCGATGTCTCGCTCACATAGGGCTCCGAGCGAGTCAGGCACACGTGGTCACCGGTGTGACCCGGGCCTTCGTAGAGCTTGACGGCCATGCCGGTGGTTCCCTTCTGGAGCAGGGAACCCACATCGCCCGTGTCGAGGCCGCGGACGGGGCCGGAGGTGTCATCCCAGTCCGGGTCATCGGCGCCGGCCCGGGCGAGGAGGCCGTTGCAGTTCGTGGACCCGTAGAGGTAGAGGTAGCCGGGCGGCGCGCTGTTCCAGGCGTTGTCGCAGGGTGTGGCGGCCTGGGCGCCGGTTGCCGGGACGAGGGCCCCGAGAGCGGCGAGGGCGAGTGCCGTCAGCGTGGCGGAGAATGTGCGCATGGTGGGCTCCTTGTCTCAGGTGTTGCCCGTGGCCCGCCGGGAGGTGGCGGGCCACGGGTGGGGGTCGGCTCAGGAGTCCAGGACCGTCCCGCATCCCGACCAGATCCACCGGTGGGAACTGATCTGGTTGTTCACCTCGATGCCGGTGGTGAAGTACTGGTTGTCGAGGCTGCTCATGTACTTTTCGCCCTGGGTGAGGCAGGTGTGACCGCCCGCCCAGTCGTCCCCCGTCCCGTTGAAGAGCTGGACGCGCATGCCGCTCGTGCCCTTGTTGATGAGGGACGTCGCCTGGTTGGTGTCGCTGCCCTGGAAGACGCCGGTGCTGTTGCCCCAGTCCTGGTCCTGGCCCTCGGTGCTGCCGAGAAGGGTGCCGCAGTTGGTGGCGTTGTACGCGGCGAACTTGCCGGGATCGAGGGCGTTGTAAGCGTTGTCGCAGGGTGTGGCGGCCTGGGCGCCGGTTGCCGGGACGAGGGCCCCGAGGCCCGCGAGACCGAGAGTCGTGGCCATGGCCAGGATCTTGCGCATGATGCATCACTCCTTGTGTGTGGATGTGGTGTTGCGGTGCCCCGCGGCTCTGGCGCCGCGGAAGACTGGAAGTCCGGATGCCCGGTCCCCGGACGACAGGCGCTGGGTCAGGCCGTCGAGCCGGTGATCTCCTCGGCCTGGGCGAGCGCGTCCAGGCTCATGCGCTCGTAGGCGGCGATGTCATCGCCGTACAGCGGGAGTTGCTTCTCCCGGTACTCGGTGTCGAGCGTGCGTGTCGTCCTGGCCAACGGCGTCTCGTTGGCACAGGTGGCCTCGGCGACCGCGAGGTCGACCTCGACGGCGTACGCCTTCTCCTCGCTCAGGCCCTCGGTGAGCTCGGTGAGCTTCTCGCGGGCCTGCGACGGCTTGGCGTAGTCATGGCCCGCCACTCGCATGCACGCCGACCACTTCTTGACCGCGTCCGTGAATCGCCGGTCCTTGACGAGGTCCGGTTGGTACAGAGGCGTCAGGTTCGTGGCCGTCTTCTCGGCCCGGAACCAGGTCTCGAAGTCCCCGTACAGCCGGCCCTTGGCGTCGGCCAGGCAGCTGTCACGAGGTGCCTGGACCGCGCCGCCGACGGGAAGGTCGGCCGTCAGCATCCCGCTCGACGTCGAGCCCAGCAGTGTGTCGCTGTACCGGGCGCGTTCCTCCCGCGGGAGCGTTTTGGCGTATGCGCTGTTCGGGTCGTCGCGCTGGACGTTCTGGGCCTTCTTCTGAAGCCGGCTTCCGTAGCCGTTCCGCTTTGCCCAGCCGACGTTGGTCAGGAAGAAGCCGTCGCCCTTCAGGTCGTCGACCGTCGGGAGGGCCCCCACCCAGTACTTGAAGCCCTTCTTCTCCATGCACTCCTTGACGAGCAGTTGCTCGGCACGCCGTACCACGACCTCCTCGGTCGCTGTCAACTCACGTCCCTGGCCGCCGTGTTCGGCCGCCGCGGTGCAGCCGGCGGTCGTGGCGGTGACGATCGCGACACTCGCGCAGGCCGAACTAAACATGCGCCTCATGCCCGTTGAACCCCCGTTTATCGCGTCTTGATCTCCGCGACCTACGATCGCCCCGCTGACCGTGCCGAACCAATGCTGTTGCGCTGTAGAGCAAAAGCCGAGCTCAATGGGGGAGAACGACATGCTCCGCATTCATTTCAGCTACGCGGATCTGGCGAGAACCCGAATTGCCACCGCGCCTGATCCGCTCTCGGAGATCGCCGCGAGTCTGCACCGATTACAGTCGCGGAGGGGGCGGTGGGCCTACGCCGGGTGGTATCGCACGGCACGGCAACAGCTTCGGGAGAGGGGGCTGGAGCGTGTCTTGCGGAGCGTTTTCCTGCCCCTTTATCCAAGGGCCGCGTACTTTCCGGACTTTCTGACTCCCGCCGATGCGGTGGGCGACCTGGATGCGGGAGTGGAATCAATTCTGGCCACGCCTCCGCAACGGGTCATGAAGGAGATGGCCATCCTCGACCGGACCATCGGAGCCCCTTCGTGGGCCGGGCACCTGGCCGGGCTGGAGGCGCGCAGGGAGTTCGTGGGGATGCTGCGCGCGTACTATGACGCGGTCGTCGCGCCGTACGAGGACCACGCACAGGCCCGGATCGAGGCCGAGCGGGCGGCGCGCGCCCGTGGGCTCCTGGACGGCGGAGTCGAGGGCATGCTCTCGGGACTCGGGCCCATGCTGAACTGGCGCCCGCCCGTCCTGGAGGCCAACTACCCCAGGCAGACCGACGACCGCGACCTGCATCTGAACGGACGCGGGCTCACGCTCGTCCCCTCGTACTTCAACTGGGGTGAGCCGGTCGCCTTCGCCGACCCGGAACTGCCGCCCGTGCTCTGGTACTCGCTGCTCCACGAGCAGAGCCCGCCGCCGGACGGCCCGCACGGTGCCGATGCCCCGGACGCACCCCTGACCAGCCTGCTCGGGCGGGCCCGCGCGGTCGCGCTGCGTGCCGCGTACTCCGGCGCCACGACCGGCGAGATCGCCCGCGCCGCCGGAGTCTCGGCATCCTCCGCCAGCAGACATGCCACCGCGCTGCGCGACGGGGGGCTCATCACCACCACCCGCAACGGCCCTGCCGTGTTGCACACCCTCACTCCGGCAGGGGCGTCCTTGCTCCGAGCCGCCACGCGGACGCCGGCCGGCGCCTGAGTCCCGCCCGGGCCTTCTTCATCGCGTCTCTGCGGGGCTAATCCACCTCGTACTGCCCGACCTCCAGGAAGTACCGCAACTCCTCCGGCGTGCCGTCGATGACGGCCTCCGCGGCCGCACGCAGTGCGTCGCTGACGGTCGGGTCGGCGAGGATGCGGGCGACGGCCACGCGGTCGTCCTCGGCCTGGGCGAGGCGGTAACCGGTCTCCAGGAAGGCACGCCGGTCGTCCATGGTGCCTTCGATGGCCTTGGTGGCCTCCCGGTACACCGCCTTGCCGGAGTCCTCGTCGGCGAGGATGCGGAAGATGGCGACGGTGTCGTCCTCGTCCTGGGCGAGCCGGTAGCCGGTCGTCAGGAAGTAGCGCATGTCCTCCACGGTGCCGTCGAGCGCTTCGTTGGCCTCTCTGATGACGCCCTTGTCTCTGTTCGGGTCGGCGTCTGCCAGGATGCGGAGGATCGCGATGCGGAGTTCTTCCTCCGACATCTCGTCCACCGGCGTGGTGGGGTCGTCCGTCGGCGATGCCGCCGTCACGGTGGTCGACGAGGTCGTTGCGTCGGCGGCGAAGGCAGGTGCGGTGAACAGAAGCGCCGGGGTCAGCGCGGTGGCGGCCACGGTCAGGGCGGCTCGGGTCAGTTTCACGGGTGGACCTTCCTTGCGGACCGAGAGCTCTCGAACTGGAGAGCGGAGACTCGGAGATCGTCGCATCGGCCGGTCGTGGTTTCACTGCCGGGTGCAGGCAGTGTTCATGAGTGGTTGTTGCCGCCCCCTTTCCAAGAGCACAGCAAAGTGCGGCCTCCGACCCTCCCCCGAGGGAGCCGGAGGCCACTTCGACCGTGGCGCCGGCCGGGCGCGAGCAGTACCTGGGAACTGTCAGGGTCACTTCTCGCCGGGCGGCGTGTACTCCTTGAGGTAGTGGGCGACGCGGGCGGCGTAGTCGCGGTACTGCGGGGGAACACCGCCCGCGGCGTTCACCTTCTTGGTCGAGGTCCGGTAGGCGGCGGCGAGCAGGACCCTGCGGTCGCCGGTGAGGCCGGTGGAGTTCAGGCGGGGTTCCATGAAGCAGAGATAGCGGCCCACGGCCGGGATGGACTCGGCGGGGGTGAGGGGAGGCTCGGGAGTCGCCGTCGGGGGCACGCCGTCCGGGCTGATGTACCAGCGCAGGATGCTGGGGGTCCAGCGGGCGATGCCGTACTCGCCCTCCCCACCCGCGCCCGGGTCGGAGAGGTTCGGGTCGAAGTTGCTCTCCGCCTTCAGCAGGGCGGCGATCAGCGCCGGGGTGACCTCTTCCTGGACGCAGTCGTGAGCCGAGTCGACGATGAGGCGGCGGTAGGCCACCGGGACGCCTTTGTCCGTACGCAGTTCCGCAGCGCCGTAGGCGGCGGCCGTGACCTTCCCGGTCCCGCCGCCGGAGGCCCCGCTCCCAGCCGTGCCGCCGCCCGCCCAGGTGCTGATGCCGTAACCGAGCGCCGCCACACCGACGGTGGCGATCGCGGCGGCCAGCACGGTCGTACGGCGGGAGCGGCTGCGGGAAAGGAGGGCGCGGGGGAGACGGGGGGAGCGGGTCGTTCCCGCCGCGGTCTCCACCCGCCTCAGCAGCGCCTCCGTCCCGACCCGGTCGGCATGCGTCCGGGTCAGACAGTCCCGCACGATCTCCCGCCAGACGTCGGGGAGTTCGGGCGACAGACGCAGCTCGTCGGTGCCGCGGGCGTAGGCGGCGGCCGCGTCGCGGCGGGCCGTCGGGGTGCCGCCGGGCAAGGGGAAGGAGCCGGACAGCACGAGATGTGCCAGGACACCGAAGGCCCAGACGTCGGCCGACGGACGGATACGGCGGCCACGTTCGCCGATCTCCGACCAGAGCAGCTCCGGCGGCGTGTAGTCGGGCGTCGAGAAGGCGGGCGTGTACGCGTGCGTGCCCTCCAGCTCCGCCGCCATGTTGAAGTCGGCGAGGCGGGCTGAACCGTCCCGCATCAGCAGGACGTTGGCCGGTTTCAGATCTCCGTGCACCCAGCCGGCGTGGTGCAGCTGCGCCAGGCCCTCGCAGATCTGCGCGAGCAGGGCGGGACCTCCGGCCGGGCGGGGCTCCGCCGTGAGCAGGGCGGACAGCGACCCCTCCGCCTTCTCCAGTACGAGGACCGTGGCGCCGTCGAGGGCGGGGTGGGCCGGGTCGTCGACGGTGAACGTGTCGTACATCCGGATCAGCCGCGGCTGCTTCAGCCTGCGGTGCAACTCGACCTCGCGCTCGATCAGTTCGCGCAGGTGGGTGAGTTGGCGAGGGGTTCCGGTGCCGGTGGGCAGGAACTTCAGGGCGGCGGTACGGGGGAGGTCGGGGCCGGCATCGGGGTCGGCGCGTCTCGCCTCGTACACGCTCCCGAACGCCCCCGTGGCGATCGGCGCCCGCACCTCCCACGGGCCCACCCGGTACCCCTTCGGCACGGGCACGGCGTACGGCTCGGTCACGGGGCCACCCGGCCGGGGGAGGGGGCCGACAGGACGACGAGGTCGTCCTCCCGTACGAGGTCGAAGCGGAGGGCGAGGGAGACCAGGGTCTCCTTCTTGCCGTTGAGGCGCGGGCCGGTGTCCGCCGTGTCCGGGCCGGGCTTGAGGCGCAGCTTCACGGCCAGGTAGTCGATGTTCCACTGCACCGAAGTGCGGGATGCGGCGGGCCAGTTGGGGCGCAGGCGTTCGACGACCTGGTCCATGGTGGGCAGCGGGGCGTGCGGTTCACCGCGCAGGCGGGGTTCGCACAGGGCCGCGAGGACGGCGAAGTAGCGCTTGGTGCGGTCGAAGGAGAACGCGGGCGCGGTGGTCGCGCCGTCCAGGCCTCCCCCGGTGCTGAGGTAGTCGTGGCGCGGCGCCCAGACGTCGACCGGCAGCAGATCGCCGGCCGCGGGCAGCACGATCCGCGAGAACTCGAAGGGGACGGGCGCGTCCAGTCGACCCGGCCCCACCTTGATGTGTTCGCCCGCGCCCTCCGGGTTCTCCACGACGTATGTCTGACCGGCGCTGAGATTGCTCAGGACCCAGAAGGCGCCCTGCGCGGCGATGGCTCCCGCGCGGCGCGAGACGCCGTCGTGAGCGATCTCCAGGTCGTTGTCCGCGCCGCGCCCGAAGGTGAGCCGTTCACCGGGGGCGAGTCGGATCTGAGGGCGGTCGGGTTCGTCCTCCGCGCTCGGCGGCGGTACCACGATGATGCTGTACAAGGTGCGTCTCCCCGTGCCTGGCGGCTACCGCTTCAGATTAGGACGACGCAGCAGGGCCGTGTCCCCCCTGCACGGGTGAGACACGGCCCAGGCACATGATTTGGCGCGAACCGATCGGACGGCCGGTCGAGTTCGCGGGCCGGCCCGTTCAGTACCGCGGGCGGTTGAACCAGGCCGACCCCGCGCTGTTGACCATGGACGCGAGGATGATTCCGGCGAAGGCGAGGGAGATGAGCCCGCCGAAGGTGGCGGAGCCGTTCGCGCCGTTCACGATGTTGACGACGCCACCGAGGATCATCAGCGAGGCGTACACGATCGTGGTGATGCGGATGCCGCTGCCACCGTTCTTGAACTTGACGCCCAGGAAGATCGAGAGCGCGCCCAGGACGAGCAGCAGTCCGGCGGCCAGGAAGCCGAGGCCGGCCAGGGCGTCGGTGTCGTCGCCGCTGCCGACGCCGTTGGACAGGTCCTGGGCGGCGCCCACGGCGATGCCGGCGATGAGACCGAACAGCAGCTGGAAGCCGGCGAGGATGAAGAGCAGCACCCGCGCCGTCTTCATCAGGCCGGGCATCTGGACGGGCATCGCGTTCCCGCCCGGGTATCCCGGATATCCCGGGTAGCCGGGGTACGCGGGCTGGCCGGGCTGGCCCTGCGCGTAGCCGTAGGCGGGCGGCTGCTGGGGAGGCGCGCCCTGGGGATAGCCGTAGCCCGGCTGGGCCGGGGGCTGCTGCGGCGGGTAGCCGGGCTGCTGGCCCTGGGGCGGGCCATAAGGGTTGTTCGGGTCGCCGAAGCTCATCGAGCGGTCCTTCCTCCGTTTTGATCCAGTGCGGGGACGACGCGCGGCATGGCTCGGAGGAAGTTCTACGGATGCGGTTCGTCCCCCCGGTACTGCCCCGCGGCACTAGCGCCTCATCGTTCTTTAGACGCCTCTTACTTGTCCAGCCGCATTCCCTATGTGTTGTGCAAGTGCAACATCGCTGATCATGGGCGGATACGGGTGGAGATACGGCGCCCGGGGCCACCGGAGACCCGGATTGGAACCGGGAGGGCGTCATCCGCGAAGATGGGACCCATGACCGCCCAGATTCTCGATGGCAAGGCCACCGCAGCCGCGATCAAGTCCGACCTGACCGCCCGCGTGGCGGCGCTGAAGGAGAAGGGCGTCACGCCCGGCCTCGGCACGATCCTGGTCGGGGAGGACCCCGGCAGCCAGAAGTACGTCGCCGGCAAGCACCGCGACTGCGCCCAGGTCGGCATCGCCTCCATCCAGCGCGAGTTGCCCGCCACGGCGACGCAGGAGGAGATCGAGGCGGCCGTCCGCGAGCTGAACGAGGACCCGGCCTGCACCGGCTACATCGTCCAGCTGCCGCTCCCCAAGGGCATCGACGAGAACCGCATCCTCGAGCTGATGGACCCCGACAAGGACGCGGACGGCCTGCACCCGATGAACCTCGGGCGGCTGGTGCTCAACGAGCCCGCCCCGCTGCCCTGCACCCCGAACGGCGTCCTGACCCTGCTCCGCCGCTACGGCGTCGAGATCAAGGGCGCCGAGGTCGTGGTCGTCGGCCGCGGTGTCACCATCGGCCGCCCGATGCCGCTGCTGCTGACCCGGCGCAGCGAGAACGCGACCGTGACCCAGTGCCACACGGGGACGCGCGACCTGTCGGCGCATCTGAGGAACGCCGACATCATCGTCGCCGCCGCCGGTTCCGCCCATCTGATCCGTCCCGAGGACGTCAAGCCGGGCGCCGCCGTCCTGGACGTCGGTGTCTCGCGCAGCGCCGAGGGCAAGATCGTCGGCGATGTCCATCCGGACGTCGCGAAGGTCGCCGGCTGGATCTCCCCGAACCCCGGCGGCGTCGGCCCGATGACCCGGGCGCAGCTGCTGGTCAACGTGGTCGAGGCGGCGGAGCGCAGTGTCGGCTGAGGGAAGCGACGTGGAGAAGGCCGCACGCGCCGGTGAGTCCGCCGAGGCCGCCGAGACTGCCAAGGTCACGGATGCCGAGGGCGCCGAGGTCACGGATACCGAGGCCGCCGAGGTGACGGATGCCAAGGACGCCGAGGGCGCTGAGGACTTCGAGGACCTCGAGGTGCGGGACCCCATCAGCGCGCCCGACGCCGAGGGCAGGCCGCGCCGGGTCACCCGCCGTTTCCCGCTGTTCACCAGGGACACGGCGCGTCCGGAGGGCGGCGGCCGCGCCGCCCCCGGTGACGCCCCGGCGCCCGCCCGGCAGTGGCCGATGCTCGCCGTGCTGGGCCTGGTGGGTGTGGGCCTGCTGGTGACCGCGCTGGACGCGTTCCGTATCGGCACGCTGCTGATCGGTGTCGCCCTGCTCGGTGGCGCGGTGCTGCGCGGGGTGCTGCCGGGGGTGGGCATGCTCGCGGTCCGGTCGCGGTTCACGGATATCGCCACGTACGGCGTGCTGGGCCTGGCGATCGTTTTGCTGGCCATGATGGTGCAGCCGGATCCGTGGCTGGTGATCCCGTTCTTGAAGGACACGCTGCACTTCACGGTCGACACGTAGCGCTCCGCGGGGGGCGGTTGTCCGGCGGCGGGGGAGGGTGGAACCGATCTTCCTCTGACGTCGTCATGTGCAGCGACCGGGCCGAGAGAGGGATGCCGTGGAGGTGGATGATGGGCGCCTGGCAGCCGCTGCCGGAGGATCTGCCGCCGGAGGTACGGCATTTCGTCGAGCAGCTGCGTGAGGTGAAGGACAGGACGGGCCTCAGCCTCGTGGCGCTCGGCGCGCGCACCGCGTACAGCAAGTCCTCCTGGCACCGCTATCTCAACGCCACCCAGCCCCCGCCCCGGCAGGCCGT
Organism: Streptomyces sp. NPDC051963; assembly: GCF_044593495.1. Lineage (NCBI taxonomy): Bacteria > Bacillati > Actinomycetota > Actinomycetes > Kitasatosporales > Streptomycetaceae > Streptomyces > Streptomyces sp. NPDC051963. The sequence goes on along the minus strand of NZ_JBIUCC010000009.1, from coordinate 140,020 downwards.
CGTCGCCCTGTGCCGGGTCGCGGACGTGGACCCCGAACGCCTCGGCGTGCGCTGGGAGATGGCGGTCGAGGCGTGGCCGCGGCCGACGGTTCCCCACAAGGACGACGGGGCCGGGGGCGCCGAGGAGTACGAGGAGTACCCCACGCGCCCGTGGTGGGACGCACCGGAGGAGGAGCCGCCCGCGGCCCCGTCCCGCAGGCTGCTCGTCGTGGCCGTCGCGCTCGTGCTGACCCTGCTGGCGCTGACGGTGATCGGTGTCCTCGTCTTCGGATAGGGCCGCTGGGTCCGCCAGGGCCCAAGGCGCATGAGCGCCGAGGGCGCGTGAGCTGAGCGTTGTGGGACCCGTGCGCTTTTCGTGACCAAGTATGTGCGTTCTGTGTGTCGATGTGTTGACAAGTTCGCGGATTTGCGGGGAAGTCGTTCGACAACAGGGCTAGCGTGGTCAATCGGGACGGTCCGGGACGTCCTGAGCGTCTGCCAGGAGTACTGCCGGGTGGAGTCGGGGAGAGGGCACCACCGGTGGGAGACTGGACCACGTGCCGGTGGGCGTGCAACGGTGCATGCCCACGGCCCCGATGCACCCGTGCGCCCCCACCCCGGGAACTGAGATCCTGACTGGGCGCATCCCTGTGGGTAGCCAGAACGGGGACTCGGCAGAGGGCATCACGCGCGGGGGCAAGAGACCAGCACGACCGGGGGGAAAGAGGGGGGAGCAATGCCTCGTTGGAGGGCCTTGCCGGATGAACTGGATCCGCAGGTCAGGGAGTTCGCGAGCCAGCTGCGGCGGCTCGTGGACCGCAGCGGCCTGAGCGTGGCGGCCGTGGCCGACCGCACGGGTTACAGCAAGACGTCCTGGGAGCGTTATCTCAATGGCCGGCTGCTCGCGCCGAAGGGCGCGATCGTCGCCCTGGCCGAGGTGACCGGGACCAATCCCATCCATCTGACGACCATGTGGGAGCTCGCCGAGCGTGCCTGGAGCCGTTCGGAGATGCGCCACGACATGACCATGGAGGCGATCCGGATCTCCCAGGCGCGTGCCGCGCTCGGGGAGTTCGGGGCGCCGCCCGCCAATGCCAAGAGCGGCAAGACGGCCCGCAAGAGCGGCAGCGCGACGGCGACGCCGGGCATCGCGGGACCGGCGGGTGTGGCACCGACGGTCCCGCCGCAGCCGACGGGACCGGAAGTGCGGGACTCCGAGCCCGGTGCGTCCGGTCGCTCCTCCGGGGGCAACTCCTGGGGGATGGCCGGGTATACGGGGCCTTCGTCGGCCGGGGGAGGAACGGCTGCTGCGGCGGCGGCCGCGCCCGCGCCCGTGGCGAGCGTGGGTTCCGTGGCGCCGGGTGCCGCCGGGCCGGGCTCGTACGGCGAACCGCCGCAGGGGCCCCGTCCGGGGGGCGGTTCGCCGTCCGGCGGGACGTCGGGGAAGCGACGGGCGACGATGTTCCTCGCGGGAGTCGTCGGCGTCCTCGTCGTGGTCGCGGCCGCGTTCTTCCTCACGGAGCGCGGCGGTGACGACGATCCGAAGGACACCGCCAAGTCGCCTTCGCCGTCCGCCACCACCGACCCCTCGCTGCCGGCCGGGGTGGAGTGCAGCGGCGCCACCTGCACGGGCAAGGACGCGGAAACCATGGGGTGCAGTGGAGACCTCGTGACCACCGCCAAGACCGCCACCGTCGGCACGGCCGTCGTCGAGGTGCGGTACAGCGAGACCTGCGGCGCGGCCTGGGGTCGTATTACCGGCGCCGCGCAGGGGGACGAGGTGCGGGTGACGGTGGGGTCGGCGGAACAGACCGGCTCCATCACCACCGCCGGGGACACGATCGCGTACACGCCGATGGTGGCCGTGAAGGACGCGGGCGAGGCGGAGGCGTGCGTGACGCTGGCGTCCGGGGAGCTGGGCTGCACGCAATAGCGCAGGTGAGTGCAGTCGGCCTGCTGTGAGCGGGGGTCCGGGGCGGCAACCCCTAGGGCCCCCGCTTCGCGCAACCCGTCGGACCCTCACTTCGCGGAACGAAACAAATTCCGCTACGGCAGGCATGGCGGCCCGCATCGCGGGCAGGCGGACCGATACCCCCACGGGAGTCCGGCTGGTTCGGTACCCCCACCGGCGGCCGCCGTTGTCCCCCCCTCTCCCGGGCATGGCGGCCGCCCCCTCCTTTTCGGGTGGCTGTGGGGTGGGCCACAGGGACCCGGACGCCCGGGATTCCGGATGCGCGATAGCCTGACCGCTGGATCTCTCTTGATGCCAAGAGATCGATCATTCGAACCCCCGGGGCAGCGACGCCCCACCGCCAGCTGTCATACGGAGAACGCCATGACCCGCACTCCCGTGAACGTCACCGTCACCGGCGCGGCCGGCCAGATCGGTTACGCCCTGCTCTTCCGCATCGCCTCCGGCCAGCTGCTCGGCGCGGACGTGCCGGTCAAGCTCCGCCTCCTGGAGATCACCCCGGCGCTGAAGGCCGCCGAGGGCACGGCCATGGAGCTGGACGACTGCGCGTTCCCGCTGCTCCAGGGCATCGACATCACGGACGACCCGAACGTCGCCTTCGACGGCACCAACGTAGGCCTGCTCGTGGGCGCCCGCCCCCGCACCAAGGGCATGGAGCGCGGCGACCTCCTCGAGGCCAACGGCGGCATCTTCAAGCCGCAGGGCAAGGCCATCAACGACCACGCCGCCGACGACGTCAAGATCCTCGTCGTGGGCAACCCGGCCAACACGAACGCGCTCATCGCGCAGGCCGCCGCCCCGGACGTACCGGCCGAGCGCTTCACGGCCATGACCCGCCTGGACCACAACCGCGCGCTGACCCAGCTCGCGAAGAAGACGGGCTCGACGGTCGCCGACATCAAGCGCCTGACGATCTGGGGCAACCACTCCGCCACCCAGTACCCGGACATCTTCCACGCCACCATCGCCGGCAAGAACGCCGCCGAGGTCGTGAACGACGAGAAGTGGCTGGCCGAGGACTTCATCCCGACCGTCGCCAAGCGCGGCGCCGCCATCATCGAGGCCCGCGGCGCCTCGTCGGCCGCCTCCGCCGCCAACGCCGCCATCGACCACGTCCACACCTGGGTCAACGGCACGGCGGACGGCGACTGGGTCTCCATGGGCATCCCGTCGGACGGCTCCTACGGCGTCGCCGAGGGCCTCATCTCCTCCTTCCCGGTCACCACGAAGGACGGCAAGTACGAGATCGTCCAGGGCCTGGACATCAACGAGTTCTCCCGCGCCCGCATCGACGCGTCCGTGCAGGAACTGACGGAGGAGCGCGAGGCGGTCCGCTCCCTCGGCCTCATCTGAGTTCCTGAACCACTGATCCCCGGGCGGCATCGGCCACCCGGGGATCTGTGTTTCAGCCCAGCCGCTTCTCGAACCAGTGACTGGCGTAGACGTTGTCGTCGTAGCGCGCGATCTCCGTGTACCCGCACGCCCGGTACATCGCCTGCGCCTCCGAGAGCGTCGCGTGCGTGTCCAGTCGTACGACGTCGAAGCCGCGACGTCGGCCCTCGCGTTCCAGGGCGTCGAGGATCCGGCGGGCGAGCCCGAGGCGCCGGGCGTCGGGGTGCACCCACACATGCCGGATCTCGCCGACGCCGGGCCCCAGCCGCCGCAGTGCTCCGCAGCCCACCGGCCTGTCCTCCTCGTAGGCCACGAAGAACGCCCCGGCGTCCCCGGACACCTCGTCCGCTCGTACGAGGTCGGACTTGTCGAACCCTTCCGGGAACCGCTCGTCGATGTCGTCGGCGTAGGCGTCCAGGCAGGCCCGCGCGTCCGCGGAGGCGCCGTCGACCAGGTCGACGGTGATGGCGGCGAGGCGGAGGAGGCGGCGGGTGGTGGTCATCGCCTCGGTCAGGTCGGCGCGCTGGGTGTCGGTGAGGCCGCCGAGGAGGTGGGCCACGAGGGCGTTGGCCCGGCGCTGCTGTTCCTTCAGCTCGACCTGTCCTGCCGGGGTCAGCGCGACCATCCGCAGCCGGTTGTCGTCGGGGTGCACGGTGACTCGGACCATGCCCTGCGCTTCCAGGGCCTTCGCCATCCGGCTCAAGTACCCGGCGTCCAGGCCGAGTCGGCTCCTGAGCTCGCGCAGAGAGACGCCGTCACCGATCTCGAACAACAGCCGGGCCTCGCCGAGCGGACGGTCCTGGCCGAGGTAGTGGTCGTCCAGTGCGCCGATGCGGCGCGTGAAGTAGCGGTTGAACCGACGGAAGGCCGCCACCTGCTCCGTCGACACCGGTTCCGTGTGTACGGGCTCCATTCTTTGACTTTAGTCAAAGGATTCTGAGGAGTCCAGGGAGCCGCCTTTCGCCCTATTCGCCCGCATGTTCAGTGACGCGGCCCACTTTCGGCCATGCATTGCGCATGTATCCGAGGGCCGGGGGCATGTGCTCACGGTCCTCGGGAGCAACACATATGTGACTCAGGGGCACTGAACAGGAACGGAAGGCAATACCGATCATGGCAAGGCAGCAGACGCAGCGGACGATCCATGTCGACGGCCAGTGGCTGGAAGCGGTCTCCGGCGCCACGCGCGAGATCCTCGACCCGGCAGACGCCCTGCCCTTCGCCGTGGTCGCGGAGGGGGACGAGAAGGACACCGACCTGGCGGTCGCGGCGGCCCGCCGGGCCTTCGACGAGGGGGACTGGCCGCACACCCCCGTCGCCGAGCGTGCCGCGCTGCTGCGCCGGGTCGCCGACCTCCTCGTCCGCGACCGGGAGGCGCTCGGGCTGCTGGAGAGCCGGGACGCGGGCAAGACGGTCGAAGAGGGCCGGGTCGACATCGACTGCGTCGCCGACGCCTTCCGCTACTTCGCCGATCTGGTGGTGGCGGAGGGCGCGGGCAGGGTGGTCGACGCGGGCTCGCCCGACATCCACAGCGTCGTCGTGCACGAGCCGGTCGGCGTGTGCGCACTGATCACGCCCTGGAACTACCCCTTGTTGCAGGCCAGCTGGAAGATCGCCCCGGCGCTCGCGGCCGGCAACACCTTCGTGATCAAGCCGAGCGAGATCACTCCGCTGACCACGATCGCCCTGATCGACCTGCTGGCGGAGGCCGGTCTGCCCGCCGGGGTCGCGGGCATCGTGACCGGGCCCGGTCACTCGGTCGGCGCCCGGCTCGCCGACCATCCCGACGTCGACCTCGTCTCCTTCACCGGCGGCCTGATCAGCGGCACCAAGGTCGCGCAGGCCGCCGCCGTGACCGTCAAGAAGGTCGCCCTCGAACTCGGCGGCAAGAACCCCAACGTCGTGTTCGCCGACGCCTGTTCGACCGACGAGGACTTCGACACGGCCGTCGACCAGGCCCTGAACGCCGCGTTCATCCACAGCGGGCAGGTGTGCTCCGCGGGCGCCCGGCTCATCGTCGAGGAGTCGGTCCGGGAACGCTTCGTCGCCGAACTCGCCCGCCGGGCCTCGAAGATCCGCCTCGGCCGCGGCACCGAGGACGGCGTGGAGTGCGGGCCGCTCGTCTCCGAGCAGCAGCGCACGAAGGTCGAGTCGTACGTCGCCTCCGCGCTGGCCGAGGGCGCGCTGCTCCGCTCCGGCGGCAAGCGCCCCGAGCCGTCGGCCGAGCGCCCGGCCACCGGCTACTTCTACGAGCCGACGGTCCTGGACCAGTGCCACCGCGAGATGAAGGTCGTACGCGAAGAGGTCTTCGGCCCGGTGCTCACCGTCGAGACGTTCCGTACGGAGGACGAGGCGGTCGCTCTCGCCAACGACACGGAGTACGGGCTCGCGGGCGCCGTCTGGACCACCGACGCCGGACGCGCCCGCCGGGTCGCCGCCCGGCTGCGGCACGGCACCGTCTGGATCAACGACTTCCACCCCTACCTACCGCAGGCGGAGTGGGGCGGCTTCGGCAAGAGCGGGGTGGGCCGCGAGCTCGGTCCCGCCGGACTCGCCGAGTACCGCGAGAGCAAGCACGTCTACCAGAACCTGGCGCCGAAGCCGGTGCGGTGGTTCGCCGGATAGGCGACTACGGAAGTGCCGCGACAGGTCGTGTGTCGTCTGCGGCGCCGTCGTGGCTGGTCGCGCAGTTCCCCGCTCCCCTTTGGGGCGCGTCCAGTCACGCCCCCTTCAAGCCTGATCCCTTTTGGAGTTACCCCCATGTCCGAAACCCCCCACGTCTACGACTACGTCGTCATCGGTGGCGGCACCGCGGGCTCCGTCATCGCCTCCCGCCTCACCGAGAACCCGGACGTCACCGTCGCGGTCATCGAGGGCGGCCCCAGCGACGTCGGCCGCGACGACGTGCTGACCCTGCGCCGCTGGATGGGCCTCCTCGGCGGCGAACTGGACTACGACTACCCGACCACCGAGCAGCCCCGCGGCAACTCCCACATCCGGCACAGCCGCGCCCGCGTCCTCGGCGGGTGTTCGAGCCACAACACCCTCATCTCCTTCAAGCCGCTGCCGTCCGACTGGGACGAGTGGGAGGCGGCCGGTGCCCAGGGGTGGGGCGCGGTGCCGATGGAGGCGTACTACGCCCGGCTGCTGAACAACGTCGTCCCGGTCGACGAGAAGGACCGCAACGCCATCGCCCGCGACTTCGTCGACGCCGCCCAGGCCGCACTCGGCGTGCCGCGCGTCGAGGGCTTCAACAAGAAGCCGTTCACCGAGGGCGTCGGCTTCTTCGACCTCGCCTACCACCCGGAGGACAACAAGCGGTCGAGCGCGTCGGTGGCGTATCTGCACCCGGTGATGGACGAGCGCCCGAACCTGACGATCCTGCTTCAGACCTGGGCGTACCGGCTGGAGCTGGAGGGCACCCGGGCCGAGGGCGTGCGGGTACGGGACAAGGACGGCGCGGAGTTCGTCGTACGAGCCCGCAACGAGGTTCTGCTGTGCGCGGGCGCCGTCGACTCGCCGCGCCTGCTGCTGCACTCGGGCATCGGGCCCCGGCAGGATCTGGAGGCGCTCGGCATCCCGGTCGTCCACGACCTGCCCGGCGTCGGTGAGAACCTGCTCGACCACCCCGAGTCGGTGATCGTCTGGGAGACGGACGGCCCCATCCCGGAGAACTCCGCGATGGACTCGGACGCGGGCCTTTTCGTGCGCCGCGACCCCGAACACGCGGGCCCGGACCTGATGTTCCACTTCTACCAGATCCCGTTCACGGACAACCCGGAGCGACTGGGCTACGAGCGGCCGGAGTTCGGCGTCTCGATGACCCCGAACATCCCCAAGCCGAAGAGCCGCGGCCGGCTGTACCTGACCAGCCCCGACCCCGCCGAGAAGCCCGCCCTCGACTTCCGCTACTTCACGGACGAGGACGACTACGACGGCCGCACCCTCGTCGACGGCATCCGCATCGCCCGCGAGATCGCCAGGACGGAGCCCCTGGCGGGCTGGCTCAGGCGCGAGGTGTGCCCGGGCCCGGAGATCCTCGGCGACGCGGAACTCGGCGAGTACGCCCGCAAGGTCGCGCACACCGTCTACCACCCGGCCGGGACCTGCCGTATGGGCGCGGCGACCGACGAACAGGCGGTCGTGGACCCGCAGTTGAGGATCCGCGGCCTGGACGGAATCCGGATCGCCGACGCGTCCGTCTTCCCGACGATGCCCGCCGTGAACCCGATGATCGGGGTGCTCATGGTCGGGGAGAAGGCCGTCGACCTGATCGGTGGTGACGCGTGATGACCACGACCCCGAACACACCCGTCTTCTCCGTCCAGGGCCTGTGGAAGGTCTTCGGCCCGAAAGCGGACCGCGTCCCCGCCGACCCGGAGCTGGCCTCCCTGGAGCCCGCCGACCTCCGCGGCCGCACCGGCTGCACGGCCGCCGTCCGGGACGTCTCCTTCGACGTCCGCAAGGGCGAGGTCTTCGTCGTCATGGGCCTGTCCGGTTCCGGCAAGTCCACCCTGGTCCGCTGTCTGACCCGGCTGATCGAACCGACGTCCGGCACCATCGCCATCGACGGTGAGGACGTCCGCGCGATGGACAAGCCCCGGCTGCGCGAACTGCGCCGACACCGCGCCGCGATGGTCTTCCAGCACTTCGGCCTGCTTCCGCACCGCACGGTCCTCGACAACGTGGCGTACGGCCTGGAGATCCAGGGCGTGGGCAGGGCGGAGCGCCGTGCGCGCGCCGCCGAAGTCGTCGCCAAGGTCGGCCTGGAGGGCATGGAGCAGCGCAGGCCGAGCCAGCTGTCCGGCGGACAGCGCCAGCGGGTGGGCCTGGCCCGGGCGCTGGCGGTGGACCCCGAAGTCCTGCTGTTCGACGAGCCGTTCAGCGCCCTCGACCCGCTGATCCGGCGGGACATGCAGGAGGAGGTCATCCGCCTCCACCGCGAGGAGGGCCGCACGATGGTCTTCATCACCCATGACCTGAGCGAGGCGCTGAAGCTCGGCGACCGCATCGCGCTGATGCGTGACGGCCGTGTGGTGCAGCTGGGGACGCCGGAGGAGATCGTGGGCTCCCCGGCCGACGACTACGTCCGGGAGTTCGTGCGGGACGTGCCGCGCGAGCAGGTCATGACGGTGCGTACGGCGATGCGGGCGGGGGAGTGCGGCGGTTCCGATCACCCGGGCGCCATAGCCGCCGACGCCGTGGTCGCCGAAGCGATCAAGGTGGTCGCCGACCTCGGCACATCTGCCTGCGTTGTGGAGGACGGCCGTTGCCGGGGCACCGTGGACGCGGACGCCCTGCTCGGCGTGGTAGCCGGCGCAGCTGCGGGCAGTCGTGCCGCTGGGGCGGCACGGGTGGGCGCAGCGGCACCCGCCAAGCGGCGGCAAGCGACCCAACCAGACGGCAACACCCACGCGGAGTCCGTCTGATGGCAACGATCACCGCACCGACCCCTCGCACACTCCCCGCGATCCTCAGAAACCGCGCGGTGGCCAAGCTCTCCCTCCTCGCCCTCGCCGCCGCGATCCTCGTCCCCCTCGCCGACGCCCGCTGGGCGAGCGGCGCCTGGCCCGACGCACTGACCGTCGATCTGTCCGGGCCCCTCACCAGAACCAGCGACTGGATCATCGACAACCGGGACAGCCACCCCCTGTTCCTCTACTTCTTCGGCCATGTCAGCAACGCGGTCGTCGTCTCCGTACGCGCCGTCTATCTGCTCCTGCTGGCCGCCGGATGGGCCGGCGTCACCGCGTTCGGCGCGCTGATCGCCTGGCGGGTGGCAGGCGTGCGCCTCGCCCTCGGTACCGCCGCCGCCCTGCTGACCTGCGGGCTTCTGGGCATGTGGATCCCGACCATGCAGACCCTCGCCCTCATGGTGGCGGCGGTCCTCGCCTCGGTCGTGGTCGGCGCGCTCCTCGGTCTCGCCGCCGGGCTGTCCGACCGTATGGACCGAGTCCTGCGCCCGGTCCTGGACACCATGCAGGTGCTGCCCGCCTTCGCCTACCTCCTCCCCGTCGTCCTGGTCTTCGGTATCGGCGTCCCCGCGGCCGTCCTCGCCACGGTCGTCTACGCCGCCCCGCCGATGGCCCGCCTCACCGCGCTGGGCCTGCGCGGCGCCGACAAGGAGGTGCTGGAGGCGGTCGAGTCGCTCGGCTCCACCGCACGCCAGCGCCTGCTGACCGCCCGTGTCCCGCTGGCCCGCAAGGAACTCCTCCTCGGCCTCAACCAGACGATCATGATGGCGCTGTCGATGGCGGTCATCGCGTCGGTGATCGGCGGCGGCGGTCTCGGTGACCGCGTCTACCAGGCGCTGGCCTCGGTCGACGTGGGCGCCGCGCTCGCGGCCGGGATTCCGATCGTGCTGCTCGCGGTCGTGCTGGACCGGGTGACCGGCGCGGCAGGAGAACAGCGCGGGGACGGCCGTAAGGCACTGTGGGCGTACGCGGCCGTCGCCACCCTCGCCGTCGCGCTCGCCGCCCGGCTCGCGGGCCGGGTCGACTGGCCCGACGCCTGGACGGTCGCCATCGACGACCCGGTCAACCGGGTCGTCGACTGGATGACCGCGCACCTCTACTCCGGCGTCCCCGTCATCGGCGGCACCGCCGACTGGGCGGCCCGCTTCACCACCTGGGTCCTGGACCCGGTCCGGGACGGACTCCAGTGGCTGCCCTGGTGGTCGGTCCTGCTGATCGTCGCCGCACTGGCCTGGCTGATCGGCACCTGGCGCACCGCGCTGACCGCCGTCCTCGCCATGGCCGCGATCGGCGCGCTCGGCGTCTGGGACTCCTCGCTCGACACCCTCTCCCAGGTCCTCGCCGCCGTCGCCGTCACCCTCGTCCTCGGCTTCGCGACCGGTGTCGCGGCGGCCCGCAGCGACCGGGTCGAGCGTCTGCTCCGTCCCGTCCTGGACGTCTTCCAGACGATGCCGCAGTTCGTGTATCTCATCCCGGTCGTCGCACTGTTCGGCGTGGGCCGCGCGCCGGCCGTCGCCGCGGCCGTCGTCTACGCCCTCCCGGCCGTCGTCCGCATCACCGCCCAGGGCCTGCGCCGGGTCGACCCCGCCGCCCTGGAGTCGGCCCGCTCACTCGGCGCGACCCCCGCCCAGCAGCTCCGGCAGGTCCAACTCCCGCTCGCCCGCCCGGCGTTGCTGCTCGCCCTCAACCAGGGCGTGGTCCTGGTCCTCGCCGTCGTCATCATCGGCGGCCTGGTCGGCGGCGGAGCCCTCGGCTACGACGTCGTCTTCGGCCTCGCCCAGGGCGACCTGGCGACCGGCCTGGTCGCGGGCGCCGCGATCGTCTGCCTCGGCCTGATGCTCGACCGGGTGACGCAACCGACCGGACGCCGCGCGAAGAAGGGAGCGTGACATGCGACTTCGTACGAGGATGAGTACGACCGCCGCCGTGGGCGCACTCCTGCTGCTCACCGGCTGCGGTGCCGCCGACATGACCAAGCAGGCGTCGCCTTTCGCGAATGCGCAGGGCGCCAGGACCGTGACGCTCTCCGTCCAGTCCTGGGTCGGCGCGCAGGCCAACGTCGCCGTCGCCCAGTACCTGCTCGAACACAAGCTGGGCTACCGCGTCGACACCGTCCAGGTCGACGAGGTCCCCGCCTGGGACGCGCTCAGCCAGGGCCGCGTCGACGCGCTCCTGGAGGACTGGGGGCACCCGGAGCAGGAACAGCGCTACGTCCGGGACAAGAAGACGATCGTGAACGGCGGCGAACTCGGCGTCACCGGGCACATCGGCTGGTACGTGCCGACGTACTTCGCGAAACAGCACCCCGACGTCACGGACTGGAAGAACCTCGACAAGTACGCCTCCCAGCTGCGCACCGCCGAGAGCGGCGGCAAGGGCCAGCTGATGGACGGCTCCCCCTCCTACGTCACCAACGACAAGGCGCTGGTGAACAACCTGGACCTGAACTACCAGGTGGTGTTCGCCGGTTCGGAAGCCGCCCAGATCACCCAGATCAAACAGTTCGCCAAGGAGGAGAAGCCCTTCCTCACCTACTGGTACGCCCCCCAGTGGCTCTTCAAGAAGGTCCCGATGACCGAGGTGAAGCTCCCGGCGTACAAGGAGGGCTGCGACGCCGACCCCGCGAAGGTCGCCTGCGCCTATCCGCACACCCCGCTCCAGAAGTACCTCAACGCCGACTTCGCCGAGAGCGGCGGCAAGGCGGCCCGCTTCCTGAAGGACTTCAACTGGACGACCGAGGACCAGAACGAGGTCTCCCTGCTGATCGCCGACCAGAAGCTCAGCCCCGAGGAGGCGGCGAAGAAGTGGGTGGACGGCCACGAGTCGACATGGCGGGCGTGGCTGTCCTGACCGCTACTTCAGTCGGTCGGCGATCACCCGCAGCGCGGCCGTCGCCTCCCGCTGGAGCCCCGGCCCGAACGTGACGCGGGTGGCCCCGAGTTCCCCCAGATCCGCGGGCGAAGGGCCCTCGCCGTCGAGCCGGGCGAACACGTTCAGTGGGCCCTGGATCCCGGACCGCAGCAGCGGCAGTACGTCGACGGGGGCGCCGATCGGATAGACGCAGTCGGCGCCCGCGGCGACATACAACGCGGCCCGCTCGATGGCCCGTTCGGGTTCCTTGACCCCGCGGACGAACGTATCGACGCGCGCGTTGATGAAGAGCCGCTCGGCCGGCGCGTACCACCGCACCTCGGCGAGCCACTCGGCGTGCTCCCGCGGGTCCTTGAGGGCACCCTCGTCGGAGTCCTCGAGGTTGCACCCGACGGCCCCCGTCTCCAGCAGCCGCTCCACCAACTCCTTGGGGTCGAGCCCGTACCCGCCCTCGACGTCCGCCGACACGGGCACGTCGACGGCCCGTACGATCCGCGCCACCGCGGCGAACATCTCGTCGGCGGGGGTCTGCCCGTCCTCGTACCCGAGACTGGCGGCGATCCCCGCGCTGGGCGTCGCGAGCGCGGGGAACCCGGCCGCCACGAACGCCCGTGCGCTCGCCGCGTCCCATGGGCCGGGCAGCACCAGCGGGTCATCGGGCAGCCGCCCTCGGTGCAGGGCGCGGAAGGTGTCGACGCGGTCCGTCACCTGTGGTCCCCCGGCGTGTAGTGGCCCGGCACCATCCGGCAGGTCACGCCGAACCGGTTCCATGCGTTGATCACCGTGATCGAGGCGATCAGCTGTGCCAGTTCGGCCTCCTCGAAGTGCTTGGCGGCCGTCTCGTACACCTCGTCCACCACGAAACCTCCCCCAGACTTCGTCTGGGAGGTGCCCCCAGTCAGCACGGTCACGGCCTCCGTGAGCTCCAGCGCCGCCGCCTCCTTCTCCGTGTAGAAGTGACGCGACTCCTCCCAGGCGCTCAGCTGGATGATCCGCTCGACGCTCTCGCCGGCCGCGAGCGCGTCCTTGCTGTGCATGTCGATGCAGAGCGCGCAGCGGTTGAGCTGCGACGCACGTATCTTCACCAGCTCCAGGAGCTTCGCGTCGAGGCCCTTCCTGGCGGCCGCGTCGAGGCGGACCATGGCCTTGTAGACCTCGGGGACGTGCCGGGTCCAGTCCAGTCGGGGGGTGTGCTCGGGGGCGTAGTCCACGGGGGTGTCGCTGTTCGTCATGGATTCGACCCTAGGAGCCGGGCAGCCCAGGGGTATGGTCCATTTCCATGGCGGAATCATGGGCCACTCTGGGCGTCGACCTGCATCTGGAACCGACCGGCTCCGGCGTGCGCCGCGGCCTGACCGACGCCCTGCGCGAAGCGGTCCGCACCGGCTGCCTCGCCCCCGGCACCCGGCTGCCCTCCTCCCGCGCCCTCGCCGCCGACCTGGGCATCGCCCGCAACACGGTCGCCGACGCCTACGCCGACCTCGTCGCCGAGGGCTGGCTCACCGCCCGCCAGGGTTCGGGCACGAGAGTGGCGGAACGTACGGTCGTCCCGCCCCCGGACGCCGTACCCCGCCGCCGGGAGCAGCACCGCCCCGCGTACGACCTCATCCCCGGCACCCCCGACCTCGCCTCCTTCCCGCGCACCGAGTGGCTCAGGGCCGCCCGCCGCGCGCTCGCCGCCGCCCCGAACTCCGCCCTCGGCTACGGAGACCCCCGCGGCCGCCCCGAACTGCGCTCCGCACTCGCCGGCTACCTCGCCCGCGCCCGGGGCGTACGTGCCGACCCGGAACGCATCGTCGTCTGTGCCGGTTTCACCCAGGCCCTGGACATCCTGGGCCAACTCCTGCGGGCGCGCGGAGCACGGACGGTCGCCGTCGAGTCGTACGGCCTCGACGCGCACTGGAACCGCCTGACCTCGGCCGGGCTGCACACGGAGCCGCTGCCCTTCGACGAACTCGGCACGGACACCGGACAGTTGACGGACGAGGGCGCCGTCCTGCTCACCCCCGCCCACCAGTTCCCGATGGGCGCGCCCCTGCACCCCGACCGCCGCTCGGCCGTGGTCGAGTGGGCGCGGCGCACCGGCGGACTGGTCCTGGAGGACGACTACGACGGCGAGTTCCGCTACGACCGCCAGCCCGTCGGCGCCCTCCAGGGTCTCGACCCCGACCGTGTCGTCCACCTCGGCACCGCCAGCAAGTCACTCGCCCCCGGCCTCCGGCTGGCCTGGGCGGTGCTGCCGCCCGCCCTCGCGGAGAAGGCCGCGGCGGCGAAGGGCGAGGTGGACACCTGCGGGGCGCTGGACCAGCTGACACTCGCCGAGTTCATCACCTCCGGGGCCTACGACCGCCATGTGCGGGCCGCCCGGCTGCGCTACCGGCGTCGCCGGGACGCCCTGGTCGCGGCCCTCGCCGCACATGCCCCCGACGTCCACGCCACCGGCGTCGCGGCCGGCCTGCACGCCGTCCTGCGGCTGCCGTCCGGCACCGAGAAGTCGGTGGTCCAGGCGGCCAACTGGCAGGGCCTCGCCCTGCACGGACTGTCCTTCTTCCGTCACCGGGCGGCCGTCGCCGAGCCCCTGGACGCCCTGGTCGTGGGGTACGGGACGCCTCCGGACCACGCGTGGGCGGGGGCGTTGGACGCGTTGTGCAGGGTGCTGCCGTAGGGGGGGGCCGGGCCGATGGTTCGCCGGTACGGGGCGGCTCCGTCTCAGGCCGACGATCCGCCGCCCACGGATCCGCCCACCCCGGCGAGAACGCCCGCGAGGCTGACGACCGTCCCCACCCGGTGCAGCACTTCCCAGGTCCGTTTGGACCAGTCGGTCCGGTCGGCCTCCGGTCGGGCGGTCGCGACCAGAGCGGCGAGCCGACGGGTCAACTCGCCGGTCGTGTCGACGGCGGTCAGCCGGGACAGAGCGGCCCGGGCGCGCTCGGTGTCGCCGGTCATGGCGCAGGCCGTGCCGTGCACCCACAGGGACAACACGTCCTGCGGGTCGGTCGCCAGCGCCACCGACGAGTCCTCGAGCGCCGCGTTCCAGCGCTCGTGACGCACCTGCACGGCGCCGCGCACGGACCGTGCCCGCAGCTCGTCCGGGTGCCGCGCCAGCACGGCCTGCGCATCACGCAGCGCGCCCTCCTCCTCGTCCGCGAGCAGCAGCAGCCAGCAGCGCAGATCGAGGGATTCCAGGTGCCACGGCTGGTACTCCAGCGCGGAGTCGAGCAGGCGCCGGGACTCCTCAGGTGCGTCGAGGCAGTGGTGGCACACGGCCTGGAGGTAGCGGATGTCGGCGTGGACGGAGGGCCGGCAGCACAGCTTGCCGTCGGGCAGCAGGGCCAGGGCCGCGCGTGGATCGGACCTCAACTCGGGAAGCGCCCGCACCGTAGCGATCCGGGGACTCGCGGGCGCCGTCCGCACCGCGCGGCCGAGTACCCGACGGGCCACGTCGTCCTCAGCGCGCCAGAAATGCACCAGCCCCAGGGCCATCAGCGCCCCCGCACACTTCGGGGCCAGCCGCACGGCCTCCCCGGCGCTGTCGAGGGCCCGGTCCGCCCGGTCCGACGCCCCGAGCAGCGCGGCCCGGACGCTCAGCGCCAGGACGTGCTCGGGGAACCGGGTGAGCACGACCTCCACATCGCGCAGGCTCTCCTCCCCGCGTTCGATCTGCGACAGCCAGCCGGCCCGGTGCAGCCGCAGATCGGCGTCGAACGGGCGGCGCCTGACACCTTCCGAGAGCAACGCGGCAGCCTCCTCGAACTGCCCGTGTTCCCCGTGGAGTTCGGACAGCAGGAGGTACGTCAGCGGCTCCTCCGGCGCCCGCTTCTGCGCGTACTCGGCCTCGTCCCAGGCCGCCCCGAGGTCTCCTGCGTCGAGCTGGGCCAGACCCCGCATCGCGCGGGCGGCGGGCAGCGTCGGATCACGCCGTACCGCCTCGAAGGCCTGCTCAGCGGCGGCCTCCGTGTGCTCCATGTCCCACAGCGCGCGTGCCCGTACCACCAGCAGCTCCGCCGGGAGCGCGCCGATGGGACCCCTGGCCGCCGCAAGTGCCGCCGCAACCCTGCCCTGTTGCCGTAATTCCTCGGCTTTCACCGCGTTCCCCCGTCACCGACCTGGATCCTGGACTCGAGCCAACGTACGGACACGGCCACCGGTCCACCTCCGGTGACCACCCAGGGATGTCCCCGGGGTGTGCCGTGGGCCGTGATCTCGGGGGAGGGGCCGTCATGCACGCTGCCATGCCCGCAGGACGCGGCAACGGGGCGTCGTTCCTGGGACGCACGGACGAACTCGCCGAGCTGCGCCGGCTGTACGGGGAGGCATCCGCCGGCCGCCCGCAACTGGTCGTCGTCGAGGGCCCGGCCGGCATCGGCAAGACGGCACTCGTGCGGCACTTCATCACCGGCACGGCCGAGGGGCACGTCCTGGCGGCGGCGGGCGAAGAGCACGAGGCGGACCTGCCGTACGGCGTTCTGAGTCAGCTCCTGGGCCGCCCCGTGCACACCGACCCGCTCACCGCAGGGGCCGAACTCCTCGAACCACTGGGGGAGTTGCAGCACGAGGAGCCCGTCGTGGTGGTCGTGGACGACGCGCACTGGGCCGACACACCCTCCCTGCGCGCGCTCACCTTCGCCCTGCGCCGACTGCGTGCCGACCGCGTCCTCGCCCTGCTCGCGCTGCGCGACATGGGCGACCCGCGGCTGCCCGGCGGACTGCGCCGGATCCTGACCGACGACAGCTCCGTACGGCTGCGCCTGGGCGGTCTCGCGGCGACGGACCTCGTCGGACTCAGCGCCCGGTACCTGACCGAGCCGCTGCCCCCGGCCGCCGCCCACCGTCTGCACGCCCACACCGACGGCAACCCGCTGCACTGCCTCGCCCTGCTCGAGGAGGTGCCGGCGGCCGTGCTCCGGTCCTCCTCCGCCGCCGAAAGGGGTTCGGGCACCGCCATGTCCCCACTGCCCGCCCCGCAGTCGTACGCCCGCTTCGTCCTGGACCGGCTCGCCCGCTGCGGCCCGCCCGCCCGCGCTCTGGTGCAGGCCGCGGCCGTACTCGGCACGCACTGCACCCTGGACCGCGCCGCCCGCCTCGCGGGGGTGGCCGAGCCGCTGGCCGCCCTGGGTGAGGCGTTGGCGCAGGGGCTGCTCCAGGAGGCCCCGCACGACACGACGACCGGCATCGCGTTCACCCACCCCCTGGTCCGGGCGGCCGTCTACCACGAGCTGGGCCCGGTACGCCGCACCGAGCTGCACACCAGGGCCGCCGGGACCGAGGACGACGAGTTCGTCCGGCTGCACCATCGAGCGCTCGCCGCGCACGGTCCCGACGACCGGCTGGCCGCCGAACTCGCCGACTGCGCCCGGCGGCGCGGTGCCGTCGGCCGCTGGGTGGAGGCCGCGCCCCTCGTGCGGTACGCGTCCCGGCTGGCCTCCTCCCCGCCGGAGCGGGGCCGGCTGGCCTGCGAGGCCGTGGAGGCCTATCTCTTCGACGGCCGGGAGGAGGAGGCGGACGCCGTCGCGGCCGCGCTGCCGGAGGCCACCGACGAGGCCCTACGGTGCTGCGCCCGCGGCCATCTCGCGCTGGTCGCCGGACGCGTCCACCAGGCCCGGGCGCTGCTCGACGAGGCATGGCGGCTGCGCACACCCGGAGCGGACCCCGGCCTGGACGCGCGGATCGCGGAACAGTACGTGATGGTCCAGATGATGGGCGGCCACTCGACCCAGGTGTGCCGCTGGGCCGAGCCGGCCCGGGGCGCGGGCGGCCGGGCGCGCTCCGGAGGGACCCTGCGCTTCATCCACCTCGCCGCGCTCGGGCAGCTGGGCGCCTTCGAGGAGGGGTTCCGGCTGGCGGCGGAGCTGCCCGAGGCCCCGCTGGTGGGGCCCGAGGACATCGAACTCCTCATGGGCAGGGGCCTGTTGTACATGTACACCGACCGCCCGGCACGGGCACGCCGCGACCTGGAGCGGGCCGCGGAACTCGCCCGCCAGGGACCGGTACCCCTGCGGGTGATCGCCCTGGCGATCCTGGCGAAGGCCGAATTCCTCGACGGGGCCTGGGACTTGGCCATGCCGCACTGGGAGACGGCGTCCTCGGTCGCCGCCGACCTCGGCCAGGGGTGGATCGCTCCCCTCGTGCACGCCGAGGAGGCGCTTCTGCTGACCGCCCGTGGCCAGTACGAGCGTGCCGAGGAGCGCCTGAAGAGCGCGCGCGACCATCCCGTGGTCCAGGAGTCGGCGATGGTCGAGGTCTTCGTGACGTACGGACGCGCCTACCTCGCCTTCGTCCGCGGCGACCCGGCGACCGCCGTCGCCCTGCTGAGGACCCTCCTCGTCCACGAGGACCTGGACTTCACCGCGGAACCCGGTCTCACGGTCTGGCGCGACCTGCTCGCCGACTCGCTGGTGGCGGCCGGTCGGCTCGACGAGGCCGAGGAGGTGCTGACCGCGCTGGAACGGCGCGCCGCCCGCCGACTGCGTGCCTCCACGCTGGCGGTCGTCTGCCGGGTGCGCGGCAACCTGCACGCCGCCCGCCGCGAGCCGAAACTCGCCCGGGACGCCTTCGCCGAGGCCCTCGACCGGGGCGCGCGCCTCGGCCTGCCCCTCGAACGGGCCCGCGCCGAGCTCGACTTCGGTGTCTTTCTGCGCCGCGCCGGCCGCCGCACCCCGGCCCTGGAGCAGCTGCGGGCGGCCCGGGCGGGCTTCGCCGAACTGGGCGCCGTGCCCTTCCTGCGCCACTGCGACCGGGAGCTGGCCGCCTGCGGGGCCGCGCCCGACGGCGGCCCCGCCGCTCTCCCCGGAGCGCGCGAACGGCTGACCCCGCAGGAGTACGCCGTGGCGCAGCTCGCGGTGACCGGGCTGACCAACCGCCGGATCGCACGCGAGCTGGTCCTCAGCGCGAAGACCGTCGAGTACCACCTGAGCCATGCCTACGCGAAGCTGGGCATACGGTCCCGGGTGGAGCTCGTGGCCCGGATCGGTGCGGCTACGGAAGGATCTGGAACGGCTGGCTGACCGCGAAGGTCACACCCGGCTTGCCTGTGCCGTACAGCACCGATCCATACGCCTGCGCCAGGTGCCCCCGGTGGTTCTGGAGCGTGGCGCTGCTGATGACGAAGTCGAAACCGGCCGCGAGGTTCGGCCAGTTGGCGTCGGTGAACGAGCCCTTCACCTCATTGGGCTGCGGAGCGCCCGCCACGGTCGCGGGAATCGCGGTGCCGTCGCTGATGTCGCGCACGACGAGCGTCACCGAGTACTTTCCCCCGGTCTGGTGCAGAGTGTCGCCGGCCTCCGCTTCCACCACGATCTCGGCGTCTTTGGTGGGATCCAGCGTGAGATCCGCGATCGGTCCCTTCGGCTCGCGGCTGAACACCCGCACGATCTGAGCGTCGTTCGGTCCCATGACTACCCCCTGTCTGTCCCGGCCGGCTCTCCGGCCGCACAACGGAACGCTAGGGATCCCCACACCCTCCGGACCTCCGGGACGGACTCAGGGAATCCCCGGGGCCGGTGGGGGAGGCGCCCCCTCGGCCCCCTCCGTCACCTCACCGAACCGCGCCAGCGCCAACGCCCCCGCCACGGCCACCAGAAACCCCAGCACGGCGAGCCACGCCAGCCCCTCCCGCGTACGGTCGCCCAGCCACACCACACCCACCAGCGCGGGCCCGATGGTCTCCCCGATCACCATCCCGGCGGTGGCGGTGGTCACCGACCCCCGCTGGAGGGCCGAGGTCAGCGACAGAAACGCGGCACCGCCGCCCAGCAGCAGCGCGTACGTCGCCGGATCGGCCAGCAGAGCCGAGGGCGCGAGCGAGTCGATCAGCCGCACCGCCACCTCGACCACCCCGAACCCGAACCCGGCCCCCAGACCGAGCAGCAACGCCCGTCCCCGCTCGGGCAGCCGCCCGGCACTCAGCCCGAGCAGCAGCACCGCGACGGCCGTGGCGAGCATCGCGTACTCCAACGCCGCCGGCCCGCCCCGGTCGCCCTCCGTCCCCGACGAGATCCCCAGCATCGCGAGCCCGGCACACACCACGCCCACCGCTGCCCACTCGCCCCCGCTCAGCCGTACGCGCAGCAGCCGCGCGGCGACCACCGCCGTCACGGCCAGGCTCGACGCCAGCGCCGCACCGACCGCGTAGATCGGGATCGACCGCAGCGCGGCCACCTGGAACACGAACCCCAGCCCGTCCAGCGCAAGCCCGGCCAGATACCGCCACTGCCGGACCGCCCGCAGGAACAGCGCGGCCTCCCCGCCCCGACCGGTGTCCGCCGTCCGCGTCGCCATCGCCTGCAACACCGTCGCCGTACCGAAGCAGACCGCGGCACCAAGGGCGCACAACATTCCAAAGAGCACAAAGTGACTGTAGGGGAGGAGGCGAGGGGAGACCTGGCTGCGTGGGGGCTCTTACCGATCCCTAAGCTGACCGCCGAAGATCGCACATCAACGGGGAGACACGAACATGGCGGACGCACGCCGACAACTGCGCTCGGGCACGGTCGTGCTCGGCGGCATGGGACTGCTCGCCGCGGCCCTCACCTCCTGCTCCTCCGACCCGGACAAGCGCTGCGTGGACCGCGACAGCTACCTCCTCGGCAAGGGCTACAACGTCGTCGGCGACAAGAACTGCAAGTCGGCCACGACCGTCAACGGCGCCTACTACTACGGCGGCAAGAAGAAGGGCGACCGGGTCAACGGCGGCTCCTTCACCAAGCCCGGCAAGGGATCCGGCAGTTCGACAAGCGGCGGGACCGGCGGCGGCAGCGGAGTCGACCGGGGCGGCTTCGGCAGCGGCGACAAGGGCAGCTCCGGCGGCTGAACGGGAACGTACGACAGTCATGGAACGCCGCACCATCGAGCCCCGCCCCGGCTGGCAGCAGACAGTCGAGGAGCAGGGGCTCATCTACCCCCTCACCCGCCACCCTGACGACTCCCTGCGCCCCTACTGGGACGAGAGCGCCTACTACGTCTTCTCACTCCCGGAGGTGGAGGCGCTGGAGGAGGTCGTCGAGGAACTGCACGGCATGTGCCTGGCAGCGGCCGAGCACATCGTCACCGCCGGCCGCTTCGCCGACCTCGGCATCCACGACCCGCGCATCGTCGAGGCGGTCGCCGAAGCCTGGCACCGCCGCACCGAACTCCCTACCGTCTACGGCCGTTTCGACCTCCGCTACGACGGCACCGGCCCGGCGAAGCTGCTGGAGTACAACGCCGACACCCCCACCTCCCTGGTGGAGGCGGCCTCGCCCCAGTGGTTCTGGATGGCGGAACGCTTCCCGGGCGCCGGCCAGTGGAACTCCCTCCATGAACGCCTCGTCGACGCCTGGAAGAAGCAGTCCGCGCTCCTCCCGCCCGGCGGCCCGCTCTACTTCGCCCACTCCTCGGCCGACGAACTCGGCGAGGACCTCATGACCGTCGCCTATCTCAAGGAGACGGCGGAACAGGCGGGCCTGGACACCTCCTGGATCTCCATGGAGGAGATCGGCTGGGACCACCTCTCCGGCCGCTTCGTCGACAACCAACTCAGCTTCATCCGCAGCTGTTTCAAGCTCTACCCCTGGGAATGGCTCACCAGCGACCGCTTCGCCGATCACGTCCTCGACACCCTCGACAACGGCGGCGGCACCGGCAGCACCCTGTGGATCGAACCGGCCTGGAAGATGCTGCTCAGCAACAAGGCGCTGCTCGCCATCCTCTGGGAGCTGTACCCGGGCCACCCGAACCTGCTGCCCGCCCACCTCGACGGACCACACGAACTGGCCAAGACCACGGGCTACGTCGCCAAGCCCCTCCTCGGCCGTGAGGGCGCCGGCGTGACCATCCACGACCCGGGCGCCGATCCCGTCATCCGGGAAGAGCCCTGCTGCTACCAGGAGTTGGCACCGCTCCCCGACTTCGACGGCAATCGGGTCGTCCTCGGCGCCTGGGTCGTCGAGAACGAGTCGGCAGGCCTGGGCATCCGGGAGTCGTCGGGGCTGGTGACGGACGAGTACGCGCGCTTTCTGCCGCACGTGATCCTCTGAGGGGACTGAAACACCCCGAAAGGGGCGCGGGGCTGTATCGGATTTGCGGCTACCGCCGCGATGGGGGAGCGACCAGCCCCCACCGGCGCGCGGCTTCGTCACCTGCTTCCAGCGGAGAACTCCAGCACACCCCGCAGCTGAGCGAGCCCCCAGTCCAGATCCTCCTTCCCGATCACCAGCGGCGGCGCGATCCGGATCGTCACCCCATGGGTGTCCTTCACCAGTACACCCCGGTCCATCAGCTTCTCGGACACCTCCCGCCCCGTCCCATACGCCCGGGCGATGTCGACACCCGCCCACAGCCCGCGCCCCCGCACCTCCGTCACCCGTCCCGTGCCGACCAGCGCCGCCAGCTCCCGCTGGAGATGGTCGCCCAGCTCCGCGGCCCGCGCCTGGAACTCGCCCGTCCGCAACATCGCGAGCACCTCCAGCGCCACCGCACAGGCCAGCGGATTCCCGCCGAACGTCGAACCGTGCTCCCCGGGCCGGAACACCCCCAGCACCTCGGCACTCGACACCACCGCCGACACCGGGACGACACCACCGCCGAGCGCCTTCCCCAGCACATACATATCGGGCACCACCCCCTCGTGCTCGCACGCGAACGTACGTCCCGTCCGCCCCAGCCCCGACTGGATCTCATCGGCAATGAAGAGGACGTTCCGCTCCCGCGCCAGCTCACGCACCGCCGACAGATAACCCGGCGGCGGCACGATCACCCCCGACTCGCCCTGGATCGGCTCCAACAGCACCGCCACCGTGTTCTCGGTCATCACCTCCCGCATCGCCGTCAGATCCCCGTACGGCACGATCGCGAAGCCCGGCGTGTACGGCCCGAAGTCCGCGCGCGCCTCGGGATCCGTGGAGAAGCTGATGACCGTCGTCGTACGGCCGTGGAAATTGCCGCCCGCGACCACGATCTTCGCCATCTCCGCCGGCACGCCCTTGATCCGGTACCCCCACTTCCGGGCCGTCTTCACGGCCGTCTCCACCGCCTCCGTGCCGGTGTTCATCGGCAGCACCATCTCCATGCCGCACAGCTCGGCCAGCTCCGTGCAGAACGCGGCGAACCGATCGTGGTGAAACGCCCGCGACGTCAGCGTCACCCGCTCCAACTGCGCCTTCGCCGCATCGATCAACCGCCGGTTGCCATGACCGAAGTTGAGCGCCGAATACCCGGCCAGCAGATCCAGATACCGCCGGCCCTCGACATCCGTCATCCAGGCCCCGTCCGCCGTCGCCACCACGACCGGCAGCGGGTGGTAGGTGTGCGCACTGTGGGCGTCGGCGGCTTCGATGAGGCTTTCCGTAGCGGTCACGGCAACTCCCGAACATGAGGCGGACCCCCTTCCTATCGTCGCTCGGATGCCGGACGCGGGAGCCGAGCCGACTCATGCGCCCGGTAGGCTGATCGCGGGCCGTGACTGGCGCGCTGGGATGGGACCGACCATCGGGGAGCGGCCCTCCAAGGCCTGACCCCTGGGCCCGACGAGCGAGTGCCGTGCGCCTGGGCCGAACCGTGAACCGTGACCGCTTCAGCCACGCCGCCCGGAGGCCGACGACATGTCAGAGCAGCAGCCCCTCTCCACCGAGTCCACCGCCTTCCGCGCCGCCCTCGACGTGATCCGCGCCGTCGAGCCGCGCGTCGCCGACGCCATCGGCCAGGAGGTGCACGACCAGCGCGAGATGCTCAAGCTGATCGCCTCCGAGAACTACGCCTCCCCGGCCACCCTGCTCGCCATGGGCAACTGGTTCAGCGACAAGTACGCCGAGGGCACCATCGGCCGCCGCTTCTACGCCGGCTGCCGCAACGTCGACACCGTCGAGGCCCTCGCCGCCGAGCACGCCCGCGAGCTCTTCGGCGCCCGCCACGCCTACGTCCAGCCGCACTCCGGCATCGACGCCAACCTCGTCGCCTTCTGGTCCGTCCTCGCCGCCCGTGTCGAGGCCCCCGCCCTGGAGAAGGCCGGCGTCCGCCAGGTCAACGACCTCTCCGAGGCCGACTGGGCCGAGCTCCGCCAGGCCTTCGGCAACCAGCGCATGCTCGGCATGTCCCTGGACGCCGGCGGCCACCTCACCCACGGCTTCCGCCCGAACATCTCCGGCAAGATGTTCGACCAGCGCTCCTACGGCACCGACCCGGCCACCGGCCTGATCGACTACGAGGCGCTGCGGGTGTCGGCCCGCGAGTTCAAGCCGCTGATCATCGTCGCCGGCTACTCCGCCTACCCCCGTCTCGTGAACTTCCGGATCATGCGGGAGATCGCCGACGAGGTCGGGGCGACCCTGATGGTGGACATGGCGCACTTCGCGGGCCTGGTGGCCGGCAAGGTCCTCACCGGTGACTTCGACCCGGTCCCGCACGCCCAGATCGTCACCACCACCACCCACAAGTCCCTCCGCGGCCCCCGCGGTGGCATGGTCCTGTGCGACGACTCCCTCAAGGACCAGGTCGACCGCGGCTGCCCGATGGTCCTCGGCGGCCCGCTCCCGCACGTCATGGCCGCCAAGGCCGTCGCCCTCGCCGAGGCCCGTCAGCCCTCCTTCCAGGACTACGCCCAGCGCATCGTCGACAACTCCCGCGCCCTCGCCGAAGGCCTGATGCGCCGGGGCGCGACCCTCGTGACCGGCGGCACCGACAACCACCTCAACCTGATCGACGTCGGCTCCTCCTACGGCCTCACCGGCCGCCAGGCCGAGGCCTCCCTTCTCGACTCCGGCATCGTCACCAACCGCAACGCCATCCCGTCCGACCCCAACGGCGCCTGGTACACCTCCGGTATCCGCATCGGCACCCCCGCTCTGACCACCCGTGGCCTGGGCACCGCCGAGATGGACGAGGTCGCCGGCCTCATCGACCGCGTCCTCACCACCACGGAGCCCGGCACCACCAAGTCGGGCGCCCCCTCCAAGGCCGCCCACATCCTCGACCCCAAGGTCGCGGAAGAGATCTCCCACCGCGCCACCGACCTCGTGGCCGGCTTCCCGCTGTACCCGGAGATCGACCTGGGCTGAGGCCCCGACCGGCGTCGGCAGCCGACGCCACGGAGGGGACGGGTCCGCTGGACCGGCGGGCTTGGCGGAAGCCGCGCACCGATCTCCTGGACCGGCGCCCGCAGCCCACGCCACCGACGGGACAACTCCCCGCGACCGGCGCCGGAGGCCAAGGCCCCGAAACCCGTGTGCTCGATCGGCCTCCCCCCGGAGGCCGATCGACGGGGCTCAGAGATCGATCAGCTCCTGTCGTGGCCCGTCCCGCGGCGGCCCGGCCTCGTGCCCGGCCGCCGCGCGGCGTATCAGCAGGGTGCCGCCGACACCGGTCACGAAACCGACGGCCAGCCCCGGCACAGCCCACCAGACATCGCCCGACCCCTGTACGGGCGTGTCACCGGCCCTGCCCGCGCCGTCCTCCGCCGAACCTGCACCCGCCGCACCCGAGGCCGCATCCGGACCCGTATCCAATGCCCTCCCGTCTCCGACCGTGCCCAGCAGCCCCGTCGTGTCCAGGTCCGCGAAGACCGAGCGTGGCGCCCGGTGCCAGCGGATGTCGTCGTCCTGCACATCCGGCGCGGGATCCGAGCGGACCCAGGGGGTGCCGTCACCGGCCATGAACAGCTGGTCCTGCCGTTCCAAGGCCACATCACCGCCCGGCGGCCGGTTGGACTGCGGCCAGCCGCCGATCCCCGTCATCCCCCAGACCACGATGATCCGCACGGGCGGATACCGGCCCTCGAACCACTCGTCCGGCACCCGCTCAGTCCCGACGTAGGTCGGTTGCAGCAGCTGCCACAGATCGGCGAACTCCCGCTCGCCGGAGCGCAGCACCGTGGTCCTGCCCGTGCCGTTCGCCGTCACGACCGCCAGGTCGGGGATGTCCCCACCCGGTTCCGGCGCGGCGACCGCGGGTGCGGTGAACAGAGCCAGCGCCATCGGGACCGGTGCCAGCGCGGCGAGTCGCCCGATTGCGCGTCTGCGACGGTGTGGCATGCGTCCCCCTCCCGATTTCACCGCTGTCCCCCCTCTTCTGAGCTTCCGGACTCTCCGCTGATTCACTGGCCTCGGATGTCGCGCAGTTCCTGTCGCGGCTCCGGCTCCCCGCGCAGCTGCGGCAGGGGCAGCCTCCGCGAGGCGAACGGTCGCAGCACCAGCGCCAGCACGGCTCCCGCAGCAGCGCCCGGGAGCGCCCACCACCACTCGGTGTCATCGGCTCCGCCCGTGGCGGTTGCCCGTGGTGTGGTGGCCGCCTCGTTCGCCGCGTCGTCCGTGCCCGCAGCGGCCTCGGTCGACTCTCCCGGCGCCGGGGCGACGCCGACGGATCCCTGGTGCGCGGCCTTGCCGATCACGCCCACCTTTGTGAGCAGGGCCCGCAGCTGCGTCGGCTGCTGAGGCCTGCGCCACTGGTCGCTTCCTTCGGGAGGCGTGCCCCTTGCCGTGTTGATCAATATGTCGCCGTCGTAGCCCACGAGCACGGTGTCCTGCCGCCAGGGCGTCACGTCGTGGATCATCCAGGTGATGTTGACCTGGTCGCCCGAGCCGGCGGCAAGGTCACGAGCCTGCGCGTCTGCGCCGCGACCGCTGCCCGACTGATCGAGCAGATTCTGTAGCCGGCCGTACTCCGGAGATGTGGTGTAGAGCCCCACGGCCTTCTGGGTGGTCGGTGAGACGACGAGCACGCTCGTCGGTCCCCCGGCGGACGCGGGCGGTGCCCACAGCAGCATCGGAGCCAGGACGGCGCCCAACATCCCTGCCGTAGCGATCAGTTGACGAATCCTCACCATGGGGTCCCCCAGCGGTCCGGTGCGGCTCGTCCGCGAGCCGCGTGTCACTTCTGGTACACCGCCCGACCCGCCTGGGTTCCCACCTCTCCCGCACTATTCTGAGGATTTCCCGAGCGACTTCGCGATCTCCACCGCCCGCTCCATCGACGTGACCCCCTCCAGCCGCAGTGTCACGTCCTCGCCGTCCGTGCGGTGCATCCACAGCAGCGTCGGACCGGCCGTCCGCTCCTTGCGCGTATAGCGGTCGCCGTCCTCGTCCACCAGCCAGAAGCTCAGCAGATGCGGCCGCGGGAACCACAGGGCCCACTCCGAGGGACTGCCGCTCAACGCCAGCCACTCCGGCTGTTCGCGCACTCTCTTGGCGAAGGCGACGTCCAGGCGGGCCGGGTACTCGTCCAGCCGGATCGTGCGCCCGTCCACCCGTCGGCACAGCGTCACCAGGGACCGGCCCTGTGGCTCGTCCGTCACCGTCACCGCGTCCGGAGTGCCGAACTCGTCCGGCACCAGCGGCTCGAACCCGGTCCGCCGCTCCGCCTCCGCGAGCGACACCGACCGCCCGCAGCCGGGCACCTCGGCGCCGGGAGAAGGCACCGCCGACGGGTCGTACCGCACCTCGACCCCGCCGAAGTCGAACCAGTCGTAGACCGCGGCCCGCACCGGAGGTGTGAGCATCAGCACCGTCAGCAGACCGCACAGGGCCGCGGTCAGCGAGCGCCACCGCACCCGCGTCCACCTCCGGACCGCCCGCAGCCGCTCACCGCCGCCCGGCGGCTCGGCCACCGGCACGGGCACATGCTCGGCGAGTATCTGCTCCAGCACCCGCTCGACCATCGTCTCGGACGTCTCGGAACCGTCGGCTCCGGGCCGGTCCAGCGACCGCCCCAGCGCGCGCAGCTCCTCCGGCAGCCGTGCGCCGTCGCCGCGTCGCCGACCGCCGTCCCGGTCGTCGTACGGCCCGCGTCCGTCATTCATGCTCATCACCTCCTTCCCGAGGCTGGAAATCCGGCAGCAGTCTGCCCAGCTTCCGCAATGCGCGGTTGAGCCGGGACTTCACCGTGCCCCGGGGCCAGCCCAGGGCCTGGGCTGTCTCCGACTCATCCATCTCCAGCAGATAGCGATAGGTGACGACCAGGCGGTGCTCCTCGCTCAGCTTCTCCAGGGCGGACTGGAGCGCCACCCGGCGCTCTATCTCCAGAGCCGCGACCGCAGGGTCCGCCGATTCCGGTATCAGCGGCTCCGCCTGCACGAACGACGCCTCACGGCCGGCGAGCGTGCGTTGACGCGCTGCCGTCCGCACTGTGTTCCTCGTCTCATTGGCGACGATCGACAGCAGCCAGGGCTTGAACGCCGCGTCGTCCCTGAACCGTCCCAGCGCGCAGTACGCCTTCACGAAGGCCTGCTGCACCACGTCTTCCGCGTCCGCACCCGCCCCGAGCGCCGCGGCCGCACGCATGGCGATGCCCGTATGGGCCCGCACCAGCTCCGCATACGCCTCCGGCTCTCCGGCGCGTACGCGTGCGATCACCGCTGCCTCATCGACGATGCGGCCCCCCTCCCGCGTCCTCACAGTCTTGTTACACCGCCGGAGCCGGATCGGTTCCCACCTGTTCCCGGCCAGTTCTCAGCCGGTTCCGGATCGCCCCCTGGGACCTGAGAGAATGGTGAACATGGCCTCTGATAGTCCCCGTGTGCTCTCCGGAATCCAGCCCACCGCAGGCTCGTTCCACCTCGGCAACTACCTCGGCGCCGTCCGCCAGTGGGTGGCCCTCCAGGAGACCCACGACGCGTTCTACATGGTCGTCGACCTGCACGCGATCACGGTCCCGCAGGACCCGAAGGAGCTGCGGTCCAACACCCGCCTCGCCGCGGCCCAGCTCCTCGCCGCCGGGCTCGACCCGGAGCGCTGCACGCTCTTCGTCCAGAGCCATGTCCCCGAGCACGCCCAGCTCGCCTGGGTCATGAACTGCCTCACCGGCTTCGGCGAGGCCTCCCGGATGACCCAGTTCAAGGACAAGTCCGCCAAGCAGGGCGCCGACCGCGCCAGCGTCGGCCTGTTCACCTACCCGGTCCTCCAGGTCGCGGACATCCTGCTCTACCAGGCGAACGAGGTTCCGGTCGGCGAGGACCAGCGCCAGCACATCGAGCTGACCCGCGACCTCGCCGAGCGCTTCAACGGCCGCTTCGGCGAGACCTTCACGATCCCGAAGCCGTACATCCTCAAGGAAACGGCGAAGATCTACGACCTCCAGGAACCGTCGATCAAGATGAGCAAGTCGGCATCGACCCCGAAGGGGCTGATCAACCTGCTCGACGAGCCGAAGGCCACCGCGAAGAAGGTCAGGAGCGCGGTCACCGACACCGACACGGTCATCCGCTACGACGCCGAGAACAAGCCGGGCGTCAGCAACCTGCTCACCATCTACTCGACCCTCACCGGCACCGGTATCGCGGAACTGGAGCAGCAGTACGAGGGGAAGGGCTACGGTGCGCTCAAGACGGACCTCGCCGAGGTCATGGTCGAGTTCGTGACGCCGTTCCGCGAGCGCACCCAGCAGTATCTGGACGACCCGGAGACGCTCGACTCGATCCTGGCCAAGGGCGCGGAGAAGGCGCGCGTCATCGCCGGGGAGACCC
The DNA here is from genome assembly GCF_044593495.1 of Streptomyces sp. NPDC051963. Lineage (NCBI taxonomy): Bacteria > Bacillati > Actinomycetota > Actinomycetes > Kitasatosporales > Streptomycetaceae > Streptomyces > Streptomyces sp. NPDC051963. The sequence continues at coordinate 110,907 of NZ_JBIUCC010000009.1, read as the reverse complement.
TCTCACAGGCGTACGACAGGGTGGGCTTCCTGCCCGCCAAGCACTAGCCCGCACCACGGCACCGCCGCAGGCACGAGAGCCGTACCACCGCACAGCGCTGCACATCACTACGCTTGCGCCTGCCCGCAGCACAGCCGTGGCCGTACAGTCGATAGCCGGATGGCCGCACCAGCGGTCACCCCTGTTCACCGGACGAACCGACAGGACGACAGGAGACGACGTGGGGACCGTAACGATCGGTGTGTCGATCGCGGTCCCGGAGCCTCACGGCAGCCTGCTCCAGGAGCGGCGCGCGGGCTTCGGCGACGCCGCTGCTCACGGCATCCCCACGCATGTCACCCTGCTGCCGCCGACAGAGGTCGACGACGGCGAACTGCCCGCGATCGAGGCGCACCTCGTCGAGGTCGCCGCGGCGGCGCGCCCCTTCCCGATGCGGCTGTCCGGCACGGGCACCTTCCGCCCCCTGTCCCCGGTCGTGTTCGTCCAGGTCGTCGAGGGCGCCTCGGCCTGCACCTGGCTGCAGAAGCAGATCCGCGACGCCTCCGGTCCGGTGGCGCGCGAACTGCAGTTCCCGTACCACCCGCATGTCACGGTGGCGCACGGCATCGACGACGAGGCGATGGACCGCGCCTTCGAGGAACTCGACGACTACGCCGCCGCCTGGCCCTGCACCGGCTTCGCGCTCTACGAACAGGGCGCCGACGGGGTGTGGCGCAAGCTGCGCGAGTTCGCCTTCGGGGGCGCCGTGGTGCCGTCGCAGCCGGGCCACGTGGAGCGCGGCTCCCTGCCGGCCCGCTAGGGCGCGCGCCGAAAGCGGCGACCGACGCCACCTTCGGCACAGGCGCTCCGTGCCGGTCCCGGCGGTCCTAGATCGGCAGCCGCCGGAACACCGTCCGTGGCACATGCCGCAGCGCCGACATCACCAGCCGTAGTGCCCCGGGCACCCATACCGTCTCCGAACGCCGCCTGAGCCCCAGCTCGATGGCCGTCGCGACCGCCTCCGGGGTCGTGGCCAGCGGTGTCTCCTCCAGACCGGCGGTCATCCTCGACCGTACGAATCCGGGGCGTACGACCATGACGTGCACGCCCGTGCCGTGCAGCGCGTCGCCCAGGCCCTGGGCGAAGGCGTCGAGGCCGGCCTTGCTGGAGCCGTAGATGAAGTTGGCCCGGCGGGCGCGCTCGCCGGCGACCGAGGAGAGCACGACCAGGGAGCCGTGGCCCTGGGTCTGCAACGCGCGCGCGGAGACCAGCGCCGACGACACCGCGCCCGTGTAGTTGGTCTGCGCGACCCGTACCGCGGCGGCCGGCTCACGCTCGTCGTGGGCCTGGTCGCCGAGGATCCCGAAGGCGAGCAGCACCATGTCGATGTCGCCCTCGGCGAAGACCTTGCCGAGCACCGTCTCGTGGGAGTCGGGGTCGAGCGCGTCGAAGGGGACGGTGTGCACGTCGGCGCCCAGGGCGCGCAGTTCGGCGGCGGCCGAGTCCAGCGCGGGCGTCGGGCGGCCCGCCAGCCACACCGTGCGGGTGCGGCGGGCGATCAGGCGGCGTGCGGTGGCCAGCGCGATCTCGGACGTACCGCCGAGGACGAGCAGGGACTGAGGGATGCCGAAGGCGTCCTTCACGACAGCTCCTAGGGATGAGTCGACTCTCACGGACACTCAGGGGGCTCTTGCGGACTCGACTCGTCAGAGACCGAGCCGGCGCGACATGTCCGACACGAACACCCCGCGCGGGTCCAGCTCCGCGCGCAGAGCACGGAACCCGTCGAGCCGGGGGTACATCGAGGTGAGCAGTTCCGGGCGCAGCCGGGAGTCCTTGGCCAGGTAGACGCGCCCGCCCGCCGCGGCCACCTCCCCGTCCAGTTCGTCGAGAAGGACGCCGAGCCCGGGCAGTCCGGCCGGGATGTCCAGGGCCAGCGTCCAGCCGGGCAGGGGGAAGGAGAGCCAGCCCGGGTCGGCGTCCCCGAAGCGCTTGAGGACGGCGAGGAACGACGGGCACCGGTGCTCGGAGATGCGTCGCACGATCCGGCGCAGCGCGTCCTCCTGGCCGTATCCGACGACGAACTGGTACTGCACGAAGCCGCTGCGGCCGTAGACGCGGTTCCAGTGGGGGACGCCGTCGAGGGGGTGGAAGAAGGTGGCGAGCTTCTGGAGCTCACCGGTACGCGCGCGTGGCGCCTTTCGGTACCAGAGCTCGTTGAAGAGGCTCACGGTGGTGCGGCTGAGCAGCCTCTGCGGGAGGAGGGCGGGTGCGGCCGGCAGCTGGGTGGGGCGGAAGGCCAAGGGGGCTCTACGCGCGCGTGCGGGCAGCATGTCGAGGGGTGCGTGGTCACCGCGGGTCAGCACCGCGCGGCCTGTCGCCGCTCCGCGTGCCAGGAGGTCGATCCAGGCGACCGAGTAGCGGTAGTGGTGGTCGGTGGCGGTCAGACGGGCCATCAGGTCGTCGAGGTCCGTGGCGCGTTCGGTGTCGACCGACATGAGCGAGGTCCGTACCGGCTGGAGCTGGACCGTCGCGGTCAGGATCACTCCGGTCAGGCCCATGCCGCCCGTGGTCGCGTCGAAGAGGGGCGTGCCGCGGGCGACGGAGCGGATCTCGCCGTCGGCGGTGAGGAGTTCCAGCGACAGGACGTGCCGGGAGAACGAGCCGCACACGTGGTGGTTCTTGCCGTGGATGTCGGCACCGATCGCGCCGCCGACCGTCACATGGCGGGTGCCGGGCGTGACGGGGACGAACCAGCCGAGTGGCAGGAGGACTTCCATCAGGCGGTGCAGCGAGACGCCGGCGTCGCACAGGACGGTGCCGCCGTCCGCGTCGATCGCGTGGATGCGGTCCAGGCCCGTCATGTCGAACACCGACCCGCCGGCATTCTGCGCCGCGTCCCCGTACGCCCGTCCCAGCCCCCTTGGGATGCCGCCGCGGGCCCCGCAGCCACGGACGGCCGCCGCGGCCTCCTCGTACGTCCGTGGACGGATCAGACGGGCGACGGTGGGAGCGGTGCGGCCCCATCCCGTGACGGAAACGGTGTCGGCAGACATGCTGTGACCGTATCGCCCCTATATGTCGGCCTGTTTGTAAAATTCCGCTACTCCCCGAAATGGGTGATTAATTGGATGTCGCTCAATATTGTCAGAGTTTCGTCCATGGTGGCGTGAACAGTGAGTCCAGTGGACGACTTCAAGACCTTCGACGACATCGACGATCGCGGCACGACCGAACGTTCTGCTCATCCGGATTCCCCCGACACCATGGACCACCGAATCCTTTCGGCATTCCACGCCTACGGTGCGGACCCGCGCGTCGCGGTCGCCGCGCGTGCCCTGTCCTGGGCCGGTGAGCACGGTGCACTGTGGATCGCGGCCGGTCTCGCGGGGGCGGCGGTGGACGGCGCTCGGCGCGGCGCCTGGTTGCGGGGAACGGCGCTCACCGCAGGTGCGCACGTAGCCAGCATGGGCGTGAAGCGCGTTGTGCGCCGGGCGCGCCCCACGCATCTCGCACCCCGCGTGGGCACCGCCGGCCGGCACTCCTTCCCGAGTTCCCACGCCACCTCGGCCGCCGCGGCCGCCGTCGCCTACGGCGCCCTCGGCGCCCCGCTCGTCCCCCCGCTCGCCGTCGCCATGTGCCTCTCCCGCCTGGTCGTCGGCGTGCACTACCCCTCCGACGTGGCGGCGGGCGCCGCCCTCGGCGCGCTCACGGCACGTATCGGGGCGCGCTGGATGCGAGGGGGCGGCCCGCGTGACTGAGACGGCGCCTCTCACGAACACCGCGCACGCCACCGGCACGGCGCACGCGATCAACAGCGCGCCCCTCACCGACACCACACGCCCGGCCAACGGCGCGTACCCCACCGGCAACCCACCCCTCCAGGGCCAACACACCCTCCACCGCCGTAGCCCCCACGACCGCCCCGTCCCGCCCCCCAACCGCACCCTCCTGGGCGCCCTCCTCACGACCGCACGCCCCAAACAGTGGGTCAAGAACGTCCTGGTCGTCGCTGCCCCTGCCGCCGCCGGTCAACTGCTCGCGCCGGGCGCGCTCACGCGAATCGCGCTGGTCTTCGCGCTGTTCACGGCCTGTGCCGCCGCCGTCTACCTGATCAACGACGCGCGCGACGCGGAGGCCGACCGCGCCCACCCCACCAAGTGCCACCGCCCGGTCGCCGCCGGCCAGGTCCCCGTACCGCTCGCGTACGCCGTCGGCGGCGCCCTCGCCGTCCTCGCGCCGATCGCGGCGACCTGGCTGACCACACCCGCCGTGGCGACGCTGCTGACGGCCTACATCGGCATGCAACTGGCGTACTGCATCAGCCTCAAGCACGTCCTGGTCGTGGATCTCGTCGTCGTCACGACCGGCTTCCTGATGCGGGCGGTGGTCGGCGGGCTCGCGCTCGGTATCCCGCTGTCGCGCTGGTTTCTGATCACCACGGGGTTCGGGGCCCTGTTCATGGTGTCGGCCAAGCGCTACTCCGAAGCCGTCCAGATGGCAGGGAAGGAGGGCGCCACGCGCGCGTTGCTGAGCGAATACACCACCGGCTACCTGCGTTTCGTGTGGCAACTGGCGGCCGGGGTCGCGGTCCTCGGTTACTGCCTGTGGGCCCTGGAGGAGGGCGGCGTCCCGCACACCAGTGTGCTCCCGTGGCGGCAGCTGTCCATGGTCGCCTTCATCGTGGCGATCCTCAGATACGCCGTCTTCGCCGACCGCGGCACCGCGGGCGAACCCGAGGACGTCGTCCTGCGCGACCGCGCCCTCGCACTCATCGCCCTGGCATGGCTCGCGATGTACGCCTTGGCGGTGGCCAATTGGTAGACGCGCCCGCAGAAAGTCAGTCGCGGTCGGACAACGCCCCCAAGGGGCGCGGGGCGTATCGACATGCGGCTCCGCCGCGATGGGGGTCCCCCCGGGTTCGAGCGAAGCCGAGAACTTGGGGGAGCGACCAGCCACGACGGACCCGCACCCGACCGACGACCCATCCCGGCACCATCCGCGAAGCGCTCGGCTTCGCCGCCGCGGGCCTCCTCGCCTACGCCGTCGACCTCGCCCTGTTCACCTGGCTGCGCGGACCCGCCGGTCTCGAACCCCTCACCGCCAAGGCGATCTCCTTCGTGGCGGGCTGCTCGGTGGCCTACGTGGGCAACGCGTACGGCACCTACCGGGACACCGGCCGCCGGGGCCTGCGCCCGTTCGCCGTGTTCTTCGCGGTGAACGCCGCCGGTGCCCTCGTCCAGCTTCTGTGCCTGGCCGTCAGCCACTACGGCCTCGGCTTCACCTCGCAGCGCGCGGATACCGTCTCCGGCGCCGGAATCGGCATGGCGCTCGCCACTGTCCTGCGATTTTGGGGCACTCGGACATTGGTATTCCGCAACGAGGGCAGAGTCGGATCATGGACTGGCTGAAAAAGCTTCCCGTCGTCGGGCCGCTGGTGGCCCGATTGATGACCACGCACGCGTGGCGGTCGTACGAGCGCCTCGACCGGGTGAAGTGGACGCGGCTGGCCGCCGCGATGACGTTCATCAGCTTCGTGGCGCTCTTCCCGCTGCTGACCGTGGCCGCCGCCATCGCCGCCGCGACCCTCAGCACGTCCCGGCAGAGCGAGCTGGAGGACAAGATCGCAGATCAGGTGCCCGGCATCTCCGACCAGCTCAACATCGACGGCCTGGTGGCCAACGCCGGCACCGTCGGCCTCATCGCCGGCGTCGTCCTGCTGTTCACCGGCATCAGCTGGGTGGGCTCCATGCGGGACTGTCTGCGCGCGGTGTGGGAGCTGCCCGACAGCGAGGAGAACCCGGTCCTCAGCAAGGCCAAGGACACCGGCATCCTGTTCGGGCTCGGCGGCGCGCTCCTCGTCACGATCGCCGTCTCCACCGTCGCCTCCGCGCTGGTCGGCTGGATCACCGACCAGCTCGGCATCGACAGCGACGGCTGGGGCGGGCTCCTGCTGCGTGCCGCCGCGTTCGTCGTCGCCGTACTCGCCGACTTCCTGGTGCTCCTGTACGTCCTCACCCTGCTGCCCGGCGTCGAACCGCCGCGCCGCCGGCTGATCGTGGCGGCGCTGATCGGCGCGATCGGGTTCGAGCTGCTGAAGCTGCTGCTGAGCGGCTATATGCAGGGCGTGGCCGCGAAGAGCATGTACGGCGCGTTCGGCGTCCCCGTCGCCCTGCTGCTGTGGATCAACTTCACCTCGAAGCTGGTCCTGTTCTGTGCCGCGTGGACGGCGACGGGGAGCGAGGAGACCGAGATCGCCGAGGTTACGGACGAGTCCGACGACGTACCAGATCAGGCAGCGGCCACCGGCGGTTGACCAGGAACGCGCCCGCCGCGAGCAGCACCAGCACCCCGCCGATGATCCCGAACGCGACCCCGACCCCGCCGGAACCGCTCTCGGCCGCGGCGCCCGCCACCGGCTTCGCGGACGCGTCCCCGGCACCACCGGCCTCACCGGCATCGTTCGCCCCCGGCTGGGCGCTGGACTGCGCGGCACCGCGCGGCGCCACCAGCTCGCCCACCGGCTTCACCTTGCCGGCCGCCTTGAAGCCCCAGTCGAAGAGCGCGGCGGTCTCCTTGTAGACCTGGTTGTGCCCGTTCTTCGCCGGGTTCATGACCGTGACCAGCAGCACCTTGCCGTTCCGCTCGGCGACGCCGGTGAAGGTGGCGCCGGCGTTGGTGGTGTTGCCGTTCTTGACGCCCGCGATGCCCTGGTACTGGGAGATGTCGCTGTCGCCGGTCAGCAGCCGGTTGGTGTTCTGGATCTCGAACTTCTCGCGGACCGTTTTGCCCTTGCTGTTCTTCTTTGTCTGGCCCGGGAATTTCGCGCTCACCGTCGAGCAGTACTCGCGGAAGTCCTTCTTCTGGAGCCCGGAGCGGGCGATCAGCGTCAGGTCGTACGCGGACGACACCTGCCCCGGCGCGTCGTAGCCGTCGGGGCTGACGACGTTCGTGTCGAGGGCCTGGAGCTCGTCGGCGTGCGCGTTCATCTGCTTGACGGTGTTGGCGACGCCCTTGTTCATCGCGGACAGCACATGCACGGCGTCGTTGCCGGACCGCAGGAAGACGCCGAGCCACAGGTCGTGGACCGTGTACGACTCGCCCTCCTTGATCCCGACCAGGCTGGATCCGGTGCCGATGCCGGCCAGGTCGCTGGGCACTACCTGGTGCTTCATGGTCTTCGGGAACTTCGGCAGCACGGTGTCCGCGAACAGCATCTTCATCGTGCTCGCCGGGGGTAGCCGCCAGTGCGCGTTGTGCGAGGCCAGCACATCACCCGATTCGGCGTCGGTGACGATCCACGACCGCGCGGACAGACCCTTGGGGAGCACCGGCACCCCGCCGGCGAGATTGACCTGTGTCCCGGCCTTCCCGAGCCGGGCGCCGCCCACGGTCGACATCTTCGCCGGGGGAGTGACCGAGGGCGACGGTGTCGGTTTGGGGGCTGCGAGAACCGGCGCGGCGGTCAGCGAGAGGGACAACAGCGTGGCGGAAGTGACCAGCAGGGATCGCCTGGTGGTCTTCATGGGTGCGGGCACGGTCGAGAACGTACCTGCCGCGGGCCGGGAAGTCCCGCTGCCCGCCTCACCCCGGCGGCGGATCCGGACAGACGGCGGCGATACTGAACGCATGAAGCTCAGCCGCCCCGTCTCCTGGTTCCTGCTCGCTTTCGGGGTGTGGAGCTGGATCATCTGGATCACTTTCGTCAAGAACCTCGTCAAGGACGGCAGCGGGCTCGCGTTCGACGACGCCGGCGACCCGACCGCTTACTTCTGGGTGCACCTGCTGCTCGCCGTCGTTTCCTTCGTATTGGGGACGGTCGTCGGAAGCATCGGGTTGCGCGGAATTCGAGCACTGCGCCGAACGTCATAACCGACAAGACGCAAAGCGCCGTCCGCAACAGCAAGCCGTACGGCACCGTCCGCAACTGTAGGGATACGACACCGTGGTCATCGTCTTCGCGCTCGTGGCGCTCCTCGTGCTGGGCGCGTTGGTGGCGGGCAACTGGTTCGTCTGGCGCCGTCTGTTCCGCGACACGACCCGGGGCCCGGGCCTGGTGCGCCGCATGGGCGTGGTGGTGATTGCCGGCGGCTGGGCACTGGCGGTCGGGGCCCTGGTCGCCGAGCGCTCCGGCGCGCCCTTCTGGCTCCAGCAGGTGCTGGCCTGGCCGGGCTTCCTGTGGCTGGCCCTGTCGATCTACCTGCTCCTCGCGGTTGCGGTGGGAGAGGTCCTACGACCGCTGCTGCGACGGTGGCTGGAACGGCGGGCGTCGGCCGGGGCCGCCGTGTCGCGGGAGGAGCCGGTGGCGGTGGGAGCCGCCGGCGCGGCCACCCCCACGCCCCCCAAGCGGGACCCGGCAGCCGACACGCCCGCCCCGGAGCCCGACACCCACGCGCCCGGCCCTTCCCGCCGCCTCTTCGTCTCCCGCGTCATCGGCGGCGCCGCGGCGGTGGCCGCCGTCGGGACGGTCGGTGTGGGCACGTACGGCGTTCTGAACGGCCCGAGTGTGAAGCGCGTCACCGTCCCGCTGGCCAAGCTCCCGCGCTCGGCGCACGGTTTCCGGATCGCCGTCGTCAGCGACATCCACCTGGGTCCGGTCCTCGGCCGGGGCTTCGCGCAAAGGGTCGTCGACACGATCAACGCCACCCAGCCCGACCTGATCGCGGTGGTCGGCGACCTGGTGGACGGCAGCGTCAAGGACCTGGGTCCGGCCGCGGCACCCCTGGCGCAGCTGACGGCACGGCACGGCGCCTACTTCGTCACCGGCAACCACGAGTACTTCTCCGGCGCCGAACAGTGGGTCGACGAGGTGCGCCGGCTCGGCCTGCGCCCGCTGGAGAACGCCCGCACGGAACTGCCCCACTTCGACCTCGCGGGCGTCAACGACGTAGCGGGCGAGAGCGAGGGCCAGGGGCCCGACTTCGGCAAGGCGCTCGGCGACCGGGATGCGGCACGCGCGTGCGTGCTCCTCGCCCACCAGCCCGTCCAGATCCACGACGCCGTCGACCACGGCGTCGACCTCCAGCTCTCCGGCCACACCCACGGCGGCCAGCTCTGGCCCGGCAACTACCTCGCCGAGCTGGCCAACCCCACCGTCGCAGGCCTGGAACGCTACGGCGACACCCAGCTCTACGTCACCCGCGGCGCGGGCGCCTGGGGTCCGCCGACACGGGTGGGGGCCGCGTCGGACATCACGGTGGTGGAGCTGGCGTCCCGCCAGGCGTGAGCCGGTTCCGACGCGATCTCGCGGTTTTGACTTGCGCCGGGCGGCACCGGGTAGCTTCCCCACGCAGCATCATGTGACGGAGGTGTGTGCGGGATGAGGAGCAGACGTGCTGAGACGCAACTCCTTCCGGCTGCCCCGGCATCCGGCTTCCGTCGGTCTCGCCAGGCGCCGGGTGCGCGACCACCTGGCCGACTGGGGACACGGCCCGGACGACCCCGCGCTGTCCGACGCCGTCCTGCTGGTGTCCGAACTGGCCACCAACGTCGTACGCCACGGTCCTCTGCTGGAGCGCGAGTTCGAGGTGGCGGTGACCGCTCTCGCCGATGGCTCGTGTCTCATAGAGGTGTCGGACGAGGGCCAGGTGGAGCCCCGGCTGCGGCTGGTGGGCGAGTCGGAGGAGACCGGCCGCGGGCTCCAACTCGTGGAGCACATCGCGGCGGCGTGGGGCGTGTGGAGCCGCGGCAGACACGGCAAGACCGTATGGGCGCTGGTGCCGGCCGATTCCTAGCCTCTACGGTCGCGTGGGCTTCCGGCGCTACGACGGTATAGGCGCCCGCACCGGCAACGTGACCGTCACCGCCAGCCCCTCACCCGGCGCCGTCCGCACCGCCACCTCACCCCCGTGCGCCCGTACGACCCCCTGCACGATCGCCATGCCCAGCCCGCTGCCCGCACCGCCCCCGGCCCGGAAGAACCGGTCGAAGATCCGGGCCGCGTCCTCCTCGGCGAGCCCCGGGCCCTTGTCCTCGACGCACAGCCGCACGACGCCGTCGCGGCGCTCCACAGCGAGCCGCGCCGGCACATCGGCCGCCGTGTGCGTGCGTATGTTGCCCACCAGGTTGCCCAGGACCTTCCGGAGCCCCGACTCGTCGGCGTGCACCAGCAGGGAGCCGGCGGCGTCGACCGTGAGGGGCCGGTCGGGCTGCTGGACCCGCAGGTCCTCGGCGACGTCGCGCACCAGGCGGCTCAAGTCGACGTTCCGGAATTGCAGTTCGGGCTGCTGGTCGAGACGGGCGAGGGTGAGCAGTTCGTCGACGAGCCGCCCCATCCGGTCGGACTCCGCCATCACCCGCTCCCCGGCGCGCTGCCGCTCGGCCGGTTCGGTCAGCATCCCCTGGTCGAACAGCTGGAGGTAGCCGCGTATCGCGGACAGCGGTGTGCGCAGCTCGTGCGAGGCGTCGGCGACGAAGCGGCGCAGCTGGGCTGCGCTGCGCTCGCGGGTGAGATACGCCGACTCCACCTGCTGGAGCATGGAGTTGAGGGCCAGCCGCAGCTGCTCCACCTCCGTCGTGGCCTCCCGGCTGGACGGCACACGCCGGGTCAGGTCCCCTTCGGCGATCGCCGAGGACGTCTCCACCATGTCCTCCAGCGGACGCATCCGACGGCTCACGCTCAGCATGGTCAGACAGGCGAGCAGCGCCAACAGCACGGTGCCGAAGGCGAAGTCCAGCTTGAGCGCCTTGGCCATGCCCTCGTGCAGGGCCTCGGTGGACGTGGCGATCAGTATCGTCGTGCCGTCGGTCAGCTCCGCCCCGACCATCCGGTAGGACTCGCCCTCGATGCGCACGTCCTGCGGCTCCGCCTCGGCGGCGACCGCGGCCGGGTCGCCCGCGGCCTCGGCCACCGCACGCTGCCGGGACGTCGGTGCGAGCGGGCCGAGGGCCACCGGGCGCCCCGCGCTGTCGACGGCGACGAACACCGACGACGCGGTGTTGGGCAGGGCGTCGGTGTTGTTGCCCGCGAACTTGTCCAGGGCGACGCTCATTTCGCCCAGCGACTCGATCTGCTCCATGTTGAATCCGGCGTTCATCAGCGAGGCACGCTCGCTCACCAGCTCGGAGTCCACCTTGTCGAGCAGATAGTGCCGTGCGGCCATCAGACTCACCGCGGTGGCCATGGCGATGCCGAGCGCGAGCAGCGCCACGTTCGCCAGGGTCAGCTTGGCGCGCAGCGAGTGGATCCCGCCGCGCTTGCAGCGATACGGCCCGAAACTCATGCCAGTCCGTATCCGACGCCGCGCCGGGTGGTGATCACCGGTGCGCCCAGGGCGTCCAGCTTGCGCCGCAGATAGCTGATGTAGGTCTCCACGACGGTCGATTCGGGTGGTGTGTGCTCGTACTGCCAGACGTGACGCAGGAGTTGCTCCTTGGGGACGATCCGGCCGCCGTTGCGCACCAGGAAGCGCAGCAGTGCGTACTCGGTGGGGGTGAGCTCGACCGTCCGGCCCGCGCGGCGCACGCAGTACGTCGTCTCGTCCAGCTCCAGATCGCCGTAGCGCAGCGGCGGGCGCTGGGGGAGGACGTCGGCGGAGCGGGTGCGCCGCAGGACCGCTGTGATCCGCGCGACGACCTCGTCGATGTTGAACGGCTTGGTGATGTAGTCGTCGCCGAAGCCGAGGGCGCCGACGATCTCGGCGGGCGAGTCCCGCGCGGTCAGGAACACCAGCGCCAGGTCGGGCCGTTTCGCGCGCAGTTCCCGGCCCAGCGCCCGCCCGTCGCCGTCGGGCAGCATGACGTCGAGCAGGGCGGCGTCCGGACGCGTGTGCTCGGCGAGCGTCAGCGCCTCGCGGACTGTGCCCGCCGTCATCACCTCGAACCGGTGGTAGCGCAGCGCTATGGCGAGGACGTCGGCGATGCTCTCCTCGTCCTCCACGACCAGCACGGTGCCCGGTGCCTTCGACATGTCCCCAGTATCGGCGCGGGCACTGACAACGGGGCCGGTTCCGGTCTTTGGAGTTCCTTGAGAGTCATGGGCGGGTCATGTCCACGCGCGTGTGCCGCCGCCAATCCTGTTGCCCAGGACCTGGGGGACCAACCGAACCGAGCGACAAAGGAGCTTGAGCGTGGCGGCATTGGCGCGGTGGTGCTATCGGCACCGGCTGGTGGTCCTGTTGCTGTGGGTGGGGGCACTGTTCGGCGTGGGCTTCGCGGGATCGACCGCGGGCACGGACTACGCGAACGTCTTCTCCCTGCCGAACACGGACTCCAAGAGTGCGTACGACCTGATGGAGAAGGCCTTCCCGGAGAGTTCCGGCGACACCGACACGATCGTGTGGAAGGCCGACGAGGGTTCGGTACGGGACGAGTCCGTACGGTCCCGGATCGAGCCCGCGCTGAACGAGATCGCGGGCATGGACGGAGTCGGCGAGGTCACCAGCCCCTACGCGGGTGCGGGCGGAGCGGCACAGATCAGTGAGAACGGGCGGATCGCGTACGCCCAGGTCACCTTCACCGAGCAGGCGAACGCCGTACCCAAGGAGCTGGTGGAGGACGTCGTCGACACGGCGCAGGACGCCGAACGCGACGGACTGCAAGTGGAGTTGGGCGGTCAGGCGATCACCCGGGTCCAGGAGGCGGCCCAGGGTACCTCCGAACTGGTCGGCGTCCTGGCGGCGGCGATCGTGCTGTTCCTCGCCTTCGGCGCGTTCTTCGCGATGCTGCTGCCGATCGTCGTGGCGGTCGTCGCCCTCGGCATCGGCATGATGGGGACAGGGCTGCTCAGCCATGTCACGAACGTCCCCGATGTCGCCCCGCTGCTCGGCTCGTTGATCGGCCTGGGCGTGGGCATCGACTATGCGCTGTTCATCGTCACCCGGCACCGGCGCGGCATCCTGCGCGGGATGAAGCCGGAAGAGGCGGCGGTGAAGGCCCTCAACACCTCGGGACGCGCCGTGTTGTTCGCGGGCGGCACCGTGGTCATCGCCCTCGCCGGCATGCTGGTGATGAACCTGCGCTTCCTCGACGGCGTGGTCATCGCGACGTCCCTGACCGTCGTGCTGGGCGTGCTGGCCGCGGTCACCCTGCTGCCGGCGCTCCTCGGACTGCTCGGCATGCGGGTCCTCAGCCGCCGGCAGCGACGTCGACTGGCCGCGGCGGGACCGGAACCGGAGAACGTGAGCGGGCTCGCCGCGCGCTGGTCGGCGTACGTCGAGCGACGCCCCCGCTCCATCGCCGCCGTGGCCCTGCTCGTCATGGTGGGCCTCTCGATCCCCGTCCTGTCGATCCGGCTCGGCACCTCCGACCAGGGCAACCACCAGGAGTCGACGACGACCCGGCAGGCCTACGACCTGCTCGCCGAGGGATTCGGGCCCGGCTTCAACGGCCCGCTCCAGGTCGTCGTGGACGGCGAGGCCACGACAGGGCTCGTCTCGCGCATCGAGTCGACCGAGGGCGTGGCCGAGGTCGCCGCACTGCCGCCCGCGAACGGCATCTCGGTGATCCAGGTGGTCCCGACGACCTCACCGCAGGATGCGGAGACCGACCGGCTGATCGACCGCCTGCGCGACGACGTCATCCCCGCGGCCGACGTCGAGGCGCACGTGGGCGGGGTGACGGCGGTGTCCAAGGACTTCGCGTCGGTGACCGCCGACCGCCTCCCGTACTTCATCGCGGCGATCATCACGCTGGGCTTCCTGCTCCTGATGGTGGCCTTCCGCTCGCTGGTCGTGCCCCTGACGGCCGCGGTGATGAACCTCGTCGCGGCGGCCGCGTCCTTCGGCGTCCTCGTAGCGGTCTTCCAGTGGGGCTGGGGCACCGAACTCCTCGGCGTCGGCAAGGAAGGCCCGATCGCCGCCTTCCTCCCGGTGATCATGCTGTCCCTGCTCTTCGGCCTCTCGATGGACTACCAGGTGTTCCTGGTGAGCCGCATGCACGAGGAGTGGGTGCACACCAAGGACAACGCGCGGGCGGTCCGCGTGGGCCTGGCCGAGACCAGCCGCGTCATCAACTGCGCCGCCCTGATCATGATGTGCGTCTTCAGCGCCTTCATCCTCAGCGGTGAACTGGAGGCCGCGATGGCGGGCATCGGCCTCGCGGGAGCGGTCGCCCTCGACGCGTTCATCCTGCGTACGGCACTGGTACCGGCCGCGATGCACCTGCTCGGCAACTCCAACTGGTGGCTGCCGGCCGGGCTGGAGAAGCGGCTGCCGCACCTGGCCGTGGAGCCGCGTGAAGAGCCCGAGGAAGCCGCTGTGGAGGGCGGCGGTGCCTCCGTCATCCATGGCTTCATCCGCACGGCCGACGGCGAGCCGGTCGACGGCGCGGCGGTGACCCTCCTGTCCAAGGGAGGCCGCCAGCTGGACCGGGTCACCTCCCTGGCCGACGGCTCGTACATCCTGTCCGTCCCGGCGCCGGGGGCGTATCTGCTGGCGACGACGGCGACGTCGTACGGGTCACGGGCGCGGCATGTGGTCGTGGAGGACGGGCCGTTGGTGTACGACGTCGAACTCGCGGAGGGTGAGGTGGACGCGGTCAACTAGCGGCCGGCCTGCCTGGAGGAGTGCGGGGACGGGTTCTCGTACTCCTCCCCGGTGGGGTCGGTCAGGACGCGGAGGCGCTGAGGCTCGCCCGCCCCAGTTCAGGCCGCTTCGAGTAGTCCGTGAAGCCGACGACGTTCCCCCACGGGTCGGCGATCTCGACGGTCCAGCCGGTGGCCACGGAGTGCGGCTCGTCGAGCGTCGGGATCCCCACGGCGGCCAGCGGCCGGACCGTCGCCCGAGCGTCCGGCACCTCCAGCCACACCCGGGTCGAGGGCCACGCCGGCGGACGGTGCCCGAACGCCTCCTCCGCCCGCAACAGGATCCCCGGCGTCTCGTCCCCCACCTTCAGCAGCGCGATCCCGCCCTCGTCGAACCGGAACGCCACCGCGAACCCCGCCCGCTCGTAGAAGTCGACGGCCTCACCGAGGTCCCCGACGGGAAACAGCACGTTGTCGAACCCGAGCAGTTCGTATGACTCTTCATCTGCCATGAGATCAGATTAGGTACGGAGCTTCCGGAGGCCTCGGGGGCTGACCGTGGGGTCACTCGGCTGGGCGAGGCGGCTTCCCGAATCCGGCGGACGGGGCGTTGTCAGTGGTGGGTCGTACTGTCGTCGGCATGGGAATCGTGATGTTCGTCGACGAGACGACAACGGGGGATCGCGGCGCCGGTTGGGGGCTCGAGATCGCCGAGGAGCGGCTCACTGTGGGTGAGTTGATCCGGCGCCGGGTGTTCCAGGAGGTCGCCGAGTACAACGCGCGCATGCCGGGCGTGTTCCAGGGCCTGGTCCAGCCGGAGGACACGGAGCGCGTGCTGAACGGCTACGCGTTGCGCACGCCCCGCCGGATAGACCCCGAGGCGCAGACCGCGCTGGCCCTGAAGGCGTTCGCCGGCAATGGCTTCCTGGTGCTCGTGGGAGACCGTCAGGTCACGGACCCCGACGAGGAGATCGAGCTGGCGCTCGGCACCGAGGTCACATTCCTGAAGCTCGTACCGCTGGTGGGTGGCTGATGATCACGTCGCCCGCGGAGTACGCCCGGTCGGTCCGAGACGTCCTCGCCCGGATCGAGGCCGGGGATCCCGACCGGCTCGCGCCCGAGCTGCTCGCGCTGGGCGCGATGATCGACGGCCGCTGGGGCGGCAGGGAGGGCACCAAGGTCGTCGAAGCGCTGCGCGCGGCATCGGGCCGGTTCCAGGGCGCGCTGCTGCTCCGCCTCGCCACCGACTACGACCATCCGGACGCGGACATCGTCACCCGCCGCCAGATCGTGATCCTGCTCGGCAACATCAGGGGAGCGAAGTTGACCGAAGGCCAGCCGCGCGAGGTCCGGGACACCTTGATCCGCCTGGCCGCCGATCGGGAGACGGAGTACGACACCGAGTTGCTGACCCGCCTCGCCGAGCAGGAGTTCGCCGACGGCCGTCAACTCCCGGGCGAGTTCGTCGCGGTGATCCGCCGCTCCCATTTGATGCTGTGGAACGGCGCGAGCAAGCTGGGCGCCCTCGTCCGGCGCCTCACCACTCCCGTCCTGAACCCCGGCGAGGCGTGGTCCGACCAGGCGCTGACGGACGTCGTCCGGCTCGGGCCGGACGGGCAGCGGCTGCTCGCCCACGCCACCACCGCCACCGCCGCCCGCCCCTCCGCGAAGTGGGAGAAGGCAGGGCGCGCTCTGATCGACGCCCTCGGCGAAGACCTCGTGCGCGAGCAACTGCTGGCCTCGCTGCGCCTGGTGGGGCGGCCGCGGACCCGTCCCCTGCTGAAGGCCTACGAGGGCGCATACGTCAACGAGGCCTTCGACCCGTACAACGCCAACGCCCTGCGCGGTCTGATCTGGCTGCTCTCCTTCCTCCCCGCGCACGCCGAGACCGCCCGTGTCCTCGGGGCCCTGGTCGAGAAGGCCCTGCGCAAGGTCCCCGGCCTCGGACCGGTGAATCCCAAGGTGGCCAACGCCGGGGTGAACGCTCTCGCCCGCCTCGACGGCGAGGCCGCCCTCGCCGAACTGGCCCGCCTCGCCACCCGCGTGACCTACAAGGGCACGCTCAAGCTGCTCAACTCGGCGCTGGACGCCCGCGCGGAGGCGATGGGCCTCGCGCGGGAGGAGATCGAGGAACTGGCCGTCCCGGCGTACGGGCTGACGGAAGTGGGCCGCGCCCGGCACCAACTGGGCGATATCACCGCCCTGTTGGAGGTACATGGCACCAAGGCGCAGCTGACCTGGCGCAATGCGACGGGCAAGGTGCTCAAGAGCGTGCCCGCCGCCGCAAGACGCGACCACGCCGAAGAACTCAAAGAGCTCAAGGCTGCCGTCAAGGACATCGACAAGATGCTCTCCGCCCAGAGCGAGCGCCTGGACCGCCAGTTCCTGGCCCGGCGCGCCTGGCGCTACGCCACCTGGCGCGAGCGCTACATCGACCACCCTCTGGTGGGCTCCCTGGCCCGCCGTCTCCTCTGGACGGTCGACGGCACGACGGTCGGATACGCCGCCGGGGAACTGCGCACCCTCGCCGACACCCCCGTGACCGACGGCCACGAGGTGACCCTCTGGCACCCGGTCGGGCACGAACCCGGCGAGATCGTCGCCTGGCGGGACTGGCTTGAACGGCACGGCATCACCCAGCCGTTCAAGCAGGCCCACCGAGAGGTGTACCTGCTCACGGACGCCGAGCGCACGACGGGCACGTACTCCAACCGCTTCGCCGCCCATGTCCTGCGCCAGCACCAGTTCCACTCCCTCACCGCCGTCCGCGGCTGGCACAACAAACTGCGCCTGGCAGTCGACGACGAGGCACCGCCCGCAAGCCGCGACCTGCCGCAGTGGGGCCTACGCGCCGAGTACTGGATCGAGGGCGACGGCGGCGAGAACCACGAGGACATCACCGACTCCGGCAGCTTCCTCCGGCTGCGCACCGACCAGGTCCGCTTCTACCCGGTCGACGCCCCGCAGAACTCGGCGCACTGCTGCGGAGGCGAGTACCGCATGTGGCTGCGCGACGGAGCAACCCCCATCGAGCCACTCCCTCTCGCGGACATCCCACCCCTCGTCCTCTCCGAAGTCCTGCGCGACGTCGACCTGTTCGTCGGCGTGGCCAGCGTCGGGAACGACCCGACCTGGCAGGACGGCGGCCCCGGCGGCCGCTTCCGCGAGTACTGGACGTCGTACGGCTTCGGAGAACTGGGCCAGAGCGCACAGACGAGGCGCGCGCTGCTGGAGCGCCTGATACCGAGGCTGGCCATGGCGAACCGCTGCCACCTGGAAGGCCGATTCCTGCACGTCAAGGGCGACCTCCACACGTACAAGATCCATCTCGGCTCGGGGAACATCCTGATGACCCCGAACGACCAGTACCTCTGCATCGTCCCGAAGTCGAACCCGGCGTCCCCGCAGACCGGTTACCTGCCTTTCGAGGGGGATCGGATGCTGGCGGTGATCCTCAGCAAGGCGATGATGCTGGCCAAGGACACGGAGATCACGGATCCGACGATCCTGAGCCAGCTGTGAGAGCGCCGAGCTGGGACTGCGTCACATGCGAGGGGAAGCCATACTGATGGGCGTCGAGAGAGACAAGGGGTAGGCGGGGCGCAGGGGAGGCGGCTTCGTGCGGCGGCTGCTGACAGTCGGTTTCCTGCCGTGCGGGCTCTTCGTCACCTGTCTCTGGACTCTCGTGCGCGCAGGGAGTTTCACGGGCCGCAGCCGATGGGACGAGGTGCTGCCCCGGGACGCCGGACACACGGCCATCATGGTGCTCGCCCTTCTCGCGGGCGCGTCGCTTCTCGCGATGCTCCTCCAGCCCTTCCAGGTTCGGGCCGTACGTGTACTGGAGGGCTACTGGGACCGGTGGCCGTGGACAGCGGGGGTGGCCACGGTGCTGATCGACATGCAGCGGCGGCGCTGGGTGTCCCTGCGCAAGCGCGCCGTCATGGCCGCGGACGCCGGTGCGACGGTGAAACGCGTGCGGGCCGACGTGGCACGACGGCTGAGCGCATACCCACCCGGGGACGTCCTGCTTCCGACAGCCCTTGGCAACGCGCTGCGCGCCGGCGAGCTGAGGGCCGGCGAGCGATACGGACTCTCCACCCTCGCGTCCTGGTCACGCATCCATATGCAGGTCTCGGATCGCGCCGCCGTTGCGCTGCACTCGACGAGGGACGCCTTGGACGCGGCGGTCAACCTCTGCTGGTGTCTTCTGGTGCTGACCCCGGTGTCGTGGACAGCCTTGTACGACGAGCCGGGCCTGTGGTGGATGTGCGCCTGTGTGCCGTTCCTCGCGGCCGTGGCCTACAAGGGGGCTGTCACCGTCGCCCAGGCGTATGCGTCGCTGATGCACGTGGTGTACGACCTCCACCGTTTCGATCTGGCGAGAGCGCTGCACTACCGGCTTCCCGACGGTCCGCAGGACGAGCGGGAACTGTTCACCCGGGTGTCCGACCTGCTCAGCGGCCGCAGCATGCCCGATCTCCCGTACGAGCACCATGGCACGCCGGACGCGAACGACTAGGGACAGCTCTGCCGGGCCTCCCACAGCCTCCGGCGAACGCGGTTCGCGATCGTGATGTCGCGTTGCCACAGGGCGATGGGCGGGAGGTCGGCATAGGCGCAATTGGGGGTGTGATTGCCGGTCCTGTCATGGGAGTCCCGGAACACATGGTTCGCAGGCACACCGCAGGTGGGCAGATCCCTTTCCCAGGCTTCGAGTTCTCCTTCCGCATAGCTGGTCCAGTCCGTGTCTGCCGGGAAGATCAGTTCCAGACACCCGATGCAGCGCGGCCGGAAGTCCGGGGGCGGGAATCCCGGGAGTTCGGTCGAGGTCAGCATGGTCAGCTCCTTCCGGTGAGGCGACGCAGAGCGTGCAGGATTCTGCTCGGGCGGTGTGCCACCTTCAGTTGCAGATAGGTGATCCAGATGGCGTCGGCGATGGTGGCACTCAACACGATGCCGGCCGCGGTCCAGCGCCATTCGGTCTGCATGCTGCACCTGGGCGGTACGAGAGCCGCGGCGACCCCGATGCCGAGCAGCACGGTCCCCGTGTTGAAACAGCGCACCGCCAGGGAGTTGTAGGTCTTCCACTGCTCCTGGGCTTCGCTCTGTTTCTGGTACAGGACCAGCTTGTTGTTCTTGACGAAGTCGTCGGAGTACCAGCTAACGAGATCATCGTGCGAGTACAGGTAGAGGCGCCCGTGGTAGTTGAGCTGGATGCTCGCGACCAGAGCGAGGGCCGCGAAGACGAGGATCAACAGGATCGGACCGGGCCAGCGAAACTCGTCGTCCGCCCCACCCACCACACCCGCCAGCGAGAGGGCGGCCGCGGTCAGCAACGGAGCGGCGATGAACAGGGCCGCCGCGTCTGCCTGCGCGTACCCCAGTGGTGCGGGCGCGTTCCAGGGGATGTCCCCCGGTCCGGGATCTGTGTACTCCGCCACGTCGCCCCTCTCCGGAAGCGTTGGTCAGCGCGCGTATCGGAGTGTGACGGCGGAATGACCGCCTCGGCAGGAGCGCGAACCGGCCAAAAACACCAGAGGGCCCCGTTTCCAAAGTGAAGGAAACGGGGCCCTGAGGCAGGGCTCGGAAGATCAGAACCGCCGAGTGATCAGCGCCTTCTTGACCTCCGCGATCGCCTTCGTGACCTCAATACCGCGCGGGCAGGCGTCCGTGCAGTTGAAGGTCGTGCGGCAACGCCACACGCCGTCCTTGTCGTTGAGGATCTCCAGGCGCTGCTCGCCGGCCTCGTCACGCGAGTCGAAGATGAAGCGGTGCGCGTTGACGATGGCGGCGGGGCCGAAGTACTGGCCGTCGTTCCAGAAGACCGGGCACGAGGACGTGCAGGCGGCGCAGAGGATGCACTTCGTGGTGTCGTCGAAGCGCTCGCGGTCCTCAGCGGTCTGGAAGCGCTCGCGCGTGGGCTCGTTCGTGTCCTTGGTGATCAGGAACGGCATCACGTCGCGGTACGCCTGGAAGAACGGCTCCATGTCGACGACCAGGTCCTTGAGGACCGTCAGACCCTTGATGGGTTCGACCGTGATCGGCTTCTCGGGGTTGATGTCCTTGATCAGCGTCTTGCAGGCAAGGCGGTTCTTGCCGTTGATCCGCATGGCGTCCGAGCCGCAGATGCCGTGCGCGCAGGAGCGACGGAAGGTCAGCGTGCCGTCGACGTCCCACTTGATCTTGTGGAGGCCGTCGAGGACGCGCTCCTTCGGGTCGATTTCCAGCTGGAAGTCTTCCCAGGTCGCCTCGGCCGAGACCTCCGGGTTGAAGCGGCGGACGCGGAACGTGACCGTGATGTAGGGGGACGCCGCGGCCTCCGCCTCCACCTTGTCCAGAACAGGGGTTGCCATCAGTACTTACGCTCCATCGGCTGGTAGCGGGTCTGGACGACCGGCTTGTAGTCGAGACGAATGGACTCGGTGCCGTCGTCGCCCACCTCGCGGTACGCCATGGTGTGGCGCATGAAGTTGACGTCGTCGCGGTTCGGGTAGTCCTCGCGGTAGTGACCGCCGCGGGACTCCTTGCGGGCGAGGGCCGACACGGCCATGACCTCGGCGAGGTCCAGCAGGTTGCCGAGCTCGATCGCTTCCAGCAGGTCCGTGTTGAACCGCTTGCCCTTGTCCTGGATCGAGACGTTCTTGAAGCGCTCGCGGAGTTCCGCGATCTTCTCCACCGCCGTCTTGATCGTCTGCTCGGTCCGGAACACCATGACGTTCGCGTCCATGGTCTCCTGCAGCTCGCGACGCAGGGTCGACACGCGCTCGGTGCCGGTGGAGGCGCGCAGGTGCTCGACCTGGTCGATCACCTGCCGCGCCGGGTCCTCGGGCAGCTCGACGTACGACGCCTTCTGGCTGTACTCCGCCGCCGCGATGCCCGCCCGGCGCCCGAACACGTTGATGTCCAGGAGCGAGTTGGTGCCCAGGCGGTTCGCGCCGTGCACCGAGACGCAGGCGACCTCGCCGGCCGCGTACAGGCCGGGGACGACCGTGGTGTTGTCGCGCAGGACCTCACCCTCGACGTTCGTCGGGATGCCGCCCATCGCGTAGTGCGCGGTGGGCTGGATCGGGATCGGGTCGGTGTACGGCTCGATGCCCAGGTAGGTGCGCGCGAACTCGGTGATGTCCGGGAGCTTGGCGTCCAGCTGCTCCGGCGGGAGGTGGGTGAGGTCGAGGTAGACGTGGTCGCCCTCGGGACCGCAGCCGCGGCCCTCACGGATCTCCGTGTAGATGGAGCGGGACACGACGTCACGGGACGCGAGGTCCTTCATGACGGGCGCGTACTTCTCCATGAAGCGCTCGCCGTCCTTGTTGCGGAGGATGCCGCCCTCACCGCGGGCGCCCTCCGTCAGCAGGATGCCCATGCGCCAGATGCCGGTCGGGTGGAACTGGAAGAACTCCATGTCCTCCAGCGGCAGTCCGCGACGGTAGACCGCCGCCTGGCCGTCGCCCGTGAGCGTGTGCGCGTTCGACGTCACCTTGAAGAACTTGCCGCAGCCGCCGGACGCGTAGATCACGGCCTTCGCCTGGAAGACGTGGATCTCGCCGGTGGCCAGTTCGTAGGCGACGACGCCCGCCGACCGCGTCACACCATCCACCTCGGTGATCAGCTGGTCGAGGACGTAGAACTCGTTGAAGAACTCCACGCCCTCCTTGACGCAGTTCTGGTACAGCGTCTGGAGGATCATGTGGCCGGTGCGGTCGGCCGCGTAGCAGGACCGGCGGACGGGCGCCTCGCCGTGGTTGCGGCTGTGCCCGCCGAAGCGGCGCTGGTCGATGGTGCCGTTCGGGGTGCGGTTGAACGGCAGGCCCATCTTCTCCAGGTCGAGGACGGAGTCGATGGCCTCCTTCGCCAGGATCTCGGCGGCGTCCTGGTCGACCAGGTAGTCACCGCCCTTGACCGTGTCGAAGGTGTGCCACTCCCAGTTGTCCTCCTCCACGTTGGCCAGCGCGGCGGCCATGCCGCCCTGCGCGGCGCCCGTGTGGGAGCGGGTGGGGTAGAGCTTGGTGAGCACGGCGGTGCGGCTGCGCTTCGTCGACTCGATGGCCGCGCGCATGCCGGCGCCGCCGGCGCCGACGATGACTGTGTCGTACTTGTGGATCTTCATGATTCTCGCAGCCCCGTGCCTAGCGGATGTTCGGGTCGAAGGTGAAGATCACCAGCGTGCCCAGCAGGATGGTGAACACCGTGGCGGTGTAGAGCAGGCCCTTGAGCCAGAGCCGGGTGTTCGCGCGCTCCGCGTAGTCGTTGATGACCGTGCGCAGGCCGTTGGCGCCGTGCAGCATGGCGAGCCACAGCATCAGCAGGTCCCAGACCTGCCAGAAGGGGCTGGCCCAGCGGCCGGCCACAAAGGCGAAGCCGATCTTCGACACACCGCCGTCCAGCACGAGCTGGATCAGCAGGTGGCCGAGGACCAGGACGACCAGCACGACGCCGGACAGACGCATGAACAGCCAGGCGGCCATCTCGAAGTTGCCCCGTGTGGACTTCGGGGTCTTCCTGGTGCGCTTGCGCGGAGCCTCGATCAGCGGCGCGGGGTTGTCGACGGTGTAGACGGAGTCGCCCTCGACGGGGCCGATCCCGGCTGCGGATTTCTCGGTGATGGACATGCGCGTCAGCTCCCGAACACTTCACGAGCGGCGTGGCCGAGGACGGGGTAGATCGCCCCGAGCATCAGTACGAGCCACAGGCCGACGACGGACCAGAGCATCTGCTTCTGGTAGCGCGGGCCCTTGGACCAGAAGTCGACGGCGATGACACGCAGGCCGTTGAGCGCGTGGAAGAGGATGGCGGCGACGAGGCCGTACTCCAGCAGCGCGACGATCGGCGTCTTGTACGTGGCCACCACGTCGTCGTATGCCTCGGGCGAGACACGGACGAGGGCGGTGTCCAGTACGTGAACGAACAGGAAGAAGAAAATGAGGACGCCGGTGACTCGATGAGCCACCCAGGACCACATTCCTTCCCGGCCGCGGTACAGCGTTCCAGCCGGCACGGAAGTTCCTCCGGGAGCGGGGATTGGGGCCGCGCCGGCTTGTGCTGTCGGTCGGGCCCGGCCGGGTACGGTCCACCGGCCCCCAGCATCGTAGCGAGGCGCTGCGCTGTGCTTGAGCCGGGGCCTTGACGTGTGATCAAAGTGGCAGTCGAACGGGCTATTCGGGGTGGTGTGTGCGGTTATGTGCCGGGGGCGGCGCCGTGGGGGCCTGTTGCGCCCACGCGGCGGAGCCGCACATCGTCACAGCCCCGCGCCCCTGACGGCGTCCCTCAGCCGTCCCCTTGCCAGGCGACGGAGCTCCTCTGCCGCCACGACGCGTTCCTCTTCGGGATCGTTTGTCAATCGTGACCGGATTCCTGCCAGGACCTGGTCGAGGACTTCGGTCGGCGGCAGGTGGTCGACGGAGATGACGAACGCGTGACCGAAGCGTGCCTCGTATGCGGCATGTGCCGCGCTTAGCGCCGTATGCGCCGCTGAGTACGTTCCGACGGGCAGCTCGGGAAGAGACTCTCCCGCCAACGCCTCCGACAGATCCGCCGCCGTCAGGTCGTACGCCGCCTCGTCGGATGCGGCGAGGAGGGACTCGAGGTCCGGGTACGGGCGGTGGTCGGCCAGCCGCTGAGCCCAGCGAAGGCTGCGGAGGCAGGTGAGAAGGGTGGAGTGGGCCTCGTCGACGGGGGCCGTGTTGAAGTGGCCCAGGGGAGAGGACGTGCCCCGGGTCTGGTCGGGTATGGCGACTTGGCCAGGGAGGTGTGTGGGCGTCACGTGATTCGGCAGGGGATGGTGTGAGATATGCGCCGCCACGTTATCGAGATCGGACATGACGTGTCCGACGGATGCCCGAATTTCACCCGCACGGGAGAGTTTCGGAACGCGTGGTGGACGGATGTCGCTTCGGTCAGGCCCTAGGTTGGCGCTGTGAGTCAGCACAGGCGCCGGATCTCGGCATGGACGGACAGGCGGCGGATGCTGGTCGCGGCGGCGGCCGTCGTGGCGATCGGGCTCGGCGTCGGGTTCTGGGCGGCATCGGGGGACGAGGGCGGTCCGGACGTGGGTTCGGCGTCCCGGCTGCCCGCGGCCGGTACGACGTCGGCGGGGACCCCCTCGGAAAGCCGCAGCCCCAGTGCCGGTCCCAGCCCGACCCGCACCTACCCCTTGTCCCGGACGCCCCGCACCATCCCCGCCGTACGTGCGCACACTCCCGCCCGTGGGCCCGGCTGGAAGCCGGCCCGCGGTCTGCGGGTGGTCGTGAACGACGCGGAACTCGCCGACGAGGGGCGGCTGCTCGCGGGTGAGCTGGGGCTGAGTTACGCGGGCGAGAAGGACGACGTGCGCGGCGGGGACGTACGGCTGGCGCTGAACGATGACGAGGGCGCGGACCCGGAGTCGTACGCCATGACCGTGCGTGGCGGGCGGGTGAACATCAGCGGGCCGGCCGACTCGGGCGTGTTCTACGGCACCCGGACGCTCAAGCAGGCGGTGCACGACGGCGGTACGGCGCCGGAGGGCGTCGTACGCGACGAGCCGGCCAAGCCGCAGCGGGGGCTGATGGTCGACATCGCCCGCAAGCACTTCACGGCCGACTGGATCGAGGACCGGGTGCGCGAGCTGGCCGACCTGAAGTTCAACCAGCTGGGGCTGCACTTCTCTGACGACCAGGGGTTCCGTATCCAGTCCGACACCCACCCGGAGATCGTGTCCAAGGAGCATCTGACCAAGGCGCAGGTGAAGAAGATCGTCGCTCTCGGGGAGAGCCTGCACGTCACGATCGTGCCCGAGATCGACTCGCCCGGGCATCTCGGGGCGGTCATCGCCGCTCACCCCGATCTCCAGTTGCGCAGCGTTCAGGGCGTGGCGCCGCGGGGTGCGATCGACATCTCCAAGGACGAGTCCGCCACCATCGTCGACGATCTGCTGAACGAGTACGCCGACCTCTTCCCCGGCGGCTACTGGCATCTCGGTGGCGACGAGTACGCGGCGTTGACCGTGGACAACCCCGAGGCCTCCTATCCGCAGCTGGCCTCCGCCGCCACGCAGACGTACGGCTCCGGAGCCACCGTCGCCGACCTCGCCACCGGCTGGCTCAACGACCGGGCGGACACGATCCGCGCACACGACCGGACGATGCGCGCGTGGAACGACGGTTTCTACGCGGGTACGTCCGTCGAGGCCGCCGAGGACCTCCAGGTCGCGTACTGGACGGGCAAGGAGATCGGCGCACGGCAGCCGGTGGAGTATCTGAGCGCCGGGCGCGACCTCGTCAACTACAACGACGAGTTCCTCTACTACGTCCTCGGGCAGCCGCAGACCTTCGTCTATCCGACGGGGCAACGCATCTACGAGCAGTGGACGCCGCGGGTGGTGCGCGGTACACAGGCGGTGGCGGTGCGGTACGAGGACCAGATCCTCGGGGCGTCCTTCGCCGTGTGGTGCGATCTCGCGAACTCGCAGACCCAGGACCAGGTCGCGGCCGGTATCCGGCTGCCGCTGGCGGCGACCGTCCAGAAGCTGTGGAACCCGGATCGGCCGCAGCTGTCCTGGGCGGACTTCAAGGCGCTGGCGAACCGGCTGGGCTGACGGCGACACGCGCGAATTGTCCGGTACGGCTGCGAACTCGCGTACGACTGTGATGTATTCGGCCCGAGTTGAAGCCAGGAGGGGGCCGGGATGGGTTACTGGGGGTACTTCGTGGTCGGGCGCAGCGAGCGGCCGCTCGAGGAGTTGGCGGCGCTGTCCGGCGCGCAGGGCATGAGCTTACGGGCGTCCGCGCCCGGCGGCTGGCAGGTGTGGGAGTACCCGAGCGGGGACGGCGACATCGGGAGCATGAACGCGCTGGCCCAGGAGAGCGGGGCGCCCGCGCTCTTCGGCTACGTCATGGACAGCGCCTGTGCGGTCGTGGAGGCGGCCGGCCCGCAGAGCGGGGCGTGGTCGACGTGTCTGGCGCGGGCCGCGATGGCCGGGTATCTCGGCGCCGACAAGGAAGGGCTCACGCTGGAGGACTACTTCCTCGAGCCGCGTGACGCCGCCGAGCGGGCCGTCGCCTGGGCGGAGGAGGCCGGGTACGAGGTGTCCGACGGGCCGTTGCTCGACGTTCTCACCTCCGACGCCGATCCGTTGGCCGAAAATCTATTCTTCCGTATGCTCGACCGGCTCGGCGTCGTGCCCCTGTGACACTCCCGGGCCGTCGCACGCAGTAAGGGGAAGTGCGGGCTCCGTAAAGGTAGGCGCCCCGCGGTACCCCGCTGAGGGAGGCGTGGATGAGCCTGGTGGAACTGATCGCTCAGGCCGACGAACGCGGTCTGGCTGCCAGCGGGTTGGCTTGTTTGGATCGGTGCGTACCGCTGTTGGGCGGTGACGACGACGAGATCCTGCGGCCGCTGTGGGCGAGCCTCGCGGACGGCGGGGACACCGGCGACTGGGGAGCGCGGCTGGAGCAGGCCCGCGGCAAGCTCGACAGCGCGGGACCCGAGGAGTACGCCGACGACGAAGCCGTGCTCCTGGCCCGCCGCATGCTGGCCGCCGCCCCCGTCGAGCCGGCCGACTTCGAGATACGGCGTTGGGCCGACGCCTGCTCCGTCGCCTCGCTCCAGATCCACCGGCTGCTGGAGGCCATCGCCCCGACCGGGGAACAGGCCTCGCTCGACGCCCGCCGCGAGGGCCGTACGGCGGGTCTGTCGCCGCTCGTCGCCGCCGAACTGCGCCGCCAGATCACCGTCCTGGAGCTGCTGGCCGGCCATGGCGCGGGCGGCTTGCGCCAGGCGCTGGAGGTGTCGACGGAGGGGCGGCGCGTGTTGCGCGCGGTCGTGTCGCGACGGGCGCGCGGGCGGAGCTGACCGCTCCTGCTCAGGTGACCAGCCACTTCACCACCGCGTCGCCGTATTCCGCGGTGCGTGCGTAGAACGCCGTCAGATCGCGGTGGGCCGCAGCGAAGGCACAGCGGATCTCCGGCTCCGCGTCGGGTCCGCCGTAGCGCGGCAGCAGTCGGTCGTGGACCGGACGCCACAGGGCGTCGAAGTCGGACTTGGTGAGGAACGCGGCGACCCGGACCACCTGGGCCGCGGTCAGCATCAGGAACGGCGGCCTGCCCGGCTCGGGATGGAGCACCGGTCGGCCGCCGAGGACCACATGGGCCCACGGTCCCTCCTCGGTGTGGTGCGGGGACGTGCAGGCGTACAGGAGCTGGTGGTCGAGGTAGTGCCGGTCCAGCATCTCCTCGCGGTGCCGGTCGATGCGTCGGCGCACCGTGTCCCAGTCGTCCTCGAAGAGCTTCTGCTGCCAGGCGGCGCTGTTGCGCAGGGCCGCGGGGGGCACGGCGCGCAAGTGGAAGTACATGCTCATCGGTGACAAGAGCGCACGGACGCCCCGAATCGTCACTGAGGCGTAAACCCCCTGTGCTGGGCGAATCCTGTGCGCGTCGTGCAGGCGGTGGGGTGGTCCTGCGCCGGTCTCGCGCAGTGGCCGGATCCGGGTGACGAAATGCTCGCTGACCTCGCTCTTCCGTATGTGACGACACAGCAGGAGACCAGGCCCCAGGCCGCGGTGAAGCCGGTGCGGTGGGCGGCGGACGCGGTGGCGACCATGCGCGAGGGCGCGCGGATTCGGCTCGACTACACGGCTCAGAGTCTGTGGCGTGTCGACCGGATGATCGAGGAACTGCGCCGCGAGGGCACGCCGTACGCCGCAGTGGAGAGCGTGTTGCGGGGCTTCGGCGCGTACGCCGGTGAGGTTGTCGTCCGACAGACCGGCGCCGAGTGGTGGGCGGGCGGCGGTGACCACTGGGTGCGCACACCCGACGGCCGGCTGTGGGACCCGATCGACGAGGCGCGCCGCTGCTTCGCCGGGGACGGGTCGCTGCGGCTGCTCTGCCGCGACGCGACCGGCGGAACGTCACTTCACTGACCGGCCGGGGCCCTGCCCACTGCACAGGGCCCCGGCCAACCGCCGTACGGCTCTCAGGAGCCGGCGGTCACGGTGCCAGCGTCTGGCCCAGCCGGGCTCCCTTCGGGGTGCCCAGCGCGCCCGTGCCGAACATGACGGCCTGCGAGAAGCCGAGCCCCGTGCTGTTGCTCGGGACGTAGGTCAGCAGGCCGTTGCCCGCGTCCTCGCCCGCCGCGCCGAACACCAGGTCGGCCCGTCCGTACCCGGACAGGTCCGTGAGCGCCACGGACGTGCCGAACGCGTCGCTGCTCTCGGTGGCGCCGGGGACGCCCGCGGTGTCCTGCGAGACCGCGACCGCACCGGACCCGGTGAGACCGGACGAGGTGCCCTTGACCAGGACGGCGTCCCCCGCGTTGGTGTAGCCGACGCCGCTGCGGGTGATGTCCTCGTTCGGGACGCCCGTGAGGACGTCCGCGTATCCGTCGGCGTTGAAGTCGCCGACCGAGACCGAGGCGCCCATCGCGTCGTTCGTCTCGTTGGCGCCGGGGACTCCCGTGCTGTCCTGGTGGATCGTCGTCATCCCGGTGGTGGTGAAGCCGGTGGACGTGCCCGGGACCATGGTCACCTGACCGCCGGTCTTCCCGCCGGACTCGGCGGCGTACGGCTGGCCGATGAGGATGTCGTCGTAGCCGTTGCCGTTGACGTCGCCCGCGGCGATGGAGCGGCCGCCCCTGACGGAGATCACACCGACCTTGGCCAGACCGGTGGCCGAACCCGCGAAGCGGACGACGCGGCCGATGCCGCCGGTGTCGCGGTAGTTGACGGCGACGTCCGCGTAGCCGTCCCGGTTGAAGTCGCCGGTCGCGGCGTCCAGGTAGGCGATCGCACCCGTGGCGGTGGTGAGGGTGCCGTACGTGTGGACGCCGTTGGCCGTCCGCACGTTCCAGTTGCCGCCCTTGCCGGTGCCGGCGGAGAAGACGTCCGCCTTGCCGTCGGCGTTGAAGTCGCCCACGGCGAGGGCCGTGCCGAGCTTCGCACCCGCCGCCGTGACACCCGACGTGGTGAAGGAGAAGCCGGTCGTGAGGGCGGGGCCGTACATCACCGACACCTGGCCTCGGTCGGCGTTGCCGCTGGTGTCGTCCTCGCCCGGCGAGCCGATCGCGAGGTCGGCGTAGCCGTCGCCGTTGACGTCGCCCCAGGCGGTCGAGGCGCCGAAGTCGTCGCCGGTCTCGGAGGAGTCGGGGACGCCCGGACTGTTCTGGGTGAGGCCCAGCTTCGCCGTGGTGACAGGACCGTCGACGCCGCCCGGGACCACGGTCACCCGGTTCGCCTTGGGGGTGCCGGCGGCCAGATCGGTGATGCCGTCACGGTTGAGGTCGGCGGTGGGGATCGCGGAGTTCTTGCCCGCACTCGCCGCGAAGCGCCGGATCTCGCCCAGCTTGGCGTAGAGGTTCTTGCCCGGGCAGGCGGTGGCGAAGCCGTCGCGGTGACCGGAGATGGTGTTCAGCGTGGCCTGCTGGCCCGCCTTCCACACGCCCGTGTCGGCGGCGGCGGTCAGCGTGACCTTGCCGGTCGGGTTGCCGCCGTACTGACCGAGCTTCCAGGCGGCGACGCGGGCCACGGACTCCAGGGTCGCCCGGGTCGGCTTGCCGGCGGGCTTCGGCGGGACCGCGCTCGCGTCGCCCTCGAAGTCGCCGAGGACGGCGATGCCCGTCGAGTCACCGTTGAAGCCGTAGGTGTGCGCGCCGCGCACCGGCAGGTCGATGCCGCCCGCGCGGCCCTCGAAGATCCGGCCGCACTTGTCGACCAGGAAGTTGTAGCCGATGTCGTTCCACTTCTCGGTCTCGACGTGGTACGCCATGATGCCGCGCACCAGCGCCGCCGACTCGGCGCAGCTGTAGTTGTTCGTGCCGACCGTGTGGTGCACGAAGACCGCGCTGACCTTGTCGATGTACTCCGGCGGGTCCTCGACCATCGACTCGTCCGCGCCCCACTGGGCGCGGGATATGACCGGCGGCCGGTGGACGGTGGAGGGCGGGGCGGTGGGGACCGTCGGGCTCGGCGAAGCGCTCGGGCTCGAACTCCCGCTCGGGGACGGGCCGGTGCTCGCGCTCGGGGACACCGAGGCCGACGGGGAGTCGGTGGGCGAGGGTTCGGTGCTCGGAGTCGGGGAGTCCGACGGCGACGCGCTCGGGTCCTCCACGGCGAAGGCCGCGGCATCCAGGTCGGAGCCGGCCCCGTCCAGCGCCTTGTTCTTCGCCTCCCGGGCGGTCACACCCGGGTCGACGAGGTTGATCTCAAGTCCCTTGGGCAGACCGGCACTCGCCGACCCTCCCCCAGAGGGGGTACCCCCAGCGACGACGACACGGGCCTCGACACCGTCGGACGGTCCGACCCACAGCGGCTCGGAACCGCCCCGGGCATCCTCCGCGCCGGGCTCGGACCGGTCGACGGGATGTGCGTCGTCGACGTCCAGGTCCTGCCAGCCGGACCAGGCGCCGGTCTCCACGCTCCGGGTCCGCACCTGTGCGGTCCCGTCGAGCGGCTGGGCGTCCTCCGCCCAGGTCACCCCGAGCAGTGAGAACTGCTCGGTGCCGGTCTTCGCGAGCTCCCGCTTGCCGGCGTCGGCGGCCTTCATCGTGAAGTCATGGACCTTCACGGGCCGCTTGTCGCGGGCGACTTGGGCCGCCTGATCGGAACTCGGTTCGGCGACGGCGTAGGTGACGACTCCCGCGCCCCCCAGTACCACTGCCCCGATGGTCAGCCACGCTCTTCGCTTGAGGCTCAGCGGTTTGTACGCATGGGTCGACTTGCGACTCAAATGTCCCACCCCTAGGAATCAACAAAGGGCCCACCCGTCACAGGAGTGGGCCTTCCTTACAGCGCCGGGCGATCTGTGAACATCACGTCGACGAGGTGTGCCCTACGTCACTCCCGAGCCGGTGGGGCGGCCCGGGGCGCTGTGACACTTCCGTGAAGCCCGACGCTGTTGATCGTGGGGGAGGTTCGCAGAGGCGGTGAAGTCGCGCCGTGCGGATCCACCACGAACTCGGTACGGACGAGGAAAGTTCTTGGGCCAGGGAGGGGAACCCCGCCGCGTGCGCGCCTACGACGGGGAACTGGGCGCGGCCGTCGCGCGGGCCCAGGAAGGTGACGAGGCCGCGTTCGCCGTCGCCTACCGGATCGTGCAGCCCGGACTGCTCGGCTATCTGCGCGGGATCGTCGGCGACGACGCCGAGGACGTGGCCTCGGACGCCTGGCTGGAGATCGCCCGGGATCTCGGGCGGTTCAAGGGGGACGGGGCCGGGTTCCGCGGCTGGACCGCGACCATCGCCCGGCACCGGGCGCTGGACCATCTGCGCCGGCAGAAGGTGCGGCCCCGGTCGACGGCGACGGAGCAGGACGTACTGGACCTGGCCTCCGCGCACAGCACGCACGACCAGGCGCTGGAGGCCATCTCCACCGAGCACGCCCTCCAGCTGGTCCGCGGGCTGCCGCGCGAGCAGGCCGAGGCCGTACTGCTGCGCGTGGTCGTCGGCCTCGACGCCCCCGCCGCCGCCCGCGTGCTGGGCAAGCGCCCCGGCGCGGTACGCACCGCCGCCTACCGGGGTCTCAAGCGCCTGGCCGAGCAGCTGGGAGTCGAGCGTGTGACGGATGACGGCCCCCGCACGCTGGGGGAGTCGAAGTGAGCGGAGAACGCGGCGGGCCGCCGGACAGGCCGGAGGGCCGGACGAGGAACGGATCGGACATGGGAGAACGGCAGCGCGGAGACCGGGCCGCATCCGGCCCCCGGCGTGCGCGACCGGACGACGCCGTGTCCGGATCCGGGCAGGTGCACGACGGGACCGGTCTGGAGGGGCTGCTGGCCACCGCGATGCGCGCGGACGACGCCGGCACCGACGCCGAGCATCGGGCCGTGGCCGCGTTCCGGGCCGCCCGGGATGCCGGGGAACACCAGGCCCGTACGCGCCGTCGCGACGACTGGCGGCCCCGGGAGCAACGGCGTGTGAAGCGCTCTCTGAAGGCCACCCTCTCCGTGTTCCTTGCGAGCCTCACCCTCGGCGGTGTCGCGGTCGCCGCGATCGGTAGCGCCGGTACGTCCTCCGACGCGCACGACCGCCCGGACGCGCCCGCCTCCGCCGCCGCCGACACACCGGCCGCGCACCCTTCCCCGACCGAGTCCGTACGCCCGGACCGTCCCGCCACCGCCAAGGACACCGAGGCGCACTGCCGCGCCTACGAGCAGGTCAAGGGCAACGGAAAGGCGCTGGAGTCGACCGCCTGGCAGCGGCTCATCGAGGCCGCGGGCGGGGAGGACGGCGTCGCCGCGTACTGTGCCGAGCAGTTGGCGCAGACGACATCCCATGGCAAGGCAGACAAAAACGAGAAAGCGTCTGCTAAGGGGCATGGAGCCGACCCGGCGAAGCCCAAGGCGAAGAATTAGTCCGCACTCGCTCACTCAACTCCCCAGCCTGGCCGGAAAGTTGAGGGCCAAAGCAACGGCCGGGGCCGCCACCCCCCACAGGAGAGGCCCCGGCCGTCGCGCGGCACGGGCCGCGCGGCGACCCGTATCTCCTACAGCGCCATGAGTGCGTTTTCTGTCACACCTCGCGCCGCAACCCGGTAGTTGCATCTTGTACGGACATGGACGAGCAGCGGTTTCAGGTCGTAACGTGCCTTTCGCGCCGGACGGGGAAGGTGACTGATCACCGTGAGCATCGGCGGCTCCGAAGCCGCGGCCGACTACTGACCATCTACCGAGGAATACGGGTGCTGGGGGACGACGCGGAGTTGACAGCCGCGGTGCTTGCGGCACAGGACGGGGACGAGACCGCGTTCCGGACTGTGTACCGCGCGGTGCACCCGCGGTTGCTCGGCTACGTCCGGACGCTCGTCGGTGACTACGACGCCGAGGACATCGCCTCCGAGGCCTGGCTGCAGATAGCCCGTGACCTGGAGCGGTTCAGCGGCGACGCGGACCGTTTCCGCGGCTGGGCCGCTCGGATCGCCCGCAACCGCGCGCTGGACCACATACGGATGCGCGGCCGTCGCCCGGCGATCGGCGGCGACGAGACCGAGCTGACCGGGAAGGCCGCCGAGTCCGACACGGCAGGCGAGGCCATCGAGGCGCTGGCCACGGACAGCGCGCTCTCCCTCATCGCCCGGCTGCCGCAGGACCAGGCCGAGGCCGTCGTCCTGCGCGTGGTGGTGGGCCTCGACGCCAAGACCGCCGCCGAGACTCTCGGTAAGCGCCCGGGCGCCGTCCGTACGGCGGCGCACCGAGGGCTGAAGCGGCTGGCCGAACTGCTGGGCGACCACCCGGAAGCCGATCCGGAATCGATCGGCGGGCTCGACGGCCTGCCGCCGCAGAGAGAGCCGCACGACCGTGCGGTGACGTCCGCGAGTGTGACGCATACGCGTGCGCGGACGCAGAAGGACATGTGATGGCCGACGAGCAGTACAGATGGCTGGACCGTGAAACGGCGGAACTCCTGCTGCGCGGTGAGTCACTGGAAGCTGTCGACCCCGCCGCCCGCGACCGCGCCGCGCGCCTCACCGAAACCCTTGGTGCGCTGTCCGCGGCGCCCCCGCCGACCGGTGCCGAACTCCCCGGTGAGGCCGCCGCGTTGGCCGCGTTCCGCAAGGTACGCGCGGAGAACGGCGAGGCCACGGTGGTCTTCGGCGGTGCCCGGCACGGGGCCGCCGACGCCGGGCTCGTCCGGATCGGCACCCCCGTCCGCGCCGAGCGGCGCCCCGGCTGGGCCCGTCCGTTGCGCCTGGGTCTGGCCGCCGCGCTGGCCGCCGTGATGGTCGGCGGCGTCGGGGTCGCGGCCGGAACCGGCGTGCTGCCGACCCCGTTCGGCGGGGAGGAACCGGCGCCCGGCGCCTCGGTCTCGGCCGCCGCGACCCCCGAGCGCCCGCTGGTGTCGCCCCCGCCGAAGGACACCCCGGACGGCGGAAGCGGAACGTCCACGCCGGAGAGCACCCCGAACGCTCCCGCCGGCGGCACACCCCCGCAGCGCACCCAGCCCAGTGGTCAGGCGCCCGAGGAGACCCCCGGCACAGCGGGCCGAGTCGACGGCTTCCGCAACTGGTGGGGCTCGGTCACCGCGGCCTGCCGCGATGTGCGCGACGGCAAGGAACTGCCCGCCGACCGCCGACGTGCCCTCCAGGACATGGCGGGCGGCTCCGGACGCGTGACGAAGTACTGCAAGGCCGTCCTGAACGCGGCCGACGGCGACGGCGCGTCCGGCGACTCCAAGGGCCGCTCCGGCAAGGACCAGGACGAGAACAAGGACGACGACGAGAACGACAGAGGCGGCGACGACGACGGCAGCGGCATAGTCCCCGGTGACACCGGGGACGACGGCGCCCCCGCGCTGCCCGACCTCGCCCCCCTGCTGCCGAAGCGTGCGGCGACGGCCTCCCCGGCGCCGGCTTCTCCCGAGCCGTCGCCCAGCCCGTCGTACAGCGTCCTCGGCGCACTCGGGGCCTGAACAACCCGTCTGACCTGCGACTTTATCTCCGCCTGAACTTTTCTCGCGACACGCGTGACGTTTTCGGCCGTCGCGACGCAGTAATGAATGAGCCGACTGGTCATCGGCCGTCGCACAGAGCCGGGGTTCCCCCCGTACCTACGGCTCGTGCATCGGCGCGGGCGGGACACGTTCCCCCGGTCCCGCCCGCGCCCCACTCGCTTCTCACCAGTGGACGACGACCTTGTCGCCGTTCCTCACCTGCGCGAACAGCTCCGCGATCGCCGCTTCGTCCCGTACGTTGACGCAGCCGTGCGAGGCGCCGGCGTAACCGGTGGCCGCGAAGTCCGACGAGTAGTGCACCGCCTGGCCGCCGCTGAAGAACATCGCGTACGGCATCGGCGAGTCATAGAGCGTCGACACATGGTGCCGTGACTTCCAGTAGACCTGGAACACACCTTCCCGGGTGGGGGTGTACTGCGAGCCGAAGCGGACCGGCACCGTCGTCACCGTCCGCCCGTCGACCATCCAGCGCAGTGTCCGGCTGGTCTTGCTGATGCACAGCACCCGGCCGGTCAGACAGCGGGCGTCGGGTGCGTCGGCCGGCTGTCCGCCCATCAGATAGAGGTCCCACTGGCCGGGCTCGCTCGTCATCCCCAGCAGCCGCTGCCAGGTGACCTCGTCGGTCCGGCCGGTCCTCGCCAGTCCGCGCTTGCCCTGGAAGCCCTTGACCGCCTGCTCCGTCAGATCGTCGTAGGTTCCGGTCGGCCCGTCGAAGAGCCAGGCGACCTGACGCAGCCGGGCCTGGAGCTCCCGCACGTCCCGCCCGGTGTCGCCCGGCCCGAACAGCACCTTGGGCGGCGTGGGGGCCGGCTTGGGGCTGGGTTTCCGGCTGGGCTCGGCGCTCGGCTCGGCGCGGGGCTTGTCGTCGGACGGCGTACGGGAGATGTCGATCCGCACCGGCGGCGGCTGCTGTCCGCCCTCGGAGCCCGCGGCCTGCACCGTGCACCCCGTCAGCACACACACCCCGGCGAGCGCGCCCGCCCACGATCTCCGCATGCCCGTGGTACGCATCCCGACCCCCGCCGTCTCACCCATGCCCCAGATGTACGTCACGTGAGATGTTTCCCGTGGGTGCCCGGTTGCGAACTTGGCGGCATGGTTGAGTTCGGGGCCGAGCAAGGCGGGAGGCACACGCATGACGCGCGAGTCGGAGTCCGGACTGCCCATCGAGCCGGTGTACGGGCCGCAGGTGCTGGAAGGCTGGGACCCGGCCGAGAAGCTGGGCGAGCCGGGGTCGTACCCCTTCACCCGGGGCGTGTACCCGTCGATGTACACGGGCCGCCCCTGGACCATGCGCCAGTACGCCGGTTTCGGTACGGCCGCGGAGTCCAACGCCCGCTACAAGGACCTCATCGCACACGGCACCGCCGGCCTGTCGGTCGCCTTCGACCTGCCCACCCAGATGGGCCACGACTCCGACGCCCCGATCGCGCACGGGGAGGTCGGCAAGGTGGGCGTGGCCATCGACTCCGTCGACGACATGCGGGTGCTGTTCGGCGGGATCCCGCTGGACAAGGTCTCCACGTCGATGACGATCAACGCCCCGGCGGCGCTGCTGCTGCTCCTCTACCAGCTGGTGGCGGAGGAACAGGGGGTCGGCGCGGACCAGCTGACGGGCACCATCCAGAACGACGTGCTGAAGGAGTACATCGCCCGCGGGACGTACATCTTCCCGCCGAAGCCGTCCCTGCGCCTGATCGCGGACATCTTCAAGTACTGCCGGGCCGAGATCCCCAAATGGAACACGATCTCGATCTCCGGCTACCACATGGCGGAGGCGGGCGCCTCGCCGGCGCAGGAGATCGCCTTCACGCTGGCGGACGGCATCGAGTACGTGCGGACCGCGGTGGCGGCGGGGATGGACGTGGACGACTTCGCGCCCCGGCTGTCGTTCTTCTTCGTGGCCCGGACGACGCTGCTCGAAGAGGTCGCCAAGTTCCGCGCGGCGCGCAGGATCTGGGCGCGGGTGATGCGGGAGGAGTTCGGGGCGCGGAACCCGAAGTCGCTGATGCTGCGCTTCCACACGCAGACGGCGGGGGTGCAGCTGACCGCCCAGCAGCCGGAGGTGAACCTCGTGCGGGTCGCGGTCCAGGCCCTGGGCGCGGTGCTGGGCGGCACCCAGTCCCTGCACACGAACTCCTTCGACGAGGCGATCGCCCTGCCCACGGACAAGAGCGCCCGGCTGGCGCTGCGCACCCAGCAGGTCCTGGCGTACGAGACGGATGTGACGGCCACGGTCGATCCCTTCGCGGGTTCGTACGTCATCGAGAGGATGACGGACGACGTCGAGGCGGCGGCGGTCGAGCTGATGACGAAGGTCGAGGAACTCGGCGGCGCGGTCGCGGCGATCGAGCGGGGCTTCCAGAAGGGCGAGATCGAGCGCAACGCCTACCGGATCGCCCTGGAGACGGACGCGGGCGAACGCGTCGTGGTCGGCGTCAACCGCTTCCAGCTCGACGCGGAGGAGCCGTACGAGCCCTTGCGCGTCGACCCCGCCATCGAGGCCCGGCAGGCGGAACGCCTCGCGAAGCTGCGGGCCGAGCGGGATCAGCGGGCGGTGGACTCGGCGCTCACGGCCCTGAAGAAGGCGGCCCAGGGGGACGACAACGTGCTGTTTCCGATGAAGGAGGCGCTGCGGGCACGGGCCACGGTGGGGGAGGTGTGCAACGCGCTGCGGGAGGTGTGGGGGGCGTATGTGCCGAGCGACGTGTTCTGATCCGCGAAATTCGGGACGGGAGTGTCAGACCCTCGTGCGAGACTCATGTGCATGTTCGGTGTCATCGATCTCCCCACCTATCTGGCCGGCCTCGTCCTGATCGTCCTGCTGCCCGGCCCCAACTCGTTGTACGTCCTCTCGGTCGCCGCCCGCCGTGGCGTCCGCGCCGGGTACACCGCCGCGGCCGGAGTCTGGTGCGGGGACACCGTCCTGATGACCCTCTCCGCGGCCGGAGTCGCCTCCCTGCTCCAGGCGAACGCCGTGCTGTTCGGGATCGTGAAGTACGCCGGCGCCGGGTATCTGACCTGGCTGGCGATAGGGATGATGCGGGCCGCGTGGGGGATGTGGCGGACGCGTCGGGACAAGGCCGATGCCCAGGACGCGCCTGCCGCCACCGATGAGCGGCCGTTCCGCCGGGCGCTGGTCGTCAGTCTGTTCAACCCCAAGGCGATCCTGTTCTTCGTCGCCTTCTTCGTGCAGTTCGTCGACCCGGGGTACGCCTACCCTGCGCTCTCCTTCGTCGTCCTCGGCGCCCTGGCCCAGCTCGCCAGCTTCCTGTACCTCAGCGCCCTGATATTCAGCGGCACCAAGCTGGCCACCGCCTTCCGCCGCCGCAAGGGCCTGTCGGCGGGAGCGACCTCGGCCGCGGGCGCACTGTTCCTCGGATTCGCGGTGAAACTGTCCCTGGCCAGTTAGCCGGCCTCGGGAGCGCTCATCGGAGGCCCACCTCCGTCAGGTACCCGGCGAGCCCCGCCGCGTCCTCGCCGGCCCAGCCGACATAGCCGTCCGGCCGTACGAGGAACAGCCCGGTCCCGTAGGCCTCCTGGGCGCCCCCGCCGGCGACCCGCACCGACTCCGGCACATCGGGGGCGACCGTGTCGACGGCCACCAGCGTCCAGTGCGGCCCGCGGAAGGCGTCGAAGAGGCGTACGCCGTCCAGGGTGCCGTCGGGTGCGCGGTCGCCCGCCCGCACCGGGCCGGGAGCCTGCCGTGTCTCCGTCGTCAGCGACGAGCCCTGGTACCCCAGCCCCAGTTGCCGCGTCGCCGCGCCCCGCCGGACCTCGCCGCGGTGCACGCTCGTGGACAGACCCAGCATGTCCGCGGCGTTGGCCCGCCGCTCCTCCTCATAGGTGTCCAGCAGCCCCGCCGGTGCCCCGTCCCGCAGCACCGCGCCCAGCTTCCAGCCCAGGTTGTACGCGTCCTGGACACTGGTGTTGAGCCCCTGCCCGCCGGCGGGCGAGTGCACATGTGCCGCGTCCCCCGCGAGGAACACCCGGCCCTCGTGGAAGCGGTCCGCCAGCGCCGCCCGGGGACGGAAGTCCGACGCCCAGCGGAGCTCGGTCACGTCGTCGGGGGCGAGATGCGAACGGTCGGCGACGATCTTGCGCACACCGTCCAGGGACAGGTCCGGATCGGTGCCCTCCGGGAAGCCCGCGGTCAGCTGGAAGTCATCGGTGCCCGCGAGCGGGCAGATCGCGAGGAAGTCCTCCCCCTCGCGCGGCGGGAAGATGTGCCAGTTGTCGCGGTCCAGGCCGGCGATCCGCACATCCGCCACCAGCACCGGCCTCGGGTCCACGGTCTCCCCGGTCATGCCGATGCCCAGCGCCCGGCGCACGGCCGAGCGGCCCCCGTCGGCGGCGACCAGGTAGCGGGCGGTGACCGCGGCCCCCGAGGCGAAGTGCGCGGTCACGGCCGCCGGGTTCTGCTCGACCGACACGACCTCGCGGCCGAACTCGACCCGCCCGCCGAGTTCTGTCAGCCGGGCGAACAGGATCTCCTGGGTGCGCCACTGCGGCACCATCCACGGCGCGTTGTACGGAGAGTCCTCCGTCGCCTCGGCCGGGTCGAACATCTGGTGCTCGCCCACCCGCCGGCCGTTCTGCCAGATCATCCCGACCGGATAGCTGCCGCCCGCCGCGCGGATCGCGTCCAGGACGCCCAGGTCGTCGAAGACCTCCATGGTGCGCGGCTGAATGCCCTTGCCGCGCGAGCCGGGGAACAGCCGGTCGGCCCGCTCGACGACCAGCGCGAAGACTCCACGCCTGGCCAGGTCGACGCCGAGGGCCAGCCCGGTGGGGCCGGCACCCACGATCAGTACGTCAACAGTCATGATCCACTTTCCTTAACGCTGTTAAGTTCCCTCGATGACGATAGTGCCCTTAACGCTGTTAAGCTGTCAAGCGTGACTACGGAACGCCGAGCGCCCCTCGACCGCAAACGGGTCGCGGAGACCGCCCTGAAGCTCCTGAACGAGGTCGGTCTGGACGGTCTGACCCTGCGCGCCATCGCCAGGGAGCTGGACGTCAAGGCGCCGGCCCTCTACTGGCACTTCAAGGACAAGCAGGCGCTGCTCGACGAGATGGCGACGGAGATGTTCCGCCGGATGGCCGCCGGAAATCCGCCCGACCCCTCGGACACCTGGCAGGACCGGCTGCTGACGTCCAACCGCGCCCTGCGCACGGAGCTGCTGGCCCATCGCGACGGCGCCAAGGTGTTCAGCGGCACCCGCTTCACCGGTCTGGAGCACGCCGGGCAGATGGAGGCGAACCTGCGCCTCTTCACGGCCGCCGGGTTCACCCTGGCCCAGGCGGTCCGCGCGAGCTCGACGACGTACCTCTACACGATCGGTTTCGTCACCGAGGAGCAAGGCGTCGAGCCGCTGCCCGGCGAGCGCCGCGAGGGCTTCGACGTAGCGGAACGCGCCCGCCTGATGGCCGAGTTCCCTCTGTCGGCCAAGGCGGGCGCGGAGATCTTCGAGGACTACGACCAGCACTTCGAGGAAGGGCTGGCCCTGATCATTTCAGGGATCGAGACACGCTACGGGGTCGCCTGAGCGCCCTTCGTGCGGCCGGCCAGCGCCTTGCGCACCGCCCGGGTGACGATCGGCGGGAGCAGATCCCGGCCGATGCGCCGGGCGCGTGAGCGCGGCGGTCGGGGTGCGGGGGCCGGCTCCGGCTCGGGCTCCTTGTAGTAGCGGGAGTGCGGGAAGGCCGGCGGCTGCATGCCCTTCTTGGCGCGCGTGCGCACCAGACGGTGCCCTGCGGCGTCCTGGATGCTCAGCCCGACGTCCGTGCGCTCCCGGAGCATGGCGAGCAGCTCCTTCTGGACGGGCTCGGGGTCGCCCCAAGTGCCGTACAGCTTCTGTGTGCTGAGGCAGACCGGGCGCAGCCCCCGGTTGAGGACGGCCTCCCAGGTGGCGACCGAGACGCCCGGGGTGTGCTCGGAGCGGAAGTCGTCGAGGACGACGATGCCGTCGGGCAGCAGCAGGTCGTGCGCGGCGCCGATGTCGTCGTGCACGTGCTCGTACAGGTGCGAGGCGTCGATGTGGAGGAAGCGGCAGCTGTCCGGGTCGACCTCCTGGGAGATCAGGGAGCTGGGACCCTGGATCACCTTCGGCAGGCTGTCGTGGAAGGCGAGGTAGTTCCGCTCGAAGGCCTGCCGGGTGAGCGATCCGTACGACTTGTTGTGCTCGGCCCGGTTGGCCCCGTCCGGGGCGTCGCTCTCGAACAGGTCGCAGACCGTGAACTTGTCGCCGTCCTCCAGGTGCTCGCCCAGCAGGATCGCGCTCTTGCCCATGAAGACGCCGAGTTCCACCAGGTCGCCGCGCTGCCCCAGTCTTTGTTGCCGGTCCAGGAACCAGGTGAACAACACCTGGTCCAGGGGTGGGAACCAGCCCGGGACGTCTTTCAGTTCACCGGGGTGCGTGTCGATCTGCTGTGGATTGGCCATGAAGCGAGCCTGCTCACTCGGTGCCGGGCAATCTATCGATGGGCTGAACGTCCGGTGAACAACTCACCTCGTACGAACGGCCTGCGGACCTCAGCGTACGGCGGACCCCGTCAGCGCGCCTTGGCGAGCGCGGACCGCAGCCTCGGGCCGAGCGGCTTCTCGACGAAGCGGTGCAGCAGCCAGGCCAGCACCAGCATCGTGGCGATCGTCAGGATGAACGTCAGCCCCGCGGATACGTACAACTTCTTGTGGAGCGCTTGTATCACCACCCAGCCGAGGTGCTCGTGGACCAGGTAGAAGGGGTACGTCAGGGCTCCGGCCACGGTCAGCCAGCGCCAGTTCGCCCAGTTCAGCCAGCCCAGCGCGATCGCCGCGACGGCCACGAAGCCGAACGTCACCACGAGCATGATCACCAGCTGGGAGCGGTTGGCGAAGGCGTCCGGGCTCGGTGCGCGCCACAGGCTCTGGACCACGATGTGCTGCCCGATCAGCCAGCTCACGCCGACGATTCCCCAGGCGTAGGGGTCGCGCCGGTCGCGGTGGACGAGATAGAGGCCGACGCCGCCGATGAACATCGGGGCGTACTCGGGCATGACGAAGATGTCCAGCAGCGGCTGATCGGCGCCCTGCGCGATAGCCGCCAGTACCGTCCAGCCCGCACAGAACATGAGCACTCGCTGTCGGGTCGCCCCCGGGAGTACGACAAACAGCGCGAACAGTGCGTAGAAGCGAACCTCGGCCCACAGAGTCCAGCAAACACCGAGCGTACGATCCACTCCCATCGGATACTGAAGCATCGTCAGGTTGACCAGCGTCTCGCTGGGCGACAGTGCCTTGTAGGCGACCATCGGCAGCGCGAACACGGCAGTGACGATCAGGATCGCGGCCCAGTACGCGGGGAGCAGCCGGGAGGCGCGGGAGGCGAAGAACGACTTCAGGGGGCGGCCCCAGCCGCTCATGCAGATCACGAACCCGCTGATGACGAAGAACACTTGGACGCCGAGACAGCCGTACGAGAACCACGTGTGAAGGGTGGGGAACTGATGTTTGGGGGAGCTGCCCCAGGCGGTGGTGACATCACCGCCCCGGCCGCCGTAGTGGTAGGCGGCCACCATCAGCGCGGCTATGAGTCGCAGTCCGTCGAGGGCGCGCAGTCGCGTTTCGCGGGGCTTTGTCCGTTCCGGCAGCGGAGCCGTCTCGGGTGCCGGTCGGACGGTCAGGCTGGTCACGAAAATCCCCTCGACGGGTTAGCTCCTGTGGGTGACCCCAGCACATTAGTCCGAATCACAGGTATGACTTGGTTGACGGGCCAGGGATTACCCCCCTGGTTGCCGGGAGTTCACCTTGCGGTAGTTTTCACTTTCTAATTTTTTCCTTCATCCCCCCACGGATGCGCAAACAGTTCCAAGATCCCCCCAACAGCCGATACGCGGCAGCAAACACAAAGCATTGGCTTGGCAACACAACAGGAGTGCCATGACGAGGGTCCAGACCAGAAGGGCACGTGCGCGTGGGGGGGAGCTGGACGACTGCTTGCGTGCGTGCGCTGTACACAGCGGCAAACTCGTCGGAAGCATCGACCGCCGCCGAATAGATCTCTCGGAGCAGCTGCGGAAGCTGTTGGTCGTGTGGGGAACCACACCCGCCGCTGCCGCGCCCGCCCCGGCCGGCGGAGCCACCGCGCTGCTCAAGCGTGCGGTCAAGGGCACCACGGCCCCGGCCTCCGGGCTCGGCCAGGAACTGCTCGACGCCCTGCTCGCCGTCGCCAACCAGGCGCTGAAGTGCGGCTATGACGACGAGCTGAACCTCGCCCTGGTGATCAGCGACACCGTCCTGGCCCACCGCAAGAACTCCCGCGCCGGCTGGCGACTGCGCGCCCGCCTCCTGGAGGCCCTCGGCGAGGAGGCCGAGGCGGTGGAGGCGTATGAGAAGTACCTCACCCTCACCGACGAGGACGGCTTCGGCGTCACCGCGAAGGTCGCCGGACTCCGTGTCGCCCGCGACCGCGAGCGCGAGTTGCTGGAGCTGCTCAAGCGTCAGGTCCCGCGTGCCGGGGAGTTCGCCCGCGGCGACGCGACCGACGTCTGGGCCGAGGGTCTCGCCCTGCACGCCGCCGGGGACTGGGCCGAAGCCGAGCCCCGGATGGTCGGCTCGCTGATCGCGCTGGCCGCCGACGAGGCCCCCGTGGCCGACCGGCAGGACCTGCTGAGCCAGTACCTGGACCTGCGCATCTGTCTTGACACCGATGTCACCGCCCTCACCGAGGTCCTCGCCCTCTACGCCGAGCAGCGCCGCAGCCGTATGCGCGGCCCCGTGGCCGACCCCGCCATCGGCGGGGTGAAGTGGATCAGCCTCGGCGAGTTCCGCAACCGGATCG
Organism: Streptomyces sp. NPDC051963; assembly: GCF_044593495.1. Lineage (NCBI taxonomy): Bacteria > Bacillati > Actinomycetota > Actinomycetes > Kitasatosporales > Streptomycetaceae > Streptomyces > Streptomyces sp. NPDC051963. The sequence continues at coordinate 67,233 of NZ_JBIUCC010000009.1, read as the reverse complement.
CCGGCAAGTCCATCTGCCTGATCGCCAACTCCGGCCGGGTGGGCGCCAGTTCGATGGGCGCCGAGATCGACGCGTACGACCTGGTCGTCCGCTTCAACTCGTACCGCATCGACCCGAAGCACACCGGCAGCCGTACGGACATCCACGCCACGATCCACAAGCACGGCTTCAACTGGGAGAAGTCGGTCGACACCCGGCTGGTCTTCGGTGGTATCTCCGGCGACTGGAAGTGGTCGCTGCGCAACCGGCTGGTGCCCGGCGCCCAGGAGTTCCTCGGCGACGAATCGCTGCGCTGGCCGGTCCGCAACATCGGCAGGCTCGGCAGCGACGTCTGGCCGGGCATCCCGACCACCGGCTTCAACATGCTGTACCTGCTGGACTTCCTGGACGTCAGCCCCACGCTGGACCTGATCGGCTTCGACTTCTACGAGAGCGGCGCCTACCGCGTCCAGGAAGCGATGAAGCTCGCCATCACGTCCGTGCACGAATACACCAGCGAGAAGGATTGGGTCATGCAGCGGGCCCAGAGCGTGACCGACATGAGGATATCCCTGCGATGACGACGACTTCCCTGACCGGGGCCCCCGCACAGGCCACGCACTCCGCGGCCGACATCACCGGCAAGCGGCGCATCGCCTTCGCGTCCTACGTCGACGAGAACTACCTGCCCGGCTTTCTCGTCCTGCTGCGCAGCCTCGCGCTGTCCAACCCGAGCGTGTGCGAGGACTTCGTCGTCCTCTACGACGATCTGCGCCCCGGCTCGATCGCCAAGATCCGCGCCCTGCACCCGCGCATCGTGCTGCGCCGCGTCAACGACACGCACTACGACTCGTACCAGAAGGGCGACCAGGACAACTACCTGGTCCGCAAGGCGTACTTCATCCTCGACGTCTTCCGGATGCGCGAGTACGACACCGTCATCACGCTCGACACGGACATGGTCGTCCTCGGCGACCTGGGCGAGCTGCTGAAGCTGCGCGAGGGCCTGGCGGCCGTGTCGCAGTTCTTCTACGGACAGCACAAGCTCAACTCGGGTCTGCTGGTCATCCAGCGCGAGTACCTCAGCGACGCCTTCTGCGCCAAGCTCGACGCGACCGGACGCAGCGGCGACTACGAACTCGACAAGCACGACCAGGGCATCCTGAACGCCGTGCTCGACGGCGACTTCATCCGCCTCGACGCCCGCTACAACTTCGTCAAGCGGCGGCTCTCCGGCGACCTGCCGGTGCCCGACGACACGGCGATCCTGCACTTCACCGGCCGGCACAAGCCGTGGCAGGGCGGCGAGTCCGGGTACAGCCTGGCCGAGGAGAAGTGGCGCGAGTTCGAGCTGGACGACGCCGAGTTCCACTCCGCCTACCTCGCCTCCTCGGGCGGCCTCCACCACGACCTGGTCGTGCACTACGGCACCCCGCACGTCGCCCGCACCGGCGACATCGAGACCGCCCGCAAGGTGGCCGCCGCGCATGTCGCCAACGGCAACTACCAGGACGCCGTCGACATCCTCGAGCGCGTCCGCATCCCCCTCGACGAGGCCTGGCCGCACGAGGTGCTCGGCCACGCCCTGATGAGCGTCTCCCGCTACGACGAGGCCAAGGCACAGCTGCTGATGGCGACGGCCGCCCCCAACCGGGCCGCCACCGCCTACTCCCGGCTCGCCCAGATGGCCTGGGTGCACGGCGACAACGCCTCGGCCCTGAAGTACGCGACGGCCGGCATGTCCGTCGACATCACCCACCGCCCCAGCCGGCTGTGGGCGCAGCGCGCGGCGGCCGTCCCGGCGCAGGAGCAGGGCACCGCCGAGGACCAGCTGGCCCATGTCGCCTTCTACATGGACCGGCAGGGCAACGCGGGCGACAAGCTGCTCCCGGAGAGCGTCCGCAGCGCCTTCGGGCCGGACACCACCTCCCGCCGCTGGCACTCGGTCCACGCCCACCGGCTGTTCGACGAGTCCGCCCTGGAGCGCGTCAACGCCCGCCGCGGACTGGTCATCGGCGGCGGCGGCCTGTTCATCCCGGACACCATGCCGAACGGCAACAGCGCCTGGCAGTGGAACGTCCCGGACGAGCTGATGCGCCGTATCGACGTACCGATCGCGGTCTACGCCGTGGGCTTCAACGCCTTCGACGGCCAGTCCTACCGGGCCAACCGCTTCCGGGAGTCGCTGCGCCTCCTCGTGGAGAAGTCCTCCTTCTTCGGGCTGCGCAACCACGGTTCGATCGAGAAGGTGCGCGGCATGCTGCCGGCCCACCTGCACGACAAGGTGCGCTTCCAGCCCTGTCCGACCACGGTGACGCGGCAGTTGGTCCCCGGCTGGCAGGACCCGGTCAAGCGCGACGACACCATCCTGATCAACGCCGCCTACGACCGCGCGGGACTGCGCTTCGGCCATGACTACAGCTACTTCCTGGCCCAGATGGCCCAGGCGGTACGGGACTTGGGCGAGCTGGGCGATGTGCAGTGCGTGGCGCACTCGCTCGACGACGAGAAGATCGTCTTCGACCTGCGGCGCGAGCACGGCATCTCGATGCCCGTCATCCCGATGTACGACTTCGAGAACGACGAGATCAGGGACCTCTACGCCCGCACCAAGCTGGTGATCGGTATGCGGGGCCACGCGGGCATGATCCCGTTCGGCTGCGGCACGCCCATCATCAGCCTTATCTCGCACCCGAAGATGGCGTACTTCCTGCGCGACATCGAGCGGCCCGAGTGGGGTGTGTCCGTGCACGACCGCCACCTCGCGGCCCGCCTGGTGGAGCGCTCCAAGGACCTGCTCCGCGACCACGCGGCCACCGTCGCCGACGTACACGGCCGGCAGCAGGAACTGTGGAAGGTCACCGAGGCGAACGCGGCGGACCTGCGGGCGATCCTCGGCGGCTGATCCGCGCCGAAACCGGTCGCCGCTGTCTCTGAACCGGGTGGGCCCGGAAGGGAAGTCCCTTCCGGGCCCACCCGTTGTGTCTCAGTCGTTCGGTGTGAACAGCAGATTCCGCGTCTTGGCGGGCCGGGGCGCGTACCACGGCACGAGCTTTCCGTCGGCCTCGGTGACCCAGTTGCAGTCGTATCCCAGGGGGTTGAACTCGGAGAGGAGTCCGTCCATCTCGGCGTCCCGCAGCGCTTCCAGCATCACGGTCGGCCGGTCGCGCTTGAGCACCTGCCGGGCTCCTTCGAGGACCGACATCTCATGACCCTCGACGTCGATCTTGATGAGGTCCAGCTTGGTATCGGCGAACACCTCGTCCAGCGGCAGCAGCCGGATGCGTTTCTGCTCGGCGTCGGCGGCGGCCGCCTCCAGGGTCGAGCCCGTGGAGAGCAGGTTTCCCGAGAAGCGGACGCTGATCTCGGCCCACCCCGCCTGGCTGGAGACGCCGGCCTGGTAGAGCTTGACGTTCTGAACGCCGTTCGACCGGACGTTCACGGAGAGACGGGCGTGGATCTGGTCCACCGGCTCGAAGGAGTGGATCTTCGCCTTCGGGTTGGAGAGGGCGGCGATCATCGAGAAATAGCCGACGTGCGCTCCGACGTCGGCGATCGTTGCGCTCTGCGCCGCCAGCCGGGACCAGGTGGCGAGGCTTCCGGGCTCGTAGCCGAACTTGCCGTTCCACAAGGTGTCGAGGGCGACCGCGTCGTCGTTCACGCAGAACATGACGAATGGTGGGCAATAAGGAGAGTTGATCTCTGCGTAGCCTCGATAAGGGTGCTTCTTGCGGTGGGTGACAATGATGTCGCTCGTGGAGACCGGCCGAACGGATGGTGCGTGGGCCAGCATGCGGGCATTCGCTTCTTCGAGCTGGGTGATACGCATCCCGCGATCGTAGGGCTGTCCTCATGGCCTGTGGATGGCTTCCGGAACAAATGTACGCAGTGGGCGCGGCCGCCCCGTGACGGTGGAGTCACGGGGCGGCCGCGCCCACTGCGTAAGGACACCGGACGTCCGGACGTCAGCGGCGTACCGCCTTCTTCAGCGCCCGTGCCCGGCGCACCACACGCCGTGCCGTCGCGTTGCGCGGCAGGAAGGACAGCCGCTCGGGGATGCCGCCGGGCAGCCCGAGCGAGGTGAGCCGCTTGCGCTTGAAGTAGCGCTGGGTGCGGGGGCCGAAGTGCGCGGAGAGGTAGCGCTCCGCAGCCGGGCGCAGGCTCGGGTAGATCTGCGGCTGCATGGTGAACCCTATGGCGGCGACCAGGGCGCCCAGTGTGTCGGTCGCGACGGTGTCCTCGCCCTTGCGGCCCTCCAGGTCCGGCAGTACCGCGTCGGCCAGCACGGCCGGCACGCGGTTGCTGTTCTGGTACGGCGTCAGCCGGTCGAGGAGCGGCTCGGTGCCGATGCGGGCGACCGGGAGGTCGTAGAACGCGGAGGCGGTGAACAGCGCCGTCGAGAAGCAGCCGACGACCAGTCCGGGACGGGCCTTCTCGAAGAGCACCTCGGCGAGGACGGGAGTGTCCAGGACGGTGAGGTCGACGCCGAGCTTCTCGGCCTCGGTCTCCAGGATCCGGCTGTAGCGGGCCGGGGCGGTGGGGTGCGGCTTGAACACGATCGAGCGGTGCCCGCGCTCCACGGCTCCGCGCATCATCCGCACGTGCAGCTCCTCTTCCTCCTTGGGGGAGAGGATGTTCAGCGCGGACAGGTACTGGCCCAGCAGCAGTGCCGCGTTGTCCGGCAGGACCGGCAACTCCGGTACGGCGCCGCCGAGTCCGCTGAGCACCTTCAGGAACGCGGGGCCCGGTACGACCTGCGCCGGGACGTCGAACTCGGTCAGCAGCATCGGCGTCAGACCGGGCACCAGGTCCAGGTGCAGCAGGCGCCGTACCCGGGTGCCGACCAGCGGGTCCAGCTTGTTGCGGGTGGGGCCGTAGCTCATCAGGCCGTCGGCGTAGACGTCGATCGGGGCGCCGTTGAACAGCTGGGCCAGTGTGAGCGCCGGGCTGACCTGGATGGACTCCAGGACCAGCTCCACCCGGTCGTCGCCCAGGTCCCACAGCAGCCGCAGATACCGCTCGAACAACGGGATGTCGTCCGGGCGCGGCACCCAGGCGCCGGGGTGGAAGGGCTTGATGGCCTCGTTGAACGACAGCACGCCGTCGAAGTGGTCGCGCAGCGACTCGAAGCCCGGCATCTCGTCGACCGCAGGAGTGGTCTCCGGCGTCCCGGCGTTGTTGAACACCAGCAGCAGCCGGCGGTCCGCCTCGGCGAAGCAGTCCGAGTCGATCGCGGCGGCGAGGGTGGCCGCTCCGTACAGCGTCGAGGCGCAGAAGATCTGGGTCGTACGGGAGGACATCAGGCGGCCGCCTTCGCAGTGGTGACCCGGCGCCGCAACCGCCGCAGCTTGCTGGCCCGGCGCAGGTCCATGGTGTCGAGCACATCGACGAGCTGGTCCTGCGGCATGCGCTTGATCGCCGCCGCGGAACGGATCCGCAGCTGCTTGGCCACCTCCGGCTCGAACTTGTCGATCTCGGAGAGATGGTGGGCGATGATCGCGCAGTACGTCCGTACGGCCTTCGGCAGCAGCAGCTCGGCGTCCCGGTCGGTCGCCGTCTCTTCAATCACCTGGTCGAAGGCGCGGATGAAGTCGAGTTGACGGACATCCCCAATTTGAGTGAGCGAGGAAGCGACCCCGCGCCGGTAGAAGACGCCGAGCAGACCGACCACGGCGAACGACTCCGCCTCGCGGTGCAGCTTCCAGATCCACGGCCGGTCCTCGGCGGTGCGCAGACCGTCGGTGAAGTGCAGCAACCCCTTGTCCAGCAGCCGGCGGTGATACGCGCCGGCCCAGGCATAGGCGTAGTCGACCGAGGTCGAGCGGTCGACGGGGAGGATCGCCTCGCGCGGGTTGAGCACTTCATTGCGGCGGCCGTGCGGGTGTCGGTGGATGGTGCGGGCGCGGGCGGTCGCCTGGACGTGGTCGGTGCGGATGAAGTCGCAGCCCAGCCCTTCGATGGCGGCCACCAGGTCGGAGAGGTAGCCCGGCGCGAGCCAGTCGTCGCCGTCGAGGAAGGTCAGGTACTCGCCGGTCGCCGCGTCGAGGCCCGTGTTGCGCGCGGTGGCCAGCCCGCCGTTCTCCTCGTGGCGGATGTGGCGCACCTGAGCGACGTCCGAGAGTTCCTCGGCGGCTCGTTCGAGAATCGCAGGTGTCTCGTCCTTCGATTTGTCGTCTACCAGGATGAACTCGAAGTCGCGCCTGGCGTTCACGCGAAGGCTTCTGAGCATGTCGGGGGCGTATTGCTGCACGTTGTAGAACGGCACGATCACGGAAAGCTTTGGCACGTGCGGAAGCCTAGGGGGACCTCCGGCGGCAGAACTTTCTGGTGATCGTACTACAGGTGAACTCAGTGTGTCGGAACGGTGCATGCCGAGTACTTCCGCAGGTTTGACGGGCCAGTTCGGTTGTCGTGGTGCTGTTGTTAACCTTCTGTTGAGTCGCGGTTGGGCTATACCTAGGAAATGCTTCCTAGCGTCTTGGATGTGCCAGCAAGTACAAGCAAGCCCCCGCGGATCGCCGTACTCGCGGACTCCGACACCCGGTGGAAATGGGGTGCCCTGACCGCGGGTCGCATCGCTCCGGGCCCGTCAATGGAAACCGGAGCACAAGGTGACACGCAAGTTGCCCCTGCCCTGAGCGGATTTCTGCTACGCGGCCGGGCCACTCCAACCGCCCGCCAGCTGGCGGAGGTCGGTGTCACGGCCGACTCCCTGCGGGAGGTGACAGCCGTCGAGTTTCTGCGCGCCATGGCGCAGGAGGAGTACGACATCGTCGTGCTCTCCCTGGTCGGCGGCGGTGTCCAGGCGATGCTGCACGGCCTCGCGCGGATCTGGGAGGGCCGCCCGAAGCGTCCCGTCGTCGTCACCGGCTATGTCGGCGTCGTCTACGAGAAGCTCGCCGACGGCCTGTTGCTGCGGCACGGTGCGGACCTCGTCCTCGCCAACTCCCGCCAGGACGCGGACCGTTTCCGGGCCGTGTACGACGGAGTGGGCGCCGACTCCTCGTCGGTCACCGAAGTCGCCCTGCCGTTCCTGGGCGGAGCCGCCTACACCGGTGAACACGAGCCGTACACCGTGGTGTTCGCGGCCCAGCCCTCGGTCCCCGAGAGCCGCAAGGACCGTACGTACCTGCTGGACCGGCTGATCCAGCACGCCCGCAAGCACCCCGAGCGCGAGGTGCTGCTCAAGCTGCGCTCCAAGCCGGGTGAGCACACCACGCACATCGAGGAGCTGCCCTACCAGAAGCTGGCGCAGAAGATAGATCTGCCCGCCAACTTCAGCCTGGTGTACGGGCACATGGGCGAGGTCCTGGACCGCACCGACCTGCTGGTCACCATCAGCTCCACGGCTGCGCTGGAGGCCCTGCACCGGCGCATCCCCACGGTGATCCTGTCCGACCTGGGTGTGCGCGAGACGCTCGGCAACCACCACTTCGTGGGCTCCGGCTGCCTGGCCTCCTGGGACCAGCTCGACGAGGGCCACCGGCCCACGCCCGACGAGGAGTGGGTGTCCCGGCAGGGTGTCGCCGCGGACGGCACGTACGAGAACGCCTTCGACGCGGGCCGCGAGCGGATCGCCAAGCTGCTCGCCTCGCCCGAACTGCCGCCCCTCACCCCGTACTACACACCGGTGACCGCGCCCGGCTATCTGCCCGGCATCCTCGCCCGCCACCACCTCGGCCCGGACGGCAGCCCGCTGCCCGGCGCGCCCGCGGCCGACAAGGAGCCCGGACCGGTCCGGCAGGTCGTGCGCCGGGCGGCGCGCGGTGCCTATCGGCACGGCGTCCAGCGGGTCGCGCCCGTGATCCGCCGTATGGGGGAGCTGTGAGCGATTTGACCGGGGCGCCGGGACGCGTCCCGCATCCCTCGCGAGAAAAAGCGGGGCCTTCTCGAGGCAACCAAGGCCCTTCGCAAGATGTCCAAGGAGTTATGTCCATGCCCAACTCACAAGCAGACCAGGGCGCTTCGGTGCGTCGCGTGCTCGCTGTGATCCCCGCGCGCGGCGGCTCCAAAGGCGTGCCCGCGAAGAACCTCGCCCCCGTCGGCGGCGTACCGCTGGTGTCCCGTGCGGTGCGCGAATGCCGGGCCTCCCGGCTCGTCACGGACGTCGTCGTCTCCACCGACGACCAGGGCATCGCGGCCGCCGCCCGCCAGGCCGGCGCCGAGGTCGTGCTGCGCCCCGCCGCCATCGCCGGCGACACCGCCACCTCCGAGGCCGCCGTCCTGCACGCCATGGACGCGCACGAGGCGCAGCACGGCTCGCCGGTGGACGTGGTCCTGCTCGTGCAGTGCACCAGCCCCTTCATCGTCCGCGAGGACATCGACGGCGTCGTCAAGGCGATCGTCGCCAACGGCGCCGACACCTCGCTGACCGTCGCGCCCTTCCACGGCTTCGTGTGGCGTCACGGCGACGACGAGCCCACGGCCGTGCGCGCCGAGCGCGAGGCGGCCGAGGGCGGCACCGACACCCTCGCGACCCGCACGACCACCAGCGGCGGCGGCTACGGCGTCAACCACGACAAGTCGTTCCGGCCGCGCCGGCAGGACCGCCCCCAGGACTTCCTGGAGACCGGCGCCGCCTACGCGATGGACGCCCGCGGCTTCCGCGAGCACAGGCACCGCTTCTTCGGCCGCACCGAGCTGGTCCGCACGGACCCCGCCCGCGTGCTGGAGATCGACGACCACCACGAGCTGGCGCGGGCCAGGGCGCTGGCCCCCCTGTTCGACGCGGACCGTCCCGGTGCGCTGCCGACCGCCGCCGACATCGACGCGGTCGTACTCGACTTCGACGGCACCCAGACGGACGACCGGGTGCTGATCGACGCCGATGGAAAGGAGTTCGTCTCCGTGCACCGCGGAGACGGCCTCGGCATCGCCGCCCTGCGCAAGTCGGGCCTGAAGATGCTGATCCTCTCCACGGAGCAGAACCCGGTCGTCGCCGCCCGCGCACGGAAGCTGCAGATTCCCGTGCTGCACGGCATCGACCGGAAAGACCTCGCACTGAAGCAGTGGTGCGAGGAGCAGGGCATCGCGCCTGAGCGCGTGCTCTACGTCGGCAACGACGTCAACGACCTCCCGTGCTTCGCCCTCGTGGGCTGGCCCGTGGCGGTCGCGAGCGCCCACGACGTCGTGCGCGGCGCCGCACGCGTGGTCACCACCATCCCCGGCGGCGACGGCGCGATCCGAGAGATCGCCAGCTGGATCCTCGGCCCCTCTCTCGATTCCCTCACCAAGTAAGGAAAGCCATGAGCACCAACACCCGTATCCGTTCGTTCGGTTCGCGTGAAGTCGGCCCCGGTAAGCCCGTCTACGTCTGCGGCGAGATCGGCATCAACCACAACGGTGAGCTGGAGAACGCCTTCAAGCTGATCGACGTGGCCGCCGAGGCCGGCTGTGACGCGGTCAAGTTCCAGAAGCGCACGCCGGAGATCTGCACCCCGCGCGACCAGTGGGACATCGAGCGTGACACCCCCTGGGGCCGGATGACCTACATCGACTACCGCCACCGCGTGGAGTTCGGCGAGGACGAGTACCGCCAGATCGACGAGTACTGCAAGTCCAAGAACATCGCGTGGTTCGCCTCCCCGTGGGACACCGAGGCCGTCGCCTTCCTGGAGAAGTTCGACGTCCCCGCCCACAAGGTCGCCTCCGCGTCCCTCACCGACGACGAGCTGCTGAAGGCGCTGCGCGCCACCGGCCGCGCGGTCATCCTCTCCACCGGCATGTCGAGCCCGAAGCAGATCCGCCACGCGGTCGAGGTCCTCGGCTCGGACAACATCCTGATGTGCCACGCCACGTCGACCTACCCGGCGAAGGCCGAGGAGCTCAACCTCCGCGTGATCAACACGCTGGAGAAGGAGTACCCGAACGTCCCGATCGGCTACTCCGGCCACGAGACCGGCCTCCAGACCACCCTCGCCGCGGTCGCCCTGGGCGCCACCTTCGTCGAGCGCCACATCACCCTCGACCGCGCCATGTGGGGCTCCGACCAGGCCGCCTCCGTCGAGCCGCAGGGCCTGGTCCGCCTGGTCCGCGACATCCGTACCATCGAGGCCTCCCTCGGTGACGGCGTCAAGAAGGTCTACGAGTCCGAGCTCGGCCCGATGAAGAAGCTGCGCCGCGTCAACGGCGTCGTCGCCGAGGCCGAGATCGCCGCCGCCGCGGGCGAGCCGGTCCAGGTCTGATCCACAGCAGACAGCGGTTCGGGGCGGACGCCGGCGGGCGTCCGCCCCTTCCGCCCAGAAAAACGCCTCTTGAGTTCCCAGCGCGCAGACAGCGCCTTACGACGGGACGGTCGTACGCCGATGAGCCCCCGTGCCGGGTCAGCCGGCCTGAAGACTCTCGCCTTCGTGGAGAGTCCGGTACAGCTCCTGAACGTGCTGGAGTGGGCGCACGCCCAGAGCCTGCACTCCCAGGAAGCCTCCGGCGGGGGGCTCACCCTCGTGGTGCTCTCCCCGATCGATCCGATGACCCGCGGCCAGCTGCGCCGGATGGCCGAGCTGGCCCGCCACGAGGGCCATGACGTCCGCTGGGAGGAGGCGCGGGGCGGTGCCATGGCGCCGTTCCAGACCATCGGCGGCCTGACCGGCGTGCTCCGCCGGGCCGACCGGGTCGTCCTCGGCGACCCCTTCTCCCGGTACGTACAGCTGCTGCTGACCATCACCAAGGCACGTGACCTGGTCGTCGTCGACGACGGCACGGCGACGATGGAGTTCGTCGCCCAACTGGCCCGCGGCGAGCGCCTGGTCCGCTGGCACCGCAAGGGCGGCCGGCCCGGGCCCCGGGACCTGATCTTCGCCCCGGTGTCGTCCTCGGCCCGCCGCCGTCTCACGCCCGGCGGGAAGCGCCGGGTGGAGATCTTCTCCTCCATGCCGATGGAGGAGACCCCGCCCGGAGTGACGGTCACCGCCAACACCTTCGCCTGGACCCGCTTCCGCTTCGGCCCGCCCCGCATCACCAGGGGCGCGGACATGGTCGGCACCTCGCTGGTGGAGACCGGCGTGGTGGACGGCGACCGCTATCTGGAGGCCGTCCGCTCCCTCGCCAAGGCCCACGGCGCCGCCCGCTACTTCGCGCACCGCCGGGAGAGCACCGAGAAGCTCCACCGGCTGGCGGTCGAGACGGGCCTGGAGATCGTCCGCCCTGATCTTCCCCTGGAGCTCATCGCCCGCCGGGGCCCGATCGGACGGACCATCCTCAGCTTCCCGTCGACGGTCGTGCACACCCTGCCGCTGGCGCTGTCCGGCACGGAGGTCCGGATCGCCGTGTGCGACATCGATCCCGCCTGGCTGACGGAGACCGCCTCGCCCCGTGCGCAGGGGTTCCTGTCCGGGGTGACGGGGACGGCACGGGACGTGCACCGGTTGTCGGCGGTCACTGCTGTGTGACGCCCTTCGGGCCGGGTGTGTGGGCTACGCCGGCTTGCGGGCCAGGAGGAATGCGCGGGGGCGGGTCTCGTCCTCGTGCGGTTCGCGTACGACGCGGGCCCGGACGTCGAGGCCCGCCTTGGTCAGGTGGTCGGACACCGTGTCCGGGGTGCGCCAGTGGTAGTCGAGCGCGATCTTCTTCCCGAAGCGTTCCGTGAGGCGTTCGTGGCCGTCGTCGTCGCCGGTCTGGAAGGCGAGCAGCACATGGCCGCCGGGGACCAGGACGCGGTGGAACTCCGCGAACGTCGTCGGCAGGTGATCGTCGGGGATGTGGATGACCGAGTAGAGCGCGGCGATACCGCCCAGCGTCTCGTCCGGAAGGTCGAGCGACGTCATCGAACCGACGTGGAAACGGAGTTCGGGGTACGTGCGGGTGGCCAGGCCCACCATCCGCGGTGAGATGTCGATGCCGAAGACCGGCAGGCCGAGGGCGTGCAGACGCGCGGTCACGGCGCCGGGGCCGCTGCCGAGGTCGGCGACGGGATGCGGCGCGGCGGCCCGCACCAGCTCCGCGAAGCCGGTGAGCAGGGACCGGTCCAGGGGGAGGTCGGCCAGATGGTCGGCGTGGCGGTCGCTGTACTCGCCGGCTATGGAGTCGTACGAGGTCCGGGTCGCGTTCAGGAAGTCGCGGGTTTCGAAGTCGGGGGTTTCGGGGTTCACGGGGCGCACGCTAGTGGGGCCGGGCTCGGTCGGGGGCTCGGTTTGGCTGACCGCTGCTTCGGCGGTGCCGGGTGTTTCCCGGCCGCCCGCTTGCCGGTCCCGGGGGAGGGCGCGTGCCTGGTGGGGGCGTGGTCGTGGGGCGGCCGTACGCCGGTCGGACGGTGGTCGCGGCGGTGTGGGGGGCGCGGTCGGGGGAGCGTGGGGTGGCGGTGGATGCCCAGGTCATGTGGCGCCTGTGATTCCGGGGGCCGCCGTTCCGACAGGTGAACAGAACCGCCGGGTACGCGGCAGGCGTGGTATCCGTGGAGAGTGGGTAATCGCGGATCTCATGATCCACTCGGCCGGAAGTCGGGCGAGTTTACCCACCTCACTCGACAGCCATGCGTCTGGCGGCCAGATTTTCTTCCCCTAACGGGTTGAACTTTTGTTGATCGTGGGTCAGTTGGCCACCCGGGCGTTCTACCCTTCAGAGGGTGAAGCAACTGATGTCACTGGAGTCCGAGGCCGATCTCCCCGGGGAAGCCGTGCTTCCCGGCGCGCTGCCCGAGGCGCTGCGTGCCGAACTCGTCGCCTTCCGGCGCGACTTGCACATGCACCCGGAGCTCGGCAACCAGGAGTTCCGCACCACCGCGGCCATCAAGGCACGGCTCGAGAAGGCCGGCCTCGCCCCGCGCGTGCTGGCCATCGGGACCGGGCTCGTCTGTGACATCGGGGACTGGGACGGCGTACGGCCCATGCTCGCGCTGCGCGCCGACATCGATGCGTTGCCCATTCCGGACACGAAGAGTGAGTGCTCGTATCGGTCCACCGTGCCGGATCGGGCGCATGCGTGCGGGCACGACGTGCATACGACTGTGGTGCTGGGCGCCGGGCTCGTGCTTGCCGAGCTGCACCGGGAGGGGAAGCTGCCGCGGCCCGTGCGGCTGCTCTTCCAGCCCGCCGAGGAGGTGCTGCCCGGTGGCGCCGCCGATGCCATCGAGTGCGGCGTGCTGGACGGAGTCGGGCGGATCATCGCCGTGCACTGCGATCCGCGCGTGGACGCCGGGAGGATCGGGCTGCGGGCCGGGGCCATCACGTCGGCCTGCGATCGGCTGGAGATCGCGCTGGACGGGCCGGGTGGGCATACCGCTCGGCCTCATCTGACCACCGATCTGGTGACCGCGGCCGCTCGGGTTGTCACCGACGTGCCTGCTCTTGTCTCCCGGCGCGTCGACTCCCGCAGCGGGCTCGCCGTGACCTGGGGGCGGGTCGAGGCCGGGCACGCACCGAACGTCATTCCGCAGCATGCCGAGCTGTCCGGGACCGTGCGGTGCCTGGACCTCGAGGCCTGGCGGCAGGCCCCCGACATCGTGCACGCGGCGATCGACGAGATCGCCAATCTGTACCGGGCCAAGTCCGAGATCAACTACGTGCGTGGTGTGCCGCCCGTCGTCAACGATCCGGCCGTCACCGAGTTGCTGCGGGACGCCATGGTCGCGCGGCGCGGTGCCGAGGCCGTGGAGGACACCGAGCAGAGTCTCGGGGGCGAGGACTTCTCGTGGTACCTGGAGCAGGTGCCGGGTGCCATGGCGCGGCTCGGGGTGCGGGCTCCTGGTGAGCGGACCGTGCGTGATCTGCATCAGGGGGACTTCGATGCCGACGAGTCGGCGATCACGGTGGGTGTGGAGATGTTCACCGCTGCCGCGCTCATCGACGGTGGGGTGTGAGGCGCTGAGGTGCTGAGTCGCTGATGCGTGCGGGGAGGTTCGTTCGCTCCGGTTGCGGCCGGGGCGGAGCGGGGGCAGCCTGAGCGCATGGCGTTCACGCCCGGGCGCCATCACGCTGAAGGCACCCCCGGTACACGGAGCGTGCGGGACCTATGGGGTGCGGTGTCCCAAGAACACCTTTCGATCCGGTGGTTCACAAGGACGTAACCGGCCATCGGCACGAATGGATAACGGCCACGCGAAACCCCGTTCCCAGGAGTGTCTACGCGCGTTAATGTGCGCCGAACTCAGCACCCACTGCGGGGCTTGGAGAATGGGGAACTTCACGATGCGTCGGATATCCAAACTGACCCGCGTCGCGGTGGGGGTCGCGTCGCTCGCACTCGCCGCGACTGCCTGCGGTGGCACCAGCAGTGACAGTGGTGACGAGGCCAAGGAGGACCTGGGCCTTGCCATCGCGTACGACATCGGCGGCAAGGGCGACCAGTCCTTCAACGACGCCGCGTACGCGGGTCTGCAGAAGGCCCAGAAGGAGTTCGGCTACAAGACCGACGACGTCGAGCCCACCGAGGGTGAGACGGATGCCGACAAGGAGCAGCGGCTGGCCTCGCTGGCCAAGCAGGGCTACAACCCGGTGATCGGCATCGGCTTCGCCTACGGTCCCGCGATGGAGGCAGTCGCTCCGAAGTACCCGGACACCACCTTCGGCATCGTCGACTCGGTCGTCGAGGGCGACAACGTCGCGTCCCTCGTCTTCGCCGAGGAGCAGGCCTCGTATCTCGCCGGTGTGGCTGCGGCGAAGGCTACGAAGACCAACACGGTGGGCTTCGTGGGCGGTGTTGATATTCCGCTGATCCACAAGTTCGAGGCCGGCTACAAGCAGGGCGTCGCGGAGACCAACCCGAAGGTCAAGGTCGTCTCGCAGTATCTGACCCAGACTGCCGAGGAGGGTGGGTTCTCCAGCCCTGACAAGGGCAAGGCTGCGGCCGAGGGGCAGATCGAGAACAACGCCGATGTCGTCTACCAGGCTGCCGGTCTGTCGGGGCAGGGTGTGATCGAGGCTGCGGCCAAGGCGAAGGTGTGGGCGATCGGTGTTGACTCCGATCAGTACAAGCAGGCTGCGTTGGCTTCGTACAAGAACTACATCCTGACCTCTGCTCTGAAGGATGTCGGCGGTGCGGTGTATGCCCTGGCCAAGTCGGTTGAGGACGGCAAGCCGCTGACCGGTACGCAGACGTTCGACCTGAAGGTGAACGGCGTCGGCCTCTCCGAGAGCAACCCTGAGTTCGCCAAGATCGCGGGGCTGTCGGCTGCCGTGGCCAAGGCCAAGGAAGGCATCATCGACGGGACCATCAAGGTCAAGACCGAGTAGTACTCGGTTGTTGGGTTCGGGGGGAAGCGGGTGGTTGCCTTGGGGCGGCCGCCCGCTTCGGCTTGTGGGGGGTCGGGGGCGTGGTGGGGGTGTCCGTCCTCGGAACGGCGCGAAATCGGTCACTTGGAAAGGTGCCCGCGTTGACGCGCCAACCGCTGCGGGCAGACACCCCCACCACGCCCCCTTCTCGCCGCGGTCGACTGCGGGTCGTGCCAAAACGGGTTGCCGGTGGCTGCGGGGCGTCCCAACCCATCGCGGGTGCCACCCCGTCCAGCCGCGGGCACCCGCCCCGCCCGGCTGCGGGCAGTCGTGCCGCCTGGGGCGGCACGGGTGGGCGCAGGCGGCAACCCGTTAGCGCCGGGTTGCGTGTCCCACCCCCGGGCGACCTCGATCTGCGTTAACGCGTCAGCGCCGGGCGTCCACCGTCGTACAGCTTGGGCACGGGCGGATAACAAGGTGGACAGAAGGGGTTTTCAGGCTGGTCTACGCGCGTTAATCTGCGGCGAAGCCAGCGCCGAAGCCGATCCGTGCGGCGCTTTGTACGACAGGAGCACCACACATGCGCCGGGTTTCCCGCCTCGCGGTCGCAGGCGCAGCGACCGCCTCCCTCGCCCTTGCACTTTCCGCCTGTGGCGGTACGTCTACGTCCGCCTCGTCGGAGTCGGACGGTGACAAGGGCCTCGCCATCGCCTACGACGTCGGCGGCAAGGGCGATCAGTCCTTCAACGACGCCGCGTACGCGGGGCTGGAGCAGGCGAAGAAGGAGTTCGGGTACCAGACGGACGATGTCGAGCCGACGGACGGGGAGACCGATGCCGACAAGGCGCAGCGGTTGGCCTCGTTGGCGAAGCAGGGGTACAACCCCGTGATCGGCATCGGCTACGCGTACGCGCCGGCCGTCAAGGAGGTCGCGGAGAAGTACCCGGACACCACCTTCGGCGTCGTCGACGACTCCCAGGTGGAGGCCGACAATGTGGCCGACCTGGTGTTCTCCGAGGAGCAGGCCTCGTATCTGGCAGGGGTGGCCGCGGCGAAGGCCACGAAGACCAACACGGTTGGCTTTGTGGGCGGTGTTGACATTCCGCTGATCCACAAGTTCCAGGCCGGTTTCGAGCAGGGGGTCAAGGATACTGATTCGAAGGTCAAGGTGCTTTCGCAGTATCTGACGCAGACTGCGGAGGAGGGCGGGTTCTCGAGCCCTGACAAGGGCAAGTCGGCCGCCGAGGGGCAGATCGAGAAGAAGGCCGATGTTGTGTATGCGGCTGCCGGTCTGTCTGGGCAGGGCGTGATCGAGGCCGCCGCCGCCAACAAGGTGTGGGCGATCGGTGTCGACTCGGATCAGTACAAGCAGGCCGCGCTGGCTTCGTACAAGGACTCCATCCTCACCTCGGCCACGAAGGACGTCGCCAAGGCGGTGTACAACCTGGCTAAGTCGGTCGAGGACGGTAAGCCCGAGACCGGTATCGTCAGGGGCGATCTGAAGACAGGTCAGGTCGGCCTGGCGAATTCCAACCCCAAGTTTGCCGACGACGCCGGGCTCCAGGAAGCCATCGAGACGGCCAAGGAGAAGATCATCAGCGGCGAGATCAAGGTCAAGTCCAGCTGAATATCGAGACCCTGAGCAGCGTGTAACCGCGGGGTTACGTCCGCTCAACGGGGTACGGGGAGGCTTCTCCCCGTACCCCGTTGTCAGCGATGCGTCGCCCCTTTGTATGCCGTAGGGGCGCTACGCGCGTAGACGACCCCCGTCCCCAGGAGTGTGCGCCATCAACGCGTCCAGCAGCCCTCCGGCCGGAGCGGCGGTCCACGGTCAGGTGACCGCCGTCGAGCTCGCCGGGATCACTAAGCGTTTTCCGGGCGTCGTGGCCAACCACGACATTCACCTCAGCGTCCGCAAGGGCACCGTTCATGCCTTGGTCGGTGAGAACGGCGCCGGCAAGTCGACGCTGATGAAGATCCTCTATGGCATGCAGAAGCCGGACGAGGGCACGATCGCCGTCGACGGCGAGCAGGTCAGCTTCGGCAGCCCTGCCGACGCCATCGTGCGTGGCATCGGCATGGTGCATCAGCACTTCATGCTCGCCGACAATCTGACGGTCCTCGAGAACGTGGTGCTGGGCAGCGAGAAGCTGTATGGCATCGGGGGCCGTGCTCGACGGAAGATCAAGGAGATCTCCGAGCGGTATGGGCTGGGGGTGCGGCCCGATGTGCTGGTGGAGGAGCTCGGTGTTGCTGCTCGGCAGCGGGTGGAGATTCTCAAGGTTCTCTACCGGGGTGCGACCACTCTGATTCTGGACGAGCCCACTGCTGTGCTCGTGCCGCAGGAAGTCGACGCTCTCTTCGACAACCTGCGCGAGCTGCGGGCCGAGGGGCTCTCGGTCATCTTCATCTCGCACAAGTTGGGCGAGGTGTTGTCGGTCGCTGATGAGATCACCGTCATTCGGCGGGGTACGACCGTGGGTACCGCCGTTCCTGCCGAGACCACGCCGCGTCAGCTCGCCGAGATGATGGTCGGCAGTGAGCTGCCCACGCCGGAGACCGCCGAATCGACGGTTACTGATCGTCCGGTCATCGGCGTGGAGAAGCTGCGGCTGGAAGCGGTGGGCGGGAAGGCCCTGCTCGACGACATCACCTTCACCATCCATGCCGGTGAGGTGCTCGGCATCGCCGGTGTCGAGGGCAATGGGCAGACCGAGCTGGTCGATGCCCTGATCGGGCTCAAGGCCGCCGACTCGGGCGTCATCACGCTGGCCGAGGAGGAGATCACCTCCTGGACCACACGCAAGCGCCGCGAGCAGGGGATCGGGTACATCCCCGAGGACCGGCATCGGCATGGTCTCCTTCTGGAGGCGCCCCTCTGGGAGAACCGCATCCTCGGCCATGTCACGGAGAAGCCCAACGCCAAGGGCGTCTGGCTCGATCCGAAGGCCGCGCAGGAGGACACGCGGAAGATCGTGGAGGCGTACGACGTCCGGACGCCCGGTATCGACGTCACCGCCGCCTCGCTGTCCGGTGGTAATCAGCAGAAGCTGATCGTCGGGCGGGAGATGACCCACAAGCCGCGCTTCCTCATCGCCGCGCATCCGACTCGGGGTGTGGACGTCGGCGCCCAGGCCGCGATCTGGGACCACATCCGCGAGGCCCGCCGTGAGGGCCTGGCCGTGCTGCTGATCTCCGCCGACCTGGACGAGCTGATCGGCCTGTCCGACACCCTCCGGGTGATCTACAACGGCAGGCTGGTCGCCGACGCCGACCCCGCCACCATCACCCCGGAGGAGCTCGGCACGGCCATGACCGGTGCGGCCACCGGTCATCTGGAGCACGAGGAAACCCCCGAAGCCGCCCCTGAGCCCGGCGAAGACGAGGCCCGCTGATATGAAGAAGTTCGACAAGGAGCGCGTGCTCCTCGCGGTGGCCGGACCGGTCATCGCGCTCGCCGTGGCCTTCGCCCTGAGCTCGATCGTGCTGATCGCCTCGGGCAAGAACCCGGTCGAGCCGTTCACGATCATGTTCGAACAGCTCGGGTTCTCCGACATCCAGGTCCTGATCATCAACCAGGCCTCGATGTACTACATCGCGGCGCTCGCGGTGGCCATCGGCTTCCGGATGAACCTGTTCAACATCGGCGTCGACGGCCAGTACCAGCTCGCCGCCATGATGGCCGCCATCGTCGGCGCCCACGCCAACCTGCCGGCCGTTCTCCAGGTCCCGCTGCTGCTGCTGACCGCCATCTGCACCGGCGCCTTCTGGGCCGGCATCGCCGGTGTCCTCAAGGTCACCCGGGGTGTGAGTGAAGTCGTCGCGACGATCATGCTCAACGCCATCGCGACCTCGGTGATCGCCTACCTGTGGCTGCCGAACGTCTTCGGCGTCAAGGTCGGCAACAACAACACCACCGGCGAGATGCACGAGTCCGGCTGGGTGCCGGGCATCAACATGGGCGACGCGGGCGAGATCTACGGCCTGGTGATCCTCGCCGTGCTCCTCGGCATCGGCTTCTGGGTCACCCTCAACCGCACCCGGTTCGGCTTCGACCTGCGCGCCTCCGGCGCCTCGGAGAGCGCCGCCGCGGCCAGCGGGGTCGACCCCAAGCGCATGGTGCTCACCGCCATGCTGCTCTCCGGCGGCCTCGCCGGGCTCGCGGGCCTGCCGATCCTGCTCGGCGACGCCCACACCTACAACCTCAACTTCCCCACCGGCATCGGCTTCCTCGGTATCGGCATCGCCCTGCTCGGCCGCAACAGCCCGGTCGGCATCGCCTTCGCCTCCCTGCTGTGGGCCTGGCTCGACAAGGCATCCCCCGAACTGGACTTCCACGACTACGACAAGGAGATCGCGGTCATCATGCAGGGCCTGATCGTGCTCTCGGTCGTCGTCTCCTACGAGGCCGTACGCGAGTGGGGTCTGCGCCGCCAGCAGCGCCGCGTCGGCGCCGAACTGGCCGCCGGTCACGTCCTCGGCGCCACCAACACCACGAAGGAGGTGGCTGGCCGATGACGACCGCGACCGACGTCAACCAGCCCACGCTGCAGCCCGCGGCGCCGACCGGCCGCCGCCTGTCGCTGCCCGTCCTGCTGCTGGTCATCGCCGGAGCCCTGGCGCTGACCTCGATCGTCCGCATCATCACCGGTGCCGACGGCATCACCAACGTCAGCCAGATGTCCACCGCGCTCCAACTCGCCGTACCGATCGGCCTGGCCGGTCTCGGCGGTCTGTGGGCCGAGCGCGCGGGCGTCGTCAACATCGGCCTCGAGGGCATGATGATCCTCGGCACCTGGTTCGGTGCCTGGGCCGGATTCCAGTGGGGCCCCTGGACCGGTGTCCTGATCGGCGTCATCGGCGGCTGCGCCGGCGGTCTGCTGCACGCCATCGTCACCGTCACCTTCAACGTCAACCACATCGTCTCCGGTGTGGCCATCAACATCCTCGCCCTCGGCGCCACCCGCTATCTCGCACCCCTCGCCTTCGAGGGCCACGAGGGCGGCTCGGCCAAGCAGTCCCCGGCGGTGGACACGCTCGGCCACTTCACGGTGCCCGGACTGTCGGACTGGCTCAGAGACCTCAACAACCACGGCTGGTTCTTCATCTCCGACATCGCGGGCCTGCTCGGCGGTCTGATCACCAACGTCTCCTGGCTGACCCTGATCGCCATCGCGCTGATCCCCGCCACCTGGTGGATCCTGTGGCGCACGGCGTTCGGTCTGCGGCTGCGCTCCTGCGGTGAGAACCCCGTCGCGGCCGAGTCGCTCGGTGTGAACGTCTACAAGTACAAGTACATCGCCGTGATCATCTCGGGCGGTCTGGCGGGCCTGGGCGGCGTCTTCCTGTCGATCGTCGCCAACCCCTTCTATCTGGAGGGCCAGGTCAGCGGGCGCGGTTACATCGGTCTCGCCGCGATGATCTTCGGCAACTGGATGCCGGGCGGACTCGCCATCGGCGCGGGCCTGTTCGGCTACACCGACAGCCTCAACCTGCGCGGCGGCTCCGAGAACGTCCACGCGCTGCTGCTGCTCGGCGCGCTGCTGCTGGCCATCGGTGCCATCTGGCTGGCGTTCCGGAAGAAGTACACGTCCTCCGTGATCACCCTGCTCATCGGCGGCCTGATGTTCACCTGGTACGCCGGCACCAACGAGGTCCCCAACCAGGTCGTCTCCGCCACGCCGTACGTCATCACGCTGATCGTCCTCGCGCTGTCGGCCCAGCGCCTGCGGATGCCGAAGGCGGACGGCCTGCCGTACCGGAAGGGGCAAGGCAAGTGACCGTCGACTGGGGTGCCTTGCGGGCGGTGGCGAGGGACGCCATGTCCCATGCCTACGCCCCCTACTCGCGCTACCCGGTCGGGGTCGCGGCCCTGGTCGACGACGGCCGCACGGTCTCCGGCTGCAATGTCGAGAACGCCTCGTACGGGGTCGGGCTGTGCGCCGAGTGCGGTCTGGTCTCGGAGCTCCAGCGCACCGGCGGCGGCCGGCTGACGCACTTCACCTGCGTCGACGGCAACGGCGACATCCTCGTCCCGTGCGGCCGCTGCCGGCAGCTGCTCTACGAGTTCGGCGGCCCGGACCTGCTCCTGGAGACCCCGGCGGGAATCCTGCCGCTGTCGGAGATGCTGCCGCAGGCCTTCGGGCCGGGGCACCTCACCAAGTAACTCCCGTGCGGCCCCTCTGAACCGCTTCAGAGGGGCCGCGCACTTTTTCAGAACGCCGGAAGGAAAGCCATGGCTGTTGTGTTGTCGGACGCCATCTCCGTCATCCGTACCAAGCGGGACCGCGGTGAACTCAGCGACGCACAGATCGACTGGGTCATCGACGCGTACACCCGCGGGGAGGTCGCCGACGAGCAGATGTCCGCACTCGCGATGGCCATCCTGCTCAACGGCATGAACCGTCGCGAGATCGCCCGCTGGACGGCCGCGATGATCGCCTCCGGCGAGCGCATGGACTTCTCGTCCCTGTCCCGCCCGACGGCCGACAAGCACTCGACGGGCGGTGTCGGCGACAAGATCACGCTGCCGCTGGCGCCCTTGGTGGCGGCGTGCGGGGCGGCCGTGCCGCAGCTGTCGGGCCGCGGCCTCGGCCACACCGGCGGCACCCTGGACAAGCTGGAGTCGATTCCCGGCTGGCGGGCGCTGCTGTCGAACGAGGAGATGCTGTCCGTACTGGACGGTGTCGGCGCGGTGATCTGCGCGGCGGGCGACGGTCTGGCCCCGGCGGACAAGAAGCTGTACGCGCTGCGCGACGTGACCGGGACGGTCGAGGCCATCCCCCTGATCGCCTCGTCGATCATGTCGAAGAAGATCGCCGAGGGTACGGGCTCGCTGGTCCTGGACGTCAAGGTCGGCACCGGCGCCTTCATGAAGACCATCGAGGACGCACGGGAGTTGGCGTCGACGATGGTGGGACTCGGCACCGACCACGGCGTGAAGACGGTCGCGCTGCTGACCGACATGTCGACACCGCTGGGTCTGACGGCCGGCAACGCGCTGGAGGTCCGCGAGTCGGTGGAGGTGCTGGCGGGCGGCGGGCCCTCCGACGTGGTCGAGCTGACCATCTCCCTGGCCAGGGAGATGCTGGACGCGGCCGGTGTGAAGGACGCCGACCCGGCCAAGGCCCTGGCCGACGGCTCCGCCATGGA
This sequence comes from Streptomyces sp. NPDC051963, assembly GCF_044593495.1. Taxonomy (NCBI): domain Bacteria; kingdom Bacillati; phylum Actinomycetota; class Actinomycetes; order Kitasatosporales; family Streptomycetaceae; genus Streptomyces; species Streptomyces sp. NPDC051963. The sequence continues at coordinate 44,959 of NZ_JBIUCC010000009.1, read as the reverse complement.
CGTCTGGCGCCGCATGATCGCGGCCCAGGGCGGCGACCCGGACGCGGAGCTGCCCACGGCCAAGGAACGGCACGTGATCAAGGCCCCGTCCGCCGGTGTCCTCACCCGCCTCGACGCCTACGACATCGGCGTCGCGGCCTGGCGCCTGGGCGCGGGGCGTGCCCGCAAGGAGGACCCGGTCCAGGCGGGCGCGGGCGTGGAGATGCACGCGAAGCCGGGGGACACGGTGACCGCGGGCCAGCCGCTGCTGACCCTGCACACGGACACCCCGGAGCGGTTCGAGTATGCGCTGGAGGCGGTCGAGGGTTCGTACGACATCGGCGCCCCCGGGACTGGCTTCACGGCGTCGCCGGTGGTGCTGGAACGTATCGCCTGACGCGCCCGAAAGGGGCCGGGCCTCAGGGCTCCGGCCCCTTTCGCATACCGGCGCCTCAGCCGAGCAGGGTCGCGATCACCACCAGCACCGGTACCGAGAGCACCGTCGACACCAGGATCGAGTCGCGTGCCAGGCGCTCGCCCACCTGGTATCTCGACGCGTAGGTGTAGAGGTTCTGCGCGGCCGGGAGTGCCGATGTCACCACGACGTCGAGGAGTTGGGCGCCGTGCAGGCCGAAGACGCCGGCCGCCAGTGCCCAGGCTGCCGCGGGCTGGCCCACCGACTTCAACGCGACCGACAGCAGGACCAGCTGCCGGTCCGGGCCGCGGCCGGGCATCGTGCTGCCGCACAGGGAGATGCCGAAGGCGAGCAGGACGGCGGGGACCGACATGTTGCCGATCAGCGTCACCGGGTCCATGACGGGTGCCGGGACACGGAAGCCGGTCGCCGAGACCGCGACGCCGGCCAGTGAGCCCAGGGCGATCGGGTTGCGCAGCGGTGTCAGCAGCCGCATCCACAGGGGATCCTTGCCGTCCCGGGCCGAGAGGTCCAGGACCGTCAGTGCAACGGGCGTCATCAGCAGGAGCTGGAACAGCAGCACCGGCGCCACCAGCGAGGCGTCGCCCAGGACGTACACCGCGATCGGAATGCCGAGGTTGCCCGAGTTGACGTAGCCGGCGCACAGGGCGCCGATCGTCGTACGGCCCAGGCCCCAGCCGCGTACGGCGCCCACCGCGACGAAGACGCCCGCTGCCGCTGCCGTGCTCAGCGCGGTCACCAGCAGGCGGCTGGAGAAGATCACCGACAGGTCGGCCTGGGCGAGGGTGGTGAACAGCAGGGCCGGGGATGCCACATGGAAGGCGAGCTTGGTGAGGACTTCGCGGCCCTGGTCGCCCAGGTATCCGCGCAGGCCGATGACATACCCCACGCCGATGACCGCCGCGATCACCGCGAAGCCGGTCAGCACTCCCTGCACGGAGCCTCCTCAAAGGTGAGAAGGGCGTGCCGTATCCAGGGCGGTGCTGTTGCGTGGGGCATACAGCAAACCCTCGTGGGCAGAAGGGCCGCAGGTCAATGTGATCCCGGTCGGTGGACTCCGGTCGGGACGCCGGCTGGGACTCCGGTCGGACTCCTGCCCCGATGAGTTCTGTCCGCCCGTCCGGTCTACCGCTCGTGGACGCCATGACACCCGCTGTACTCGTGCTGGCCGGCCCCGTCACCCGGGATGAGGTGACAGGGCGGTGCGACGACGTGCGCGCGCTGCTGGAGGCCACAGGGGCCGGAGTGGTGGTGTGTGATGTCGGGGGGCTCGGGCCGCCGGGCCTCGGCATCATCGACCTGCTCGCCCGGCTCGAACTCGCCGCCCGGCGGGCCGGGGGCCGGATCCGGCTCCGAGATCCCGACCCCGCGCTACACGCCCTCCTCGACCTGGTCGGTCTCCGCTTCGAGATGGAGGGGCAGACCGAACAGCGGGAACCAGCGCTTGGTGTCCAGGAAGCAGTGGAACCCGGTGATCCGGCCGTCTGAGATCTCCAGGACCTGCACCGCCCAGGGCGTGAAGCCGCCCGTCTCCGGGTCCGGCTTGTACTGGGCGAAGCCCGGCAGGCCGTTGACCTGGACCGGTACCAGGTGCGAGCCGGCGCAGGGGGCGCCGAGAGTCGTCATGAAGCCGGTGATGTCCTCGTGTCCGGTCAGCCACAGGTCGAACGGCGGCATCGTCATGATCGCGTCCTCGTGCAGCAACGCCGTCAGAGCCGTCATGTCATAGCCCTCGAACGCCGCGACATAGCGCTCCAGGAGCTTCTGCTGCTCCTCGTCCAGCGGGTCGGCCACCGCTGCCTCGGTGGCCTTGCCGTGGTCCTGCTCGGCGAGGGTGGCGCGGGCGCGCTGCAGTGCGCTGTTCACCGAAGCGACCGTGGTGCCGAGCAGCTCGGCGACCTCGCTCGCCTTCCAGGCCAGGACCTCGCGCAGGATCAGCACCGCGCGCTGCTTGGGCGGGAGTTGCTGGAGGGCGGCCATGAAGGCGAGCCGCACGGACTCCTTGGCGATCGCCGCCTCCGCCGGGTCGGCGGTGGTGGGGAGTACGCGGGCGTCCGGCATCGGCTCCAGCCAGGTGTTGTCCGGGCGGGGGGAGAGGGCGGCCTGGGCGAGGGGGGTGGAGTCGGTGAGGTCCATCGGCCTGGCGCGTTTGTTGCCTGCGGTGAGCATGTCCAGGCAGACGTTCGTCGCGATGCGGTAGAGCCAGGAGCGGAGGCTGGAGCGGCCCTCGAACCTGTCGTAGCTGCGCCAGGCTCGGACGAGGGTGTCCTGGACTGCGTCCTCCGCCTCGAAGCTTGAGCCGAGCATGCGGTAGCAGTAGCCGGTCAGCTCGACTCGGTGTGCTTCCAGCTTGTCGTCGAGGTCTGTTGTCGTCGTCGTGCTGTCGGTCATCGATCGTCCACCCACCCCTGTGGCCGTTCCCTGTGTCGTACGCCTCATTGCGTCCAGCACTTGGAAGCTACCGCAGGGGACTGACAATGGCGTGCGGAGTGGGGGAACGTGCAGGTCAGAGCTCTTTCGCCCCCGCCGCCCCTACCCGTCCCGTCCCTGGGGGCCGCGCCCCCAGACCCCCGCCGTCGGCCTGACGGCCTCGTCCTCAAACGCCGGACGGGCTGGATTTTGCGGACCTGCGGAGCAGGGGTCCAGGGGGCGGAGCCCCCTGGAGGACGGGACGGGTAGGGGCGGTGGGGGCGAAAAGCCCTCAGTGCGCCGCCACCGGTACCCCTCGCGCAGCGACCCGTGCCGCCCTCGAACCGAGGACCGTGATCGTCACGACGCCGAGGATGGCCAGCAGGCCGACGCCCACCGTCCCCGCCCAGCCGCCCGCGTGGAAGGCGATCGCGCCGACGGTGCTGCCCGCGCTGGAGCCGATGTAGTAGGCCGACTGGTACAGGGCGGAGGCCTGGGCGCGGCCTGTGGTGGCTGTCTTGCTGACGGCGGAGGAGGCGACCGCGTGGCCGGCGAAGAAGCCGGCCGTGATGAGGACGAGGCCGAGGAGGACCAGGGGGAGGGAGTCGGCGATGGACAGGAGCAGGCCTGTCGCCGTCGTGCCGCCGGCCAGGTACAGAGCGCCCCTGCGGCCCAGGCGACCGACCAGCCGGCCGGCCGTGGACGCGGACACCGTGCCGACCAGGTAGACGAGGAAGATCGAGCCGATGATGCCCTGGGGCAGGCCGAAGGGCTCCTCGGCGAGGCGGTAGCCGATCACCGTGTACACGCCGCCGAAGACGGTCATGAACAGGGCGCCGATCGCGTACAGCCGGCGCAGCAGCGGGTTGGAGAGGTGGTCGCGGACCGTACGGACCAGGACGCCGGGGCGCAGCGAGCCCGGCGTGAAGTGCTTCGGGGACGGGAGCAGCAGGCGGAACGCCACCGCACAGGCCACCGCGATCACGCCGATGACCCCGACCGCGACCCGCCAGCCCCACTCCTGCGCGACCCAGCCGGTGATGACCCGGCCGCTCATCCCGCCGACGCTGTTGCCCGCGACGAACAGGCCGATGGCGGTCACCAGCGCCTTGGGGCGGACCTCCTCCGCCAGGTACGCCGTCGCCGACGCGGGCAGGCCCGCCAGCGCCGCGCCCTGCAACGCCCGCAGCGCGACCAGCGCGGGCAGCGAGGGGGCGAAGGGGACCAGCATCCCGACCGTCACCGCCACCGCGAGCGACGCCGTCATCACCGTACGACGGCCGTAACGCTCGGAGAGCGCGCTCATCGGAAGGACGAACAGCGCCAGGCCGCCCGTCGCCGCCGCCACCGTCCAGCTCGCGTCGCTCGCCGTCACGCCGAACTCGCCGGAGATCAGGGGGAGGAGGGCCTGGGTGGAGTAGAGGAGCGCGAAGGTCGCCACGCCCGCGAGGAACAGGGCGAAGCTCATCCGGCGGTAGCCGGGGCCGCCCGGGGCCATACGGGAGTCGGCGACGGTGGGGACAGCTGGGTCGGCGCCCACGAGGGTGGACGCCTTGGTACTGGCAGGCATGCTTCGAAGGTAAAGAGCGTCCGCTCATCCGTCCAATGCATGGAATCGGCATAATCGTTCCCATGCAGCATCAGCAGAGGTCACAGCCTCACCTGTCACCGTCCGGTGACGTAGAAGACATGGCGGAGATGTCGAGGTTGCTGGCTCCCCGCCTCGCCTATTTCGCCGGCGTCGCCCGCACCGAGCATGTGACCCGGGCCGCGCAGGAGATGAACGTCCCGCAGTCCACCCTCTCCCGCGCCATGGTCCGGCTCGAACAGGACCTGGGCGTCGACCTGTTCGCCCGCCGCGGCCGTACGGTCTCCCTGACTCCCGCCGGGCGCACCTTCCTCACCTCCGTCGAGCGTGCCCTCGCCGAGATCGAGCGCGCCGCCGACGAGGTGCGCGCCGACGCCGACCCGGCCGCGGGCAAGGTCGCCTTCGGGTTTCTGCACACCATGGGGTGGGAGACGGTTCCCGGGCTCATCAGCGCCTTCCGCGCCGACCATCCGAGGGTCCGCTTCAGCCTCGTCCAGAACTACGGCGAGGCGATGATCGAGCGCCTGCGGGCGGGGGAGTTGGACCTCTGTCTGACCTCGCCCGTCCCGGACGCGCCCGACCTCGTCGGCCGCCGCCTCGACGAGCAGAAGCTGCGCCTCGTCGTCCCGGCCGACCACCGCCTCGCCGCCCGCAAGCGCATCCGTCTCGCCGAGGCCGCCGACGAGGTCTTCGTGACCCTCGAACCCGGCTACGGGCTCCGCCGTATCACCGACGACGTGTGCAAGGAGGCCGGGTTCAAGCCGCGCATCGCCTTCGAGGGGGAGGAGGCGGAGACCCTCCGGGGGCTGGTCGCGGCGGGGCTGGGAGTGGCGCTGTTGCCACCGCCCGCCGTGGCCCGGCCGGGCGTCGTCGAGCTGACGGTCACCGCCCCGCGCGCAGTACGCGAGATCGGCGTCGCGTGGCTCGACGGCCACCCGGACACTCCGCCGGTGGCCGCCTTCAAAAGGTTCCTGCTCTCAAAAAGGGGCAACCTGCTCCCCACCTGAGCCCCAGCCGCCTTGGGGGCGCGGGGAACTGCGCGACCAGCCCCCACAGACCCGCAGCCCGAACACAACCGAAAGCCCCGAGCTCTACCGCCTCAAAGACCGCCCGAACCCAGCAGCCAACGGCATCCGAAGCCCCAGCGGCGGCGGAGCGGCAAACGCGTCCTCCACCGGCCGGGAGAACGCATGCCCGAACAGCGCGCCCATGACGAAGTCCGCGGAGAGGGAGAGGACTTCGTCGCGGTGCTGCTGCAACCCGTGGCGGTCGGAGTGGACTTCGAAGCGGCAGACGTCCCGGTTGGTCTTCTTCGCGCGCGCCGCGAGCCGGAAGGACAACTCGGGGTCGGTGCGCTCGTCGTTCGTGCCGTGCACGATCATCACCCGGCGCCCGGCGAGCTGCTTCACCGGTTCGGGGGGCGCGGCCATGTCCTCCTCGGGCAGCCAAGGGCCGAGCGCCAGCACGGAGTTGACGGCGTCGTGCCCGCCCGCGCGCAGCGCCGCCCGGCCGCCCATGTCGATGCCGGCGAGGCAGACGGGGACGTCGCCGTAGCGTCGTACGACCTCGCTGGCCGCCCAGGACGCGTCGCGGGCGAGATGGGCCTCGCTGCCGTTCCAGCCGCGGTAGCGGTAGTGCACGACGTGCGTCACCAGCCCCTGGACGCGGCCCGCTCGTGCCAGCCGGCGGCCCAACGCCCGTACGGACGCGGCCGCCAGCATCGGGGACGGCCTGCGGTCGGAGATCTCGTCGCCGCCGGGGAGCAGCAGCACCGCCCCGCTGACCGCCGTCTGCTCCGGGCCGAGCGCCCTCCCCAGCCGGGCCGTGCGAACCGGCGTCGCTTGCTGTGCCATGACAGAACAGTGTCAGAAGCAGCGGTGTACGCCACCCTTCGGCACGGTCACCGTTGCGTATCGACGGATTCGTACGACAGGCGCTCTACGCGCGTAGGAGTTAGAGTGCGGAAATGACGAGCGAGACTGACCCGATGGGAAACACTCCGAGCTCGGACCAGATCCGCCGGGCACCGAAGGTTCTGCTGCACGACCACCTCGACGGCGGGCTGCGCCCCGGCACGATCGTCGACCTCGCCCGGGCGTCGGGCTACTCCCAGCTCCCCGAGACCGACCCCGACAAGCTCGGCGACTGGTTCCGCGAGGCGGCCGACTCCGGGTCGCTGGAGCGGTACTTGGAGACCTTCTCGCACACCGTCGGCGTCATGCAGACCCGCGAGGCGCTCGTCCGGGTCGCCGCCGAGTGCGCGGAGGACCTCGCCGAGGACGGCGTCGTCTACGCGGAGGTGCGGTACGCGCCCGAGCAGCACCTCGAAGGCGGACTCACCCTCGAAGAGGTCGTCGAGGCCGTGAACGAGGGCTTCCGCGAGGGTGAGCGCATCGCCCACGCGAACGGCCGGCGCATCCGCGTCGGCGCCCTGCTCACCGCCATGCGGCACGCCGCCCGTGCCCTGGAGATCGCCGAACTCGCCAACCGGTACCGGGACTTGGGCGTCGTCGGTTTCGACATCGCCGGCGCCGAGGCCGGCTTCCCGCCCACCCGGCACCTCGATGCCTTCGAGTACCTCAAGCGCGAGAACAACCACTTCACCATCCATGCCGGCGAAGCCTTCGGGCTGCCGTCCATCTGGCAGGCCCTCCAGTGGTGCGGCGCCGACCGGCTCGGGCACGGGGTGCGCATCATCGACGACATCCAGGTGCAGGCCGACGGCTCGGTGAAGCTCGGGCGGCTCGCCTCGTACGTACGGGACAAGCGCATCCCGCTGGAACTGTGCCCCAGCTCCAACCTCCAGACCGGCGCCGCCGCCTCGTACGCCGAGCACCCGATCGGGCTGCTGAGGCGCCTGCATTTCCGGGCCACCGTGAATACCGACAATCGGCTGATGTCCCACACCAGTATGAGCCGTGAATTCGAGCACCTTGTCGAGGCATTCGGGTACACGCTCGACGACATGCAGTGGTTCTCGGTCAATGCTATGAAGTCAGCATTCATTCCTTTCGATGAACGACTGGCGATGATCAATGACGTCGTGAAACCCGGATATGCCGAGCTGAAGTCCGAATGGCTGTTTCGGCAGACCGCTTCCACCAGCGGTTCCACGGCATCCGAGGACTGATCGGCGGCTTCGGCGCACACGAAATGCGGACGGCATTCACAACCCGTCCGCATTTCGGTATTTGCAGTTGGCGGCATGGAATGTTTACGGTCGTGAACAATCCCGTCGACCCATTCAAGGACGCATTCACGATGAAGCAGTCTGCTGCCAAGACCCTCGGTGTCGCCGCTCTCGGTGCCGCCTTCGCCGCCGCCGGTGCCGGCTCCGCGAGCGCCGCCCCGGCCGTCGTCCCGGACGCCGGCTCGGTGCTGGAGACCGCCCGCCTGGCGAGCACGGCGCTCCCGGCGGAGCAGGTCACCCAGGCGCTGCCGGCCGGCGAGAAGGAGAAGCCCGCGGAGCAGTCGGCGGTGCTGATGCCCGTCCCGTCCCCCGCCTTCGCCGGCTGGGCCGTGGCCACCGGCCTCACCGCCCCCGTCGCCGGGCTGCTCGGCGGGCTGCCGGTGCAGGCCGTGCCCGTCATGGCGGTGCCGGTCGGCTGAACCCCGGCCTCGAAGCGCGCCGATGGGGCGCACCCCTTGATCGGGGGTGCGCCCCATCGGCGTTGTCACGCACGGGACTTACCAGGACGTGCGCGCCTTGTCCTCCGAGGGCAGGAAGATCCACAGACCTATGTAGAGCAGGAACTGCGGGCCCGGCAGCAGGCAGGAGAGCAGGAAGATCACACGCATCGTGGTCGCGGAGATGCCGAAGCGCCGTGCCAGCGCTGCGCACACTCCGCCGATCATGCGGCCGTTGGTGGGGCGGGCAAGGGCGGTCATTTCGGCTCCTTCGTGAGCGTCGGTACGAGGCCTCCGTCCGGGGGCCTCATCTGACATCAACGCTACGGAGCGGAAGGGGGCAAAGCGTCGCTCTACGGTGCGATCCCGACCCTGGGAATCGTCGGGGTCCGACCCTGAGTCGACTCCTCCTGGCGGACGGTCGTACGCCGCTTGCGCTCGGTCCTGCGGCGGAGCGCGTAGCGGCCCGCGGGGACCAGCGCCAGATGCGCGAGGGCCACGCCCACCGTGTTCAGCAGCAGCGAGTCGACGTCCACGACCTGACCCGGCACACCCGTCTGCAACAGCTCGATGCCGAGCGAGATCAGGGCGCCCGCGGCGACCGTACGGACCAGGGAGCCGAGCGGGGAGGCGAGGAGCCTGCCGTGGGCCAGCGGAAGCAGTACGCCCAGCGGTGCGAGCAGCCCGAGTCCCTCGCCGATGCGCCGGGCCGCCTCCGGCCAGCCGAGCGCCAGATCGGCCCTGATACCGGCGAACGGACGCAGATTGGCCGGCATCACCCAGGGCACGTCCAGGGGGCGCAGTGTGAGCCAGGCGACGAACGCGAGATGTGCGACGAGGAGGACACCTCCTGCCACACGGATGCGAATCGCGGCACCGCCGCCGATGGAGCCTTCACGCTGCACGCCCCCCTAGACGCGGGCCTCGGCACGATCGGTTCCGGAAACTCGACAGACAGGGGTGTGAGGCATACGCCACAGTGCCCCGACCGGGCTCAGCCGTCCGTGACCCCAGCCGACGGCGGCGCCTGAGTGCCCGGCCTCGAACGGACCTCGTCCGTGCATTCGTAGCGCTGCGGTGCCTCGGCGTCCGGGCCGCCGAGGATCACCGAGCCGTCGCCCTCGGCCGCGGCCGAGTCGGAGAACGTGCAGACGATCTGGGCGAGGGCGTAGGAGGTGAGGTCCTGGGGCCGGGTGCTCAGGCGCAGGGCGTCGTCGGGGTCGTCGGGGCGCGGGGCGTCGACGGTCATGCCGCCGCGCACGTCCGTGGTGTACCCGGCCTCCTTCTCGGCGGCCGACGGCGTCGCCGCCAGCTCGTCCAGGAGGCCCTGCGCCACCAGCACCCGCCGCGCGGAGCCCGCCGCACCGTCCGGCACGGGCACCTCACGGTCGACGGCCACCAGCGACGACCGGCACAGCAGGAAGACCTGCACCGGCAGCCCGCGCGAGGCCTGCTTCGAGGTGTCCGGCCCGGTCAGCGAGCACTGCACACGCGAGGGCGCGGGGCCGAAGTCCGTCGGCACCTCGGTGGCCCGGATCCCGCACCCGGCCAGCAGCACGGCGAGTACGGGAACGGCCGCCCATCGGCGTCCGGTCATCAGGCGTCCCCCTCGGCGCGCTTGCTGTCGTTCTCGTCGGTCTCCGGCGCCGTCAGCTCCGACCCGTCGCGCGGCAGCGACAGCGTGAACACCGCGCCGCCCTTGGGGGAGTTGGCGGCGGTGATCTCGCCGCCGTGGATGTGCGCGTTCTCCAGGGCGATGGACAGGCCGAGCCCGCTGCCCTCGGAGCGCGGCCGGGAGGCGCTCGCCTTGTAGAAGCGGTCGAAGACGTGCGGCAGGACGTCCTCGGGGATGCCGGGTCCGTGGTCGTGCACCTCGATGACGATGTCCTCGACCGCCTCGCGCACCGACACCCGCACCGGCGATCCGCCGTGCTTGAGCGCGTTGCCGATGAGGTTCGCCAGGATCACGTCCAGGCGGCGCGGGTCGAGCCGGGCGTGGATGCCGCGCTCGGCGTCCAGCTCCACCGCGTCCAGCCAGGCCCGCGCGTCCACACAGGCGGTGATCTGGTCCGCGAGATCGACGTCGTCCAGGACCAGCCGTGCGGTGCCCGCGTCGAAGCGGGTGACCTCCATCAGGTTCTCGACCAGGTCGTTCAGCCGCCGGGTCTCGCTGACGACGAGCCGTACGGCGGGCTCGATCATCGGGTCCATGGACCCGGTCTCCGCCTCCAGCTCCTCCTCCAGGATCTCCGTCACGGCGGTGATCGCGGTGAGTGGCGTACGGAGTTCATGGCTCATGTCCGCGACGAACCGCCGGGACGAGTCCTCCCGCGCGGCCATGTCGTCGACCCGCTTCTCCAGCGCCTCGGCGGCGTCGTTGAACGTCCTTGACAGGTCGGCCAGTTCATCGGTTCCGGAGACCCTGAGCCGGGTGTCCAGCTTGCCCTCGCCGAGCCGTCGGGCGGCGACACCGAGCCGGTGCACGGGCTTCAGTACGGTCGTGGCGGCGGCCTGCGCGAGCAGCGCGGAGCCGATCAGGGCGAGCCCGGTGGCGATACCCAGCGACCAGGCAAGGGAGTTGAGGTCCTTCGCCTCCGGCTCCAGCGACTTGAGCATGTAGCCGGTCGGCCCGCCGCCGATCACCTTGGTGCCGGCCACCAGATACGGGGTGTCGTGGTCGACCGTGCGCTGCCAGTACAGGTGGTACGCGTACTGGTTGTTCTCGTTGACCTCCTGCTGCTTGTTCACCGCCGTACGCAGCGACTTCGGCACGTCCTGAAGGGCGAAGCCGTCCAGGGCGCCGGAGTTGCCGTACACCGTCCTGCCGCTGTCGTCCTGGGCGACGAGCAGCACGCTGAAGCGCTGACTGCTGCTCGCCATCTGGCCCGCGATGTGCTGGAGTTCGTCCTGTGAGGGGTGCTCGGGCAGGGCGCCGGCGCGGTTCTGCATCTCCTGCTGGAAGTCGGCCAGCACGGCGTCCTGGGTGCGGGTGAGCACGGCCTCGCGGTTGAGCCAGTACGCGATCGCGGACGCGGACACGGCTGCGGTGAGCGCGACCAGACCGAAGACGACGACCAGCCGCAGCCGCAGACTGGTGAAGCGCAGCCCCGCAACCTGTCCCACCCGAGCCGCGGCCCAGCCGCGGAAGCCGCCTTGCGCTGGTGTCACTGAGGAGAGTCCAGCCGGTATCCGACCCCGCGCACCGTCCGGATCAGCGTCGGGGACGAGGGCACGTCCTCGACCTTGGCGCGCAGCCGCTGCACACAGGCGTCCACCAGCCGCGAGTCACCGAGGTAGTCGTGCTCCCACACCAGCCGCAGCAGCTGCTGCCGGGACAGCGCCTGGCCGGGCCGCCGGCTCAGTTCGAGCAGTAGCCGCAGCTCGGTCGGGGTGAGCTGAAGATCCTCGCCGTTCTTCGTCACGGTCATCGCCGCGCGGTCGATGACGAGGCTGCCGAACGTCGCCGCGTCGTTCGCCTCGCGCTCCCCGCGCCGCAGCACGGCCCGGATCCGGGCGTCGAGCACCCGTCCCTGCACGGGCTTGACGACGTAGTCGTCCGCACCGGACTCAAGACCGACCACCACATCGATGTCGTCACTGCGCGCGGTCAGCAGGATGATCGGCAGCTGGTCCGTGCGCCGGATGCGCCGGCACACCTCGAACCCGTCGATGCCGGGCAGCATCACGTCCAGCACGATCAGGTCCGGTCGTTGCTCGCGCAGGAGCTTCAGACCGTCCTCACCGGTGGCAGCGGTGGCAACCCGATGTCCCTGGCGCGTCAGTGACAGCTCCAGGGCCGTACGGATGGCGTCGTCGTCCTCGATCAGCAACAGGGAAGGCACGGGCTCATTCTGGCCCATGGTGGGGCGGGGTTTCGACACTTGTACGGCTCCGTGCACGTAGCGCTGTTTTCCGTGATCGGACTGTGAGGTGACTGAGGGGGACCCCTGTGACAGGTCTGTGACAGTCGACGGACACGGCCATGAAGTCGGCTCGGCAAGCTTTTGGGCACAGGCAAGGGAGCGAGGCCGAACAGGGCCGAGCGAGACCGAACACCGGGAAGTCCACGACGGGGGGCGCGAGATGAACACGCTGCACAGCACGAGCGCAAGCGCAGTTGTCACGCGTCTGCACGACGTGAACGGGGGCCGGGGTTCCGAGAAGTCCGGTGCCGTGAACGGGCGGGGGTGCGTTCGCGGCACCGGGCGTCAGCACACCGGATACATGACGGTGGTTGACGGTTTCACGGGGGAACCGCACGGGGGAACCGCGTACAGGGAGGACACGGGGGAGCGTCGCTCGCTGTCGGAGGTGGAGTTCACCGCCTACGTCCAGGAGCGCCGCGCCTCCCTGTACGCAACCGCCTACCACCTCACCGGCGACCGCTTCGAGGCCGAGGACCTGCTCCAGAGCGCGCTGTTCTCGACGTACAAGGCCTGGGACCGGATCAGTGACAAGGCGGCGGTCGGCGGATACCTCCGCCGCACCATGACCAATCTGCACATCAGCGCCTGGCGGCGCCGCAAGCTGAACGAGTACCCGACCGAGGAACTGCCGGAGACGCCCGGCGACACGGACGCGATGCGCGGCACCGAACTGCGCGCGGTCCTGTGGCAGGCGCTGGCCCGGCTGCCCGAACTCCAGCGCACGATGCTGGTCCTCCGCTACTACGAGGGCCGCACCGACCCGGAGATCGCGGAGATCCTCGACATCAGTGTCGGCACGGTGAAGTCCAGCATCTGGCGGTCACTCCGCCGGCTGCGCGACGACGAGGTCCTGAGCTTCGGCCGTGACGAGGAGGAGTCCTTCGGCGAGCTTGTCGCCTGAAGGTCTGGGGGGACGCACGGGGGAAGTACGGGGGAGCGGTACCGGGGGGACCAACGGGGTCACGGGGGACAACGGGGGTAGCACCACGGGGGGAAGCACAAAGGGAGCGGGACTGGAGGGCCGGGGGGTCCGTCCAGTCCCGCTTCTGCGTGTGGTCAGCGAACCGTCGCGAGGATCGCCTCGCCGGGGGTGTCGCCGACCGCGATGACCTCGGTGGGATCCGTCCCCTGGACCGAGTACGCGGTGGTCCTCCGCGCGGGCACGGCGTCCTCGTCGTCCCCGGTGTCGTTGCACACCGGGATCGTCGCGGTGCCCAGTCTCTCGCCGACCGCGAAGTCGCCGCTGCCGGTGCCCAGATACTCGCGATCCCCGTACTGCACCAGATACGCGCAGGAGGCGTCCCCCGAGGACCCCGTGCCCGTGGAGCATCCGACGGCGGAGGCGAGCAGTACGGCCGTCACGAGCAGCCGTCGGCCGATCCGGAGAGCAGTTGTCATGGGCGTCCCTTCCGAGCGCGGGTCTTCGGACCTACGACGGAGAGGGCGCCGTGTTCGTTCGTGCCGGGCGGCGGCCCGCGGCGGCTGCGGCGAGGCGGCTCAGGGCCTCTTCCTTGTCGCAGGCGTACGCGCCCAGCGCGGTCTGGCGGGCCACGATGGAGCGCTCGGCGCGCATCAGCCGCCAGCCGCGGCGCAGGAGGAAGGGGACCGACTTGCGGCCCTCCTTCAGGTCCCGCAGGAAACGGCGGCGGAAGGTCCTGACCGGTCCGCGGCTCAGACACAGCGCGTCGGCCAGGACGCCCAGCTCACGGCAGCGCGTGACGATCTCGGCGGCGAAGATGCCCTCCGCGATGAACAGCGGGGTGCGCCCGATGTCGACGCCCTCCTCGCCGGTGCGGGCGCTGAGGGAGATGTCGTAGACGGGGACGTTCGTACGGCCCGTGCGGCACAGCTCCACGATGGCGGCCACGGCCGTGTCCGCGTCCCACGAGTCGGGATGGTCCCAGTCGATGTCGGAGCTCCCGAGGACCTGCGGCAGCGTCGGGTCGTCGCCCTCCTTGTAGAAGTCGTCGAGCCGCAGCACCGGAAGGCCGGAGCGGGCCGCGAGGAGGGACTTGCCGGAGCCGGAAGGGCCGCAGAGCAGCACGACTCGCGTCGGTATGGGTGGCTGGGGACTCACGGGACACCAGTGTGCGGCATTCACCTGGTGTTCATCGACCCCGCGGGCGGGCTTTGCAGCGTGCGTCGCACCACAGAGCCGCGCTCGCCCTGGACGGAGGAGCGTTCCCGCCTTGTACCGCCGGGGATCGGACTCACGAACGGGTGATCTCAACGCAATCGCAGCCGTCGCGGTGGCGGACGTCAGTACGCTCGCGCCGAATCGACGGCCAACTGGCCGCTCCTGTGCTGCGAGGTCCCTGATTTGAGCGCTTCTGCCCCCTCACGCATCACGAGACTGCGGAGCCGTGTCCGTGCGAGCGCCCGTCGGCCGGTCACGAAGAGAATCCTTGAGGGTTCCGCGCTCGCGGTCGTTGCCACCACCACAAGTGTGCTGGCCGGCTGGCTGCCGAATCCGTTGGAGCAGGCGCCCGCGGCGGAGCTGACCGTCGAGGTGGCTGACGTGCGAGAACTGGCGGTGGAGCACACCGAGACGTCCTCGGCCACGGGTGAGCAGACCGGCAAGTATCCGCTCAGGACCCCGGCGGTCGCGGTCACCCTCAAGAACGGCGGCGACCTCGCGGCCGTGATCACCGAGGCGCGGATCACCTTCAAGCAAGTCCGCAGGCTGGACCCGTGCGACGCCGTCGGCGGTGACCTCGCGGTCACGGGTACGTACACCTACAGCGTCCCCTCGAACGTCACCGCCGGCGCCCGGGAGACCGTGCCGGTGCGCTTTGAGGTGAAACCACGGCGGGGGGACACGCTCGCCATCACCTTCGGCACCGAGGAACCGATCTATCACTCCAGCCCGGTATGGCTCTACCGCGTGACCCTTGAGCTCAAGGAGTCCGACGCCGAGGGGTTCATCCCGGTGCCGGGGGAATTTTCGCTGGCTTCGAACTCCGACATGCTCGGTGAGTTCGCGGACCGGAAATGCCGGGACTCGATTGTCAACGACTTCATGGCGGGGCGGAAAGCGGGCGACAGCGGTGTGACGCCGACGCTACGGGAGTTGTAGGCGAAGACCCGTGCCCGGTCCGAAGACTGATCCGGAGAATCTGGGAGTCGATCATGGACGCATCAGCGGGGCGCAGGCAGCCGGAGCGTAGGATCCCGCGGCGCGCCTTTCTGCACGGCGCGGCAGTACTCGGAGGAGTCGGTGGAGGACTGCTCTGGCGCGAGCGGAGCGACGCACCCGAGACGCCTGACGACCCGAAGATTCTTGAGCCGCCGCCCAGTTCACCAAGCCCGTCAGGGACTGCCGCTCCACCCAGAACGAGGTCCTGGCCGATTCCCCGGCCGGTGAACCACGAGGCAGTCGTGCACGTCGGCACATCCTTGTTCATCACGCAGGTGGGCGGGAACATCTGGGCCTACGACGCCCGGACCGGTGCCGAGAAGTGGCGCTTCAGGCCGACCGGCCTCGGCACCCGATGGGCCGGCGATCCGCATGCCGGTGCGTTTGACACCGTGCAGCAGGATCCACCGGTCACCGCCGGGAAGCTCCTGTTCACCTCCCTGTACTGGCGTACTGACGAAGCGTCGCCTCAGGACGGCCCGGACGCCGGAGTCGTCATGGCCCTGGACGCGGACACGGGCCGCGAGGTGTGGCGCCGGAAGGTCGGACATCCCGCGGATCTGGCGGTCGGCGGAGACCTGCTGCTGATCAAACCCAGGCCCGGCGGGCTGGGAACACAGACCGACGTCCTGCATGCCGTCGAGCTGGAGACCGGTGCGGAGGTATGGGAGTTCTCGCACCCCACCCATGACATCCAGAGCTTTCTTCCGCACCGCGACGCGGTGGTCGTCTCCCGCATGGGAGGAGCCCTGGCGACGGGTCTGCGGCCCGGCACCGGCAGGGCGATGTGGCATCGCGACGCGCGGGACGGTCTCTCCGGGACCCCTTTTCAGATCTCCGGCGAAGTCGCTCTGTTTTTCGGCTGGTCGATCGGCGACCCCAACGATCCCGGGTCCAGCACCGCCGTCCATGTGAGTTGTGCGGTGGCGGCAACGGGCAGGATCCTCTGGCAGCGTGATCTTCCACGGTCCAGTCAGGACAAACCCTTCGTCCACGAGGGCATCGTGATCCTGCATGCCGACGGACAGGTCATCGCGCTGGACCTCACCAGCGGCGTGACGAAATGGACCTACCAGCTTCCGGCGTACGGATACCCGGTCGCCCTGCGAGTGGCGGATGGGCTGGTCCTCACCCGGGACACCTCTGACGACCCGCTGATCTCGGAGATCAATACGGGGACGGGGAAAGATCCCTCGCACTCGCGGATCGTCGCGCTCGCCACCGGGAGCGGAAAGAAGCAGTGGGATCTCGAAGTGCCAGGCTGGCCGCTTGAGGCGATCGCCGTGAAGGACGGGATCGCGGTGCTTCTCTCCACTGAACTCTCCCTGCGAGCCGTGGACATCAGGCGAGGGAGGAAGCTGTGGGAGAAGTCCGGAGCCGAAAGCGCTGAAGTGGACGGCGAGTTCGTCCGGATCGAAGGTGAAGAGCTCGACCTCGTGCATCTCTGCACAGGGGCGACTGTGCGTGGATGACCGATGCCTATAGGGAGCCGTCCTTGACGCCGTCGACGAACGGCTGCCAGGCCGTGACGTCCAGTATCAGGACGGGGCCGGTTGTTGTGTGCTTGCCGTCGCGGACCGGGACGGTGCCGGGGAAGTCGTCGCTGACTTCGACGCAGGCCTCTCCCTGTTCGCCACCGCTGTAAGAGGACTTGCGCCAGCGGGCGGTGATCAGATCCGGGGTGACTCGCATGGCTCGTATGACTCCATCGTTGCTTCAATCAGAGCCGCGGACTCTCGCGGAGAGAGGGCCCAGGCCTTCATCAGATCGTAGTTCCGCACACGCCGCATGACCATCTCCCGGTCGTCGAAGGCCTCTCCGTGCCCAGGAACTTCCTGGTACAGGGTGGTGGAGTTGTCCGGCAGCGTGAGTAGGATGAGCGTGCCGCTCATCAGAGCGCACGCGCCCAGGGCGAACGGGGCGACCTGGATAGTTGTGTGGCTCGTGTGCACCAGCGGCAGCAGTGCCGCGAGCTGTTCGCGCATTACCGCCGGGCCGCCCACGGCCTGCCGCAGCGTCGCCTCGCCGAGAATCCACCAGCACTCCGGCGGATTGTCTCCCCGAAGCACCTCCTGACGGCTCAGGCGGGCCTCCACCAAGCCGTCGATCTCCTTGGCGGTCATTCCCGGCTCGCCCACTTCGAACAGCGCGCGCATGTATGCCTTCGTCTGGAGCAGACCGGGGATGAAGGTCGCGCTGAACTCCTGGATCCGCGCCGCTTTCGCCTCCAACTCCAAGCAGTGATCAAACCGCCTCGGCGTACGTTCCCGCTTCACCGTCCCCCACAGCCCCTGGAACAACTCCCCCGTCCCAAAAGCCGCGTCCAACTTCTCCGAGATCGGCGGCAGTGGCAGTCGCTCCCCCGTCTCCACCCCGTGCAGGTGCGTCTTGCTGTAGTTGACGATGTCCGAGAGCCGGTCCAACGAGAGCCCGGCGGCCAGGCGTTGGCGGCGCAGCTCCACGCCGTACAGGTCTCGGGCGGAGCGGGCGGGGTCGAGGTCGTGGGCGGGCTGGGTCATTTGGGTGTCCCTTCTGTTCCCTGTCCCGGGAGGGGACGTCGGCGCCGTGTCCACGGTAGTTGCGGTCGGTGACAGTGTGGGCGCGAACCGTGAAGACGGGCAGGTGGCGGGCGTTCCGTAAGTCGGTTCGGAACACCGTCACCCTGGTCGATCGCCGTCGCTCACCAGGACGCTGAGGATGTGAACAGCGAGAAGCCGCAGCAGCCACCCTCGACGCCCCGACCCGGTCGCGCCGACCTGGAGAGGACCCGCCTTCCGGTCGGTCAACTCGCCCAGGACACGCGGATGGAGAGACCCGGGATCGTCATGGACCACCAGGACGGGCTCGTGTGGCTGCGCCCCGAGGGCGGCGGCATGGAGTGGACGGCGCGGCCCGGTGACGTGCAGCCGCTGCGAGTCCGTGAGCAGGCGGAGGCGTTGCTGTGGGCCCGGGTGGCCGACGCCAACGCCCGGAGCCGGGGCGAGGTGTTGTGAGCCCGTGAGGGGTGCAGCCAGGTTTTCGCTGTATGTAGTGTGCGGAATTGACAAGGAGCGAGCGGCTCGCGGAGCAGCTGGACTGGTACTGGCGCAAGAACCTGCGGCCGCGGCTGGACGGTCTTACCGATGAGGAGTACTTCTGGGAGCCGGTGCGAGGCTGCTGGAGCATTCGCCCACGTGGCACGTCGGCCGCACCGATGTCTGAGGGTTCGGGAGAGTGGACGATGGACTCCGCGTCCCGTGACCTGGTGCCGACGCCGGCGCCGGTGACCACGATTGCCTGGCGGCTGGCGCACATCATCGTCTCGTGCCTGGGTTATCGGGTCGGATGGTACTTCGGCGGCCAGGACGTGGACTCCCGGACATTCGCCTACGCGGGGACCGCTGAAGAGGCGCTGAAACAGCTCGATGAGATGTACGGGAGATGGAACGAGGGGGTCCGAGAGCTCTCGGACGCCGACCTGGAGAATCCGCCCGCGGTGGGTCCCGAGCGGTTTCCCATGGAGAACAGGGTCCTGCACGTCAACAGGGAGCTGATCCATCACGGCGCCGAGATTTCCCTGCTGCGCGACCTCTACCGCTGGCAGGACGGAAGTGAAGTGAAGCGCCGCGCCTCCCCCGGACGGTGGGGAAGCGCGGCGCTCCGGTCTGTTGTGGCCGTCAGTACGACGAGCCCGACGCTCCCAGTGAACCCGTCGGGTGCCAGACCGTCTTCGTCTCCAGGAACGCCGTCAGGCGGTCCGTGCCCGGTGTCTCGGTGTAATCCACAGGCTGTGGACGCAGGACGCGCTTGAGGTTGTCGGCGGCCGCGATCTCCAGTTCCTTCGCGAGGTCGTCGTCGGCGCCGGCGCCCGCGAGGTCGATCGCGTTGACGTCCTGGTGAGAGGCGAGCGGCGCCGCGAGCTCCGCCGTACGGCCGGACAGGACGTTGACGACACCGCCCGGCAGGTCGGAGGTGGCCAGGACCTCGCCCAGCGACAGGGCGGGCAGCGGGGACTTCTCCGACGCCACCACGATCGCCGTGTTGCCCGTCGCGATCACCGGGGCGAGCACGGACACCAGACCCAGGAACGACGACTCCTGCGGGGCCAGGACCGCGACCACGCCCGTCGGCTCGGGAGAGGACAGGTTGAAGTAGGGGCCCGCGACCGGGTTGCCGCCGCCGACCACCTGGGCGATCTTGTCGGTCCAGCCCGCGTACCAGACCCAGCGGTCGATCGTCGCGTCGACGACCACGGCCGCCTTCGACTTCGACAGGCCATCGGCGTCCGCCACTTCACGCGTGAACTGGTCGCGGCGGCCCTCCAGCATCTCGGCGACGCGGTAGAGGATCTGGCCGCGGTTGTAGGCCGTGGCGCCGGACCAGGCGCCGAACGCCTTGCGGGCGGCGACCACCGCGTCACGGGCGTCCTTGCGGGAGGAGAGCGGCGCGTTGGCGAGCCACTTGCCCTTCGAGTCCGTCACCTCGTACACCCGGCCGCTCTCGGAACGCGGGAACTTCCCGCCGACGTACAGCTTGTAGGTCTTGAAGACGCTCAAACGGTCAGACATCGAGGTACGCCTCCAGGCCGTGGCGACCGCCCTCGCGGCCGAAGCCCGACTCCTTGTAGCCGCCGAAGGGCGAGGTCGGGTCGAACTTGTTGAACGTGTTGGACCAGATCACGCCCGCGCGCAGCTTGCCCGCCACGGCGAGGATCCGCGAACCCTTCTCCGTCCAGATGCCCGCGGAGAGGCCGTACGGAGTGTTGTTGGCCTTGGCGACGGCCTCGTCCGGGGTGCGGAAGGTGAGGACGGACAGCACCGGGCCGAAGATCTCGTCCCGGGCGACGGTGTGGGCCTGGGTGACGTTCGTGAAGAGCGTCGGCGCGAACCAGTAGCCGGAGGAGGGGATGTCGCACGGCGCGGACCAGCGCTCGGCGCCCTCCGCCTCGCCCTGTTCGACGAGCGAGGTGATGCGCGAGAGCTGCTCGGCGGAGTTGATCGCTCCGATGTCCGTGTTCTTGTCCAGCGGGTCGCCGAGACGCAGCGTCGACAGCCGGCGCTTGAGGGAGTCCAGCAGCTCGTCCTGGATCGACTCCTGCACCAGCAGCCGGCTGCCCGCGCAGCACACCTGGCCCTGGTTGAAGAAGATGCCGTTGACGATCCCTTCCACCGCTTGGTCGATCGGGGCGTCGTCGAAGACGATGTTCGCGCCCTTGCCGCCGAGTTCGAGGGTGAGCTTCTTCGTCGAGCCGGCGACCGTGCGGGCGATCTCCTTGCCGACGGCGGTGGAGCCGGTGAAGGCCACCTTGTTCACGTCCGGGTGGGCGACGAGAGCGGCGCCCGTGTCGCCGTATCCCGGAAGGATGTTGACGACGCCCTTCGGGAGGCCCGCCTGCCGGCAGATGTCCGCGAAGAAGAGGGCGCTCAGCGGCGTGGTCTCCGCCGGCTTCAGCACGACGGTGTTGCCTGTCGCCAGCGCCGGGGCGATCTTCCACGCCAGCATCAGCAGCGGGAAGTTCCAGGGGATGACCTGGCCGGCGACGCCCAGCGGCCGCGGTGCGGCGCCGCTGTGCCCATTTGTCGTCCTCCGGCCGAACCCGGCGTGCTCCAGCTTGTCGGCCCAGCCCGCGTAGTAGAAGAAGTGCGCGGCTACGAGGGGCAGGTCGGCGTCCCTCGTCTCCTTGATGGGCTTGCCGTTGTCCAGGGTTTCCAGGACGGCGAGCTCGCGGGCGCGTTCCTGAATGATGCGGGCGATGCGGAAGAGGTACTTCGCGCGCTCGGAGCCGGGCAGCGCGGACCACTTCTCGAAGGCCTTGCGGGCGGCCTTCACCGCGCGGTCGACGTCCTCGGAACCGGCCTGGGCGATCTCGGAGAGGACCTCTTCGGTGGAGGGGCTGACGGTCTTGAAGACCTTGCCTTCGGCCGCCTCGGTGAACTCGCCGTCGATGAACAGCCCGTAGGAGGGCGCGATGTCGACGATCGCGCGGGACTCGGGGGCCGGTGCGTACTCAAAAGCCATGATGGATCAGTCCACCGTCACGTAGTCGGGACCGGAGTAGCGGCCGGTGGCCAGCTTCTGGCGCTGCATCAGCAGGTCGTTCAGAAGCGAGGACGCGCCGAAGCGGAACCAGTGGTTGTCCAGCCAGTCCGGGCCGGCGGTTTCGTTGACCACGACCAGGAACTTGATCGCGTCCTTGGAGGTGCGGATGCCGCCGGCCGGCTTCACGCCCACCTGCACGCCGGTCTGGGCACGGAAGTCGCGCACGGCCTCCAGCATGAGGAGCGTGTTCGCCGGAGTGGCGTTGACGGCGACCTTGCCGGTCGACGTCTTGATGAAGTCGGCGCCGGCGAGCATGCCGAGCCAGCTCGCGCGCCGGATGTTGTCGTACGTCGACAGCTCGCCGGTCTCGAAGATGACCTTCAGCCGGGCGCTCGCCCCGCAGGCCTCCTTCACGGCGACGATCTCCTCGTACACCTTCATGTAGTTGCCCGCGAGGAAGGCGCCGCGGTCGATGACCATGTCGATCTCGTCGGCGCCGGCGGCGACGGCGTCGCGGACGTCGGCCAGCTTGACGCCGAGCGCCGCACGGCCCGCCGGGAACGCGGTGGCGACCGAGGCGACCTTGACCGTGGAGCCGGCGACGGCCTCCTTCGCGGTGGCCACCATGTCCGGGTAGACACAGACGGCGGCCGTGGCGGGGGCCGTACGGTCGGTCGGGTCGGGGCGGACCGCCTTGGCGCCGAGCGCCCGGACCTTGCCCGGGGTGTCCGCGCCTTCCAGCGTCGTCAGGTCGACCATCGAGATGGCCAGATCGATGGCGTACGCCTTGGCGGTCGTCTTGATCGAACGGGTCCCCAGCGAGGCGGCACGCGCCTCCAGGCCGACCCCGTCGACGCCGGGCAGCCCGTGAAGGAACCGACGCAGCGTGCTCTCGGAGGCCGCCACGTCCGTGAGGGTGTGTGCAGTGGTGGGCATGGTCACCAGACGAGCATATCTACGCGCGTAGCGGCTGTACACCCCGAGAAAGGCTTCCTTCCAGCAGACGCCCCCGGCCCCACCCGAGGAAGGGTCCCTTCCAGACGGCGGACCCTGGTCCCACCGAAGGGGCGCGGGGAACTGCGCGACCAGCCACGACGAGACCCGCACTCGCGCGATGGCGGCTGTCCACCCCCGAGGCGGGGTTCCTTCCAGCAGGCGGGTCCTGGTCCCACCCAAGGGGCGCGGGGAACTGCGCGCCCAGCCACGACGAGACCCGCACTCGCGCGATGGCGGCTGCCCACCCCCGAGGCGGGGTTCCTTCCAGCAGGCGGGCCCTGGTCCCACTCAAGGGGCGCGGGGAACTGCGCGCCTTGCCACGACGAGACCCGCACTCGCGCGATAGCGGCTGTCCACCCCGAGGAAGGGCGCCCTCCAGGCGGTGGGCCCTGGTCCCACCCAAGGGGCGCGGGGAACTGCGCGACCAGCCACGACGAGACCCGCACTCGCGCACACCACAGGCCCCCCACGACGAAACGGCGCCCCGGCCAAGCCCGCCGCAGGCATACGGCAGAATCGGGGCATGACCACGCCGGACCCCCAGCCCCCGACCCCCCCGTCCCCGGGCCCCGAGTACAAGGACCGCGTCTTCAGGTCCTCCGGCGGCATCGCCGGCGGCGTCCTCCTGCTCGGCCTCATCGCCTGGCTCGGCATCGACGCCCTGGTCCAGGGCGACGGCAGCACCCCCTGGCTGGCGCTCGCGGCGATGATCCTCGTCGTGCCGCTGATCGTCGCCTTCACCGTGCGCCCCGCGGTGTACGTGAACGAGGACCGGCTGCGCATCCGCAACCCCTTCCGCGTGATCGTGCTGCCCTGGGGGCAGGTCGCCTCGCTGCGCTCCGGCTACTCCAACGAGGTCGTCGACCGCTCCGGCGCCAAGTTCCAGCTCTGGGCCATCCCGGTCTCACTGCGCGCCCGCAAGAAGGCGGCCCGGCAGGAGGCCAGGGCGATGGCACACGGCGAGGACTCCACCCGAGGCATCACGCGGGGCGGCTCCGCGCCGGCCGGCCCGACCAGGGCGGCGAGCGACCAGGCCATGGACGACCTGCGCGAGTTGCAGGAGGCACGGGCGACGGCGGAGAGCGCACAGGGCGAGACCGTCGCGCGCTGGGCGTACGAGATCGTGGGCCCCGCGGCCGCCGGAGCGGTGCTGCTGGCGATTCTGCTGGCGGTGGGCTGACCCCTCCGGCTCTCCGCCCCCCCACGTGGTCCGAGTGTCTGGGAAGTGATGAGCACGACGAGTCAGGGACAGCCCCTTCCGCTGCCCGCCACCGCCCTGCCCGACGGCTGTCCCGACTGGGACGGCGAGCAGGCGCGCCGCTGGACACAGGCGTTTCCGCCGCGCTGGGTTCCGGTGCGGCCGGGGGAACGGTCGGCTGCGGCGACGGTCGTGGCCGGTCTGCTGGTCGCCGGCTCGCTGGCCGTGGGGGCGGAGCTGCACCCCTGGGTCGCCGCCGTGGTGGCACTCCATGTCGTCTGGGTACTGGTGCGGCCCGAGGTCGTACGGTTCTCCGCGCCCGCCCTGATCGTCCTCGTCCCACTGCTGGGACTGCCGTACGGCGTGGCGGTGCCGCTCGTCCTGGCCGTCGTACTGATCTGGGCGGCCGCGCTGGCCCGGATGGCCGGGCGGAGACGGCAGCGGCGGGCGGCCCGCGCGGCGGCCGGGGAAGTCACCGCGGTACTGCCGGACACGGACGGGCCGCTGAAGCGCGGCTGGTTTCTCGCCGGGGCGGGGCTCGTGCTGATCGTCCTCGGTGCCGTACCGGCCGGTCTCGGCGGTCACTTCGACCTGGCCGAGGACCGGCAGGCCGTACCCGCCCTCGGCTGGTACGTGGCCGGCCTCGGCGCCACCGTGCTGCTCTCCGGTGTGCTGGGCAGAAGGCGGGCCGCTCGTCTGCGCGGGGTGCCGGTGCCGGTACTGCGGGTGCTGGTGCGGGAGAACGCGGATGCGGACACGGAGGTCTTCGCGGCCGACGACGTGACGGCGCTGCGCCCGCTGTTCACCGTCGCCGTATCGGAGGCGGACGACGATCAGGACGACGATTCCGACGATGACGACGACGGCTGTCAGGACGACGGCGATGACGACGACGAAGACCTGATCGCGCTCCTCGAACGGCTCGAGAGCGACCAGCCCGGCCCCCTCCGTGAAGCCGTCCTCCACGGCCTGCCCCACGACGGCGCCGAAGTCGCCCTCGTCAGCGCCGCCGAGGAGCCCGGTGAGCCTCCCGTGACGGAGTGGTCGACCGGGCCCGTGCGGCTCGTGACGCCCCGCGCGCTACGGCGTCGGCTCGCGAAGGCGAAGCGCACCGAGGCGTACGCCGAGCGCGGGCGGGCGGCCGCCGCGGCCGTCGGTGCGGGCGCGGAGGCCGGGGCGGTACGGCGATGGCGTGCGGGCCGGCTCGACGTTCTCGTCGTCTCCGTGCTGGTGCTGTGGGGTTACTACGGCATCCACGGTGAGAGCGGTGCGTTCCGGTACGTCATCGGCGGCATCCTCGGCCTCATCGGCGCCCTCCTGCTGCCGGTCATGGTCGCCTGGCGCATCACCGCCGACGCCGAGGGGCTGTGGTTCAACGGTCTCAGAAGGACACACCACATCGCCTGGGACCACATCCGGGTCGTCCGGTGCAAGGGCACGGAGTTCACGGTGGACAGCTACCGGGTCTCCTTCCCGCGCTGGACCGTGCACACGCCGCGTTGGCCGTGGCTGGAGCGGAGGCTCGGGCTGGTCCATCCCTATGAGCGGACGGCCGCCGAGATCAGCGCGATGTGGCAGGATCCGGCGCTACGCCCGACCGGTGCGGGCGGGGCCCGGCAGCTCGGGCTGCCGCTGTGGCCGCTGGCCGTGGTGCTGGGCGCGGGGTGGGCGGCCGTGCTGACGCTGTTGCCGTGAACGGCCGGTCACGAGTGCCCATAGGGTCACTTGGGCCCCCAAGTGACCCTATGGGAGCGGTTCCGACCGGTATTGGCAACGTTGTCCCGGACGCTCAGCGAGCGCTTTCTCGCTATCTGTCCTAGGGGTTACCTAGGGGATACTTCAACATGAAGCGTGCGACCGGCAGTTGCTTTTGTCCGTTCGCGTTCACAGGCGTCTCAGTAGATTGCTACTGCCGTCCATAGCGCCGTACCTGCGGATTTTCTCGCCTCGTGACAGAGCACCGTGGGTTTCACTCTTCGACGGGCGGTGGGGGTGGGGAAATGGATCGGTCCGGCGGGGCGGCAAGACCTGCCGTCGCGGTCGTGGGAATGAGATGTCAGATCGACATCAATGGAGAGGGGGGTTTCGGCTGGCGGCTTGTGGCGCCCAACGGGCGTTCGGTCGCTGTGTCGTTGACCTCGCACGATTCGCACGCGCGGTGCAGGGACGCGTTCGTCCGGCTCTGTGCGCGGCACGCCGAGACGGGCGGTGGCATCCAGCACAGCACGGAGGGCGGCTGGGTGTGGGTGATCTGGGACCGCGCCGGCAAGCATCTGGCGGGCTCCGCGCGCACCTACGAACGCCACGCCACCTGCCGCTCCTCCTACGACCGGTTCCGCGCGATGCTGCCCGAGCTGGGCCACGCGGGACCGGAGTTATGGGGCGAGACATGAGCGGTCCGGCGTAGGGCCGGTCCGGCGGATCAGGCCGGACAGGGCCCGAAGTTGCCCCCAGGGAACCGCTCGTTCACCTTTCAGGATGGGCATGTCAACCGATGGCACGGAGTGTCTGAAACGTGCCTTCGCTGAGAAGAACCAGACAGCCGCAGCCCGTGACCGTGACGGCGGGCGTCGGCGACATCGACGTACCGAGACGGCTCTACGCCGATCCCGGGCTGCCCGACCGGGTGTTCCGTATGGTGTTGCGGTCCGGCGGCGGCTTTGTGCTCGCCGTGATGCTGCTGGTGGGCGGCTTCCTGTTGTACCGGGCGTGGCTGGCGCTGGACAAGGCCGGCTGGTCGTTCCTCACCACCGCCGAATGGGCGCCGGGCAGCGGGGAGTTCGGGATCGCGGCCGTGCTCGTCGGCACCGTCCTCATCGCGACCGTCGCGGTGCTGGTGGCCGTGCCGCTGGCCACCGGCGCGGCCCTGTACATCTCCGAGTACGCCCCGCCGCGGCTGCGCCGGACGCTGATCAGCGTCGTCGACCTGATGGCCGCGGTGCCGTCCGTGGTCTACGGCCTGTGGGGGCTGTTCTTCCTCCAGGACAAGATCCTGCCCACGGCCCGCTGGATCTCCGCGTACTTCGGCTGGATCCCCGTCTTCGACGTACGGGGCGCCGATCCGAACGACCCGCTCGCGCCCGAGAGCATCTACACGTCCTCGACGTTCATCGCGGGGCTCGTCGTCGGCATGATGATCGCGCCCATCATCTGCTCGATCATGCGCGAGGTCTTCTCCCAGGCGCCCGCCGGTGAACGGGAAGGCGCCTACGCGCTCGGCGCGACCCGCTGGGGCATGATCCGCAGCGTCGTCATCCCGTTCGGCAAGGGCGGCATGATCGGCGGCACGATGCTCGGGCTCGGCCGCGCGCTGGGCGAGACGATCGCCGTCTTCATGATCATCTCGGTGACCTTCGAGGTCCAGTGGCATGTCCTCCAGTCCGGCACCAGCTCGGTCTCGTCGCTGATCGCGCTGCGCTACGGCGAGGCGAGCGAGTTCAGCATGTCCGCGCTGATGGCGGCCGGTTTCGCGCTGTTCGTCATGACGCTGATCGTCAACTTCGCGGCCTCCACCATCGTCGCCCGTTCCCGATCGGGCGCGTCCAGCGACGCCTGACGCTCCGCTGGGGGTGCGCCGAAGTGCCGTCTGCCGTCTGTCGTCCGCACGCCGTCGTGGCTGGTCGCTCCCGCACGGCGGAGCCGTAACTCGATACAGCCCCGCGCCCCTTTTCCTCCCAGGAATGAGATCCGACCATGACCGTTGCCCCTGAAGCGCCCGGTGCGCGTCAGGCGACCGGCCGTCCGCGCACCATGCTGCCGGGCCCGTCCCGCGGCACCGAACCGGGCGGGGAGCGTCGGCGCGCCCTGACGCAGCTGCGCGCCACCGACACCTACGCCGTGATCGGTGCCGCCGCCTCCGCGTTGTCGCTGACCTGGCTGCTGTTCTCCTGGCTGCTGCCGTTCAACGGCGCCGTCGGCTTCGTCGTCATGGCGTACGGCCTCTTCCTGCTGATCTATGCGCTGCTGGTCTCCTTCGACGAGGACGGGCCCACGATCGTCGACCGGATCGCGGCGGCGGTGGTGCGGTCGATGGGCGTGCTGCTCGTGGTGATCCTCACGTTCGTCGTGTTCTACGCGATCGTCGAGGGCCGCAAGGCGCTGGTGCACCTGAACTTCTTCACCGAGGACATGGAGCTGGCCGGTCCGCTGGAGCCGCTCGGCGTGGGCGGTGCGCTGCACGCCGCGGTCGGCACCCTGATCATGATCGCGATCGCTCTGGCGATCACCGTGCCGTCCGGGCTGATCTGCGCGGTGTTCCTCAACGAGGTGCCCGGCCCCTTCGCCCGGTTCGTGCGCACGATCGTCGAGGCGATGACAGCGTTGCCGTCGATCGTCGCCGGTCTGTTCATCTACGCGACGGCCATCGTCGGCCTCGGTCTCGACCAGTCCGGCCTCGCCGCCGGCCTGGCCCTCTCGGTGATGATGCTGCCGATCATCATCCGGGCCGCCGACGTCGTCATCCGCCTGGTGCCCGGCACGCTGCGCGAGGCGGCGTACGCGATGGGGACGAGCCGCTGGCGCACGGTCTGGCACGTGGTCCTGCCGACCTGCCGCTCCGGCCTGACCACCTCCGTGATCCTCGGCACCGCGCGCGGTATCGGCGAGACCTCTCCGGTGCTGCTCACCGCGGGTTTCACCAATGAGCTCAACCTCAATCCGCTGCACGACCCGATGGTCTCCCTGCCGCTCGTGACCTTCGAGTTCGTCAAGTCGCCCGAGCCCACGATGATCTCCCGCGGTTTCGGTACTGCGGCGCTGCTCATGGCGCTGGTGCTGACGCTGTTCATCGCCGCCCGCATCATCGGCGGCCGCGGCCCGGGTCAGTTGACGCGCCGTCAGGAACACCGCCGCGTCCTCGCGTCCAAGCGTGACGCGCGTCGCTTCGCCGACCGTTCGGCCCCCTCACTTCCCGCCCCGCGCCCCACCGTCCGTACCCAACCCGGGAGTTCGTCGTGAAACCCGCCACTCGTTTCCGTCTGGCGGCCACCGTGCTGTCACTGCTGTGCGCGTTGCTCGCCGTCCAGACACCACCCGCTGCCGCCGCCTCCTACGCCAAGATCACCGGCTCCGGTTCGACCTGGAGCTCCAACGCGGTCCAACAGTGGGTCCGCAACGTCAAGGCCAACTACGGCATGACGGTCAACTTCACGGCCAACGGCTCCTCGCAGGGCCGGGAGCAGTTCAAGAACAACACCGTCGACTTCGCGGTCTCCGAAATCCCGTACGGCCTGAAGGAACAGGGCGTCACGGACGTCCCGCCGCAGCGCGGCTACGCCTATATGCCGATCGTGGCCGGCGGTACGGCGTTCATGTACAACCTCAAGATCAACGGCAAGATGGTCACGAACCTGCGGCTGTCCGGCGAGGTCATCACGAAGATCTTCACGGGGAAGATCACGCGCTGGAACGACCCGGCGATCCGCACGGACAACCCGGGCCTGACCATGCCCGCCCGCACCATCGTCCCGGTCGTCCGCTCCGACGGCTCCGGTACGAGCGCCCAGTTCACCACCTGGATGTCCAAGGAGTACGGGTCCCTGTGGAGCGACTTCTGCTCCCGCACCGGCCGGGGCAGCGGCAACTGCGGCATGACCTCCAACTACCCGCTGCTCAGCGGCTCCGCGATGGTCTCCAAGTCGACCTCGCTCGGCGTCTCCGGCCATGTGCGCCAGCCGTCCGGTGAGGGCGCGATCACGTACGTCGAGTACTCCTACGCCAAGAACACCGGTTTCCCCGTGGCCAAGGTGCTCAACAAGAACAACTACTACGTCGAGCCGACGGCCTCCAGCGTGGCGGTGGCGCTGACCAAGGCGCAGATCAACCAGAACAAGCAGTCCGCCAACTATCTGACGCAGATCCTCGACGGGGTCTACAAGAACGCCGACTCCCGCACCTATCCGCTCTCCAGCTACAGCTACATGATCCTGCCGACGAAGGAGGAGGCGGGCTTCACCAAGGGCAAGGGCAACTCGCTCGGCACGTTCGCCCGTTACTTCCTCTGCGACGGTCAGCAGCAGGCGGACCGGCTGGGCTACTCGCCGCTGCCGAAGAACCTCGTCCAGGCGGGCTTCGACCAGATCCGCAAGGTGCCGGGCGCGCCCACCGGCAGTATCGACATCAACGACTGCCGCAACCCCACCTTCTCGGGCGGCACCAACACGCTCATCAAGAACGCGCCGTTCCCGAAGTCCTGCGACAAGAAGGGGCCGACGCAGTGCTCGACGGGCACGGGCGGCGCCGAGGCTCCCACCACGGTCAATCCCGGCGCGCAGGGCGGCGGCAGCACCGGCGGTTCGAGCTCCGGCGGCGGCACCGGCGGGTCCGGGGGCTCCGGCGGCACGGGCGGCGGCACCGGCGGGCCCGACAGCGACGGCGACGGCCGACCCGACTCCACGGAGAGCGCCGCCGCGACCGACGGTTCCACCGGGGGTGTCATCGACCCGGACACCGGTGAGCTGATCAGCGGCGACGGGGCGGGCACGGGCGACACGTCCGTCGCCGCGAACCCCGTGAGCCTCGCCTCCGACAGTGCGCTCGGGATGCGCAGCGCCCTGATGGCCCTGTCGGCCGTACTGCTCGTCGCGGTGGTCATCGGACCGCCGCTCACCGCGCGGATGCTGGCGGCACGTACGCGCCGTAAGGGGGAGTTGTGATGAGAGGGCTGTCGATACGGGTGCCTCGCGGGCGTCGGGGGCGGGTGACCGCGGGTGTCGGGTGTCTGCTCACCGCCGTGGTGATCGCGCTGCTGCCGCTGCCCGAGGGGGCGGACCAGGCGCAGGCCGCCGTGGCCGACGAGTCCGCGGTGACCAAGAGCGGGTCGAAGGGCACCTACGACGACTTCTCCGACCTCGAGGTCACGGTGCATCAGACCGAGGGACTGCGCGGCCAGGCGGTTCGGGTCACCTGGACGGGAGGCAAGCCCCAGTCGGGCGGTCTCAAGCACAACTTCCTCCAGATCATGCAGTGTTGGGGCGACGACGCGGAGACGGGGCCGGACCGGGAGCAGTGCGAGTTCGGTGCGGAGACGCTGGGCGATCTGCCGGGAAACACCCGCCAGGCCAGTCCCGCCATCGATTCCCTGGACAAGGACTACGCGACGGACCCCAACGGCTCCCTCTTCGTGCCCTTCCGGCCGGTGGAGGGACCGCGGACCACCTCGCGTTCGGACTTCACGTACTTCACCAACGGCGACACCAACTCCATCTCCTACGCGGCCAATGACGGCAACGGCGGCGGTGACGTGGCCTTCGAGGTCAAGTCGGCGCTCGAGTCGCCGCACCTGGGCTGCGGTGCGCGCACGACGTCGGCGGGCCGGATCCGGCCCTGCTGGCTGGTCGTGGTCCCGCGGGGCGAGCACGAGCCCAACGGAACGGGCGCCAACCAGTCGTTGCAGACATCGGCGCTGAGCCAGTCCAACTGGAACCAGCGGATCGCCTTCCCGCTCGCCTTCGAGCCGGTCACGGACAACTGCGACCCGGACAAGCCGGAGCGCGGGATCGAGGGCTCCGAGCTGGCCACCGACGCGATCACGTCGTGGCAGGCCGAACTGTGCAAGACCGGAACGCACCGGTTCACCTACACCCAGTCCAGCGAGCAGCACGCCCGGGAGAGCGTCACCGCGCCGAGCGACTCCTCGACCGGGCTCGCCATGACGTTGGACCCCGTCCGGACGGCGGAGGGGGCGACACCGGTGGTGCACGCGCCCGTCGCGATCAGCGGCCTGACGATCAGCTTCGTCTGGATGTACGAGGCGAGTACGGACGGGCGTTTCCAGTCCCTGCCGGTGAAGGACGTCAAGCTCAACCAGAGACTGCTGGCCAAGGCGCTCACCCAGTCCTACCCCGGCAGCCTCGTTTCGCCGGCCGAGCCGGTTCCCGCGTATCTCTCCGGCAATCCGAGATCGATTGCGGTGGACCCCGAATTCCTCCAGCTCAATCCCGGGCTCGACGCCCTGGCCCAGAACGAAAGAAACGCTCCATTGGGCCTGGTCGTCACCTCCGAGAATTCGGACTCGGCCCGCATCGTGTGGGACTACATTCTCGCGGACCCCGCAGCAAGGGAGTTCATCGAAGGGAAAGCCGATCCCTCGGGCATGAAGGTGAACCCCGCCTACCAGGACGGGGTGATCTCGGATTCCCTGGACTACTTCCCCAAGACGGACCTCGCGGCCACCCGCGTCAAGTGCGGCGGGGACTCCGGCTTCACGATGGACCGTACCGGGCAGGACGTCGTCCCCTACGCGACCGATATGCACGAAGGGGCGCTGAAGATCCGTCGTGGTGACATCGGCACGGCCTATGAATGCCAAGCCGGCAACAACGTGTCGAAGATGACGCTGCTCGGCCGCCCGGCACTGACCCAGCAGCGCGCGTTCGGCATCGTGGACAACGCGTCCGCCGTCCGTTACCAACTGGGCACCGCCGCCCTGCCGAACGCCGACGGCGAGTACATCGAGCCGACCGACGCGTCCCTGCTCAAGGCGGTCGCCGAGATGCCCGACTCGGACGTGGCCGGCGTCAGGGCTGCCGACCCCGCCGAAATGAAGGACGGCGCCTATCCGCTGGCCGCCGTCGTGTACGCGGCGGCCTCGCTCGACCAGGCCGAGGACGCGCGGCAGGACTACGCCAAGGTGATCCGCTACGCGGCCGACAAGGGCCAGGCGCAGGGCACGGCAGGGGGCCAACTTCCCTACGGCTACGCCCCGCTGCCCACCGCGCTGCGTGAGCAGGCGCAGCAGGCCGCCGAGCGGCTGGAGAAGGGCGCGCCGGATTCCCCGGAGCCACCGGGCGCGGGCGCGGAGGGGCCGGGCGGCTCCGGCTCCGGCGGCGGTACGGCCGGCGGGCTCGACGGCGGTACCGGCAGCGGCGGCCTGACCGGCGGCGACTCGGCCGGAGCGGCCGGTGGCACGGCCGGCGCGGCGGGCGTGGACGGGGCAGGTACGTCCCCGCCCGGCGCGCCCGAGACGGATCCGGCGAAGCAGAACGTGGCCCAGTCCGGCGGGCTCACGCCCTCGGAGGTGCTCGGACTGATCCGCTGGGTGCTGCTCGGCGTGCTCATCGCGGGCGGCGTCGCCGCGCTGGCCGGTCCGGTCATGCTGCGGCTCTCCGCCCGCCGGGCGGCCGGCAGCGGCTGACCGCCGCCGGTCAACCGGATTCCCCGGGACGTAAATGAGTTCCGGGGAATCCGCGCACCGTTTCGTGAATTCCCTTGGAGTCACCTAGGAAACGGATTCGTAACCTGATCAGCGGCCGGAATTAGTGGCCCCCCGAGTGAGTCTGGGGAATTGTTCTCGGCGACCGGCCGACGGGTCGGTGGCGAAAGAGAATCCGGATTTGCTTGTACGTCCATTCCTCGATCCGTTCCCACGGAGGAGAACCGAAGTGAACGTCAAGTCCCGCATGCGTATCGGTGCCGGTATCGGTGCTGTCGCCCTCGGCCTCGGTGCCCTGGCCGCTCCCGCCGCCTACGCGGACCCCAGCCCGGTCACCGACCTCCGTCAGCTGGCCGGCGGCGGTTCCGACACCACCCAGGACGTGCTGAACGGTCTCGGCGACGTGGTCACGAACGCCAACGGCAAGGTCATCGCTTCCTGGAACGCCACGGGCTCCGCCACCATCACGACCAAGGCGAAGGCCGAGTGCACCGACATCGCGCGGCCCAACGGCTCCTCGGCCGGCATCGACGCCCTGCGCACCGCCGTGGACGGCGGCACCGGCTGCTTCGACTTCGCCCGCTCCTCGCGCGGCCCGGTGGACTCGTCCACCACGGACCTGACCTGGATCAAGTACGCCAAGGACGCGGTCACCTGGGCGAAGCCGGCCGGCAGCGGCCTGCGCGACAACCTCACCGCGGGTGAGCTCAAGTCGATCTACGAGTGCACCCTCACCTCGCTCGACGGCGTGGCGCTCACCCCGATCCTGCCGCAGGCCAACTCCGGCACCCGGCAGTTCTTCCTCCAGTCCATCAACGTCACCACCCCCGGCTCCTGCGTCCAGCAGGGCGTCCAGGAGAACGACGGCACGGTGCTGGACACCGCGGGCGACATCGTCCCGTTCTCCGTGGCCCAGTACATCGCCCAGGAGAACCTCGTCGTCGAGCCCCGTCTCGGTGACGCCGTCCTCGGCAGCATCAACGGCGTCGCCCCGCGCAACGCCGCCGACGGCTCGCTGAACGTCGCCTTCCCGCTGGCCCGTGACGTCTACAACGTCGTCCCGACCAACAAGCTGGCCACGCAGCCGATCGCGGAGACCTTCGTGGGCTCCGGCTCGAAGGTCTGCGCGGAGGACGCCACCATCGCCACCTACGGCTTCGGCAGCCTCGGCGACGACTGCGGCGCCCAGGCCTTCCAGGCCGAGCGCTGAGCACCACGCCGTAACCGCACAACAGCCGGGCACCCATCGGGTGCCCGGCCTCACGGCATGTCCATCCACAACCGAACCCCTCGGGGGGACCACCACATGAACCACCGTCTGGCACAACTCAGATCACCGGTGTCGCTGTTGACATGCTGTGCCCTGCTGTGCGCCGCCCTGGCCGGCGTTCTCGCGTTCTCGGGCAAGGCCAACGCCGCGACGGAGCTCGGCAAGTTCACGCTGACCCCGGCGTCGGGGAAGATCGCGGACGACCCCATGGCCACGTCCGTCACCACGACCGCCGGCTGCCCCGACCCGGCCAACACCACAGGCGTCCTCAAGGTGTACAAGCCGACGGACGCCAACGTGCAGACCAACCTCGCCCAGAGCGTGGAGAAGGTCCCGGTCGGCACCGCTCCGTTCACGCTGGGCCTCAAGTCGATGAACGGCGCGGCCAAGAAGAGCCTGGAGCAGGCGTTGCGCGCGTGGATACCCGCGGGGACGCCGCTCGACGGTACGTACACGGTGGGTCTGGGCTGCACCGGTGGCACCGCCTCCCCCGTCTTCCTCGCCAAGATCAGTGTCACGGGCGACACCTGGACCCTGCTCCAGCAGCAGGCCACGAGCCTGACCCTGAGCGCGGCCTCCGGTGTCGCCGTGGGCGGCGACCTCAAGCTCACCGCCACGGTGAGCCCCGCGGCGGCCGCAGGCTCCGTGGAGTTCAAGAGCGGCGGCACCTCGGTCGGCACGGCCGAGGTCACCGGCGGCAAGGCCGAGCTGACGGTCAAGGCGCCCGCGATCGGCGGCCCCCACCAGTACACCGGCGTCTTCACGCCCTCCGACCCCGACGGCTTCAGCACCGCAGAGGGCAGTGCGACCGCGAACATCGGCTATCTCGTCACCGCCAAGGACGCCGACGGCAAGACCCTCGGGGCCAAGCCCACCCTCGCCATCGGCCAGTCGGTGAAGATCACGGTCCAGGGCTTCACGCCGGGGGCCACGGTCAAGGTGGCTCAGTCGCCGACGTCCAGCACGACCTTCCCGGACGCGACCGTGAACGCCGAGGGCAAGGTCGTGGACTACGCGTACACGGTCCCCGACCAGAGCATCAGCGGTGACACCTCGCTGAACTTCGACGAGAGCGGCTCGAACTCCCGGGTGGCGCAGTTCCTCTTCGTCAGCACCGACGAAGCGGACCCCGACCCCACCGACCCCGCCGACCTCGAAGTGACCGACGAGGACGGCAACCCCCTCGACGAGAACCCCAACCTCGAACCCGGCCAGACGGTGAACATCACCGCCCACGGCTACACCAAGGACGCCGCGGTCAAGGTGACCCTCGCCGACAGCGAGGACACCTTCAAGGACGCCAAGGCGAACGCCGAAGGCACCGTCGACAAGTACGAGTTCACCGTCCCGAAGAAGATCGGGGACGGCGACCACCTGCTGAGCCTCGCCGAGGACAAGGAAGACGGGAACTCCGTCGACTTCGCGTTCTCGACCGGTGACGTGCCCGGCGAGAGCCCCGAGCCCTCCCCGTCCGACTCGGCCGGCAACAGCGACGGCGGTACGGACACGGGTGGCGCAGCAGGCGGTGACACCGGTGGCGACACCGGCGGCTCGGGTACCGGATCAGGCTCCATGGCCTCCACCGGCGCCCAGGTCGGCGCGATCGGCCTGACCGCCCTCGCGCTGCTCTGCGCGGGTTCGGCCCTGGTCCTCCATATGCGCCGCAAGGGTCTGCTGACCTTCGGTGGCGACACCCCGCAGCACCACTGACCGGCCGGGCGGTCCGGGGGCGCACGCCGACGCGCCTCCGGGCCCGCCCGCCCCTCGTCCCACCCTCCGGCTTCCAGGAGCACACGCCGTGACCACGCTCGCCCCGCCCTCCGCCGACCCGTCGGCACCTCCGGCCGGTCCCCCCGACCCGCCGCCGCCCACCGAAGAGCCGAAGCAGCAGCCCCCTCGGCCCCCCGCCCGCCCCGGCCTCGCCCTCGCCGGAGCGGCGTTGTGCGTCCTGGCCGCCGTGCTCCTCGGCTTCGCCGCGAACCTCACCATCGTCGGCCACCTCCAGCACGCCCGCGACCAGCAGACGGCCTACGACGAACTGCGCCGCCAACTCGCCCTGGGCACCGCCCCCGTGGGCCAGCGCGACTTCGAGGGCAACCTGCTGGAGCAGGGCGCACCCGTGGCGCTGCTCAGCATCCCCGCGCTGGAGATCAAGGAGGTCGTCGCCGAGGGCACGACCTCCACCGTGCTGATGTCGGGCCCCGGCCACCGCCGCGACACCCCGCTGCCCGGCCAGGCCGGCACGGTCGTCGTGATGGGCCGCCAGTGGGCGTACGGCAGCCCCTTCAACCACATCCACAACCTGCCCGTCGGCACCCGCTTCGAACTCACCACCGGCCAGGGCAAGTCGGTCTACGAGGTCACCGGGATCCGCAACGCGGGCGACGAACTGCCCGTCGCCCCCGGCGCGGGACAGGGGCGGCTCACCCTCATCACCTCGACCGGTGCTCCGTACACCCCGAGCGGCGTGGTGCGCGTCGACGCCAAGCTGCTGACGCCCGTGCTGCCCAACCCGCCGCGCGACCTGCGGTCGGGCTGGATCGCCCTGTCCGAACAGGCCCTGGGCACGGACGGGAACGCCTGGCTCGGCGTCTTCCTGTGGACCCAGGGCCTGCTGCTCGCCGCGCTGCTCGCGGTGTTCGCCCACCGCGTCTGGGGCCGCTGGCAGACCTGGATCTGTGCGGGACCCCTGCTCGCCGCCCTCGGTCTCGCCGACTCCCAGGCCATCACGGCACTTCTGCCGAACCTGCTCTGAACCACCGGACCACGCACGGAAGTTGACACCGATGTCCACCACCGAGAATCCCGGCCTCACCGACACCGTCGTCCAGCCGCGCATCGAAACGCGAGAGGGCGCCGGCCCCGCCACCCTCCGCGCCGACGCCGTCTCCGCCTGGTTCGGCGACCACAAGGTCCTCGACCGGGTCTCCCTCACCATGCCCGCCCGCGAGGTCACCGCGCTCATCGGCCCGTCCGGCTGCGGAAAGTCGACGTTCCTGCGGATCCTCAACCGTATGCACGAGCTGATCGGCTCGGCCTCACTCGCCGGGCGGGTGCTGCTGAACGAGGAGGACGTCTACGACCGCGGCCGGCGCATCACCCACGCCCGCCGGCAGATCGGGATGGTCTTCCAGAAGCCGAACCCCTTCCCGGCGATGTCGATCTACGACAACGTCCTCGCCGGCCTGAAGCTCAACGCCATCAAGTCGACCCGCGACGGCAGGGACGACCTGGTCGAGGAGTGCCTCACCAAGGCGGGCCTGTGGAAGGAGGTCAAGGAGCGGCTTCGTCAGCCCGGCGGTGCGCTCTCCGGCGGTCAGCAGCAACGCCTCTGCATCGCACGGTCGTTGGCGGTACGCCCTCGCGTGCTGCTGATGGACGAGCCCTGCTCGGCCCTCGACCCGACGTCCACCCGCCGGATCGAGGAGACCATCCACGACCTCAAGGAGGAGGTCACGATCGTCATCGTCACGCACAACATGCAGCAGGCCGCCCGGGTCTCCGACAACTGCGCCTTCTTCCTCGCCTCGCACGGCACCCCGGGCGTGATCGTCGAGCACGGCGACACCGACGCGATGTTCAACTCCCCGCAGGACGACCGCACTTCGGACTACGTGAACGGCCGGTTCGGATGAGGGGGCGCGCCGCCAGGGCCGTCGGCGCGCTCACGGCCGCGACTCTGCTCGCCGGCTGCGGGGCCGGTACGCAGGTCACGCGCGAGGCCAGGGCCGGGGCCGCGGTCCCGCCGGGCACGGCGACGGAGGCCGCGCCGACGAGCGCGCGGCCGTCCGCGCCCGCTCACTCGCCGAGCCCCGAGCGCACCCGGCCGCGCCCCGGCGACACCGGCGGCCCGTCGCCTTCGGCCTCCGCGAGCAGCCCGGTGCGCGGCCCGGACCTGTCCCGCCGTACGCCGTCGGCCACCGCCCGCCGTACCGCCTCCGCCCCCGCGACTCCCGAGTCCGACACGAAGGCCGCTCCCGAAGGCCGCCCCACCGGGACCACCATCCGCATCGGCAGCTGGTACGCGCGGATCGTCCGGGGCGGTCAGGACGAGGTGGACGCGTGCCGGGACGCGGTGCAGTGGACGGGTCCCACGCTGGGCACGGAGAACGGCTACGAGTTGAGTACGGCCGTGGTCGTCGGCCATGACTTCTGCGGCTTCGACCGCTTCGCCACCCTGCCGGTGGGCACGCGCGTCACGATCGCCTCGCCGAGCGGCACCTGGGCCTACAAGGTGTACGCGAACTACATCACGCCGGGCCGCGGAGTCCCCGCCGCCGGGCTCTACTGGGGCGACCTCACCCTTCAGTCGTGTGTGGGACCCGACACGGGGTTCAGCTACCTCATGCGTGTCTGAACCCCGTGCCCGGCCCGTACCTGCGGCATCCGGTGTCCCGCCTGAGTGTGTGTACAGGGGGGCGGCGGTCCACCTCGGGGGCGGATGCCTCCAAGGGGGGAGGAGTGCATCCGTACCGCGGTTCGAGCATCGCCCGGCTGCGATCGATGCGGGCGGCCGGGAAGCATGCGACAGCCCAACTCCCCGTGAACCAGGGCGCCATGGGGCCAGGACGGGTCGTACGGCTCAGATGCCGGCGGCCGCCGAGAGGTCCCGCTTGACGGCGGCCAGCACCTCGGCGGCCTCGGCCCGCGCCTCGGGCAGCCCGTCGTGCGCGGCGACCGGTACGACGACCTCCAGGTAGCACTTCAGCTTCGGCTCCGTGCCGCTCGGGCGGACGATGACCCGGGCGTCGTCGAGCGTGTAGCGCAGGCCGTCGGTGGGCGGCAGCGTGTCCGTGCCCCGCGTCAGGTCCTCGGACCTGGTGATGGCCCGGCCCGCCAGCTCCGTCGGCGGCTGCTCGCGCAGGCGTCGCATGGCGGCCGCGATGACCGACAGGTCCTCGACGCGGACGGAGAGCTGGTCGGTGGCGTGCAGACCGTGCTCCACGGCGAGATCGTCGAGGAGGTCGAGGAGGGTGCGGCCGTCCTGCTTGAGCTCGGAGGCCAGCTCGGTGATGAGGAGGGCGGCGGTGATGCCGTCCTTGTCGCGCACGCCGTCCGGGTCGACGCAGTAGCCGAGGGCCTCTTCGTAGCCGTAGCGCAGGCCCTCGACGCGCGCGATCCACTTGAAGCCGGTGAGGGTCTCCTCGTACGGCAGTCCCGCCTTCTCGGCGATCCGCCCGAGCAGGGAGGACGACACGATCGACTCGGCGAAGGTGCCGTGCGCGCCGCGCCGGACGAGGTGGGCGGCGAGGAGCGAGCCGACCTCGTCGCCGCTGAGCATGCGCCAGTCCGCGCCCACCTTGACGGCCACCGCACAGCGGTCGGCGTCCGGGTCGTTCGCGATGATCAGGTCCGGCTCGGTCTCGCGGGCCTTCGCGAAGGCCAGGTCCATCGCGCCGGGCTCCTCCGGGTTGGGGAAGGCGACGGTCGGGAAGTCCGGGTCGGGCTCGGCCTGTTCGGCGACGAGGGCGGGGGCCGGGAAGCCGGCGCGGGCGAACGCGGCCAGCAGGACGTCCTTGCCGACCCCGTGCAGCGCCGTGTAGACGGTGCGGGCGGTGCGCGGGGAGCCGGCGGCGAGAACGGCGTCCGTACGGGCCAGATAGGCGTCCAGGACGGCGTCGTCCAGGGTCTCCCAGCCGGACTCGGGGCGGGGCACGGACGTGAGGGTGGTGATGGCGTCGATCTCGGCGGCGATCTCCGCGTCCGCCGGGGGCACGATCTGCGAACCGTCGCCGAGGTACACCTTGTAGCCGTTGTCCCGGGGCGGGTTGTGGCTGGCGGTGACCTCCACACCGGCGACCGCGCCCAGATGCCGTATGGCGTAGGCGAGGACGGGGGTGGGGAGCGGGCGGGGCAGGACGGCGGCGCGCAGGCCCGCGCCGGTCATCACGGCGGCGGTGTCGCGGGCGAAGTCCGCCGACTTGTGGCGGGCGTCGTAGCCGATGACGACGAGTCCGCCGGACGCGCCGTTCTTCTTCAGGTACGCGGCGAGTCCGGCCGCCGCGCGGATGACGACCGTGCGGTTCATGCGCATGGGGCCGGCGCCCAGCTCGCCGCGCAGTCCGGCCGTACCGAACTGGAGGGTGCCGGCGAAGCGCTCGGCGAGTTCCGTGACGTCCCCGGCGTCGATGAGCTTCGCCAGCTCCTCGCGCGTCTCCGCGTCGGGGTCCTCGGCGAGCCATGCCTGGGCCCGCGCGATGAGATCGTCGTGCACGTCGGGTGCCTCTCGTTGTGTCCGTACGGTGTCGGGTGCGGGCCGGGTTTCTCGCCCCCGCGGATTTTTTGGGGGGCTGGGGTTACAGCCTGCCCAGGACCTGCGCCAGCAGCGATCCCATCTGCGTTGCGCTGTCCCGGCCCGCCTGCAGAACCTCTTCGTGGTTCAGCGGCTCACCGGTCATACCCGCCGCCAGGTTCGTCACCAGGGAGATACCGAGCACCTCGGCCCCGGCTTCCCGTGCCGCGATGGCCTCCAGGACCGTCGACATGCCGACGAGGTCCGCGCCGATGACGCGGGCCATGCGGATCTCCGCCGGGGTCTCGTAGTGCGGGCCGGGGAACTGGGCGTAGACGCCCTCCTCCAGTGAGGGGTCGATCTCCTTGCACAGGGCCCGCAGCCGCGGTGAGTACAGGTCGGTGAGGTCGACGAAGTTCGCGCCGACGATGGGGGAGGTGGCGGTGAGGTTGATGTGGTCGCTGATGAGGACCGGCTGCCCGGGGCGCATGCCCTCGCGCAGACCGCCGCAGCCGTTGGTGAGGACGACCGTCTTGCAGCCGGCCGCCACCGCCGTACGGACGCCGTGTGCGACGGAGGCCACTCCGCGGCCCTCGTAGTAGTGCGTGCGCCCGAGGAAGACCAGCGCCCGCTTGTGGCCGATCCGGTACGAGCGGATCTTGCCGCCGTGGCCCTCCACCGCCGGCGGCGGGAACCCGGGCAGCTCGGTGACCTGGAACTCGGCGTCGGGTGCGCCGAGGGCGTCCACGGCCGGCGCCCAGCCGGAGCCCATCACGAGGGCGACGTCGTGGGTCTCGGCGCCGGTGATTTCGCGCAGGCGCGAGGCGGCGGCGTCGGCGGCGGCGTACGGATCGCCCTGGATGTCGTCCGGAAGAAGAGATGCGTTCACGCGCATGAGGGTAGCCGGTCTGGGCCTACGCGCGTAGATGACAGACCTGACGGGATGGCGATCGTTGTCTTGTTGTTTCCGACGAAAAGACGTCAGCAGGGCCGCTTGCGCAGCTCCATCACGTAGTCGTGCGGTGCCCCCGCGGACTCCGCGGCATCGGCGATCTCGCCGAGGTAGCGCGCCGACGGCAATCCGCCCTCGTAGCCGTTCAGGACGTACACCCACGCCGGCTCCTCGCCGTCCAGCGTGACCACCCGCACCCGTGCCCGGCGGTAGATGTCGAGGCCCACGCCCACCCACCGGTCCAGGGACTCCTCGTCCATCGGCGCGATCTCGTACAGCGCGACGAAGACCTGCTCCACGGGGTCCTCGACGATCGTCGCGAGCGAGCCCTCCCAGCCCATCTGCTCGCCCCCGAAGGTCAGCCGCCACCCGTTCAGCCAGCCGGTGGCGCGCAGCGGCGAGTACGGAGCGCGGCGGGTCATCAGCCGCGCGTCGAGGTTGCCGGCGTACGCGGCGTAGAGCGACATGGGTCGAGCGTACGACAGCCGCATCGGCCGCCCCTCCCGTAACAGTGGTATCTCGGGCCGCCCCCCTCGGCAGGACCACCCTGAAGCGTGCGGGACAATGGGGTACGTGACTCGGATCGTGATCATCGGTGGCGGACCCGGCGGATACGAGGCGGCCCTGGTGGCCGCCCAGCTCGGCGCGGAGGTGACCGTCGTCGACTGCGACGGCCTGGGCGGTGCGTCGGTGCTCACCGACTGCGTGCCGTCGAAGACCCTGATCGCCACGGCCGAGGTGATGACCACCTTCGACTCGTCGTACGAAGAGCTGGGCATCATCGTCGCCGACGACACCCCGCACATCGACACGCCCGCACGGGTCGTCGGTGTCGACCTCGGCAAGGTCAACCGGCGTGTCAAGCGGCTCGCACTCGCCCAGTCGCACGACATCACCGCCTCCGTGACCCGGGCCGGCGCGCGCGTCCTGCGCGGGCGCGGCCGGCTGGAGGGCATGCAGGCCCTCGACGGCTCCCGCAGGGTCGTCGTGCGCGCCGCCGACGGGACCGAGGAGACGCTCACCGCGGACGCCGTCCTCATCGCCACCGGCGGTCATCCTCGCGAGCTTCCCGACGCCCAGCCCGACGGCGAGCGCATCCTCAACTGGACCCAGGTCTACGACCTCACCGAGCTCCCCGAGGAGCTCATCGTGGTCGGTTCCGGTGTCAC
Source organism: Streptomyces sp. NPDC051963 (assembly GCF_044593495.1). Classification (NCBI taxonomy): domain Bacteria; kingdom Bacillati; phylum Actinomycetota; class Actinomycetes; order Kitasatosporales; family Streptomycetaceae; genus Streptomyces; species Streptomyces sp. NPDC051963. Next base: position 2,872 of record NZ_JBIUCC010000009.1, on the reverse strand, counting down.
GGGCGCCGAGTTCGCCGGCGCCTACCAGGCCCTCGGCTCCAAGGTCACCCTCGTGTCGTCGCGCGACCGGGTGCTGCCCGGCGAGGACCCGGACGCCGCGGCCGTACTGGAAGACGTCTTCCGGCGCCGCGGCATGAACGTCATGGCCCGCTCCCGCGCCGCCTCCGCCAAGCGGGTCGGGGACCGGGTGGAGGTGACGCTCTCCGACGGGCGCGTCATCACCGGTTCGCACTGCCTCATGGCCGTCGGCGCCATCCCGAACTCCGAGGGCATGGGACTGGAGGAGGCGGGCGTGAAGCTGCGCGAGTCCGGTCACATCTGGACCGACAAGGTCTCCCGTACCACCGCACCCGGCGTGTACGCCGCCGGCGACGTCACCGGCGTCTTCGCCCTCGCCTCCGTCGCCGCCATGCAGGGCCGGATCGCCATGTACCACTTCCTCGGCGACGCGGTGGCCCCGCTCAACCTCAAGACGGTCTCGTCGAACGTCTTCACCGACCCCGAGATCGCCACCGTCGGCTACAGCCAGGCCGACGTCGACGGCGGCAAGATCGAGGCCGTCGTCGTCAAGCTGCCGCTGCTGCGCAACCCGCGCGCCAAGATGCAGGGCATCCGCGACGGCTTCGTCAAGCTCTTCTGCCGCCCGGGCACCGGCATCGTGGTCGGCGGTGTGGTCGTCTCGCCGCGCGCCTCGGAACTGATCCATCCCATCTCGATCGCGGTCGACAACAATCTGACGGTCGAACAGATCGCGAACGCGTTCACCGTGTACCCCTCTCTTTCGGGGTCGATCGCCGAGGTGGCGAGGCAGCTCCACACCCGCAAGACGAACGGCGACGCCTGACGGCTGGAACCGACTCCTCGCTGGTCACAGGGAGTTGTCGAGCATTCGTACGGCATAGTCGGCGGGACTAGGCCCTATACCACTTCCCGCCTTCCTGTGCGAACAACTTCTGTTATTCGGCGCAAACTGCTGAAAGCAGACGGTCGTTGGGGTTACTGTCAGTTTCGTGTTCGCTGCAGAACGTCGCCAATTGATCCTCGAAATGGTGCGAGCGAACGGGGCCGTGTCGCTCCGTGAGCTCGCCCGCGTCGTCCAGACCTCCGAAGTGACCGTACGGCGGGACGTGCGCGCACTGGAGGCAGAAGGACTCCTCGACCGCCGGCACGGCGGTGCGGTATTGCCGGGCGGGTTCACGCGGGAGTCCGGCTTTCCGCAGAAATCACATCTCGCGACCGCCGAGAAGACGGCTATCGCCGATCTCGCCGCGAACTTCGTCGAAGAGGGCGAAGCCATCGTGGTCGGAGCGGGTACCACCACCCAGGAGCTGGCCCGCCGGCTCGCCCGGGTCCCCGGACTGACCGTCGTCACCAACTCCCTCCTGGTGGCCCAGGCGTTGGCCCATGCCAACCGGGTGGAGGTCGTCATGACCGGCGGTACCCTGCGCGGCTCCAACTACGCCCTCGTCGGGAGTGGGGCGGAGCAGTCGCTGCAAGGGCTGCGGGTCTCCCGGGCCTTCCTCTCCGGAAGCGGGCTCACCGCCGAGCGCGGGCTGTCCACGTCCAACATGCTGTCGGCGTCCGTGGACCGGGCGCTGGTGCAGGCGGCGGCCGAGGTAGTCGTCCTCGCCGACCACACCAAGCTGGGTACGGACACGATGTTCCAGACCGTGCCCACGGATGTGATCACCCGGCTGGTGACGGACGAACCGCCCGGCCATGACGACCGTGCGGCCACCGAGCTTCAGGCTCTCGCCGACCAAGGCGTGCAGATCGCTGTCGCCGGGGGATCGGGAAACGCGGGGGCGGGGGGCGGTGATCCGGTCCCGGCGCGCCAGCAGCGTCGGGACGTACCGGTGCCGGGGCCGCGCCGGGTCCCTGCGGGGCAGGGGCTGCGGACGGCTGGGGTGCTGGGGGAGTCTGCGGGGGCTGAGCGGGCGCGGGTTGCGGATATGCGGCGGCGTTAGGCTGTGCCGCTTCGCCGTAGGGGGTTCGCTTCGTCTCGCGGGTGCGGGTCGGTGGGGGCTGGTCGCGCAGTTCCCCGCGCCCCTAGGTCGCTTTCAGTCCCCTGAGTGTCAGCATCAGCAATCTGTCTGCCAACTCCGGGTCCCCCGGCGACTCCTCCGCCGCCAAGGCGATGGCGTGGGTCAGCTGGAGCAGGTCGCCGATGGCCACGCCGGGGCGGACCGTGCCTGCCTTCTGAGCTCGCGTCAGCAGGGCCGTACCCGCGTCGCGGATCGGGTCGCTGCATCGGGCGAGGGCTGAGCTGTCGTCGTGCGATACCGACATCAGCGCTCGGGACAGGCCTCGGTACTCGCCCGCGTGGGTGACGATCTCGCGCAGCCAGGTCACCAGGGCCGCGCAGGGTTCCGAGGCGTCGAGGAGTTCGCGGGAGCGGGAGAGCAGGTCGCTCACGCCGTCTTCGAAGACCGCGCTCAGCAGGGCGTGGCGGTTGGGGAAGTGGCGGTAGAGCGTCCCGATGCCGACGCCCGCGCGCCGGGCCACGTCCTCCAGGGAGGCGTCGGTGCCGTGCGCGGCGAAGGCGGAGCGGGCCTCGGTGAGCAGCCGGTCGTAGTTGCGGCGGGCGTCGGCGCGCATGGCGCGGGGCGTCGCGGATTCCTGTGAGGTCGCGCCCGCCATCGCTCCCACCTGCCTTCTCGTCCGCCCGTGTGTGCCTCCAGGATGCCATTGAGGCAGGCCGACCGGGCCCAGCGAGAAGCGCCCGGCGGGACTGGCCGTTGCACAGTCCCGCCGGGCGCTTCAGGGAGTCGTACGACTCAGTCCTTGATCTCGCAGATCGCGGCGCCGGAGGTGATGGACGAGCCGACCTCGGCGGACAGGCCCTTGATGGTGCCCGCCTTGTGGGCGTTGA
>NZ_JBIUCC010000008.1:0-652835 GCF_044593495.1 Streptomyces sp. NPDC051963 | reverse complement strand
TTTGGCACGCTGTTGAGTTCTCAAGGAACGGACGCTTCCTTTGTACTCACCCGAGAGACTCTCTCGCGGCTTTCCTCCGGGCGCTTCCCTTCGGTGTTTCCAACCTTACCAGATCCTTTTCCCGTTCCGTTTCCGGTCGGAATTTGTTTCCGGTGGCCGTTGGAGTGGCCTTGCCTATTCGATTACCTTGCGGCTCTCTTTCGGCGAGCCCGACTTTATCAGAAGTTTTCGGCCGGTCTGACCGGCTGACTCATTCCTGAATGGTCGGGGACTTCTCGGGAACTGAATTCACAAGAATCCGACAGATACTAACCGTCGCCATGGGGCAAACCCTGCCCTCTAGGCAACTGTTCGAATCTACCTCCCCACTCCCTCCGTGTCAACGGCTCTTGTGGGGCGAAGGAGAGACTAGCAGCTCAGCAGACATGTCCGCACATCAGGCAGCAGTCGGAACCGCGGCGCTGCGCTCCGCCGCCTCGACATCGCCCGTCTCCCCGGTACGGGCTGCACGACCGCCCATGACGTAGACGTAGACGAGGAAGACGAGTTCGGCGATGACGCCGATGCTTATTCGCGTCCACGTGGGCAGGCCCGACGGGGTCACGAAGCCTTCGATGCCGCCGGAGATGAAGAGGACCAGCGCCAGGCCGATGGCCATGCCGACGGCGGCTCGGCCCTCCTCGGCAAGGGCCGTGCGTCGGCTGCGGGGGCCGGGGTCGATGACGGTCCAGCCGAGGCGGAGGCCGGTGCCGGCGGCGACGAAGACCGCGGTCAGTTCGAGCAGGCCGTGGGGCAGGACGAGGCCTAGGAAGGTGTCGAGCCGGCCGGCTGACGACATCAGGCCGAAGCCGACGCCCAGGTTGAGCATGTTCTGGAAGAGGATCCACAGGACCGGGAGCCCCAGGAAGACCCCGAGGATCAGGCACAGGGCGGCGGCCCAGGCGTTGTTCGTCCACACCTGGGCGGCGAAGGAGGCCGCGGGATGGCTCGAGTAGTACGTCTCGTACTGACCGCCGGGGCGGGTGAGCTCGCGCAGCTCGGTGGGGGCCGCTATGGAGGACTGCACTTCCGCATGCGTGCCTATCCACCAGCCCAGAAGTGCGGCAACAAGGGTCGACAGGAGTGCTGTGGGTACCCACCAGTGGCGCGACTTGTAGACCGCGGCGGGGAATCCGTGGGTGAGGAAGCGGGTGACGTCGCGCCAGGAGGCGCGTCTGGTGCCTGTCACGGCGCTACGCGCGCGTGCCACGAGTTGGCTGAGCCGACCGGTCAGTTGTGGGTCGGGGGCGCTGGACTGGATCAGGGAAAGGTGGGTGGCGGTGCGTTGGTAGAGGACGACGAGTTCGTCGGCCTCGGCGCCGGTGAGGCTGCGCTGGCGCCGGAGCAGGGCGTCGAGGCGGTCCCATTCGGCTCGGTGGGCGGTGACGAAGACGTCGAGGTCCATCGGTTTGCCTGCTCCTGGGCTGTTCGTCGGCGGCTCGTCGTGGTGTCAGCTTGTCGCACTGGGGCGCGATGCGCCCTCAGCTTGGCAGACTGGCCGTCCTCAGGGCAGGTCAGGGGAAGGACAGCGGCGTGAGTGAGCTTGTGACGGGCGAGGCGGTGGCGCTGGAGCTGCGTCCCGCGAGGCTGCCCAGCAGGGCGCTGGCCGTCCTGCTCGATCTGGTCGTGGCCATGATCGCCTACATCGTCGTGACCATCGGTCTGGTGGCCTCCACGGCCGCACTGGACGAGGCGGCACAGACCGCCCTGTCGATTGCGACGTTCGTACTGTTGCTGGTGGGTGCGCCGATTGCGGTCGAGACCCTGAGCCATGGGCGGTCGCTCGGCAAGATGGCGTGCGGGCTGCGCGTGGTGCGGGACGACGGCGGGCCGATCCGGTTCCGGCATGCGCTGGTACGGGGTGGGATCGGCGTGATCGAGATTCTGATGACATTCGGCGTGATCGCCTGCGTCGCTTCGCTGGTATCGGCGCGTGGGCGGCGGCTCGGGGACGTGTTCGCGGGGACCCTGGTCGTGAGGGAACGCGTACCCGTGACCCGTATGAGTTTCGTTCCTCCGCCGCCGCCCTGGCTGGCCGGGCGGTTCTCCGGGCTGGATCTGTCGGCGGTTCCGGACGGTCTGTGGCTTGCCATCCGGCAGTACCTGACGCGGATGCAGCAGCTGGATCCGCAGGTCGGCTCGGCCATGGCGGAGCGGCTCGCAGGCGACCTCGCGACTCGAACGGGAAGCCCGGCGCCTCAGGGCGTACCGCCCGCCGCGTATTTGGCGGCGGTGGTGCACGAGCGACAGGCTCGGGATGCGCGGCGCGCCTTCGCGAACAATTCGGCCGTCGGTGCCGGTGGCGCTCCCGCGGGCGGCGCGCCAGGGGGGTATGTCCCTTCGGCGGCTCCCCCCGCGGCTCCTCCCGTTTATCCCGCTCCCTCCTATCCCGCGTACGTCACACAGGCGGCACCGGTGGACGGTTCGGGCGCAGATCAGGACAGTGGTCAGCCCGAGGCTCCCGTCAGCCGTCGGCACGAGGCTCACGAAACGTCGAGTGCCGACCGGCCCGCCACCGGGTTCGTGCCGCCTGCCTGACCCTGCCGACGGACCAACCAGCCCCCAGGCGCCAACCACTCCGCACGCGGCGCTCAGCTGAACACTGACGGCGGCGATTCAAGATCCTCCAACTCGACGCCCGGTGCCGCGAGTACGACGTCGCCGGCGATGTGCACGGCGTGCTGTTCGCCCGTGTCCAGGGCTGTGACCTGGTATTCGTCGACGGTCAGAGGGCCGTTGTCAGTGGCGTGTGCTTCTCTTTTCAGCAAGGCCCAGGACTGGTCCACGGTGCGCGGGGCGAGGACCGGGTCTGTGAAGGCGACGAGGCGTACGCGGGTTGCTGAGCTGGAAGGGGTGAGGCGCAGGAGACGAGTGGTGGCAATGAGGAATGCGGGGGATGTGCCGGTGAAGGCGTGGGCGCGGACATTGCCTTCCGTGGCGTGAGCCCCGCTGGGGTCTGTGCGGACCCAGGTGACGCCGTCGAGCGCACCGCCCCGGACTTGCCAGCCAGCGGCGTGGAGTTCGAGGCGGATGGGGCGGCCGAGTTCGTCGAGGGCGAGATCGACGGACCCGGTGTGGTCACCCGCGGGGGTGGTCAGTTGTGCGACGTAGCGCCAGCCGGAAGGGCCGGGGGCGCAGTGGAAGTGTTCGTGTGCGAGGGGGGTGTGATCGTGCGGATCGTGGAGCGAATAACGGCCGCGGGGCATGGGGGTCCTGGGTCTTGACGGGCTGATCCGGCCGGCCGCAATGGCCAAAGGGGCAGGCCCCCGGCACGGGGGTGCGGGGGCCTGCCTCGGAGGACCTGCTGGTGAGAGGGCGTCAGCGCACCGACGCGCTCGTCACGGGTTGCGGTCAGTACTCAGCTGCTGAGCCGACGGCTCAGTAGCGGTAGTGGTCCGACTTGTACGGCCCCTCGACCTCGACGCCGATGTACGACGCCTGCTCCGGGCGCAGCGTGGTCAGCTTGACTCCGAGCGCGTCCAGGTGGAGGCGAGCGACCTTCTCGTCGAGGTGCTTGGGCAGCACATAGACGTCGGTCGGGTACTCGTCCGGCTTGGTGAACAGCTCGATCTGGGCCAGGGTCTGGTCCGCGAAGGAGTTGGACATCACGAAGGACGGGTGTCCGGTGGCGTTGCCCAGGTTCAGCAGGCGACCCTCGGAGAGGACGATGAGCACCTTGCCGTCGGGGAACGTCCAGGTGTGGACCTGCGGCTTGACCTCGTCCTTGACGATGCCCGGGATCTTCGCCAGGCCGGCCATGTCGATCTCGTTGTCGAAGTGGCCGATGTTGCCCACGATCGCCTGGTGCTTCATCTTGGCCATGTCCGCGGCCATGATGATGTCCTTGTTGCCGGTCGTGGTGACGAAGATGTCGGCCTTGTCGATGACCTCGTCGAGGGTCGTCACCTGGTAGCCGTCCATCGCCGCCTGGAGGGCGCAGATCGGGTCGATCTCGGTGACGATCACGCGGGCGCCCTGTCCGCGCAGCGACTCCGCGCAGCCCTTGCCCACGTCGCCATAGCCGAAGACGACCGCGGTCTTGCCGCCGATCAGGACGTCGGTGGCGCGGTTGATGCCGTCGATCAGGGAGTGGCGGCAGCCGTACTTGTTGTCGAACTTCGACTTGGTGACGGCGTCGTTGACGTTGATCGCCGGGAACAGGAGGGTGCCGTCGCGGTGCATCTCGTACAGGCGGTGGACGCCGGTCGTGGTCTCCTCGGTCACGCCGCGGATCTCCGAGGCGAGCTGGGTCCACTTCTGCGAGCCGTCCGAGATGGTCCGGTGCAGGAGCTCGAGGACGACGCGGTGCTCGTCGGACTCGGCGGTGTCGACGTCCGGGACCTTGCCGTCCTTCTCGTACTCGACGCCCTTGTGGACGAGGAGGGTGGCGTCGCCACCGTCGTCCAGGATCATGTTCGGACCGCCGGTGGGGGTGTTCGGCCAGGTCAGCGCCTGCTCCGTGCACCACCAGTACTCGTCCAGGGTCTCGCCCTTCCAGGCGAAGACCGGGATGCCCTGCGGGTTGTCGGGCGTGCCGTTCGGGCCGACGGCGATGGCGGCGGCCGCGTGGTCCTGGGTGGAGAAGATGTTGCAGGAGGCCCAGCGGACCTCGGCGCCCAGGGCGGCCAGGGTCTCGATGAGGACGGCGGTCTGCACGGTCATGTGCAGGGAGCCGGTGATCCGGGCGCCGGCGAGGGGCTGCGCCTCGGCGTACTCCTTGCGGATCGCCATCAGGCCGGGCATCTCGTGCTCGGCGAGGGTGATCTCCTTGCGGCCGAACTCGGCCAGGGAGAGGTCGGCGACCTTGAAGTCCTGTCGGTTGTCGACAGTCGTCATTGCGAGCTGCTCCTCGGAGGTTGGGGCGAGGTGGATAGGACTGGTCTGCGCGGCGGCGGACACAGGGGTGCCCGAAGGAGGACACAAGCATGCCCGCGTACACGCAGCGCAGTTCGTCGGAGGCCCTCTCTCCCTCGGTCGGTCCGCGGTGGGACCGCCCGACCGCCATCAGCAGCGACGTCTGGCTCTGTCCCAAGCTACACCGGTAGGCCGGGCCGTCCCCAGTCCACCTCCGAACGCATCGGACCGATAACGGTCCCGGCTGCCGCCGGGCCCGGTGGGCAGGGGACGGCTGTGACAGCGATAACAGGACACGCACAAACGGGAGGACAGGAGGCGACAGACCAGGAACATCCAGGACTTTTGCGCCTTTGAGCCGGGCGGGAGGTGTTGCAGGATGCGGGGAGATCGGGACATCTGATCGGTCCAGCGGGACGTCCGGGACGGCGTTCTCGCGTGACGAAGGCGTTAGGAGATCGACGTGACCAGTCCGGCCGGCCCTCCCCCCACGGGCAGTGGCGATGGCGAGCACAAGAGGTTGAAGTTGCTCGCGGTGACCGCGTGCCCGACCGGCATAGCCCATACGTACATGGCTGCGGAGAAGCTCGCGCAGGCCGCCGCGAGCCGTGGCATCGACATGAAGGTGGAGACCCAGGGATCCATCGGGGCCGAAAACGTACTAGATGACAACGATGTCAGAGCCGCCGACGGTGTCATCGTCGCTGCGGACAAGGACGTGGATCTGAGCCGATTCGCGGGCAAGCGGGTCCTGACCGTCGGGGTCGCCGAGGGCATTCGCCACCCTGAGCAGCTGATCGAGCGGGTGCAGTCGGCACCGGTGCACAGGGAGGGCGGCTCCCCCACGGCCGCCCCCGCCGCCGGTGGCAAGGAACGCAGCGTCGGGTACAAGGCGCTGATGAACGGGGTCAGTTACATGATTCCGTTCGTGGTGGTCGGCGGGCTGCTGATCGCGGTGTCGCTCGCGATCGGCGGGCACACGACGCCGGACGGCCTGGTCATCCCGGAGGACTCCTTCTGGATGGACGTGAACAACATCGGCGTCATCGGCTTCACGCTGATGGTGCCGATCCTGTCCGGCTATATCGCCTACGCGATAGGCGACCGGCCCGCGCTGGTGCCGGGCATGATCGGTGGCTGGATCGCCAACACCGGTGAGCTGTACGACTCCAAGGCGGGCGCCGGGTTCATCGGGGCGATCGTGACCGGGTTCCTGGCCGGCTATCTGGTTCTGTGGATCAAGAAGGTCAAGGTCCCGAAGTTCGTCCGGCCGATCATGCCGATCATTGTGATCCCGATCGTGGCGACCTCGGCGCTCGGGCTGTTCTTCATCTACGCCATCGGCAAGCCGATCTCGTGGGTGTTCGAGCATCTGACCAGCTGGCTCAGCGGGATGACGGGCACGAGCGCGGTGCTGCTCGGGGCGATTCTCGGGCTCATGATCGCCTTCGACATGGGCGGGCCGGTCAACAAGACGGCGTTCCTGTTCGGCGCCGGGCTCATCGCGACCGGCAACCAGACCGTCATGGGCATGTGTGCCGCGGCGATCCCGGTCATGCCGCTGGGGCAGGGTCTCGCCACGCTGATCCGCAAGCGGCTCTACACCGAGCAGGAGCGGGAGACCGGTCTGGCCTCGCTGTTCATGGGCTGCTTCGGCATCTCCGAGGGCGCGATCCCGTTCGCGGCGGCGCGGCCCGCGCAGGTCATCCCGGCCAACATGCTCGGCGGCGCCGTCGCCGGTGCGATCGCCGGGCTCGCCGGCGTCGAGGACGCGGTGCCGCACGGTGGGCCGATCGTGGCCGTGCTGGGCGCGGTGAGCGGCGTACCGATGTTCTTCGTGGCTGTCGCGATCGGCACGGCCGTCACCGCGCTGACGACGGTCGCCCTCGTCGACATCGTCGAGCGGAAGCGCGGTACGTCGGTCGACGGTGCCGGCTTGAGCGGGCCCGAGCCCTTGCTGGTCGGTGCCGGCGTGGGAGCGGGGGGCGCCATCGGCGTCGTACCTCCGCAGACCGCCCGGGCATCCGCGGCGCTGGTGAAGGGCGGTTCGAGCAACGGCGCACCCGCCGAAGGCGCGACCAGCGAGGCCGAATCACCGGCCACCACCCCCGAAGCCCTGTCCGGCCACCTCACCGCGCAGACCGTGAAGGTCCGGCTCGACGCCGCCGACAAGGAAGCGGCTATCCGTGAAATGGCGGCTCTGCTGGCGCGGACCGGCAGGGTGGCGGATGTCGACGAGTTGGTGGCGACCGCGTTGCGGCGGGAGGCGCAGGGCACGACGGGGCTCGGTGAGGAGATCGCGATACCGCATGCGAAGACGGACGCGGTGACCGCGCCGGTCGTCGGGTTCGCGCGGTCCGACGAGGGCATCGAGTGGGGCTCGCTGGACGGTACGAAGGCGAGGCTGGTGTTCATGATCGCCGTACCGGAGGCGGCCGCGGGTGACGAGCATCTGCGGATTCTGGCGCTGCTGTCGCGGAAGTTGATGAATGCCGGGTTCCGGGAGCGGCTGATGGCGGCGCCGGACGAGGCGGCGGTCCTCGGCGTGCTGAGCGAGATCCAGTAGCCGGAACACCGGAACAACAGTGGTCGATGGATGCCGCTGGGGCCCGCCGAAACGCTCGGCGGGCCCCAGCGTCGTCAGAACGCGGTCGTACGACGACGGATCAGTGCTCGGAGGTGTGCGGCGCCGGTCCTCCCGGCGTCGCCTCGCGGTCGGCGCCGCGGGCCGCCTCGGTCTCGCTGTAGACGTCCGGTTCGAGGTAGATCACGCGGGCGATCGGGACGGCCGCGCGGATGCGGGACTCGGCGGCGTCGATGGCGGAGGCGACCTGGGTGGCCGTGTCGTCGTGCTGGACGGCGATCTTGGCGGCGACCAGCAGCTCCTCGGGGCCGAGGTGGAGCGTGCGCATGTGGATGATCCCGGTGACGGTGTCGCCGTCGACGATCGCGGCCTCGATCTTCTGGACCTGTTCGACGCCGGCGGCCTCACCGAGCAGCAGCGACTTGGTCTCGGCGGCCAGGACGAGGGCGATCAGGATGAGGAGCACACCGATGCAGAGGGTGCCGATGCCGTCCCAGACACCGTCGCCCGTGGCGAGGGCCAGGCCGACGCCGCCGAGGGCGAGGACGAGGCCGACCAGCGCGCCGAGGTCCTCCAGCAGGACGACGGGCAGTTCGGGTGCCTTGGCGTGGCGGACGAACTCCGTCCAGGACTTCTTGCCACGCAGGGTGTTGGACTCCTTGATGGCCGTCCGGAAGGAGAAGGTCTCGGCGATGATCGCGAACACCAGAACGCCGACCGGCCAGTACCAGTGCTCGATCTCGTGCGGGTGCTTGATCTTCTCGTAGCCCTCGTAGATGGCGAACATGCCGCCGACCGAGAAGAGGACGATGGAGACGAGGAAGGCGTAGATGTAGCGCTCGCGCCCGTACCCGAAGGGGTGTTGGGGGGTCGCCTCGCGCTGGGCCTTCTTGCCGCCGACGAGAAGCAGGGCCTGGTTTCCGGAGTCGGCGAGGGAGTGCACCGACTCGGCGAGCATCGACGACGAGCCGCTGAAGAGGAACGCCACGAATTTCGCTACCGCGATCGCGAGGTTGGCGGCGAGTGCCGCCACGATCGCCTTGGTGCCGCCTGACGCGCTCATGTATTCGCGATGTCCCTTCGTACGTACGCCGTCCAGACCTTTGCCCGGTCTTTGCCAGTGGGCCATTGTTGCAGTCCGCTCCGACAACGGCGCGCCAGGCCGCAACTCCTTGACCTTCAGGCGACGACAGTGGCCCTGAAGACCGTTCCGGAACCGGACACTTCGGCCTTTTCGCCGGCCGGGACGAAGACCGACTGACCGGGTCTCAGCTCGTGCTCGCCGGCCCGCACCGAGCCCGCCGTGCAGAGCAGGATCTGCGGGGTCTCCCGGGTGAGGTCATGGGCCGCGCCGCCCGTGGGGAGGACGTACCGGGACAGCCGGAACTCGTCGATCGGGGTCTCGTAGACCTCCTCGCCGTCCGGGGATGCCTCCGGGCGCAGGACGCCGGGGTCGCTCGGCTCGAAGCGGACGATGCGCAGGAGTTCGGGGACGTCGACGTGCTTGGGAGTGAGGCCGCAGCGCAGGACGTTGTCGGAGTTGGCCATGATCTCGACGCCCAGGCCGTTGAGGTAGGCGTGCGGGACGCCGGCGCCGAGGAAGAGGGCCTCGCCGGGCTGCAGGCGTACGTGGTTGAGGAGCATCGCGGCGATGACGCCGGGGTCGCCCGGGTAGTGGTGGGCGATGTCGGCGTAGGGGGCGTACTCGCCGCCGAGTCGGGCGCACGCTGCGGCGGCCGCGGTGACGGTGTGGGCCATCTCCTCGCGGTCGGCGCTGAGTACGGCCGTCAGCACCTCACGCAGCGCCGCCTCCTCGGGGTGGGCGTGCAGCAGGTCGACGTACGGCTTGAGGGAGTCGACACCGAGACCGGCGAGGAGGTCGGCGGCCCGGGCCGGGTCGCGGAAACCGCACAGGCCGTCGAACTCGGTGAGTGCGCAGATGAGTTCGGGCTTGTGGTTGGCGTCCTTGTAGTTGCGGTGCGGGGCGTCCACGGGGATGCCCCGGCGCTCCTCGTCCGCGTAACCCTCCTTCGCCTGCTCCAGGTTGGGGTGCACCTGGAGGGAGAGCGGGCCGCCGGCGGCGAGGATCTTGAGCAGGAAGGGCAGGCCCGGGCCGAACTTGGCCACGGCCGCGGCGCCGAGTTCGCGCTCCGGGTCGGCGGCGATGATCTCGACAAGCGTGCCGCGGTCGCTGCGCGAGGGCGCGCCCGGGTGGGCTCCCATCCACATCTCCGCCTGCGGTTCGCCGGTCGGCTCGACGCCGAGCAGCTGCGGGATCGCGGTGGTGGAACCCCAGGCGTAGGGGCGGATGGTGTTGTCGAGGCGGTCCATGCGGCTCTCTGTCTGCTCTCTCTGCGTTCGACTGCGTTTGACGCTGGTTCGCCGGGTGTACGGCTGCCGTCCCGTCCCGCATACGGCGGTCAGGGCGTCCTGGGTCAGATCAGGCCCTCGAAGCGAGCGTCAGGTAAACGGCGGCGAAATCCGTGATGGCGATCAGTTCGGCGAGGGTCTCCAGTTCACCGCCGGGCTCCGGCTCCAGCTCGCTGATCGGCGTGTCGTGGCTGAGGGCCAGGTCACGGGCTGCCGGGGCGGCGGTGAGACCTCCGAGCGGGCGGTCTCGGAGCAGCACTACGCGCGCGTGCATCGCGGGCGGCTCGTCGACGCGGTCACGGAAGAAGTCGTCGGGGTCGGCGCTGGCAGCGAGCGATCCGGCGAGCAGGGCGTTGTGCGCGGCGAGCGCCTCGGGCAGTTCGGCGACGACGGCGGGCGTGCCGGAGAGCTCGGCGAGGGCCGCGGCGAACCGGCGGCCGGCCGGTCCCGCCGAGGTGCCCTCCGTCCAGATCACCGGGAGTGCGTCGGCGAGTTCGCCGGCGAGGGTCTTCGCGGGGTTGCTGTACGTCGCGATGGCCGGCCCGCAGCGCTCCGCGATGTGGTCCAGGCGATCGGCGACCTTCTGGATGGCGTCCGGCGGAGCGGTGAGCAGGCCCGTGCGGTCGAGGAGGCCGAGCAGCGGGGTCAGCAGCGCCCACAGGACGCCGGGCGCGGACGCGGCATGGGGTTCGTCCTGCTCGTACGGGGCGGTCGCGAGCGGTACGAAGAGGCCGTGGGCGCCTTCCACCGCCTCGTCCAGCGGGGTGCGGGGCGGGGCGACGGCGACGACCGTGCAGCCGCGGCGGTAGGCCTGGTCGGCGAGCAGGGAGAGGCCGGGTTCGGTGCCGTCCGGGGTGGCGATGAGCAGCAGGTCCACCGAGCCGGCCCAGCCGGGCAGCTCCCAGCGCAGGGCGCCGGCGGCGGGCGCGACGCCGGAGGGTGCCAGGCGCGTGACCGGGCTGCCCGCGCCGGCGAGCGTGCCCAGGAGGTCGGCGACGCAGATGGCGGCGGCGCCCGGGCCCGCGATCAGGATGGCGCGCGGGCGGCCGTCCGGTTTGAGGTCGTGGACGCCGGCCTCGGCAGCGTGCCGGGCCGCGGTGCGGACGCGGGCGCCGGCTTCGGCTGCGCCGCGGAGCAGGCCGCGTCGGTCGGCCTCCGAGAGTGCCTCGGGGGCGTCGAGCAGCGATTCGTCGAGCATGGGCGGCAGCCTCCGATCGCCGGTCGTCGTTACGCGGGGCGGCGGGCTTCGTCGACGAGGAGGACGGGGATGCCGTCGCGGACGGGGTATGCCAGGCCGCAGTCCTGACCGGTGCAGATCAGCTCCGCGTCCTGCTCCTTGAGGGGGGCGTGGCAGGCCGGGCAGGCGAGGATCTCCAGGAGGCCGGCTTCGAGCGGCATGGGTGGTCCCTTCGGGGGCGGGGGTGCTCTACGTCTGTGTGTGCGGATGTGCCTGGTCAGGGTACCGCCGGTGGGGGTGGGGCGCGGGAGTTGGGCAGGGCGGGGTTCGAAGGTGAACGGAGTTGGTGTGGCCGTCGCCGGTTTTCGCCCCCACCGCCCCTACCCGTCCCGTCCCTGGGGGCTGCGCCCCCAGACCCCCGCTTCGGCCTGACGGCCTCGTCCTCAAACGCCGGACGGGCTGAAATGCCCGGACCGGCGTCCCAGGAGCAGCCCTCAGCCCTCAGCCCTCAGCCCTCAGCCCCTGATGATCCCCAGCGCCTCGTCCCGCACCTTCGCCATGGTCGCCTCGTCGCGGGCCTCCGCGTTCAGCCGCAGCAGGGGCTCCGTGTTGGACGGGCGGACGTTGAACCACCAGTCGGCGGACGCGACCGTGAGGCCGTCGAGTTCGTCGAGTCGGACGCCCTCGCGGCCCTCGTAGGCGGAGCGGATCGCGGCGAGGCGGGCGGTCTGGTCGTCGACCGTGGAGTTGATCTCGCCGGAGCCGGCGTAGCGGTCGTACTGGGCGACGAGGCCGGAGAGGGGGCCGTCCTGGCCGCCGAGGGCGGCGAGGACGTGGAGGGCGGCGAGCATGCCCGTGTCCGCGTTCCAGAAGTCGGCGAAGTAGTAGTGGGCGGAGTGCTCGCCGCCGAAGATCGCGCCGGACTTGGCCATCTCGGCCTTGATGAAGGAGTGGCCCACGCGGGTGCGGACGGGCGTGCCGCCGTTCTCCTTCACGACCTCCGGGACCGACCAGGACGTGATCAGGTTGTGGATGATCGTGCCCTTGCCGCCGTGCTTGGCCAGCTCGCGCGAGGCGACCAGGGCGGTGATGGCGGACGGGGAGACCGGGTCGCCCTGCTCGTCGACCACGAAGCAGCGGTCGGCGTCGCCGTCGAAGGCGATGCCGAGGTCGGCGCCCTCCTCGCGGACGCGCTTCTGGAGGTCGACGATGTTGGCCGGGTCGAGGGGGTTGGCCTCGTGGTTGGGGAAGGTGCCGTCCAGCTCGAAGTACATCGGGACCAGGGTCAGGGGCAGGCCCGCGAAGACCGTGGGCACGGTGTGGCCGCCCATGCCGTTGCCCGCGTCGACGACGACCTTCAGCGGGCGGATGGAGGTCAGGTCGACGAGCGAGCGGAGGTGCGCCGCGTAGTCCTCCAACGTGTCGCGCTGCGTGATCGTCCCCGTCGTGGCCGCCGGTTCCGGGGCGCCCGAGTCCATCCAGCCCTCGACCAGTTCACGGATCTCGGTGAGCCCGGTGTCCTGGCCCACGGGGGCCGCGCCCGCCCGGCACATCTTGATGCCGTTGTACTGGGCCGGGTTGTGCGAGGCCGTGAACATGGCGCCCGGCAGGTCGAACGCGCCGGACGCGTAGTACAGCTGGTCGGTCGAGCACAGGCCGATCTCGGTCACGTCGGCACCGCGGGCCGCCGCACCGCGCGCGAAGGCGCCGGACAGTCCCGGGGACGAGGGCCGCATGTCGTACCCGATCACGATCGCGCTCGCCCCGGTCACCTGGACGAAGGCAGCCCCGAAGAGCTCGGCCAGCGACTCGTCCCACTGGTCGGGGACCACTCCGCGCACGTCGTACGCCTTCACGAGCTGCGACAGATCAGCAGACACGGCCAACCTTCCTGAAAAGTCCTATCGGTCAGCACAAACTACCCGCACCCGCTGACAGTGCGCTGTGCGCGGTCCCGGTGGACTCCCAGCCGTAATCTCAGGTCAGGCCCCAGGTCAGGGCAGCATCCACTCCAGCACCGGCGAGCTCTGTCCGACCACGATCAGGCACATGACCATCAGCAGCCCCACGCTCCAGGGCAGCACCTTGCGCAGGATGTCCCCCTCGCGGCCCGCGAGCCCGACGGCGGCGCAGGCGATGGTGAGGTTCTGCGGCGAGATCATCTTGCCGAGGACACCGCCCGAACTGTTGGCGGCGGCCAGCAGCTCGGGGGAGAGTCCCGACTCCCGTGCCGCGGTCACCTGGAGGGCGCCGAAGAGCGCGTTGGCCGAGGTGTCCGAGCCGGAGACGGCGACGCCGAACCAGCCGAGCACCGGGGACAGGAAGGCGAGTCCCGCGCCGGCCGCCGCCACGAAGTAGCCGATCGTGGCGGCCTGTCCGGAGAGGTTCATGACGTAGGCGAGGGCGAGCACGGACGTCACGGTCAGGATCGCGAACCGCAGTTCGTGCACGGTGGCCGCCCACTCCTTGACCGCCACGCGCGCGTGCACCCCGAGGACGACCGCGGTGCAGATCCCGGCGAGCAGTACGAGCGTGCCGCCGGTGGAGACGATCGGCCAGGTGAAGACGTTGGCGCCGACCGGCTTGCCGTCCGGGTCGACGACGTTCAGGAAGGGCCAGTCGTACGTCTGGGTCGTCTTGGCGAGCCAGTCCTTGACGGCCGGTATCTGGGCGACGGAGAAGATGGCGATGATCAGCGCGTAGGGGGCGTAGGCGCGCACGACTTCGGGCCGTGGGTCCTCCACGTCCAGGTCCTCGCTCCGCACCCCGGTCAGCACGGACGCGCGGACCGACTCGGCGGCGGGCACGCGCGCGTGCGGTACGGCGACCAGGGCGCCCGCGCCGAGCAACGCGGCGCCGATGTCGGCGAGTTGCGCGGAGACGTAGTTGGAGGCGACGAACTGGCCGACGGCGAAGGCGATTCCGCACACCAGGGCGGGTACCCAGGTCTCACGAAGCCCGCGCCGTCCGTCCACCAGGAACACGAGCAGGAGCGGCACGACGAGAGCCAGCAGCGGCGTCTGCCGACCGACGACGGAGGCCACGGAATCCAGGGGCAGGCCGGTGACTTGAGCGAGCGTCACGACCGGTGTGCCCATCGCGCCGAAGGCCACCGGCGCGGTGTTGGCGACCAGCGCGACGACGGCCGCACGCACCGGCTCGAAGCCGAGGGCGACGAGCATGACCGAACAGATGGCGACGGGTGCGCCGAACCCGGCGAGCGCCTCCAGCAGGGCACCGAAGCAGAAGGCCACGACCAGCGCCTGGATCCGCGGATCGTCGGACAGCCGCCCGAACGACCGGCGCAGGATGTCGAAGTGGCGGGTGCGGACCGTCATCCGGTACACCCACAGGGCGTTGACGACGATCCACAGGATGGGGAAGAGACCGAAGACAGCGCCCTGGGCGGCGCTGGAGACCGTCTGGTCCAGCGGCATGCCGTACGCGAGCCAGGCGACCAGGGCGGCGGCCAACAGGCCCGTGAGGCCCGCCAGGTGCGCCTTCATGCGGACGCCGCCGAGCAGGACGAGGACGATCACGAGGGGCAGGGCCGCCACCAGCGCCGACAGGCCGAGCGAGTCGGCGACGGGCTCCAACTCCTGGACATACACAGGCGCCTCCCCGGATTCCGCAATGCGAAAGCGATTTCTCACGGCTTCCGGAATGGTCGTGTCCGCGACAACGGCCCGTCAATGGGTGTGCATCACTCAGCGAAACACACAGGAAAACGACACCGAAAACACACAGGGAAGTCGGCCGACGTCAGTTGTCGGGTGAACGCAGCACCCGCAGATGGCCCCGCCGGGCGACCTCCATCGGGTCGGCCCCACGACCGCCGCCACCGGCCTGCGCGGCACGCTCCTGGGGCCGGGCCGCCTCGCGCACGGCGTTGGCAAGCGCTTCCAGATCGTCGCCGCTGGGACGTGCCGGAGCCGAGGCGTCAAGGAGTCGTACGACCTCCCAGCCACGGGGCGCGGTGAGGCGCTCGGAGTGCTCCGCGCACAGGTCGTAGCAGTGAGGTTCGGCGTACGTGGCGAGCGGGCCGAGGACCGCGGTCGAGTCGGCGTAGACGTACGTCAGCGTCGCAACGGCGGGTCGGCCGCAAGCGGTTCGCGAACAACGACGTACAGGGCTCACGATGTTGGACGGTACCGCACTCTTGAGCGGGCCGCGACGACTCTCCATCAGGTCACTCCACCGTGTCGTGTTGTGAAACGCCCCACACGCCTCTCTGGGCACACCCTTCTGACCTGCATGGACACCGCTTGCCGGATGGGCGGACGAACCCGGTTCCGGTCACCGTTCGGAACAAACCATGTCAATTGCCTTGAGATCGGTGGTCTCGGAGGGATACGGAATCGAGCCCAACCTTGGCTGGAATGGTCATCTGCCGACATGCCGTACGGGACGGGCGGCCGCCGCGTGTGGACAGAGCACCCGCCTCCGGCGGGGACTACGCTTCACCAGTGATGGACAGCCCCGTACCGCCCCCTGCCGCCGGATCCGGACCCCGCCGTCGTGATCGCCACGGCCGGGGCATGCGCGGCCCGATCGCACCGCCGCAGGTGCCGCTGGCGGCCAGCCGTGCCGAGGCGTTCGCGGACCTGGTGCAGGACTCCGTGGAGCGCCTGGAACGACGGTGGCCGCAACTCGCCGACATCGATTTCCTGGTCCTGGAGGTACCGCGCCTCGACGGCTCCGGGCAGGCCTGGAACGACGAGTCGGTCCCCCTCGGCGGCACGATCCCCGCGGGTGAGGGGCGTCGCGGGCGGGTCGTCGTCTATCGGCGTCCGGTGGAGATCCGCACGAAGACGCGTGACGAGCGGGCCGCGCTGGTGCACGAGGTCGTCGTGGAACAGGTCGCCGAGCTGCTCGGGCTGACCCCGGAGACGGTGGATCCGCGGTACGGCGAGGACTGACCGGGGCAACCGGGGCAGAGCCGCCGTCTTACTTCTGGAGCACCGCCAGGTCCTCGTCCGCCTCCGGTACCGACACCATCCCCCGGTCGTCCGGCAGGGTCTGGACCGTGAAGGCGGGGACCCCGCCCGCCGTCTTCGCCAGCGTCCTGGAGGCGTACACCAGGGCGCCTGAGACAGGTTCCACGGTCAGGGCATACGTGCCCTTCAGGCCGGTCGGCACCGGTGCCGGCACGTCCTGTGTCGTGCCGGACTTGATCGTGTACGTCTTCGACACCGCCGTCCCCCCGCCGCTGCCCGCGGACGCGGTGACCTTGACCTTCGCGGTGCCGGTGGGTGCGGTCAGGGACAGTGTGGAGCCCTTCGCGGAGTTGTCGGCCGCCGTCGCGCGCGTGCCGACCGGCTTCGTGGCCGGGATGAACGCCGTCTCCTGCTTGTCGCCCTTGCCCCGGACGACCCGGAGGGCGGCCACGACCGGTGTGGCCCGATCCGTCGGCGTCAGCACCAGCGACCCCGCCTCCCCGCGCGTGACATCCCCCAGGTCGACCGCTGTGGTCATGCCCGCCTTCACGTGCAGCGTCTCGTTCCCCGCGGGCGTGATCAGCCCGGACGGGGAGGCCAGCCGCACCTTGAGGTCGGCGTCCGCATCGCCGGGTGTGAAGGCGATCAGCCGCACGGCCGTGGCGTCCTTGGGGATGCCGGGCAGGACCAGGCTGCCGGCCGGATCGGTGGTGGCGGCCAGCCAGTCACCGCCGAGCTTGTCGTCCAGCGCCTGCACCGCGGCGGCCACCCGCCCGCTGCGCACATTCACATGCACGGTCATGTTGGTCTGCTCGTCGTCGGTGAGCGTCGACAGCAGCACCGGCTCACTGGAGTGCGGCTGAACCGTGATGCCCTCGCCGGCCGTCGACTCCAGGGCGCCGTCCTTGCCGTACAACTCGATGTCGACCACCGCGGCGGAGTCGTCGGGGTTCGTCAGATGCACGTAGTCGGTGCGGTCGGAAGCGGTACTGGCGCCGGGAAACCAGAACTCCGTGTCCGGCGCTGAGCAGTTGACGCCCTGGAGTCCCCGCCCCGTACCCGCGGCGACCTCCGTGGTCTCCTGCACGGTCCACCCGGGCGCGAACTTCCCCTCGGCCGTACCCAGCAGCGCGGGCGAGTCGCCACCCGAGGCATCCCCGGTGACCGGCGTACCGGGTTCCTTGGGCTCCAGGACGGGCTTGTCGGCCTTCTTGTCCTTCGCCCCTCCCGCGGACTCCTCCCCCGCCGACAGGAGTTCGGCCGTACCGTCGCCGTCCGCACCCTTCGTGGCCGGTGTGAAGGACGTGTACGACGTCTCGGCGAGGTCCGAGATGCTCGGTGCCGGGCACATCAGGCTCGTGCGCTCCACGGGCAGTTCGGCCGCCGCCTGTGCGGTGTCCGTCCCGGCCGCGTCGGGCGCGGTCAGCGCGGCCAGACCGGTGACGGCCGCGAGCGCGGTCGCGCCGGCGATCAGGGACAGGGTGGTGCGGTTCACTGCTGACTCCCGTCGGGGCGCTCACTGCCGTTCGGGTACGGCTGCGTCGGGTCGTACGTCGCGTCGTAACCCTGCTCGTCGTAACCCTGGTGGTAGGTCCCGTCCTGGCCCTGCTCGTACGGAGCCTGCCCGTACGTCTGCTGGTCGTACGACGCCGGCTGGGACGAACCGCCGTATGCGTACGGGTCGTACTGCCCGCCCTGGTACTGGTCCGCCGGGTACTGCTGCTGGTCGTACGACCCGGGCGGATACTGCTGTGGGGCGGCGTCCTGGTACTGGTCGCCGCCGTAGCCGTCGTACGGGGCACCCGCGTAGTTCGCGGAGTCCCACTCGCCGTAGGGCTGCTGCTGCGGGATCGCCGGGGCGGGCTCCTCCTGCGGAGGCGGCGGGAACTCCTCGGCCTGGCCCGCCTCTTCGGCCTCCGCCTGGGCACGCAGGCGGCGGGCGCGGCGGCCCTCGCCGGACACGGCCTCGGCCGGGACGGCCGGCTCCTCCGGGAGGTCGTCGTCGATGTCGCGGCGGCGGCCGGGAAGGGCCATGACGACGAGGACGACGGCGAGGAAGCCCTGGGCCCACAGCCAGGCGGTGTGGGTGATCGGCTCGTCGAAGGTGACGTCCAGCTTCCCACCGGAGGCGGGGAGTTCGAAGCCCTGGGCCCACCCGTCGACCGTCGTACGCGTCAGCGGCTTGCCGTCCAGGGTGGCCGTCCAGCCCTCGTCGGCGGTGTCGGCGAGACGCAGGATCCGCCCCTGCTGGCCCGCCTCGATCGTGGTGTGGATCTCGACGGGCCCGGCGGCGACGGACTGCGCACCCCCGGAACCCGAGCCGGCGCCGGCGACTATCGCCGCCCGGGAGACCTGCTGGTCGACCCGCCACAGCGCCCCGCCGTCCTGCTGGCTCAGCCGGGACAGCCCGGGCGTGGCATCCAGAACGCGGGTCACGTCGCGCGGCGCGCCCTTGTGGACGAGGACGTAACGCACCGCGAACTTGCCGAGCTGGTCGGCCTGATCGGCGCCGGACCCGGCGACGAGGTTGGCGACGACCTTGTCGAGCGTGGCGTTCTCCCCGTCCGCCGCGGCCAGTTCGCCGTCGCCCATCCGCGCCCCGGAACCGCGGACGAGCATGTAGCCGACGTGAGCCGCGGATTCGCTGTCGAGGACGAGGGTGCGGGCCTGGTCGCGGGTGTTGCTCTCCTCGGCGACGAACGCGGGTACCTGCACCGGGTCGCGCCGCTCCAGGGGACCGTCGGCGCCGCTGATCATCCAGCCGGCGGCGACGAGCAGCGGGCCCGCGGCCGAGGCGAAGGCGATCAGCGCGGCCACCGGCTGACGCCAGCCGAAGCTCTGCTCGGCCACACGCGCGCGTGCCCCGTCGGCACCGAGCGCGGCGGCGGCGAGGAGGGCGATGCCGTACACGAGCGTCGCGGGTCCGGCCCAGGTCGAGCTGTTGGACAGGACCGCGAAGACGAGGCCCACCAGGGCCACGGCCCAGGCCGTCCAGATTCCGAACTGCCGGTGGGACCGCATCAGGGCGGCCAACGCGGCCAGCACGATGCCGATGAGCATCAGGCCGTTGACCGTGCCGGGCCCGCCCGGGGAGGCGCCCAGCAGATCGGTGGCGGACGCGGCCGAGGCGCCGTACTCCAGACCGGCTTCCCGGAAGAAGCCGAACGGGAGCAGGGACAGCGACCAGGGCGCGAGCACCAGGAGGGGGGTGCCGAGCTGGGCCAGGAAGCGCAGGCCGTGGGCGGTGATGTCGGCGCGGCGCACGGCCAGTACGCCGATGCCGAGGACCAGCGCGATGGGCCATACGATCGGCGTGAACGCGGTGGTGACGGTCAGCAGCAGCGCATACGCCCAGGTGGCGCGCCAACTGCCGCGTGCACCCGAGGCGTTCGCCAGACCGCTGGCCGCGATGCCCGCGCGCGCGAGGAGGGGCAGCAGGATCGCGAGGACGGCGGTGCCGATGCGGCCGCCGGCGAGCGCGCCGGTGGCTGCGGGCAGGAAGGCGTAGACGACGGCCGCCCAGGCGCGCAGCAGACGCGACTCGACGAGCGGGCGGGAGGCGAAGTACGCGGTGAAACCGGCCAGCGGCACCGAGCAGACCAGCAGGACCGTTACCGCGAGTCCGGTGGAGCCGAACAGCGCGGAGGCCAGCAGGGCGACGACTGCGAGATACGGCGGCGCGGCGGGGGTGCCGCCGGCGCCCACGGCATGCCAGGAGTCGAGGTAGCGCGACCACAGCTCGCCGGCATCCGCCGGGGCGGGCAGCAGTGCGCCGCCCGCGAGCGCTCCGCCGCCGAGCAGTTGGCGGCAGGCGATGAGCGAGACGAACAGCAGCACCAGGAAGAGCATCGGGCCGGGGTTGCGGGCGATGCGCTTGAGGCGGGCGAACTGTTCTATCTCCAGGAACTCCGCGTCGTCCCCGCCGGGCCCGGACTCGACCGCGCCGCCGTGCCGCCCGGCACCCGCGGTGGTCTCGGGGTCGGAGTCGCGGAAGAGGCTGCCCGCGGCCTGTTCGACGGTGGCCCGCACGGTCGCGCCGGGCGGCGGGAACAGTGGCCGCAGCTCGTCCTTCTCGACCTGGGGGCGGCCGCGCCTGCGCCGACCGGCGATGATCCGCTCGGGCCGCAGCAACACCCCCAGCAGACCCCGGATCTCGTCGACGGCCTGGCCGGGGACCTTGCCCACGAGATAGGCGAGGGTCCGCAGCAGGGTGCCGAGCACCAGCCGCACCAGGACCCAGGCCAGCGCGGCCGTCCGCGTGTTGACCAGCAGGGTGTAGACGGCGCCGGCCTTGTCGACCTTGTGCGGGGATGCCGACGTACGGCCCACGCAGTCGACGGTGCGGCGCTCACGGGAGGCCGCCTCGGCATGTCGTACGACCGCCTCGGGGGCGATGAGGACGCGGTGGCCGGCGGCCTGGGCGCGCCAGCACAGGTCGACGTCGTCACGCATCAGGGGCAGCCGGCGGTCGAACCCGCCGAGCTGCTCGAAGACATCGCGTCGGACGAGCATGCCGGCGGTGGACACGGAGAGCACGGACCGGACGTGGTCGTGCTGGCCCTGGTCCTGTTCACGGCGGTCCAGGCCGGTCCAGCGGCGGCCGGAGTTGGCGATGCTGACGCCGACCTCGAGCAGTTGCCGCCGGTCGTACCAGCCGCGGAGCTTGGGGCCCAGGACGGCGATGTCGTCGCGGCCGAGCTCGTGCTCGTTCTCCACGACGCGCAGCAGCTGGGCCAGGGCGTCCGGCTCCGGAGCGCAGTCGTCGTGCAGCAGCCACAGCCATTGCACCGGCTCCCCGTGGGGGAGTTCGGGCAAGTCGTACGCGTCGTCGCGCCATGTGCGCGTGACGGGGTCCCAGCCGCTCGGGCGCTTGAGGTAGGGCAGCTCGTCCGGGGTGAGGACCGGAGCGGTGCGGTCCGCCTCCTCGACGGCCTGCCCGAAGCCGGTGCGGCGGGCGAGGTGCAGTACACGGTCGGCGCCGAGGGTGTCGGTGAGCAGCTGGGCGGAGGCGTCCGCGCTGCCGGTGTCGGCGGCCATGGCGTATTGAACGGGGCGCTCCTGGCCGAGCAGCCCGGCGAGCGCGTCGGGCAACCAGCGGGCGCCGTCGTGAGAGACGAGCACCGCGGTCACCACATGACGCGGGAACTCGGGCGGGCGGGTCGGGTCGAACGCCGCCGTGGCAGCGACACCTTGGTGGGCTGCCGTATGGCTGTGCACGGACATCGAGGTACGGGCCCCGGTTCGATGGACTGCGGTGGACACCTGTGCCCACTGTGGGCAGCGGGGTGTCTCGGACGAGCGACCACACTATCGGCTGGGCATGACGTCGGCCCGCCGCCTGTGGATAACCCACCTGCAACGGGCCGTTCGTCACATATGTACGAAAGGGATGTGTGCCGTCCGGTCAGACGGCGGCCTTCTTCAGCCGACGTCGTTCACGCTCGGACAGACCGCCCCAGATACCGAATCGCTCGTCGTTGGCGAGGGCGTACTCAAGGCACTCGGAGCGGACCTCGCAGGCCAGACAGACCTTCTTGGCCTCGCGGGTGGAGCCGCCCTTCTCGGGGAAGAAGGACTCGGGATCGGTCTGGGCGCACAGCGCGCGCTCCTGCCAGCCGAGTTCCTCGTCCGCGTCGTCGACCAGCAGTTGCTGCACCAGCTCGGTCATGTGCGCCCCTCGTCAGTCTTTCGCGTCCCCGTGATGTGGCCGTTACCGATTTCGGCTGAACGACACGAGTGAAATTACAAGTGTGCTGCTCCGGGCGAGTCAAGCCGAGATCTGCTATTGAGCCCCTTATTCACTCTGCGGAACCAAGGCCTAGCGGAAAGTGTTCAAATCGTCCTAAACCTTGACAAGCAGATAAGGCCCCGGAGGGCCTCCGACCCCGTGCAGAGCCTGTACGGAGAAGGACGCCCGGAACATCGATCCCGTTCCGACATGTGCTCGAATCGATCCGGATCACAGTCCGATCACGGGATCGCATCGAGGTTTGCGCGCCCGGTAGTGCGCCATGTGTCCCGGCCACCCCATGCACAAACCTTTCACCAAGGAGATGAACCGGATGAGGTGAACCCCGTCCCACGTGTCGGGCGCCGAGTTGACAGTGGAGGTGTGAACCGCTGTCCTAGTGGGCATGCTCGCGCACTCGGCACTCACCTCGACCCGCACCGCCGGGTCCCTCGGTGCTGCCCACGTCCGCTGTAGCTGTTGTTGCCGTTCCTGCTGTTGAGCCTCACGCGCTCCGGCTGCCCCTGAGTCCATCGGATTCGCTTCCACGCCCGTCGGACTCGGCTGTTGTTCCCCTCGCCTCCACCACTCTTCTCTTCCGACGAGGAACCACCGCACCCATGAACAGCGACAGCGACCTCCAGATCGCAGGCGACATCCTCGAAGTGCCGCACCTTCTGCGGGCTCCGCGCGAGCACCCGGCCACCGTCGCCGACTTCGTCGGCCTGGCCCGCTCCATCGCAGCCGACCGCACCCAGTGGGAACACCTCGTCCAGTACGACGCCACGTCCCGCTGGTACCACCGGCTGCACACCGGCCCCGGGTACGAGGTGTGGCTGCTGTCCTGGGTGCCCGGCCAGGGCAGCGGACGGCACGACCACGGCCTTTCCTCCGGTGTGCTCACCGTCCTCGACGGCACGCTGACCGAGCACACCGAGCGCGGCACGCGCGCGTTGGGGGCGGGCGCGCAGAGGGTGTTCGCACCGGGGTACGTCCACGAAGTGGTCAACGACGCGCTCGAGCCCGCGGTCAGTCTGCACGTCTACTTCCCGGGCCTCACGGAGATGCCGATGCACAGCGCTCAGTGCATAGCGGCCGCTCCGGTCTCGTAACCGCCTGCCCGGTTGTCGTACCCGCCTGCAAGACTTGCCCCCATGCGCATTGTGGTTCTGGCAGGCGGCATCGGCGGTGCCCGGTTCCTGCGCGGTCTGAAGCAGGCCGTGCCGGACGCGGACATCACCGTCATCGGCAACACCGGGGACGACATCCACCTCTTCGGCCTGAAGGTCTGCCCGGACCTCGACACGGTGATGTACACCCTCGGCGACGGCATCAACGAGGAGCAGGGCTGGGGCAGGGCCGACGAGACCTTCCATCTCAAGGAGGAGCTCGCGGCGTACGGCGTCGGGCCCGAGTGGTTCGGGCTCGGTGACCGGGACTTCGGCACGCACATCGTGCGGACGCAGATGCTCGGCGCCGGGTATCCGCTGAGCGCGGTGACCGAGGCGCTGTGCGACCGCTGGAAGCCGGGCGTACGACTGATCCCGATGACCGACGACCGCGTGGAGACGCATGTCGCCGTCGAGGTCGACGGTGAGCGCAAGGCCATCCACTTCCAGGAGTACTGGGTGCGGCTGCGGGCGTCGGTGCCGGCCGAGGCGGTCGTGCCGGTGGGCGCGGAGCAGTCGAAGCCCGCGCCGGGTGTCCTGGAGGCGATCGCGGAGGCGGACATCGTCCTCTTCCCGCCGTCCAACCCGGTCGTGTCGGTCGGCACGATCCTCGCCGTACCCGGCATCCGCGAGGCCATCGCCGACGCGGGGGTGCCGGTCGTCGGCCTGTCCCCCATCGTCGGGGACGCGCCCGTGCGCGGCATGGCCGACAAGGTGCTCACGGCGATCGGCGTCGAGTCGACGGCCGCGGCCGTCGCCGAGCACTACGGCTCGGGGCTGCTGGACGGCTGGCTGGTCGACACCGTGGACGCGGCCTCCGTGGAGCGCGTCGAGGCGGCGGGCATCCGCTGCCGGGCCGTGCCGCTGATGATGACCGACCTCGACTCCGCCACCCAGATGGCCCGGGAGGCACTGGCCCTCGCGTCGGAGGTACAGGCGTCATGAGCGCGGCACCTGGCGACGGCTACAGAGTCTGGGCCGTTCCCGGCCTTCCCGAGGTGGCTGCGGGCGACGACCTCGCCAAGCTGATCGCCGCCGCCGTCCCCGGGCTGGCCGACGGGGACGTGCTGCTCGTCACCTCGAAGATCGTGTCCAAGGCGGAGGGACGGGTGGTCGAGGCGGCCGACCGGGAAGCCGCCATCGACGCCGAGACCGTACGGATCGTGGCCCGGCGGGGCCCCCTGCGCATCGTCGAGAACCGGCAGGGCCTCGTCATGGCCGCCGCCGGGGTCGACGCCTCCAACACCCCTTCCGGGACCGTGCTGTTGCTGCCGGAGGACCCGGACGCGTCCGCGCGGGCCATCCGCGACGGGCTGCGGGACGCGCTCGGCGTCACCATCGGGGTCGTCGTCACCGACACCTTCGGGCGCCCCTGGCGTACGGGGCTCACGGACGTCGCGATCGGCGCGGCCGGCGTGCGCGTGCTCGACGATCTGCGCGGGGGCGCGGACGCGTACGGCAATCCGCTCAGCGCGACCGTGGTGGCCACCGCCGATGAGCTGGCCGCCGCCGGAGACCTGGTCAAGGGCAAGGCCGAAGGGCTGCCTGTCGCGGTCGTGCGCGGACTGCCGCATCTGGTCGCCGAGGACGACGGGGAGGGGGCGCGGGCCATGGTGCGCGGTGCGCGCGACGACATGTTCCGGCTGGGCACCTCCGAGGCGGTACGGGAGGCGGTGACCCAGCGGCGTACGGTACGGGCCTTCACGGACGAGCCGGTGGACGCCGGGGCGGTACGACGGGCCGTCGCCGCCGCGGTGACCGCGCCGGCGCCGCACCACACCACCCCGTGGCGGTTCGTGCTGCTGGAGTCGGCGGAGTCCCGGACCGGACTGCTGGACGCCATGCGCGATGCCTGGATCGCCGACCTGCGGCGGGACGGGAAGGGCGAGGAGTCCATCGCCAAGCGGGTGCGGCGGGGGGACGTACTGCGGAACGCGCCGTATCTGGTGGTGCCCTGTCTCGTGATGGACGGATCGCACACATACGGGGACGTGCGGCGGGACGGGGCCGAGCGGGAGATGTTCGTCGTCGCCGCCGGGGCCGGCGTACAGAACTTCCTGGTCGCGCTGGCCGGGGAGCGGCTGGGGTCGGCGTGGGTGTCGTCGACGATGTTCTGCCGGGA
This sequence comes from Streptomyces sp. NPDC051963, assembly GCF_044593495.1. NCBI lineage: Bacteria > Bacillati > Actinomycetota > Actinomycetes > Kitasatosporales > Streptomycetaceae > Streptomyces > Streptomyces sp. NPDC051963. The sequence goes on along the minus strand of NZ_JBIUCC010000008.1, from coordinate 627,855 downwards.
GGTCGTGCGGGAGGTGCTCGGGCTGCCGGAGCACTGGGATCCGATGGGGGCGGTGGCGGTCGGGCATCCGGCCGAGGAGCCGCGGCCTCGGCCGGAGCGGGATGCGGGGGCGTTCATCGAGGTGCGGTGAGGAGCCGTACGACCGCGTTTCATCGACGTGCGGTGTCGGTGTCGTACGACCGCCTACTCTCGTAAAGCCCCTCCAGCACCCCTAGGACCTCATCCGTGGCAGGACGTTTCGCTCCCCGGTCGACCCGTACGACCGTGCGCGGTGGGCATGTCTCCGTGCCCGGGGCCGCGAGTGTGCCGCGGCAGGCGCCGGTGCCCGCGCGGGTGCGGAGGTGGGTGCCGGACGGGCCGCTCGATCTCGGGCTGGTGCTGGGGCCGTTGCGGCGGGGGCCGGGGGATCCGACGTTCCGGGCGGCGCCGGACGGGTCCGTGTGGCGGGCCACCCGTACGCCGGTCGGACCCGGGACGCTACGGGTCGCCGTGCGCGGCGGTGAGGTGTGCGGGGAGGCTTGGGGGCCGGGGGGTGAGTGGCTGCTGGAGCGGCTGCCCGAGCTGCTCGGGGGCGCCGACGATCCGTCCGTCTTCGAGCCGCGGCATCGGCTGGTGGCGATGGCGCGGCATCGGCGGCCGGGGTTGCGGCTGACGCGGACCGGGCTGGTGCTGGAGTCGTTGATTCCGTCGATTCTGGAGCAGAAGGTCACGACCGATGAGGCGTATCGGGCGTGGCGGATTCTGGTGCGGAAGTTCGGGGAGCCGGCGCCGGGGCCAGGGCCTGCAGCTGGTTCTGGGTCTGGGTCTGGGCCTGGGTCGGCCGGCGGGCGGATGTGGGTGATGCCCGCGGCGCGGACGTGGGCGCTGATTCCGTCGTGGGAGTGGCATCGGGCCGGGGTCGACAACAAGCGGGCGTCGACGATTCTGCGGTGTGTGCGGGTTGCTGCGCGGCTGGAGGAGGCAGTGGGGATGGCGCCTGCTGCGGCGCAGGCTCGGTTGGAGGTGGTGTCGGGAGTGGGGCCGTGGACGTCGGCGGAGACCGTGCAGCGGAGTCATGGGGCGGCGGATGCGGTGACGGTCGGGGATCTGCATCTGCCGGGGATCGTGGGGTGGGCGCTGGCCGGGGATCGGGATGCGGATGACTCCGTGATGCTGGAGTTGTTGGAGCCGTATGCCGGGCAGCGGCATCGGGCGGCTCGGTTGATTCTGTTGAGCGGGCGGACGCCGCCGCGGAGGGCTCCGCGGATGCCGCGGGGGGACATCGGGCGGTTGTGACGTCCCCGGCGTCGACGTGACCGTCGCGGTTTCTCGCCCCCGCCGCCCTTACCCGTCCCATCCCGGGGGCTGCGCCCCCGGCCCCCCGCCATCGGCCTGAACGGCCTTGTCCTCAAACGCCGGACGGGCTGAATTGTGCGGGCCGGCGTGAGGGGGAGCCGCCGGTGGGTGGGTGGCGGCCTGGGATGACGTCCCTCGTCCTCAAACGCCGGACAGGCTGAATTGTGCGGGGCCGGTGCGAGGGGAAGCCACCGGTGGGTGGATGGCGGCCTGGGATGACGTCCCTCGTCCTCAAACGCCGGACAGGCTGAATTGTGCGGGGCCGGTGCGAGGGGGAGCCGCCGGTGGGTGGATGGGGGCTTGGGATGACGTCCCTCGTCCTCAAACGCCGGACGGGCTGAGTTGTGCCGGGCCGGCGTGAGGGGGAGCCGCCGGTGGGTCGGTGGGGATCGGGGTGGCGTCCCCCGTGCTCACACGCCAGATCGGATGAGATACCCGGACCGGTATGGGGAGGTCGGCCCCCAACCAGTGGGTGGGGGCTTGGGATCGCTTGGCTTGTTCTCGAGTGCCGGACAGTGGCGGGGGGGCGGGGTGGTTACTGGTCTGAGGAGAAGCGGAGCGCGCCTGCTGGGATTTGGGCGTCGCACCAGACTCGGGCGCCGTCGGAGAGTTCGTTGTCGGCGCCGATGATGGCGCCGTCGCCTATGACGGTGCCGGTGAGGATGGAGCGTTCGCCGACGCGGGCGTGGGTGCCGATGAGGGAGTCGGTGATCACGGCGCCGGGTTCGATGACGGCGCCGGGGAGGATGGTCGTGCCGGAGACCCGGGCGCCTTCGGCGACGTAGGCGCCCTCGCCGACGACCGTGCCGCCGGTCAGTTTGGCGTCCGGGGCGACGCGCGCCGTCGGCAGGATCAGGCGGTCGCCGCAGCGGCCGGGGACGGCCGGGGAGGGGGCTCGGCCGAGGACCAGGTCCGCCGAGCCGCGGACGAAGGCCGCGGGCGTGCCCAGGTCCAGCCAGTAGGTCGAGTCCACCATGCCCTGGAGGTGGGCCCCGGCCGAGAGGAGGTCGGGGAACGTCTCGCGTTCCACCGAGACCGGGCGGCCCTGCGGGATCGTGTCGATGAGTGAGCGGCGGAAGACGTAGGCACCTGCGTTGATCTGGTCGGTGACTATCTCCTCCGGCGACTGCGGCTTCTCCAGGAAGGCCAGGACTCTGCCCGTCTCGTCCGTGGGGACCAGGCCGTAGGCGCGCGGGTCGGTCACCTTCGTGAGGTGGAGCGAGACGTCCGCGCCGGTCGTCTCGTGGGTCTCCACCAGCGCCCTGATGTCCAGGCCGGTCAGGATGTCGCCGTTGAAGATCAGGACCGGGTCGTCCGGGCCGGAGTGGAGACGGCTCGCCACGTTGCGTATCGCGCCGCCCGTGCCGAGCGGTTCCTCCTCGGTGACGTACTCCAGACGAAGGCCGAGGGACGAGCCGTCACCGAAGTGCGGCTCGAAGACCTCGGCCAGGTAACTCGTCGCGAGCACGATGTGGTCGACACCCGCCGCTCTCGCTCTCGCCAGCTGGTGTGTGAGGAAGGGCACCCCGGCCGCACGGACCATGGGCTTGGGCGTGTGCACGGTGAGCGGACGCAGCCGGGTGCCCTTGCCGCCGACCAGGAGGATCGCTTCTGTCACCTGTCGTCTCTGCTTCCTGCCGGGACCGGCCGAACTGTCTTTCGACCGGCCAGTGTATGCAGACCTCTCGGCACGCCTGCGACGGCCGTGCGGCGTTCCGTCCCCTGTTCACAGACGTTTCATTCATGCGCTTTGGTTCAGCCATGCGCTTTGGTTCAGCTTGGTTCGGCTTGGTTCGGCTTGTTCAGCGGCCCTGGTAGCGGGCCGCCGTCGTGCGGGCGGAGCCGAGCTTTCGGTAGAGCTGCCGTCCCGGGCACGCCGTGTCGAAGCCGTCCCGGTGGCCGGAGATCACGTTCAGCCGAACGTTCTTTCCCTTTCGGTAGAGATTGCCACCGCCCGACTTCAGGTATGTCTTGCCGCGCGGATTCGCGCCGTACAGGCCGAGCTTCCAGGCGGAGAGCCGGGCGATCGCCTTCACCGAGGCGGCGGGCGGCTTGGCGGAGCCGAAAGTGCCGAGGACGGCGATGCCCATGCTGTTCGTGTTGAACCCGAGGGTGTGGGCGCCGAGGACCGCCTTCGCGACTCCCCCGGCACGGCCCTCGTAAATCTTTCCGCACTTGTCGACGAGGAAGTTGTAGCCGAGGTCGCGCCAGCCCATGCTCTTGACGTGGTAGCGGTAGATACCGCGGATGACGGAGGAGGCTTGCGAGCACCGGTACTTGTTGCCGGTCCCGGTGTGGTGCACGAAGGCCACCTTCACCTTCTTCGTGTAGACGACCTTCTTGTCGCGCAGCTTCTCGCTCGCACCCCAGCCGCGCCGCGTGACGATGCGCGGACGCGGGCCGATGTACGGCTTCGCCCGCTGCTCGTCCGTCAGCTCGGAGGCGTGCGACGCCTGCATTTCCCGCACGGTCTCCTGGCGGCTGAGTGCCGGGATCTCGGTGGCGCCGAGGGGTGCGAGGTCGGCGTTGGCGTCGTCAGTCGTCGTGTCCGCGTCGTCCCGAGCGGTGGTGCCGCGGGTGGCCGGCGAGACGGCGCGTCCGTCCTCCTGCGCCGCTTCCTGGCCCGGGTCGACGAGTTCGAGGCGCAGGCCCGGGGGGAGCCCCGTGGCCGCGTCGCCGGCCCGGTCGGGTTCGCCGGGGTGCGCCTCCGGGCTGACGCGCACCTCCACTCCGTCGGAGTCCCCCACCCACAGTGGGGCGGTGGCTCCGTGGACGCGGCCCCCGGCGGCCTCGGCCGTGTCCGGGTCGGGGGCGTGCTCGCCGTTGTGCGTCTCGATGTCCTGCCAGTCGGACCAGGTGCCGGTACCGGTTTCTCTCGTACGGACCTGGACGCGGCCGTGGAGTGCGGTGTCCGGGGTGTCCCAGACGACGCCGACGAGGGAGAAGCGCCGTACGTCACGGCGGGGCAGGCCCTGTTCGGAGGTGGGGTCGAGGGTGCGGTTGCCGTCGAGGGGGACGAGGGGGAGGGACTGGGTGCTGCCGGGGACGTCCGGTTCGGCCGCCCGGGCGACGGTCCTGGCCGCCTTCGTGCTCGACGCCGGTCCCGCTGCCGCCGCGCCTGCGGGCGGGGTCAGCGGAAGGGCGAGGGCGGCCGCACAGGTGACGCCGATCGAGGAAGCAAGGAATCCACGCATGCTCCTGATGTTGGACATATGTATTCATATCTGTCCATCGGGGAACTGACGGACCGTCGGCTGACGTTGGGCCGAATCGGTGGTGCGGGGATGGGCCGGGCGTTGGGTCGGCGCCCGTGTCCGCGCGTACGCTTGCGCGGGTGAACGCCACCGATCGCACCCCTGCCGACCTGCTGCGTTCCGCGCTCGCCGCGGATCCCGGACGCCCCCTGGTGACCTTCTACGACGACGCCACGGGGGAACGGGTCGAATTGTCCGTGGCCACCTTCGCCAATTGGGTGGCCAAGACCGCGAATCTGCTCCAGAGCGAGTTGTCCGTGGAGCCCGGTGACCGGGTCGCCCTGCTGCTGCCCGCGCACTGGCAGACGGCGGCGTGGCTGCTGGCGTGTTCGTCGGTGGGCGTGATCGCGGACGTGGGGGGCGATCCGGGGGCGGCCGACGCGGTCGTCAGCGGGCCGGACGCGCTGGACGCGGCGCGGGCGTGTTCCGGGGCGCGGGTCGCGCTGGCGTTGCGGCCGCTCGGCGGTCGTTTCCCGCAGCAGCCCGAGGGTTTCGTCGACTACGCCGTCGAGGTGCCGGGGCAGGGCGACCGGTTCGTGCCGTTCGCGCCGGTCGATCCGGAGGAGCCGGCGTTGATCGTGGCCGGGCGGGAGTTCAGCGGGGCCGAGGTGGTCGAGCGGGCCCGGGACGAGGCGACGGTGCTCGGGCTGACGGGGCCGGCGTCCCGGATCCTGTCCGGGCTGCCGTACGACACCTGGGGCGGGCTGAACGCCGGGCTGTACGGGCCACTGGCCACCGGCGGCTCCGTGGTGCTCTGTCGCCATCTGAGCGAACTGGGCGAGGAGGCCCTGGCCAAGCGGATCGACAGCGAGCGGGTCACGACGACGGCGAGGTAGCCGGACGGCGGTCCCGCAGCCTCTGTCCGCGAGTCAGGCGGACCGCGGCCCTGCCACCCCTGCCCACGAGACAAGCGGACCACGCCCCCTCCCCCCTGCCCCCTGTCCCCCATTCGGCCCACCCCAACCCGCCCCCGGCCCCCCATCCACGCGATGGTCGTAGGAGCAGCCGCACGACACGTTCGCAGGCGCTCGTACGCCATGAGGGGTGGACCAGACGTGAGCGACAGCGTAGGTACGCCCTCCCCGGCCCGCGGGCCGGCGGGTGGGGCGTCGGCAACCGGGAGTGGGCTGATACGGCGGCGTCGGCGGCGTTGGGTGCGCGGCACCGCTCTCGGAGTCGGAGTGGTGGTACTGGCCGCCGGCGGAGGGGTGTGGGCCCTCTACGCCAAGCTCGACGGGAACATCACCTCGGACAAGGCGGCCGCGGCCGAACTCGCGCGATACGAGAAGGAGCGGCCCACCGCCCTCGTCAAGGGTGCGATGAACCTGCTGGTCATCGGGTCCGACTCACGGGCCGGGGACGGGAACTCGCGGTACGGCAAGGACTCCGGGACCGAGCGGTCCGACACCACCATCCTGCTGCATCTGTCCGCCGGGCGGCGCAGCGCCACCGCCGTCTCGCTGCCCCGCGATCTGATGGTGGACGTGCCCGCCTGTCTGCGGCGGGACGGCAGCCGGACAGAGCCCATGTTCGCGATGTTCAACTACGCTTTCCAGACCGGTGGTTCGGCCTGCTCCATCCGAACCGTGGAGAAACTGACCGGCATTCGGATCGACCATCACATGGTCGTCGACTTCAACGGGTTCAAGGAGATGGTCGACGCCGTCGACGGGGTGGAGATCTGTCTGAAGGAACCCATCCGCGACAAGGACGCAAAACTGCGGCTGCCCGCCGGCAAGGTGACGCTCGACGGTGAGCAGGCACTCGGGTACGTCCGCGCCCGAAAGACGCTCGGCGACGGCAGCGACACCGACCGGATGAACCGTCAGCAGCGCTTTCTCGGCGCGCTCGTCCACAAGGTGCAGAGCAATGACGTACTGCTGAATCCGGTGAAGCTCTATCCCGTGCTGGACGCCGCCACGTCGTCGCTCACCACGGACCCGGGACTGGCCAGCCTGCGCGGTTTGTACGAACTCGCTCGTGGCGTGCGCGACATCCCCACCGAACATGTGCAATTCCTGACCGTTCCGCGGGAGTCGTACATCTACAACGCCAATCGAGACCAGTTGGTGGAGCCCGAGGCGGAAAAGCTGTTCGAGCGGCTGCGCACGGACTCACCGGTGGTGATCGCCGGGGAAGTTCCGCGGGATTCCGCCGAAAAGGGCCCCGCCGACGCCGACGACGACTACTCCGCGTATGGGCCGGACGACGGAAAGTCCGAAGCGCGGCGGCCCGATGGGCCCGTCGCCGCGGATTCACCCGCACCCACGTTCAGCGGGACCACGGCCGACGAGGACACCTGCGAATAAAGCCAACGCAAAGCCCACCAACAGCTTTCAAAGAAATGGGCGGATTGCCCAGTTGTAGGGGCGTGGAATGTGTCACCGCCGTCGCTCGACGCTGACGCGGGCGGTTAGTGTGAGCGCTTCGGTGCGCCCGACCACGAGATGAAGTCCCGGGGTCGCGCGCACTGCCGGTAAGAGACCCGGGCGCCTTTGGGGGTGGGGCGCCGCGCCCCGACGGAGGATTCGGACGACCGTGGACGCGCAAGGCCGAGGGCGGGCGGACAACATCGACCCCGCAGACCAGTGGGTACTCAATCCGAACACTGGCGAATACGAACTGCGACTGACCCCTTCCGCACCGCAGTCGGCGGTTCCCCGGCCCCGCAGGCCTGCCCCGGGCGCGGGAGCGGGTGCTCCGCGAAGCCGTACGGCGTCCCCCCAGGCCCCCGGCCGTACGGTCCCGCCGCAGCGCAGGCGCCGCGGGGCGCCGCCCGAGGAGCCGCTGCCCGGTCGGCGTGGGCGGCGGCCGGCGAAGCAGCAGAAGTCGAAGGCGAAGAAGGTCCTGATGTGGACCGGCGGCACCATGGCGTTCGTGGTGCTGGCCGCCGCGGGCGCCGGGTACCTCTACATCCGGCACCTCAACGACAACATCACCGCCGTGTCCGACGACGGCGCGAGCACCGGCGGCTTCAGCAAGGACAAGGCGATCAACATCCTGCTGATCGGCACCGACAAGCGGACCGGTGAGGGCAACGAGAGCTACGGCGACTCCGGCAGCGTCGGACACGCCGACACCACGATCCTGCTGCACGTCTCCAAGGACCGCTCGAACGCGACCGCGCTCAGCATCCCGCGCGACCTGATCGTCGACGTCCCGGACTGCCCGACCACACAGGCGGACGGCACCAGCCAGACGATCCCCGGCACCGAGGGCGTCCGCTTCAACACCAGCCTGGGCCAGGACGAACGTACGCCCAGCTGCACGATGCGGACGGTCACCGAGCTGACCGGGATCACGCCCGACAACTTCATGGTCGCCGACTTCAACGCGGTCAAGACGCTGACGTCGGCGGTGGGCGGCGTAGAGGTGTGTCTGGCCAAGGACATCGACGACCCGGACTCCAAGCTCAAGCTGTCCAAGGGCACGCACACGATCGAGGGCGAGGAGGCGCTCGCCTTCCTGCGCACCCGGCACTCGGTGGGCTTCGGCGGCGATCTGAGCCGGATCGAACTGCAACAGCAGTTCCTGAGCTCGCTGATGCGCAAGCTGAAGTCCAACGACACGCTCACCAACCCGTCGAAGATGATCAAGCTGGCCGAGGCGGGCACCAAGGCGCTGACCGTCGACTCCAAGCTGGACAGCATCGGGAAGTTGAAGGACCTCGGTCTGGAGCTGGGCAAGCTCAACACCAAGAACCTGACCTTCACCACGGTGCCGGTGATCGACAACCCGGCGGAGAAGGTGAAGGCGACGGTCGTCGTCAACGACACGACGGCCCCCGAGGTCTTCGACATGATCAAGAACGATGTGTCGTTCACCGCGGTCAAGGCGCAGCAGAAGAAGGAGGCGGCCGCCGTGGCCGCCCGGCTGAAGGGCACCAAGTCCGACGCCTCCGAGGTGCGGGTGCAGGTCCTCAACGGCGGCGCCGAGGCCGGCAGCGCACAGGCGGAGCTGGAGTACCTCCAGAACGAGGCGGGCGTGCTGAAGTCGGAGAACGCCGGTAACGCCGACGCCACGCTGGCCAAGACGACGCTCGAGTACGCCCCCGACCAGGCCGACCAGGCCCGCAGGCTCGCCGACATCATGGGCCTGTCCGGTTCGGCGATGAAGCCGGGCAAGAGCGTGGAGAACTCCCAGGGCCTGCCGACGATGACCCTCACCCTGGGCAAGGACTTCAAGGGAGCGGGCGTCAAGCTCAACTCCGCCTCGGGATCGACGCCGGAGGGCGTGCAGAAATCCACGGCCGACAAGGTCGAATGCGCCAAGTGAGGTGACCTCACGGGCCTGTCTTACGTCTCACAGGGCGTAGGACAGGCCCGTTCCATTGGCGCAAGGGTGGGGGAAACACCGGATGACGCTCAGCGACGTACAGAAGGAGGAGACGCCACGCGCGCACCGGCGGCGTCCCAAACGCAAGCACCGGGTGCTCAGATGGTCCGCGACGACGCTGTCGGTTCTAATACTGGGGACGGCCGGCGCCGGATACCTCTACTACCAGCACCTGAACGGCAACATCGAGAAGGGCGAGCGCGCCAGCGGCGACTCCAAGGTGCGCAGGGCCGATGCGAACGCGGCCGGGCAGACGCCCATGAACATCCTGCTGATCGGCTCCGACAGCCGTAACTCCGACGAGAACGTGGCGCTGGGCGGCAGCAGGGACACCCGCGGCAACCCGCCGCTGGGCGATGTGCAGATGCTCATCCATCTGTCCGCGGACCGCAGAAGCGCGGCGGTGGTGAGCATTCCGCGGGACACCCGGGTCGACATCCCCGAGTGCAAGGACCCCGACACCGGCAGGACGTATCCGCCCACCAACACGATCATCAACGAGTCACTGGCCCGGGGCGGGGCCGGCTGCACGCTGGCCACCTGGCAGAACCTCACCGGGGTCTACATCGACCACTGGATGACCATCGACTTCGCGGGCGTGGTGAGCATGGCGGACGCCATCGGCGGCGTCGAGGTCTGCGTGAAGCAGAACGTGTGGGACCGCCCGCTGCCGGGCGTGCCCGGCGGCTCCGGTCTGAAGCTGACGGCCGGCCGCAAGAAGGTCGAGGGCAAGCAGGCGCTCCAGTGGCTGCGCACCCGGCATGCCTGGGGCAGTGACCCACTGCGGGCCCGGGCCCAGCACATGTACATGAACTCGATGATCCGCACGCTCAAGCAGCAGAACGTCTTCACCGACACCGGCCGGCTGATGAACCTGGCCGAGGCCGCCACCAAGTCCCTGAAGGTCTCCGAGGAGATCGGCACGGTCAAGAAGCTCTACGACCTGGGCACCCAGCTCAAGACGGTGCCGACCGACCGCATCACCATGACGACGATGCCGACCGTCGAGGACGACCAGGACAGCAACCACCTGCTCCCGGACGGAGCGAACGCCGAGAAGATCTGGACGATGCTCCGCGACGACGTGCCCTTCGACGACAAGGGCACGAAGGCCGAGGAGAAGAAGCCGGCGAGCAAGGAGCAGGCCTCCGCAGACCCGGCCGCGGACAAGGACGAGATCGGCGTCCTGGTGCAGAACGCCACCCGATCCTCCACCCTCGCCCCGGTCGGCGGCCGGGCCGGCTCGGTCGCCCAGACCCTGGTGGACGAGGGCTTCACCAGGGCCACGGCGGACGTCTCGGCCGTGCTCTCCGAGGAGCGGACCATCGTGCGCTATCCGAGCGCCGAGCTGGCGGGCGACGCCCAGTCCGTCGCCAAGTCCCTGGGGATTCCGCTGAGTTCGGTGAAGAAGTCGACCGACGTCTCCGGCGTCACCGTCCTCGTGGGCGCCGACTGGCGCACGGGCACGGCGTACCCGAAGGAGTCGACGCCCGAGGCCGGGGACCTGCCGGGCAACTCCGACGAAATCAACGGCTCGGACACCAAGCAGTGCATGGACGTGTACGCGCCCTACCGCTGGTAGTCGAACGCGGGGCGCATCACGTACGTACTCACGTCACAAGGGGAACCCGCACACCAGGACAGCGAACCTGCTTTCACAGAAATGGGGTGGATTGACCGCTTGTGGGGTCGTGGAGTTTGTCACTGCGTCACTCAATGCCCAACTGGGCGGATAGTGTGAGCGATTCAGTGATCCCCGGCCACACAATCTGTCCTGGGATCGAGCACTGTGTTGACCAACACCCGTGCGCTTTCCGGGGGGAGGGCGCCGCGTGGCCCTGACGGAGGTTTCGGACAACCGTGGACGCGCAAGGCCGTGGGCGGGGGGACGACATCGATCCCGCAGACCAGTGGGTACTCAATCCGAACACAGGCGAATACGAGCTGCGACTGGGCCCTTCCGCTCCGCAGTCATCGGTTCCACGACCCCGTAAGCCGGCGGCCGACACGGGAGCGGGCGCTCCCGTGGGCCGTACGAAGACCCCCGAGATCCCGCCGCAGCGCAGGCGCCGCGGGGTCCCGCCCGAGGAGCCGCCGCCCGGGCGGCGTGGGCGACGGCCGGCGAAGCAGCAGAAGTCGAAGGCGAAGAAGGCCGTGCTGTGGACCGGCGGCACCATGGCCTTCGTCCTCATCGCCCTGGCGGGAGGCGGCTACGTCTACCTCAAGCACCTGGAAGGCAACGTCTCGACGACGGACGTCGGCGACGCGGGCGCCAGCAGCTTCAGCAAGGACGAGGCCTTCAACATCCTCATCATCGGCACCGACAAGCGGACCGGTGAGGGCAACGAGAGCTACGGCGACACCGGCAGCGTCGGACACGCCGACACCACGATCCTGCTGCACGTCTCCAAGGACCGTTCGAACGCGACCGCGCTCAGCATCCCGCGCGACCTGATCGTCGACATCCCGGACTGTCCGACGAAGCAGGAGGACGGCACCGAGAAGACCATCGCGGGTCTTGCAGGCGCCCGCTTCAACCGGAGCCTCGGCGAGAACGGCCGGGACCCGGGCTGCACCATGCGCACCGTGAAGGCGGCCACCGGCATCTCGCCGGACCACTTCATGATGGCCGACTTCAATGCGGTGAAGACGCTGACCACGGCCGTGGAGGGCGTCGACGTCTGTGTGGAGAACGCGGTCAACGACAAGCAGTCGAAGCTGGTGCTGCCCGCGGGCGAGTCGACGGTCGAGGGCGAGCAGGCCCTCGCCTTCCTCCGCACCCGGAAGGCCTTCGGCAACAGCGGCGACCTCGACCGCATCAAGGTGCAGCAGCAGTTCCTGGGCTCGCTGATGCGCAAGATGGCCTCCGGGGACACCCTCACCAACCCCGCCAAGCTGCTGAAGCTGGCCGAGGCCGCCACCGAGGCGCTGACCGTGGACAGTGCGATCGGCAAGGTCGGCACGCTCAAGGACATCGGCCTGGAGCTGAAGAAGGTGCCGACGAAGAACATCACCTTCGCGACGATCCCGGTGGTGGACAACCCCGCCGAGGAGGTCAAGGTGACGGTGGTGGTCGACGAGACGAGGGCGCCCCAGGTCTTCGACATGATCCAGAACGACATCTCGTTCACCGAGGTCAAGGCGGAGCAGAAGAAGGAGGCCGCCGCGGTCGCCGCCCGGCTGAAGGGCACCAAGTCCGACGCCTCCGAGGTGCGGGTGCGCATCCTCAACGGCGGTGCCGCCGCCGGCAGTGCACAGGCGGAGCTGGCCTACCTGCAGACCGAGGCGGGCGTGTCCAAGTCGGAAAACGCCGGCAACGCCGAGGCAACACTGGCGAAAACGACGCTGGAGTACGCTCCCGACCAGGCCGACCAGGCCCGTCGGCTGGCCGACATCATGGGCCTGTCGGGGTCCGCGATGAAGCCCGGCAAGAGCGTGGACAACTCCCAGGGCCTGCCGACGATGACACTCACGCTGGGCAAGGACTTCAAGGGCGCGGGCGTGAAGCTCAACTCCGCCTCGGCGGCGACGCCGGACGTGGAGAAGTCCACGGCCGACAAGGTCCAGTGCGCCAGTTGAGGCGTTAGGGGCAACCTCACGGGCCCGTCGTATGTCTCCAGGACATACGGCGGGCCTGTGTGTGGCGCCGGTTGTGGGCGCAAGGGGTGGGGAGGGCTCGGAGTTGACGCAGAACAGTGTTCGAGAGGCCGTACCGGCCGCCGAGGGGGACGGCGGGCGGGACGCGGAAGGTGACGTCCGGCACGGCACCCGCCCGCCGCGCCGGGGGCGCCGCATGCTGCGGTGGTCGGCGGTGACCCTCGCCGTCCTGATACTGGGCGTGTCCGGCGCCGGATACCTCTACTACCGCCATCTGAACGGCAACATCAAGCAGGACGAGCTGAACCTGGGCGACAGCAAGGTCGCCGAGCCGACGCCGAACTCCGCGGGCCAGACCCCGCTGAACATCCTGATCATCGGCTCCGACGCCCGGGACACCGAGGAGAACCAGAAACTCGGCGGCGCCCGCGAGACCTTCGGCGGCACCCCGCTGGCCGATGTGCAGATGCTGGTGCACCTGTCGGCCGACCGCAGCAACATGTCGGTCGTCAGCATGCCGCGCGACACCCTCGTCCAGATCCCGAAGTGCACCGACCCCGACGACGGCGAGACCTACGAGGCGAGCGACGGCCGGGTGATGACCAACCAGAGCCTCGGTCACGGCGGTCCCGGCTGCACGGTGGCCACCTGGCAGGAGCTCACCGGCATCCATATCGACCACTTCATGATGGTCGACTTCGCCGGCGTGGTGTCGATGGCGGACGCCATCGGCGGCGTCCCGGTGTGCGTGGACGCCAACATCTACTCGAAGGACAGCCAGGGCCATGGCTCCGGTCTGAAGCTGAAGGAGGGCACGCATCCGGTGCAGGGCGAGCAGGCCCTCCAGTGGCTGCGCACGCGCTACGGCTTCGAGGACGGCAGCGACCTCGCCCGTGCCAAGGCCCAGCACATGTACATGAACTCGATGGTCCGGGTGCTGCGCGAGAACGCCACGCTCAGCAACCCGAACAAGCTGCGCCGGCTTGCCGAGCGGGCCACCGCGGCGATCACGGTCGACCCGGGTCTGGGCACCGTCAAGGCGCTCTACGACCTCAGCAACCAACTGCGCAAGGTGGAGCCGAAGCGCATCACGATGACCACGATGCCCAACCGCCTGGTGGGCGCGCGCGTGGAGCCGACGGAGGACGCCGAGCAGCTCTTCCGGCTGGTGCGCGAGGACATCGCGCTGGACGGCAAGGACGCGAAGAAGACGCCCGAGGAGAAGGCCGCCGAGGCCGAGAAGGCGTCGTCCGACGACCCGGCGGCCGCCGACTCCGACATCGCTGTCCTGGTCCAGAACGGCACCGGTACCGACACCCTGGCCGCGGTGAACGGCCGCGCGAAGGCCGTCACCAACCTGCTCGTCGGGAAGGGCTTCGACCAGGCGATCGCCGACCCGGGCACCTCGGACAGCTCGGACACGACGCTCGTCCGCTACCCGAGCGCCGGCCTCAAGGGCGACGCCCAGGCCGTCGCCAAGTCCCTCGGAATTCCGCTGAGTTCGGTCGAGCAGTCGACGGGCGTCTCCGGTGTCACGCTCGTCGTGGGCGCGGACTGGCGCGAGGGTACGACGTACAAGGCGCCGAAGACCGACGACACCACCCCGGAGTCCGCGGAGGCCCTCAACGGCGCGGACGACGAGGCCTGTATGCACGTGAACCCGGGGTTCACCTGGTGACGACCGCTGATCAGCTCCGGCCGGCGTCCACCCGCACCGCGGGGCGCCGGCTGGCGATCACCTTGCGGGCCAGCGAGCGGGGACTGGTCAGAAAGCCCCAGCCCCACGACATGTGCATGGTGGCGAGCGCGACCGGGATCTGGAGCCGTGCCTTGAGCGACAACCCCTTGCCCGCGGGGACGGAGCCGAGGGCGATCGCCGCGAGATAGCCGCCGGGGACGACCAAGCCCCACGGCGTCACCAGCGCGCCCACGACCACACCCGCCGCGATGGCGCACACCGCGGTCGGCGGGGCGAGGTAGCGCAGGTTGATGGAACCCTCGTGGTAGCGGGCGACGACGTGCCGCCAGCGGCCGTAGTTGCGGTACTGCTTGGCGAGCTCGCGCACGCTCGGCCGCGGCCGGTACGACACCTTCAGCTCCGGCGAGAACCAGATCAGCCCGCCCGCCTCACGGATCCGGAAGTTGAGCTCCCAGTCCTGGGCGCGGATGAACTCCTCGTTGTAGCCGCCCTGTTGCTCCAGCGCCTCGCGCCGGAAGACACCGAGGTAGACGGTCTCGGCCTGCTGTGCCTCGCCGCCCGTGTGGAAGGCCGCGTTGCCGACACCGATCCTGGAGGTCATCGCGGCGGCGACCGCGTGCTCCCAGTCGTTCTCGCCCTCGGCGTGCATGATGCCGCCGACGTTCTGCGCGCCGGTCTCCTCCAGGAGCCGGACGGCGGTGGCGATGTAGTTCGGCGAGAGCATGCCGTGTCCGTCGACGCGGACGACGATCGGGTGGCGGGAGGCCTTGATCGCGGCGTTGAGGGCGGCGGGCGTGCGGCCGGTGGGGTTCGGGACGGTGTGGACGCGCGGGTCGCCGGAGACGAGCTCGGCGGCGATCTCGTCCGTGCGGTCCGTGGACGGACCGAGGGCGATCACGACCTCCATCTCGCCGGCGTACTCCTGCGCGAGGATCGCTTGGACGGCTCCGCGCAGATGCCGCTCCTCGTTGAGGACGGGCATGATCACGGACACGGCGGGGAGCTGCACGTCGGCCTTGGCGTTCATAGGGGGCTCACGTTACCGCGAATGGGGGACACCGATGCGCCCCACCCGTGGCGGTGCCCCGGGCCACAGATCGTATGGGCCTACGGTGCTCACGGATCCCGGATCAGCCCGCCGTACGGCCCTAGCGGAGGTTCCTTCCTTGCCCACGCCGCCTCGGTCCAAAGCCCGGACGCAGCGCCGCCCCCAGCCGGTACCCCGCGCGCCGCAGCCGCCCGTACGGCGGAGCAAGCCCCGCTGGGCCATGCGGGTGGTGACCACGCTGTCCGTGGTGGTCCTCGCCTCCGCCGGCATCGGGCACTCGGTGATCACCAGCCTCGACTCCGACATCGCCCGGGTCGACCCCTTCAAGGACATGAAGAACCGTCCGCAGGCCGGCCACGGCATGAACGTGCTGCTGGTCGGCACCGACGGCCGCGAGAAGATCGGCGAGGCCGAGCGGCGCAGATACCGGCTGGGCGGCGCCCCCTGCAACTGCACCGACACCATCATGATCGTGCACATCTCGGAGGACCGGGAGCGGGCGAGCGTGGTGAGCCTGCCGCGCGACTCCTACGCCGAGACTCCCCCGCACGTCGACACGACCACCGGCGAACGGCACCAGGGCCACCCCCTCAAGATCAACGCGGCGTACGCGGAGGGCGGACCGCAGCTGACCGTGCGGACCGTCGAGCACATGACGCACGTGAAGATCGACCACTACCTGGAGGTCGACTTCACCAGCTTCATGAGGACCGTGGACGTGCTCGGCGGTGTGCAGATCTGCCTCGCCGAGCCGATGAAGGACTCGTACACCGGACTCGACCTGGCCGCCGGCACCCACCGGCTGAAGGGCGGTGCGGCGCTCCAGTTCGTCCGCTCCCGGCATGTCGACGGGGCCTCCGACCTCGGCCGGATGAAGCGGCAGCAGCGGTTCATGGCCTCGATGGTCGACCGGGCCACGTCGTCCGGTGTGCTGCTGAACCCGATGAAGTTCCGGGACGTGACCCGGGCGGTGCTCGGGTCCGTGCGGGCCGACAAGGGCTTCGGCGCGGGCGAGCTGATCGGCCTCGGGCGGGCGATGCGGAACTTCTCTCCTTCGTCGTCCGAGTTCACGACGGTGCCGATCGGGCAGATGGGATACGCCGTGAAGGACGTCGGTTCCACGCTGAAGTGGGACACGGTCGGGGCCGGCCGGATCTTCCAGGCCCTGCGCGACGACAAACCGCTGGCCGCGGAGCGTCCGAAGAGCACGGCCGTGAGCGTGGAGGTGGCCCCGAAGCAGATCCGCGTCCAGGTGGAGAACGGGTCGCCCAAGTCGGGGCTCGGCACTCAGGTGGACCGGCAGCTGGCGGCGACCGGGTTCCTCACCACGCGGCAGCCGGTGACGGCGCGGGAAGCCGTGAAGCGGACGGTGGTCTCCTACGACCCCCGCTGGGACCGGTCCGCGAAGTCGCTGGCCGCCGCGCTGCCCGGCAGCGAGCTGCGCGCGGTCAGGGGGCTGGGGCCGGTGCTGAAGGTGATCGTCGGGGCGGACTTCCGGGAGGTACGGAAGGTGCGGGCCGAGGATCCGGATCAGACGGAGGCCGGTGTGGTGCGGGGGGACGAGGCGAAGTGCGCGTGACGGTCGGGGCCGGTCCTGGCGTTCGTAACAGCCGGGATCAGTCCTCGAAGCCCTCTGCCGCCCGCTGCTCCCGCAGTTCCATGATCGCCCGGCGTCGCGCCAGCCGGTGGGTGCGGCGGATCTGGGCCTCCTGGTAACGCCGCTTGTCCCGCTCCGTCTCGGGAATCACCGGCGGTACCGCGCGGGGCTTGCCGTCGGCGTCGACCGCGGCGAAGACGAGATAGGCCGAGCCGACCTGGGTGGGCGGGGTGGATTCGTTCCACCGCTCGGCCAGCACCCGCACACCGACCTCCATCGACGTCCGGCCGGTCCAGTTGACCTGGGCCTTCACATGGACCAGATCGCCCACGCGGACCGGCTCCAGGAAAGCCATCTCGTCCATGGACGCGGTGACGGCGGGACCGCCGCTGTGCCGGCCGGCCACCGCGCCCGCCGCGTCGTCGGCCAGCTTCATGATCACACCGCCGTGCACGGTGCCCAACAGGTTGGTGTCGTTGTGGGTCATGATGTGGCTGAGAGTGGTCCGCGAGGCCGAGGTGGGCTTGCCCGGAATAGCCGGGGTGTCGGATTCCGTGGCGCTGGCCTGGTCTGTCATGACCCCCACCTTATGCCGAGTCGACATGCGCGGACTTTGTGTCAGATTCGCAACAGCCGCGACCTTATTTTCCGACGAACCTTGTAAGCCACACAGTGCAGACCTGCACACTGGGGCGCATGAGCGATTGGCCCGAGGCAAGGTCCGACGAGAACCGCGGCAACCGGTACGGACGCGGCAGCGCGAGCGCACAGCCCGAGGGCGCGCGCGTGATGCGGCAGGTCCGCCGCGGCCAGGCGGCACCGCCCGGGCAGGGCGCGTACGGCGGGGTCCCGCAGCAGCAGTCGTACGTCAACGGCGGTTACACCGATGACGGGTACGACGGCTACAACACCGGCCAGGTCTACGGCTCGCCCGGCGGCGGGGGTCCGGGCGGCCCGGAGGACCAGTACGGCCGGCGCCCCCGGCCGAACTGGCGCCGTCGTATCAAGTGGACGGCGATCACGCTGGTGACGCTGTTCGTCGTGGTGTCCGTCGGCACGTACTTCTGGGCCGACTCCAAGCTCAACCGCGACGTCGACCTGTCGAAGGTGATCGACCGGCCCGAGGCGGGCGACGGCACCAACTACCTGATCGTCGGCTCCGACAGCCGTGAGGGCATGTCCGCGGAGGAGAAGAAGGCACTCCACACCGGCTCCGCCGAGGGCAAGCGCACGGACTCGATGATGATCCTGCACACCGGCGACAACGGCCCGACGCTCATCTCCCTCCCCCGTGACTCGGACGTGGAGATCCCGACCTTCGTCGGCTCCGAGTCCGGCAAGACGTACGAGGGCACCGGCCGGCACGTGAAGCTGAACGCGGCCTACGCCGAGGACGGCCCCGAGCTGCTGGTGCGGACGGTGGAGGCCAACATGGGCCTGCACATCGACCACTACGTCGAGATCGGCTTCGCGGGCTTCGCCAACATCGTGGACTCGGTCGGCGGCGTGGAGATCGACATCCCCAAGGGCGGGATGAAGGACACCAAGTCCGGCGCCGACTTCGAGGCGGGCAAGCAGACGCTGAACGGCGAGCAGGCCCTGGCCTTCGTCCGCACCCGGTACGCGCTCGCGGGCAGCGACCTGGACCGTACGAAGAACCAGCAGAAGTTCCTCGCGGCGCTGGCCAACCAGACCGCGACGCCGAGCACGATCCTCAACCCCTTCAAGCTCTACCCGACGATGAGCGCCGGCCTCGACACCCTCGTCGTCGACAAGGACATGAGCCTGTGGGACCTGGCCGACATGTTCTGGGCCATGAAAGGCGTCACCGGCGGCGACGGCAAGTCCATGAACATGCCGATCTCCGGCTCCTCCGGCGGCAACCTCGTCTGGGACGAGGCCAAGGTCAAGACGCTGGTCAGCCAGCTGAACAACGACGAGACGGTCACCGTCTCGGGCAACTGAGGCGCAGGGCCCGGGCACGCAGGGCACCAGCATCAAGGGCACCCCTCGGGGTGCCCTTGATGGCGTTCAGGCGGGTGTCACATCCTGGCGCCGGCCATGGTGCGACAGCTCTCGGCACAGCGACGACACGCCTCGGCGCAGCGCATCATCTGGGGGTCGTCCGGCATGGACATACACGCCTCGGCGCACATGTCGCAGGCCTTGGCGCACATCGCGCACATCTCGGCCGACATGGGCGAGCGGCGCATCATCATGTCCGCGCACATACGGGTCGTCTCGGCGCAGTCCATGAGCGCGCGCATGATCTGCATCTGGGCCTGACCGCCCATCTGCATGCAGGAGCTCATGGTCTCCTCACACATGCTGTGGCACGTCATGCACGCCTCGACGCAGTCCTGCATCTCCTTGCTCATCGCGGTCATGGTGTTGGACTGCTGCTGCATGGTTCCTCCTCGGAGTTGCGGGGCCGGAAGTCGGACCCTCGCCCCTCCGTCGTACGCCCCTCCGCGCGCCCCCGCCACGGGACGGACGTACGTATTCCGCCAGTCGTGCCGATTACGGCTTCCTGCCGATGCCGCCGAAGTGGGTGACGTCGGCGGTCTCCCGGTCCGCGGCGTCGGGGCGCCAGCGGGAGCAGGACACGATGCCGGGCTCCAGGACCTCTACGTCCTCGAAGAACCGGACGAGGTCGGTACGGCTGCGCAGGGTCATCGGTGCCGTTCCCGTGCCGTTCCAGTAGTCCACCGCCGCGGACATCGCCTCGGCGTCGACCTCGGTGGTGGGGTGGGAGACGACCAGGTAGCTGCCGGAGGGTACGGCGTCCAGCAGCCGGCGTACGACGGAGGCGGCCTCGTCGGTGCGCAGGACGAAGTTCAGTATGCCCAGCATGGTGATGGCGACGGGGCGGCTGAGGTCCAGCGTGCGGGCGGCCTCGCTCAGGATCGCCTCGGGGTCGTGCACATCGCCCTCGATGAAGACGGCGGCCCCCTCCGGCGTGCTGTTGAGCAGGGCGTGCGCGTGGGCGAAGACCAGGGGGTCGTTGTCCACACAGACGATCCGGCACGACGGATCCACCCGCTGGGCGATCTCGTGGGTGTTGTCGGTGGTGGGCAGCCCGGTCCCGATGTCCAGGAACTGGCGGATCCCCGCCTCCCCGGCCAGATACCGCACCGCACGCGCCAGGAAGCGCCGGTCCGCCACCGCCGAGCGCGGCAGCGCCGGTACGAGCGACAGGATCCGGTCGCCGACCTCGGCGTCCACGGGGTAGTGCCCCATGCCGCCGAGCCAGTAGTTCCAGATCCGCGCCGAGTGCGACACGTCGGTGCGGAACCGAGAGGAGCCAATCATGCGACCAAGTTAAGGCCGAAAAGGCACCCATGAGGGTCCCTCGCGGACTTTTCCTGACGATCGCAGTGCGGAACGGTCACAGCCCCCGGGGGCGTTCCGGGGGCTGTGACCGTTCCAACAAGGTTCCGCCGGGGTCTCGCCGAGGTCCCGCTAGGGGAGATTCCTGGCCATCACGATGCGCTGGACCTGGTTCGTTCCTTCGTAGATCTGCGTGATCTTGGCGTCGCGCATCATGCGCTCGACCGGGTAGTCGCGGGTGTAGCCGTAGCCGCCGAGCAGCTGGACCGCGTCCGTGGTGACCTCCATGGCCACGTCCGAGGCGAAGCACTTGGCGGCCGCGCCCTGGAAGGTGAGGTCCTTGTCGCCCCGCTCCGACTTGGCGGCGGCCGCGTACGTCAGCTGACGGGCGGCCTCGATCTTCATGGCCATGTCGGCGAGCATGAACTGGATGCCCTGGAAGTCGGCGATCGGCTTGCCGAACTGCTTGCGCTCCTGGACATAGCCCTTGGCGTAGTCGAGGGCGCCCTGGGCGATGCCGAGGGCCTGGGCGGCGATGGTGATGCGGGTGTGGTCGAGGGTCTTCATCGCCGTCGCGAAGCCGGTGCCCTCCTCGCCGATCATGCGGTCCGCGGGGATGCGGACGTTGTCGAGGTAGACCTCGCGGGTCGGGGAGCCCTTGATGCCGAGCTTCTTCTCCGGGGCGCCGAAGGAGACGCCGGCGTCCGACTTCTCGACGACGAAGGCCGAGATGCCCTTCGAGCGCTTCTCCGGGTCCGTCACGGCCATCACGGTGTAGTACTCGGACTCGCCCGCGTTGGTGATCCAGCGCTTCACGCCGTTCAGCACGTAGTGGTCGCCGTCGCGGACCGCCTTCGTCTTCATGCCGGCGGCGTCGGAGCCCGCGTCGGGCTCGGAGAGGCAGTACGAGAACATCCCGTCGCCCTTGGCGAGCGGCGTCATGTACTTCTTCTTCAGGTCCTCCGAGCCGGAGAGGATCACGGGGAGCGAACCCAGCTTGTTCACCGCGGGGATGAGGGAGGAGGACGCGCAGACCCGCGCCACCTCCTCGATCACGATCACCGTCGCCAGGGCGTCCGCGCCCGCGCCGCCGTACGACTCGGGTACGTGTACGGCGTGCAGGTCGCTCGCGACCAGCGCGTCCAGCGCCTCCTGCGGGAAACGGGCCTCCTCGTCCACCGCTGCGGCGTACGGCGCGATCTTCGCCTCGGCCAGGGAGCGGATGGCGTCACGGAGCATGTCGTGCTCCTCGGACGGGCGGTACAGGTCGAAATCAGCCGATCCGGCCAAGGTCTCTCACGCTCCAAAGCTGTGATGCTGGCGCTAATTACCGTTAAGTAACCCAAATTTTAGAGGGCGGCCCACGGGACGGGTACGTGAGCTTGGCGACAGCGGGAAAGTTGCCCGTCAGACCCTCCGACTATGCTCGGCCCCGCACTGCCGACGAACCCTCCTGGAGCACCCCATGGCCCTCAAGATCACCGTGATCGGCACCGGCTATCTCGGCGCCACACACGCCGCGGCCATGGCCGAGCTGGGGTTCGAGGTGCTGGGCCTGGACGTCGTGCCCGCGAAGGTCGAGATGCTCAAGCGCGGCGAGGTCCCGATGTACGAGCCGGGCCTGGAGGACCTGCTCCGCAAGCACGTGGCCGGGATCGAGGGATCCTCCGGCCGGCTGCGCTTCACCATGGACTGGGCCGAGGTGGCCGCGTTCGGCGACGTCCACTTCGTGTGCGTGAACACCCCGCAGCGGCACGGCGAGTACGCGGCCGACATGAGCTACGTCGACAGCGCCTTCGAGCTGCTCGCCCCGCACCTGACCGGCCCCGCCCTCGTCGTCGGCAAGTCCACCGTCCCCGTCGGCTCCGCCGAGCGCCTCGCTGCCTACCTCGCCGAGCACGCGCCGGCCGGTGCGGACGCGGAGCTGGCCTGGAACCCGGAGTTCCTGCGCGAGGGCTTCGCCGTCGAGGACACGCTGCATCCCGACCGGCTCGTCGTCGGCGTACACAGCGAGCGGGCGGAGAAGCTGCTGCGCGAGGTGTACGCCACGCCGATCGCCGAGGGCGCGCCCTTCGTCGTCACCGACTTCCCGACCGCCGAGCTGGTGAAGACCTCCGCGAACTCCTTCCTGGCGACCAAGATCTCCTTCATCAACGCCATGGCGGAGGTCTGCGAGGCGGCGGGCGGCGATGTCGCCAAGCTCGCCGAGGCGATCGGGCACGACGACCGGATCGGAAGGAAGTTCCTGCGGGCCGGGATCGGCTTCGGCGGCGGCTGTCTGCCCAAGGACATCCGGGCGTTCATGGCACGCGCCGGTGAGCTGGGGGCGGACCAGGCGCTGACCTTCCTGCGCGAGATCGACTCCATCAACATGCGGCGCCGCGGCCAGATGGTCGAGATGGCGCGGGAGGCGCTCGGCGGCGACTCCTTCCTCGGCAAGCGGGTCGCCGTGCTCGGCGCCAGCTTCAAGCCCGACTCGGACGACGTCCGCGACTCGCCCGCGCTGAACGTCGCCGGGCAGATACACCTCCAGGGCGGCCAGGTCACGGTCTACGACCCGAAGGGCATGGAGAACGCCCGCAGGCTCTTCCCGACGCTCGGGTACGCGGATACCGCCGTCGACGCCGTCCGGGGCGCCGATGTCGTCCTGCACCTCACCGAGTGGCGGGAGTTCCGCGAGCTGGACCCGGCCGCGCTCGGCGAGGTCGCCACGGCCCGTGTGCTGCTCGACGGGCGCAACGCCCTCGACCCGGAGCTGTGGCGGCGGGCCGGATGGTCGTACCGGGCGATGGGGCGTCCGACGGCCTGACGGAGGAATTCCGGGCGGTCTCGGGTTCGAATTCAATTCGAGCAATGTGAGGGAATTGGTGTGCCCTCAACCCGATTTCTTCACGGACGCAATGCGCGCATTGGCGTCGGTGTCGCCCCTTCTCACAGTGCACCCCCACCCGAAAGAGAGGCAGGCAACAAGCGCTTAACTGCCGCGTAGCCATGCGGAATCCGCGCCACCCCCCAATGGTCCACATTCGCTGACCGGAATGACCGGACCATGCCAGGAGTGAGTGATCATGCCCTTGTTCCGCAGGGCGCAGTGGCCGAGGGACCATCGGGACGAGTTCGTCGCCGGGGCCCTCGTCGGGGCGGTGGTGATCGTGCTCGGCTACGCGTCGGGCATCGGCCCGTCCTCCGCCCCCGGCGCCGTCGAGGCCGCCGCTCCCCCCTCGTCACCGCCCGCGGCCACCGCCCCGCCGAGCGGCTCCACGACCGCTCCCGGGGACTTGGCACCCGTGGTTCCGGGCGCCGGGGTACCGGTGGGCGGCGGGGTGATCCCGGCGCCCGGAGGAAGCGGCGCGCACACCGGGCACGACAGCGGCACGGGGTCCGGCGGCGACGGCTCCGGACACGACCACACCACCCCGACCGCGCCCGGCACCTCGCCCGCCCCGTCCCCCTCCCCGTCGGGCTCCGCGCCCACGGAGCCGCCGCAGGGGGACGACACCTGCGAGGACGGCGAGGTGCATCTCGTGGCACCGCTGCTCACCGGCCTCACCGAGTCGGTGTTCGGCCTCCTCGACGGCACGGACGAAGGCGCGGACGACGAGACCCCCGAGCCCGCCGCCTCCCCCTGCATCGGCCTCGTCGCCCCCACCGGGCTGCTCGGCATCACGGGGACCACCACCGGCCTGCTCGGCGTCACCGGCGCCTCCCCGCTGCCGGAGGCCACCCCATGACCCGCACGACCCGCCGCCGCGCCCTCCTCCTGCTCCTCCTCACGCCGCTCCTGTACGCCCTGTTCGGCGCGGCCCCCGCCGCCGCCCACACCGAGCTGGTCCGCTCGACCCCCAAGGACGGCACGGAACTCGCCAAGGCCCCCGACCACCTCACCCTCGTCTTCGACGAACCCGTCGGGCTCACCGACGTCCGCGCCATGACCCTCGACGGCGACCGGCTCCCCGTGGCCCGTGCGCCGCAGGGCGGCACCGACACCGTGCGGGTGTCCCTCGGCAGTCCCGCGGACGGTGAACTCGCCGTCGTCTGGTCCGTCGTCGACGAGGAGGACGGCCACGCCTCCTCCGGCCGGCTCACCTTCGCCGTCGGCGCGGAGAGCGCGGGGACCGCGGCGAGCGCGGCGGGGGCGGCGGGGGCGGCGGCCGCCCAGGACCGCGGCGACGAGGCCACCGCACCTTCCCCCTCACCCCTGGTGCGGAAGAGCCTCGTCGCCGCCCGCTGGGCCGGGTACCTCTCGCTGGCCCTGTTCATCGGAGGGCTCGCCTTCGTCGCACTGCTGTGGCCGCGCGGCGCGGACGAACCCCGGGCCCGGGCACTGCTCGGGCCGGCCTGGGCGTGCGGGCTGCTGTCGACGATCGCGGCGATCGGGCTCCAGGGCGCGTACGCCTCCTTCGGCGGCGTGCGGGACGCGCTGCGCCCGGCGACCTACGCCGACGTCCTCACCACCGAGCCCGGCATCGCACTCGCCGCGCGCGGTCTGCTGTGGGTGCTCGCGGCCGTGGTGCTGAGCGCGCTGCTCCAGGGCGGCGCGGGCACCTCCCGCTCACCGGGCTGGCGCGTGGGCGCCCTCGCCGTGGCCCTGGGCCTGCTCCGCACGACCGGCATGCGGGGCCACAACGCCGAGGGCACCGAGCCGACCTGGGGCGCGATCGCCGATCTCGTCCACCTTCTCGGCGCCGCCCTGTGGATCGGCGGCCTGGTGATGCTCACGGTGGCCGTGCTGCCGCGCCGCGAACCCGGCGAACTGGCGGCGGTGGTGTCCGGCTACTCACGGCTCGCGGCCGTCTCGGTCGCCGCTATCGCCGCCGCCGGGCTGGTACTGGCCTGGCAGGTAGTGGGGTCGTACGACGCCCTGCTGCACACCTCGTACGGGCAGTTGCTGCTGATCAAGACGGCCGTGCTCGGCGCCGTCCTGGTGGCCGCCCAGTGCAGCCGCCAGTGGGTGCGCACCCGCCTCGATCTCGCCGTGCTGCTGCGCGGCGACGCCGCCACCATGCGGCCCTTCGGTTTCTCGGTCGCGGCGGAGACGGGGCTCGTCCTCGTCGTACTCGCCGTGACGAGTCTGCTGGTCACGGCCGATCCCGGCCGCTGAACTCCCCTGGAAACAATTAGGAGTTGAAGTGAAAAGTAGTAATGAGACCGGTGACCGGCGGCGCAGGTCGCCGGTCGGGAACCGGTCCCTGCTCGTCGCGGGACTCGGCGCGGCCCTGGCGGCCGTCCTCAGCCTCGGGCTGCTGAGCGCGGCCTCGGGTTCCACGACGGCAGCCTCCAAGGAGGCAGCGGGCGCGGCTCAGGCGCCCGTCGCCGCCGCTGCCGAGGCCCAGCCGGCCGCTGCCGCCGCTGCCGACTACCAGGTCGACATCATGAGTTACAAGTACGGCGACGGGAAGCAGCTCGTCGTCGAGGTCGGCCAGACGGTCCAGTGGACCAACCACGACAGCGCGCCGCACACGGTCACCACGACGAAGGCCCCGGTGTCCTTCGACTCGGGGACGCTGGAGCAGGGCGATTCGTGGTCGTACACCTTCACCAAGGCCGGGACCTACGAGTACTACTGCGCGGTGCACCCGGACATGGTGGCGTCGGTGAAGGTCGTCGAGCCGTCCGACGGCGGCGGATCGACGCCCGCACCCACGCCCACCGCCACGCCGACATCGACGCCCACCGCCACTCCCACGGCGACACCGACCGGCACCCCGACCACCGGGCCGACGGCCACCCCGACGGCCACGGGCGGCACCGGTGACGGCGGCGACGAGCAGTGCACCAGCGTCCAGAACGTGCTGCTGCCGATCCTCCAGCACCTCTACTCGGCGCACCTGGAGCAGTCCCCGGGGCAGCAGGTGCAGGACGCGCTGGCGCTCGACTCGTACATCAAGATGCACACGGTGTGGGTCGAGAGCATCCTCAAGCCCGCCGTCGAAGGCGGCGGCACGGTCCTCGACGACACGCTCAGCGTGCTGCTGGCCCACATCAACTCGGCGCACCTGGAGGAGTCGCTCGGGCAGCAGATCACCGATCTGCTCGACGTCGACAGCTACGTGAAGATGCACACGGTCTGGGCCGAGCACATGCTCGCGCCCACCGAGGACTTCATCACCGGCAGCTGCTGACCCTCCCCGAAGGTGGACGCCGGTCCGGCCGAGGCTCAGTCGGCCGGACCGGCGCCCGCCCCATTCTCCACACCTCCGCCATACCTCGGGAACCGCTTCCAAGGAGATCCGGGATGACGACCGTCACCCTGCCCACCGTCCCGCCCCCGCCGGAGTCACGCGACTCGGCGACCGGGCTGCCCCTGCCCGGCCGGTACACCGTGGCCCCCGGCCGCTCGCTCGTCGAACTCACCGCCTGGTACGGCCCGTTGCCCACCCGGCGCCGGCGCATCACCCTCACCTCGGCCGCACTGACCGTGCCCGACGATGCCGAACGCCCCGCCCTGCGCTTCGAGTTCGAGGGACTGGACCGGTCCGGCGCCCCGGTCGCGCTCACGTCCGAGGACGTCGAACCCCTCGACGGCGGACGCCGGTTGCAGCTGACCGGTGACCTGGAGCTGCGCGGGATCCTCTTCCCCGCCCTGCTGCGCCTGCGCGTCGTGGAGTGTGCCGACGACCGGCTGCTCGTCGTGGGCACCGCCCGGCTGCCGTACCGGCTGTTGCGCCGGGCGACCGGGTTCCGCCTCGGCCTGCTGCGCCCGGCCACCCGGCTGCGGCTGCTTCTCGCCGCGGAGTTCGCATGAGGACGGCACGGCGGGCGGCCCTGCCGGCGGCCGTACTCGCTCTCGCCGCGCTCCCGGTGGCCGTGCCCGGCGAGGCGTCGGCGGCCACGTACCGGGTGACGATGCAGGGGTACGCCTTCTCCCCCGCGAACCTCACCGTCCCCGCCGGGTCCACGGTGACCTGGACCAACCAGGACACGGCACCGCACGACGTGAAGACCACCTCGGGCCCGGTGTCGATCCACTCCCCCATGCTGGACAAGGGCGAGAGCTGGAGCTTCACCTTCGGCACCGCCGGTGCGTACGGCTACTACTGCACCGTGCACCCCGACATGACGGCCGGGATCACGGTCCGGGCGGCGGCACCCGCCACCACCGCGGCGCCCGCGCCCACCCACACGCACCAGGAGACCGCCTCGGGCCAGGGACACGACGAGCACCGGACGACGGCCCCGGCCAGGCCGACGGCGACGAGCAAGGCACCGGCATCGCCCTCCTCGACCCCGACCCCGACCCCGTCCATGGTCATGCCCACGACCACCGCCGCCCCGGCCGTGCCGGCCACGTCCCCCTCGGCGGCCGCGGCGGCCCCGCAGACGCAGCCCGTCGCCTCGGCACGGCCCCTGGACCCGCTGCTCCTGCTGAGCGGGATCGTCGCCGGGGTCGCCGTACTGTGCCTACTGTTGGTGGGCTCCCGGGCGGCCGCTCCGCGCGGGAGGGACGAGACCTGATCGAGAGCTGACGAGGAGAAACCTCATGGCACCCGTGGCACGTCTGCGCAACGTCGTCCTCGACTGCCCCGATCCGCGCGCGCTGGCCGGCTTCTACGCGCAGGTCGCGGGGGGTACGCCCGAAGTGGACGAGGAGGACCCGGAGTGGGTCGTGCTCCAGGTGCCCGGGGGTCCCCGACTGGGCTTCCAGTACTCCCACGGCTACACCCCGCCCCAGTGGCCGCGGGCGGACCGGAACGGACAGCAGTTCCATCTGGACTTCGACGCGGGGCCCAGCTGGGCCGACGTCGACGCCGCTCAGGAGAGGGTGCTGACGCTGGGAGCGCGGCCGCTGGACCTGGACGACGAGGGCGGCAAGAAGGACTTCCGGGTGTTCGCCGACCCGGCGGGGCACCCGTTCTGCCTGTGCATGATCCCGGAGGCCTGATCACCCGTCCAGCTCGGCGATCTTCGCCGTCGACGGCTCGCGGCGCTGCTGTGTGGCGCGGGCCGTGAAGTCGGCACTGCGCAGGACCCGCTGTACGTTTCCCCAGGTCAGCAGGGTGATATCGGCCTCCGGCCAGCCTCGGCCGAGGAGCTCGGCGATGAGGCGCGGATAGCAGGAGGCGTCGGCGAGTTCGAGCGGGTGGGCGGTGCCGACGTCGTACGTGCCGGACAGGCCGACGGACTCGGGGCCCGCGAGCGCCCGCACATGGTCGAGGTGGTCGGCGACGTCGCGGACGGCCGGGCCGGTCTGCTTGGCGGTCAGCGGCACCATGCACAGGCCCTTGGCCTCCCCCAGCTCGACGAGCAGGTCGTCGGGGAGGTTGGCCGGGTGCGGGCGCAGGGCGTGAGCGGCGGAACGGGTGCAGAGAACGGGTGACTTGGAGACCGTCAAGGCACGGCGGAGGGTCTCCCCGGAGGCGCCGGAGAGGTCGGCGAGCACGCCGAGCCGGTTCATCTCCCGCAGGACCTCCTCGCCGAACCGGGTGAGCCCGGCCTCGCTCGCCCAGGACACCCGGGACAGGGTGAGGACGCGCAGGCCCAGCGCGCACAGGGAGCGCAGGATGCCGAGCGAGTCGCCGACGGCGGCCGCGTCGGCGGGGCCCAGCAGCACGGCGACCCGGCCGCACCGGCGGACGTCCGTGGTCTGCCCGACGGTGCAGGCCAGACGCAGGCCCTCGGGGTGGGTACGGACCACCGCCCGCACCAGGTCGAGCTGCTCCAGCGTGGCCCCGACGGCCCGGTCGCCGTCCATGCCCTCGGGCAGGTGCAGCGACCAGAACAGCGCACCCACATGCCCTTCGCGCAGCCGCGGCATGTCCGTGTCGACGGCCGCCTCACCTGTCTCCAGGTCGTACCAGGGCAGGTGCCGCAGCGCCCACGGCAGCCCGCTGTAGCCGTCGGCCACAGGGTGCGCGGCGAGGATGGCGTGCGCCCGCTCCAGGGGGTCGGTGTCCGGGTCGGACACCGACACGAAGGGCTCCGCCGGGTCCGCCGGAAAGGCCTCGTCCTCGAACGGCCCGTCGACGTCGCTCGTCGTGTGCACTTCGTCCTGGAGGTCTGCCATGGCGGGCTCCGTACGTCGTGATCGTCCCGGGGGATACGGTCACCGTCGCACGCCGCCGAGGGCGCTTCCTGGTGGGCGGTGCGTTCGGGGGTACGACCACGACTCCCGGGACCGGACCAGGTCGGCGATCAGCCGTCCAGTTCCCCGATGGTCGCGTTGGACGGCCCCCGGGTCGCCCGGACCTCGCGGGCCACGTCCTCGGCGGCGCCCAGTACCCGTACCGCGTTCTGCCAGGTCAGCTTGGTGAGGTCGGGCTTCGACCAGCCGCGGTCGAGGAGCTCGGCGATCAGGTTCGGGTAGCCGGAGACGTCGTTCAGCCCGTCGGGGGTGAAGGCCGTGCCGTCGTAGTCGCCGCCGATGCCGAGGTGGTCGATGCCGGCGACCTCGCGCATGTGGTCGAGGTGGTCGGCGACCGTGGACACGGTGGCGACCGGGCGCGGGTGCCGCTCCTCGAAGTCACGGTGGACCTTCATCGCCTCGGGCGTGGTGGCGAGATGGTGGAAGCCGTTCGCGCGCATGTTGTCGTCCGCGGCGGCCGTCCAGTCCACGGCCGCCTGGAGCACGAACTTCGGCACGAACGTCACCATCGCCATGCCGCCGTTGCCGGCCAGCCGCTCCAGCACGTCGTCGGGGATGTTGCGCGGATGGTCGCAGACGGCCCTCGACGACGAGTGGGAGAAGATCACCGGCGCCAGGGTCGCGTCCATCGCGTCCCGCATCGTCGTCGCCGCCACGTGCGAGAGGTCCACGAGCATGCCCTCGCGGTTCATCTCCCGCACCACCGCACGGCCGAAGGCCGACAGACCCCCGACGCCGGGATCGTCCGTCGCCGAGTCCGCCCAGTCCACGTTGTCGTTGTGGGTGAGGGTCATGTAGCGCACGCCGAGCGCCGACAACGCCCGTAGCGTGGCAAGGGAGTTGGCGATGGAGTGGCCGCCTTCGGCGCCCATCAGCGACGCGATCCGGCCCTCCGCGCGCGCCGCCTCCATGTCGGCGGCCGTCGTCGCGGGCCTCAGGTCCTTCGGATAACGCGCCAGCAACTGCCGTACGCAGTCGATCTGTTCCAGCGTCGCCGCCACGGGCTCGGGCTGGTCGGCGCGGACGTACACCGACCAGTACTGCGCACCGACACCGCCCTCCCGCAGCCGCGGGATGTCGGTGTGCAGATGGGCGTTCTGGTGGGTCGCGATGTCACGGGCGTCGAGGTCGTAGCGCACCTGCTCGCGCAGCGCCCAGGGCAGGTCGTTGTGCCCGTCGACGACCGGGAAGTCGCGCAGCAACTCCCGGGCTTCCTCCAGTGAGGTCATGGCCGTCACTTCCTGAAGCCGAAGCCGTTGGTGCCCTCGACCTTGGCGCGCAGGCGCCGGCCCTTCTCGGTGGCCTGGTCGTTCAGGTCCTGCTGGAAATCCCGCATCCGGCCGAGGAGTTCCTCGTCGTGGGTGGCGAGGATACGGGCGGCGAGGAGACCGGCGTTGCGGGCGCCGGCGACGGAGACCGTCGCGACCGGGACGCCGGCCGGCATCTGCACGATGGACAGCAGCGAGTCCATGCCGTCGAGGTACTTCAGCGGCACGGGGACGCCGATGACCGGCAGCGGGGTGACCGAGGCGAGCATGCCGGGCAGATGGGCGGCGCCGCCCGCGCCGGCGATGATCACCTTGAGGCCGCGCTCGGCGGCCTGCTCCCCGTACGTCACCATCTCGCGCGGCATACGGTGCGCGGAGACGACGTCGACCTCGTAGGCGATCTCGAACTCGTCGAGGGCCTGCGCGGCGGCCTCCATGACGGGCCAGTCGGAGTCCGACCCCATGACGATGCCGACCAAAGGAAAGGGGCGCGCGTCAGCGCTCGTTGAGGGGTGGTGGTCGGGCGACGGGTGAGCGGGGCTCATTCGGTGATCGTGCCTCTCAGGTAGCCGGCAGCGTGACGGGCGCGCTCCAGCACGTCGTCGAGGTCGTCGCCGTAAGTGTTGACGTGGCCCACCTTGCGGCCGGGCTTCACGTCCTTGCCGTACATGTGGATCTTCAGCTGGGGGTCGCGGGCCATGCAGTGCAGGTACGCGGAGTACATGTCGGGGTAGTCGCCGCCGAGGACGTTGACCATGACGGTCCACTTCGCGCGGGGGCGCGGGTCGCCGAGGGGCAGGTCGAGGACCGCGCGGACATGGTTGGCGAACTGGCTGGTGATCGCGCCGTCCTGGGTCCAGTGACCGGAGTTGTGGGGGCGCATGGCCAGTTCGTTGACGAGTATGCGGCCGTCGCGGGTCTGGAACAGCTCGACGGCGAGGTGGCCGACGACGTCCAGGTCCTTGGCGATGCGCAGCGCCATCTCCTCGGCGCGCAGGGCGAGATGGCGGTCGAGGTCGGGGGCGGGCGCGATGACGGTGTCGCAGACGCCGTCGACCTGGCGGGACTCCACGACGGGGTACGCGACCGCCTGACCGTGCGGCGACCGTACGACGTTCGCGGCCAGCTCCCGGACGAAGTCGACCTTCTCCTCGGCGAGGACGGGCACGCCGGCGCGGAAGGGCTCGGCCGCTTCCTCGACGGTCCGTACGACCCACACGCCCTTGCCGTCGTAGCCTCCGCGGACGGTCTTCAGGACGACGGGGAAGCCGTCGCCCTCATCCGCGAACGCGACGACGTCCTGCGGATCGCCGACGATGCGGTGCCGTGGGCAGGGCACGCCGATCGCGTCGAGCTTCGCGCGCATCACGCCCTTGTCCTGGGCGTGCTGGAGCGCGTCGGGGCCGGGGCGGACGGGGATGCCGTCCGCTTCGAGGGCCCGCAGATGCTCCGTCGGGACGTGCTCGTGATCGAAGGTGATCACGTCACAGCCGCGTGCGAAGGCGCGCAGCGTGTCCAGGTCGCGGTAGTCGCCGATGACGACATCACCGACGACCTGCGCCGCGGAATCCTGAGGGGTGTCACTGAGGAGCTTGAACCTGATGCCTAGCGGGATGCCTGCCTCGTGTGTCATACGAGCGAGCTGGCCTCCGCCGACCATGCCGACTACCGGGAACGTCACGACCCCAGGGTATCGGTCACGCCACCGCGGCCGGTTTCCGCGCCTTTCCCAAGGCTTTCCGCTGCCTTTCCCCTGGGTGTGCTCCGGCCCACAGGCGTTTGCCATGGGGGGTGGTTAGCATGGCTGCGTTGACGAATTCGACCCGATGGGGGCCTGCACGACCATGGGACATGGTTCCTCGGGGCTTCATTCGGCCCCCCAAGCGCTGCGACAGCGCATCGACCGGCTCGGGCGTGAGATCGCCAAGTTCGGGGCGGTGGGTGGCGCGGGGCTCCTGGTCAACCTCCTCGTGTTCAACCTGGTACGGCATGTCACCGACCTCCAGGTGGTGCGGGCGAGCGTCATCGCGACGGTGGTGGCGATCGTCTTCAACTACGTCGGGTTCCGTTACTTCACGTATCGCGACCGTGACAAGAGCGGCCGTACCAAGGAACTGACCCTGTTCCTGCTGTTCAGCGCGGTCGGCCTGGTCATCGAGAACGGCGTGCTCTACGCGGCGACCTACGGCTTCGGCTGGGACAGCCCCCTCCAGAGCAACGTCTTCAAGTTCCTCGGCATCGGCGTCGCCACCCTCTTCCGCTTCTGGTCCTACCGCACCTGGGTCTTCAAGACCCTCCCGGCGAAGGAAGCGATCTCCGACGCGGAATCGTTCCTGACGGAGCAGCGCAAGGGGTCGCCGGCGGAGGAGCGTCCGGCACCGGCGGCAGCGGGGCGCCGCTCCCTGTAGTCGGGCGGCCCGCATGCCCGCAGCTCGACGGCCTATCGAACCGTCGGCTCCGAATCCCCCGTCGCCCCGGACTTCTTCGTCGCCGTACGCGACAGAAACAGTCCGAACACCGGCGGCGCGGCCTGGAGCATCTCCAGTCGCCCCCCGTCGGCCTCCGCCAGATCCCGGGCCACCGCGAGCCCGATGCCCGTGGAGTTCCGCCCGCTGATCGCCCGCTCGAAGATCCGCGCCCCGAGATCGGCGGGCACCCCCGGCCCCTCGTCCGTGACCTCGACCACGGCCTGGTTACCGGTGACGCGTGTACGCAGCGCGACCGTGCCGCCGCCGTGCATGAGCGAGTTCTCGATCAGTGCGGCCAGCACCTGTGCCACCGCACCCGGTGTCCCCACGGCGTGCAGATGCCGTTTGCCGGAGCTGACGATCGCCCGCCCCACGCTGCGGTAGGCGGGCCGCCACTCGGCGAGCTGCTGCTGGATGACCTCGTCGAGGTCGAAGGTGACGGCGGAGCCGGTGCGGGGGTCGCGGGAGTTCGTGAGCAGCCGCTCGACCACGTCCGTCAGCCGTTCCACCTGCGCCAGCGCGATCGTGGCCTCGTCCTTCACCGTGTCCGGATCGTCGGTGAGGGTGATCTCCTCCAGCCGCATGGACAGCGCGGTGAGCGGCGTACGGAGCTGATGGGAGGCGTCGGCGGCCAGCCGGCGTTCGGCGGTCAGCATGCGGGCGATCCGCTCGGCGGAGCCGTCCAGCACGTCCGCGACACGGTCCAGCTCCGGGACGCCGTAGCGCTTGTGCCGGGGCCGCGGATCCCCGGAGCCGAGCCGTTCGGCGGTCTCGGCGAGGTCGGTGAGCGGTGAGGCGAGCCGATTGGCCTGCCGTACGGCGAGCAGCACGGCGGCGATGACCGCCAGCAGCGCCACCGCCGCGATGATCAGCAGCGTCCGCCAGACCTCGCGGGTCACCACGGATCGCGGCTCCTGGACGGTGACCGTCTCCTTCTGCTCGCCCTTGCGGGTGGCGCTGATGGTGTCGCCGGAGGGCTTGGTGCCGATCTCGATGGGCTGCCGGCCCGGGATGCGGATCACGGCGTAGCGCTCGGCCGGCACCTGTTCGCGCAGCACGTCGGCCGTGACGGCCCCGGTGGCGATCAGCCGGCTGTCCACGATGCTGGCGAGCCGGATCGCCTCGGAGTCCACGCGCTCCTGCGCGGTGCTGCTGATCGTCCGGGTCTCGACGATCACGAGGGAGACGCCGAAGACGGCGATCACGACGAGCACCACGGCGAGCGTGGACTGGATCAGTCGACGGCGCATGGACGCGTACTACTCAGCTCTTCTCGAAGCGGAAGCCGACGCCCCGCACGGTGGCGATGTACCGGGGGTTCGCCGCGTCGTCGCCGAGTTTCTTGCGCAGCCAGGAGATGTGCATGTCGAGGGTCTTGGTCGACGACCACCAGGTGGTGTCCCAGACCTCGCGCATCAGCTGGTCGCGCGTGACGACCCGTCCGGCGTCCCGCACGAGGACCCGCAGCAGGTCGAACTCCTTGGCGGTGAGCTGGAGTTCCTCGTCGCCCATCCACGCGCGGTGCGACTCGACGTCGATGCGCACGCCGTGCGTGGCGGGCGGCTGCTGCGGCTCGGCGGCGCCGCGCCGCAGCAGGGCCCGTACCCGGGCGAGCAGCTCGGCGAGCCGGAAGGGCTTGGTGACGTAGTCGTCGGCGCCGGCGTCCAGGCCGACGACGGTGTCCACCTCGTCGGCGCGCGCGGTGAGGATGAGGATCGGGACGGTGTGGCCTTCGGCACGCAGCCGGCGGGCCACTTCCAGGCCGTCCATGCCGGGCAGGCCGAGGTCCAGGACACACAGGTCGATGCCGCCCTGGATGCCGGCGTCGAGCGCGGTGGGTCCGTCCTCACGCACCTCGACCTCGTACCCTTCCCGGCGCAGGGCGCGGGCCAGCGGCTCCGAGATGGACGCGTCGTCCTCGGCGAGCAGTACACGGGTCATGAAGTGATGGTAGTCCGCGGATGACAAGAGCCGGGGTGTGATCGGCGAGCCGGATTCTTACCGTCCCATGGAACGATTCTTACCTGTGGACTCTCCCGGCCGAACCTGCGGCTCTGGGATGCGAATGTCATGGAGACCTTGGAAAGTATGCTTGCGGTTCCGCCGACACCTGTGATCCGTGTCTCAAGTCCTTCCATATCCGGCGGTGTCCTGCCTTATGGTGAACGAACGCCTGTAGCACCGCGGGGACCTTTGGCGAGTATTTGACGCTGAAGGTCTCTTTTGTGTGCGGGCTGGCCCCGGCCAGCCCTGAAAGGAATGACCTGTGGCCGGGCCCCCAGTCGGTGGGGGCGTGGATCCCGGTGGGCACCGTTCACCGTTCCGTGACCCGGAGCGGACTCCCCGTGGGCGTGGGGGTGGACGGACTGTCCCGGCCGGTGCCGGCCGCCCCCCACCGGGCGCGCATCGCTCTTCGAGCGCGTCCCGACCAGCAAGGATCGACCATGGCGTCCAGCCTGACGAAGGAATCCTTTGAGCCGGGCACCCCCGGTTCCGGATGGACCTTCTTCGGCCACCCCCGCGGACTGGCCACTCTGTTCATGACCGAGATGTGGGAGCGGTTCTCCTACTACGGCATGAGGGCCCTGCTCCCGCTGTACCTGGTGGCCCCCGGCGGCCTGCACCTCAGTGCGACCACCGCGACCGCGATCTACTCGGTGTACCTGTCGCTCGTGTACCTGCTCGCCCTCCCGGGCGGCTGGTTCGCGGACCGCGTGCTCGGCCCCCGCAAGACGGTCGCCGTCGCGGGCGGGATCATCATGCTCGGCCACCTCACCCTGGCTCTCCCCTGGTCCGGCAGCTTCTTCGCGGGCCTCGGTCTGGTCGCGATCGGTTCCGGTCTGCTGAAGGCCAACATCTCGACGATGGTCGGGCACCTCTACGACGGCCCGGACGACCCGCGCCGCGACGGTGGGTTCACGCTCTTCTACATCGGCATCAACGTCGGCGCGTTCGCCGCTCCGCTGATCATCGGCACCGTCGGTGAGAACGTGAACTGGCACCTGGGCTTCGCGCTCGCCGCGCTCGGCATGGGCCTGGGTCTCGCCCAGTTCCTGCTCGGCAGCCGGCACCTGAGCTCCCGCTCGGACATCGTCCCGACGCCGCTGACCGCCGAGCAGAAGGCGGCGACGCTGCGCAAGGCGGGCTTCTGGGCGGCCGTCGCGATCGTCTTCTACGCCGTCGTCGGCGTCTCCGGCGTCTACACGCTGAACTGGCTGCTGGTCCCGATCACGCTCGCCGGCCTGATCATCCCGATCATGGTGATCGCCCGGATGAAGCGGGACAAGGAGCTGGACCGTGCCGAGCAGTCGAAGCTGACCGCGTACATCTGGTTCTTCGTGGCCGCGGCCGTGTTCTGGATGATCTACGACCAGGGTGGCTCGACGCTGTCGCTGTTCGCCGAGTCCTCCGCCGACAACTCCGTCTTCGGCTGGGAGTTCCCGGTCTCCTGGTACCAGTCGGTCAACCCGGTCATGATCATGGCGCTGGCGCCGGTCTTCGCCTGGCTGTGGCTGGCGCTGGCCCGGCGCGGCAAGGAGCCGAGCACGGCGGCGAAGTTCGCGACGGGCCTGGTCCTGGTCGGCGCGTCCTTCTTCCTCTTCCTGGCCCCGCTGTCGATCGCCGAGGGCGGTCACAAGGCGGCGGCGCTGTGGCTGGCGGCGATCTACTTCGTCCAGACCGTCGGTGAGCTGACGGTCTCCCCGGTGGGCCTGTCGGTCACCACGAAGATGGCCCCCGCGAAGTACGCCTCCCAGATGATGGGCGTCTGGTTCCTGGCCGTCACCGCCGGTGACGCCACGACCGGTCTGCTCTCCATCGCCGGCGTCGACCTCAACAAGACGGGCATCGTGGCCCTGGAGGCCACGCTCGCCGTCATCGCCGGTGTCGCGGTGTGGATGTACCGCAAGAAGGTCAAGGAACTGATGGGCAACGTCAACTGAGACCTGCCCGGCCCGGCTGAGCCGACGGAGGGCGCTGCATCCACGTGGGTGCAGCGCCCTCCGTGCGTTTCGGGGACGTGCGCGGTTCCCCTCGCCCCTGGGGGCCCGCTAGCGGAGCCTGCGTCGCGGCATGAACGTGAACACCGCGCCGCCCAGGAGGACGGCCGTCCCCGCCACCAGTGCCAGGGCCTTCAGGATGCCGTGTTCGTCGGAGCCCGTGGCGGCGAGGCCGCCGTCCGTCGACGAACCGCCGCCGGAGGCCGAACCGGCCGAACCGGAGCCGCCGCCCGAGGCGCCGCTCGCCTGCTCGGTGGTGTCCAGGGTCAGGGAGACCTCCGACTTGGCCGGCGTGCAGGTCGTGGTCGTACCGAGGGCCTCGATCGTGAGGACGCCCGGCGACAGCGTCGACTCGCCGCTCGCGCCCGGCTTGTAGGTGCCGGTCAGGTCCGGGATCTCGATCGGGTCGCCCGATTCGATGGGCTCGGCGTTGGTGGGACCCTCCACATGGACCGTGCCGGTGTCGGCGCCGCCCAGGGCCACCTCCATCGACGGCTTGACCGAGTCCGCCGGGATGTCGGCGGGACTGTCCATCACCGACTTCTTGAACTGCACCATGAGGTCGAAACTCCCGCCGTCCTTCTTGGCGTTGATCTGCACCGGCGAGGTCGCTTCCTTGTCTCCGATGGGCGTCTTGCACTTGTACGGGACCTGGACCTCCTTGCCCGTGAAGTCGGTCTGGCCGCCGTCGTCCCCGCCGGTGCTGGAGCCTCCGGTGTCGGAACCGCCGGCGGACCCACCGCCCGTGTCGCCGCCCGTCTCGCTCTCACTGGGTGACGGCGAGGATCCCGTGGGCAGTCCGGTCGGCAGCGTCGGCAGCCCCGTCGGCAACCCTCCCGTCGTACC
Source organism: Streptomyces sp. NPDC051963 (assembly GCF_044593495.1). Lineage (NCBI taxonomy): Bacteria > Bacillati > Actinomycetota > Actinomycetes > Kitasatosporales > Streptomycetaceae > Streptomyces > Streptomyces sp. NPDC051963. The sequence continues at coordinate 589,998 of NZ_JBIUCC010000008.1, read as the reverse complement.
GCCCGAACTCCCGCCGCCGTCCGTCACCTTGATGGTCGCGGCCTTCTGCACCGTCTCCTTCGGGGAGCACTTGGTGTCCGTGGAGATCGGCTTGTTGACGTTGATGTTGTACGCCTCGGGCGTCAGCGTCACCTCTCCGGCCGCCGTGAGCTTCAGCTTGCCCTTCATGTCGGACAGCTTCATGTCGCTGTTCTTGGGGATCGGCGGATTGGTCCGCGGTCCCTCCATCGCGATGTTCCCGGTCTGGGCACCCGCCGCCTTGAGGGTCCCGGTCGGCTGGACGGTGTCCTTCTCCAGGTCGAGGATGTCGGGGTTCTTGGAGGCGGCCTGGACGAACTTCCAGGTGATCTCGACCTCGTCGCCGACCTTGGCCTCGGCGGGCGCGGTGATCTCCACCTTCGTCGTGCCCTGGACCGGCGGCAGTCCGGAGATCGCCGGCGGGATGCACTCGGTGGCGTACGACACCTCGGCGGCCTGGGCGGGCGCGGCGGTGACGCCGATCAGGATGCCCGCGCCGCCCAGCATCATGGCGACGCCCGCCGCGCCCGTTCTGCGTCCGCGGGCCGGTGTGACTCTCCTTGGCTTGCTCACGTCTGTCCCTTCCTGGTGGGAGTCGTAGGACTCGTCGGACTGTCGTCGTGCGGTGCGGAGAGCTGACCGGCCGTGCCCGGATCGGCGTCCGGGGTGAACCACGGCAGGGTCGAGGTCGAAGTCGAAGTGGTGGATACGTCGCGCCCCGTGGCGGACGCGGTCAACTTGGGCAGGTGCAGGGAGAGTTCGGGCATACGGAGCCGTCCGCGCCCGGTGCTGCGACGCGGCCGCACCCGGTCCACCACCGCCATCCCGACGCGGAACACCGCCGCCGGAACGACCAGGCAGACCAGGACCCAGAACAGGGTCACGCCCCACGGCCGGCCCACGCCCCAGGGCTGCTCGGCGAGGACCTTCCCGCCGTACTTGAGCGAGACGGTGTAGTCGCCGTGCGCACCGCCGGACAGCTCGACCGGCAGCTCGATGCGCGCCTTCCGGCCGGGCCCGACGGTGCCGCGCCACTGCTGGTCCTGCCACTCGGGGGCGAACACACCGTGCGAGGTGCCGACCTGGAAGACCGGGTTCTTGATGGTGGAGGTGCCGACATTGCCGACGGTGAAGACGAGCGAGCGCGTGGGCGGCGCCCCGAACCAGGTGAGCAGCCCACCGGACCCGTCGAGCCGCGTGTCCGTCAGCACCGACAGCCGCCCGCCGGCCGCCTCCGCGGGCAGGGGTTCCACCGCATGCCCGGCGACCTGGAAGACGGCGTCCGCCTCGGCCTTCGCCCCGGTCACGGTGGCGACATGCACCACGCAGGGACACGGCACCGGCGGCTCGGCGACCGGCAGCTTCCGCTCGAACCGGCCCTCACCGTCCGTCGTCACCGCCCGCCCGTCCGCGTTGGCACAGGAGTTGGTCCCGCCGATCACTCCACGGGACGGTACGGACTGCCCGCAGATCAGGATCATCAGCAGCGCCCGCGCCCGCCAGCCGCTCCCGGTGACGGTGATCGAACCCCCGGTCCCCGCCTGCGACTTGGACAACTCGACGGCGGGCTTCTCCGCCGCGGCCGCCGGTGCCACCAGGGGCGCCACAAGGAGCGCGAGCACCGCGACGAGCACCGAGATCCGCACCTTGCCGCTCACGTCACCGCTCCCGTCAACTCGACCTCCGTACGCGGGGGTTCGGGCACCGCGTCGCCTGCGTCCGTACGGCGCCTTCGACGTCGTACGACTGCCAGCGCACCGAACGCGGCCACCGCACCCACTCCTCCCGCCACCGCACCCCACGGCACGCACCACACCGACGCCCCCGCCTCGTCACGCGCCCCGCCCGCCGCCGTCACCGTCAGCCGCACGTCGACCGAGTCGAGGGCCGGCCGGTCGGCCCACGGCTCGGTGAGCTTCACGCGGCGCCCGGGGGCCAGTTCGACGGGGAGGGTCCGCGGGGCGCGGTCGAGGACGCGGCGGCCGAAGGCGCCGTCGGCGCGGACGGCGAGCGTCGGGACGAGGGTGGTCGTACCGCGGTTGACCAGCTCGTACGAGATACCGGTGGCGCCCACCGTCAGGTGCTCGACGGTCAGCGCGGACAGCGTGGGCCCGACCACCCGCAGCCGCAGCCGCAGCGCCACCGTCCCCGAACGCCCGTCGCCGTCACGCGCGACGATCGCGCCCGCGAGATCGCCGGGCGCGGCCCCCGCCGGAACGCTCACGGTGAAGGGGACATCGGCGCGCGTACGGGCGGGCACCCGGACCGAGCCGTCGGTGAAGGCGACCGCGAGCCCGGTCCCGCGCAGCCGCACGGTGACCGGCTCCCCGCTCCGGTTGAGCACGGACACCGTGTCCTGGAGAACCGTCCCGGGCGCACCCTCGGCGTAGAAGGACGGCCGCCCACCGCCGGAGGGCGCGAGGGACCATGCCTCGGCGGCGGAGGCGGCCGGGGCGGCACCCACCAGGACGAGAGCAGCGAGGATCAGGACACGGTAGGCGGACGACATCGGCGGCTCCAACAGTCGTGCGACGACGGTCAGCGCGCCGTCTGGTTCCTCCGCGTCAGCCACAGCGCGCCCGCCGCTCCCGCCAGCAGCACCGTGCCGCCGAGGGTGCCGAGGGCGATGGCCGAGTCCTCGGGGCCGGTCTGCGGAAGTTCGGCACCGGAGTCGGCGCCGGACTGGGTGGAGCCGGTGGCGCCCTCGGCGGCCGTGACGTCGAGGGTCAGGGAGGGGCCGGGGCTGTTGGACGGGGTGCAGGTCGTCGTCGTGCCGAGCGCCTTGATGGTGAGGATGGCCGCCGTGAAGGTGACCTTGCCGGTCTTCTTCGGGGTGTAGGTGCCCGTCAAGTCATTGATCTTGATGGGGGTGTTGGCGGGAATCGCTTCCTGGTTGGCGGGCCCGGTGACGGACATCGTGCCGCTGTCGGCGCCGCCCAGCTTGATGGTGGCGCTCGGGTTCATCGCTCCCTTGCCCAGTTCGACCGGGCTGGACGAGACGCCCTTCTGCCACGACATGGTGATCTTGTAGCCGCTGCCGCTCTCGACGCCCTTGATGTCGATCGGCGATACGGCGGACTTGTCACCGATCGGCGTCTTGCACTGGTAGTTGACGTCGACGACCTCGGCCCGGGCTGCGGGGGCGGCCATCAGCACCGCCGAGCCGGCCAGGGCCGCGACGGACGCGAGCGCGGCGGTTCGTTTCCGGTACGACACGGTTCCGCTCCCTCTCGAGTTCCTGACGGCACATCAGATCGAGCCGTCAAGGTACGCCGGGGCGTGTAAGGAGGGAAGACAAAGGGAGTGTTGGAAGTGTGCCGATGGAGGGCGCCGGTTACGCGGGCGCCCCCAGCTCGGCCCACACGGTCTTACCGGCCGCCCCGGAAGTCCGTACGACTCCCCAGTCCAGGCAGAGCCGCTGCACGATGAACATCCCGTGCCCACCGGGCCGCCCCGCGCGATGCGGAGTCCGCGGCGCGGGCTGACCCGCACCCCGGTCGGAGACCTCGATACGGATCACCTTGTTGTCGCAGGCGATCAGCATCTCGTCCGGTCCTTCGGCATGCAGACACGCATTGGTGACCAGCTCGGAGACGACCAGCAGAACGTCCTCCGCGGCCGCCCGCTGGTCGGCGGTCGCGGCCGGCATCCAACCCCACTCGTGCAACGCCTGCCGAGTGAAATCACGGGCGAGCGGAACGATCCCGCTCGCGCCGGCAAAACTCAGCCGGCGGACCTGTCGGCCCCCTGGCGCCCCCGAAGCGCCGCCGGGCTCCGCGCCGCTTGGCTCGGGGCCGCGGTCGCCCGGCGAGTGGGGCCGGGTGGTGCTCATCAGCGCTTCACCTCACCGATTCACCAGTTCACGATTCAAAAGTCACTACACGGTCAGTACGGCTACAAGGGCAGTACGCGTTTCTCCTGCCCTGCCGAACCCGGGGAACACCCCCGTCTTCGGCCACAGAGGCCGTATGAAGGGTGCGACGCCCGGAAACCGCCGGTCCCCGAGGGGCGGGCGGGGCGCTCATACCGGCCGATTCAGCCGGTCTGGTCGGCCAAAGCCGCCTCGAGCGAGTCATGCACGGTGAAGACCGCTTCGGCCCCCGTGATTTCGAACACACGCGCCACCACGGGCAGCATTCCGGCGAGATGCACGCCGCCGCCGGCGGCCTCCGCCTTGAGTCGCGCACCGAGCAGCACATTGAGTCCGGTCGAATCACAGAACTCCAGCCGGGAGCAGTCGACGACCAGCCTGCTGAATCCTTTGGCCAGACATTCCTCGAGTGGCTCACGCAACAAATCGGCGGTGTGGTGATCGAGCTCACCCGCCGGGGTCACGACGGCACTGGGGCCCTCTTCCCTGACCTCCACCAAAAGCCGGCCAGACTGTGCGCTGCCGACCGTGCCGCGGTCCATGCCGTCTCTCTCTCCCGACGTCGTGACTGCTGACTGACGCCCTCGAACACTACGCCTTCCCTACGTGCTCCGACACCCGAACATCCGCCCAGAAACGGACATTTCCCCACAGAACGCACTTGCGGGGAGCTCGGTAAACCGGGTAGGGCTAGTAAGTACACGTAACCAAACACGGCCGGCTTTGGAGGCGCCGCACACCGCAGTGCACGTACAGGCTTCGGCAGCCATATGCCGAGAACGATGGAGGACATCATGTCACCCCGGCTCGACGCATCGCATACCCATACAGCGACGTCGACATCCCCCCCGGAACATCTGGATCCCATCGCGGACGCGGACGTACCCCCAGAGCAGGACGACCTGCTCGCCGGTCTCCCGGACATCCCCCCGTACGACGAGGTGGGGCCGGTGGACGCGCGGGCCCTGTCCAAGACCCTCTTCGAGCGGCTGGAGTCGCTGGAGGAAGGCACCCACGAATATTCGTACGTCCGCAACACACTCGTCGAACTCAACCTCGCGCTGGTCAAGTTCGCCGCCTCCCGCTTCCGCTCCCGCAGCGAGCCGATGGAGGACATCATCCAGGTCGGCACCATCGGCCTGATCAAGGCGATCGACCGCTTCGAGCTGAGCCGCGGTGTGGAGTTCCCCACCTTCGCGATGCCGACCATCGTCGGCGAGATCAAGCGCTTCTTCCGTGACACCTCATGGTCCGTGCGCGTACCGCGCCGACTCCAGGAGCTCCGGCTCGACCTGGCCAAGGCCGGCGACGAGCTGGCCCAGAAGTTCGACCGCGCCCCAACGGTCGGAGAGCTGGCGGAGCGGCTCGGCCTCACCAAGGACGAGGTGGTCGAGGGCATGGCGGCGTCCAACGCCTACACGGCCAGCTCACTCGACGCCCAGCCCGAGGAGGACGACGCGGAGGGCGCCCTCGCGGACCGCATCGGCTACGAGGACCACGGGCTCGAAGGCATCGAGTACGTCGAGTCGTTGAAGCCCCTGATCGCGGAACTCCCGTCCCGGGACCGGAAGATCCTCTCCCTGCGCTTCGTCGCCGGCATGACCCAGTCGGAGATCGGCGACGAGCTGGGCATCTCGCAGATGCACGTGTCCCGACTCCTGTCGCGCACGCTGGTACGGCTCCGGAAGGGCCTGACAGTCGAGGAGTGACCCGCCCTCGACACCTGCCACAAGGGCGGCCCGGCATCGCGCCGGGCCGCTTTTCGTCGTCCTGTTTCCCTGAAGGCATCCGCACGCCGTGATGGGACGCGCCCGGGTACGAAAGGGCGGTGGAGCGTGCAGCTTCTCTGCCCTCGGGGCCCTTGCCCGGCCGGCCACAGCACCGTACATGTGGCTGGAGCGCTCCCGGGACGCCAAGGAGATTCATGCACGCCCAACGTCGAGACGACATGCCGCAGAAGCAGCCGGTGGTGGCGCGACGTACCCCCGAGTCGGCCGACGCCTCGTCCTTCGCGCGGGCACTCGGCGCGCCCTCGGCAGACCTTCTCGGGCGGCAGCGCAGCGCCGGGAACTCCGCTGTCGTGCAGATGCTCCGCAGGGCCGGGCACGGACTCGGCGACGGTGTGGAGCAGCATCAGCACGGTCCGGAGTGCGGGCATCGGGATCAGCCGGCCGTGCAGCGGTCTGCCGTCCATGGCGTCCTGCGTGGGGCGGGACGTCCGCTCGACCACACCGTCCGCGGTGAAATGGAGGCGCGTCTCGGTGCGGACTTCTCCGACGTGCGCCTTCACACCGACCACGCGGCCCGTGCCTCCGCGAAGGAGCTCGGGGCCCGTGCGTACACCTCCGGCAGCCACATCGTGGTCGGCGACGGCGGCGGGGACAAGCACACCCTCGCCCACGAACTCACCCACGTCATCCAGCAGCGGCAGGGACCCGTCGCCGGCACCGACCACGGAGACGGGCTCGCCGTCAGCGACCCGGCGGACCGGTTCGAGCGGGCGGCCGAGGCGAACGCGTCCCGTGCGCTGGCAGGACCGGTACCGGATGTCCAACGGGCGCTCCCCGAGGGATCGTCGGCGGGCGGCGCGACCGCCGCGCTGCCGGCCGTGCAGCGGTACGCGTCCGGCGGCTTCAGCGGTGTGGAGGGCGAGAACACGGACCTCGGCAGCCGGAAGAAGGTCGACCACTTCGTGACGCAGGGGCCCGACGCCGTGCTGCGTCCGGGCAAGTCGCCCAACCAACTGATCGGCGCCGAGGTCGACCACATGGACATCCGGGTGCACCATCCCGGTGATGTCTCCCTGCTGATCTCGAACGACGGCACGCTCGCCGTCCACAACACCGAGCGCGAGCCCAAGGAGTTCTACGCGTCCCCGGCGGTGTTCAACCAGTCGGTCGCGGAACTTCAGGCGCGCGGCAGCGCCTACACCCTGGTGCAGTCCGGGGGAACGGTCCAGACCGAGAACGGAGACCTCCAGCGCGTCACGCCCGAGGTCGACGGCCAGGAGGAGCAGGCCAGGGCCGCGGGGTTCGCCGATCTGATCAAGGTGCAGTGCATCGACGTGGCACGCAAGGTGATCGGCAGCTACGCGATGGAGATCTCGCTCCGGGGGACCTCCGCCGACGAGACCGCGCCCTGGAGCGAAAGCAAGGGCGCCGAGATCGCCGGGCGCATAGCGGAGTTGGTTCGTGAGATGACCGGGGGCACGGCGCCCGAGTCCGACACCTCCGCGGCCGAGCAGTACGGCACCGCCCTGCGCGAGCATCCCGTTGAAGCCGACGCTGCCGCACAGCAGTTGGGCGTCAACAACTACGCCCTGCCGGAGGTGGGCGAGGCCTTCGCCACCCTGTCGATCGGCAGCGACAAGAAGATCGACTACGCGACCGCCGCGGAGGGCGCTACGTCCACGGACCGAACGCACGAGGACGTGTGGAACTACCACTTCGCCGGAGTCGTCGCCCGCAGCGCGGACGGCAACGACTGGGTGACGCTGGAGAACTACACCCGGGACCAGCAGGCGCAGAAGGCACTGCACCAGCTGGAGGGCAAACTGCTCGACGCGTACAAGAAGAAGACCAGTGGGTTCTTCAACAGCGAGGGCAAGACGCCCAAGGGCATGTTCGAGAGCGACCGGATCGTGGAGATGATCCAGGAACTCGCGAAGGTGACGCGCGCGAAGGCACAGGCGGAGTACGTGGCCCTGGGCATGGCCAAGGAGGCCTGGCAGAGCAAGTGGTTCTTCCGGATGTACGGATCAGGCGCCGGCCAGCGTTTCCACGAGAAGCAGTACAACGCCGGTCAGGGCGACTTCGTCAACCCGCTGACGGTACGGACGAAGGCGGCCCCTCCCCAGTGACGCCGGCGCCCCGCCCTCACACCAGCCGCTCGCCCCTGCGCCACACGCCGGTGACCAGGGGCACGCCGGGCCGGTAGGCCAGGTGCACATGGCTCGGCGCGTCGAGGAGGGTGAGGTCGGCGCGCGCGCCCGGAGTGATGCGGCCGATGTCGTCGCGGCGGAGGGCTGCCGCGCCGCCCGCCGTGGCCGACCACACCGCCTCGTCCGGCGTCATCCCCATGTCCCGTACCGCGAGCGCGATGCAGAAGGGGACGGAGGAGGTGAACGACGAGCCGGGGTTGCAGTCGGTGGAGAGGGCGACGGTGACGCCCGCGTCCAGGAGACGGCGGGCGTTCGGCCACTCGGCACGCGTCGAGAACTCGGCGCCGGGGAGGAGGGTCGCAACGGTGGCGCCGCCCGCGAGGGCGTCGACGTCCGCGTCCGTGAGGTGCGTGCAGTGGTCGGCGCTGGCGGCGTCGAGCTCCACGGCGAGCTGGACCCCGGGGCCGTACGACAGCTGGTTGGCGTGGACGCGCGGGTGCAGGCCCTTCGCCTTGCCCGCCGTGAGGATCGTGCGGGCCTGGTCGCCGTCGAAGGCGCCCTTCTCGCAGAAGACGTCGATCCAACGGGCGTACGGGGCGCAGGCGTCGAGCATCTCGCCGGTGACCAGGGCGACATAGCCGGCCGGGTCGTCTGCGTAGTCCGGGGAGACGATGTGGGCGCCGAGGTAGGTGACCTCGTCCGTGTGCGCGGCGGCGATGCGCAGGGCGCGGGACTCGTCCTCGACGGTCAGGCCGTACCCCGACTTCGTCTCGAAGGTGGTGGTGCCCTGGCGGAGGGCCTCTTCGAGATAACGGGTGACGTTCGCGTCGAGTTCCTCGTCGCTCGCGGCCCGGGTGGCGGCGACCGTCGTACGGATGCCGCCCGCGCTGTAGGACCGGCCGGACATCCGGGCGTTGAACTCCTGCGTCCGGTCGCCCGCGAAGACGAGGTGCGAGTGGGAGTCGACGAAGCCGGGGAGGACGGCCCGGCCGCCGGCGTCGACGCGACTGTCAGTGGCGGGTGCTTTGCTTGATTCACCGGTCCACGCGACGCGGTCGCCGTCGATGACGACGGCCGCGTCCTGGATCAGACCGAGGGGAGTTCTTCCCCCACTCTCGAATTTGCTCGAGCGGGGGGACCCCCATCCGAGGGAGGGGTCGTTGGTGACCAGCGTGGCGATGTTGGTGATGACGGTGCTGCTGCTCATTGCGTCCTCGTGGGGGCTCGGTTCGGTGGGCGCCGTCAGGCGCGCAGGGCGTCCACAGCCCGGGCGAGGGCCTGCGGCACATCCGGCACAAGGGCATGCGTTCCGTCTCGTACGACGTACCGCCCGCCGACGATCGTGTGGCGTACGTCCGCTGCCGTCGCGGCGAATACGGCCGTCTCGGCGCCGAGCCTGGGCAGCGGCCCCGCGGTTCTGACCGAGTCGAGCGCGATCGTCGTGAGGTCGGCGAGGGCGCCCGCCTCGATGGTGCCCGCGTCGTGCCAGCCCAGCGCGGCATGGCCGTCGGCGGAGGCCGCGCGCAGCAGGGCGGCGGCCGTCCAGTGACCGCGGGTGCGGGTGCGCAGCCGCTCGTTCAGCTCCATGGCGCGCGCCTCTTCGAGCAGGTCGATGACGGCGTGGCTGTCGGAGCCGAGGGAGAGCGGGGAGCCGGCGCGCTGGAGGGCGACGGCCGGTCCGATGCCGTCGGCGAGGTCCCGCTCGGTGGTCGGGCACATACAGGTGCCGGTGCCGCTGCCGCCGAGCAGCGCGATGTCCTCGTCGGTGAGGTGGGTGTTGTGCACGCCGGTGGTGCGCGGCCCGAGGACACCGTGCTCGGCGAGGAGCTGGGCGGGGGTGCGGCCATGGGCCTCGCGGCAGGCGTCGTTCTCGGCGGTCTGCTCGGACAGGTGCACATGGAGCGGGGCCCGCCGTTCCTCCGCCCATCGCGCCACGGTCGCCAACTGGCGGGCGGGCACGGCCCGTACGGAGTGAATCGCCGCACCGATCCGCGCGTGATCCCGTTCCTTGAGAACTGAACAGCGTTCCGCCCAGGCGTCCGCGCTGCCGTCGGAGAAGCGGAGCTGGTGGGTGTTGGGCGGCTGTCCGAAGCCGGAGGAAAGGTAGGCGGTGTCGAGGAGGGTGATGCGGATACCGGCGTCGGCGGCGGCCGCGATGAGGGCTTCGCCCATGGCGTTGGGGTCGGCGTACGGGGTGCCGCCGTGGGCGTGGTGCACGTAGTGGAACTCACCGACGGACGTGACGCCGGCGAGAGCCATCTCGGCATACACGGCGCGGGCCAGTGCGTGGTAGGTGTCGGGTGTCAGCCGGTCGGCGAACGCGTACATCACCTCGCGCCAGGTCCAGAAGGTGCCGGAGCCGACCTGGACGGTGCCGCGCAGGGCGCGGTGGAAGGCGTGGCTGTGGGCGTTGGCGAGCCCGGGGAGGGTGAGTCCGCGGAGGATCTCGGCGCCGGGGGGCGGGGCGGGGACATCGGTGTGGACGGTTGCGATGCGGCCGTCCACGACGTCGACGGCCACGCCCGGCTCGACGTGCGTGTCGAGCCAGGCGTGCTCCAGCCAGTAGGTCCGCTGCGTCACGTGCAGGCCAGCCCTTCCAGTACGTCGGCGAGTGCGAGCACCCCGGCCACGCAGTCGTCCTCGGCGGCGAACTCGGCCGGGGAGTGCGAGACGCCCGTGGGGTTGCGTACGAACAGCATGGCGGTGGGGACGGTCCCGGAGAGGATCCCCGCGTCGTGTCCGGCGCCGGTGCCGAGGACGGGCACCTTGAGGTCGGTGTCCTTGCCGAGGATCCGGCCGAGTTGGTCGCGCAGGGCGTGGTCGAACTCGACGACGGGAGTGAAGGACTCACGCACCACCGCGAGGTCGACGCCGTGCGCCTCGGCGTACTCCCGGGCGGCCTTCTCGACGCCGTTGACCACGGTGTCGAGGGTCCGCTGGTCGGCGGCACGGGAGTCGAGCCAGCCGCGCACCAAGGAGGGAATCGCGTTCACACCGTTGGGCTCGACGGCAATCTTGCCGAAGGTGGCGACGGCGCCGGCGAGTTGGGCTTCCCGACGAGCCGCGAGCACGGTCTCGGCGTACGACAGCATCGGGTCACGCCGGTCCACGAGCCGCGTGGTCCCCGCGTGGTTGGCCTCACCCCGGAAGTCGAACCGCCACCGCCCGTGCGGCCAGATGGCACTGGCGATGCCCACCCGGTCGCCGGACAGATCCAGCGCCCGTCCCTGCTCGACGTGCAGCTCGACGAAGGCACCGATGCGCGCGAGCCGCTCGGGGTCGGGCCCGATGGCCTCGGGGTCGTACCCGGCGGCCTCCATGGCCCGCGGCAGCGTCACCCCGTCCCCGTCGGTCAGCCGATGCGCCTGCTCGACGCCGAGCTGTCCGGCGACCAGCCGCGACCCGACACAGGCCAGCCCGAACCGCGCGCCCTCCTCGTCGCCGAAGTTGACGATGGCGAGGGGCTTGGTGAAGTGCACGTCCCGTCGGCGGAGTTCATCGACAGCAGCAAAGGAGGACACGACCCCGAGAGGCCCGTCGAAGGCACCCCCGTCCGGCACGGAGTCAAGATGCGACCCCGTGACGACCGCATCCCCTCCGGCTGGGTCCCCGAGCCACGCCCACTGATTGCCATTGCGGTCAACCTCATAGCTCAGCCCACGAGCCTCGGCCTGCCCCTTGAACCACTCCCGGCACTCGGCATCAGCACCGGTCCAGGCGAAGCGCCGATAGCCCCGGGAGTCGGGGTGACGGCCGATGGGAAGCAGCTCCCGCCACATGCCATGGAAGGAACCACCGCTCGCACCCACAGCCGATACGGGCTGCGCAGACGACCCGCCAGGCTGTGGGCAGTCGTTCCGCAGGGCGGAACGGGTGGGCACAGCCGACCCCGCACCCGGCGACGAGACCTGAGCCCCCGCCGGACGGTTGCCGCCCCGCTCATCTCCCGGAAGGGTCACGCGTCGTCACCCTCACGCATAGGCACCCGAACACCCCGCTCATCCGCAACGGACTCCGCGATGTCGTACCCGGCATCCACGTGCCGAATGACACCCATACCCGGGTCATTCGTCAGCACCCGCCGGATCTTCTCACCGGCAAGCTTCGTGCCGTCGGCGACCGAGACCTGCCCGGCGTGGATGGACCGGCCCATGCCGACCCCACCACCATGGTGGATGGACACCCAGGACGCACCCGAAGCCACGTTCACCATCGCGTTCAGCAACGGCCAGTCGGCAATCGCGTCGGAGCCGTCCAGCATCGCCTCGGTCTCCCGGTACGGAGACGCCACGGACCCACAGTCGAGGTGATCCCGCCCGATCGCCAGCGGAGCGGCCAGCTCACCGCTCGCCACCATGTCGTTGAACCGCTCACCGGCCTTGTCCCGCTCGCCGTACCCGAGCCAGCAGATACGCGCGGGCAGCCCCTGGAAGTGGACGCGCTCACCGGCCAGCTTGATCCAGCGGGCGAGGGACTCGTTCTCCGGGAAGAGGTCGAGCATCGCCTTGTCGGTCTTGGCGATGTCGGACGCCTCACCGGACAGGGCGGCCCAGCGGAAGGGGCCCTTGCCCTCGCAGAACAGCGGCCGGATGTAGGCAGGGACGAAGCCGGGGAAGGCGAACGCCCGCTCATAACCGGCGAGTTGGGCCTCGCCGCGGATGGAGTTGCCGTAGTCGAAGACCTCCGCGCCGGCGTCCATGAAGCCGACCATGGCCTCGACATGCCTGGCCATGGACTCACGCGCACGGGTCGTGAAACCGGCCGGGTCCTTCGCCGCGTAGGACGCCATGTCGTCGAAGTCGACGCCCAGCGGCAGGTACGACAGCGGGTCGTGGGCCGAGGTCTGGTCGGTGACGATGTCGATGGGGGCGCCCTCGGCGAGCATGCGCGGCAGCAGCTCCGCCGCGTTGCCGAGGAGGCCGATGGAGAGCGGGCGCCGGGCGTCGCGGGCCTCGACGGCCAGCTGGAGGGCGTGCTCCAGGGAGTCCGCGCGCACGTCGAGGTAGCGGTGCTCGATACGGCGCTCGATGGCGCGCGGGTCGCAGTCGATGCATAGGGCGACGCCGTCGTTCATGGTCACGGCGAGCGGCTGGGCGCCGCCCATGCCACCGAGGCCGGCGGTGAGGGTGATCGTGCCGGCGAGGGTGCCGTTGAACTTCTTCGCGGCTACGGCGGCGAACGTCTCGTAGGTGCCCTGGAGGATGCCCTGGGTGCCGATGTAGATCCAGGAGCCGGCGGTCATCTGGCCGTACATGGTCAGGCCGAGCTGCTCGAGGCGGCGGAACTCCTCCCAGTTGGCCCAGTCGCCGACGAGGTTGGAGTTGGCGATGAGGACGCGCGGCGCCCACTCGTGGGTCTGCATGACGCCGACGGGGCGGCCCGACTGGACCAGCATCGTCTCGTCCTGCTTCAGCGTCCGCAGCGTGCGGACCATGGCGTCGAAGGAGCGCCAGTCACGGGCGGCCTTGCCGGTGCCGCCGTAGACGACGAGCTTGTCGGGGTGCTCGGCGACCTCGGGGTCGAGGTTGTTCTGGAGCATCCGCAGGGCGGCCTCCTGCTGCCATCCCAGGGCGCTCAGTTCCGTACCGCGCGGCGCTCGTACGGGGCGGGGTCCTGACATGGTCTGCCTCCTAGCGGATGTACCGCGGATTGTTTCGGCCGTTATTCACATCCTGGCTTCCTGAATAGAACTAGTCAATACATTCTTGCGTCGGCACAGGTAGGTCACGGATGTTTGGCTGGATACACAGGCCGGACGCAGGCAACGACACGACGGGGGATGCCATGGACGACGTCACCGACCACCGCGGGAACGGCCTCGATCGGACCGGCCGCCGCGACGACGCGGTCCGCGCTGCCGTGGAGCGGGGGCTGCTCGGCCCCGACACCCCCATCGTCGGCCTTCTCGACGTCACCGGCATCCGGGAGTCGGCGGCCGAGCTGCGGGCGGCGTTCGACGCGGTCGTCGCGCCGGGCACGCCGGTGCTGCACGCCTTCGCGGTGAAGGCGACCCCGCTGGTGCCGGTGCTGCGGCTGCTGCACGACGAGGGCATCGGCGCCGAGGTGGCGAGCCCGGGCGAGCTGGCGCTGGCGCGCGCGGCGGGACTGCCGCCGGCCCGGACGGTGCTCGACTCGCCCGCGAAGACCCCGGCCGAACTGCGCGAGGCGCTGGCGCTGGGTATCGCCGTCAATGCGGACAATCCGCAGGAGCTGGACCGTATCGACGGGCTCATGCGGTCCGCCGTCAGCCGCTCGCCCATCGGGATCCGGGTGAATCCGCAGGTCGGCGGGGGCTCCATCGAGGCGACGTCCACGGCCACCGCGACCTCGAAGTTCGGGGTGGCACTGCGGGACGAGGGGGCGCGGGAGTGGGTGGTGCGGGCGTATGCCGTGCGCCCGTGGCTGACGCGGCTGCATGCGCACACGGGGTCGCAAGGCATCCCGCTGGAGCTGATGGCGCAGGGCACCGCGGAGATGTTCGCGCTGGCCGAGGAGATCAACCGGCGGCTCGGGCGACCGCAGATCGACACGATCGACATCGGCGGCGGGCTGCCGGTGAACTTCGGGTCGGACGCGACGACGCCGACGTACGCCCAGTACGCGCGCGTGCTGCGGGAGGCGGTGCCGGGACTGTTCGACGGGCGGTACGGGCTGGTCACGGAGTTCGGTCGGTCGTTGCTGGCCAAGCACGGGACGGTGGTGGCGCGGGTCGAGTACGCCAAGAGCGCGGGCGGGCGGCCGGTCGCGGTCACGCACGCGGGCGTGCAGGTGGCGACGCGGACGGTGTACGTGCCTCGGTCGTGGCCGCTCAGGATCGCGGCGTACGACGGGAAGGGGCGGCCCAAGGCGGGGCCCGAGGTGGTGCAGGACGTGGCCGGTCCGGCCTGCTTCGCGGGCGACCTGCTCGCCGAGGGGCGGGCGCTGCCCCTGCTGGAGCAGGGCGACTTTGCGGCGGCGCTGGACACGGGCGCCTACTACTTCGCGCATCACTACGCCTACAACTCCCTTGCCCGACCGGGGGTTTACGGCTTCACGCCGGACGGGTCCGGGGGCGTCGCCTTCGCGACCGTGCGGGAGCCGCAGAGCCTCGACGAGATCGTGGGCGAATCGGGAGGGGCGCACGCCACCGCACTCACCACCCTTCGCACGCCCGGGCGCCCTTGACGCATCCGGCAGGCCAAGGTTGAACGGGTGGGGAAAAGAGGTCAGTTGACCCACCTTAGTCACTCGCCGCATGTTCCACTGGAAAATGCCAGAAGCCTCACCCGCCGCTCACACGGAGCGTAGTTTCGGCGTCACTCAGCCGAACGCCAGGCGGGAGGGGAGCCACGGTGCCCGGAATCGACGAGTGCTTACTGGAAGCCATGCGCCTGCCCGGCGCCCGGGGCGCCGCCCTGGTCGACTGGACCAGCGGCCTGGCCCTGGGCACGGTCGGCGAGTCCCCCGGCGGCGATCCGGACACGACCGCCGCGGAGACCGCGGAGCTGGCCCGACTGGCCGCCGAACACCGGGCGTTCGCGCCGGGCGACGACGCCGATGAGGCCGATCTCCCGGTCGAGGACCTGATCATCAGCAACCGGGACAGCTATCACGTGCTGCGGTTCGTGTGGACGTCCTTCGACAGCAGCGTCTTTCTGCATCTGTGGCTGGCCCGCGCGGAGGGCAACCTCGCGCTGGCCCGCATCCGGCTCGGTGAGATGGCCGGACGGCTGGTGCTGGGATGACGACCGTCCGAACCTCCCCTGCCACGCCGCCGCCCCGTCTGCCGGTGCGGGACCGGGCGGTGGCCGGCCGGCGTACGTGGGGCGGAGCGTCGCCGATGCTCGGCCGCCTCGCGGACGAGCGCGCCACCGGCGTCCTCCTCCGCGAACGCGGCACGCTCCACCTCGCCGAGGGCCGCGTGGTGCACGCCGAGAGTCCGTCCTCCCCCGGCCTCGACGTGCTCCGCGCGGCCGGCGACGCCCTGGCCGAGGGCGCGCTGGAGATCTGCCACCTGGTCGCGCTGTACGACGCCGCGTACTTCGCCCTGTCCCCCAGCAGCACCCCGGGCCGCTTCCGCTACGAGGCCGAGCCCCCGC
This sequence comes from Streptomyces sp. NPDC051963, assembly GCF_044593495.1. NCBI lineage: Bacteria > Bacillati > Actinomycetota > Actinomycetes > Kitasatosporales > Streptomycetaceae > Streptomyces > Streptomyces sp. NPDC051963. The sequence continues at coordinate 574,151 of NZ_JBIUCC010000008.1, read as the reverse complement.
CCGGCTCCGGCCACCCGGTCCCGGTGGCCGCCGTGGAACAGGAGACCCTGCGCCGCCGCGACCTCCTCGACGCCATCTGGCCCGATCCCACCATGGACGCCGATCCCCTCATCAGGGCGGACCCCGCCGACGCCCCACGGGTCACACCGCGGCAGAGAGCGGTGCTGACCCGGGTGGACGGCACACGGACGGCGACGGACATCGCCCGGGAGCTGGGCCGCCCGGCCTTCCACACGCTGGTGGACGTACGGCGGCTGGCGGCGGCCGGACTGGTGACCACGACGCCGGCCGAGGCACCCGGCGACCGACTCTCCGTGCCCGCCGAGCCGCTGCCGACGCAAGACCCCGACATCGCCTTGCTGAAGAGGGTCAGGGATGCGCTGGAGGCCCTTTGACCGACCGAGGAGAACCCTGATGGCGGCCGACCCCGCAATAGCCGACGAACTCCACCGGCTCAGAGCCCGCGTCCCGCAGCTCACCGGCGCCCTCGCCGCCAGTGTCGACGGCCTCGTCATCGCCGCCGACACCCCCGGCTCCGAACCGGAGAGCCTGGCCGCCCTGACCGCCGCCGCGCTGGGCGTGGCGGTACGGATGACGGACGTCACCGGCCAGGGCGAGCTGCGCGAACTGCTGGTGCGCGGCGTGCAGGGCTATGTGGCGACGTATGCGGCGGGCCGTACCGCCGTACTGACGCTGCTCGCCCGGGACGACGTGAGCGTCGGCCGCCTGCACCTGGAGGGCCGGCGCGCGGCGACCCGTATCGGAGAGCTCGTCGACGCCCGGCCGCAGACCAAGCCCCAGGCGCAGGCCAAGGCCCCGGCCAGAGCGCCCGCCAAGTCCCCGCCCACGCGCACCAGAACCCCCCGTACCAACCGCAGCACACCCACCACCACCGAAAGTTGAGAGGAGCCCCGACATGGCCAACACCGAGACCGCACTCAAAGAGGCCCTGACCTCCATCGAAGGCGCGACCGGAGTCGCGCTCGTCGACTACACCAGCGGCATGGCGCTCGGCACCCTGGGCGGCAGCAAGAACTTCGACCTGGGCGTGGCCGCCGCCGGCAACACCGATGTCGTACGGGCCAAGATGCGCACGATGGAGCACCTCGGGCTCAAGGGCCAGCTGGAGGACATCCTGATCACGCTGACCGACCAGTACCACCTGATCCGCCTGCTCAGCGGCCGCAGCGGCAACGGACTCTTCCTCTACCTGGTCCTGGACATGAAGCGCTCCAACCTGGCGATGGCCCGCCACCAGTTGAAGAAGATCGAGCAGGACATCGAAGTCTGAGCGTACGGCTCAGCAGCGCCCCTTCAGGGGCGCGGGGCTGTATCAATGTGCGGCTCCGCCGCGCGGGCGCGACCAGCCACGACGGCGCCGCACCGAACCGACGACACATCGCGGCACTACCCAGCCGCTCAGGCCCGCGCAGCGACGCGTGCCCCGCCCGGGGCCGCGTCGCCCGCCGCGATGCCGGTGCTGCGGTAGGCCTTCACGGTCTTGCCGGCCGGACGTCCGCCGTTCCCGGCGAGCCAGTCGACCCGCACCCACAGCAACGCCTCCCCGGCCCGTTCGCGCCGGCCGAGCCATGCCGCCTTCAGCCACAGCCCGACCCCGCACCCCGCCAGCAACGCCCCGCCGGCTACCGGCACGGCGAAGGCGCTGCCCAGCGCGGCGAGGAAGGCGAGCAGCAGCCACCACCGGTGTCCGCGGCGCCAGTTCCGTACCGTCACATGGCGGTCCTGGAGTACGTCGTGCTTGCTCGCGCGGGCGGCCGATCGGGCGAGTGCGACGTATCGCCTGCGCCGGGCCCAAGCCACCACGGCTGTCGCCACGATGAACAGCGCGGCCCCGGCGAGCACGCCGATCCGGCGTCCCGTCAGCCCCGGCACCAGGATCCCGATGCCCGCGGCGAACACCCCCAGCCACCACATGGGTGCCGCTCCGGCCCGTACGACGACGGCCACCCGAGCCAGCCCCTGACCTCCCCGAGACACGTTCCGCCTCCTCGTCGTGTCGACTCACAGTCCTCGTTGGAGCGGGAGGCTAGCGGCACAACGTGAGACGAATCTGAGAGGCGCGTCACTCGACGAAGAGCCCCTTCGCCGCCGCCTTCGCATCGAACTCCTCCAGGCGGGCCTGCGCGTCCGGCAGGTCGTCGCACATCGCCTCCAGCAGCACTCGCCCGAGCAGCATCGGCGCGCAGGCCGTGTCGAAGGCGAGCCCGGTGCCGACGGCGGCGGGCAGCAGCAGGTCGGAGACCTTGGCGACCGGCGCGAAGGCGGAGTCGGCGACCGTCACCACCGTCAGCCCGGCCTCCTTCGCATAGCCCAGTGTGTCCACGACCTCGCGCGGATGGCGGGGCAGCGCGAAGCACAGCAGGGTCGTGGCGCCGGCCCGGACGGCCGCGTCGATCCGGTCGTGGATCATCGTGCCGCCCTCGTTGAGCAGCCGGACGTCCGGATGGACCTTGGCGGCGAAGTAGGCGAAGCCGTACGCCTGGGAGGCCGCGGCCCGCAGCCCGAGCACCAGGAGCGGCCGGGACGCGGCCAGCAGCCTGCCCGCCCTCGCGACCGGCCGCGGGTCGGCGAGCAGCTCCGCCAGATGCCGCAGGTTCTCGATCTCGGCCTCGACGGCCTGCTGGTACTCGTTGTACGAGGCCGAGGCCGCCGTCTGTTCGGTGGGCGCGACCTCGCGCAGGTGCTTGCGCAGCGCGGGGTAGCCGTCGAAGCCGAGGGCGACCGCGAACCGGGTCACCGACGGCTGGCTGACCCCGGCCAGTTCGGCCAGCTCCACGCTGGACAGGAACGGCACGTCGGCGGCCTGCCGCACCATGCTGTGCGCGATGCGCCGCTGGGTCGGCGTCAGCCGGTGCCCCTCGAAGAGCGCCTGAAGCCGTGCGGCCGGGCTGTCGGTCACACCCGTACTCCTGTCCGCGCTCATGACTCGCTCCCCCTCCAGATGTCCGTGAACCGGTCCAACAGTGTGGCGGCGGCCGTCACGTCGTCCGTGAGCGGCCGGTCGGCCAGGTCGTCGTCGAGCACCGACTCGGCCAGCTCCAGCGCCCTGCCCACCGGCAGCTCAGGGTCGGGCCTGAGGCCGCGCAGGCGCAACGCCCTTACGGCGGCGACGAGTTCGCAGCCGACGACGAGACGGTACGCACTGCACGCGCGCAGTGTCTGCCGGGCGGCGAGCGAGGCGAAACTGGCCTGCTCCTCGACGCCTCGGGAGAGTACAGCGTGGCCGAGCGACGCGGGCGCGGAGAAGGCCCGCAGGTCACCGAGGGCGGCCGCGGCCGAGTACTCGAGGATCATCACGCCGGACGAGGCGGGTTCGTTGTCGGCGAGGAAGGGCTTCAGACGGGTGTAGGCGGGCTCGTTGAGGGTGGACAGACGGGAGGTGGACAACCTCGCCACCTGCGTGAGCGCGAGCCTGAAGTGGTCCAGCGACAGGGCGAGTTGGGCCTGGTAGAAGCCGCCGTGGTGGTAGGCGGTCATGTCCTCGGGGGAGATCAGCGGGTTCTCGGCGGCGGCGTTGATCTCGATGTTCAGCACCTCCTCCAGCGCGTCCGCGGCGTCCTGCGCGGGCCCGTGGATCTGCGGCAGGCAGCGGAAGCCGTACGGGTCCTGGATCCGCCCGAGGGGAGGCGTGGGCCGGTCCGCAGCACCGAGCAACTCCCGCATCCGACGGGCGACTTCGGCGGAACCCCGGTGCGGGCGGGCGGCGTGCACGGGGGCGGCGTACGCCTCGTACGACCCGTCGACGGCGAGCAGCGACAGCGCGCCGACGACCTGGGTGGCGCCGATCAGCCCGCGCAGCTCGTGCAGGGCGAGGGCGGCCTGGCCGAGGGTGAGGGCGTTGCTGCTGATGAGCGCGAGGGCGTCGTTGTTGTCGAGGGGCTGGGGTTCGGGTGCGCCCGAGCCGCGCCACGGGTGCTCGCCGGCCAGCGCGAGCCCGACCTGTGCGAGGGCGGCGAGATCGCCGGTGCCGACGGAGCCGAACTCGTTCACGACCGGATACGCGCCGCTCTCCAGCGCCTCGCACAGGGCCGTGACGACGGTGGGGCGCAGACCCGAGCCGCCGGCCAGCAGCTGATTGGCGCGGACGGCGAGCATGGCGCGGACCTGCCGGGCCGGGAGTTCGTCACCGATGGCGCCGGCGTGGCTGCGCAGCAGGCGAAGGCCGTGTCCGGCGGCGGCCTCGGTGGGGATGTCCTCGTTCCGGTTGGCGCCTACGCCGGTGGACCGGCCGTAGACGCGTCCGGTCGCGGCGATACGGCGGGCGGCGTCCCAGGACTCCTCGGCGCGTTTCATGGCGTCGGTCCCGGGGACCGGCCGCGCGGCACCGCCGGCCAGGCGCACGACGTCCGCGACGCCGAGCCCCACACCGTCGAGGACGACCAGGCCGGTATGCACAGCGTCCTGCGCGTCCACGATCCGAGACGACATAAAGCCCAAACTCCCCTCAACTCAGACATTCGATCTCGTCTGCCGGTCATCCGTTACCTCGGATTAACCCCGGAGCATTGACAACCTATTCAGACACAAAGAACTCTGCATGACGTTATACAGCCGGGCAAGGGACACATCATGATCCAGTTCGACGCGGTCCACAAGCGCTTCCCGAACGGCACGACAGCAGTCAACGACCTCTCCCTGGAGATGCCGGAGGGCGGCGTGACCGTGCTGGTCGGATCCTCCGGTTGCGGAAAGACGACCACCCTCAGGATGATCAACCGCATGGTCGAGCCGACCTCCGGCACCATCCGGGTCGGCGGCCAGGACATCACCCGGCAGGACGCGGCCGAACTGCGCCGCTCCATCGGGTACGTCATCCAGCAGGCCGGGCTCTTCCCGCACCGCACGGTGCTCGACAACATCGCCACCGTGCCGATCCTGCTCGGCTGGAGTCGCCGGAAGGCCCGCTCCCGCGCCGCCGAGCTCCTCGAGACCGTCGGCCTCGCCGCCGACACCGGCAAGCGGTATCCGCACCAGCTCTCCGGCGGCCAGCAGCAGCGCGTCGGCGTGGCCCGCGCGCTCGCCGCCGACCCGCCCGTGCTGCTCATGGACGAGCCGTTCGGCGCGGTCGACCCGGTGGTCCGCACCCAGCTCCAGGACGAACTGCTGCGGCTCCAGAAGGAGTTGAGCAAGACCATCGTCTTCGTCACCCACGACGTGGACGAGGCCGTACGCCTCGGCGACCAGATCGCGATCTTCCGCACCGGCGGCCACCTGGTCCAGTGCGCGAACCCCGCCGAGCTGCTGGCCCGCCCCGCCGACGACTTCGTGGCCGACTTCCTCGGCGCCGAGCGCGGTCTGAAGCTGCTCTCGCTGAAGACCCTGGCGGAGGTCCCGCAGGGCCCGGCGCCGGAGGGCGACGCCTTCACGCTCGTACTCGACGAGGCCCGCAAGCCCCTCCACTGGGCTTCCGAGGACGCCCAGATCCCGCTGCGACCGCTCAAGGACACCGACTCCCTGCTGTCCGCGCTCAACGAGTCCGTCGCCTCCCCCACCGGCCTGATCGCCCGGGTCGACGCCGAAGGCGTCCTCACCGGCGTCTCCTCCCGCGACGACATCCACGAGCACGCGGGCAACGCGCACACCGAAGCGCGAGTGGCCGCATGACCATCGACTGGTCGTGGATATCCGACCACACCGACGACCTCACCACCCTCACGATCTCCCATCTCCAAGCGGCCCTGAGCGCGGTCTTCCTCGGCCTGCTGATCTCGCTCCCGCTGGCGGTCGTGGCCCACCGGATCCGCCCGCTGCGCGGTTTCCTGCTCGGCCTCTCGAACGTCCTGTTCACGATCCCGTCGATCGCGATCTTCGTTCTGCTGCTCCCGGTCAGCGGCCTGACCCGCACCACGACCGTCATCGGCCTGACCGTCTACACCCTGGTCGTCCTGCTCCGGAACACCGTCGAGGGCCTCGACTCGGTGCCCGCGAAGACGAAGGAGGCGGCGAAGGCGATGGGCACGCGCCCGCTGCGCACGCTCCTCACGGTCGAACTCCCCCTCGCCCTCCCCGTGATCATGGCGGGCGTACGGATCGCGACCGTCATGTCGATCTCCCTGGTCTCCGTCGCGACCTACATCGGCGACGGCGGCCTCGGCCAGCTGTTCACGGACGGCTTCCAGCGCGACTTCCCGACCCCGGTGATCGTGGGAGTGGTCCTCACGCTGCTGCTCGCCGTGGTCGCGGACGCGGCTCTGGTCGCCCTCCAGTACGCCCTGACCCCGTGGAAGAGGCGGCGAGCCTGATGTACGAACTCTTCAAGAACCTCGGCAGCTGGCTGACCAGCAGCACGCAGTGGCAGGGCTCCGACGGCATCGCGCACCGCCTCGCCGAGCACCTCCAGTACTCGCTGATCGCCACGCTCGTCGCGGCCGCGATCGGCCTCCCGCTCGGCCTGCTGATCGGGCACACCGGCAAGGGCGCCTTCGTCGCGATCAACCTCGCGTCCTTCGGTCGCGCGCTGCCGACCGTCGGCCTGGTCGTGCTGGTCTTCCTCTCCAGCGGCCTGTCCATGACTCCGGTGTACGTCGCCCTGGTGGCCCTCGCGGTCCCGGCGATCGTCACCAACACCTACGCCGGCATGACGGCCGTCGACCCGGATGTGAAGGACGCGGCACGCGGCCAGGGCATGCGCGGCCACCAGGTCCTCCTCCAGGTGGAACTCCCGCTCGCCCTCCCGCTGATCATGACGGGCCTGCGCCTGGCGCTGATCCAGGTCGTCGCCACGGCCACCATCGCCGCGTACGTCTCCTTCGGCGGCCTGGGCCGCTATGTCTTCGACGGCCTCGCCCAGCGCGACCTCGTGCAGGTGATGGGCGGCGCGGTCCTCGTCGCCGTGGTCGCCATCGCCCTCGACCTCGCCCTCTCCGGCCTCCAGCGCTTCCTCTTCCGCCACCGCACCGCCTAGGGAACCCGCAATGAATCGTCGTACCCTCCTCGGCGGCCTGTTCGCAGCAGGCTCCGTCACCGCCCTGTCCGCCTGCTCCAGCGGCATCACCTCCCTCGACGGCGGAGGCACCACCAGCGGTGGCGGCGGCTCCAGCAAGGGCGGCATCACCATCGGCACCGCCAACTTCACCGAGAACCAGGTGCTGGGCTACCTGTACGCGGCCGTGCTCACCACGGCCGGAGTCGATGTGAAGGTCCGCCCCAACCTCGGCACCCGCGAGATCCTCATCCCCGCGCTCAAGGGCGGCGACATCGATCTCCTCCCCGAGTACCAGGGCGCCCTGCTCCACTACCTCGCCCCCAAGGCCACGGCGACCGAGGAGGGCGAGATGCAGAACGCCCTCGCCATCGCCCTCCCCGCGGGCCTGCAGATCCTGCCGTACGGCATGGCCGAGGACTCCGACGCCTTCGTGGTCACCCGGGAGACCGCGAAGAAGTACGGCCTGACCTCCCTCGCCGATCTGAAGAAGCAGAACGGCAACCTGGTCATCGGCGCCGCGCCGGAGGTCAAGAAGCGCGAGGTCGGCGCGGTGGGCCTGAAGGACGTGTACGGCGTGGAGTTCAAGGAGTTCAAGTCCCTGGACTCCTCCGGCCCGCTGGTCAAGGGCGCCCTCAAGAAGGGCGATGTGGACGTGGCGAACCTCTTCACCACCGACACCGACATCGTGGCCAACGACTGGGTGGTCCTCACCGACCCCAAGAACCTCATCCCCGGCCAGCACGTCGTCCCCCTCATCGCCGACCGCAAGGCCGACTCCACCGTCCGCAAGGCCCTCGCCGGACTCGGCAACGTCCTCACCACCGCTCAGCTCACCGAGCTCAACCGCCAGGTGGACAAGGACAAGAAGGACCCGGAGGACGTGGCGAACGAGTACGCCGAGCAGCACGGGCTCACCGAGTAGCCCGAACCCGAACAGGGGGGCTAACCCCAGTGCGGCCCGCTTCCGCGCTGCCTACCGTGGATCTCATGACGGGAATGGACGCGCGGGACGCGGAGATCAAGAAGGAACTCAACGCCACTCTGCAAGCCCGCAGGGAACTGGGCGAGGACTACGAGTCCGCGCTGGTCGACTCGTTCCTGGAGAAGGTCGACCAGCGGATCGACGGCGCGGTGGAGCGCCGGGTGCGCCGGCAGCTCGCCGAGCAGCAGATGGTGGTGGCCCGCGACTCACGGTCACCGAAGGCCAACGACTCCGACTCCTTCGGCGAACGCTGGGGCTTCGGCATCGTCTCGCTGATCCTGGCGGTCCCGCTGTCCGGGATCGGTGGTGGCGTCGCGGATCTGCCGGGCCTGCTCGTCGCCTGGGCGGGCATCGTCGGCGTGAACGTGGTGCAGGCCGTCCGCAACAACCCCGGCCTCTTCCGCGGACGCCGCCGCACGTCCTCGCAGGACAGCGACTGGGAGGGCTGAACCGCCCGGTTGAATGCCGCGGCCCGATCGAATCGCCGCGGCCGGTCGCCGCGTAGCTGAGAAAAGGCTATGCGCGGGGACCGCCGCACCCCCGATACCGGGGGGCGGGACGACGGCGGTCCCCGCGAGGGACGCGGGCCTGGTCAGGGCCGGGCTTGCGCGTCCATGGCGTCCATGGAGGTCCGGGAGCCGCTCCGGAGGTCCTTGACGCCGTTTCGGTGCCGGCCGGGGCGGGGAGCCGCTCCCGCCCTGCCGACACCCACTAATGTGCCGGACCCGTGTTAAGCGGGTGCTGCGCGGACGTGACGCGCTCGTACCACTTCCGCGAAGTCCACGAAGGCCGTCGATCGCCGCAAGTTCCTCAGCGACACGGGCCGTTCACCGCAGGTTTCCCGTCACTTACTGCCCTTGGCGAGGAAGGCCAGCAGGTCCTGCCTGCCGATGACACCGGTCGGCTTGCCCTCGACCAGGACGATCGCCGCGTCCGCCTTGCCCAGCACGGCCATCAGGTCCCCGACCGGCTCGCCGGAGCCGACCTGCGGCAGCGGCGGCGACATGTGCTTCTCCAGCGGGTCCTCCAGCGAGGCCGTCTTGGTGAACAGCGCATCGAGCAGCTCCCGTTCGACCACGGAGCCGATCACCTCGGCGGCCATCACGTCCGGGTGACCGGCGCCGGGCTTCACGATCGGCATCTGCGAGACGCCGTACTCGCGCAGCACCTCGATGGCCTCACCGACCGTCTCGTCCGGGTGCATGTGGACGAGCGAGGGGATGTGGCCGTGCTCCTTGTCGTCGAGCACGTCGGCGACGCGGGCGCTGGGGCCGGCGTCCTCCAGGAAGCCGTAGTCGGCCATCCACTCGTCGTTGAAGATCTTGCTGAGGTAGCCGCGTCCGCTGTCGGGGAGGAGGACGACCACGATGTCGTCCGGCCCGAGCCGCTCGGCGACGTTCAGCGCCGCGACGACGGCCATACCGCAGGAACCGCCGACCAGCAGCCCCTCCTCCTTGGCCAGCCGCCGGGTCATCTGGAAGGAGTCCTTGTCCGAGACCGGCACGATCTCGTCGGCGACCGTCCGGTCGTACGCGGTCGGCCAGAAGTCCTCACCGACGCCCTCGACGAGATACGGCCGCCCGGACCCGCCCGAGTACACGGACCCCTCGGGGTCGGCGCCGACCACCCGCACCTTGCCGTCGCTGACGTCCTTCAGATAGCGCCCGGTCCCGGAGATGGTCCCGCCGGTGCCGACGCCGGCGACGAAGTGCGTGATCCGCCCCTCCGTCTGCTCCCACAGCTCGGGGCCGGTGGAGTGATAGTGCGAAAGGGGGTTGTTGGGGTTGGAGTACTGGTCGGGCTTCCAGGCGCCGGGCGTCTCACGCACCAGCCGGTCCGAGACGTTGTAGTACGAGTCGGGGTGCTCCGGGTCGACGGCGGTGGGGCACACCACGACCTCCGCCCCGTACGCCCGCAGGACGTTGATCTTGTCCGTCGACACCTTGTCGGGGCACACGAAGATGCACTTGTACCCCTTCTGCTGGGCCACGATCGCCAGCCCCACACCGGTGTTCCCGCTGGTCGGCTCCACGATGGTGCCGCCCGGCTGGAGCTCTCCGCTCTTCTCCGCGGCCTCGATCATGCGCAGCGCGATGCGGTCCTTCACGGAGCCGCCCGGGTTGAAGTACTCCACCTTGGCCAGGACGGTGGCCCTGATGCCCTTGGTGACGTTGTTGAGCCTCAGCAGCGGGGTGTTGCCGACGAGACTGATCATCGAGTCGTGGAATTGCACCGTTGTCTCCGGATGCTTGCAAAAGGGGTGGTCGTGACTGGTGCCGCCAGCCTATGACCTGTTCGTGGCCCACGGCGGTCGTTCACTCCCCGTTGAGATTGGGCGACGCCCGGTACGGGGCAAGCAGTGGATGTACGGCAACGAGGAGGTGGCGGCGACGCATGACGAGCATGTCGAGGGCGAGGGTGGCCAGGCGGATCGCGGCCGGCGCGGCCTACGGAGGCGGCGGAGTCGGCCTGGCCGGCGCCGCGGCCGTGGGGCTGGTGCTGGCGGAGGTGCAGTTGGCCAAGCGTCACGTGGGCAACGGCGTGGCGCCGCACCCGCCGAACGCGAACGGCCGGTACGGCGACGCCTACACCACCCCTGACGCACCGCCCCTGCGCCTCGCGCTGCTGGGCGACTCCACCGCCTCGGGCCAGGGCGTCCGCCGGGCCGGCCAGACACCGGGCGCCCTGCTGGCGTCCGGTCTCGCGGCGGTGGCGGAGCGCCCGGTGGACCTGCGGAACGTGGCGCTGCCAGGGGCCCGTTCCGACGACCTGGACCGCCAGGTGACGCTGGCCCTCGCGGACCCCGCGCTCACCCCCGACGTCTGCGTGATCATGATCGGCGCGAACGACGTGACGAACCGGATGCCGGCGACGCGCTCGGTGCGTCATCTCTCGGCAGCGGTACGGCGGCTGCGCACGGCCGGCGCGGAGGTGGTGGTCGGCACCTGCCCCGACCTGGGCACGATCGAGCCGGTCCAGCAGCCACTGCGCTGGCTGGCCCGCCGGGCGTCCCGCCAGCTGGCGGCGGCCCAGACGATCGGCACCGTCGAACAGGGCGGCCGCACGGTGTCACTGGGCGACCTGCTGGGCCCCGAGTTCGCGGCCAACCCACGGGAACTCTTCGGCCCCGACCACTACCACCCGTCAGCGGAGGGCTACGCAACGGCCGCCATGGCCGTCCTCCCCACGGTCTGCGCCTCCCTCGGCCTCTGGCCGGCCGAAGAGGAACACCCGGACGCCTCCCGCCGCGAGGGCTTCCTCCCGGTGGCCAGAGCAGCAGCCGAAGCAGCCTCCGAGGCCGGCACCGAGGTCACAGCGGCAATGCCGACGGGCCCGAGGGGCCCCTGGGCCCTCCTGAAGCGGAGGCGGCGGCGCCGGGTGACGGTCACGGACCCGGCACCACAGCCGTCCTAGCCGCAGCACCGAAAGCGAGCAGCGCCGCAGCCGAAAAAGCAAGCGCTTAGAAAATTGCGGTCCTAGTCACACCCCCGCACCCGTGACCTGGCTCATACGTACGGGTAACTTCCAAACCAGCCCTGCCCGTACCCGTACGCCAATGGAGCCGTCATGCCCGAAGCCGTGATCGTCTCGACCGCCCGCTCCCCCATCGGCCGCGCCTTCAAGGGCTCGCTCAAGGACCTGCGCCCCGACGACCTCACCGCCACGATCATCCAGGCCGCCCTCGCCAAGGTCCCCGAGCTGGACCCCGAGGACATCGACGACCTGATGCTCGGCTGCGGCCTCCCCGGCGGCGAGCAGGGCAACAACCTCGGCCGCATCGTCGCCGTACAGATGGGCATGGACCACCTCCCGGGCTGCACGATCACCCGGTACTGCTCCTCCTCCCTCCAGACCAGCCGCATGGCCCTGCACGCCATCAAGGCCGGCGAGGGCGACGTCTTCATCTCGGCCGGCGTCGAGATGGTCTCCCGCTTCACCAAGGGCAACTCGGACAGCCACCCGGACACGCACAACCCGCTGTTCGCGGAGGCCGAGGCCCGCACCGCCGCCGTCGCCCAGCAGGAGGGCACGACCTGGCACGACCCGCGCGAGGACGGCCTCGTGCCGGACGCCTACATCGCGATGGGCCAGACCGCGGAGAACCTCGCCCGCGTCAAGGGCATCACCCGCGAGGACATGGACGAGTTCGGCGTCCGCTCGCAGAACCTCGCCGAGGAAGCCATCAAGAACGGCTTCTGGGAGCGCGAGATCACGCCGGTCACCACCCCCGACGGCACGGTCGTCGCCAAGGACGACGGCCCCCGCGCCGGCGTCACCATGGAAGGCGTCCAGGGCCTCAAGCCGGTCTTCCGCCCCGACGGCCTGGTCACGGCCGGCAACTGCTGCCCCCTGAACGACGGCGCCGCCGCGGTCGTCATCATGAGCGACACCAAGGCCCGCGAGCTCGGCCTCACGCCGCTCGCCCGCATCGTGTCCACCGGCGTCTCCGGCCTCTCCCCCGAGATCATGGGCCTGGGCCCGGTCGCCGCCTCGCAGCAGGCCCTGGGCCGCGCCGGCCTGACCATCGACGACATCGACCTGGTCGAGATCAACGAGGCGTTCGCCGCCCAGGTGATCCCCTCCTACCGCGACCTGGGCATCGACCTCGACAAGCTGAACGTCAACGGCGGCGCCATCGCCGTGGGCCACCCCTTCGGCATGACCGGCGCCCGCATCACCGGCACGCTCATCAACTCCCTCCAGTTCCACGACAAGCAGTTCGGTCTGGAGACGATGTGCGTGGGCGGCGGACAGGGCATGGCGATGGTCATCGAGCGTCTGAGCTGAGCCCGTACACCTGATCCCGTACGGTAGTTGAGGCACGACCCAACGTGACCCTCAGGCCCAGAACCCGGGAACCACCCAGGTTCTGGGCCGTTTTGTGATCCAATCTCCCCCAGGATGTGACCTATCTCCCTCGAGAGAGGGATTTACGCAGCTCAGAGCCGTTTCACCACTAAACATCAGGGCCAAAGCCCTGTCCCTTTCGTGACGTTACGCACTGACAGCGGGATAGTCCTCCCTTCAAGCTGATGTAGGAAGTCGGGGGTCGACTTTGAACCGGGAGTACGTCAGTGAGCGCCATGCCGATCGCTTTGCTGCTCACCACGGTCGCCACAGGCGCCGTGGGCGTCGCCGTCCTGCGCACCCTCATGGTGCTGCGCCGACAGGTCGCGGCCCTGCACACCGAGCTGGCCGAGGGCCGGACGGCCGCACGCGCCCGCGTGCCCGCCGCGCGCCCCTCCGCCGACGCCGATGAGATACGCGCCGCCGTGGCCGAGGCGCTCGCCGAGGAACGCGAGCGCGAGCTGGCCGAGGCCCGCGCCTTCTGGGCCGCCCAGGAGACCCGGGACACCGACGCGCCGACTCTCCTCGGCATCTCCGACAGCGAGCTGTTCCTGCCCCGCCAGAGCGACTTCGTGGGCCTGGAGCCGCTGGAGCCGGTCGCCGAGCCGGGCGCGGACACCGAGGAGCACGCCGGGGACTCCCCGGAGCTGGCCGCGGCCCGCCGCCGCCACCCCTCCCACCCGGACTTCGTCCCGGTCCAGTCACCAGTCGTCAACGACCATGAACGCACGGTGTCCACCCTGGAAGAGCTGGCCGCCGGCCGCATAGAGCTCACCGACGTCCGCCCGGGCCCCCTCGGCACCCTCGACGTCTACGTCTTCGCCGACGGCACGACCCTGTGCATGACCCCGGGCCACCGCGAAACAGCAGAACGCCTCGCCGCAGCCCTCACCCAGGGCGAGTCCCCGATCCTCCTCGGCGGCTCAGGCATCTCGGGCGCCTACACCCTGACCTTCGAGTGCGGCGAAGAAACGGTCTATATCCTGGCGGACAGGGTCATAGCGTCGCTGTAGCGTTGAAAACACCGGTCAGCTGAGCGCCCCTTCAGGGGCGCGGGGAACTGCGCGACAAGCCCCCACGCACCCGCAGCCGCGAACGCTCCTCAGACACCAGCCCGCTTCTGCGCACCCTCCACCAACCGCACGGCCTCCTCAACTTCACCCTCGCTCTGAAGTACGAGAGCCAAGTCATGTACAGCAACGGTGATTTGATCCGCGGCGGCAAACATCCCCGCATCCGGCATCTCCCGAGGCTCAACCTCAGGCGCCTCCGCCAACTGGGCCCGCCGGGCCATCTCCCTGGCCAACCCCAAAGCCTCAGCGGCAGCGCCCCGCTGCAAGCGACTCTGCGGAGCAGCCCGCAGCCGATCGGCAAAGTGATCCACGGCTTGCGTCAAGGACGTCGTATCAACCACGCGCCGAGCCTACGCACCTTCCCCGCACTGTTGCCAACAGGCCAACGCTCAGGCACGGTGACCTGAAGGACCGGCTTACATCCCCTTTGCGTCCGGAGGCGCCGATGTCCCACGTCCTCTCCGAGGAGACCCATCGCAATCTGCTCGCCCGCATCCCCCACTGCACCGGTCGTGAAGTCTCCGACTGGCTCCGCACCGTCGACGAAGGCCCCGCCCTCTTCCGCTTCGAGGAAAAGGTCAGCTGGCTCCGGCACGAACACAACCTCGCGTACGGCCACGCGAAGGCGCTGATCCACGAGTACGACCTGAGGAGGGCCGCGCGCAACTTCCTCTAGGCGCGCACAACGGAGAAGGGCCCCGAGCGAACCCGGGGCCCTTCCGCACGATCGACTCGGATCAGTCGGAGCTGTTGAGGATCGCGATGATCCGCAGGAACTCCATGTAGATCCACACCAGCGTCAGCGTCAGCCCGAAGGCCGCCAGCCACGCCTCCTCGCGCGGCGCGCCGTACGCGATGCCGTCCTCGACCTGCTTGAAGTCGAGCGCCAGGAAGCACGCGCCGAGCAGGATGCCGACGACACCGAAGACGATGCCGAGCGGGCCGCTGCGGAAGCCGAGGCCGTCACCGCCGCCGAAGACGGCGAACAGCATGTTGATGACCATCAGCAGGATGAAGCCGAGCGCGGCCGCCATCACAAAGCCGTAGAACCGGCGGTTGACGCGGATCCAGCCGGCCTTGTAGGCGACCAGCACACCGGCGAAGACCGCCATCGTGCCGAGCACGGCCTGCATGGCCGCACCGTCGGCGATCCGGTTGTCGACGATGCTGGACAGGACGCCGAGGAAGACACCCTCGAACGCCGCGTACGCCAGGATCAGCGCCGGCGAGGCCTTGCGCTTGAAGGACTGGACGAAGGCCAGGACCATGCCGATCAGCGCGGCACCGATGCCGATGCCGTACGACCGGCTGATGTTCGCGTCGTCGACCGGCAGCAGCGCCCAGGCGAGCGCGGCCGTGACGATCAGCACGCCGAGCGTGGTGCCGGTGCGCATGATGACGTCGTCGATAGTCATCCGGCGGCCGGTGGTGACCGGGGCCTGCGGCGGTGCGCCCTGCTGGAGGTCCTGCTGGGCGTAGGGGTTCTGGGCGTACGGGTTGCCGGCCTGCGGCTGGGCGTACGGGTTGGCCTGCGTGCCTACAGCGGCGCCCCCGGCCTGCGGCGCGGTGTTGAAGCCCGCGTAGCCGTTGTCGCGGCTGAACCCCCGTCGCGAGAAGACCGGGTTGCTGCTCCTCATTTCACTCCTCCATGGCCACCCTCGTGGCCTTGGCTCAAGAGTAATAGGTAGGCAAAGGATTGACCCTAGTGCTTGGGGAGGATCTTTCCCTTGCCGTGGTGCGCAACACGCTACGCGGGTCCTTGATTCCCAGCACCGGAGGGCCTCATTCATGACCAACCTGCGACACGCCCGGAACCCACCGGAGATCATCGCCTTACGTCAAACGAACGCAAACCCCGTGTACGCCTCGGCCAGGTCCGTCTCGGCGGCCCGGGAGGACACGATCCGCTCCAGCCGCGCCAGCTGGAGCCGGTCCTCGAAGGGAGTGGCCTCGGGGGTGCGATGCAGGAGCGTCGTCATGTCGTACGAGAACCGCTCGGCCTGCCACACCCGCCGTAGGCAGGTCTGCGAATAGGCGTCGAGCAGCTCCGCCGAACCGGTCTCCTTCTCGTACGACAGGGCCCGCGCGAACGTGACGACGTCGCCGACGGCGAGGTTCAGCCCCTTGGCGCCCGTCGGCGGCACGATGTGCGCCGCGTCCCCGGCGAGGAAGAGCCGCCCGTGCCGCATCGGCTCATGGACGTACGACCGCATGGGTGTGACCGACTTCTGGGTGATCGGTCCGCGCTCCAGCCGCCAGTCGTCGGCGGTCTCGAACCTCCGTTCCAGCTCGTCCCAGATCGCCTCATCGCTCCAGCCTTCCGCGTCCGTGCCGTCGGGCACCTGGAGATAGAGGCGGGAGACGGACGGGGAGCGCATGGAGAGAAGGGCGAAGCCGCGGTCGTGGCGGGCGTAGACCAGCTCGTCGTGCGAGGGGGGCACGTCGGCGAGGATGCCGAGCCAGCCGAAGGGGTACGTCCGTTCGAATACGCGGGTGAGTTCGGCGGGGATCGCCTTCCGGGCCACTCCCCAGAAGCCGTCGCAGCCGACGACGTAGTCGCACTCCAGGACGGACTCACGCCCCTCGTGCCGGAACCGCACCCGCGGGCCGGCGGTCTCCGCGCCCTCGACGGCCAGCGCCTCCGCCTCGAACAGCAGCGGGCCGCCCTCCTTGAGCCGGAGGGCGATGAGGTCCTTGCAGACCTCGGTCTGCGCGTACACCGTCACGGACCGGCCGCCGGTCAGCCCCGGGAAGTCGACGCGGTGGCGCTTGCGGTCGAAGCGCAGCTCGATGCCGTCGTGTCGCAGCCCCTCCCGGTCCATCCGCTCCCCGGCCCCGGCCGCACGCAGTACGTCGACCGTGCCCTGCTCCAGGATTCCGGCCCGCTGCCGGTGCTCGACGTAGGCGCGGTCGCGGCTCTCCAGGACGACCGAGTCGATGCCGGCGTTGTGGAGCAGCCGGGCGAGGAGGAGCCCGGCGGGGCCGGCTCCGATGATGCCGACGGTGGTGCGCATCGATCGCTCTCCGTTCACACTGTCCGCGAAGGGTTGTTCGTACAGTGAACTTTCCTTCACCATCTTCTGAACGCGAGTCTCCGACGGCGTACGCCCTCTGTCAACGGTCGAGCGGTGAAGTCTTCAATGAACGGGGCAAGAGAATGCGGCCGCGAAGGCGGCCGCAGAAGGTCGGAAGGTGCCCGGAACCGGACTTGAACCGGTACGCCCGCGAGGGGCAGCGAGGTTTAAGCTCGCCGTGTCTGCATTCCACCATCCGGGCAGGCCATGGGCTCCGCATCGAGGTTCCGAGCCTATCGGGACGCTTCCCTCGAACAGCGGACGGGCGGACCGATGTTGTCTTATTTTATTGACGCCTGAGGGTGCATCAGCACTTGGAACGGGCCATCCGCACTTGCCACCAGCCTTTCGTGCGATACCCGGCGGCGCATGCGGAATGACGGAATTTCACCGCCCGAACGAGGGGGCTCCACCTGTTCTCGACGTGGCCTCCGCGTTGTTCTCCACTCGGCCTGCGCTCAGGGTCGAGCCTCATCCCCAGGTATGACACGGCCGGCCGTGGTCCCTCCGAAGTCGCCCCCCGGAACCAGAACAGCGGCTGACTACACGGCGGGGAACGGCCGGGACGATGGATGTACGTCCCCCGAACACCACCGTCGTCCTCAGGAGTGCCTTCTCGTGACCACCGCATCCATCGCCGGCCGGGCCACCTCCGTGGCCGCGCGTGCCACAGATCTGTCGAAGATCTACGGACAGGGCGAGACCCAGGTGGTCGCCCTGGACCGGGTCTCCATCGACTTCCGCCAGGCCGAGTTCACCGCGATCATGGGCCCGTCCGGGTCCGGCAAGTCCACGCTGATGCACTGCGTGGCAGGCCTCGACACCTTCTCCTCCGGTTCCGTGCGCATCGGCGACACCGAGCTGGGCTCCCTGAAGGACAAGCAGCTGACCAAGCTGCGCCGCGACAAGATCGGCTTCATCTTCCAGGCGTTCAACCTGCTGCCGACGCTGACGGCGCTGGAGAACATCACGCTGCCCATGGACATCGCGGGCCGCAAGGCGGACAAGCAGTGGCTGAACAACGTGATCCAGATGGTGGGACTGCGGGACCGGCTGAACCACCGCCCCGCCCAGCTCTCCGGCGGCCAGCAGCAGCGCGTCGCCGTCGCCCGAGCGCTCGCCTCCCGGCCCGACATCATCTTCGGTGACGAGCCGACCGGAAACCTCGACTCGCGCTCCGGCGCCGAGGTACTGGGCTTTCTGCGCAACTCCGTACGGGAGTTGGGGCAGACGGTCGTGATGGTGACCCATGACCCGGTGGCCGCGGCGTACGCGGACCGGGTCGTCTTCCTCGCGGACGGACGGATCGTCGACGAGGTCTACGAGCCGACGGCCGACTCGGTGTTGGACCGCATGAAGCAGTTCGACGCCAAGGGTCGCACGAGCTGACGTCCCCTCAAAGACACCCGGAGTAGAGCCACATGTTCCGCACCGCCTTGCGCAACGTACTCGCGCACAAGGCCCGGCTCCTGATGACCGTGCTCGCCGTCATGCTCGGCGTGGCCTTCGTGTCGGGGACCCTGGTCTTCACCAACACCATCTCCAACGCCTACCAGAACAGCTCGGCCAAGGGCTTCGACCAGGTCGACGTCGCCGTGACGCCCGAGAGCCAGGAGTCCGAGGGCGACCGGCTCGGCACCACCCCCGAGCTGACCCAGGCCCAGCTCGACACCAGCGCGAAGGTACCGGGAGCGGCGAACGCCATCGGTGTCGTCAGCGGCTTCACCGCCATCGCCGACAAGGACGGCAAGCTGATCGGCGGCGGCTTCCAGTCGCAGGGCGGGAACTACTGGGGCGACAAGGACCCCCGGTACCCGCTGTCGGAGGGCAGCGCGCCGCAGGGCAAGGACCAGGTCCTCATCGACTCGGAGACCGCGAAGCGCGCCGGGTACAAGGTGGGCGACACCGTCCGGCTGTCGATAGACGGTCCCGTCCTCACTCCGAAGATCACCGGCATCTTCACCACCGACGACGGCAATGTCGCCGCCGGCGGCAGCCTCGCCCTCTTCGACACGGCGAGCGCACAGGCGCTGTTCGGCAAGGCGGGCACGTACGACGAGATCGACGTGAAGGCGGCCGCGGGCACCAGCCAGACCGCGCTGAAGTCCGCGCTGGACAAGGCGCTGCCGAAGGACACCACCGAGACCACCACCGGCAAGCGGCTCGCCGACGACCAGGCGGAGGCCATCGCCTCCTCGATGAGCGGGCTGAAGCAGGGCCTGCTGGTCTTCGCGGGCATCGCGCTCTTCGTCGGTACGTTCATCATCGCCAACACCTTCACCATGCTGGTCGCCCAGCGCACCAAGGAGCTGGCGCTGCTGCGGGCGGTCGGCGCCTCACGCCGGCAGGTCACGCGGTCGGTGCTGATCGAGGCGTTCGTGGTCGGCACGGTCGCCGCGGTTTCCGGTCTGGTCGCGGGCATCGGCATCGGGGCCGGACTGCGGGCGCTGATGGGCACGTTCGACGCGGCCGTCCCCGCCGGCCCGCTGGTGATCACCCCCGGCACGGTCGGCGCGGCGCTCGCGGTCGGCATCCTCATCACCATGCTGGCGGCGTGGCTGCCGGGCCGCCGGGCCGCGAAGATCCCGCCGGTCGCCGCGATGAGCAGCGTGCACGCGCAGGCCACGGTCAAGTCGCTGGTGCTGCGCAACACGCTGGGCGCGCTGTTCAGCGCCGCGGGCGTCGCGGTCGTCCTCGCGGCGACGTCGATGGGCGGCTCGGACGGCCAGGCCCCGATGGGGCTCGGCGCGGTCCTGCTGATCATCGGCATCTTCATCCTGACCCCGCTGCTGTCCCGTCCGCTGATCGCGGCCGCGGCGCCGATCCTCAGGATCTTCGGGGTGTCGGGCAAGCTGGCCCGCCAGAACTCGGTGCGCAATCCGCGCCGTACGGCCGCCACCGCGTCCGCGCTGATGATCGGCCTCACCCTGATCACCGGTATGACGGTGATGGCGGGCAGCCTCCAGACGGCGAT
Source organism: Streptomyces sp. NPDC051963 (assembly GCF_044593495.1). NCBI lineage: Bacteria > Bacillati > Actinomycetota > Actinomycetes > Kitasatosporales > Streptomycetaceae > Streptomyces > Streptomyces sp. NPDC051963. The sequence continues at coordinate 554,254 of NZ_JBIUCC010000008.1, read as the reverse complement.
CAACAAGATGGCGTCCTCCTCCCTCAAGGCCGACTACGTGGTCTCGATGGCGAACGGCAACTCGCTCTCCCCGGACGTCGACAAGAAGCTGGGCGAGCTCGACGACGTGACGGCCACCAGCCCGCTGCGCAACGCCGCCTCGCGCATCGACGGCGAGACCGAGTACCTGACCGGTGTCACCGGCAGCACGATCGGCGACCTGACCGAGTTGCCGATGGACAACGGCACCTTCAAGGTCGGCGGCTCCCGGGTGGTCGTGGACGACACCACCGCCGAGTCCCATGACTGGAAGGCCGGTTCGACCTTCACCGTCAACTACGAGGACGGCAAGAAGCAGCAGCTGACGATCTCCGGGGTCTACCAGGGCAACGAGATGATCCGCGGCATCATGCTCGACAACGCCACCCTCACCCCGCACGTCGAGGACCCGGCCGACATGCAGGTCATGGTCAAGACGTCGGACGGCACGTCGAGCGCGACGAAGGACAAGCTGGAGGAGGCCCTCGGCTCCAACCCGGCCATCAAGGTCCAGGACAAGCAGGACATCTCCAATGACATCTCGCAGATGTTCACGCTGATGCTGAACATGCTCTACGGCCTGCTCGCGATGGCGGTCCTCGTCGCGGTCCTCGGCGTCATCAACACCCTCGCGATGTCGGTCTTCGAACGCTCCCAGGAGATCGGCATGCTCCGCGCGATCGGCCTGGACCGCAAGGGCATCAAGCGAATGGTCCGCCTGGAGTCCCTGGTCATCTGTCTGTTCGGCGGTGTGCTCGGCATCGGCCTGGGCGTGTTCTTCGGCTGGGCGGCCGGTGAACTGCTGGCCTCGACGATGTCGACGTACGAACTGGTCCTGCCGTGGACCCGCATGGCCGTCTTCCTGCTCCTCGCAGCCACGGTCGGCGTCCTGGCCGCCCTCTGGCCGGCCCGCCGCGCGGCCCGACTGAACATGCTGACGGCGATCAAGTCCGAGTAGCGGTACGCCTGAGCCGTACGACGATCAGGGCCCCGTTTCCTGCGAAGGAAACGGGGCCCTTTTTCGTGCTAGTTCCAGGTTCGTGCTCTCAGCCGCATCGCCGAGTCACCCGATTCGGGCGTGCGGACGGCCAGCACCTGGTTGACGCCGATGCGGTTGTGTTCGAAGGAGAGGGCGGAGGCCGCCATGTACAGCAGCCAGACACGGGCGCGGCCCGGGCTGGTGAGCCGCATGGCACGCTGCCAGTCGGCCTCCAGGTTGGCGACCCAGCGGCGCAGGGTGAGGGCGTAGTGCTCGCGGATCGCCTCGACGTCACGCACCTCGAACCCGGCGCGCTCCAGTTGGGTCACGGTGGTGCCGACGGGCGCGAGCTCGCCGTCGGGGAAGACATAGGAGTCGATGAACTCGTCCACGCTGTACGTCGACTCGTCGCGCTGCGGGCGGCGGGCGATCTGGTGGTTGAGCAGCCGTCCGCCGGGCTTGAGCAGGGCGTACAGATCGCGGGCGTACTCCAGGTACCGAGCGGAGCCGACATGCTCGGCCATGCCGATGGAGGAGATCGCGTCGTACGGCCCGTCGGAGACGTCCCGGTAGTCCTGCACCCGGATCTCCACCTTGTCCGTCAGCCCCTCGCCCGCGACGCGCTTACGGGCGAACGCGGCCTGTTCGTGGGACAGGGTGATCCCGACGACGCTCACGCCGTACTCACGGGCGGCGTGGATGGCCATGGAGCCCCAGCCGCAGCCGACGTCGAGGAGCCGCTGCCCCGGTGTCAGGGCGAGCTTCCTGCAGACGAGATCGAGCTTGTCGCGCTGGGCGTCCTCAAGTGTCCCGGCGTCCTCCCAGTAGGCGCACGAGTAGACCATGGACGGGCCGAGGACGATCTCGTAGAAGTCGTTGCCGACGTCGTAGTGATGGCTGATGGCGCGCCGGTCGGAGCGCTTGGTGTGGAGGTGGGCGCGGCCCCGGCGGACCTCCTCGCGGGGCGGGGTTGGCGGCAGCGGGGGCCCGGCGAGCTTCACCAGCCCGCGTACGGCGGCCCGCACCTCGGGGTCACGCAGCGCCTGGACCAGGGTCCGGTCGTCCTCCCCGCGCTCCCAGATGAACTCGGCCATCAGATCGAGGGCGCTGTAGAGGTCCCCGTCGATGTCCAGGTCACCGGCGACCCAGGCGCGGGCGAGGCCCAGCTCGCCCGGCTTCCACAGCAGTCGGCGCACGGCGCGGCGATTGCGTACCACGAGGGTGGGCGCACCCGGCGGCCCCGCCTGCGAACCGTCCCAGGCGCGAATGCGCACCGGAAGGGGGGCTCCCAGCAACTGTTCGACGAGGCTCTTCAGCCGCTGCGCGGCGTCTGCCATGGCACACCTCCGTGGCGAGGATCCGGGTAGGTCCAACACCACGTAAACAAAAACAGGCCGCCTGCGCAGTCCCCCAAGGGCGTTACAGCTCGGCAAAATACATGCAGGGACCACTCACTCGGCCGACGCCCCGGGAACGCCGAAGGACCTCCCGCACCACGGATGGCGGGAGGTCCTTCGGTCGGTTCGGCGACCGGAGAGGTCAGGAGGCCTTGGCCTTCTCGCCCTTCTCGGCGTTGCTCGCGGCGGCGACCGGCGCGGGCTTGGCGGCCTCGTAGAACTCCTCCCGCGGGTGCTCCATCGCGCCGAGCGAGACGACCTCGCGCTTGAGGAACATGCCGAGGGTCCAGTCGGCGAAGACACGGACCTTGCGGTTCCAGGTCGGCATGGCCAGACCGTGGTAGCCGCGGTGCATGTACCAGGCGAGACGGCCCTTGAGCTTGATCTTCATCTTGCCCATGACGATCATCGCGACGCCCTTGTGGAGGCCGAGACCCGCCACCGCGCCCTTGTTGCCGTGCGCGTAGTCCTGCTGCGGGAAGCCCCGCATACCGGAGATCACGTTGTCGCCGAGCACCTTGGCCTGGCGCAGCGCGTGCTGGGCGTTCGGCGGGCACCAGGCGTTCTCGTTTCCCGCCTTGCGGCCGACGAGGTCCGGCACCTGGGCGTTGTCGCCGGCGGACCAGATGTAGTCGGTGCCCTTGACCTGGAGGGTCGGCTCGCAGTCGACGTGACCGCGGGGGCCGAGCGGCAGGCCGTAACGGGCGAGGACCGGGTTGGGCTTGACGCCGGCGGTCCACACGATGGTGTTGGAGTCGACCTCGAGGCCGTTCTTCAGCACCACGTGGCCGTCGACGCAGGAGTCCATGGAGGTGGAGAGGTAGATCTCGACCCCGCGGCTCTCCAGGTGCTCCTTGCCGTACTGGCCGAGCTTGGGGCCGACCTCGGGGAGGATCTTGTCGGCGGCGTCGACGAGGACGAAGCGCATGTCCTCGCGGGACACGTTCTTGTAGTACTTCGCCGCGTCGCGGGCCATGTCCTCGACCTCGCCGATGGTCTCCGCGCCCGCGAAGCCACCGCCGATGAACACGAAGGTGAGCGCCTTGCGGCGGATCTCCTCGTCGTTGGTGGAGTCGGCCTTGTCCAGCTGCTCGAGGACGTGGTTGCGCAGGCCGATGGCCTCCTCGATGCCCTTCATACCGATGCCCTGCTCGGCGAGGCCGGGGATCGGGAAGGTGCGGGAGACCGCGCCGAGCGCGATCACCAGGTAGTCGAAGGGCAGCTCGTACGCCTCGCCGACCAGCGGGGCGATCGTGGCGACCTTGCGGTCCTGGTCGATGGTGGTGACCCGGCCGGTGAGAACCTCCGCCTTGGGCAGCACACGTCGCAGCGGGACGACGACATGGCGCGGGGAGATGCTGCCGGCGGCGGTTTCGGGAAGGAAGGGCTGGTAGGTCATGTACGACCGGGGGTCGACGACCGTGACGGTCGCCTCGCCGTAGCGCATCTTCTTCTGAATGCGCCGAGCTGCGTACAGGCCTACGTACCCACCGCCTACTACGAGGATCCTGGGACGCTCCGTGGTGCTCATGCCATCGAGTATCCACCTGCCCCAGGGGGGTGGCTCGTGCGCCCCTTCACAAGCTCCTAGCGGGCCTGTGCTATCCTGCGCGGCCCGCGTGACGCAGGTCATGGCGGCGAGGGGGAACCACCGTGTAGGGCAACCCGTTGTCAATGCCGCGTGAGCTGCCCCTCCGCTCCGCCGGACCCCGCGCGAGTCGCTCGAAACACCCTCCGCGACACCCTCCCGAAACGCCACCGTCACGCACGCCTGAGCACGTTCACAGGTCCACCGAACCCCCGGAAGGACCAACGGGGGCCCGTTCATCGCCCAACAGGGCAGATTTCCTTGTGAAGAACTTCACGAACTTTTCCGGCGGGACGTCGACGAGGGGCGTGTCGACGGCCCCCGGAGGCGCTCATACGTTATCCGGCCTGCTCAGCCGATGGCTACCGGTCGGTAATAGACGAGATCGACGACACCTGGGCCACACCCTTAGGCCACCGGTGCGTGTCATTCACCCGTCAGCCACATACCGCGTGATATCGGGAGAAAGTGTGCATAGCGTGCCCGCATGAGCACTTCACAGCTGGCCACTAAGGCCACTTCGCGAATAGTCGCAGTCAGCGCAGTCCTGGGCATCGCTCTTGCGGCGGGGACGGCGACGGCCGCAACCGCAGTCGCCGCGACGCCTACCTCTCACGTCGTCACAAAGGCCGCTCCGGCCAAGGGCGGCGGCGGCCATGGAGACGATGGGGGGTGCAGCGGACTCATCGTTCTCCTCTGCAACTGACGGACAGCCCTCATGGGCTGGTGCGACGGCCCCGGTTCCTCACCACGAGGACCGGGGCCGCTCCACGTCAGTGCAGGTCAGTTCCCTGCGGCGTCCTCCGCCACCTTGAAGGCGATGCCGTCGAGGATGTCGTGCTCGCTCACTACGACCTCCTCGGCGCCGATCCGCTCCATGATCGAGAGCAGCACCAGGGCGCCCGCGCCGATCACGTCCACGCGCCCCGGATGCATGGAGGGGATGGCCGCGCGCTCGGCGTGCGTGGAGCGCAGGAGTTGCTCGGTGATCTCCCGGACGCGGTCGTGGGAGACGCGTGAGTGGTGGATGGCGACGGAGTCGTACTCGGGCAGGTCCTGCGCGATGGCGGAGACCGTGGTGACCGAGCCGGCCAGACCGACCAGCGTGTGCGCCTCCCGCAGCGGAACCGTCTGCTCGGCGAGGTCGAGGGCGGCTTCGATGTCGGCGCGCATCGCGGCGATCTGCCCGTCGCTCGGCGGGTCGGACACGACGCCCTCGCGCACCAGGTGCCGCTCCGTCATCCGGACACATCCGACGTCCACGGAGCGCGCGGCGCGCACCTGGTCGTCGCCGACGACGAACTCCGTCGAGCCGCCGCCGATGTCCACGACGAGGTAGGGCTTGGCGAGATGATCACTCCCCGCGAGCTCCTTCGTCGCCCCCGTGAACGAGAACCCGGCCTCCTGCTCACCCGAGATCACCTCGGGCTCCACCCCGAGAATGTCCAGCACCCCGCGCACGAACTCGTCCCGGTTCTCGGCGTCCCGGGAGGCCGACGTGGCCACGAACCGCAGCCGTTCGGCGCCGTGTTCCTTGATGATCGCCGCATACTCTCGGCAGGCGGCAAAGGTCCGTTCCAGCGCCTCAGGCGCAAGCCGCCCGGTCCGATCGACGCCCTGCCCGAGCCGCACGATCGTCATCCGCCGGTCCAGATCGACGAGTTGACCGTTCTCCGGGTCCACGTCGGCGACGAGAAGCCGGATGGAGTTGGTACCGCAGTCGATGGCGGCGACGCGGGTCACTGGCCGTCCTCCTCCGTCGTCGTCACGCATGCACCCTTGCGCCACCACTCCGGCAGCATCTCGATCGCCTCGTCACCGAGGGGGTTCACACCGGGCCCCGCGGCAAGGCTGTGCGCCACGAGCACATGCAGACACTTCACCCGGTCCGGCATCCCGCCCGCGCTCGGAAAGCCCTTCAGCTCCTCGATCTCGTCCCGGCGCCGGATGTAGTCCTCGTGCGCGGAGCGATACGCGGCCGCCAGCTCCGGGTCGCTCTCCAGCCGGGCCGTCATCTCCTTCATGACGCCGTTCGCCTCCAGCGTGCCGATCGCCGAGGCGGCGCGCGGACACGTCAGGTAGTACGTCGTCGGGAAGGGCGTCCCGTCGGGCAGTCGCGGCGCCGTCTCCACGACGTCCGGCTGCCCGCACGGACAGCGGTGCGCGATGGCACGCAGCCCGCGCGGCGGACGCCCGAGCTGCTGCTTGAAGGCCTCGACATCCGCGTCGGTGGGCTCGGTGCGCGGAGTGGAGGGCGGGGGCGTTTCCATGCTCGTACGAAAATCTCTCTGTCAGTTCACTGGTCGAAGGTGTCTGTCCGTCACCGGTCGGAGGCGTCGGACTTGTCGACCCCGTCCCAGACGTTCGAGTACCAGGGGCGGTCGGCCGTCCCGGTGTCGGCGCGCGACTGCTTGGCCGCGTCCGGGTCGACCACGATGAACCCGGTCTCCCCGGGCATCACATAGTGCAGCCGCTCCCGGATCTGCTGCTTGGCAAACGCGTCGTCCTGCCAGCGCGCCTTGAGGTCGCGCAGCTGCTCGACCCGCTGCTGGGCCTGCTGCTTCTGCTGCCGGACATCGGCGATCTCGGCGCGCTGGGAGACGTACTGCCTTATCGGATAGGCGAGGGCCACCACCAGCGAGCACAGGACGAGGGCCAGCAGCGCCGCGCGGCCGGTCAGCCGGGAGCGGCGGGCCTGGCGCTTGGTCTGCGAGCGGTAGACACGGGCGGCCGTCTGCTCGCCGAGCAGCCGGATCCTGGTCGCGGTGGAGAAACGGTCCCGGTCCTTGACGGCCATGACCCACCTCCCCTTCATACGTGCGTACGTCCCCGCACACGGTACGGGACCGAGTACGAGGACGTACGTACGACTGGCTAGGCCTTTTCCGAAGCTCAGCCCTTGAAGCGGGGGAACGCGCTGCGGCCGGCGTACACCGCGGCGTCGTCGAGGATCTCCTCGATGCGCAGCAGCTGGTTGTACTTGGCGACGCGCTCGGAGCGGGCCGGGGCGCCGGTCTTGATCTGACCGCAGTTGGTGGCGACGGCCAGGTCGGCGATGGTGACGTCCTCGGTCTCGCCGGAGCGGTGGGACATCATGCACTTGAAGCCGCTGCGCTGGGCCAGCTCGACGGCGTCCAGGGTCTCGGTGAGCGAGCCGATCTGGTTCACCTTGACGAGCAGGGCGTTGGCGGCGCCGTCGTCGATGCCGCGGGCCAGGCGCTCCGGGTTGGTGACGAACAGGTCGTCGCCGACGATCTGCACCTTGTCGCCGAGCTTGTCGGTGAGAACCTTCCAGCCGGCCCAGTCGTCCTCGAACAGCGGGTCCTCGACGGAGACGAGCGGGTAGGCCGCGACGAGCTCCTCGTAGTACTCCGTCATCTCGGCGGCGGAGCGCTCCTTGCCCTCGAAGAGGTACTTGCCGTCCTTGTAGAACTCGGAGGCGGCGACGTCGAGCGCGAGGGCGATCTGCTCGCCGGGGGCGTAACCGGCTTCCTTGATGGCCTCGAGGATGAGGTCGAGGGCCTCGCGGTTGGAGCCGAGGTTCGGGGCGAAGCCGCCCTCGTCGCCGAGACCGGTGGCCAGGCCCTTGCTCTTCAGGACCTTCTTGAGGGTGTGGTAGACCTCGGTGCCCCAGCGCAGCGCCTCGGAGAAGGACTCCGCGCCGATCGGGGCGATCATGAACTCCTGGATGTCCACGTTGGAGTCGGCGTGCGAGCCGCCGTTCAGGATGTTCATCATCGGCACCGGCAGCAGGTGCGCGTTCGGGCCGCCCAGGTAGCGGAAGAGCGGGAGGTCGCTGGCCTCGGAGGCGGCGTGGGCGACGGCGAGGGAGACGCCGAGGATGGCGTTGGCGCCGAGCGAGCCCTTGTTGTCGGTGGCGTCCAGGTCGAACATCGCCTGGTCGATCAGGCGCTGCTCGGTGGCGTCGTAGCCGACCAGCTCCGGGCCGATCTGCTCGATGACCGCGAGGACGGCCTTCTCCACACCCTTGCCCTGGTAGCGGTTCGGGTCGCCGTCGCGGAGCTCGATGGCCTCGAAGGCACCGGTGGACGCACCGGACGGAACGGCGGCACGACCCGTGCTGCCGTCGTCGAGGCCGACCTCGACCTCGACGGTGGGGTTGCCTCGCGAGTCGAGGATTTCCCGGGCTACGACGACGTCGATGGACGGCACGAGCATCTCCTTCTTGGGATGTGACGCGGGTACACCGGGCCGGGCCCGGCGGGCGCAGCGCCGTGGCGGCTCTGCGAGATGAGCCTAACCGGCTCCGGGCGATCGGCCACCGGGTCACCCACCCGTTGGACAGAACCGAGAGTAAATTGTTTCTGAACGGAACAAAAAGTTGCGCGCAAGGCGACACAAAAAAGCCCCGCCCCGGTGCGTACGGGGGAAGACGCACCGGAGCGGGGAGCCCGTGGGGGACGGGGGTGACCCTCACGAGGCCTCCACTATGAAAGCCACGGATATGAGGGCTCTGTGGTTCAACCGTGTTCCTGCTGCGAACCTCGGATCACTTCAGGTGCAGCTGCTGACCCGGGTAGATGAGGTCGGCGTCCTTGACGATGTCCTTGTTCAGCTGGAACAGCTTGTCCCAGCCACCCTTGACGTCGTGCTCCTCGGCGATCGTGCTGAGGGTGTCGCCCTTGACGACCTTGTACTCGCCGTCGCCCTTCTTGACCTTCTCGCCGGTCGGCGTGGTGACGGTCTTCTTGGCGGCGGGGCGCTCGGTCGAACGGGAGGCGCTCTGCTCCTCGGTCGAACGGGTGCTGGTGCTGCTGTCGCTCGAAGAGCTGGAGCTGCTGGAGCTGCTGGAACCGCTGTCGGAGCCGGAGCCGCCGGTGTACGCGGTGCCCGACAGGCCGGTGCCGCAGTTCGGCCAGGCGCCCTTGCCCTGGGCCGCGAGGACCTTCTCGGCTATCTCGATCTGCTGGGCCTTGGAGGCCTGGTCGGCGGAGCCCGCGTACTGAGTGCCGCCGTACGCGGCCCACGTGGAGGCGGAGAACTGAAGGCCGCCGTAGTAGCCGTTGCCGGTGTTGATGGACCAGTTGCCGCCGGCCTCGCACTGGGCGACGGTGTCCCACTCGGAGGCGGTGGCGGCGGAGGCGTTGCCGGCCGCCATCAGCGGGGCGGCGACAGCGGCGCCGGTGACACCGGCGATGGCGATGGCGCGAGTGGCCTTGGACGGGCGACGGTGCTTGCCCTTGCCGGAAAACAGCATGGTTGATCCCCTCACCGACGCCTGCGAGGTGAGCTGTCGGGTTCGGGCCGGTTGAGTTGCCCGGCCATGTCTCGTACGAGGCTTTCGTCCCGTACGGGGCACGGCTTCACCCCAAGCCGCACACGGTCAACTGACCGGCACGGCGCTTACCTTGGGTCCCCCGCTCCTGCCTACGGCGCTGTCAAGCGACGACTGTTCCCGTGCGGCCACTGGCAGGATTCGGCGTTGCGGCAGCCGGGGCTCGTGTTGGCGAGCGGTGATGACCGTAGACACGCGATCCGCCGAATTTCAAAGACGATCAGGGCTTCTGAGACTCATCCCACACTTTCACCAAACCGGACATTCAGCCCGAAGCGGGGCCCAACTACCGCTGGTTTTCGCCCGTTTCGGCACCGAGTTCGAGGGTCTGACCGGGGATGATGAGGTTCGGGTCGGCGCCGACGGTTCCCTTGTTCTCGGCGTAGAGCTCACGCCATCCGCCGTTCACGTCAAGGGAGTCGGCGATGGCGCAGAGAGTGTCGCCGGTGCGGACGGTGTAGGAGTCGTCCGCGGTGGCGCGTGCGTCGCCGTCGCTGCGGGAGGCGTGGCGGCCGGAGGAGTCGGTACGGTCGCCTGCCGCACCCTCGTCCGCGCTGTCGCCGCGATGCTTGCCGGTGCCGGTGTCCGCGAGATACGAAGAGCCGACGTTCTGGCCTGACTTGTCCGAATCGTCTTCCTGGCTGGAACCTGTGGACGGACTGTCGGATTCCTGCGAGGGGCTTGCGTCGGATTCGGGGGATGTGTCGGACTTGGCGGAGTTGTCCGTGTCGCCCGACGGCCCATCGGCCGAGGAGGACGGAGAGGAAGGGGAGGACGGCGACGGGGAAGCCGAGGGGGACGACTCGGAAGTTGAGGGCGACGAGGATGATTCGGGCGAGTCGGACAGGCCCGAGGAGCCGGAGGAAGTGTCGGACGAGGTGGACTCGTCGGCCGACGCCTCGCCCGCCAGACCCGTGTCGACACCCGCCGAACGGGAGTCCTCACCGAGGCCGTAGAGCAGACCGCAGGTGGGCCACGCGCCGGCGCCCTGGTCCGCGAGCACCTTCTCCGCGACGGCTATCTGCTGGGAGCGGCTGGCCTGGTCGGCGCTCGGGGCGTAGTCGAGGCCGCCGTACTCCTCCCAGTCCTCCTGCGCCAACTGGAGGCCGCCGTAGAACCCGTTGCCGTTGTTGGCGCTCCAGGCGCCTCCGCTTTCACACTCCGCGACCTTGTCCCAGGTGCTGCCGTCGGCCGCGCTCGCGCCACTCGCACCGAGGAGCGGGATGGCGATGGCGGAGCCGGTCACTCCGGCCGCGACGAGGAGGGCCGGAGCCTGACGGGGGCGACGGTGACGACCGTTCCCGGAGAGCATGCGGGGGCCTTTCGCGAGACAGCAGTGACCGGCGCGGCGGGTGAGACACAGCGTCGCGCTGATCCGTGAACGTATAGGCAGCACATCACTTGTCACAAGTTAATGCCGCGTAGATCACGTGAAGATCACAGAATTGAAGGCGTGTCACCTTTGCGCAGGTGAGGCGTGTTGGCCAGATGGCGTGAACTCGACCGGCAGGGTGCGCAGTCCGCGCATGATGAGTCCGCCGCGCCATCTCAAATCGGTGGAATCCACCGCGAGTCGGAGGTCCGGGAGGCGGGTGAGGAGGGTGGCCAGGGCGGTCTGGCCCTCCAGACGGGCGAGCGGGGCGCCGAGGCAGTAGTGGATGCCGTGGCCGTATCCGAGGTGCTGGTTGTCGCGGCGGCCGAGGTCGAGGACGTCGGGGTCGGCGAACCGCTCCGGGTCCCGGTCGGCGGCGGCGAGGACGACGAGGACGGGGTCGCCGGGTGCGATGTCCTGCCCGCCGACGGCGAGCGGCTCGGTGGCGAACCGCCAGGTGGCGAGTTCCACGGGGCCGTCGTAGCGCAGGAGTTCCTCGACGCCGGTTTCGAGGAGGGCCGTTTCGTGGGCAGCGAGGGACTTCTGGAGGCGGGCCCGCTGCTCGGGGTGGGTGAGGAGGGCGTAGGTGCCGTTGCCGATGAGATTCACGGTGGTCTCGAAGCCGGCGAACAGGAGGATGAAGGCCATGGCCGCGGCCTCGTTCTCGGTGAGGTGCTCGCCGTGGTCCGAGGCGCGGATGAGAGCGGAGATGAGGTCCTCGCCGGGCGTGGGTTCGGCGGGGAGGGCCTCGCGCTTGCGGTGGATGAGGTCGGCGAGATAGCTGCGCATCTTCTTCACGGACCTGGCGACCCCGCCCCGCGGCCCGCCGCCGTGCCGGATCATCATGCCCGCCCAGTCCCGGAAGTCGTCCTGGTCCTCTCGGGGGACGCCGAGCAGGTCGCAGATCGCGTAGATGGGGAGCGGGAACGCGAACTCGTGGATGAGGTCGGCGGATCCCTTCTCGGCGAACCGGTCGATGAGGTCGTCGGTGAGCTCCTGGACCCGGGACGCGAACTCGGCGACACGGCGGGGCGTGAACGCCTTGGAGACCAGTCTGCGGAGCCTGGTGTGGTCCGGCGGATCGATGTTGAGCAGATGCGTCATCAACTCGGCCTTGCGCTCACCGGGGATACCGGTCTTGCCCTTGGCGTGCGCCGGCTCGTCATGATGCGCCGGGTTCTTGGACAGCCGCGGGTCGGCGAGCGCCTGCTTGGCATCGACGTAACGGGTGACGAGCCATGCCTCCACACCACTGGGCAGCCGCGTCTTGTGCACGGGGGCGTGTTCGCGCAACCACGCGTAGGCGGGGTAGGGGTCACTCGCGAACTCCCACGTGAAGAGCTCGGGCGTGGGGGAAAGCGGCTGGGTGGGGTGAGGCTGGTCGGTCACTCCATGACGGTATCCGGCGTGCGGCGCGCCGGCGCGGGCGCTGCGGACTGCCGGGTGCGGGGCACGCTTCAGACGTCCGTCGGTGCCCCCTCCACCCCCCTGATCGCATCCCGATAAGCCCGCGCCGCCGCCCGCAACGCCGCTTCCGGGTCCACGCCGGCCAGTTCCGCGCGGACGGCCAGTGCCAGCAGTTCGTAGCCGATGCCCTCGGCCTGCGGGAGCGGTACGTCGAGGCCGGCTGTGCGGACGCGGGATGCCAGCTTTGCGGCGAGGGCGAGGGCGGGTTGGCCGAGGGGGACGCCGTCGGTGACCGACTGACGCTGCTTTTCGATGGCTTTGGTGCGCAGCCAGTGGGCCTTGACCTCCTCGGGGGTGGTGGCCGTCTCGTCGCCGAAGACGTGCGGGTGGCGGTGGATGAGCTTGGTGACGATGCCGGCCGCGACGTCGTCGATGGAGTACGGGGAGTCGGTGTCCTCCTCGGCGATACGGGCGTGGAAGACGACCTGGAGCAGGACGTCCCCCAACTCCTCGCGGAGTTCGTACGCGTCGCCGTCCTCGATCGCCTCGACGAGTTCGTACGCCTCCTCGATCCCGTACTTCGCCAGGCCCTTGTGGGTCTGCTGGGACGACCAGGGGCACTCGACGCGGATCCGGTCCATGACCTGGACGAGGTCGAGGAGGCGGGCGCCCGGAAGGTCGTACGAGGCGGGGAGCAGCTCAAGGTCGGGCATGTGGAAGCGGCCGGAACCGGCGAGGCGCGCGAGGCCGTCCGTCAGGGCCGGCTCGCCCTCGCCCGTGGCGACGACCACCACGGTCCGTCCGCCGGCGCAGACGTCGACCAGTTCCTCGGCGGTCGGGGACGTCTCCTCGACCGATATCCCGGCCTCGCGCAGATAGGGCAGCTGCGGGTGCGTGCCGTCCGCGCACAGCACCCGGTCGGCGGCGTGCAGCGCCTGCCAGGCCGGCCAGGACAGCAGGCCGGGGGCGACGCGGTGGCTGGTGGTGAGCAGGACGATGCGGCCGGAGGCCCGATCCGAGCTGGTTGCGTTCACTCTCCGAACGTAACGCACGCCACTGACCGCGCCCCGAGTTGTCCACAGGTACAGGGCGCTCCCCCGGCGATGTCACATGCGCGTGGCCGGCGGTGTCTTCATGTCGAACCGACCGACACACAGGGAGAACACCATGGCGCTACGCATTCCCAAGGCAGACCTTCCCGCGGAGCTGAAGGAGAGCATGATCAAGCAGTTCGGTGCCGTGCCCGAACCGTTCGAGGTGACGGCGCACAACATGAAGGTCGCTCAGGACTCCTCGGAGATCGGGGGCAAGGTGAACGCGTGGGACGGAGCCGACGAGGGCCTCAAGACGTTCGCGCACATGGCGGTCGCGGCCCAGGTCGGCTGTGGCTGGTGCCTTGACATCAACTACTTCCAGGCGCTGCACAAGAACCTGGATCTGACCAAGGCGAGCCAGGTGCCGCGCTGGCGCGAGTCGGAGGTGTTCACGCCGCTGGAGCGGGACGTCCTGGAGTACGCCGAGGCCATGACGAACACGCCGCCGACCGTCACCGACGAGCTGTATGCGGGCCTGCTCGACCGGCTCGGCCCGGCGGCGATGGTCGAGCTCACCGCGTCCATCGCCTTCGCCAACCTGTCGACCAGGAACAACTCGGCGCACGGCATCACGTCGCAGGGCTTCTCCGACGCGTGCGAGCTTCCGCTGGCCGTACGTTCCGAGGACTCCGGGGTGGCGTCGACCGTATGACCGAGGATCCCTACGTCGCCCACCGCAGCCTGCTGTTCACCGTCGCCTACGAGATGCTCGGGTCGGCGGCCGACGCGGAGGACGTGCTCCAGGAGTCCTGGCTGCGGTGGGCCGACGTCGACCGGGCGCAGGTACGTGACCCGCGCGCGTACCTCGTCCGGATCGTCACCCGGCAGGCGCTCAACCGCCTGCGCACGCTGTCCCGCAGCCGCGAGGAGTATGTCGGCGAGTGGCTGCCGGAACCCCTCCTGACCAGCCCCGATGTCGCCGAGGACGTCGAGCTCGCGGAGAGCGTATCGATCGCGATGCTGACCGTGCTGGAAACGCTGGGACCGACGGAGCGAGCGGTGTTCGTGCTCCGCGAGGTCTTCGACGTGCCGTACGGCGAGATCGCCGAGGCCGTCGGGAAGAGCGCCGCAGCGGTGCGGCAGATCGCCCGGCGGGCGCGTGAGCATGTGGCGGCCCGGCAGCCGCGGGTGCGGGTGAGCCGGTCGGAGCAGCAGGCCGTGGTGGGGCGGTTTCTGGCCGCGCTGCGCACCGGCCGGCTTCAGGAACTGATGGAGATCATGGCACCGGACGTCGTCATGATCACCGACGGCGGCGGGATCGTGGCCGCGTCGCGCGTGCCGATCCACGGTGCCGCGGTGATCGCCCAGCTGCTCGCCAGGGCGAACCGGGTGGTGGCCGACTTCGCGACGACACCGGTCTGGCTCAACGGCGCCCCCGCGGGCCGTCTCGACTTCGACGGCGAGCCCTCCACGGTGAGCCTCGCGGTGGCGGACGGCCGGATCACGCGCATCTACGTGGTGCGAAACCCGCGGAAGCTGACGCGGCTTGATCAACCGGCCGAACTCGCGAGGTGAGCCCGCTGCCGTGCCGTTACGCCGTGTCCTGCGTCCCCGTCGCCGTGACCTCCCGTACCCACGGGGTCTTCGTGTCGACGCGGCTGCTCTTCTCGACGTCCCAGGTGCCGTAGCGCGGGTTGAGGTCGACGTTCAGTTCGTCGGAGGCCTGGGACAGGGCCGTCCAGAAGGCGGGCTGGCTGGTGTCGGTGCCGAGTTTCTCGGCGAGTTTCTGGGCCTCCAGCTGGAGGCGCAGGTTCTCGTCGAGACGCTCCGGCGGGACGCCGTACTGCTGGAGCCAGGTCGTCTCCAGCGCCTCGGCGCCGCCGGCCTGCTCCTCCAGGGCGCCGCGCATCTCCTGGATCTCCTTGCGGGAGACGGTCACGCCCGCGTCCTGGGCGGCGCGGTGCAGCACCTGGTCGAGGACCATGCCGTGCAGGGTGTCGCGGGTGAGGCTGCCGGTCTTGGCGATGGCCTGCTCGTACTGGGCCTCGTCCGGTACGACCGCCCGCTGGGCCTCGCGTACCTCGCTCACCCTGTTCTCCAGCTGGGAGACGGTGATCCGCTGGCCGCCGACGACGGCTGCCGCGCCGGGGTGCGCATCGTTTCCGCAGGCGGTGAGGAGCGGGGCCGCGGCGACGATCGCGGCGGAGAGGAGGAGCGCGGTGCGACGGCGGCGGTGCAAGGAAGCCTCCCGGGATGGAGATTGTGCGGCGGTGCACAAAGTCTTGCGGTGATCGATGGTAGGCAGTGGCCAAGCTCTGGCCAACCCATTCGACCAACGATTCACCAGGACTTCGGGCACCGGCGCGCATATCGGGTGCGCCCGATCGCCGATGTCCGATCGCCGAAGTCAGCCCCGCACCTGCCCCAGCCACTGGAGTGTCCGGCGGATGTCCATCGCGAGCGGGTGGCCGGGGCCGTTGAGCCGCTCCACGTCGAGCACCAGCCGGGCGAGAGTGTCGTGGGCGGCGGGGCGGTCGCCGAGGGCGAGGAGGAGGTGGCCGATGCGGCGGCGCACGTCGTGGGAGAGCCGGGGGTCGCCGGCGACGTACTGGTTCTCGTAGTACGGCAGCAGTGTGCGGTACTCCCTGAGCGCCGCCGCCGGTTGGCCGAGCTGTTCGAGGCACTGGGCGGCGTCGTAGCGGAAGCGCAGGGACTGCGGGTCCGACTGGCCGGCCTCGCTGGCGCGTTCGTCGGCGAGGAGGCGCAGTTCGGGCAGCGCGCGCCGGTACTGGCCGTCGTCCATGAGCGTGGCGGCGTACTGCTTGCGCAGGGTGCGGACGACCGGGGAGTGCCCGCCGTGCTGTTCGGCGGCGACGGGCAGGATCGCGCCGAGGATGTCGACGGCCTGGGTGATGCGGCCCTCGTCGAGGAGGCGCTTGACCTCGTCCACGGCGCCGGCGACGTCCGGTTTCTCGGCGACGGGTGCGAGGGGGGCGGGCTGGGGCGCGGGCGTGCGGGCGCGGTCCGGCCAGGGGGCGTGCGGGCGCAGAAAGGGGCGGGTGGGGTCGAGGGGTGCACCGGTGGGCGTCCCGCGTGCGGGCAGGAGCAGCGCCAGGTGTTCGTAGACCTCCTGCGCGGAGGCGGGCCGGTGCTGCGGGTCCTTGGCGAGCAGGCGCAGCACGAGCGCTTCGAGGGCCTCCGGCACCTCGGGGCGCAGCCGGCGCACGGGCACCGGCGGCTCGTACAGGTGCCGGTGCAGCACGCCGAGCGCCGTGGAGCCCGAGAACGGGACGTCGCCGCTGAGGAGTTCGTGCAGCAGCACGCCCATCGCGTACAGGTCGGTGTACGGGCCGACCGCGCCGCCCATCGCCTGCTCCGGGGCCATGTAGGCGGGCGAGCCGATGGGTGAACCGGTGTGGGTGAGGCGGGTGGTGTCGGTCTCCATGACGGACGCGACGCCGAGGTCGAGGACGGTGACCGTGCCGTCCTGCTTCACCATCACGTTGCGCGGCTTGAGGTCGCGGTGGACGATCGGCACGGCGTGCACGGCGCTGAGCACGGCGCACAGTTGCGCGGCGACCGCGACGGTCCACTGCCATGGGTAGGGGTTGTGCTCGGCGAGATGCGCGGCGAGGTCGACTCCGTCGACGTACTGCATGACGAGGAACAGTTCGTCGCCCGCGCTGCCCGCGTCGTGCACCGTGACCAGGCCGGGGTGGTCGACCTGCGCGGTCACCCGGCATTCGCGCTCGAACCGGCGGCGCAGCTCGTCGGCCTGTTCGCCGGCCACCTTGTCGGGGCGCAGCAGCTTCACCGCCACGCGCCGGTCGAGCCGTTGGTCGTAGGCCGTCCAGACCTGGCCCATGCCGCCCTGCCCGATGAGGGTGGACAGTTCATAGCGGCCGGCGACGACACGTCCCGTCGCCACGGTCACCTTCCGCCCTCGTGGTTGCCCTCGTGCTTGCGCAGATAGTCACTGAGCTCGTCGAGTTCGGCGCGCACCTGGTCGATCCGGGCGGGCGCGGGGCGCTGCGGCGGGGCGGGTATCGGCGGCCGGTCGGTGGGGGTGGCCTGGGGCATCGGCGGCGGGTGGTGCGGGGCGGCCGGCGTCTGCGGTGCGGTGGTGGCGGTGTACGGCGCCGGCGGCCGGGGGTAGCCGTGCCCCGGTATCGGTGTCTGCCCGGCGGCGTACGCGCCGTGGCGGAGCTGGTGGTAGTGGCGTACGTCCGCCGCGATGTAGTAGGCGATCGCCCCCGTCAGCGAACCCAGCAGCAGCAGAAGGCCGAGCCAGCCGCCCACGGTGTGTATCTCGTCGCCGGGCTCGGAGCCGAGCAGCACGACCACGAGGATGTCGATGACGATCAGGGCCCCGAGCAGCAGCCAGTCGCGCTGCTTGCGCGTGACGATCGCCAGGCGCAGCAGCATCACCCAGGCGAGGAAGCCGAAGCTGATGATCGAGAGCGCCACGAACACCACACGCAGGAAGATCAGCCACAGCGTCGGGGGCGGCTGCTTCACCGGCTGCGTATAGCCGTGGCCATGCATGACTGCTCCTGGTGCCTGAAGTGGGCGTACGAGACCCTCCGGCATCGTCCCGCGCGGGCGCGACGTCGGTGGTGCGATTGTCGGTTCGAGCGTATAGGCCGACACGGACAAGCGGTCCCGGGTTGTACCGAACCGTTGTCGTCCTGACCACTCCGGACGACCTCGTGCCTACGGGCGCCCCGCACCGCCCCTCACACCATGTGCCGCATCCACACGTTGGGTTCGACGTACACGGCGTACCCCTGCTCCGGTTCACACCGCACGGGCACCAGTCCGCCCGGCACCTCGATGGCGCCGGCGGTGTCGAACGGCAGGCCCGTCCAGTCGCGCCACTGCTCCAGCGACCCGGCTACGGTCATGGACGCCGGGGCGACGGAGTCGATGACGGCGCCTGCGCGGGCGTGGACGCGCAGCCAGGGGTCGTGCGGGAGTCCGTCGGGGCGTACGCGGTGGGCGTACTCCTCGATGGGCGTGCGGGGTTCGAGGTGTTTGGCGCTGGGGCGGACCGGGGCGACGACCTCGGTGAAGCCGTGCGCGCGGGCGGACTCGCGCATCGCCGACAGCATGCGGCCGGACACTCCGCGCCCCTGGACGTGCGGGGCGACGGTGATCGAGATGGCGCTGACGGTGTCGGGGCGTACGCCGCGACGCAGATCGCCGAAGGCCCACACGAGCACCTCGTCCCAGCCGCGCGCCGGCAGCCGGCCGCGTCCCTCGGCGGCGAGCGCGAACGGCACGCTCTGGGCGTGCGCGACGATCTCCCCCGTCTCGTCCTCGGCGAACAGCACATACTCGGGGAGTTCGGCCGCGATGCGCGGATAGTGCGCGTCGCCCACCGCGTCGTTGACCACGAACTCCGGCCAGCTGTTCGCCATCCCGGCGACCCGCTCCCGCGCCTCGGGACGCTCGGCGAGGCTCGATACCTTCAGCTCCATACGGTCACCGTAGGCGTGCGGAACGAAAAGCACACCGACTGAGCCCGGCCGGTCAGCCTCCGCACTGCCGCAGCATCATCTCCTTGTCCGGTGCCGTCACCGGCATCTCGTACTTCAGGGAGACCTGCGCGAAGCGGACCGCGTACGCGCAGCGGATCTGCTTGCTCGGGGGGAGCCAGGACGCGGGGCCGGAGTCGCCCTTGGAGCTGTTGGAACGGCCCTCGGCCGGTATCAGGTTGAGCGGGTCGTTGGCGAGTTGCTCGCGTTTGTCCTCGGACCAGCGTGCGGCGCCCATCTGCCAGCTGTAGGACAGCGGCACCATGTGGTCGATCTGCACCTCGGTGGCTTTCTGCTTGCGCCACTCGATGGTCGTCGCGGTGTACGGGTCGTGCAGCGTCATGGAGATGACGACGCAGTCCGAGCCGGAGCGGAAACGGACGTCCTCCCCGTCGCGTTGGAGGAGGTCGTTGCGGGTGTCGCAGCCGTTCCGGGCCAGCGGCACACCGTCCGCCGAGTCCATCCAGGCGTAGCCGAACTCGTCGCGTTCGTAGCCCGTCTTCGGGCCGCGGCCCTTGGTCGTCACCTTCTCGATCAGCGTCCGCGCCTCGGCCCGGTCGGCGTCGGAGGTGAGGGGCGCGAGGCCCGGTTTGGTCCCGTCCGGGTTGTCCAGCGGGCTGGTACCCGAGCCGGAGGGTTCGTTCGAGCTCGATGGCTCGTTGTCCGCCTCGGGCAGATCGACGTTCTCGCAGCCCGCGAGCAGCAGTGCCATGCCCAGCATTACGGCGGCGGCCGCCGCCCCACCCCTGAGTTGTTTCACGTTGTCCCACGGTAGCGGCCGAGAGGTCCAGACCATATAGGGCTTTAATGCGCACTTCACGCAAGTCGGGCGTATCGTCGATCCTGAGTCACCTCCGGAGGGAGATCTGGATGGGTATCTTCGACAGGTTCAAGAGCAACAAGGCGGCGCAGGAGAAGGCCAAGGGCATGTCCGACGCCGCGGAACAGAAGGCCAACGAGAAGACGGGCAACAAGTACGAGAGCCAGGTCGACCAGGCGCAGCAGAAGGCAGAAGGCGCCATGGGCATCGACCGGGACAGGCCCCAACAGCCGTAGGACCACCAGACTCACGGAGGAGGCCGTCCGCGGAGACCCGTTCTCCCGCGGACGGCTTCACACTGTCCGGCGCCCGTCCCGGCTCCCGGCCCCTACACCTTCCCGATCCCCAACGTCGTCTCCGAAGGCAGCAGTCCGGAAGCCAGCACCGCGACCCAGAACTCGCCGAGCAGTTCGCTGAGACGGTCGGCGCCGGCCGGGCCGATGGCCTGCCAGGGGGCGGCGGCGAGCCGGTCGGTGTCCTCCTCGACCCGGCGGCGCAGCTCACGCCCCGCCTCCGTGGCCATGCCGTCCTGTTCCATCAGGCCGCGGGCGGCCAGACGGTCCTGCGCGGCGGCCCATTCCGCGCCGCTCCAGCCGCGGCTCTCGAAGCGCTCCACGGATGCGGCACCGATCGCCGCGAACGACACGAGCGCCTCGATGGGGTCGAGCCCGGCCACGAGGAGGGCCGCCAGGTGCCCGTCGCCGCGGTGCTCGCGCAGGATCGTCGCCGCCTGCCACAGCTGGAGGTGCGGGACGTCGGGCCACTCCAGCGCGGCGTTGGCCGCGGCGAGCGGGCGGCCCGCGGTGTTCGCCGCCTCGGCCGCGCGCCGGGCCAGGGCGACGGCCTCCGCGAGTTCGGCACTGGCGGTGCGGTCACCGAACAGCGCGCCGTAGGCCCGGTCGATCGCCCGCAGCCGCGCCGCCAGCACCGCCTCCGGGCTCGCGACCTGCCACGCGGAGTCGATGTGCTCGGCGACCATGCGCGGGCTGAAACTGTAGAAGGCGGAGGTCACACGCTCGCCGCCCACCGGGCCCAACGGCGCTGCCCGGTACGGGAAGTAGCTCGGCCAGCGCGCCTCGGTGGCGTACCCGAGCGCGGCGGCCTCCTCGAAGGCCTCCGGCGCGTAGTACAGCACCGCGTGCAGCGGCTCCAGCAGATGCCAGAGCTGACGCGCGCGCCCCGGCTCCACCGCGCCCTCGCTCCGCACCGGCACTTCCCCGAACTCCCCATCGGCCTGCGACATGACGTGCCCCCTCCCCGTATCCGCCCTCGCGCGGAACAGCAGCCCTACGATCCCAGGATCGACGCCAGGAACTCCCCGACCCAGCCGAGCAACTCCCGCCCGACCAACGGCTTCCCGCCCACCTTCGCGGTCTTCGGGCGCGGCACCAGCACCTGGTGGGCGGCCGGCTTGATGACCGTCCCCGGGTAGAGCCGCTTCAGCCGCAGCTCCTGCGACTCGCGCAACTCCACCGGTGCGAAGCGGATGTTGTTGCCCTGGAGGACGACCTCGCCGACGCCGCACGCGCGCGCGAGCATGCGCAGTCCGGCCACCAGCAGGAGGTTCTCGACGGGCTCGGGCAGCTTGCCGTAGCGGTCGACGAGTTCCTCGCGTACGGACTTGATGTCCTCCTCCGTGTTTGCGGAGGCGATGGACCGGTAGGCCGCCAGGCGCAGCCGCTCGCCCGGGGCGTAGTCGTGCGGGACGTGCGCGTCGACGGGCAGCTCGATCTTGACCTCCAGCGGCGGCTCCTCCTCCACACCGCCCTCCAGGGAGGCCCGGTAGTCCGCGACCGCCTCGCCGACCATCCGTACGTACAGGTCGAAGCCGACGCCCGCGATATGGCCGGACTGCTCGCCGCCCAGGAGGTTTCCGGCGCCGCGGATCTCCAGGTCCTTCATGGCGACGTACATGCCCGCGCCCATCTCGGTGTGCTGGGCGATGGTCGCGAGCCGCTCGTGGGCGGTCTCGGTCAGCGGCTTCTCCGGGGGGTAGAGGAAGTACGCGTATCCGCGCTCCCGGCCTCGGCCCACCCGGCCGCGCAGCTGGTGCAGCTGGGAGAGACCGAAGTTGTCGCCGCGCTCCACGATCAGGGTGTTGGCGTTGGAGATGTCGATGCCCGACTCCACGATCGTCGTCGAGACGAGGACGTCGTACCGCTTCTCCCAGAAGTCGACGACGACCTGCTCCAGTGCCTGCTCCGACATCTGGCCGTGGGCCGTCGCGATCCGTGCCTCGGGGACGATCTCGCGCAGCCGTGCCGCCGCCCGGTCGATCGACTCGACGCGGTTGTGGATGTAGAAGACCTGGCCCTCGCGCAGGAGTTCACGGCGGATGGCCGCGCCGATCTGCTTCTCCTCGTACGGCCCGACGAAGGTCAGCACCGGGTGGCGCTCCTCCGGCGGGGTGGTGATCGTCGACATCTCGCGGATGCCGGTCACCGCCATCTCCAGGGTGCGCGGGATCGGGGTCGCGGACATCGTCAGCACGTCGACGTTCGCGCGCAGCTTCTTCAGCTGCTCCTTGTGCTCGACGCCGAAGCGCTGCTCCTCGTCGACGACGACCAGGCCGAGGTCCTTGAACTTGGTCTCGGCGGAGAACAGCCGGTGCGTGCCGATGACGATGTCCACCGAGCCGTCGCGCAGCCCCTCCAGGGCCGCCTTGGCCTCGGTGTCCGTCTGGAAGCGGCTCAACGCCCGTACGTTGACCGGGAATTGGGAGTACCGCTCGCTGAAGGTCCCGAAGTGCTGCTGCACCAGCAGGGTCGTCGGGACGAGCACCGCGACCTGCTTGCCGTCCTGTACGGCCTTGAAGGCGGCGCGGACCGCGATCTCCGTCTTGCCGTAACCGACGTCGCCGCAGATCAGGCGGTCCATGGGGACCGTCTTCTCCATGTCGTCCTTGACCTCGGCGATGGTGGTGAGCTGGTCGGGCGTCTCCGCGTACGGGAAGGCGTCCTCCAGCTCGCGCTGCCACGGGGTGTCCGCGCCGAAGGCGTGACCGGGCGCGGCCATGCGCGCGCTGTAGAGCTTGATCAGGTCGGCGGCGATCTCCTTGACGGCCTTCTTCGCGCGGGCCTTCGTCTTCGTCCAGTCGGCGCCGCCGAGCCGGTGCAGGGTCGGGGCCTCTCCGCCGACGTACTTGGTGATCTGCTCCAGCTGGTCGGTGGGGATGTAGAGGCGGTCGCCGGGCTGGCCGCGCTTGGCGGGCGCGTACTCCACGACCAGGTACTCGCGGGTCGCGCCCTGCACCGTCCGCTGCACCATCTCGATGTACCGGCCGACACCGTGCTGCTCGTGCACGATGTAGTCGCCCGCCTCCAGGGTCAGCGGGTCGATGGTCTTGCGGCGGCGGGCGGGCATCCGGGCGCCGTCCTTGCCGGCCGCCTTCTGGCCGGAGAGGTCGGTCTCGGTGAGGACCGCGAGCTTCAGCGCCGTGTCGACGAATCCGTAGTCGATCGAGCCGCACGCCACATGGACGACCGACGGGGAGATCTCCCCGAGCTCCCCCGTCTTTGAATCGGAGCCGGCCAGCCGGGCCGCGATGCCCTCGCCGCCCAGCACCTCGACCGTACGGGCCGCGGGGCCGTGGGCCTCGGTGACGTACACCGTGCGCCAGCCGTCGGCGAGCCAGCCCTTGGTGTCGGCGAGGGCCCGCGCGGTGTCCCCGCGGTACGACTCCGGCGCGTGCATGCCGAGCTTGAGGGTGTCCGCGTCGAGCTCCTCGTCCGCCGCGAACGGCGACACCGACCACCACATCATGTCCAGCTCACGCGCCCGCTCCCGGACGTCCGCGATGGACCACAGGGAGGCCGCGCCGACGTCGATCGGCGCGTCGCCGCCGCCTGCCGTGGCCGCCCAGGAGGCCTGGAGGAACTCCTGCGACGTCGCCACCAGGTCCGAGGCACGCGTGCGTACCCGCTCGGGATCGCATACGACGGCCATGGCGCCCTTGGGCAGTACGTCGATGAGCAGCTCCATGTCGTCGACCAGGACCGGCGCGAGGGACTCCATGCCCTCCACCGCGATCCCCTCGGCGATCTTGCCGAGCAGTTCGCCCAGCTCGGGGTGGGCCTCGGCGAGGGCACGCGCGCGTGCACGCACCTCGTCCGTGAGCAGCAGCTCACGGCAGGGCGGGGCCCACAGGCCGTGCTCGGCGACCTCCAGGGAGCGCTGGTCGGCGACCTTGAAGTAGCGGATCTCCTCGACGTCGTCGCCCCAGAACTCCACCCGCAGGGGGTGTTCCTCGGTGGGCGGGAAGACGTCCAGGATGCCGCCTCGTACGGCGAACTCGCCACGCTTCTCGACGAGCTCCACGCGCGCGTACGCGGCGGCAGCGAGGGCTTCCACGATGGCGTTGAGGTCGGCGGTCTGCCCGGTCTTCAGGGCCACCGGTTCCAGGTCGCCGAGTCCCTTGACCTGGGGCTGGAGCACGGATCGTACGGGCGCAACGACAACCGAGACCGGGCCCGTCTCGGGGTCGTCGGTGCGGGGGTGGGCCAGCCGGCGCAGGATGGCGAGGCGGCGGCCCACGGTGTCGCTGCGGGGGCTCAGGCGCTCATGCGGGAGGGTCTCCCAGGAGGGGTACTCCGCGATGCCCTCCGGGGGGAGGAGGGAGCGGAGGGCCGCCGCCAGGTCCTCGGCCTCCCGCCCGGTCGCCGTCACCGCGAGGACGGGGCGGCCGGACTCGCGGGCCAGGGCGGCCACCGCGAAGGGGCGGGCCGCCGGGGGGCCGACGAGGTCGACGTGCATGCGGTTGCCGTCCGCGGCCGCCTTGGTCGCTTCCGCGAGGGCGGTGTCCTTGACGATGGCGTCGAGCAGACCGTGCAGGCTCATGTGGAGGAGGGCTTTCCGTCCGGGGGTGGGCAACGCGAAGGGCCCGACTCGTCGCACGGGCCGGGGGTCTCCAGCGTACGTCGGTGTCGGCGCGGGCGTCGGCGGCTGTGGATAACGTCGGTTTTCACGTGCCCGGCGTCGGTGTCGGCCTACCAGGGGGCTCCGCCCCCTGGACCCCCGGGCCTATGCCCACCCACCGCCCGACTCGGTCGGTTGAAGGGTCGGGCTCGAAAAGCAACATACGAGAGCCCGGCGCCGAAGAGTCCCCCAAGACTCCCCGGCACCGGGCTTTCCCCGCTCCCCCCGCTCCCCCGTCCCCGTCGGCCATCGCGACCCCCGTCCACGATGGCCGACGGGGCTTCTATTCGGTCGCGATGGCGTTCAGGACGTTCATACGGCCTGCCCGGAACGCCGGGATGAGGGCGGCGAACAGGCCCACGAAGGCCGAGCCGATGAAGACGCCGCCGATGGTGACCCAGGGGATCTCCAGGACGTTCAGGCCTTCCAGGGCGAGCAGCTTCTGGGCGGTCGCGCCCCAGCCCATGCCCAGGCCGAGGCCCAGCAGGGCGCCGAACAGGGCGATGACCACCGACTCCATGCGGATCATCCGGCGCAGCTGGCGGCGCGAGAGGCCGATGGCCCGCATCAGGCCGATCTCCCTCGTGCGCTCGACCACCGAGAGGGCCAGGGTGTTCACGACACCCAGGACGGCCACGATGATCGCCAGGGCGAGAAGGCCGTAGACCATGTTCAGGAGCTGGCCGACCTGGTCCTTCAGTTCCTGCTTGTAGTCGGTCTGGTCGCGCACCTGGTACTGCGGGTACGGCTCCATGGCCTTCTTCAGGGAGGCGTACGCCTGGTCCTGCTGACCGTCCTTGGCCTTGGCGAACATGATCTCGTTCGGCGGGATCTTGTCGGCCGGGAGGTACTTCCGCATCGTCTCGATGCTGGTGTAGCGCGCGCCCTGGTCGAGCGCGGAGTCGTCGTCCGTGATGGCGGCGACCTTGAGCTTCGCCGTCTCGCCGCCCTTGAAGGCGACGGAGATCGTGTCGCCGACGCGGACGGCGTGCTTCTTGGCGTACTCGGAGCCGACCGACATGGCGTCCTTGCCGTACGCGGCCGACAGTGTGCCCGCCGTGGTGGCGCGGCGCAGGTCCTCGGCGTACGTCGGGTCGGCGGCGGTGAGGCCGGAGTCGTCGGTCTTGCCGTCCGGGGAGGTCAGCGTGGCGTCGACGTCCTTGTAGCTGGTGACGTGGGCCAGGCCCGGGCTCTGCTCCATCGCCTTCTCGGCCTGCGGCACGATCCGCTGGTTGCCCTGGACGATGAAGTCCGCGCCGACCGACTTGTCGAGTTCGCTGGTGGCCGAGGCGACCATCGAGGAGCCGACGACGGAGAGACAGGCGACGAGTGCGAGGCCGATCATCAGGGCCGCGGCGGTGGCGCCGGTGCGGCGCGGGTTGCGCAGTGCGTTGCGCTCGGCCATGCGGCCCACGGGACCGAAGGCCCGTAGCAGCACCGCGCTGATCACGCGGACGACCGCACCCGCCAGCAGCGGACCGATCACGACGAAGCCGATGAGCGACAGGACGACCCCCGCGCCCAGCATCAGTGCGCCGTCGCTCGCCTTGTCGGCGGTGGCCGCCGTGTAGAGGGCGAACCCGCCGGCGCCCGTGAGCACCGCGCCGATCACGCCCCGGATCCAGCCCGCCTTGACGTCGGCCGGTGTACCGGCGTCGCGCAGCGCGGCCATCGGGGAGACCTTGCCGGCACGGCGGGCCGGCAGATAGGCGGCGAGGACGGTGACGACGACACCCAGGACCACACCGGCGATCGGGGTGCTGATCTTCACGGTGAGGTCGTCGGTGGAGAGGTTCATGCCGGCCAGCGACATGAGCTTCATCAGGCCGATGGCGATACCGACACCGGCAGCCACTCCGAGGAGGGAGCCGACGACGCCCAGGAACAGCGCCTCGACCAGCACGGAACGGTTGACCTGCTTGCGGGACGAACCGATGGCCCGCATCAGGCCGATCTCGCGGGTGCGCTGGGCGACCAGCATCGAGAAGGTGTTGATGATCAGGAAGATGCCGACGAGGAAGGCGATCCCGGCGAAGCCGAGCATGGCGTACTTGATGACGTCCATGAACTCGCCGACGCCCTCGCGGTTCTCGTCCGCGGTCTCCTGCTGCGTCTGGATCTTGTACGTGCCGTTCAGGGCCTGTGTGACGTTCTGCTTGAGCTGCGCGTCGGAGACGCCCGTGGCGGCACTGACGTTGAACTGCGTGAACCGGCCGGTGGCACCGAGGAGTTCGCGCTGTGCGGTGGCGGTGTCGAAGTAGACGATGGCGGCACCGGGGTTGGTCACCTTGAAGGTGGCGATGCCGACGATCTTCGCGGTGAAGTCACCGGTCTGCGCGATGGTGCGCAGTTCGTCGCCCAGCTTCAGGTCGTGCTTGTCGGCGGTGTCGGCGTCGACCATCACCTCGGTCGGCCCGCGCGGGCCGTGTCCGGAGGTGATCTCCATCGAACGCAGGTCGTTCTTCGTCCAGTTGCCGGCGATGGTGGGCGCGCCGGTCGACGAGCCCATGTTCTTGTTGTCGCTGTTGACGACGGTCACGTTCATCGAACTGACCGCGCCCTCGGCCGACTTGACGCCGTCGGCCTGCTGGGCCCGCGCCAGCAGCGAGGCGGGCAGCGACTCGGGGACGCCGTTCTGCGGGGTCTCGTCGCTCTTGGCCTCCTTCGGGGAGACCGTCACGTCGGAGGAGGTGGTCGAGAAGAGCTTGTCGAACGTCGTGTTCATGGTGTCGGTGAACACGAGCGTGCCGCACACGAACGCCACCGACAGCAGCACGGCGACCGCGGAGAGCGCCATCCGCCCCTTGTGCGCGAAGAAGTTGCGCATCGAGGTCTTCAGGACGGTCATGACGTACGCCCCCGGGCGTCGAAGTCCTTCATCCGGTCGAGGACGGCGTCGGCGGTCGGCTTGTACATCTCGTCGACGATGCGTCCGTCGGCGAGGTACAGCACGCGGTCGGAGTACGAGGCCGCCACCGGGTCGTGGGTGACGATCACGATGGTCTGCCCGAGCTCGTCGACGGACCGCCGCAGGAAGCCGAGCACCTCGGCACCGGCCCGCGAGTCCAGGTTTCCGGTCGGCTCGTCACCGAAGATGATCTCGGGCCGGGCGGCCAGCGCCCGTGCCACGGCGACGCGTTGCTGCTGTCCGCCGGAGAGCTGGGTCGGCCGGTGCTTGAGGCGGTCACCGAGACCCACGGTGTCGACGACCTGCCCCAGCCACGCCTTGTCGGGCTTCCGCCCGGCGATGTCCATGGGCAGGGTGATGTTCTCTATGGCGTTGAGCGTCGGCAGCAGGTTGAAGGCCTGGAAGATGAACCCGATCCGGTCCCGGCGCAGTTGCGTGAGCTTCTTGTCCTTGAGCCCGGTGATCTCGGTGTCGTCGAGGTAGATCTGCCCGGACGTCACGGTGTCGAGCCCGGCGAGGCAGTGCATGAGGGTGGACTTGCCGGACCCCGAGGGGCCCATGATCGCGGTGAACTGCCCGCGAGCGATGTCCACGTCCACCTGGTCCAGGGCGACGACACGGGTCTCCCCGGACCCGTACGCCTTGACGACCTGCCGCGCCCGCGCGGCAACGGCCGTACGCCCTCCAGTGCCCCCGTGCCTGGGAATGGTCACAGCCGATGTCACGGTATGTCTCCTATGTCGGTCAGCAGATGAAGCGTGCTGGTTCAGCCGGTGGTGCGAGAGAATCGGTACGCCCATGAGTCTGGTGTCGGAAGGGTGTCCGGCGCGCTGGTGCCCGGCCCCGTCTTTTCCTGGGGAAAACCCCACCCCCGCGGGTTCGGTACGGCGCCCCCCTCGGCGTAAAGCCAGGTTAAGGACGACCCGGTCCCCGTCTCGTCCTCCGCCGGGACGAACCCTCCCCGAGCCCTAGTACGGAGAGACCCCTAGGGGCAGTCCACCCTTCGGTGGAGTACTTCTCGGGGTTCACTCCACCCTCGGGCCCACTCAGCCTCCACCCTCCCGCGACAATCAGCAGGTGCCGCGCGAAGCGCGTCGTTGAGGGGTGGTGGCTGGGCGACGGGAGGGCCAAGTGGGAGAGTGGTCGCGGCAGATAGATGCAGGGGGAAGGAATCCGGTGGGCGGCAGTACGAGACCTGCGATACGCGACACCGAGCGGCGTACCGGAACCGAGAAGCGGGGAGCCGTCGTGGCGGCCCTGATGCTCGCGATGGCGCTGGCGGCCCTCGACTCCACCATCGTCTCCACGGCCGTACCGCAGATCGTCGGCGACCTCGGCGGCTTCTCCGTGTTCTCCTGGCTCTTCTCCGGCTATCTGCTGGCCGTGACGGTCACCCTCCCCGTGTACGGCAAACTCTCCGACACCTTCGGCCGCAAACCGGTGCTGATCGCGGGCGCCGTGATCTTCCTGCTGGGCTCGCTGCTGTGTGCGGTGGCCTGGAACATGTGGGCGCTGATCGCGTTCCGGGTCGTGCAGGGTCTGGGCGGCGGGGCACTTCAGGGCACGGTCCAGACCCTGGCCGCCGATCTCTACCCCCTGGAGGAACGCCCGAAGATCCAGGCCAAGTTGTCGACGGTGTGGGCGGTGTCGGCGGTCGCGGGACCGGGGTTGGGCGGGGTCCTGGCGGCGTACGCGGACTGGCGCTGGATCTTCCTGATCAACCTGCCCATCGGCGCGGTCGCCCTGTGGCTGATCGTCCGGCACCTGCACGAACCCGAGCGGGAGCGGGCCGCACGCGCGCGTGTCGACTGGGCGGGCGCGCTCGCTGTGTTCGCGTGCGGCGGCGTGCTGCTGACGGCGCTGGTGCAGGGCGGGGTGGCGTGGCCGTGGCTGTCGGCGCCGTCTGTGGTGCTGATCGGTGCGGGGCTTGCGCTGGTGGCGGTGGTGGTCCTGGTGGAGCGCCGGGCGGCGGAGCCGATCATCCCCGGGTGGGTGTGGCAGCGCCGCACGATCGCGGCGGTGAATCTCGCGCTCGGCGCACTGGGGTTGCTGATGGTGGCCCCGACGGTGTTCCTGCCGACGTACGCGCAGTCGGTGCTGGGTCTTGCGCCGGTGGCCGCCGGGTTCGTGCTGTCGGTCTGGACGCTGAGCTGGCCCGTGTCGGCGGCGCTGAGCCAGCACGTGTACCGGCGCATCGGCTTCCGCAACACGGCGATGCTGGGCGTGGGTTCGGCCGCGCTGATACTCCTGGCCTTCCCCTTCCTGCCGTATCCGGGCGCGGCCTGGCAGCCGATGCTGCTGATGCTGTTGCTGGGCGCGGCGCTCGGCCTCTTCCAACTCCCGCTGATCATCGGGGTGCAGTCGACCGTGGGCTGGTCGGAGCGGGGGACGGCGACGGCGTCGATCCTGTTCTGCCGGCAGACGGGCCAGACGATGGGCGCGGCGCTGTTCGGGGCCGTCGCGAACGGTGTGCTGGCCTCTCGGCTGGGCGGCGCGAGCGACCTGGACTCGGTCACTCGGGCACTCGACTCGGGTACGGCACCTGAGGCCACCCGGCGGGCCATCGCCGACGCGGTGCACGCCGTGTACCTGGGGGCGTCCTGCGCGGCGGCGCTGGCCTTCCTGGTGCTGTTGCTGCTGGCGCCGAGGCGGTTCCCGGTCCTTACGGAAGACGGACGCTGACCTCGGGGTTGTCCGGTGACGGGCCGTCGAGCAGGGGCTGCGGGATTCCCTTCAGATGCAGGTCGAAGAAGGCCGCGAGGTACGTGCGCGTGAGCGCCTGCGAGCGTTCGTAGGGCAGCGGTGCGGTGTCCGGGATGCCGACCAGCTCCGCGAGGAGGGGTACGTCGGTGAAGGAGCCGTGGTCGGCACCGGCAACCGTCAGCCAGCGCTTCCAGCCGTCCAGGTCGGCCCAGGTCCGGTGCCAGGTCTCGTCGCCGGCCCGTTCCGCGGCCCCGAACATCAGGAAGGGACGGCCGTCGAGTCCGGTGGCGGGCACCGGGGCGAAGAACGTGCCGTCCATGTTCGCGCCGGCCCGCACCCGCGCGTCCTCGGCCATCGTCGCGGCGGCGGAGGCGCCACCGATGGAGTGCCCGGCCATCCCGATCCGCTTCGTGTCGATCACGCGCGCGTGCCGCCACGCCGGGTGGCGCCCGGTCAGCCGGTCGAGCACGAAGGAGACGTCCTCGGCACGGCTCTCGGCGACCGCCGAGCCGCCGATCGTGGAGAACGTGTCGCAGATGGCGCAGGGCAGGGTCTGCCCGTCGGGGAGGGTCGTGCCTGCGTTCTCATACGGATGATCGACCAGCGCGACGACATACCCACGGCTGGCGAGGTCCTCCGCGAGACCGGTGAGCGTGGCACGCGGGAACGTGAACCCGGGCGAGAGCACGACGAGCGGGAACCTGCCGTGCGCCGGGCGCGCTTCGGTGTGCGCCCAGGTGCGGACACCGCTGAGCGTCTCGGGCTCGACGGTGGCGTCCGGCGCCCTCAACTCCAGCAGGAGACGGGCCTCTTCGGTGGTCATGTAGGGAGCCGTCGGTCCGCCCGTGCCGGGGCGTGCGGGGTAGTACATGGACACCATCAGCTGACGGGCGCCGGCGGACGGCACCCAGGGGTCCGGACGGTCGGCGTCGACGAGGTGCAGCGTGCTGCGGCCGACGTCGTGCGGCCCTGTGGGGCGGGGCAGTTGGGCCGATACGGATACCGGGGCCGCGGAGGACGCGGGGGCGGCGGTGGCGGAGCCCGCGCCGACCAACGGCAGGGTCAGGGCAGGTCCGAGGACGAGAAGTGCGGACGCGGCCGCCGCCGATAAGCGTGATCTGGTCATGCGGAGGACCGTAGGCCGCACACCCCTGATCTGGCGTCACTCCGCGGTCGTAGGCCAGGGGTACCGAGCGACGGAACCGCTGCCCTACCTCAGTCGGACAGCCCCCTCCCGGGTCCACCTACCCTGTCCCCCATGCCGACCCTGGAGCGCCTGCGCGCCGACCACGCGGACGCCGTGCTCGCCTTCGAGCGCGAGAACCGGGAGTACTTCGCCCGTACGATCCCGGACCGCGGCGACGCGTACTTCGCCGACTTCACCGCCCGGCACGCGGCCCTGCTCGCCGAACAGGACGCCGGAGTCTGCCACTTTCACCTCGTACTGGACGACGCCGGGCTCCTCATCGGACGGATCAACCTGGTCGACGTGGCCGACGCGTCCGCCGAGTTGGGCTACCGGATCGGCGAGCGGGCGGCGGGCAAGGGGGTTGCCACGGCGGCGGTCGCGGAGGTGTGCCGCCTGGCCGCAACGACCTACGGGCTGACGTCCCTGTTCGCGATCACCACCCTGGACAACCGCGCGTCCCGGACCGTCCTGGAACGCAGCGCCTTCACCGCCGTGGAGGGCACCACCACCATCGACGGCCGGCCCGGGGTCCGCTATCGGCGTTCGCATCTCGGGCACTGACAGGGCGGAAAGCGGCCCGCAAGATCGAAGGGCACGTCCTTCCTGGACGGCTGGTACGTCACTTCCGGCCCCCAGGTCCGCCCACCGTCCCGGGACACCCGCAGCGTCATCGACGCCCCGATGAGCCCGTTCTCCTTCTCCTCGTCCCGCTGCTCCATACCAACGCCCTTCACTTTGCGTGTTGTTGCATGCACAGAGTGACGTCACCGCGGGTACGCTCGGAAGGTAGCTGAGCGTGACAACGGGGTCCGCACGGAGGGGGTTGCACGGGTGGCGATCGAGGACAATCCGCGCTCGCGGGAGCAGTACGGGGCGGAGCTGAAGCGGAGGCGGGAGGCGGCGGGGCTGACGCAGGAGGAGCTGAGTCAGCGGGCGGTGATGTCGCGGACGCACATCGCTCATATCGAGGGTGGGCGGCGGAGGCCGGATGTGGAGGATGCGCGGCGAATCGATCAAGCACTGGGAAGTGAGGGGTTCTTCGAGAACTTCCTGCCGACGCTGGACGGGCGCGAAGTGGCGGAACACTTCAAGGGGGCCTTGGAGTTCGAGAGCAGGGCGACGGTGGTCAAGGAGTACGCGCCCAGCCTGATCCCGGGCATCCTGCAGACTCAGCCCTATGCCTACGAGGTGCTCAGCTGCGGGTATCCGCGCAAGAGCGATGAGGAACGTGACAAGCTCCTCGTCACACGTCTCGAACGGGCGCGCATCCTCGACGACTTCCACTCACCCGAGGTCTGGGTTCTGCTCGACGAGTCGGTGTTGCGGCGTGTCGTGGGCGGGCCCGGCGTGATGTGCGAGCAGCTCCGTCACGTCGTGGAGTTGGGTGAACGCCGTCGCATCCGGGTGCACGTACTCCCCTACTCCGCGGGCGCACACGTCCTGCAAGCGGGCTTCCTCTCACTCATGTGGTTCGAGGAACTGCCGCCCATCGCGTACGCAGAGGGCGTGAACAACGGGCGGATCCTGGAACTGCCGCCCGTGGTGCGCGAGTGCCAGGAGATCTACGATCATGCTCTGGGTGACGCCTTGTCGCACCGGAAGTCCCTGGACCTGCTCAGGTCCATCGCGGAGGATTACGAGCATGAAGCGCAGCGAGAACATCATCCCTGACGCATCGGTGCTCTCCGCCTGGCGAAAGTCCAGCTACAGCGGCGGCAGCAGCGACTCGTGCCTCGAGGTCAACGACACCGCCCGCCCCGTACACATCCCCGTCCGCGACAGCAAGAACCCCACCGGCCCGGCGATCGCCTTCTCCGCCCCCGCATGGTCCGCGTTCGTCACTTCTCTCGGTCGAACCACGCCGTAGCCTCCGGCAGAAACAGCAGCACCACCACAGGCACCCCGACCACGATGCGCAACGCGGCGTCCACGAGCTCCGCCGGCGCCGCGGCGCCGAACGCTTGGCGGAACGACGGCACGAGCACGAACACCATCAGCACGATGGTCGTGACCCGAACCCCGCCCCTCGCACTGCCGTCAAACGTCAGGGCGAGCAGCGCACATACCCACACGAAGAACCAGGCCCCGATCACCTGCCCAAGGCCATAGGACGTCAGCCCATCCCTCATCGCAAGTATGAGGAGCAGCCCCGTGAACGCCAGCCCGTACAACAGCAGTTGAACCGCGCGTACGCGCCGGGGCATAACTGCTTCGGTAGACGGAATCATCAGACTCTTTTTCTCTCCATGCGGCATTTGGCATGCCGCCCATGCAAGTGCTCCAGCATAGAAATCTTTTGGCCACACCCTTCCCCCTGTCCCCCATGCCGACCCTGGAATGTTGAGGCGAGACGTATCGTCTTGCTATGGTGAGGGCATGGCTTTTCTCTTCTTCGTCTGAGTCCGGGCACGGCCGATGCCGCCGTTTCTGCTGCCCGTAGACCCAACGCATCCCAGGGAAAGTCATATGCGCGACCGCGCTCACACCTCCGCGCCCGCATCCGTGGCGCAGCTGGCCGTCAAGGACGTCAGCAAGACCTACGGCACCCGGACCGTGCTCGACCAGGTCTCCTTCACCGTCAGGCCGGGTGAGAAGATCGCCGTCGTCGGCGAGAACGGCTCCGGCAAGTCCACCCTGCTGCGGCTGCTCGCAGGGGCCGAGCCGCCGGACGTCGGGGAGATCACCGTCAGCTTCGACGGGGGTACCGGCCACCTCGCCCAGACGCTCGACCTCGACCCGGACTGCACGGTGCAGGACGCCGTCGACCTGGCCCTCGCCGACCTGCGGGACATGGAGCGCCGGCTGCGCGCGGCGGAGGAGCGCCTCGGTGAGGCGACGGAGGACGAACTCGACGCGTACGGCGAGCTGTTGCTCGCGTACGAGGAACGCGGCGGGTACGCGGCGGACGCCCGCGTCGACGCCGCGCTGCACGGGCTGGGGCTCGCCGGGATCACCCGCGACCGGGTGCTCGGCTCGCTCTCCGGTGGCGAGCAGTCCCGCCTGGCGCTGGCCTGCGTACTGGCCGCCGCCCCCGAGCTGCTGCTCCTCGACGAGCCGACCAACCATCTCGACGCCACGTCCGTGCACTGGCTGGAGGAGCATCTGCGCGCGCACCGCGGCACCGTCGTCGCGGTCACCCACGACCGCGGCTTCCTGGAGCGGATCGCCACCACGATCCTCGAAGTGGACCGGGACGCGCACACGGTGCACCGATACGGCGACGGCTGGGCCGGCTACCGCGCCGCGAAGGCCTCCGCCCGGCGCCGCGCGGAGCAGCAGTACGCGGACTGGGTCGAGGAAGTGGCGTACACCGAGGAACTGGTGGAGGCCGCCGGGAAGCGGCTCGCCCTCACCGGCCGCGACCCGAAGCAGGGCTTCGGCAAGCACCGCCGCTCGCACGAGGCGAAGCTCGGCGGGCAGGTGCGGGCGGCCCGGGAGCGACTGGCCCAGCTGCGACGCGAGCCGGTGGCGGCACCCCCGGACCCGCTGCGGTTCGCCGCCGCGCTGACGGCGGCGGACGGCGGGCATCCGGCCGACCGCCCGCTCGTCGAGCTCGACGGTGTGGTGGTCGGCGAGCGGCTGCGCCTGGCCGGTCGTCTGGCAATCGCTCCCGGCCACCGTCTGCTGGTCACGGGCGAGAACGGCGCGGGCAAGACGACCCTGCTCCGCGTGCTGGCGGGCGACCTCCGGCCCGATGCGGGCACGGTGCGCCGGCCGGCACGGATCGGGTACCTGGCCCAGGAGCTGCCCGCCCGCTCCACCCGGCTCCCCCTGCTGGCCGCCTTCGCGGCCGGGCGACCCGGTCAGCCGGACGAGCACACCGAAGAGCTGCTGTCCCTCGGCCTGTTCCGCGAGGAGGACCTGCATGTGCCGGTCGCGGCGCTGTCGGCGGGGCAGCAGCGCCGACTGCAGATCGCCCGCCTGGTGACCCGGCCCGCGGATCTGCTCGTCCTCGACGAGCCGACCAACCACATCGCGCTCGACCTGGTCGAGGACCTGGAATCGGCGCTCGCCGAGTATCCCGGCGCGGTGGTGGCGGTCTCGCACGACCGCGGCTTTCACGAACGGTTCCCGGGAGAGCGGCTGGAGCTGCGCGACGGCCGCACGAGCTGACACTGTCTGCCGGCCTCCCCTAGGGCGGTTCCCCCACGCCCGTTCCGGGACGGACCGCCCTCCGGCAGGACGCCCGACCGTCCGCCGTACGCGTCTGCTGGAGTCATGGACTTCAACAGGCGTACGGCGATGGCGGCGGGCGTGGGTGCGGTGGCGGCGGTGGCCGTCGGGGGCGGAGCGGAGGCGGCGGGCGCGGCGCCCGTCGTGATCTCCGTGCCCGGTGAGGCCCCGCTGCGGACGAACATCCCGGTCGTCCGGGACCGCCGGGCCTCCGGTGGCCGGCTGCTGGCGCTGCGAACCGCCAAGCGGCCGCCGGCGCACGGCTGGTACGCCACATACGCGGTGCACGCCCCGCACCCCGGCATCCACACCCTCACGGCCATCGCCACCGCCCCCGTCGAGACCCCGCACACCGAGGCCGTCGCCTCGTACCTCCGACTCGCCGTCAACGACGTCCCCTTCACCGACCTGGCCCGCTCACAGCCGCACTGGTACGAGTCGAAGCCCGCCTGGGGCGACCTGTCCGTACTCGACCTCGGCCGCGTGGAACTCCGGCGCGGCGACAACACGTTGACCCTTCGGGTCGACGAACCCGCCGTCCTCGACACCACCACCGCCTACGCCCTCTCCCTCGACCACCTCACCCTCCGCCTCCTCCACCGCCACCCCGCCCTGCACCGGCTCACCGTCCCCCGCCACCGCGACGGCGAGCCCGCCCGCCTGCACCTGGCCCTCGACGGCCACGCCACCCGCCCGCACCTCGTCCCCTACTCGGTCACCGACTACGACGGCCACCACGTCGCCGCCGGACACGCCACCGTCCCCACGGGCCGGACCACCGCGACCGTCGCCCTCCCCGACGGCCTCCCACCCGGCCACTACCGCGTCCACGCAGACGGCGTGACCGGCGCCTTCGCCCGCCTCCCCGCCCGCCCGGCGCCCACCGGCACGGCCAGCCGCTTCGGCGTCAACGTCTGGCACTCCTCCCTTGTCCCACCGTCCCGGCTCCCCGAATTCGCCGCCGCCGTAAGGGACATGGGCGCGGGCTGGGTGCGCGACGGACAGTCCTGGCCGGTGGCCGAGCCCGCCCCCGGCGTGTACGACACCGCACGCCACGACCACGCGATCCGCACCCTGCGCGCCCACGACCTCGCCGTCCTCGATGTCCTCTCCCCCGCCCCCGAGTGGGCGATGACCGACGCCTCGCTGCCCCTGCCCGCCGACCTCCGCCACGCCTACCGCTACGCCCGCCGTCTCGCCCAAGCCGCCCCGGAGGCACTCCAGCTCTCCAACGAACCCGACGTCGACACCACCCGCAGCACGGGCGACGCCCACGCGGCCTTCGTGAAGGCGGCCGCGCTCGGCATCAAGGACGCCTCCGCCGAGCCCCCGGTCGTCGTCCTGCCGGGCATCGCGCAGACGGGCCCCTTCCAGGACCTGATGCTGGCGAACGACGTCGTCCGGTACGCCGACGTCTGGGCCTTCCACGGCTACCCGGACCCGAGCGTGCCGGGTGAGCCGCGGTTCCCCGGCGCGGCGGACGAACAGCACGCGCTCGCCCGGCGGCACGGGGCGGACGTACCGCTGTGGATGACGGAGTGCGGCGCGTTCCTGAAGGCACGCGCGCGTGAGGATCTGACGCCCGCGCAGGAGGTCGTACAGGCGCGGTATCTGGTGAAGTCCATGGTGGAGGGGCTGGCGGCCGGGAATGCCCGGCAGTTCTGGTTCGCCGGGCCGCCGCTGCACGACGACGGCGTGCACTTCGGGCTGTTGGACCGGGAGTTCGCACCGCTGCCCGCGTACAGCGCCTTCGCCGCGCTGGCCTCGCTGCTGGGGGAGGCGCGATTCGTGCGGGCCGGGCAACTGGCGGACGGTGTCCGGGCGTTCGTCTTCGACAGCGGACGCGGTGAGCTGGTGACGGTGGCGTGGGCTGTGGCGGGGGATGGGGCGGGAGATGGGGCAGGGGAAGCGGCGGGGGATGTGCGGTTGGGGCTGCCGGGTGTGGCGTACGACATCATGGGGCGCCGGATCTCCGGGAGCGCGACCGCCTCGGCCGATCCCCTCTACGTCGTCTCACGTGCCGGTTCCGAACCGTGCGGGGCGCCTCCGGGCCGCCGCCTCCTCTCCCCCGCCGAGCACATCGTCCTCAGCCAGCGCTACCCCGCCCGCAACGCCGCCCCCGGCAAGGACAACGGGGACGCGCCGCCGCCGTACGGGTACCGCCTGGGCCGTCGTACGCGCATGACCGTCGACGTCTACAACTTCGGCACGAAGGATTCACATGTGACGGTGACAGGGCGTGCGGACGGCGGGTGGTCGGTACGGCGGCAGGGCGGCACGGGGCGCGTCCGGGTGCCTGCCGGCGGACGGGTGGGCGTCAACTTCACGGCTGTGGCGGGGAGTTCGGTGCGACGGCGGATCGATCACCGGGTGACGTTCCGTGCACGGTTCGACGATCACCCGGAGGGCTCCGACGCGCCCGTCTCCGTAGCGCTCGTCCACCTCAAGTAATCGTAAAAAGTCTGAGTTAACGCGGGTAACAGCCCAGGTCAGCGTAGCAAGCGCATACCGACCACTCAGTTTGGTGAAAACCTCGACCGTCCCGGCTACCTGCGAGTAGCGTGCGCACTCCGCTCGCCCCCCACCTCCCTGCGGTCCGTCACCCAGCGGACCCGAACCGCGCAAGGAGCATCGGGATGTCCTACGACCCGTACACCTACCCGTGGGCGCCACCGCCCCCACCCGAACCGCCCGCCGCCCGGCGGGTGCCGGACCGGCCGCCGCTCGGGCACCACCGCGATCTGCGGATCCTGCGCACCGCCTACCGCTGGCAGCGGCGGGTCGCCACGCTCACCGCGCTGGGCTACTTCACGCTGTTCCTGATCCTGTCGGCCTTCGCGCCGGGGTTCATGACGAGCACCGTCACCGACGGCCTGCCCGCAGGGCTGCTGCTCGCGCTGCTCCAACTGCCGGTCACCTGGCTGGCGATCGGGCTGTACGAGCACACGGCCCGCCGCCGTGTCGACCCGCTCGCCGAGCGCATCCGCAAGGAGGCCGCGCTGGACGCGAAGCGGGAGGGGACGACGCGATGACGACGGACCTGGGCAACAGCTCGATGTCGCTCGTGGCGTTCTCGGCCGTGGTCACCATCACCCTGCTGCTGTGCGTGATGACCGGGCCCGACCGCGACGACCTCGACGAGTTCTACACCGGCTACGGCTCCCTGTCCGCCA
The DNA here is from genome assembly GCF_044593495.1 of Streptomyces sp. NPDC051963. Classification (NCBI taxonomy): domain Bacteria; kingdom Bacillati; phylum Actinomycetota; class Actinomycetes; order Kitasatosporales; family Streptomycetaceae; genus Streptomyces; species Streptomyces sp. NPDC051963. The sequence goes on along the minus strand of NZ_JBIUCC010000008.1, from coordinate 515,746 downwards.
TGCGCAACGGGCTGGCCATCGCCGGGGACTACGTCTCCGCCGCGACGGTCCTGGGCACCGTCGGGGTGGTCGCGCTCTACGGCTACGACGGCATCGTGCTGGCCCTCAGTACCGCCCTGTCGCTGATGCTGCTGATGTTCCTGCTGGCCGAACCGCTGCGCAACGCGGGCCGGTTCACCATGGGGGACGCGCTGGCCCGCCGTATGCCGGGGCGGGGCGTGCGCATCACGGCGTGTGCGGTGACCATCGCGGCGCTGCTTCCGCTGATGCTGGTGCAGCTGGCGGGGACCGGGCAGCTGATGGCGTACATCCTGGGTTTCTCGGGGGACGCGCTGAAGACGGGCTGCATCGTCGGGGTGGGCGCGCTGATGATCAGCTACGCCGCGATCGGCGGGATGAAGGGCACGGCCCTCATCCAGATCCTGAAGATCGTGATGCTGCTCGGCTCGGGCGGCGTGATCGCCGTACTGGTGATGAACCGGTTCGACTGGGACGCGGGCGCACTGTTCGACACGGCGGCGGCGCAGAGCGGGGTGGGGCCGTCGTTCCTGGAGTCGGGGCTTCAGTTCTCCGGCGGACCGCACCCTCGACTGGACATGATCACTTCGCAGTTCGCGGTGGTGCTGGGCGGGGCGTGTCTGCCCCACGTCACGATGCGCATGTACACCGCGTCCAGCGCGCGTCAGGTGCGGCGTTCGATGTCCTGGGCGGTGTCGTGCGTGGTGCTGTTCGTGCTGGTCATCACCGTCGTCGGGTTCGGCGCTACGGCGCTCATCGGGCGGGCGGCGATCGTACAGGCCGATCCGCAGGGCAACTCGGCGTATCTGCTGGCCTCGCGGGCGGTGTTCGGCGCGGACGTGTCCACCGCGGAGACCCTCCTCTTCACGACGGTCACCACGGCGATCTTCCTCACCCTGCTGGCCTCCGTCGCGGGGATGATCCTCGCCTGCGCCAACTCCCTGGCCCACGACGTCTTCGCCGGCCGGGTACGGGAACTCTCCCCGCGCCGCGAGATGCTGCTGGCCCGGCTCTCCGCGCTGGCGGTCGGCGGCACGGCGATCCTGCTCGCCACGCTGGTCCAGAACCGCAGCCTGCAACCCCTGATCACGCTGTCCTTCTGCCTCTCCGCGTCGGCCATCGCCCCCGCCCTCGTCTACGGGCTCTTCTGGCGCCGCTACACCCGCACCGGCATGCTCTGCACGCTGATCGGCGGCACGCTGACCGTGCTGCTGCTGATGCCGGGCACGAACCTGGTCTCCGGATCGCCGTTCTCGGCCTTCCCCGAGGCCGACTTCAACTGGTTCCCGTTCACCACCACCGGGCTGGTCTCCATCCCGGCGGGCTTCGCCTTCGGGTGGCTGGGGACGGTGGTGTCCGGGCGGCGCAAGGCGGAGGAGCAGCGACGGCAGTACGAGGCGGTGGAGGGGTGGATCCTGGCGGGGGCGGTACGTCGGGGTGAGTGACGTGAGTGAGGGCCGGCGCGCACGAAGGACTCCGTGCACACCGGCCCCGCTCCCCCCTCCGCACCCCCGCTCCTCACTCCGCCGTGGCACGCCCCTTCAACGCGTTCAACGCGTTCAGGCTGTTGCGTACGCGGTCGATGTGGGCGCGTACCTCGTCCCAGCGCTCCCCGTGCTCACGCAGCACGCGCTCGGTCTCGCGGGCGATGCGGTCCTGGTGCGCCCGCGCCTCGGCGAGGATCTCCTCGGCCCGCGCCTCCGCCTCTTCCTGGCACCGTTCGATGGAGCCCTTGGCGTCGGCCGCAGCCTGCTCGGCCTCGGCGAGCGCGGTCTCGGCGAGTGCCACCTGTTCGGCGGAGCGAGCCTCCAGCGCGGCGACCCGTTCGGCCTCCTCGCTCTCGAACTCCTCCCACCGCTGGGCGTGCTCCTTGGCCTGCTCGGCCAGCACCCCGGAGGTGTGCTGTCGCGCCTCGCGCAGGGGAGCGAGGGACTCGGTACGGCTGTCCCTCACCTCGCGCCGGGCCGCGACACGGATCTCGTCGGCCTCGGTGCGCGCGACGTGGAGGGTCTGGCGGGCGTGTTCCAGGCCGTCGGCGATGGCCGCGTCCGCGTCCTCCTTCGCTGTGGCGTGCAGGCCGGCCACGTACGCCTGCACCTCTTCCGCACAGCGCTGCGCCTCCAGGCGCGCGCCCTCCCGTACGGCGGTGCCCTCCTCCTCGACGAGCCGGAACAACCGCCGCGCACTCTCCCCGAGCGCCTCGTACGTCTGCGGGCCCAGCTGCGACACGACCTCGCCCAGCCGTGCCGCCTCCGCGTCCATCTCCTTGGCGAGCACGGTGAGGCGGGCCGCGCGTTCCCAGGCGGCGTCCCGGTCCCGGGAGAGCGCCGCGATGTACGCGTCGGCCTGTTCGGGACGGTAGCCGCGCCCCCGTACGGCCACGAAGCCATGTGGCGACACCGATGCGCTGCTCATCCTGGGGACCCCTCTCCATCCGACGGCCACGAAAACACCTATTTCGCGCACATCCTGATGGATCGGGTGGAAGTGTTCATAACGCGACACTCCGCGCAGAGGTCACGGTCGGTCCGCGTCGGCCCGCTTCACCGCTCATCCCCAGGTGGTGCCCGCGGGCTCCCTGATGGTGGTGTTGATGCGGTTGAACAGGTTCGTCAGCGAAATGGTGAGGATCAGCGCCGCCAGCTCCGTCTCGTCGAAGTGGTCGGCGACCTCGTTCCACAGCGCGTCCGGCACCGATTCCTCGGAGATGTCGGCGAGCCGCGTGACGACCTCCGTCAACTGAAGCGCGGCCCGCTCGGCGTCACTGAAGAAGGGCGCGTGACGCCAGGCGGCGACGGCCGCGATCCGCTCGTCGCTCGCGCCGGCCTTGCGCAGGTTCACCATGTGCCCGTGCACACAGGCGCCGCAGCCGTTGATCTGGCTCGCCCGCATGCCGACGATCTCCTGCAACTCCGTGGGCAGACCGCTCTGGGCGATCGCCTGGTTGAGGGTGCCGATGCCCTTGAGGGCGTTCGGCAGGACGTACGCCGGGTTCTTCATCCGTGCCTGCATGATGCTGCCTCCTGAGTCAGTGCTGCCTTCACTGCACTGACGGAGCGCGGCGGGCGGTTGTGACGGGGTCCGCGAAAAAATCTCGTGCCCGACGCCGCGTACACGAACGAGCCGGGTCCGGTCACGGGACCGGACCCGGCTCGTCGGGTACGTACGGGGTTCAGCGGCGCGTCACAGCAGCCCGTCCCACATCTCCTCCAGCAGCACCGACCACCAGCTCTCCGGCGAGCCCAGCGCCGCCGGGTCGAGCGAGGCCAGCTGCGCCTGGAAGTCGACGGTCCAGCGGCCGGCCTGCTCCTGGTTCAGCCCGAACCGCAGCCGCCACATCCGGCCGAGCAGTGCCAGACACCGCTGGAACTCGGGCAGACCCGTGTTCACGAACTGCGGCGGTACGGACGCACCGCCCGGCCCCGCCTCCACCGGCACGGCGACGATGTTCGCCGTGCCGTACTGCACGCAGATCGCCTTGCCGAAGTCGCTGCCCATGACGAGGTACGAGCCCGCGTCCGGGGCCGGCTGCACCCTGCGCTCGGCGGCCAGCTCCGCCAGCGTCGGCACCGGCCGCCCCGGCTGGGCCTGCGCCCAGAAGAACGGGCCCATGTCCATCGGCAGCCCCGCCATCACCAGCGAGTGCGCCACGACCGGCGGCACACCCTGCCGGGACACCGCCGCCTGCTCGAACCGGAAGATCCCCGGCCCGAACGCGCCCGCCAGCTCCTGCGCGACCCCCTCCGGCGGGATCGGCGGCGCCGACTGCACCTGCGGCAACGGCGCCCGTACCGGGGCGGGGCGCGCGGGCCCGTCCGCGACCTGGTGCAACTCGCCCTGGTGGGCGAGCAGTTGCTGCATGCCCTGCTGCCTGCTCCCGTGATCCGTGCCGTACGGCGCGATGCTGGTGATCCGCGCCTGCGGCCACTGCTCCCGGATCATCCGCGCACAGTACGCACCCGGCAGCTCGCACGACTCCAACTCCGTGTGCAGCTCCAGCACCTTGTCCGGCGGGATGTTCATCGCCCGCAGCTCATGGAAGATCTGCCACTCCGGGTGCGGCGTCCCCGGCGCGGAACGCCGGATCAACTGCTGCTCGGAACCGTCCTGCGCGCGGTAGCGCAACACGGCCTGGTACCCGGGGCCGACGGTCGGCTGACCGGCGGGCTGCTGGGGGTAGCCGTAGGCCGGGGGTTGCGCGGATGCGGGTTGCCCGGGTGCGGGCCGGCCGGGAGGCGGTACGGCGCCGGGTGGGGCCGCGTGGGGGGCGGCGGGGAAACCGGGGGCGCCCACCGGGGGCCCGGACAGCACGGTCTCCGCGTAGTGCACGGCTCCGTCGCCGCCTGCTGAAGCACCTTGCGCGCCTGGGGGCTGGGGTGCGCGGGCCGGGGGCGCACCGGGCGGATTCGGCGCACCCGGAGCCTGGGGGGCACCACCCGCACCACCCGCACCGGCCGGGCCCTCGGAACCGTCGGGGCCGAGCGCCGACACGAGCTGGGTCGGCACATAGCCGCCCGCGGGCGTACCCGGCGCACCGGGCCCGGACGGCGGAGGCGGAGGAGGCGGCGGACCCCCGGCCCGCGCACCCGGCGACCCCGGGGCACTCGGCGGAGGCGGCACCACCCCGCCCCGCGCACGCGCGGGCGCCGCCTTGCTCGTGGCGGCGTCGGCGATGTCCTCGGCGTTCGGCGCAAGCGGCCGCGCCGGCGTACCCGGACCAGCCGGACCAGCCGGACCGCTCGGAGGCTGAGGTGCCCCCGCAGCCCCCGCACCACCGCCGGGCCCCTGCGGATACCCGTACGTCGGCGCAGGCGGCGGCGTACCCGGCACACCCGGGCCACCCACACCCTGCGGGTACCCGTACGTCGGAGCAGGCGGCGGCGTCTCGTCGTCGTCCCCGCCCAGCTGCGGCGCGAACACGGTCTCGGGCAGCGGCACCGAACGGTCGTCACCCGCATCCGCGTTGGTGTCGGTCCCGGCCCACGGAGTCGCCCCCGCAGGAGCACCCGGCACACCGCCTACGGCCCCGCCTGCCCCGTCCGAGGCAGCAGCGGGCCGATCCGCACTCCCATCATCCGAAGCCGAGACCGGACCCGAAGCCGGCCCCGAAGCCGGAGCCGAAGCCGGAGCCGGACCCGAAGCCGGAGCCCCCGACCCAACCCCCACCCCCGACCCCGAAGTCCCCCCACTCCGCCGATCCGGAATCCCCAACTGATCCGCCGCCTCCTGCAACCACTCCGGCGGCGTCAGCAGGAACGACGTCTGGTTCAGGTCCACCCGTGCCGGAGCGGCTGGCGCGGGCGCGGCGGCGTCGTCCGGGCCGCCGTACTCCTCCTCGTACCGGCGAATCACCTCGCCCACCGGCAGGGAGGGCCACAGCGTGGCCTCGCCGCTGTCCCGGGCGATCACCAACCGCTGGGCGCCGCCGTCCGAACGCGAACCGTCCGCGCGGTCCTCCGCCCACACCACGAACCCGAGGTCGAACTCCCGCACCCGCACCTCACGATGCTGGTACGAGGGCACATCCCCGTTGACCCACTCTTCCGCGCGCTCCTGCGCCTGCGCGAACGTCACCATGGCCGAAGCTCACTCCCCCACCGAAGTCACGGAAGACGCAGAAGACGCAGAATCCACCGGCACCGCGCGCGCGAACCCGCCGTCCACCATCAGATTCGCCACCGTCTCCAACTCCGGCGGCGACCCCGCCAGCCGGGACAGGAACGCGTCGAAGTCGTCCCCGCACGGCAGCAGCAGCCGCTCCACCCGCTCCGCGGGCGCCCAGGAGGGATCGACGTCCCGCGCGTCGTCGTACGCGCAGAACCACACCGAACCGATCCGCTCGCCCTTCACCTTCACGGCGAGCAGACCGCCCTGGACGAAGCCGACGCCCAGGTAGTCCTTGGTCAGATGGTCGCGCAGGCACTTGTTGACGTACACCAGGTCATTGATCGCCGCCTCGTCCCGCACCGTGAAGAACGGCTGGTCGATGAGCAGGCCCAGCTCCGCGTCGAGCGCGGTCCCCACCGGCGCACAGCCACCGGCCGCCTTCAGGAACGACCGGTACGCACCCGGCAGCCGGTACCCGAGGTCCTCCTCGACCCCCAGCGCCTGCGACTCCGACACCGCCACCCCGGACTTCGGCAGCCCGAAATGCGCCGGACGCGTCTCCTGCAACGGCCGCGTACCCCGCTTGTGCTGGTCCACGGCCGCCGTCGCCACACCGCCGTGATGCCGCAGCAACGCCTTCACCTCGACCGGAACCAACTCCAGCCGCCGCGAGCCCACCGCGTGATGCCACGTCCAGCCGTGCGGCGTCGCCACCGAGGAGATCGTGTCCCACAGCTCGTGCCCCGACGCCGCCATCGCCGCGTTCGCCGACACGTAGTCCGTCAACCGCAACTCGTCGACGCCGAAACCCTCCGGCGGATCGGCGATCTCGGCAGCCGCACGCGCATACGGCGAGAAGTCGGGGTAACCGCGCTCGTCGACCCGTACCCCTCTCGGGTGACGGGTCGCCCGGACCGGGTCCGGGAAGTGCACGACCTGTCCGGCGTAGGCCGCGTTCGGCGGCGCGGCTTGCTGCCCGAGCCGACCTGTCGTCATGGCGGTTGCCCCCTGCGGCACTCTGGACGACCCGCGGCGACCACCAACGACCCGCCACGGCCCGTATTCGACTGTCTCCAACGCGTTGACCGCGCGCATCGCGGTGCGAACAGCCTATGCGGTACGACGAACCCGGTCACCGGCGCCGGTCACCGGCCCTCCACTTCCGTGACCAGCCGTCACCCCCTCGTGACAGCCCGCCCAAACCCGGGCGTGTCGCGCCGCCCCAGCTTCCGCACCAGCCCCGCCATTTGGCACTCTGTGTGATCCGGGGGGATGCACGGGAGGGGATGACGATCATGAACGCAACACAAACGGGACCGCACCCAGGTCCCCACGCAGGCGCGAGCGGTGATCCCAGAATCGGCTGGAGCAGCACCGAAACCCGCCACGCGCCCACCCTCCACCACCGCCGCGACGGCATACTCCCGACCGTCGCCGCCGCCCTCTCCGTCCGCGGCGCCACCCTCACCGGGACCGCCGCCCGCGGCGACCAGGCACCCGCGCTGCACCCCCTGGTCCAGGACTTTCTCGACGCGCTCACCAGCACCCAACGCGACCGCTTCACCGGCCGCTGCGCCGAGACCATCCTCATCTCGCGCCATATCGCCGCCGCCGACGCCGCCCGCAGCAAACGCGCGGGCCGAAAACCCATGACCAACGGCGAAGCCCGCAAGGCCCTCAAACAGGCCAAACTCACCGCCCGCCGCATCCGCGAGGACGGCGACCCCCTCCACGGCAGCTTTGCCGCCCCCTGCCGCGCCTGCACCGCCCTCAGCGCTCACTTCGGCGTCCACATCGTCGACCCCACGACAACCGACGACTGACCGCCACCCCCAACACCCGCAAGATTGAGGGCAGATGCACGCCGACCGCTCCTCCACCACACGCTTTCCCGTCCCCATCGACGCGGCCCTGCGCGCCGCCGGCTGGCAACCCGGACGCTGGGACATCAAGCAAGCCGAATACTGGGCCGACGCCCTCCGCGAGCACGCCTCGCCCGCAGGCCACCGCCACGCCGTCTCCCCCGCCGCCGTGGAAGCCTGGGCCGAATTCGGCGGCCTCCACATCACCCCCGGCTCCCCCGGCCGCCAGATCGCCCCCGCAACCCTGCACCTCGACCCGCTGCACGGCCTGCACATGGCCCGCACACTCGGTGACCTCGGCCGCGCCCTCGACACCGACGTCAGCCCCCTCGGCGCCGAAACCGACACCCACTCCCTCATCGCCATCGACACCGAAGGCCGTATCTACGCCCTCGACCACACCGGCGACTGGTACCTCGGCCCCGACATCGACCAGGCCCTCGGCGGCCTCGTCTCAGGCATAGCCCCCGTGCGACTCACGGCAGGCTGACGCCCGGCAGACGTGTCGCAGGCCGACGCCCGGCGGAACACCGGGCCGCCACGACTACGACGCCGGAATCACCGCCGACACCCGGAAACCCCCCGCGTCCGTCGGCCCCGAGACAAACACCCCGCCCAGAGCGGACACCCGCTCCTTCATCCCCACCAGGCCGTTCCCCCCGGACGGCAACCGTGCCGACGAAGCGGCCTCGGGCGGCGGTTCGTTCTCCACCTGCATGGCGATCTCCGACACCCGGTGCGCCAGGCGGACATACGTCTTCGCCCCCGCCGCATGCTTGTGGACGTTCGTCAGAGCCTCCTGCACCACGCGATACGCCGTCTGTTCCACCTCCGGCGCATACAGCCGCGAATCCCCCTCCACCGACAGGTCCACGGCCATCCCCGCGGCGGCCGACTGCCCGATCAGTTCGTCCAACTCGGACAGACACGGCCCCTCCTCGTCGGCGGCCCGCGAAGCCGCCGCGGCCGCGGCCGCCCCCACCGCCGCCAACGGCACCCCGCGCTCGCGCCGTTCCACCGCGTCCCCGCTGCGCAGCACCCCGAGCATCTCCCGCAGCTCGGTCAACGCCTGCCGCCCCATGTCCCCGACCAGGGCGGCATTGCGCACCGCCTTCTCGGGATCCTTCCGGGCAACGGCCTGAAGCGCGGCGGCATGCACCACCATGAGGCTCACCCGATGCGCGACAACGTCGTGCATCTCCCGGGCGATCCGGGTCCGCTCCTCGTTCCTCGCCCACTCGGCCCGCTCCTCGGCCCGCTCGGCAAGCAGCTGGAGTTCCCGCTCCAACGAGTCGGCCCGCTCCCGCAGGCTCTCCATCAACCGCCGCCGGGCCCCCACATACAGCCCCAGCAGCAAGGGTGGCGCGGTCACTCCGAGAGAGGCACTGATCGAAGCGAACGGGACGAACCAGTCGCCCAGCGCCACATTCCCCGAGTCCATGTCCTGACGCACTCGCACAAACGTCACGATCAACGTCCCCACCAGCGACATCCCCGCCAGCGACGCGATGATCCGACGCGGCAGCTCCGACGCGGCCAGGGTGTACAGACCGACGATCGTCATCAGGAAGCCCATCTGGGCCGGCGTGATGGCGATCGAGACGAGAACGACAGCTATCGGCCACTTCCGCCGAATCAGCAACACCGACCCGGCCAGCACCCCGAAGACCACCCCCGCGGCCACCGGAATCCCCGCATCCCGTGCGAACGGAATCCCCTCAACCGCACACTCCAGCGCGGACACGAACGCCAGGCTCCCGTCGAGCACGGCACTGCGCCATCTGGCCCACCACCAGGGCCCGGTCAGGCCCGGTACGTGGTCTTCCCCCGTCGTGGTCATGCATCCAGCCTACGGGCGCAAGGCCCCCCTTTTCCGGCGAGTTTTCGCGACTGGCCTACACCACACTCCGTAACCGAACAGAAGCGAAAGTGACCGAAATCCCTCGAACTGCTGAATCGCACACCACCCCCCTCCGGAATCTGACATTCCGACCCGGACGGAACGGAGACCTACGGACATCGACGGGGTCATCTGCATCGCCGGGAGTGCCGACTTGTACCGTCGCATCGAGGGCGCCGGGTACGGCATAGTAGGAGGCGCCTCTCGGCGACCCGGCCAAATATCCGGTTCAGTCGAGGTTGTTCCCCCGTGGTGTAATTGGCAGCACTGTGGCTTTTGGTGCCATCTGTCCGGGTTCGAGTCCTGGCGGGGGAGCCTTGCTCGGTTCGGGCCCTGACTGGCACAGCTCAGTCAGGGCCCGCTCTCATGTCCCCCCTGATTCCCCCCGGTATCCTGCGGATGTCACCCCACCCCCTCCACAGCCGAAGGGCATCCCGTGAGCGCCATTCGCCCGGCAGCCGTCGTCGTACTTGCAGCGGGTGAGGGCACCCGTATGAAGTCGGCCACACCGAAGGTCCTGCACGAGATCTGCGGCCGCAGCCTCGTGGGTCATGTGCTCGCCGCCGCGCGTGAGTTGCAGCCCGAGAATCTGGTCGTCGTGGTCGGTCACGCCCGTGAGCAGGTCAGCGCGCACCTGGCCGAGATCGACCCGCATGTCCGTAGCGCGGTGCAGGCGCAGCAGAACGGCACGGGGCACGCCGTCCGGATGGCTCTCGAGGAGCTCGGCGGTTCCGTCGACGGCACGGTGGTCGTCGTGTGCGGCGACACCCCGCTGCTCACCGGGGAGACCCTGAAGGCGCTCGCGGCGACGCATTCCTCCGACGGCAACGCCGTCACCGTCCTCACCGCCGAGGTCCCGGACGCGACCGGTTACGGCCGTATCGTGCGGGACGGCGCCTCCGGTGCCGTCACGGAGATCGTCGAGCACAAGGACGCGTCGGACTCTCAGCGGGCGATCCGTGAGATCAACTCCGGGGTGTTCGCGTTCGACGGGCAGTTGCTCGCCGACGCCCTCGGGAAGGTCCGTACGGACAACAGCCAGGGCGAGGAGTACCTCACCGACGTCCTCGGGATTCTGCGCGAGGCCGGTCACCGCGTCGGTGCCTCCGTCGCCGGCGATCACCGTGAGATCGCCGGGATCAACAACCGGGTCCAGCTCTCCGAGGCCCGTCGCATCCTCAACGACCGTCTCCTCACCCGCGCGATGCTGGCCGGCGTCACCGTGATCGACCCGGCGACCACCTGGGTCGACGTGACGGTGACCTTCGAGCAGGACGCGGTCGTGCACCCGGGAACCCAGCTGCACGGATCGACCCACCTCGGCGAGGGCGCCGAGGTCGGGCCCAACACCCGCCTCAGGAACACCCGCGTCGGCGCCGGCGCCCGTGTCGACAACACGGTCGCGGACAGTGCGGACGTCGGTCCGCAGGCTTCCGTCGGACCGTTCGCCTACCTCCGGCCCGGCACCCGGCTCGGACCCAAGTCGAAGGTCGGTACGTACGTCGAGACCAAGAACGCCTCGCTCGGGGAGGGGACGAAGGTCCCGCACCTCTCCTATGTCGGTGACGCGACGATCGGCGAGTACACCAACATCGGCGCCGCCAGTGTCTTCGTGAACTATGACGGACAGGACAAACACCACACGACGGTCGGCTCGCACTGCCGTACCGGTTCGGACAACATGTTTGTGGCTCCTGTCACGATCGGGGACGGCTCCTACACGGCCGCCGGATCTGTGATCACGAAGGATGTGCCGCCCGGTTCGCTCGCCGTGGCCCGGGGCCAGCAGCGGAATATCGAGGGTTGGGTGGCTCGAAAGCGTCCGGGGAGCGCGGCGGCGAAGGCGGCCGAGGTGGCGTCCCGGGAGGCCGAGGGCGAGGGCTGACCGGAAACTGGTGCGTCAAACTCGGCGTACCGTGATAAGTGCACACTCGCACACCCAGCTGAGACACCTCTGAGGAGACAGTGCTGTGACCGGGATCAAGACGACCGGCGAGAAGAAGATGATGTTCTTCTCCGGCCGCGCCCACCCCGAGCTTGCCGAGGAGGTCGCCCAGCAGTTGGGTGTCGGGGTCGTCCCGACGAAGGCCTTCGACTTCGCGAACGGCGAGATCTACGTCCGTTACGAGGAGTCGGCGCGCGGTGCGGACTGCTTTGTGATCCAGAGCCACACGGCTCCGATCAACCAGTGGATCATGGAGCAGCTGATCATGATCGACGCCCTGAAGCGTGCGTCGGCCCGCTCCATCACCGTCATCGTGCCCTTCTACGGTTACGCACGGCAGGACAAGAAGCACCGCGGACGTGAACCGATTTCGGCGCGTCTGATCGCGGACCTGATGAAGACGGCCGGTGCCGACCGCATCCTGACGGTCGATCTGCACACGGACCAGATCCAGGGCTTCTTCGACGGCCCGGTGGACCACCTCTTCGCCCTGCCCCTTCTCGCGGACTACGTGGGCAAGAAGGTGGACAAGGCGAAGCTGACGGTCGTCTCTCCGGACGCCGGCCGGGTCCGCGTGGCCGACCGCTGGTGCGACCGGCTCGGTGCGCCGCTGGCGATCGTGCACAAGCGGCGTGACAAGGACGTGGCGAACCAGGTGACCGTCCACGAGGTCGTGGGTGAGGTCAAGGGGCGCGTGTGCGTTCTCGTCGACGACATGATCGACACCGGTGGCACCATCTGCGGGGCGGCCGAAGCGCTGTTCGCGCACGGTGCCGAGGACGTCATCGTGACGGCGACCCACGGTGTGCTGTCGGGTCCGGCGGCGGACCGGCTGAAGAACTCGCGGGTGAGCGAGTTCGTGTTCACCGACACCCTGCCGACCCCGGGTGAGCTGAGCGCCGACCTCGACAAGATCACGGTGCTGTCGATCGCGCCGACGATCGCGAGCGCGGTGCGTGAGGTGTTCGAGGACGGCTCGGTGACGAGCCTCTTCGACGAGCAGTAAAGATCCTTTTGGGAACGGCCTCCCTCGCCGAGTAGACTGCTCCAGTTGCTCGGCGAGGGAGGCCGTACCTGTTCAGGCAGGTGTCGGCGGTCCGTTATCGACGCGCTCTTCGTAGCAGGCCGTTCGTGGCCGGGTGACCAGTTCGTTCTCACCCATACGAGGAGTGAAAAGCATGTCCGAGGTAAAGATCTCCGCCGAGACCCGCACCGAGTTCGGCAAGGGCGCCGCCCGCCGTATCCGCCGCGACAGCAAGGTCCCCGGTGTTCTCTACGGTCACGGTTCCGACCCGATCCACCTGACCCTTCCGGGCCACGAGCTCCAGCTCGCGCTGCGCACGTCCAACGTCCTGATCGCCCTGGACATCGACGGCAAGTCCCAGGAACTGGCGATCCCGAAGTCCGTGCAGCGTGACCCGATCAAGGGCTTCCTGGACCACGTCGACCTCCAGCTGGTCAAGCGCGGCGAGACCGTCACGGTCGAGATCCCGGTGCACGCCGAGGGCGAACTGGCCGCCGGTGGCAACCTGCTCGAGCACGTGCTGAACGCCCTTCCGGTCGAGGCCGAGGCCACGCACATCCCCGAGTCGGTCACCGTGTCCGTCCAGGGCCTGGAGGCCGGCGCCTCCGTCCTCGCCAAGGACATCACCCTGCCGCAGGGCACCAAGCTGGCCGTCGAGGGCGACACCGTCGTCCTCCAGGTCCTGGCCGCGCAGGCCGAGGAGGCCGAAGGCGAAGAGGCCGAGGGCGACGAGGCCGCCGAGGCCTGATCCTCACTTTCGTCGTTTCGTCAGCCGCTGTTCCCGTACGGGACAGCGGCTGGCGCGTATCAAGGAGACATGCACGTGACGACCGACGCAGGCGCCCCCTGGCTGATCGTGGGCCTGGGCAATCCGGGGCCGGAGTACGCCATGAACCGGCACAACGTGGGTTTCATGGTGGCCGATCTGCTGGCCGACCGGGTCGGGGCGAAGTTCAAGCGGGCCGGTAAGGCGCAGGCGCAGGTCGTCGAGGGGCGGATCGGGCCGCCGGGTCCGGCGAGCCGGCGGGTGATCCTGGCGAAGCCGATGTCGTACATGAACCTCTCCGGCGGTCCGGTGAACGCACTGCGCGACTTCTACAAGGTGCCGGTCGCGAACATCGTGGCCGTGCACGACGAACTCGACATCGACTACGGCACGTTGCGGCTGAAGCTCGGTGGCGGGGACAACGGGCACAACGGGCTGAAGTCGATGACGAAGACGATGGGTCCCGACTACCACCGGGTGCGGTTCGGGATCGGGCGGCCGCCGGGGCGGATGCAGGTGGCCGACTTCGTGCTGAAGGACTTCTCGTCGGCGGAGCGCAAGGAGCTGGACTACTTCGTGGACCGGGCGACGGACGCCCTGGAGTGCCTGGTGATCGAGGGGTTGGAGCGGGCGCAGGGGACGTACAACTCCTGAGCCCGGAGAAACGTACGTACAACTCCTGACATCTCCCCACGGGAGTTGACCGAGCGCGCAGGCATGGCCAATGATCCCCGCCATGCCTTCTGCCGTCATTTCCCCACGGGGCGCCGAGTCCGCGCTGCACCTCGGCCGGCTCGCGGCGATGGGTGCGGTCGCCGTGCTGATTCTGATCGCCGGGGTGTGGGCGTCGTGGGGGACGGCGCAGTACGTGATGCTCACCAAGGGGCGCGAGCGCGGCACGGTCGAGGTGACACGGTGCGGTGCGGATTCCTGTTCCGGGCCCTATACGCCGGTCTCGCCGGGGTCGCGGGCCCGCGAGAGCGTGGTCATCGACCAGACGGTCGCCGTGCAGAAGGGCCGGACGTATGCGGTCGTGGTGAAGCCCGGCAGCAGTGACGTCGTGCGGTCCGGTCCCGCCGGTGTCCTCTACTCCTGGGCCCCGCTGGGTGGCGCGCTGCTGCTCGCGTCGGTCGTGGTGGCGGGTGGGCTGGGCCGGATCCGGGCCGCGTGGGTCATGGCGGGGAGCGGAATCGCCCTGCTCACAGCGGCGTTCCTGGTGCTCTGACACGGCGGTGCCCCCGGCCTCGTAACCGAGGCCGGGGGCACTGTCGTACCAGGAGGGACCGGGAGGGATCAGCCGGTGTTGCGCAGTCCCGCCGCCACGCCGTTCACCGTGAGCAGCAGGGCCCGCGACAGCAGCGGGTCGGGCTGCTCGCCGGCGGCCGCCGCGTCACGCTGGCGCTTGAGCAGGGTGACCTGGAGGTACGAGATCGGGTCGAGGTAGGCGTCCCGGATGGTGAAGGTCTGCTTCAGGACCGGGGTGGCGTCCAGCAGTTCCCGCTCGCCGGTCACCTTCAGCACCTCGGCGACGGTCAGCTCGTGTTCGGCCCTGATGGTGTCGAAGACGTGCTTGAGGTCGTCGGGGACGAGGGTGTCGACGTAGTGCGCGGCGATCCGCAGATCCGTCTTGGCGAGGGTCATCTCGACGTTGGAGACGAAGTTGCGGAAGAAGTGCCACTGTTCGTGCATCTCGGCGAGGACGGTGTCCCCTTCTTGCCGCAGGCCCGCTTCGCGGAGCGCCTTCAGGCCCGAGCCGACGCCGAACCAGCCCGGCACGATCTGCCGTGACTGGGTCCAGCCGAACACCCACGGAATGGCGCGCAGACCGTCGAGTCCGGCACCGGAGTCGGGGCGGCGCGAGGGGCGCGAGCCCAGGTGCAGATCGGCGAGCTGGTCCACGGGCGTGGCGGCGAAGAAGTACGCCGGGAGGTCCGGGTCCTCGACCAGTCGCCGGTACGCGGAGTGCGCCGCGTCCGACACCACGTCCATCGCGGCGTCCCAGCGGGCCAGCGCCTCGACGGACTGGCGGGGGGCGGTGTGCAGGGCGGAGGCCTGGAGCGTTGCGGCGACGGTGAGTTCGAGGTTCTCCCGGGCCAGCGACGGCACGAGGTACTTGTCGGAGATGACCTCGCCCTGCTCGGTCACCTTGATCTCGCCCTCCAGGGTGCCCCAGGGCTGGGCGAGGATGGCGTCGTGCGAGGGGCCGCCGCCGCGGCCGACGGTGCCGCCGCGGCCGTGGAACAGCCGGAGGCGCACGCCGTAGCGGTGGGCCACGTCACGCAGGCGGCGCTGGGCGCGGTGGATCTCCCACTGGGAGGTGGTGATACCGCCGAACTTGGAGGAGTCGGAGTAGCCGAGCATGACCTCCTGGACGTCGCCCCGCAGCGCGACCAGGCGCCGGTAGGACGGGTCGGAGAGCATGTCCTCCAGGATGGTGTCGGCGGCCTTGAGCTCGTCGGTGGTCTCCAGCAGCGGCACGATGCCGATCTTCGCCCAGCCGGCGTGCAGATCGACGAGGCCGGCCTCGCGGGCGAGGACCGCGGCGGCGAAGACGTCGTCGGCGCCCTGGCACATCGAGATGATGTACGACTCGATGACCTCGGGTCCGAAGACCTTCAGGGCCCGCTTGACGGTCTCGAACACGCCGATCGTCTTCTCACCGGCCGCGTCCACGGGGGCCGGGGTCGGGGCCAGCGGGCGACGCGAGCGCAGTTCCTTGGCGAGCAGCTTGGCGCGGTACTCGCGGGGCATGTCCTCGTACCGCCAGGACTCCTCGCCGAGACGGTCGAAGAGCTGGCCGAGGGCGTGGTGGTGGGCGTCCGCGTGTTCGCGTACGTCCATCGTGGCGAGTTGGAGGCCGAAGGCGGAGAGCGTACGGATCGTACGGTTCATGCGGCCGTCCGCGAACAGTCCGCCGCGGTGCTCCCTGAGCGACGTCTGGATCAGGGTCAGGTCCTGCACCAGCTCGGCGGTGCCGAGGTAGTCGCGGCCCGGCTCGTGGGGCGTGCCCGTGGCGAGGCGGTGCTTGGTGTTCTCGAGCTTCTGCCGGATGCAGGTGGCCTTGAGCCGGTAGGGCTCCTCGGCGTTGAGCCGCTTGTAGCGGGGGCTGATCTCGGGAAGGCTCTCCAGGTCGGCCCGGAGGGACTCCAGCAGTTCCTCGGTGGCGCCGGTGTAGCGGATGGAGTTCGACAGGAAGCCGCGGAGTTCGTCGATCGTCTCCAGGGCGTCGTTGATGCCGTGCTCGTGCTGGAGGATCAGCACCTCCCAGGTGACCTGGGGGGTCACATTGGGGTTGCCGTCGCGGTCGCCGCCGATCCAGGTGCCGAAGGTGAGCGGGCGGGTGTCGTCGGGGAGCCGCACACCGACGCGCTCCAGCTCGGCGGTCAGGTCCTCCAGGACGTCACCGACGGCTCCGGCGTGCAGTTCGTCGAGGTAGTAGATCGCGTTCCGGGCCTCGTCCGCGGGCTCGGGGCGTACGACGCGCAGCTCGTCCGTCTGCCAGACGAGGTCGATGTTCTCGGCCAGTCGGGTGTCGTAGCGGCGGCGGTCGGCCTCGATGACCGGGGTCTCCAGAAGCGCTGCGATGCGCCGGAGCTTGTTGAGGACCGAACGGCGCGCGGCCTCGGTCGGGTGGGCCGTGAACACTGGCCGAACGTTGAGATGCCTGACCGTCTCGCGCAGGTGCTCGGGGTCGGCGTCCTTCAGCCGGTCGGCCGTACGGGCGAGGAGACCGCCTTCGGCGGCGCGCTTGGCGCGCAGCTCGCGGCCGCGGTGGACCTGCTCGGTGACATTGGCGAGATGGAAGTAGGTGGAGAAGGCGCGGACCAGCTTGGCCGCGGTGTCCAGTTCGGTGCCGCGCAGCAGCTCGGCGGCGGCCTCGCCGTCCTCTCGGGTGAGGCGGCGGACCTTCTCGACGAGTTCGAGCAGCTCGGGGCCCTCCTGTCGGACGAGGGTCTCGCCGAGGAGGTCGCCCAGCCGCCTGATGTCGGCGCGCAGCTCACTGCTGGTCGTGGTCTGGTCGTCGGCACTGCTCACAGGTGCGGCTCCTTGCAGTGTTGAAGCTCGTCCGGGAGGGAACTATTCAGAGCGGACCGCGCTGTCCGACCGACTCCAGGATAGGTGTCCGGTCGGACGCGCAGGCTCACGGGCTCTTGCTGCTCGGCGACGCACTGCCATACTTACGTCGCCGTAGGTTACGGAACCGTAGGGACTCCCGTCAGAGCCCTCCACAACCCTGGGTTCCCTGCCCGGGCACCTGCCTCGACCCACGACCCCACAGGGGACGCCCCATGACCACTAGCTCCGACGTGATCGACGACGCCCCGAAGGCGCCCAACGACACCCCACTCCCTGCGGCCACGCTCGGCGGGGAGAAGAAAGGATCGCTCGAGCAGTTCGCACTCCTCCTCTTCATCGTCGTCCCCTTCATCGCGCTCGTGGCGGCGGTGCCGCTCGCCTGGGGCTGGGGAGTGAGCTGGCTGGACCTCGCTCTGCTGGTCTTCTTCTACTACCTCGGCTGTCACGGCGTGACGATCGGCTTCCACCGCTACTTCACCCACGGCTCCTTCAAGGCGAAGCGCCCGCTGCGCATCGCGCTGGCCGTCGCCGGTTCGATGGCGGTCGAGGGCCCGCTGGTCCGCTGGGTCGCCGACCACCGCAAGCACCACAAGTTCTCCGACGCGGAGGGCGACCCGCACTCTCCGTGGCGTTTCGGGGAGACGCTCCCGGCACTGATGAAGGGCCTGTGGTGGGCGCACATCGGCTGGATGTTCGACGAGGAGCGGACGCCGCAGGACAAGTACGCGCCGGATCTGATCAAGGACAACGCGATCCGGACGATCTCCCGTCAGTTCATCTACTGGACGATCCTCTCCCTCGCCCTGCCCGCGCTGATCGGCGGACTGGTGACGATGTCCTGGTGGGGCGCGTTCACGGGCTTCTTCTGGGGATCGCTCGTTCGAGTGGCCCTGCTGCACCACGTGACCTGGTCGATCAACTCGATCTGCCACGCGGTCGGCAAGCGCCCCTTCAAGTCGCGTGACAAGTCGGGCAACGTGTGGTGGCTGGCGATCCTGTCCTGTGGCGAGTCCTGGCACAACCTGCACCACGCCGACCCGACGTCCGCGCGGCACGGTGTGGAGCGCGGCCAGCTGGACTCCTCGGCCCGGATCATCCGCTGGTGCGAGCAGCTCGGCTGGGCGTACGACGTGCGCTGGCCGTCACGCTCACGTATCGATTCACGCCGTAACGACGACCTGGACAGCTCCCGACGCGGGAAGGCGACCGCCGAGGCGGCATGATTGACGCCGTGGCGACCGATCCCAGCAGTACCCCCAGCAATGAGAAGCCGCGGCGAGCGCGCCGTACCCGGATGACCGGTGCGGAGCGTCGCCAGCAGCTGCTGGAGATCGGTCGCACCCTCTTCGCGACGAAGGGGTTCGAGGGCACGTCGGTGGAGGAGATCGCGGCGAAGGCCGGGGTGTCCAAGCCGGTGGTGTACGAACACTTCGGCGGCAAGGAGGGCCTCTACGCGGTCGTGGTGGACCGCGAGATGCGCTGTCTGCTGGACATGGTCACGAGCTCTCTCACGGCGGGCCACCCACGCGAACTCTGCGAACAGGCCGCCTTCGCGCTGCTCGACTACATCGAGGAGTACACGGACGGCTTCCGCATCCTCGTCCGCGACTCCCCCATCCCGCAGTCGACGGGTTCCTTCGCCTCGCTCATCTCGGACATCGCCACGCAGGTGGAGGACATCCTCGGCCGCGAGTTCAAGAGCCGCGGCTTCGACCCCAAGCTGGCCCCCCTCTACGCCCAGGCCCTGGTCGGCATGGTCGCCCTGACCGGCCAGTGGTGGCTGGACGTCCGCAGGCCGAAGAAGGCCGAGGTCGCCGCCCACCTGGTGAACCTGGCCTGGCACGGCCTGGACGGCATGGAGGCGAAGCCGCACCTGATAGGGCGCCGCAAGAGCTGACCCGACGGGTCACGGGGCGGATGCTTCGAGGAACTCCAGGCGGTTGCCGACGGGGTCGGCGGAGTAGAAGCGCCGGTATCCCGGCAGGTTCTCGTCCCGGACGACGGTCGCACCATGGGCTTCCAGCCGGGCGGCATACGTCTCGATGTCCACGACCCGCAGCCCCGGGTGCGCCTTCCGCGCGGGCCGGAAGTCTTCCTCGATGCCCAGGTGCAGTTGCACCGAACCCGTCCGGAACCAGCAGCCGCCGCGCGCGGCCAGCGCGGGCGGCTTGGGGATCTCGGTCAGGCCGAGGACGTCGACGTAGTAGGACCGCAGCCGCTCCTCCGAGCCGGGCGGGGCGGCGAGCTGGACATGGTCGACGGCGGTGATCATCACGCCTCCTTGCGGGCCACGGCGAAGATGCGGCGGAACGGGAACGGGGTGCCGTGCGGACCGGACGGATAGGCCTCGCGCAGGGCGGTGCGGTACTCGGCCATGAACGCCTCCCGTTCCCCCGGGGCGTCGGCGAGCGCCGTGAGGACGGGGCGCAGTCCCGTCCCCTTCACCCAGTCGAGGACCGGGTCCTCGCCGGTGAGCAGGTGGATGTACGTCGTCTCCCAGACGTCGGCCGTGCAGCCGAGGGCGGTCAGCCGCGCCAGGTAGGTCTCGGGGGCGAGGACTGCGTCGGCATGGCGGAGGGTGTCGGCGAGGCGGTCGCTCCAGCGGGCGGAGTGGGCGAGTTCGCGCATCAGCCGGTGGCTGGGGGCGTCGAAGTTGCCGGGGACCTGGAAGGCGAAGGTGCCGCCGGGAGTGAGGCCGGCGATCCAGTCGGCGAAACGGTCCGCGTGCCCGGGGACCCACTGAAGCGTGGCGTTGCTGACGATCAGGTCGTACGGCCGTACGGGCTCCCAGGTGCGGGCGTCGGCGGGGGCGAAGTCGATGCGCCCGCCGCCCGGGGTGGGGCCCGCGTGGTCGACGTGCGCCTTGTCGAGCATCTCGGGCGAGTTGTCGTAGCCGGTGATGTGCGCGGTGGGCCAGCGCTCGGCGAGCAGCGTGGTGACGTTGCCGGGGCCGCAGCCGAGGTCGGCGATGCGGGGCGGGGCACCGGGCAGGTCCGGGACGCGGGCCAGGAGGTCGGTGAAGGGGCGGGCGCGGTGGTCGGCGTGGCGCAGGTACTGGGCGGGGTCCCAGGTGGGGGCGGACATGGGGAGGCCTCCGGGAGGGGTTTCGACCGTGGCTGACGGGTACCCAGACTGCCCGCATAATTAGCTCGACGTCAAGAGACTTGACGTCAAGAGACTTCACGTCGACACAACCACTACACTGATCGTCATGGAGGACGAGGTCGATCGGCTGGTCGCAGCATGGCGCCGGGAGCGCCCGGACCTCGACGTGGAACCGCTCGAGGTGCTCAGCCGGGTGAGCAGACTGGCCCGGCACCTGGACCGCGCACGTCGGCTGGCCTTCTCCGAACACAGTCTGGAGCCCTGGGAGTTCGACGTGCTGACCGCGCTCAGGCGGGCCGGGACGCCGTATCAGCTCTCACCGGGACAGCTGCTGACCCAGACCCTGGTCACCTCGGGCACGATGACGAACCGCATCGACCGGCTGGCCAAGAAGGGCCTGGTGGAGCGGTTGCCGGATCCCAGCGACCGGCGTGGTGTGCTGGTCCGGCTGACCGACGAGGGGCGCGATCGTGCCGACCAGGCGCTCGCGGGTCTGCTCGATCAGGAGCGGGCGATTCTGGCGGAGCTGTCTCGCTCCCAGCGGGGTGAGCTGGCCTCGCTGCTACGTCAGTTGACTGCGCCGTTCGACAACATCCCCGGGTAGGCGCCAGGCGCTCCGCTGGGGGGTGCCGCTGTGTCGTTGTTCGGCTGCGGCGCCGTTGTGGCTGGTCGCGCAGTTCCCCGCGCCCCTGAGGGCGTGCCGTTCAGCGGTGTTGGTCAGGCGCTGCTGCTTTCCTCCACCCCGATCCGGCCTGTCGGGCCCAGGTCCACCGGGCCGACGCCCGCCCGTCGTGCCAGCGCTACCGCCGCCAGTGTCGAGTGGACGCCGAGTTTGCCGAGGACGTTTTGCATATGCGTGCGGACGGTGTGCGGGGACAGGAAGAGGCGCTCGGCGACCGCCTTGCGCCCCAGGCCCGCGACCATGCACCGGAGGACCTCCCGCTCGCGTGGGGTCAGGGACTCCACCAGGCGTTCGCTCTCGGTGCGGTGCTTGCGCGCGGCCGTCAACTCCCGCAGGACGCCCGTGAGCAGGGCGGGCGGGAGGTGGGTCTCGTCGCGCAGGACACCCCGGATGACCGTGAGCAGCCGGGACAGCGAACAGTCCTTGGCGACCCAGCCGGACGCCCCGGCCTGTAGGGCGAGCGCGGCGCGGCGTGGGTCGTCCTTCTCGGCGAGGACGACGATGCGTACGGACGGCTGTGCGGTGCGGACCCCGACGACGAGGGAGATCCCGTCGACGAGCCCCTCCTCGTTGCCCTCCTGCACGGGCGCCGGACGGAGGCCCTGCACATTGCCCCCCAGATCGGCGTCGACGAGCAGCACGTCGTACCGGCGCCCCTCGGCGGCCGCACGCTCCAGGCTGCGCAGCGCGGCCGGGCCGCTGCCGGCCGCGGACACGTCGACGTCCGGCTCGGCGGCCAGTGCGGCGGCGAGCGACTCGGCGAAGATGCGATGGTCGTCGACGACTAGGACTCGGATGCGAACCACTGAAACCCCCACTGGTCCGGGACACGACGACCGGTGCGGGTACGACGCCCAGGGGTGGGCGCAATCGCACGGCCGCCGCCGTGCAGAAACTGCTACCCCCACTGCGGGCGTCGTACCCGACTTGTCTCGCCCCCTGATCAGCACCGGCCCCCACCGGTGCTGTTCATCAGGGTACGGCCGGGGGCGGGGAGCGGAAGGTAATTTGCAGAACTGGCTGTCCAGCGCGTTTATGGTGAGCCGCATGTTTCGTATTGAGACAGAAGTCGATAAAGAGCTGCGCGACTTGCTCCGTTCCCGCCTTCGCGCCACCAACACGGCGGCGTCACCGGTCCTGCGAGCACTGCGCGGAACCCCTGGTGAACGGGAACTTCCGCTCCACGTCTGGGCGTTGGACGACCACGACGGGCTGGGGGGCGGGCTCGTCGGGTACACATGGGCCACGTGGCTGCATGTGACGTATCTGTGGGTCGACGAGCGCCTGCGGGGCGCGGGACTGGGCTCCCGGCTGCTGGCGGAGGCGGAGCACATCGCCTCCGCCGAGCGGGGCTGCCGCAGTGTGCGCCTGGAGACATGGGACTTCCAGGCGCCGGATTTCTACACCAAGCAGGGCTATGACGTGGTGTGCGTGATCCCCGACTATCCGCCGGGGATCACGGAGTACACGCTGACGAAGCGGCTCAGCTGATCCTGCGCGCCCCCGCCGAGGGCACCGCCTCGAACACACGCGGCGTCGTGAATCCGGCCGCCGCGAACGCCTCTTCCACCGCCTTGGTGATCGTGTCGACGTCGGCCGTCTCCGCCAGCACGATCGCCGAGCCGCCGAAGCCGCCGCCGGTCATCCGGGCGCCGAGCGCGCCTGACGCCAGCGCCGTGTCGACGACCAGGTCCAGCTCGGGGCAGGAGATACGGAAGTCGTCCCGCAGGGAGGCGTGCCCCTCGACCAGCACCGGGCCGATCGCGCGGGTGTCGCCGGCCTCCAGGAGGGCGACGACCTTCTCGACCCGCTCGTCCTCGGTCACGACATGGCGGACCAGGCGGACCGCCTCCTCGTCGTCGCCCAACCGCTCCAGCGCGGACCGCAGTTCCGCGTAGGGGATGTCCCGCAGCGCGTCCACGCCCAGCAGCGCCGCGCCCCGCTCGCAGCCCGCGCGCCGCTTGCCGTACTCGCCCTCGCTGTGGGAGTGCTTGACCTGCGTGTCGACGACCAGCAGGCGCATGCCTTCGGCAGCGAGGTCGAAGGGGATCTGCTTCTGGGAGAGGTCCCGGGTGTCGAGGAAGAGCGCGTGGCCCTGCTCGCAGCACGCCGAAGCGGTCTGGTCCATGATGCCGACCGGGGCACCGACGTAGACGTTCTCCGCGCGCTGGCACAGCCGCGCCAGCTGCCAGCGCGCGAGGCCCAGCCCGAACAGGTCGTTGAGGGCCAGGGCCACCACGACCTCCAGCGCCGCCGACGACGACAGGCCCGCGCCCGCCGGGACCGTCGAGGCCAGATGGATGTCCACGCCGGTCACCGGGTGCCCGGCCTCGCGCAGCGCCCAGACCACGCCCGAGGGGTACGCCGTCCACTCCCGGTCCGACTGCGGGGCCAGCGCGTCGAGCCGCAGCTCGACCACCCCGCCCTCGACATCCGCCGAGTGCAGGCGCAGTACGCCGCCCTCGCGACGCGACACCGCCGCGACCGCGGTGTGCGGCAGTGCGAACGGCATCACGAAGCCGTCGTTGTAGTCGGTGTGCTCACCGATGAGGTTGACGCGGCCGGGCGCCGCCCACACGCCCTCCGGTTCGGTTCCGTAGAGCTCCACGAAACCGTCGCGCACCTGCTGTGCCGCCACTTACCGCTCCTCTGCGATGTTCTGCGCGAATTCCCACGCGTCCGCGACGATCCCCGCGAGGTCCGCGCGGGACGGGTTCCAGCCGAGCCGCTCGCGGGCGGTCGCGGCGGACGCCACCAGGACCGCCGGGTCACCGCCGCGGCGCGGGGCCATGACCTCGGGGATCGGGTGGCCGGTGACCTGGCGGACGGTCTCGATGACCTCGCGGACGGAGAAGCCGTTGCCGTTGCCGAGGTTGCAGATCAGGTGCTCGCCGGGCTGCGCGGCCTGGACGGCCAGCAGGTGGGCCTCGGCCAGGTCGGCGACGTGGATGTAGTCGCGTACGCAGGTGCCGTCCGGGGTCGGGTAGTCGTCGCCGAAGACGGAGATCGCCTCACGCCTGCCCTGGGCGACCTGGAGGACCAGCGGGATCAGGTGCGACTCGGGGTCGTGGCGCTCGCCGTACGCACCGTGGGCGCCCGCCACGTTGAAGTAGCGCAGCGAGACCGCGCCCAGGCCGTGCGCCGCCGCCTCGCCGGTGATCATGTGGTCGACGGCGAGCTTCGTGGCGCCGTACGGCGAGGTCGGAGCGGTCGGGTCGGACTCGGTGATCGGCGTGTTCACCGGCTCGCCGTAGGTGGCCGCCGTGGAGGAGAAGACGAGCCTGCGCACCCCGGCCTCGCGCATGGCGGCGAGCAGGGCCATGGTGCCGCCGACGTTGTTGTCCCAGTACTTCTCGGGCTTGGCGACCGACTCGCCGACCTGCGAGAACGCGGCGAAGTGCAGAACGGCGTCGAAGGAGGAGTCCAGCCACTTGGCGGCGTCGCGGATGTCACCCTCGACGAAGGAGGCGCCCGCGGGCACCCCCTCGCGGAAGCCGGTGGAGAGGTTGTCGAGGACGACGACCTCGTGGCCCGCCTCCAGCAGATGCCGGGCGACCACGCTGCCGACGTATCCCGCGCCACCGGTCACCAGGTACTTACCGCTCATGAACTCGCTACCTCTCGCAGTCGCTCGGCCGCGCGCTCGGGCGGCACGTCGTTGATGAACACGTTCATGCCGGACTCGGAACCCGCGAGGAACTTCAGCTTGCCTGACGTACGGCGGATGGTGAAAAGCTCGAGGTGCAGGGCGAAGTCGTCCCTGCTCACACCGTCGAACTCGTCCAGCGCGCCGAACGGGGCCTGATGCCAGGCCGCGATGTACGGGGTAGGCGGTTCTGCGTCTCCGAAGATCCGGTCGAAGCGCCTCAAGAGTTCCAGATAGACCTGGGGGAATTCTGTGCGCGCCGCCTCGTCCAGCCCGAGCAGATCGGGCACCCGGCGCTTGGGGTACAGGTGGACCTCGTACGGCCAGTGCGCGGCGTACGGCACGAAGGCGACCCAGTGTTCACCCTCCAGGACGACCCGCTCGCCGGCGAGTTCACGCTCCAGGACGGCGTCGAAGAGGTTCTCACCTCCGGTCGCTTCCTTATGAGTTGCGAGTGAACGCAGCATCAGCGCGGTGCGCGGGGTGGTGAACGGGTACGCGTAGATCTGGCCGTGCGGATGGCCCAGGGTCACGCCGATCTCGGCGCCACGGTTCTCGAAGCAGAACACCTGGTCGACGGAGGGCAGATGGGACAGTTCCGACGTCCGGTCGGTCCAGGCGTCGAGCACCAGGCCGGCCTGCTCCTCGGTCAGGTCGGCGAAGGACGCGTTGTGGTCGGAGGTGAAGCAGACGACCTCGCAGCGGCCGGAGTCGCCGGCGAGGGAGGGGAAACGGTTCTCGAAGACCACGACGTCGTACGACGAGTCGGGGATCTCGCTCAGCCGGTCGCCCTGGGACGGGCACAGGGGGCATTCGTTCGCCGGCGGGTGGTAGGTGCGGCCCTGGCGGTGCGAGGCCACGGCGACGGCGTCGCCGAGCAGGGGGTCCTGCCGGATCTCGGACGTGGTGACGGTCCGTTCCAGCGGGCGGTGGTCCACGGCGTCACGGACCTTGTCGTCGCGCAGGTCGTAGTAGATCAGCTCGCGACCGTCGGCCAGCCGGGTCGAGGTCTTCTTCACTGCGGACTCCCCTGTCAGGGCCACTCAACCAACCAACATAACTCAACATATCGAAACACAACTCACCAGGGCCGTCAACATCACAATCAAACAAAGAGCACCATCCGAAGTGTTCAATTACTGAACACAGAGGCGTAGGTTCCGCTCTGGATCAGTTCGCGCAACGAAGCGAGTGCTTATGCAAACCCCCACAAATCTGGCCGCCGAGCTACGACTCCCCACCAACTGGCTCGACTACACGATCCTCGGCATCTACTTCGTCGTCGTCCTCGGCATCGGCTTCGCCGCCCGCCGCTCGGTGAAGACCAGCCTCGACTTCTTCCTCTCAGGCCGTTCACTGCCTGCCTGGATCACCGGTCTCGCGTTCATCTCGGCGAACCTGGCCGCCACCGAGATCCTCGGCATGGCCGCCAACAGCGCTCAGTACGGCGCGTACACCGTGCACTGGTACTGGATCGGCGCCATCCCCGCCATGGTCTTCCTGGGCCTGGTGATGATGCCTTTCTACTACGGAAGCAAAGTTCGCTCGGTTCCCGAGATGCTGCTGCTGCGCTTCGACAAGTGGGCACACCTGCTCAGTTCGTTCCTGTTCGCCTTCGCCGCCATCCTGATCGCCGGTGTCAACCTCTACGCCCTCGCGATCGTCGTGGAGGCGCTGCTGGGCTGGCCGCAGTGGGTGGCGATCGTGGTCGCGGGCGCCTTCGTGCTGGCGTACATCACCCTCGGCGGTCTGTCGTCCGCGATCTACAACGAGGTGCTTCAGTTCTTCGTGATCCTCGCGGCCCTCATCCCGCTCGTCGTGCTGAGCCTGAAGAAGGTCGGCGGCTGGGACGGACTGACCGACTCCCTCACCAAGACCCACGGCGCCGACTTCACCACGGCATGGGGCGGCACCGGCATCGGCAGCGACAACCCGCTGGGCGCGAACTGGCTGACCATCGTCCTCGGCCTCGGCTTCGTGCTGTCCTTCGGCTACTGGACGACGAACTTCGCCGAGGTCCAGCGGGCGCTGTCGGCGAAGAACCTCTCGGCGGCCCAGCGCACCCCCCTCATCGCGGCCTTCCCCAAGATCTTCATCGTGTTCCTGGTGATGATCCCGGGCCTGACGGCCGCCGCGCTGATCCCGGGCTTCGGCGCCGAGGGCTCGGACTACCAGTACAACGACGCGATCCCGTATCTGATGGAGGAGCTGCTGCCCAACGGTGTCCTGGGCATCGCGGTGACCGGCCTCCTCGCGGCCTTCATGGCGGGCATGGCGGCCAACGTGTCCTCCTTCAACACGGTGTTCACCACCGACATCTGGGCGCGGTACGTGGTCAAGGACCGCGAGGACGGCTACTACGTGACGTTCGGCCGGCTGATCACGGTGATCGGCGTGTGCGCCTCGATCGGCACCGCGTTCCTGGCGTCCTCGTTCTCGAACATCATGAGCTACCTCCAGACGCTGTTCTCCTTCTTCAACGTGCCGATGTTCGTCGTCTTCATCGTCGGCATGTTCTGGAAGCGCGCGTCCGCGAAGTCCGGCTTCTGGGGTCTGCTGGCCGGCACCGTGACCGCGATGGTGAACTACTTCTGGATCTACAAGCAGGGCATCATCGACATCCCCTCCGACCAGGGTGCCAACTTCGTCTCCGCGATCGCCGGATTCGTGGCCGGCGCGGTCGTCATGGTCGCCGTCTCCCTCTTCACGGCCCCGAAGCCGGCCGAAGCACTGGCGGGCCTCGTCTACGGCACCCGCTCCCCCGGCATGGAGGAGCCGCCCGCAGCCGGCGACGACGCCTGGTACCGCAGGCCGGCCCTGCTGGGCTGGGGCGCGGTGATCCTGGCGGCGGCCTGCTACATCCCGTTCTCGTTCTGATCGCCTGCAGAAAGGGGAGATCGATCAACCATGTCTGAGAACCACGGTTATTCCGAGCAGGACCTCCAGCGTCAAGTCACCGAGCTGGAGGGCAAGTCCACGACGGCCGCGCGCCTCTTCGACATCCGCCGGATCATCGGCGGCCTGTTCGTGCTCTACGGCGTGATCGTCACGATCGCCGGGATCACGGCCTCCGACGCCGACATCGACAAGGCCGAGGGCGTCAACATCAACCTGTGGACCGGGTTGGGGATGCTGGCGCTGGGGCTGTTCTTCCTGGCCTGGCTGTGGCTGCGGCCCACGGCCGCGCCGACGCCGGACGTCCTGCCCGAGGAGCGGCCGTCCGAGTGACGCCGGGCTTGCGGCGACTCGGGGCCGGGACCGGCAGACGGTCCCGGCCCCGAGTCACTCCGTCCCCGTCTCGGGGGACGACTGCGGTACCGGGCCCGCCCGGTCCAGCAGGCCCGTCCTCGCCGCCAGCGCCGCCGCCTCCAGACGGGAGCCGACGCCCAGCTTCATCAGGACCCGTTGGACATGGGTGCGGGCCGTCGACGGGGCGATGCCCATGCCCGCCGCGATCAGCCGGGTGTCCTCGCCGTCCGCGACCCTGACCAGGACCTCCACCTCACGGGGTGTCAGCATCTGAAGCAGCCGCTGGCCCTCGTCGTCGGGCTGGACGGCCGGGTTGAGGAGCTCGCTGAAGGCACCTTGCAGGAGTTGCGGGGCCACGGCCGCCTCCCCCGCCCTTGCCTTCATGATCGCCCGCTCCACGCCCTCGATGCGCTCGTCGTGCCGTACATAGCCCGAGGCGCCCGCGGCGAAGGCGGCGGCGATTCCGCGTGGCGAGGGCACCGGCCCGAGGACCAGGACCGCGACCTGCGGACGCTCTCGTTTGATCTTCACCACCGGGTCGAATATCCCGGGCTCGGCAGGCGTGGCCGTGCCGAGCAGGCACACCTCCGGCGCACGGGTGATCACCAGTTCCGCCGCGCCCGCAGCCGGTGCCGCCGCGGCGAGGACACGATGCCCCCGCAGTTTCAACGCCGAGGCCAGTGCCTCGGCCAGCAATCGGTGGTCGTCGACCACCATGAGCCGCACTCCCATCGAGCAACCCCCCAGTCCCCCCAATGGATGCCCCACTATGCATGCCCACTGGTCCCCGCGGCCAGAAGCCCCCACCCGGCTCCCCCGCTCTTCATGCCCCCGGAAGCTACACGCTTGTTCGACGCTGCGCTGCCCCTACCGGTGAGAAGTGCCCCGGATCGCCGAAATTCCCCGCATTCGAGGGTGTTGAGCGGTACGTGCACGGCCTGGTCCCTGAGCAGGGACGGGACCGTCAACACGGGCCGATGGTTCAGCCGTTCGTGCCGAATGCGATCGCCAGGTACTCCTTCCCGGCCGGGCCGGACAGGCTGGAGGTGTGCGCCTGGGAGATGTAGAGACGACCGTCGCGGAAGAGGATCTCGGAATTGTCGGGGACCATGTCTGTCTCTGCGTCCCGCAGGGTCCGGGTGGCCGGATTCGCCAGCAGCTCGGTCTCCTCGACGGTGGCGCCGTCGATGCTGACGACGCGGCCGCCCCGGCCGTACGCGGGACGCTGGTACGCGATCACATTGGTGCCGTCCATCCGCAGCGGGGAGATCGTGCGGCCGTCGCCCGCGGCGGCGCGCCGGCCGGTCTGTCTGCCGGTGGCCAGGTCGAAGGCGACGATCTCGTTGGTCCGGCCGGCCCCGACACGGCCGACGTGCTCCTCGGTCGCCACGTAGAGCCGGTCGTTGCCGACCACCAGCCTGCGGCAGTTCTCGACCTCGCCGGCGGCGTCGCAGCCGACCGCGTACTGATCGTCCGGCAGCGAGATCCGGGAGCGCAGTCTGCCGGTGCTGTTGTCGACGGAGTAGATGTCCGAAGCGGGACGCGCGGTGTCGCCGACTTCGGCGGCCACGACCAGGGGGTCGGTCGACACCACGCCGACGTGCTCGATGCCCCGTGCCATCCCGTACTCCGAGATCACCGTCCCGGACGTCGGGTCGATGGTCTGGATGTGCAACTGAGGCCCGGCGGACGAGCCGCAGCTGCGCACCGCGACCAGCTTCGCGCCACCGCCGTAACCCGCGTCGTGGCAGCTGTCGGCCGGTTTCGGCGCCCACAGCTGCCTGGCGGAGGCGATGTCCCAGGCCGCGCCGCCACCGGTGCTGCCTGCGGCGACCGTGTCGCCGCTGACGGTGACGTCGTCGAAGGCGATCAACCGTGCACCGGCCTGTGCGGTCCTGGTCCACAGCCGCTTGCCGGCATCGAGGTCGATCGCCGCGACCTGACTGCACCCCGCCGAGGAGTTCCTGGACGGCATCCTTGGCCGGAAGACAACGGCCGTCCGGTTGTCCTCGGTGGTGTGCGGGCTGACCGTGCACACCGGGCCGGGCAGCGGGATCGTCCACAACTTGGCGCCGCTGTCGGCGTCGTAGCCGACGATCTCGGCGATGCCTGTCTTGGCGTACACCTTGTCGGTGAGCCAGGAACCGGGGACGTCCACACTTCCGGCGTCCTTGACCTCGGGCATCGGCACCTGGAAGAGGGCCTCGGCTCCGGTGTCGGCCGGCACCTTCTCATCGCCCCCGCCGCCGGTGTTCTGATCCCCGCCGACGGAGCTCGCGGGGTCGTACTGTCCCTCGTCACCGCCGGAGTTCGCATACCAGCCACCGCCCACGACGAGCAGTGCAATCGTCAGGACCGCCGCGACGATGATCACCAACCGGGCGTTGGACCTCCGCCCGTAGCCGGGCGGCGGCGGGGTGGGCGGCGGACGGTAACCCGCGCTCTGCGGTGGGTGGTTGGGCAGTGGGGGCGGCGGTGGCTGGGTCATGACGTGAGTACCTCGCGAGCGGAAGCGTGGGGGGTGGGGGGAGCGGAGGCGGCAACGAGGAGATCAATTGCCGTAGGCGAGTATCAGCTTCTCCACCGGTTCGTCGCCGGTCAGCCGCGTGGCCGAGAGGTAGAGGCGGCCGTCGGCCCAGTCGATGGCCGTGGCGGGGAAACCGTCCTCGATGTCCGCTGCGGCCCGCGGGTTCCGCAGCAGTTCGGTCGGCTTGTGGCTGCTTCCGGTCGTCGGGATCGACACGACCCGGCCGCCCGCGTCGTGCGACGGCCGGACGTACGCGATGAGCCTGCCGTCCTCGACCTTCAGCGGCAGCATCGACTCGTCCGCCGGGGACGTGACGCGCCACTTCTCCTTGCCGGTGGCCGAGTTGATGGCGACGATCTCGTTGGCGCCGCTCGTGGCCTCGGTCGGCAGGTAGAGCGTGTCGGCGTCGGCGGCCACGCCCGTGCAGCCCCGGAGGTCACGGGCGAGGAGCGCCGAGGTGCAGTCGGGGGCGAAGTCCTCGTCGAAGCCGACCTGGGAGCGGAACGTGCCGCCCGAGGTGAACGTGGAGATGTTCCAGGCCTGTCTGTCCTCGTTGGTGCTGTAGATGACCAGCGGGCGTAGGGAATAGGTGCGTTCGACCGTCCAGCCCTTGTCGATCGGCAGCGTCCACAGGACCTTGCCGGTCGTCGGGTCGAGCCCCTGCATCTCCTCGTGCTCGCTCTTGGTACCGGCGTCGCAGGACGCGACCTGGACGAGCTTCTCGCCGCCCGCGAAGGCGGCCGGGAGGCAGGAGTCGCCGTACTTCTTCTTGTCGTAGAGCTTGCTGCCGCTGGTGACGTCGTACGCCGTGCCGGACTGCCCGCGGCCGACCATCAGCGTGCTGCCGGTGACGGACAGCTCGACGGCGGGTGCGGTGTCGGACAGCGTGCTGTCCCAGCCCTGCTCCCCGGTGTCGAGGTCGACCTCCCGCAGCCGGGTGCACTGGGCGCGGTCGCCGCTGCCGCTCATGTACGCCACGACGATCCTGCCGTCGGCGGTCTGCCGCGGGGTGACCGCGCAGATCTTCTGCGGGAAGGCGATCGGGTCCCAGGCCGGGTAGCCGTCACCGACGTTGTAGGCGACGAGCTGCTTGTGCACCGCCTTCACCGCTGCAGTGTCGGTGATCCACATGCCGGGGGTGTCGGCGCCGGTACCGGGCATGTCCGGCGCCTCCGCGTACCAGAGCAGCTTCGACTCGCCCGCCCGGCGGCCCTCGTTGAGGCTTTCCGGGTCGTACGAGAGGGACGGTTTCGAGGCGGCGCTCCCCGGCTGCTTCGGGGCGGCATCGTCTCCGCTCGTCGCCGCGAACACGGTGCCGCCGATGACGAACAGGGCGACGACCGCGACACCGACGGCAAGCGCGGGCCTGCCCTTGAAGGCGTCGCGGGACCCGGATGCGGGCGGCGGCGGGGTCTGGGGCGGCTG
Source organism: Streptomyces sp. NPDC051963 (assembly GCF_044593495.1). Classification (NCBI taxonomy): domain Bacteria; kingdom Bacillati; phylum Actinomycetota; class Actinomycetes; order Kitasatosporales; family Streptomycetaceae; genus Streptomyces; species Streptomyces sp. NPDC051963. Next base: position 483,913 of record NZ_JBIUCC010000008.1, on the reverse strand, counting down.
GCTCATCAGCGGCCCTTTCTATCACCCGGCACCGCCGGCGCACCGGCCCGGCTCCGCCCTGTTCCCAAAGGGAGGACCGGCCCGTGATGCCGTCGTTACGCGTCCTCGGCGAGTTCCAGCCAGCGCAGCTCCAGTTCGTCACGTTCGCCGGCCAACTGGCGCAGCTCGGCGTCCAGTTCGGCCACCTTCGCGAAGTCGGTGGCGTTGTCGGCGATCCGGGCGTGCAGCTTGGTCTCCTTCTCGGAGATCTTGTCGAGCTGCCGCTCGATCTTCTGGAGCTCCTTCTTGGCGACGCGCTGGTCGGCGGCGCTCTTCTCGGCGGCGGGCTTGGCCGCGACCGGCGACGCGGCCGCCACCGCCTCCTCCATGCGCCTGCGCCGCTCCAGGTACTCGTCGATGCCGCGCGGCAGCATCCGCAGGGTGGCGTCGCCGAGCAGGGCGAAGACACGGTCCGTCGTCCGCTCGACGAAGAACCGGTCGTGGGAGATGACGATCATCGAGCCGGGCCAGCTGTCGAGGACGTCCTCCAGCTGGGTCAGGGTCTCGATGTCGAGGTCGTTGGTGGGCTCGTCGAGGAAGAGGACGTTCGGCTCGTCCATGAGGAGCCGGAGGATCTGGAGCCGGCGCCGCTCACCGCCGGACAGATCACCGACCGGCGTCCACTGCTTGTCCTTGTTGAAGCCGAACGTCTCGCACAGCTGTCCGGCGGTCATCTCGCGTCCCTTGCCGAGGTCGACGCGCTCACGCACCTGCTGCACGGCCTCCAGCACCCGCAGGTTCGGGTCGAGTTCGCCGACCTCCTGTGAGAGATAGGCCAGCTTGACGGTCTTTCCCACGGCGACCCGCCCGCCGGCCGGCTGTGTCTCGCCCTCGCTGCGGGCGGCCTCGGCCATGGCGCGCAGCAGGGAGGTCTTGCCGGCGCCGTTCACACCGACCAGGCCGATGCGGTCGCCGGGGCCGAGCTGCCAGGTCACATGCTTGAGCAGCACCTTGGGTCCGGCCTGGACGGTGACGTCCTCGAGGTCGAAGACGGTCTTGCCGAGCCGCGAGGACGCGAACTTCATCAGCTCGGAGCTGTCCCGGGGCGGCGGTACATCCGCGATCAGCTCGTTGGCGGCCTCGACGCGGAAGCGGGGCTTGGACGTACGGGCGGGGGCGCCGCGCCGCAGCCAGGCCAGCTCCTTGCGGACCAGGTTCTGCCGCTTGGTCTCCTCGGTGGCGGCGATGCGCTCGCGCTCGGCGCGGGCGAAGACGTAGTCGGAGTAGCCGCCCTCGTACTCGTAGACGTCGCCCTTCTGCACGTCCCACATGCGGGTGCAGACCTGGTCGAGGAACCAGCGGTCGTGGGTGACGCAGACGAGCGCCGAGCGGCGCTCGCGCAGGTGGTTCGCGAGCCAGGAGATGCCCTCGACGTCGAGGTGGTTGGTCGGCTCGTCGAGGACGATCAGGTCCGGCTCGTCGATGAGCAGCTTGGCCAGCGCGATACGGCGGCGCTCACCGCCGGAGAGGGGGCCGATGACGGTGTCGAGTCCCTGCGGGAAGCCGGGCAGGTCGAGGCCGCCGAAGAGTCCGGTGAGTACGTCCCTGATCTTGGCGTTGCCCGCCCACTCGTGGTCGGCCAGATCTCGGATGACCTCGTGGCGGACGGTGGCGGTGGGGTCGAGGGAGTCGTGCTGGGTGAGCACGCCCAGGCGCAGGCCGCCGGAGTGGGTGACCCGTCCGGTGTCGGCCTCCTCCAGCTTGGCGAGCATCCGGATGAGGGTGGTCTTGCCGTCGCCGTTGCGGCCCACGACGCCGATGCGATCTCCCTCGGAGACGCCGAGGGAGATGCCGTCGAGCAGGGCACGGGTGCCGTACACCTTGCTGACGTTCTCGACATTGACCAGGTTGACGGCCATTTCTCTCCTGACACGGGGATCGATCGACCCTCCAGGGTAGTCGCCGCGCCACTTGATCCGTCCGGCGGTTCACGCAGCCCGGGCAAGCGGACGGTCACTCACCCCTACCCGGACGTAGGGATTCCCCTAATTGACGTGACCTCGACAAGGCCGCCACCGTAGCCACGCAGGACCGCCACCCCCCACGCCCCACATCCCGTGCACGTTTCACGAGAGGGGAACCTCCCCCATGTCCGGTCCGCACTCCCCAGGTCGCCGCAGACCAGGTGCCCTCGCCGCGCTGCTCGCCGCCACCGCCGTACTCGCCGTGGGTGTCGCGACCGCCGCCCCCGCGGTCGCGGCCGCCCCCGCCGAAGGCGTGATCGTCGGCGCCGACGCCGAGGGCGCCGTCAAGGGCAGCTACATCGTCACCGTCAACTACCCGGCGCTAAAACGCCGGGCTTGCACAACGGGCATCACTGGCAGTGATGCTGCGATTGCGTCCGGCCCCGCCACGCTTGCGCGGTGGTGGGGCGGGGGCCGTTGACGGGGCCCCGCGTCGCCACAACTCCCACGCACGAGCGCGGATGTTGCGGGAGCCGTTCCGGTCTGCATGATCAACAAATCCGCAGTTCCGGCAAGCGAACCAGGCCTGGGAGACCCGGTTCGCCCTGTCGATGTGGCCGCATTCGGCGCAGGTGCGGGAGGTATACGCCGGATCGACGTGCACCACCGCCACCCCCGCCTTGCGGGCCTTGTACGCGATGAACTGCCCCAGCTGGGCAAAGCTCCAGCTGGAGTGGGTGGCCCGTTGGGGCTTGCGAAGCCGTACCCGCTCGCGGATGCCCGTCAGGTCCTCCAGGGCGATCCCACGACCGGTGCGTTCTGCCTCGGCCACCACATGCTTCGCGATCTTGTGGTTGATGTCTCTGGCCCGCCGGGCCTCCTTACGCCGCCTCTTCTTCAACCGGCGCTTGGCGGACGGGGTGTTCTTGCGTTGCAGCTTGGTGCGCAGGCCGCGCTCCCGGGCCCGGATACGGTTGAGTTCCCGTCCGGCCATGATCTCGCCGTCCGAGGTGGTGGCGATGTTGACGATGCCCAGGTCGAGGCCGAGGAAGTCCACCGGATCGGTGTTCGGCTCGGCTTCGGGGATCTCGCAGGTGGCATTGAGGAACCACATGCCGTCCCGCTCCAGCAGGTCGGACTCGCCCTTGCGGTACTGCGTGAGGGTGGCCAGCTGCTCGGGGCTCGCGGTGAAGGCCACGTTCTTGACGCGCCCCGCCGTCGTCCAGATCGACACCCGGCGTTCGGTGATCTGCCAGGACAGCATCCGGTCGTCGTAGGGCTGCGCGCCCTGCGCACGGAAGGCGATCGGCCTCTCGGTAGCCCGCCGGTACCGATTCGAGCCGGGCTTTCCGAGGTTCCCGGCCTTCAGATTCGCCTTCAGCGTGGCATACGCGTCGCAGGTCTTCTTCACGACGTGCTGGGCGGCCTGCGCCCCCAGGTTCCACCGCGCCTTCACCGCCTCATAGGTGAGCCTGCGCAGCACGAAGTTGTTCTTCACGTCCTTCTCGAAGGCCACCTCGCTGGCCCAGGTGGCCGCCTCGTTGCAGGCGTGCAGGGTCGCCTCCAGCGCCACCGCCTGTATGGGCGTCGGCAGCAGTCTCACCTGCACTGTCAGCTTCACGATCACCCAACGTACACACACGTACGACCCCCCGCCGCGCGTTCCCCCTCCGTCACCCGACCGGGTGAACCCGCCCCTGTCCGGCCACACCCCCGGCCTCGCCGGGGACGACACCCGGCCGCTCCGCGGCCAAGTCCTCAGCAGCGACACCACGGACAACGTCGACGCCACATACACGGTCGACGCGTCCAGCGAGACGACGGTCAACGGAACCTGGCAGTTGAGATCCAGGACGTCTACAGCGCGGACACCGGCTACATCAACAGCTGGAAGCTGACCTTCTAGGAGTTCCCTGAGCAACCGGCAAGCTGCGCCCCGGGGTTCGTCCCCCCGGGGCGCTTCCGCCGCCCCCTGGCCGAGGCCTACTGCTGCCGCTGCTGCGGAATCAGCGCCGACGCGGGGGCCAGTCCACGCCCCTGCGCCGCCTGCTCGCCCACCGGCATGTCGTCGCGTATCAGTGACTCGGGTATGTGGACCGCGGCCGTGACGCCCCCGTTCGGCGAGGTGCGCAGCTCCACGCCGAGACCCTGCCGCTCACGCAGCCGGTTGACCACGAACAGGCCGATCTGCTTGGCGTCGAGGAGGTCGACCCTCTCGGACTCGATCTTGCGGTTGGCCTCGGCGAGGGCGTCCTCGTTCATGCCGAAGCCGCTGTCCTCGACCTCGATCAGCACGCCGTCCCGGATACGCGCGGCACGCAGCTGCACCTGGGTGCTGGGCGGCGAGAAGGCGGTCGCGTTCTCGACGAGTTCGGCGAGCAGATGGATGACGTCGGCGACGGAGCCGCCGGCCAGGGACACCCGGGGAACCGCCCAGATCTGCACCCGCGAGGCGCTCTCGATCTCGGCGACGGCGGCGCGCAGCACGTCGGAGAGCGGGATCGGGTCGCGCCAGCCGCGGCCCGGCGCGATGCCGGAGAGGATCAGCAGGCTCTCGGAGTGGCGGCGCATCCGGGTGGCGAGGTAGTCGACGCGGTAGAGGTCGTCCCGCTCGACCGGATCCTGCTGGCGCCGCTCCATCGCGGCGAGCAGGTCGAGTTGGCGGTGGAGCAGCACCTGGCTGCGGCGGGCGAGGCTGACGTACACCCCGGAGATCCCGCTGAGCAGTTCGGCGCGCTCGGAGGCGGCCTTGAGGGCGGCCCGCTGCACGGCGGTCAAGGCCGTGCCGACCTGGGCGAGTTCATCGCCGACCAGGCGTCGCATGGGGGCTTCGGCGTCGATGTCGACGCCCTGTCCGGCGTGCAGCCTGCGCATGGCCTGGGGCAGCCGGCGGCCGGCCACCTCCAGGGCGTCGTTGCGCAGGTCGAGGAGCTCGACGATGAGGCCGCGTCCGACGAGTACGGAGACCAGCAGCGACAGCAGCACACCGACCAGACCGAGGACGACGGCGATGCCGGAGGCGCCGAGCGTGTCCCAGCCGAAGGGGTCGGCCTGGGCGGTGGCGCCCGTACCCGCCTCGGTCTCGGCCGCCGTCAGGCCCTTGAGCACATCGGACACGGCCGTGTCCCAGCCCTGGAGGAAACCCGCCGACACGGCCGACGCGCCGGGTCCGGCACTGCTGACCCGGTTCTCGATGGCCTGCACGCGCGCGTACGCGTCGCCGTCCAGGACGTCCTCATAGGCCGCCCGGTGCGCGGACTTCAGATCGTCCACCGCCGGCTGGAGCAGCTCGCGCTGGGTGGCGACGGCGCCGACGAACTGCGCGTACTGCTCCTGCGTCAGCGCCCCGCTCGCGGCACCGGCGCCCAGCAGCGCCTGCTGGCGCGCGACCGCCTCACGCGCACGGGCGAGTTCGAGCACCACACGCGCCTCGGACGCGGCGTCCGTGCCGTCGTCGTCGGTGAGCGCACCCATCACCGCGAAGCCGTGCTCGATGACCGTCGTGTAGTTCGTGTACGTCGCCGAGGACTTGGTCCCCTTCGCGGTCGCCTCGGTACGCAGCGCCGCGAGACCACCGGCATCGCTCTCCAACCGGTCGATACGCCCCGGCAGACTCGCGTCGAGGAGGGCCGCATCGGTGCTGGAGACGTTGATGCCGTCCAGCAACGCCGCAGCGGTCTCGTCGGTGGCCTTGCGGGCGGTCGCATACGCGTCCGGCGCGGCCGCGTTGCGCAGTACGGCGGTCCGCTCCGCCTGGAGCACGGTGACGAAGTCGCTCACAGGCGCCAGCAGTTCGGAGTTGACGTCCTTGGCACGCTCGGTGGCGCCGATGCTGGACGCAGTGGTCACGGCGGCAAAGCCCCACAACGCCATCAACGACACGATGGGCAACAGAAGCAGGGCGATGATTCTGGCCCGGACGGATCTGGGACGCAGCCGGTCGGTGGGTCGGGGGACGCGCATGGGGAGCCTCGTTAGGGAACTGACAAAACCGGGGGACGACAGGCGCCCCAAAGGGGCGCGGGGAACTGCGCGACCAGCCACAACGGGCCCGCAGCCAAACGACGACCAATCGCGAAGCGCTACGCAGCGGTGCTGAGTTCCACCTCGCGCAGCAACTCCGCGGCAGACTCATGCCGCTTGCCGGTCGGAGACAGAGCGACATACGCGGCGGCCAGGAACAGGAACGACCCCAGCACCACGGCGAGCGGGAAGATGAACTCCGTGGCAGTCGCACCGGGCAGCGCCGCACTGCTCGGCTTGAGCGAGATGCTCACGGCGTACATCGCGGTGTAGTGCATGCTGCTCACCGCGAGCCCCATGACCAGCGCGGCAACGGTGGCCAGCACAGGACCGCGCACGACCAGCGTCAGCGTCAACGCGGCGGTCGCGGCGACGACGGCGATCAGGACCGAGGCGATGACGAGCGTGGGGTCGAAGTCGACCTCGCCGTGCAGGTTGAGGGCGGCCATGCCGGTGTAGTGCATGGCGGCGACGCCCAGTCCGGTGCCGAGGCCGCCGAGCAGGACGGATGTCACCCGGGAGCGTCCGTAGCCGGCGGTGAAGACACCGGCCGCGACCACCGCGACGGCGATCAGCAGGCTGAGGGCGGTGAGCGGGACGTCGTAGCGGATGGGGGAGCCGTCGACGCTGAAGCCCAGCATGGCCACGAAGTGCATGGTCCAGATCCCGGAGCCGATGGCGAGGGAGGCCAGCAGCAGCCAGTTCCGCTTGGAGGAGCCGACCGCCTCCAACGCCCTCACCGTGCAGCGCAGTCCGAGGGCCGAACCGACGCAGGCCATCACATAGGACAGGACGGGGGTGACCCATCCGGCGCTGAAGTGGTCCATGTGCCCCATGTGGGGTCCTCTCGGGCATGGCGCGGCCAGGCAGGCCGCGCACAGGGGGATACCGCCGGTCAACCGCGGTGATGTGGGTGACGGCCGGCCTGCGCATTCATGCAGGCCGGCCGTCGGAGCATCGAGTCAGGAACGCACGCCGGCGGCTGCCGCGCGGACCTCGCCGAGGAGGTCGTACATCGTCTGGCCGGGACAGTCGGTCTCCAGCCAGTCACGGTGCCCGCTGATCGTGTTCACGTCCTTGGTCACGCCGTTGACCGGGTTGACGAAGGTGACCTGCGCCTGCGGGTCCAGGCCCTTGAAGCGGGTGATCACCTTGATCAGGCGGATCAGCGAGGCCTTGGCCGCGTCCGTCGGCGGCTGGTCGACCAGATTGCCGAGGAGCGCGATGCCGAGGTTGCCGGAGTTGAAGCCCGCCGTGTGGAAGGCGGTGACGAGGTTGCCGCTCGCGTCGAAGGCCGGGATGAGGTCGTCGCCGGAGTAGCGGCCCTCATAGACATTGCCCGCCTCGTCGATGAGGAAGTGGTAGCCGATGTCGCCCCAGTCGTTGGTGATCGCGTGGAACTCGTAGATGCCGCGCACGGTCGCCGCCGGGTCGGGGTCGGCGTTCGGGGTGTCCGTGTGGTGGACGGTGATCGTCTGCAACGGGTAGTACGTCTCGGGCGAGTTGACCTTCCCGTCCTTGTAGCGCTTCGACTCGTCGGCGCCCCATGCGGGCCGCGACAGGTACTGCACACCGCGCACCCGGGTCGGCTCGGTCGGCACCCGGAAGGTCCTGCCGGCCCCGCCGGTCGTGTCGATCGCCAGTGAGTGCACGACGCTCGCGCTCACCCCGTCCGGCGCCTTCAGCTCGTACGCCGTGACGTCCCCCGCCGCCACGAGCGCCGTCCCGCCGTTCTCGACGGTCGCGCAACCGCCGCGCAGCTCCTGCCACTTGCCGTCCGCCAGCCGGATGCCGGCGCCGTCCGCCGCGCCGGTCCAGCGGACCCCGACGTACGAGATGGCGAAAGCGGTGGTGGTCGCGTCGGTGCCGGTCGCGGCCTCGGTGCGCGTGGCCGGGAACTTCTGGGGTTCGGTCCCCGAGGTGCCGGGCGCGGCGTCCGGCGTGCCGGAGTCCGAGTCGGCGGCCGCGAAGACGACCGGGGTCAGGGCCGCTCCGGCGGCCACCGCACCGCCGGCGGCTATGACGCCGCGTCGGGAGAGGGACCGCTTCCTGCGGTGGGACGGGTTGGGAGAGGGGGGAGCTGACACGGGGGTGCCTTCCATCTTTTCGCTGGGGGCACCACGCCGGACGCACTCAGCGAACGGCGAGTGCTTGAAAGATAAAAGGACCTTACTAGTCACTTCCGCCCCATCCGCACCGTCACGGTACAAGGAACGGTGAATTCACTGTGTGCGTGGCGTGAAGTGGAGGTACTCGCAAGTAGGCAGGTCAGCGCACCGGTTGGCGTGGCTCAGCCGGGCGGGCCCGTGAGCACCGTGGCGCCCGGAGCCGGTCCCGAGGCCTGCCGTACGGACCGGCAGGTGCCGGACGCGAGGAGTGCCTCCGCGATCTTCGACGCCGACGCCCGGTCCCGGGCGAGGAACGCCGTCGTCGGACCGGAGCCGGAGACCAGCGCCGTCAGCGCACCGCCGGCGCGGCCCGCGGCGAGGGTGTCGGCCAGCTCCGGGAAGAGCGAAAGGGCGGCGGGCTGAAGGTCGTTGGAGACGGCGGCGGCGAGCGCGTCGGGGTCGCCCTTCGCAGTTGCGTCCAGGAGTTCCTGCGAGGCCACGGGCTCGGGGACGTCCAGGCCCTCGGCGAGCCGGTCGAACTCACGGAACACGGCCGGCGTCGACAACCCGCGCTCCGCCATCGCGAACACCCAGTGGAAGGTGCCGCCGACCTCGAGCACCGTCAGCTTCTCGCCCCGCCCGGTCCCGAGCGCGGCCCCGCCGACCAGGCTGAACGGCACGTCGCTGCCCAACTCGGCGCAGATGTCGAGGAGTTCGTCACGCGAGGCGTTCGTGCCCCACAGCGCGTCACAGGCGAGCAGCGCTCCGGCCCCGTCGGCACTTCCGCCCGCCATGCCGCCGGCCACGGGGATGTCCTTGACGATGTGGATGTGCACATCGGGCGTACGGCCGTGGCGTGCGGCCAGCGCTTCCGCCGCGCGCGCCGCCAAGTTCGTACGGTCCAGCGGGACTTGGCCGGCGTCCGGCCCCTCACAGGTCACGCCGAGTTCGTCGGCCTCGGTGACGGTGATCTCGTCGTAGAGGCCGACCGCGAGAAACACGTTGGCCAGATCGTGGAATCCGTCGGGCCGGGCGGCGCCCACGGCGAGCTGGACATTGACCTTGGCGGGGACGCGAACCGTGACGCTCACTGCTGACCGGGCTCCTCGGTGTCGGCGTGCCGGGCGTTCTCGGCGATACGGGCGAACTCCTCGACGGTCAGCGACTCGCCGCGCGCCTGCGGTGAGACACCGGCGGCGACGAGGGCCGTCTCCGCGGCCGCCGCCGACCCGGCCCACCCGGCGAGCGCGGCCCGCAGCGTCTTCCTCCGCTGGGCGAAGGCCGCGTCGACGACGGCGAACACCTCGCGTCTGGAGGCCGTCGTCTTGATCGGCTCGGTCCGCCGGGTGAGGGCCACGAGTCCGCTGTCGACGTTGGGCGCGGGCCAGAAGACGCTCCGCCCGATGGCGCCGGCCCGCTTCACGTCGGCATACCAGTTGGCCTTCACGGACGGCACGCCGTACACCTTCGACCCGGGCGGGGCGGCCAGCCGGTCGGCGACCTCCGACTGCACCATCACCAGCGTGCGCTCGATGGTGGGGAAGGTCTGGAGCATGTGCAGCAGCACCGGCACGGCCACGTTGTACGGCAGATTCGCCACCAGCGCGGTCGGCGCGGGCCCCGGCAACTCGGTCACCTGCATCGCGTCGGAGTGCACCAGCGCGAACCGCTCGGCCCGCTCCGGCATCCGGGCGGCGACCGTGGCGGGCAGCGCGGAGGCGAGGACGTCGTCGATCTCGACGGCGGTGACCCGGTCGGCGGCCTCCAGCAGAGCGAGGGTGAGCGAACCCAGTCCCGGCCCCACCTCGACGACCACGTCATCGGGCCGCACCTCCGCGGTACGGACGATCCGGCGGACCGTGTTCGCGTCGATCACGAAGTTCTGACCGCGCTGCTTGGTGGGACGCACACCGAGGGCGGCCGCCAGCTCACGGATGTCGGCGGGCCCGAACAGGGCGTCGGGGGTGGGGCTACTCACGGGACAAGGGTACGGGCTCGTAAGCTGCGGGCAGTCGTGCCGCCTGGGGCGGCACGGGTGGGCGCAGGCGGCACCCCGTCAGCGCCGGGCTGCGCGACCCGCCCCCGGCCGGCACCGACGCCGCTACGCGCACAGCCAACGCTCACCCGTGCAACCGCGCCCCGCAATGAGGCCACGGACTGGCGCCCCGCCGCACATAGAGCTTCTTGGCCCGCAGGGTCTGTTCCGAGGCCGACGCGTCCTGGGGGCGCCCGCTGCCTCCGAGGCTCCGCCATGTCTGCGTGTCGACCTGGTACAGGCCTCCGTATGTCCCCGAAGGGTCGACCGCGCCGGCCCGTCCCCCGGACTCGCACGCCGCCAGGCCCTGCCAGTTCAGGCCGTCGGCCCCCTGCACGGACGTGGGCAGTGGCTTCGTCCCCACCTTCACCACCCGATCCCGCGGCTCCCGGACCACCTCGTCCTTGACCCGCCGCGGCTTCTGCTTGACCCCGTTGACGGTGCGCAGCATGAACGTGATCCGCCGCAGCCCCGCCTGTCCCGCGCGGTCGACCACCTCCGTCCCCTCGAACAGCGAGGGGTCCTCGACCCGTCGCACCTCGACCGGAATCGGCTCCTCCCGCACCTCCTTGGTCCGGGTGATCCGCAGTACGGAGACGGTCTGCCCGTCCCGCGGGAAACTCTCCGGCGCGACGGACGTGGTGTCCTGCCCCCGCAGGCTGACCCCGGCCTCCTCGACGACCTCGCCCACGGTCGCCGCGTTCGTACGGACGGTCCGTGCGCGTCCGTCCGCCATGACCGTCACTGAACGCTCGGTGCGGACATCCAGCGCGAGCCCCTCACGCCCGATGGACCGCAGGCGCGAGGTGGACACGTACGCGCCCTCCGCCCGCACCCCCAGCTGCTTGAGCGCCGCTTTCACCGTGCGGGCCGTCGTCCACACCACCTCGCGCCGCTGACCGTCGAGGGTGAGCCGCAGGGGCCGTCCGTACTGCACCGCGACCTCGTCACCGCTGGCGAGGGCCGCGCCGGGGCCGGGCGCCACCACGTCGTGCGCCCCCATCTCCACGCCCTCCTCGGCAAGGAGTTCGCTCACGTCGTCCGCGAAGGTGTGCAGCGTGCGCGGCTGCCCGTCGACGCTCAGCTCGATCGCCTTGTCCTTGGCGACGAACGCGGAGGTGCCACCCGCGAGGAACGCGACGACCAGCGCCTGCGGCAGCAGCCGGCGCATGGAGCCGTCCGCGCGCTCGGTGTACCGCGGCTTGCGCCGACGCGTGGCCCGCCGGCTTCCCGCGGCGCGCGGGACGGGAGCGGGCTCCTCGTCGTCGACCGCGCTGTCCGCCTGCCGCGGCAGCACCGGGTCGAGCATCTCGTAGGCAGGCGCGTAGGTGTCCCCGTACTCCCAGGTGGTCTCCCCCGGCACCCCGTACCCCAACGTCTCGGCGCCGTACGGATCGAAGGCGCCGCCGGACGCGTCGTACGCCGTGTACGACGGTCCCGCTCCGGACGCGTACGGACCGTACGCCTCGTACGGCACGTCCACTCCGTACGGCGACTCCCATGCGTACTGCGAGTCCTGCACGTTCTGCGCGTACTGCGAATTGCGCGCGTACTGCGAGTTGCTCACGCCGACACGCTCCAGAAGGCCAGAGGGGTCCGGATCGGGCCCAGAACCTAGCGGAGCGATGGTCACTCACCAAAGCGACGCGATTACGCAGAGTGGTCGACGGGTGGGAAATGTGCCGGAGTGGGCGTTATCTGATGGTTGTGCGTCAGTAGCCGAAGGCACGTTCCGTGTTCGCGCCGAGGGCCGCCGCCAGCGCGTCCTCGTCGATCCCCCGCACGGCGGCCATCGCACGCACCGTGATCGGAATGAGATAAGGGGCGTTGGGCCGTCCGCGGTACGGCACCGGTGTCAGGAAGGGCGCGTCGGTCTCCACGAGGACCAGTTCCAGCGGGGCCACGGCGAGGGCGTCGCGGAGATTGCCGGCGTTCTTGAAGGTGACGTTCCCGGCGAAGGACATGTAGTAGCCGGCGCGGGCGCAGATCTCCGCCATCTCCGCGTCGCCCGAGTAGCAGTGGAACACCGTCCGCTCGGGCGCGCCCTCCTCCTTCAGCACGCGCAGCACGTCCGCATGGGCGTCGCGGTCGTGGATGACCAGCGCCTTGCCGTGCCGCTTGGCCATCTCGACATGCGCGCGGAAGGACCGCTCCTGTGCCGCCTTGCCCTCGGGCCCGGTACGGAAGTAGTCGAGTCCCGTCTCGCCGACCGCCTTCACGTGGGGCAGCGCGGCCAGCCGGTCGATCTCGGCGAGCGCCTCGTCGAGCCCCGCGTCGCCGCCCGGCTTGCGCGCCCCCTGCCGGGACCATCCGTCGGGGTCGCCGTGGACGATACGGGGGGCTTCGTTGGGGTGCAGGGCGACGGCCGCGTGCACGGCGTCGTGCGCCGCCGCCGTGTCCGCCGCCCACTGCGAGCCGCGTACGTCGCACCCGACCTGCACGACCGTGGTCACGCCGACCGCCGCGGCCTTCGCCAGGCCCTCCTCGACCGTGCCGGACTGCATGTCGAGGTGGGTGTGCGAGTCCGCGACGGGCACCCGGAGCGGCTCGGGCAGCGGCGGTGCGGCGTTCTTGTCGGACGTGTTCGAAGGCATGCCCCGATCCTACGAAAGGGGCACGCCTCCTCAGCGGGCGACCGGATCAGCTCGCTTTGCGCTGGAACACGTGCAGCAGATCGGAGAGGTGCCAGTGGTGGGGTTCCCGGGCGGCGGGCTCCGGCACGTCGACCGGCTCCGCCTGACCGGGCAGCGGGCGCGGGCGATGCGCGGCCTCCCGCACCGACGACACCTGCCCCGCCCGCATGATCCGTACGACATGGTTGTCGCAGTTCTGACAGGTGGGCCGGCTCAGCGGCGACGGCACGACCCGCCCGTCGGCCACGTACAGGACGAACTCACGGTCCTCGGCGTCCTTGTGGTGCTCTATCTCGTACGACTGCTCCCAGCCATGCCCGCAGCGCATGCAGGCGAAGGAATACGACTCGTTCACGACGGCTGTCGCACCATTGCGGAGGCCGGACTGCCCTGCGATCTCACTCATGCCAGCTCCTCTGGTCCGCTGGACGGGGGACGGATTGCGTCCCTTCGACCAGTGGACTCCTCCACCGGCATGAACGCTCGGGGCCTGTCGAGTGTTGGAGGCGATTTGGCGTTCCCTTGTGGAAGGCCCCCGAACACCGGGTCTGCGCTTTGCCATTCGCAACAGTCTTTTGCCCACACATGGGGCGCATACTCAAGGGAGATGCGCCCTGCTCAGAGCACGTTTACGCCCCTCCTGCGCCCTTACGCCCCCGCGTTTCCCGCCCCCTCACGCCCCGCGTTCTTCGCCGCCACCACCGCGTCGAAGACTTCACGCTTGGGCACCCCAGCGTCCACCGCCACCGCGGCGATCGCCTCCTTGCGCCGCTCCCCCGCCTCCTCGCGCACCCGCACGCGCCGCACCAGTTCCTCCGCGTCGAGTTCCCCGGCCCCCTTCGCGGGCGCCCCCTCGACGACGACCGTGATCTCGCCGCGCACGCCCTCGGCCGCCCACACGGCCAGCTCGCCGAGCCCGCCCCGCCGTACCTCCTCGTAGGTCTTGGTCAGCTCGCGGCAGACGGCGGCCCGCCGGTCCGCGCCGAACACCTCGGCCATCGCGACGAGCGTTTCGTCGATGCGGTGCGTGGACTCGAAATACACCAGCGTCCGCTGCTCGTCCGCGACCTCCCGCAGCCGCGACAGCCGCTCCCCCGTCTTGCGCGGCAGGAACCCCTCGAAGCAGAACCGGTCGACGGGCAGCCCGGACAGCGCAAGGGCGGTCAGCACCGCCGACGGCCCGGGCACCGCGGTCACCCGGATGTCCTGTTCCACGGCCGCGGCCACCAGCCGGTACCCGGGGTCGGACACCGACGGCATCCCGGCGTCCGTGACGAGCAGCACCCGCGCGCCGCCCAGCAGCTCCTGGACCAGCTCGGGCGTGCGAGCGGACTCGTTGCCCTCGAAGTACGACACCACGCGCCCCTTGGGCGTCACACCGAGCGCCTGGGTGAGCCGCCGCAGCCGCCGGGTGTCCTCGGCGGCGACGACATCGGCGCCGGCCAGCTCCTCGGCGAGGCGGGGCGGGGCGTCGGCGATGTCGCCGATGGGGGTACCGGCAAGGACCAGGGTTCCGGGCGCAACTGTCACGTTTCCATCCTCGCAGCCCCCATGCGCGGGACTCCCACAGAAGGGTTCCCTACGATGGCGCGGTGACCAGTACAGCGTCGTCCATGGACTCCACGGACACCCGCCAGGGCGAGGCCCTGCACGACCAGCGGCCGTCGTGGCAGCAGCGGCTGCGCCGTTTCGGCTATTCGGCAGGGCCCAGAACCGATGTGCGGGACCGCCTGACGCCGCCGTACACCCGGCCCGGCCCGCGCCTGTGGGCGGCCATCGGACTGCCGCAGGCGCTGGTCGAGCGGCTGATCCGCTGGTCGGGCTGGGGCGGTCCGCTGCTGGTGACGCTGTTCGCGGGCGTGATCCGGTTCTGGAACCTGGGCAACCCGAAGGCGGTGATATTCGACGAGACGTACTACGCCAAGGACGCGTGGGCACTGGTCCACCGCGGGTTCGAGGTCAACTGGGACAAGAACGTCAACGACCTGATCCTGTCGTCGAACGGCAACGTGCCGATCCCGACGGACGCGTCGTACGTCGTGCACCCGCCGGTCGGCAAGTACGTCATCGGGCTCGGCGAGCTGATGTTCGGCTTCGACCCGTTCGGCTGGCGGTTCATGACGGCGCTGCTCGGCACGCTCTCGGTGCTGATGCTGTGCCGGATCGGCCGCAGGATCTTCCGCTCGACCTTCCTCGGCTGCCTCGCGGGCGCGCTGATGGCGGTGGACGGACTGCACTTCGTGATGAGCCGCACCGCGCTGCTCGACGGCGTGCTGATGTTCTTCGTGCTCGCGGCCTTCGGCTGCCTGGTCGTCGACCGCGACAAGGCGCGCGAGAAACTCGCCGCCGCGCTGCCCGCCGACGCCGACGGCCGGGTCCGCCCGGACGCGTACACGGCCGAGAACACCAAGTTCGGCCTGCGCCCCTGGCGCCTGCTCGCCGGGCTGATGCTGGGCCTGGCCATCGGCACCAAGTGGAACGGCCTCTACATCCTCGCGGCCTTCTGCGT
Source organism: Streptomyces sp. NPDC051963 (assembly GCF_044593495.1). NCBI lineage: Bacteria > Bacillati > Actinomycetota > Actinomycetes > Kitasatosporales > Streptomycetaceae > Streptomyces > Streptomyces sp. NPDC051963. The sequence continues at coordinate 468,662 of NZ_JBIUCC010000008.1, read as the reverse complement.
GCTGGCCGTGCTGTGGGACGTCGGCTCCCGCAAGGTCGCCGGCGCCCGCCACCCGTACCAGGCGGTACTGAGGCGCGACCTGGGCTGGGCGTTCCTGTCGACGGTGCCGGTCGCCGTGGTCACGTACATCGCCTCCTGGATCGGCTGGATCCTCTCCCCGACGGACGGCACCGGCGGCTACTACCGCAACTGGGCCGCGACCGACGGCAAGAACAGCGACTGGTCCTGGCTGTTCCCGGACTGGTGGCGCAGCCTCTGGCACTACGAGCACCAGGTGTACGAGTTCCACGTGGGCCTCTCCTCGCCGCACACGTACCAGTCGAACCCGTGGAGCTGGATCGTCGACGGCCGCCCGGTGTCGTACTTCTACGAGTCCCCCTCGCCCGGCAAGGACGGCTGCCCGGTCGACGCGGGCGAGAAGTGCGCCCGCGAGGTGCTCGCCCTCGGCACACCGCTGCTGTGGTGGGTGGCCGCCTTCGCGCTCCTGTACGTGCTGTGGCGCTGGTTCTTCCGCCGCGACTGGCGCGCGGGCGCGATCGCCTGCGGCATCGCGGCCGGCTACCTCCCCTGGTTCATGTACCAGGAGCGCACCATCTTCTTCTTCTACGCCGTCGTCTTCCTGCCCTTCCTCTGCCTCGCCGTCGCCATGCTCCTCGGCGCCATCATCGGCCCACCGGGCTCCACCGACACCCGCCGCGTGGCAGGCGCGACGGGGGCGGGCGTGCTGGTGCTGCTGATGGCGTGGAACTTTATTTACTTCTGGCCGCTGTACACCGGGACGGCGATCCCGATCGACGACTGGCGTTCACGTATGTGGCTGGATACCTGGGTCTGATTCAGTCGGCTGATCTCCGTTCGGACAACATACGGAAACTCCCCTCACAGTTCCCTCCCCCGCCACTTACAGTGCGAGCACTGGAACGGGGAGGGAGCGCTTCATGCGCAAGGGGGTCAAGGTCGCTGTCATCGGTGGGGTGTTCGCCGTGATGGTGGGAGGGGCCGGGTACGGCGCGTTCAACGTCGTGTCCGCGCTGAACGGTGACGGGGGCTCGGCGGGGGCGAGCGAACCGGAGGCGGTGAGGACCGGGCCGCCGAGCGGTGCGGAGGTCAAGGAGACGACGGCGAAGTTCTTCGCGGCCTGGGAGAAGGGGCAGGCGGCGACGGCGGCGTCGTACACGAACAACGAGGGCGTGGCCGGGCAGTTGTTCACCGCCTACGGCCAGGACGCGCACATCACCGGCGTGAAGATCACGCCCGGTGCCGCGGCCGGCGCGACGGTGCCGTTCACGGTGAAGGCGACGGTGTCGTACGAGGGGAAGTCCAAGCCCCTGGCGTACAAGAGCACGCTGACCGTGGTGCGCGGGAAGACCACCGGGAAGGCGCTGGTCGACTGGCAGCCGTCCGTCGTCCACCCCGAACTGAAGCGGGGCGACACGCTCGTCACGGGCGAGGCCGCGAACCCGCCGATCGAGGCCGTGGACCGCAACGGAACCGTGCTGACGGAGGACAAGTACCCCTCGCTCGGCCCGATCCTGGACGAACTCCGCAGCAAGTACGGCGCGAAGGCGGGCGGTACGCCGGGCGTCGAGCTGGCGATCCGGCACGAGGCCGCAGAGGCCGCCGACACCTCGCTGCTGACCCTCGCGGAGGGCAAGCCGGGCCGGCTGCCGACGACGCTCAGCGCGAGCGCGCAGGCCGCGGCCGAGAAGGCGGTGAAGAGCTTCGACGAGTCGTCGGTGGTCGCCGTCAAGCCCAGCACCGGCGAGGTGCTCGCCGTGGCCAACAACCGCACGGACGGCTTCAACGCGGCCTTTCAGGGCACCCTGGCCCCCGGCTCCACGATGAAGATCATCAGCGCGGCCACGCTCATCGACAACGGCATCACCAACGCGAACGGCCCGGCCCCCTGCCCGTCCGACGCGATGTGGCAGAGCCAGACCTTCCGCAACCTCAAGGGCATGACCCCGAACGAGAACGCGACACTCTCCGAGAGCTTCGCCCGCTCCTGCAACACGGCGTTCGTGAAGTACGCGGACGAGGTGAAGGTGGACTCCCTCACCAAGGAGGCCCAGGACCGCTTCGGGCTCGGCAAGGACAACTGGAAGGTCGGCATCCCGTCCTTCGACGGCCGGGTCCCCGCCTCCGGCGGCCCGGACACCGCGGCCAACATGCTCGGCCAGGGCCAGGTGCAGATGAGCCCGCTCAATATGGCGTCGGTCACAGCGACCGCGATGACGGGGGCCTTCCGGCAGCCGGTCATCGTGGCGCAGAGCCTCGACGACCGGGTGCTCGCCACGGCCAAGGGCCTGTCCGCGGACACCGTCGGCCAGTTGCGCGCCATGATGAACCGCACCGCGACCAGCGGCACCGCCGCCGGCGCGATGTCCGGGCTGACCGGCAGCATCGGCGCGAAGACCGGCTCCGCCGAGGTCGACGGGAAGACCAAGTCCAACAGCTGGTTCACCGGTTACCGCGACGACATCGCCGCCGCGGCAATGACCGAGGAGGGCGGACACGGCAGCGACGCGGCCGGGCCGATTGTCGCAGCTGTGCTACGGACCGGCGGCTGAACGGGCGGAGGAACTCACCCCCACAGGACGGGACTCTAGGGTGGTTGCCGTCGTTGATGAGGTGCATGAGGGCAACGGGGACCCTGGGGATTTCGCGGAGGATTCGGGAACTGTGGGCAACAGAAGGCGCGTCGCCGAGCGACGGAACACGAAGAAACCCGCCGTCATCGGCGGGACGATCGCCGTGGTCGTCATCGGCGCCGGAGTAGGCGTCTACGCGCTGTACGGCGCCGGGGCCGCGGCGGACGACCGGACGTCACCGACGGCGGCGAGCGCCAAGGAGAAGGCGGTCAAGACCGGCCCGCTGTCGGCGACCGAGGTCACCACGACGGCCCGCACCTTCCTCACGTCCTGGCAGCAGGGCAAGGTGACCACGGCGGGCGCCGCCACGAACGACACCGCGGCGGCCACCACCCTGCTCACCGGCTACACCAAGGACGCCCACATCGAGGGCGTCACCCTCACCACGGGCACCCGCACGGGCGACAAGGTCCCCTTCTCCGTCAAGGCGACGGTGTCGTACAAGGGCACCAGCAAGCCGCTGACGTACGACAGTTCGCTCACCGTGGTGCGCAACGCCAAGGACGGCAAGCCGTACGTCGACTGGCACTCCGCCGTCGTCCACCCGGACCTCGCGGACGGCGACACCCTCGTCACCGGCGAGTCCGGCACCCCGCCGGTCAAGGCGCTGGACCGGGACGGCGGGGAGATCACGACCGCCGAGTACCCGTCGATGGACACGGTGCTGGACGGACTGCGCGAGAAGTACGGCAAGACGGCGGGCGGCAAGGCGGGCATCGAGCTGCGGGTGATCCGCGGCAAGGCCTCCAAGGCCAAGGAACTCTCCGACGAGACGGTCCTCGAACTCAGCGAGGGCACCCCGGGCACGGTCAAGACGACCCTGGACCCGGCCCTCCAGGCCGCCGCCGAGGCTCAGGTGGCCAAGAAGGCGCAGTCGTCCGTCGTCCTGCTGCGCCCGTCGACCGGCGAGATCCTCGCCGCCGCCAACGCCTCGCACGGCTTCAACACGGCCTTCCAGGGCTCCCTCGCCCCCGGCTCCACGATGAAGGTCATCACCTCGTCGCTGCTGATCGAGAAGGGCCTGGCCTCGCCGGAGAAGGCACATCCGTGCCCGAAGTTCTTCACCTACGGCGGCTGGAAGTTCCAGAACGACGACAAGTTCGAGATCAAGGGCGGCACCTTCAAGGCGAGCTTCGCCCGCTCCTGCAACACGGCCTTCATCAGCCAGGCCCCGAAGCTGTCCGACGACGACCTGACCAAGCAGGCCCAGCAGGTCTTCGGCCTGTCCATGGACAACTGGGCGATCGGCGTGCCCTCCATGGACGGCTCGGTGCCGGTGCAGTCGGACGCCCAGATGGCCGCCTCGCTGATCGGTCAGGGCGGGGTCCGTATGAACCCGCTGAACATGGCGTCCGTCTCGGCCACGATCAAGACCGGCGTCTTCCACCAGCCGTACCTGGTCTCCCCGGACGTCGACAACCGCACCCTCGCGACCGCGTCGCGCACCATGTCCGCGTCCACGCTGTCCCAACTGCGCGAACTGATGGCGTACACGGCGGCCTACGGCACTGCGGCGGAGGCGATGTCGGGTGTCGCCGGTGACGTCGGCGCGAAGACCGGCTCCGCCGAGGTCGACGGCCAGAAGAAGCCCAACGGCTGGTTCACCGCCTACCGCGACGACCTCGCGGCCGCGGGAGTGGTCCAGTCGGGCGGGCACGGCGGCGAAACGGCGGGCCCGATCGTGGCGGCGCTGCTCAAATTGGGCGGCTGAGAGCGCCCCTTTAGGGGCGCGGGGAACTGCGCGACCAGCCACGACGGACTCGCAGACGAAGCACTAGTGAGCGACCGGCGTCGCTAGATACGTCCTTCGCAGGAACCGCATCAGCGCCTTCGTCTCGAACTGCACCACCGAGACACCTTGCGCGGAATGCAGTTCGACCACGGCCTGCACCCGGCCGCACGGCCACACACGTACGTCACCGGTGCCGACCGGCGCTCGCAGCCCCTGTTCCAGCAGGGCCCGCGAGAACGTCCACTCATGCGAGGCACCGGGCAGGCCGACCTGCACCGAACGCGGGTCGGCCTCGGGGTCGTAGCGCAGGACGACCGGAATCGTGTCGCCCTCCTCGATGGGGGCGTCCGTGACGATATGGGCTCGCGCGTACTGTTCGACTGCAGACATCGGACGGCCCTTCACCCTGCGTAACCTGTGCGAAAGCTGTGCATCCGCTCCCTCTCCAATGTCCCATATTTTGTCGATTACGCCTCTTGACGTCGTGCATCTCATATAGCAGTCGTAAATCTCACGTAGCCGATGTACGAGCCACTCGCTCTTGCAAGACAGTCGCAACAAGCCACATCATCAGACGGTGCACGTACCTGACGGATTCATAGACGCCCCCACCTCCGCCGTGACGGGAGTCGTCGCCGCCGCCGCAGTCGCGGTGAGCCTGCGCGGCGCGCGCCGGGAACTCGACGAGCGCACCGCGCCGCTGGCCGGCCTGGCCGCCGCGTTCATCTTCGCGGTGCAGATGCTCAACTTCCCCGTCGCGGCGGGGACCAGCGGCCATCTGCTCGGCGGCGCGCTCGCCGCGATACTCGTCGGGCCCTGCACAGGGGTTCTGTGCGTCTCCGTCGTCCTGCTCATGCAGAGCATCCTCTTCGCGGACGGCGGCCTGACCGCGCTCGGCCTGAACATCACGGACATGGCGGTCGTCACGACGGTCGTCGCCTACGGCCTCTTCCGCGGCCTGGTGAAGGTGCTGCCGCGCAGCCGTGGCTCCGTGACCGCCGCCTCCTTCGTCGCCGCCCTCGTCTCGGTCCCGGCGGCGGCCGCCGCCTTCACGCTCCTGTACTGGATCGGCGGCACCACCGACGTCTCCATCGGCAAGGTCGCCACCGCGATGATCGGCGTGCACGTCCTGATCGGCATCGGCGAGGCCGCGATCACCGCGCTGACCGTGGGCGCCGTGATCGCCGTACGCCCGGATCTCGTCCACGGCGCGCGTGACCTGCGTCAGCCGCTGCGGCTCCGGGTGAACGGCGAACTCGTCGACGCGCCCGCTCCCGAGGTCGCCGTGGCCGCCCGCACCTCCCACCGCAAGGTGTGGATCGGCGGTCTGGTCACCTCGCTCGTACTCGCCGGCTTCGTCAGCTTCTACGCGTCCGCGAATCCGGACGGCCTGGAGAAGGTCGCCGCCGACAAGGGCATCGACCAGAAGGCCGAGGAGCACGACATCGCGGACTCGCCGCTCGCCGACTACGGCGTCAAGGATGTCGAGAACGCCCGCCTGTCCGGGGGGCTGGCGGGCGTGATCGGCGTGGGCGTGACGGTGGTCGCCGGCACCGGCGTCTTCTGGGCGGTGCGCAGGCGTCGTACCGGCGACGCTCCGTCTCCCGTGTCCACGAGCGTCTGACATGGGAGCCGGACACGCCCACAAGCTCTACCGGCACGCGCACTCGCCCGTGCACGCCCTGCCGCCGCACACCAAGCTCGCCGCGGTGTTCGCCTTCGTGGTCGTCGTCGTGTCGACTCCCCGGGAGGCCATGTGGGCGTTCGGGCTGTACGCCGTGCTGCTCGCGACGGTGGCGTCCCTCGCGCGCGTGCCCGCCGGGTTTCTGCTGAAGCGGCTGCTGATCGAGGTGCCGTTCGTCGCGTTCGCGGTGCTGATGCCGTTCGTCGCGGAGGGCGAGCGGGTCGACGTGCTCGGCCTCTCGCTGAGCGTCAACGGACTGTGGGGCGCCTGGAACGTGCTCGCCAAGGGAACCCTCGGCGTCGCCGCGTCCGTGCTGCTCGCCGCCACCACCGACCTGCGGGAGCTGCTGCTCGGGTTGCAGCGGCTGAAGCTGCCGCCGCTGCTCGTGCAGATCGCGTCCTTCATGATCCGGTACGGCGATGTCATCGCCGACGAGATGCGGCGGATGAAGATCGCCCGCGAGTCCCGCGGCTTCGAAGCGCGCGGGATCCGGCACTGGGGCGTGCTCGCGAAGTCGGCGGGCGCGCTGTTCATCCGCTCCTACGAACGCGGTGAGCGCGTACATCTGGCCATGGTCAGCCGGGGGTACGCCGGTTCGATGCCGGTGATCGACGAGGTGACCGCGAACCGGGCGCAGTGGTCGTACGCACTGACCCTCCCGTTCGCCGCGCTCGTCGTCTGTCTGCTGGGATGGACGCTGTGACAGCTTCCCTGGAGGTCTCCGGCCTCGCCTTCGCCTATCCCGACGGCCACCAGGCCCTGTTCGGCGTGGACTTCTCCGTCGCGCGCGGCGAGCGGGTCGCGCTACTCGGACCGAACGGCGCCGGCAAGACGACCCTCGTCCTGCACCTCAACGGCATCCTGACCGGCGGAACCGGCACCGTGCGGGTCGCCGGACTGCCCGTCGGCAAGCAGCACATGGCCGAGATCCGGCGGCGGGTCGGCATCGTCTTCCAGGATCCGGACGACCAGCTCTTCATGCCGACCGTGCGGGAGGACGTGGCCTTCGGACCCGCGGCGGCCGGGCTGAAGGGTGCCGAGCTGGAGGCGCGCGTCGACCACGCGCTGGAGCTGGTCGGCATGGCGGAGTTCAAGGAACGGCCGCCGCACCACCTCTCCTTCGGCCAGCGCCGCCGGGTGGCCGTCGCGACCGTGCTCGCGATGGAGCCGGAGATCCTCGTCCTCGACGAGCCCTCCTCCAACCTCGACCCCGCCTCCCGCCGCGAACTGGCCGACATCCTGCGTTCGTTGGACGTGACCGTGCTCATGGTCACGCACGACCTGCCGTACGCCCTGGAGCTGTGCCCGCGCTCGCTGATCCTGAGTGAGGGTGTCATCGCGGCGGACGGCAAGACGGGCGAACTGCTCGCCGACGAGGAGCTGATGCGGGCGCACCGCCTGGAGCTGCCGTTCGGCTTCGACCCGCGCTCCGTGACCGCCCCGAACCGTCCATGACGCGTTTTTGTGACGGCCGTCCCCGGTCGTCCGTGACAATGGGCACGTGACGAACGAAGAGGACGCCGGTTCGCCGCTGCTGGACGAGCAGCTGTGCTTCGCGCTCTACGCCGCCCAGCGCGCGGTGACGGCCGCGTACCGTCCGCTCCTCGACGAACTGGGGCTCACCTACCCGCAGTACCTGGTGCTGCTGGTGCTGTGGGAGCGCGGCGAGACCACGGTGAAGGAGCTGGCGGCGGCGCTGCGGCTCGACTACGGCACGGTGTCGCCCCTGCTCAAGCGGCTGGAGAGCGCGGGGCTGGTGCGCCGTGACCGGGCGGCCCACGACGAGCGCTCGGTGGTCGTCGCCTGCACGGGCCGCGGAGAGGACCTCAGGGAACGCGCGGGCCGTCTGCCCGGCGCGCTGCGCGCGGCCACCCAACTCGGCGGCACCGACGTCGCCCGGCTCCGCGGCGAGTTGTGGCAGCTCGCGGGGCGGGCGCAGGCCGCGGCCGAGCGCTCCCGCTGAGCTCCGGTTACCGCGGGTTTCCACCCCCTGATGCCGACGCGGCCCATTACTGGCGAGTACCTTGTGCACGATGCACCTGCACACACCTGTGCTGCCCGCTGCCCCGTCCGACCAGGGGGAGGTCCTGCCATGATCGACGGCACCGCTGCCGACACCCGTCCCGACAGCCCTGTCGCCACCCGTCCCGACACCCGTCCCACGAAGATCGTGTTCGTCGCCGAGGCCACCGCCCACGGCGGCCGGGACGGCTATGTCACCAGCCAGGACGGCCAGATCGAGCTGAAGGTGGCGATGCCGCCCGAGCTGGGCGGCGACGGCAACGGCACCAACCCCGAGCAGCTGTTCGCGGCCGGCTACAGCGCCTGCTTCCACAGCGCGCTGGTCATGGTCGGCAGACGCGAGGGCTACGACCTGAGCGGCTCCACGGTCGCCACGAAGGTCGGCCTCGGCCCCAACAAGCAGCGCGGCTACGGTCTCGCGGTCGCCCTCAGCGTCTCGCTCCCGGTCCTCGACGCGGACATCGCGGCCAAGCTGGTCGACGCGGCCCACGAGGTGTGCCCGTACTCCAACGCGACCCGCGGCAACATCGACGTAACGATCCTCCTGGGCTAGCGCAACGAAGGAATCGCAGGCTTCAGAGGGGTGTTGCACCCACTGTCGCAGGTGATCCGGAGGGAAGTACGGGCGTGGACGTGCACGGAGCGGTGACCGAGGGGTTCGAGCCGGTCAGGGAAGCGTTCGCAGCCAACTTCGAGGTGCTCGGGGACCGCGGCGCGGCCGTCGTCGTCTACCGGGACGGGCACAAGGTCGTCGATCTGTGGGGCGGCACGAAGAACGTAGACGGCACAGACGGGACCGAGCCCTGGGTCCGCGGCACCGCGCAGATCGTGCGCTCGGCGACGAAGGGCGTCGCCGCCGCCGTACTCCTGCTGCTGCATCAGCGCGGGGAGCTCGACCTTCAAGCGCCGGTGGGCGAGTACTGGCCGGAGTTCAAGGCGGCGGGCAAGGAGCGGACGCTGGTGTGGCAGCTGCTTGCGCACCGGGCCGGCGTGCCGGTGCTGGACCGGCCGCTGACGCCCGCCCAGGCCGCGGATCCCGTGGTCGGCGCGGCGGCGGTCGCTGCGCAGGCGCCGGTGTGGGAGCCGGGGACGGACCACGGCTACCACGCGCAGACGTACAGCTGGCTGACCGGTGAGCTGGTCCGGCGGGTCACCGGACGGTCGATCGGCGACCTGGTCGCGGACGAGATCGCCAGGCCGGTCGGCGCGGAGCTGTGGATCGGGCTGCCCGACGGCGAGATACCGCGAGTGGGACGGGTGGGCAAGGTCGAGGCGCCGGAGCGGGCCGGTGGCCTGAAGACCCGCCCGAAGCGTGCCGTGTCGGACGCCTACGCCGACCCGGACTCCCTCACCCGCCGTGCCTTCGGCGCGATCACCCCGCAGCCGGACGAGAACGACCCCGCCTACCGTGCCGCCGTCCTGCCCGCCTCCAACGGCATCGCGACGGCCGACGGTCTGGCCCGTTTCTACGCCTCGCTGATCGGCGAAGTGGACGGCGGGACACGGCTGTTCACGCCGGAGACGGTGGAGCTGGCCCGCGGCGAGCGTTCCGCGGGCCCCGACCGCACCCTCGTCATCAGCACCCGCTTCGGCCTCGGCTACATGCTGCACGGCGCCGCCTCCCCCCTGCTCACCGCCACCTCCTTCGGTCACCCCGGCCGCGGCGGCGCCCTCGGCCTCGCCGACCCGGAGACGGGGATCGCCCTCGGCTACGTCACGAACGGCTTCCGCAAGAGCGTGACGGCGGATCCGAGGGCGCAGGCACTGGTGCGGGCGGTGCGGCAGGCGACGGCCGGGTAGGCCATTCCGGAGCGCTCGGCCGTCACCCGGAGGGCAGCGGGGACAGCGAGGTCGCCCGGAACTGCCAGACCTGCGCCGGGTCCTGCGACCGCAGGGCGGTCAGGTCGGTGCGCGGCGGGTGGATCAGCAGCCGGCTCCCGTCCAGGGCCAGCGCGGTGCCGGGGACCACGACGTGGTAGCCGTACACGGCCTCGTGCAGGGACCACTCGACCGGGACGGCGTTCCCCACGACCGGCTGGTAGGCCTGGCGGGAACCCCCGTAGCCGAGGTAGGAGCCTTCCTTGACGTTGCGGATGGTGGTGTGGCCGTTGGCCAGGGTCTCGACCTCCCACGCCTGACCGCCGCCGGAGTTGGGCGGCAGGATCACGACGGCGCCCTCGGCCTCCTCCAGGGTGAGGAGCTGCCGCCGATAGCGGGAGATCGTGTAGAGCCCGTTGCGCAGAGGTGCGGCCGCGCGTGCGGGGCTCGCGGCTTGGAACAGGGCGGCCAGTCCCAGGGCCGCTACGGTGCCGAGCGCGCCGCGCCGGCCGATGGATCGCTCAGTCATGCCGTGATCGTGGCCCGCCGTCACCGCCCCGGCCCGCCCTGACCCGCTCGGGCGGGCCGATTTCCCTCAGCCGTGTGAGCCCGCCCGGCCCGGTGAACCTCCCTGATCAGGCGTGACTGGATCAGATGCGGATGGATCAGACGTGGATCGGATGCGAGGTGCGCCCCGACGCCGTGTCGATCTCGCCGTGCGCCTTGGTCAGCAGCTGCATGGCGAGTTCGTTGAGCGCACGTGCCGCGGCGATCTCCTCACCGACCCGTGGCTGATTGGGGTCGGTGTGATGCCGGCTGGCGTGCCCGTGGGCCCGTACCTCCGTGCCGTCGGGCAAGCGCACCAGCGCAACCGTCCGGGTGTGGGTCTCGTCCTCCTGGAACTCCATCTCGACATGCCATCCCACTGTGGTGTGCATCATGACGATCACCTCCGGAACACCTGCTTCCAGAGTGCTCCTTCCGGCGTACGGGCGCATCCATGAGCACGTCATGAAGGCGCCTGGGTGACGCCGAGGGTGACGGATGTCGCACACCGGACCGGAGGTCGCCGCCGTCAAAACCGTCACAGTTAACGTCAACAGGGCACAACCTGAAGTATGCGCTGCTGCCTTTCCGCTCCCCTGGCGGTCCTGGCCGCCCTTCCCAGCCCCTGCGACGTCATGCGCTCCGGCGCACTTCTGGCGCCCGCGATGTTCCGCGGTGCCCTCACGCGCGCCCAGCGTGCACGCTTCGCACGCCCCGCTCTCCCCCACCCCGACGCTCTGTCCGCCGTACACCTCGAACTGGTCACCCTCACCGAGGACCGGGCGATCATCACCTGGTTCACCGGCATCCCCGGCACAGACGACGGCTGGGGCCATATGCTCCCCGCCGTCACCGAGGGCGAGGTCGTGTACGGCACGCACCCCGGCCGCCTCAACCGCACCGCTTCCGAAGGCCGACTGACCGCACACCACCAGGTGGAGATCACCGGCCTGGAACCGGGCCAGACGTACTACTACCAGGCCCGTGCCCGCGGTACGGCCGCCACACCCACGCCCCTGCACCTCGTCCGCGGCAACGCGGTCGGCACCAACCTGCACGGCATCGGCTCGCGCGGCGGACCGTACTCCTTCACCACCCCGCAGCCCCCGCCCGGCCGCCACCTGATGTCCATCGCCCTCTGCAACGACCTGCACCTCGGTGAGACCACCGCCGGCCGGGTGGCCGGGGTGCCGATGCTGCGCGGCATCTCCCAGCACCCGGGGCTCGCGCCGTATCCGGAGATCATGGGCCGGGCTCTGGTCGAGGAGGCGCGGCGGCGCGGGGCGGACGTGCTGCTGGCCGCCGGGGACATCTCGGCGGGCGGGGCGCCGCTGGACCTCGCCGAGGCGAGACGGATCCTGGACGGCTTCGGCGTCCATGGGCGGGACTACTTCGTCGTACGCGGGAACCACGACCGTTCCGGGCCCGCCGGAGACACCTTCCGCGACGGTTTCCTGGGCGGCACCGGGCCCGGCTATCTCACCCATGACCTGGGCGGACTGCGGCTGATCGGCCTCGACACCTACGAGAAGCAGGGCAACGGCGGGGACGCGGGCGGGCTCGGGGACGAGCAACTGTCGTGGTTCCGGGCAACGCTGCGGGAGCAGCGGGAGCAGCCCACGCTCGTCTTCGGCCACCACCCGCTGACCGTGCGGGACTCGGTCTTCCCCATGGGGCGCGGGCAGCGCCTGGACCGCCGCCAGGCCCGCTCCATCGTCGAGGCGTACGCCGCCGCGCCCGGCGTCTTCCTCCACCACGCGGGCCACACCCACCGCAACAAGCGCACGGTCCTGACCCACGCGCCGCACGTCACCCAGCAGGAGGTCAGCGCCGTCAAGGACTACCCGGGCGGCTTCTGCCTGCTGCGCATCCACACCGGCGGCTATGCCCTGAACTACTACAAGTGCGGCGGCGACGCGTCCCGCGAGTGGAGCGAGCGCAGCCGTCGCGTCGCCGGGGGCCTGTGGCCGCACCACGCGCTGGGCCGTTCTCCCGCCGACCGCAACAGTGTGCGGGCGCACGACTTGTCCGGGATCACCGTGCCGCGACCGCGGGTGTCAACAGAGGCAGTGGGAGCCTAGACGCTCAGCGTTTGATGACCCGGAACGCGAACTGGCCGCAGTACGTCAGCTTGCGCAGGTTCACCAGGGCCGGGCGGCGCCGGGACTTCTTGGCCCAGGTGTCGATCTCGTTGTTGAGCGGGGACTCCTCGCTCCAGTACCGGCTGTACTCCGGTGCCCGGTCGTCGTAGGAGCGCATGATCAGCGCGATGCCGTCGAGCGAGGGCCGGATCTCCTGAAGGGCGAGCCCGGCCTCCTCGACCAGCACCCGGAAGCCGTACGGCGTGTAGTTCCACAGGCTGTAGGAGTGGTACGGCTCGAACTGCGAGGTGCTCCCGATGAACAGCCCGCCAGGACTCAGCACCCTGCCGATCTCCGCGAGCAGCTCCCGCGGGTGCGAGACATGCTCGAACACCTGGTGGGAGTAGATCAGCGGGACGCGGTCCGAGCGGAAGGGCAGGCGGACGCCGTCGTAGTACAGCACCGGATCACCACCGGGTGTCCGCTGCCGGGCCTCGGGCGAGTCACGGATGTCCACACCCAGCCAGCGCAGTTGCGGGTCGTACCGCCGGAAGAGTGCCGCGGAGGTTCCCCGCCCGCACCCCAGGTCGACCACCCGGTCCGGCCGGCCCGGTGATCTCATCGCCTCGTCCAGGTAGTACCGGGACGTCACCTGACGTGCGTGGTCATCGGGGATGCAGTCCTTCAGGAGCTCCCAGAGAGTCGCCATGCGGCCGATGCTAGGTACTGGGGCGTCATGACGCCCGCAGCATCAGCCCGATCCCCACGACCAGCAGCCCGGCCGCGGCGATCCGCGCGCCCCCGAACCGCTCCTTGAAGAACACGGCGCCGATGGCCGCTCCGACGATGATCGACGACTCTCTCAGCGCGGCGATCGGCGCGAGTGCGGCCCTGGTCTGCGCCCACAGCACCAGTCCGTACGCCGCCACGGACAGCGCGGCGCCCAGCAGCCCGAGTCCGGCGAACGGCCGTAGCAGGGCGACGGTCTGGCGCCCCCAGCGCCGGACGGCGTACGCCGGGACGACCGTCCCCTGAACCGCCATCAGCCACCCGATGTACCCGAGCGGGGACCCCGAGGCCCGTACCCCCAGACCGTCGACCACGGTGTACGCCGCGATGGTCAGCCCGGTCGCCAGGGCGGCGCCGATGGCCGCCCAGTCGGGCCGCCGCCCGCGCAGCCCCCACAGGGCGACGCCGGTGAGCCCGGCACACGACAGGGCGATCCCGGCGGCGGCCCACGCGTCCGGCACCTCATGGGCGAAGACGGCGGCGAGCAGGGTCACGACGAGGGGCGCGCTGCCGCGCGCGAGGGGGTAGGCCTGCCCGAAGTCGCCCAGCCGGAAGGACGTCATCAGCAGCGCGTAGTAGGCGATGTGGATGACGGCGGAGAGGAGGAGATACGGCCATGCGCCCGCCGCCGGTACCGCCGCGAACGGGATGATGCCCAGCCCGATCAGCACACCGCCGCCCGCGATCAGCGTGAACCCGACCAGCTTGTCGGTGATCCGGTGGGCGATGGCGTTCCAGCCGGCGTGGGTGACGGCCGCGAGCAGGACCGCGGCGGTGACCAGAGGGGTCACCCGGTCTGCTCGCGCACGTCCACGAGGGTGCCGCCCGCGTGGGCGATCAGCGTCTTGGGCTCCATGGGGAAGACGGTGTGCGGGGTTCCGGCCGCGGCCCAGACCAGATCGTGGTCGAGGAGGGAGCGGTCGGCGAGCACCCGGGTCTTCGTACGATGCCCGAAGGGCGGTACGCCGCCGATCGCGTACCCGGTGAACTCGCGTACGACGTCCACCTTGGCCCGCGTGACCTTCTCGGCCCCGAGCTCCTCGCGGACGCGCTCCAGATCGACCCGCGACGCGCCGTCCATCAGCACCAGCACCGGCACTCCGTCCGCCGCGAAGATGAGCGACTTGCAGATCTGACTGAGCTCACACCCGATGGCCGCGGCGGCCTCGGCGGCGGTCCGGGTGGCGTCCGGGAACCGGCGGATCTCGCCGTGCAGATGGTCGAGCCCCAGCTCCCGCAGGGCGTCGGCGAATCGGGGGTGGGCTCCGGAGTCTTCGGTGGCGGAGGTCGTCATGGGCGGCACGCTAGCTCACCACATGGGAAGCCGGTGAGGGCACCCGTCCCCACGGACCCTCACCGGCTGGTCTTGATCAGAAGCGGTACGTCAGACGCGTACCAGCTCCCTGTCCTCGTCGGGATCGACGTCCTTCGAGTGGTCCTTCAGCCCCTCGCCCTCGACGTCCACGTTCGGCAGCGCGCGGTCCAGCCACTTCGGCAGCCACCAGGCCTTCTTGCCGAGCAGCGCGAGGACCGCCGGGACGATGGCCATCCGGACGACGAACGCGTCGAAGAAGACCGCGATCGCGAGGCCGAAGCCGATCATCTTGACCATCGACTCGCTGGAGCCGATGAAGCCCGCGAAGACCGCCATCATGATCACCGCGGCGGCGGTCACCACCCGGGCACCGTGCTTGAAGCCCGTCACCACGGCCTGGCTCGGCTTCTCGCCGTGGACGTACGCCTCCCGCATCCGGGTCACGAGGAACACCTCGTAGTCCATCGCGAGGCCGAAGACCACGCCGACCATGAAGATCGGCATCATCGACATGATCGGGCCGGTCTCCTCGACGCCCATCAGGCCGGCCAGCCAGCCCCACTGGAAGACCGCGACCACGGCGCCCAGCGCCGCCAGCACGCTCAGCAGGAAGCCGAGGGCCGCCTTCAGCGGGACCAGGATCGAGCGGAAGACCGCGATGAGGAGCAGGAAGGCGAGGCCCACCACCAGCGCCAGATACGGGACCAGCGCGTCGTTCATCTTCTGCGAGAAGTCGATGTTCATGGCGGTGCTGCCGGTGACCAGCACATCGGCGTCCGTGTCGCCCTTGATCACCGTGCCCTGGTCACGGATGGAGTGGACGAGGTCCTCGGTCTGCGTCGACGAGGGCTTGGAGTCGGGGACCACGGTGATGGTGAAGGTGTCCCCGGCCTTGTTGAACGCCGCCGGGCTCACCGACACGACACCGTCCAGGTCCTTGATGTCGTCGATCGTCGTCTGCGCGACCGCCTTCGGGTCGTCGCTGTTCTTGGCGTCGCCCGCGATCATCAGCGGCCCGTTGAAGCCGGGCCCGAAGCCCTCGGAGAGGAGGTCGTACGCCCGTCGCTGGGTCGTGGACGTGGGCTGTGAGCCGTCGTCCCCCAGGCCCAGTTCCAGCGAGCTGACCGGGACCGCGGCGACTCCGAGGCCGATGACGCCGAAGAGGAGGACGGCGACGGGACGGCGTACGACGAAGCTCGCCCAGCGCGTGCCCATGTTCGGCCTGGCCTGCGCCGCCGCGAACTTCCGGCGGCCGAAGAGCTTGCTCTTCTCGCCCGCCGGCTGGACCTTGCGGCCCGCGTATCCGAGCAGCGCCGGCATCATCGTCAGCGCGATCAGTACGGCGATGACGACCGTGGCCGCCGCCGCGAAGCCCATCTTCGTCAGCATCGGGATGTTGACGACGGCGAGTCCGGCCAGGGCGATCACGACGGTGAGGCCCGCGAAGACCACCGCGGAGCCGGCCGTGCCGACCGCCCGGCCGACCGCTTCCTCGCGGTCGCGGCCCTCGGCGAGTTCGGCCCGGTAGCGGGAGACGATGAACAGCGCGTAGTCGATGCCCACCGCGAGGCCGATCATCATGGCCAGGGTGGAGGTGGTGGAGCCGAGTTCGAGGGTCTTGGCGAGGGCCGTGATGCCCGAGACGCCGATTCCCACGCCGATGAGCGCCGTCAGCAGCGGCAGCCCGGCCGCGACCAGGGATCCCAGGGTGATGACGAGGACGACGGCGGCGATGGCGATACCGATGATCTCGGTGGAGCCGGTCTCAGGCGTGGCCTGGAGCGCGTCACCCCCGACCTCGACGGTCAGCCCGGCGTCCCGCGCGTCCTGCGCGGCATCCTCCAGGGCTTCCTTGGAGGCGTCCTTCAGCTCCATGCCGGAGACGTCGTACGACACCGACGCATAGGCGACCGTCCCGTCCTTGCTGACCGCGTCGGCCTTGAAGGGGTCGGCGACGGAGGTGACCTCGGAGCCGTCGGACAGCTCCTGGACGGTCTTCTCGACGGTCGCCTTGTTGGCGGCGTCGGTCATCTTCTCCCCGTCGGGCGCCTGGAAGACGACCCGTGCGGTCGCGCCGTCGGCGCTGGTGCCGGGGAAGCGTTCGTCCAGCAGGTCGAAGGCCTTCTGGGCCTCGGTGCCGGGGATCGAGAAGGAGGAGGAGCCCGCAGCGGGCGCGCTTGCAGCGCCCACACCCGCGAGCGTCAACAGCGCCACCCATATCAGGGCGACGAAGTGGCGTCGCCTGAAGGCGAGCCGGCCGAGTTTGTAGAGGAACGAAGCCACGAGGGCGTACTCCCGGTCAGGTCGTGGGATGTAGGGCCTGGGTCGGAATCCCGGCCGGATCAGCGCGCGTCGTCCGGTGCGTGCGATCGCAAGGCGCCGAAGCACTCTCGTGGCGGAGCCACGTGGGCGTTTCGGCAACGCGGCGAGCGTGCGTGCCGGGCGGCGGGCGCCCGGCCGGGGTTCCGACCCAGGCCCTGGGGCAGGGGTGATCAGCCCTGGTGGGTGGCAGGGGTGATCGGCCCGACGACGTGAGCGGTTACGTCAGGTGTGGGCTAACTGCGGGGAATCACTGGGAGGCGGACACGCCGAGGGCAGGGAGGACCACGGCGTCGATGTACGAAAGGAGGAAAGCCTGTGTCGGCGGCTGTTCGTCGATCAGTGTGCAGGCAGCGAAGGCGCCGATCATCATGTGCACCATGTAGTCGATCGCCGGGTTGTCCGGGCGAACCTCGCCCCGGTCGATACCCCGCTGCACCAGGCTCTTGAACTCCGCCATTTCCGGCTCGACGAGATGTTCCCGGAACGCCGACAGGAGGTCCGGGTTGCCGTGCATGGCCATGGCCAGACCCCGCATCAGCGCGGAGTTCCGCTCCATCTCGCAGTCGTCCGAGCGCATCGTCATGGCGTGCAGGTCGCCTTTGAGCGACCCGGTGTCGACCTCGTCGATGGCACCGCTCGGCTTCTTGTTGTGTCGTACCGCTCTCGCCACCAGCTCGGCCTTGCCGCCCCACTGGCGGTAGAGGGTCGCCTTGCTGGATCGGGTACGGGTGGCCACGGCGTCCATGGTCAGGGCGTCGTAACCGACCTCCCGGAGGAGATCGAGCACGGCCGTGTACAGCTCGGCCTCGCGCTCGGGGGTGATCCGACTGCGACGCGGCACTGCGACCTCAGTCATGCTTCACACCTCTTCCCCACCTGGGAACGACACGGTTTCGTACGAGACGAATGTAGCGCACCCTTCCGCGAAACGAAACCGTTTCGTACGTGTGCTGGGTCACGCACGCCGATTTCTCATAAGTTGCTCCGGTCCATCCCCCGGAAAAGCATGGGGAGGTGAGCTATCTGCGCCTGCCGCACCTGAGCGGCGACCTGCTGTGCTTCGTGACCGAGGACGACCTGTGGCTGGCCCCCCTCGACGGCCCCGGCCGCGCCTGGCGCCTCACCGTCGACCGCACCAAGGCCGGCCACCCCCGCTTCTCGCCGGACGGCCGCCACATCGCGTACTCGACCTGGCGCAGCCTCGTCCCCGAGATCCACACCGTCCCCGTGGACGGCGGCCCCGGCAGACAGCTCACCTACTGGGGCTCCGCCGACACCCGCGTCTGCGGCTGGACACCCCCCGACAAGGACGACCACAGCACGATCCTCGCCGTCGCCTCACACGGCGAACCCTTCTCCTATTTCACCTGGGCCTACAAGGTCACCCCCGACGGCGCCCCCGGCCGCAAGCTCCCCTGGGGCCCGGTCTCCGACATCCAGGTCGCCGACCTCGACGGCGAGCGCAGGACCCTGCTCCTCACCGGCACCCCGCCGCACGAACCGGCCGCCTGGAAGCGCTACCGCGGCGGCGCCATGGGCCGCCTCTGGCTGCACGGCGACCGGCTCCTCGCGGACCTCGGCGGCCACCTCGACTCCCCCATGTTCGTCGGCGGCCGGATCGCCTTCCTCTCCGACCACGAGGGCGTCGGCAACCTCTACTCGTGCGCGTACGACGGCTCCGGTCTGCGCCGCCACACCGACCATGACGCCTTCTACGCCCGGCACGCCGCGAGCGACGGCACGCGCGTGGTCTACCAGTGCGCCGGCGATCTGTGGATCGTCGACGACCTGACCGCGGACTCGGCGCCGCGCAGGCTCGACGTACGTCTGAGCGGACCGCGCGCGGGCCGCCGTAGGTACCAGGTGCCCGCCGCCCAGCACGTGGACGGCATCTCGGTCGACGAGACGGGCCGCGCGAGCGCGGTGGTCGTGCGCGGCAGCCTGTACTGGCTGACCCACCGGGACGGCCCGGCCCGCACGATCACCGACACTCCGGGCGTACGGGTCCGGCTCCCGGAGATGCTCGGCAAGGTCGGCCAGGTCGCGTACGTCACGGACGCGGAGGGCGAGGACGCCGTCGAGATCGCGTACCTGCCGCGGGCGACGGGCGACCGCGAACCGCGCCGACTCGCCTCCGGCGATCTCGGCCGGGTCCTGGAGCTGGTGTCGGACCCGCAGGGCGAGCGCCTGGCGATCGCCGCGCACGACGGACGGGTGCTGCTGATCACTGTGTCCACTGATGCGGCTACCGCCGAGGGGACGGAGGATTCCGGGGGCACCTCCGGGACGAAGCCCGGGGGAGGCGAGGTCACCGAGCTGATCCGGTCGATCAACGGCCCGGTGCGGGACCTGGCCTTCTCCCCGGACGGCGCCTGGCTGACCTGGTCGCACCCGGGGATCGGCCGCTCGCTCCGCCAGATCAAGATGGCGAGGATCAAGGACCGTTTCATCGTCGACGTCACCAACGGCCGCTTCGAGGACGAGAACCCGGTGTTCACGAGGGACGGCCGCTATCTGGCCTTCCTCTCCTGGCGGGGCTTCGACCCGGTGTACGACGTCCACACCGGCGACCTCTCCTTCCCCCTCGGCTGCCGCCCCTACCTGGTCCCCCTCTCCTCGGCCACCCCCTCCCCCTTCGCCGTGAACCCGGAGGGCCGCCCGGCGGCGGGCGGACTGGACCCGGTGGAGGACGACGAAGGCGGCGACGGCGCGGTGACGGTGGAGGTGGAGGGCCTGGAGAGCAGGGTGACCCCCTTCCCGGTCACCGCCTCCAAGTACTCGGCGCTGTATCCGGTCGCGGGCGGCGGCCTGGTCTGGCTGCGCTGGCCGATCTCGGGCGCCCTCGGCGAGACGTTCGTGAACCCCGACGACACCAGCGGCCGCCCCACCCTCGAGTACTTCAACATCACCAAGGCGAAGAAGTCCGAACTGGTCGAGCACCTGGACTGGTTCGCGGTGAGCGGCGACGGCAGCCGCCTGGTCGTGGTGGACGAGGGCGAACTGCGGGCCGTGCCCTCCACCGAATCCGGCGACGGCGACACGACCGTCTGGATCGACCTGCGCCGCATCCTCCACGAGGTCGACCCGGGCGCCGAGTGGCGCCAGTCGTACGAGGAGGCGGGCCGGCTGATCTGCGCGTACTTCTGGGAGCCGGGGATGTGCGGCATCGACTGGGAGGGCGTGCTGGAGCAGTACCGCCCACTCGTCGAACGGGTCGCTTCCCCCGACGAGTTCGCGGACCTGCTCCGCGAGGTACTGGGCGAGCTCGGCACCTCCCACGCCTACGTCTCGGCGGCCCGCCGCAACGAAGGCCCGCCGCACTATCAGCGCTGGCAGGGCCTGCTGGGCGCCAACTTCGCATGCAGGGACGGCGGTTGGACGGTCAAGCGCATCCTGCCCGGCGACTCCTCGGACTCCAAGGCCCGCTCCCCGCTCGCCGGCACCGGCATCCGGGAGGGCGCGGTCCTCACCCACGTCGACGGCCGCCCCGTGGACCCGGAGACGGGCCCGTACCCCCTCCTTGCCGGAGCAGGCGGTACGACGGTGGAGCTGACGTTCACCCCGGCGGAGGGCGAAGGCCGCTCACGCCGGGTCGCCGTGGTCCCGCTGCTCGACGAACGCCCCCTGCGCTACCAGGACTGGGTGGCCAAACGCCGTGCGGTCGTACGGGAGTTGAGCGGCGGTCGCTGCGGCTACCTCCACATCCCCGACATGGGCGGCTCCGGCTGGGCCCAGTTCAACCGCGACCTGCGCATGGAGGTGTCGAGACCGGCCCTCATCGTCGACGTACGCGGCAACGCGGGCGGCCACATCAGCGAACTCGTCGTGGAGAAGCTCACCCGCGTCATCCTCGGCTGGGACCTGACGAGAAACGCCCAGCCCGTGTCGTACGCCTCGAACGCCCCGAGAGGCCCGGTCGTGGCCCTCGCCGACGAGGCGACGTCCTCCGACGGCGACATGATCACGGCAGCGTTCAAGCTGCTCAAACTGGGCCCGGTGGTCGGCCAACGCACCTGGGGCGGAGTGGTCGGCATGACCGGCCGCCACCGCCTCGGCGACGGAACGGTCATCACCGTCCCCATGAACGCCGCCTGGTTCGACGCCTACGGCTGGTCCGTCGAGAACCACGGCGTCACCCCGGACCTGGAAATCCTCCGCACCCCACTGGACTGGGCAGAGGGCCGCCACGCCCAACTGGACGACGCGGTACAGCTGGCACTGGACCTACTCCAGACAGCACCTCCGGCAACACCCCCGGACTACTCACACGTACCGGACCACTCAAGACCGAAATTGCCGCCGAGGTCTTGAAGAGGGTCAAGCTGACGCCCCTTTAGGGGCGCGGGGAACTGCGCGACAAGCCCCCACCGGCCGACAGCCGACAACACACCCGCACCCCGCGGGGAAACGCAAACGTGGGGCGCCCCAAACCACAGGGCACCCCACGTCAACGGCTAAAGCCGAGCGCAGCGGCTACGCGTCGTAGTCCTGGCTGAGACGGTCCTCTTCCTCCCGCTGGAGGCGCTCCATCTCCTCGTCACGCGGCCGGCCACTGCGCTGGGGGTCCTGCTCACGCCCCCGCTCCTCGCGCGGGCGGCCATGCTCCTCGCGCTGGCGGCCCTGCTGGGCCTTCTCCTTGGCCTGCTGCTGCCACTGCTCGGACTTGTCCTGGAACTGGTCCTTCATACCCATGTGGATTCACTCCCGAAATGGGTGAGGGGAATCGGGCTCGACCAGATTCACACGCGTGGTGACGCAACGCATGTCGATCAGTTACGCCGCGTAGCCCTCTCCTGCTCATCGGCGGAGCCACCCGCACCGACAAGCCCCGTCCGCATGCCCTCGACGCGATGGGCGAACCTCTTCATCTCCCGTTGCCCCACGGCCCCGATGACCCCCGGCAGATACCCCCGCACGCCCTGCATCCCCCGCAGCCACCACTGCCCGTACACATGGCTCGACCGCCGCTCGATCCCGGCGACGATCCGGTCCACCGCGGGACCCAGCGGATACGTCTTGTTGGCGGGCCACGGCAGCCGCTGCCTCAACTCCCGCATCACATCGTCCTGATCGGCCCCGCGCACCATGTCCGTGTCGGTCCACGACAGATACCCGACCCCGACCTTCACGCCCTGGTACCCGACCTCGGCCCGCAGACTGTGCGCGTACGCCTCGACACCCGACTTCGACGCGCAGTACGCGGTCATCATCGGCGCCGGAGTGATCGCGGCGAGGGAGGCGATCTGGAGCAGATAGCCGCGGCTCTCCCGCAGCACCGGCAGGAAGGCGCGGGCCGTCACCGCGGACCCGATGAGATTGACCTCGATCACCCGCCGCCAGGCATCCGGATCGGAGTCCGCGAACGGACCGCCGGTCGCCACACCCGCGTTGGCGACCACGATGTCGACCTTCCCGAACCGCTCCTTGACCTCGTCCGCCACCCGCGCCATCGCCACGTGGTCGGTGACATCGGCGTACCAGTGGTCGCTGTCGCCGTGCAGCCGCTCGGAGACCTGCTTGAGCGCGTCCGGCTCGAGACCGACCAGCGCGATCCGCGCCCCGCGCGCGGACAACTTCCGGGCGAGCAGTTCGCCGACGCCCCGCGCGGCCCCGGTGACGACCGCGACCTGCCCCTCCAGGCTCACCCTGCTCATGCGCCCTCCTTGACCTGCGCGTACGTCATGACGAGTTCCCGTATCTTCCCGGTGACCAGCTGGGGCGCCTCGATCGGCGTCATATGGCCGAGCCCCGGCAGCTCGGTGATCCCGACGCAGTTCGGCAGCGCGGCGACCAGCGAGCGGGCCTGCACGACCGGCGTCAACCGGTCCGCCGTACCGACGACGACTGCGGCCGGCACCGCCAACTCCCGTACGCCGTGGCCGAGATCGAGCAGATCCAGCACCTGCGACCAGGCGTACCGCACCTTCCGTGGACACGCGTGCACGATCCGCGCGCACGCCTCGACCATGTGCGGGGCCGAACCCGGGCCCATCGTCCCGTACTTGAGGATCCGCCGGGCGAGCGGCGTGACCGGTCCGAGGGGCGCCCGGGAGCCGAGTACCCGCCGGGTCAGCGCGGTCCTCATCCGTCCGGCCCGCATCGGTACGACCGTCGACTCGGCGACCAGCCGCGACGCACCCGTACTGCACAGCAGCACCGCCACCGCATGCTCCCGGAACCCGGCCCGCGCGGACGCGGCCAGCACCGTCATCCCGCCCATGGAGTGCCCGACGATCACGGCCTTCTCCCCCGGCGCGAGCGTTGCTCCGAGTACGGCTTCGAGGTCGTCGGCGAGCGCATCCGTACTGCACGCGGGGCTCGCCGGACTACGTCCGTGGCCGCGCTGGTCGTAGGCGATGACCCGGTGATCGGCGGCCAGTTCGCGTATCTGGGCCGCCCAGAAGGCGGTCGAGCAGGTCCAGCCGTGGGCGAGGACGACGGCGGGCGCGTCCTTGGGGCCGTGCACCTCGACGTGCAGCCGGGCGCCGTCGGCCGAGACGGCGGTGAGCTCGCGGACGGGGACGGGCGGGGCGTACGGTCCGGACGCCACGTGCATCAGGCGGCTCATGCATCGACCTCGGTGTTCTGCTCGGAGGGCTCGGTGTTCTGCTCGGAGGGCTCGGTCTTGTTCTTCTCTGAGGGCTCGGCCTTGTTCTTCTCGACGGGATCGGCCTTCTTCTCGTCGGACGCCCGCAGGAGTTCGTACTCCCCCAGATCCACCCGCCGCGTCGCCCGCCGGAACTCGGTCGTCGTGCCCGGCCAGATGGTGGTGTTGCGGCCACTTGCGTCCAGGTACCAACTGGTGCAGCCGCCCGTGTTCCACACCGTGCGCTGCATGCGCTCCTGAACCTGGTCGTTCCAGGCCTGCACGGCATCCGCCCGGGCGTCGAGGGCGGCGCGACCGCCGAGCACGTCCAACTGCCGTACGAAGTCGGCCATGTAGTTCAGCTGGGACTCGATCATCAGGATCATCGACGAGTTCCCCAGCCCCGTATTGGGCCCGATGATGGTCATCCAGTTGGGGAACCCGGCCGCCGAGGCCCCCCGCAGCGACTGCATCCCCGTCTTCCAGGTCTCGGCGAGCGTCCGCCCGTCCGCGCCCACCACCCGCTCGGCGATGGGCATGTCGGTGACGTGGAAGCCGGTCCCGAAGACGATCGCGTCGACCTCGGCCTCGCTGCCGTCCGCGGCGACCAGGGTGGAACCCCTGATTTCACTGAGCCCGCTCGCGACGACGTCGACATTGGGCCGGGCGAGCGCCGGGTAGTAGTCGCTCGACAGCAGGATCCGCTTGCAGCCGATGCGGTAGTCGGGAGTGAGTTTGGCGCGCAGGGCCGGGTCCTTGATGGCGCGGCCCATGTTGCGTTTGGCCAACTGCTCGACCATGCCGAGCTCGTTGGGGCGCTTGGTGAACGCCTGGACCTGCAACTCCCGTAGGCCCCACAGCAGTCCACGACGGGCCTGGGCGGTGATGGGCAGCTGCTTGTGGAGCCAGCGCTCCGCGCCGCTGATCGCCCGGTCGACGCGGGGCATCACCCATGGCGGGGTGCGCTGGAAGAGGGTGAGCTTCTCGGCGAGGGGCTGAACGGCCGGCACGATCTGGATGGCCGACGCGCCCGTCCCGACCATGGCGACCCGCTTGCCGCGCAGGTCGTAGTCGTGGTCCCAGCGGGCCGAGTGGAAGACCTTGCCGGGGAAGGAGTCGAGCCCCGGGATGTCCGGGATCCTGGGGTCGGACAACGGCCCGGTGGCGGAGATGACGATGTCCGCGGAGAGCGACCCTCCCCCAGTGCCGAAAGCCCGGGAGGTGCCCCCACTCGTCTCGATGTCCCAGCACAGCCGCTCGCTGTTCCAGGTCATGCGCTTGACCTCGGAGTTGAAGCGGATGTGGGGCCGCAGCCGGAAGACGTCGGCCACGTGCTCCAGGTAGGCGCGGATGTGCCGCTGTCCGGAGAAGGTGCGGGGCCAGTCCGGGTTGGGCGCGAAGGAGAACGAATAGAGATGGGACGGCACATCGCACGCGCACCCCGGATAGCTGTTGTCCCGCCAGGTGCCGCCGACGCTGTCGGCCCGCTCCAGGACGACGAAGTCGGTGACACCCTCGCGCCGCAGCCGTACGGCCGCCCCGAGCCCGCCGAATCCGGACCCGACCACCGCCACCCGCACATGCCTGTGCTCGTGCTCGGCCATCTTGCCTCCACACTCCGCTCCGCGACTCTGCCAGTGAACACTGGCGCAATGGGAGCGTAGAGCAGCGCCGTACTGATGGGTAGGGGTAGGGAAGAAGGAAGTTACCGGCGGTACAACATAGGCTGCCGACGTGGCAGAAGACGGAGGACTACGCGAGTACCGCATGGCGGAGCTGGCCCGGCTGGCGGGTATCACTGTGCGCACCCTGCGCTTCTACCGCGAACGCAAGCTGATCCCGCCGCCCCGCCGCGAGGGCCGTATCGCCTGGTACGACGACCACCACCTGGCCCGTCTGCGCACCATCACGGCGCTGCTGGAACGCGGCCACACACTGAGCGGCATCGCGGAACTGGCGGAGGCCCTCGAACACGGCCGCGATGTCGCCGACCTGCTCCGCGTCGGTCCACCCACCGAGGAGGAGCCGGTCCGCCTCACCCCCGAGGAACTCGCCGCCCGCTTCGAGGGCGAGGTCAATCCGGAGAACCTCGCGGCCGCGATGGACCTGGGCTACCTCGGTACCGACGGCGACGAGATCGTCCACGTCAGCCGCCGCCTGCTGGACGTGTCAGCGGCCCTCGTCCGCGAAGGCATCCCCCTGGCGGAGGTCCTGGCTGCGGGCAAGCAGGTACGCGAACACGTCGACGCCCTCGCCGAACTCTTCGCGGACGTGGTCCTGCGCCACGCCACCGAGGCCGACATGCAACGCCTGCGCCCGCTCGCGCGCAGCGTGGTGGAGGCGGAGCTCTCGCTGGCGATGGACCGGCGGATGCAGAAAGAGACCTAGCGGTCGTAGACCACGGTCACCGGCGCGTGGTCCGACCACCGCTCCGCATGCGTGGCCGCGCGCTCGACGTACCCCTTGAGGGCTTTCGCGGCCAGACCGGGCGTGGAGACGTGATAGTCGATCCTCCATCCGGCGTCGTTGTCGAAGGCCCGCCCCCGATACGACCACCAGGTGTACGGCCCCTCGACATCCGGATGCAGCGCCCGCACGACGTCGACGTACTCGTCGAGCACACGGGACAACCACTCCCGCTCCTCCGGCAGAAACCCGGAATTCTTGGTGTTCCCGCGCCAGTTCTTCAGGTCGGCCTGCTGGTGGGCGATGTTCCAGTCGCCGCAGACCAGGACCTCCCGCCCGTCGGCGGCGGCCCGCTCGCGCAGCCCCTTGAGGTAGGCGAGGAACTCGTCCATGAAGCGGACCTTCTCGTCCTGCCGCTCGGTGCCGACCTCGCCGGAGGGGAGGTAGAGGGAGGCGACGGTGACGCCGGGCAGGTCGGCCTCGACGTACCGGCCGCTGCCGTCGAACTCGGCCGAGCCGAAACCGACCTGGATGCGGTCGGGTTCGCGGCGGGTGTAGAGGGAGACGCCGGCACGGCCCTTGGCGGCGGCGGGGGCGTGTACGACGTGCCAGCCGTCGGGCGTGCGCACATGCTCCGGCAGCTGCTGCGGCTCGGCGCGCACCTCCTGGAGGCACAGCACGTCCGCTTCGGTCTGCGCGAGCCACTCCACGAAGCCCTTCTTCGCGGCGGCGCGCAGCCCGTTCACATTCACAGAGGTCACAGTGAGCACCCGGGCACCCTACCGGCACACTGGACCGAGTCCAGATTTGCGTCCCTACACAGAATTACGATGACCAGCATGCATATACGTCGCGTCCCCTTCGACCACCCCGACGCCGTCAAGCTCAACGACGACGTCCAGGCCGAGTACCACGAGCGCTACGGCGACGGCGGCGACGCCACTTCCCTCGCCCCGTCCGACTTCGACCCGCCGAACGGCGTGTACCTGATCGCGTACGACGACCAGGACCGCCCCGTGGCCACCGGCGGCTGGCGCAGCCAGGACAGGAACGGCGAGGGCAACCAGGACGGCGACGCCGAACTGAAGCGGATGTTCGTCATCGGGGCGATGCGCGGGCGCGGGCTGGCCCGACGCATGCTCGCCGCGCTCGAGGAGGACGCACGTGCGGCGGGCCGGGTCCGCATGGTCCTGGAAACC
The DNA here is from genome assembly GCF_044593495.1 of Streptomyces sp. NPDC051963. Lineage (NCBI taxonomy): Bacteria > Bacillati > Actinomycetota > Actinomycetes > Kitasatosporales > Streptomycetaceae > Streptomyces > Streptomyces sp. NPDC051963. The sequence continues at coordinate 441,511 of NZ_JBIUCC010000008.1, read as the reverse complement.
GGCATCGAGCAGCCGGAGGCGATAGGCCTCTACACATCCAGCGGCTACGACCCGTGCGAGAAGTTCGGCTACTACCGCCACTACGACTCCAGCCGCTGCTTCGCGAAGCCGCTCAACTCCATGGACGGGTGAGGACCGCAGCCGCAAACGACGAAATCCCGCCCGGTCCGAAGACCGGGCGGGATTTCGTCAACCGGCCCTGAGTTACCTCAAGAACGGCGCTGCGGTGGACCTGTGGGGATTTGAACCCCAGACCCCCTCGATGCGAACGAGGTGCGCTACCAGACTGCGCCACAGGCCCTTGCAACGAGTGAAACCTTAGCACCCCGATCCGGCTGCTTGGAAATCCGTTCCGTCGCCGGTCGGGAGGGACGGCACAGGTGGGGCGGGTAGGAGAGGCCGCCCGGGTCCGTGGCCGCGTCGCGTGCCGGTGCCGCCTCGGCTACTCGTTCGCCGCCCGCGGACGCTCCCCGTCCTCGTACTGGTCGAACAACGGCGTGCGCCCCCGCTCCCGTGCCCGCCGGGCGGAGGCAGCCCGGCGGGCGTCACTGCGCCCGCCTTCTTCCCCCTTGTCGTCCCCGGGGTCGCCCGCGTCCTCCTGCTCGGCGCCCTTGCGTACGGCACCGGAGTCGGCGCCGGTCCCGCGCTGCTGCGCGCCGGCTCCCGCATCGCTGTCCCGGGCGACCGAACTGGAGCGCGCCGAGCTCCATGCATCCGGCGCTCCGAGATCCACGTCGGAGGTGGCCCGCGGAGCGACCGGCGCCGTCACATACGTCGGCAGGGGCACCGGCACCGGCTCCCAGCTGTCGCCCTGTCCCGGCCGCCGCTGGCGCTCGCGCTGCTGGTCGACCCACTCGGCGTGATCGGTCTGCTCGACGAGGGCGCGCCGGTCGGCGGCGAGCGCCGAGAGCCCGCTGTCCTGCTCCGGCTTGGCGCCTTCGTCGCGGTCGTCGGTTCCCGCCCCCGCGCCGGCTTCGGCGGACGTGCGCCGACGCGGCTGACGCGTGCGCTCCCGCAGCCGCTGTGCCGCGACCTCGGCTCGGCGCCGGTCCATCTGGTAGGCGAAGCGACGGCGCTCCTGGGAGCGCAGGTACACGATGTACCCGCTGAGCAGTACGGCGGGCACGCCGGGCGCCCACAGGAACGCCAGCCCTCCGACCGCGGCGACGATCGCGCCGAGCGTGAAGGCGATGAAGAGCACCAGCGTCGTACGTCGTCGGCGCGCGAGGACCTTCGTACGCCGGGCGCGCGCCTCGGCCGCCTCCATGGCGGGCGTGCGCCGGGCGGGCGGCACCCGCCTGCGCGCCGAGGCGGCGGATTCGGATCCGTGCGGGGCTTTGGACGCGGGTGCGGGTGCCGGTGCGGATTTGGGCGCAGGCGCTGTTGCTTCTGGTGCCTGTTCACGCGCCGACTCCGAGCGCTCCGGCTGCTGAACCGTCGCGCGCGCCTGCGGACGTGCCGGAGGCACGGCGAAGGCCCGGACGTCCACCGAATCGGTGACCGTGCCCGGGTCGTCGGCGGCGCTGGGCTCCCCCTCGTCGGTGGAGCGCGCCCGCAGGTCCTTGGCGTATCGGCGCTCCATCCCCGCCCGTCCGGACAGCAACCGGATGGCTGTGCTGAAGCGTTCCGTCGGACGGGCCTCGTTCAGCTCGTCCTGCCTACGGAGCCACATCGGCACCAAGTAGGCGGCCCAGGCCCCGACAATGACTGCGTAGATGAGGCCGCTGCTGCTCACGCCTCACACGGTAGAGGGGTTTGCGTGAGGCCATCTGCCAATTGAGCCGGTGTGTCGCACGATCTGGCTGATATTTCGAACTTTTTTTGTGACGGATGCGATCAGCAGGCCGCCGACGGAGTGAATTTAATGCCTGGAGGCGGTCATCGAGCGATCATTTTCGAACACATATTCAATTTTCGGGCTACGCGGGATTCCCCTGGGTGTTCTGCGGGTTCGTACGCGGCGTTTTCTGCGAACGCACCCGGCGCCAGCGGCCGAGCAGCCCTTCGGGGACCTCTTCCGCGGTGAGTGCGAAGACGAGGTGGTCGCGCCAGGCTCCGTCGATGTGCAGATAACGCGGACGCGTCCCCTCCGCACGGAATCCGAGTTTCTCCACGACCCGACGGCTGGGCCCGTTCTCGGGGCGAATGCAGACCTCGATCCGGTGCAGACCAACGGTCCGGAAACAGTGGTCCACGACAAGTGCCACGGCCGTCGGCATCACCCCGCGGCCGGCCACCGCCTCGTCCACCCAGTAGCCGATGTGCCCCGAGCACATCGAGCCCCAGGTGATCCCGGCGACCGTCAACTGCCCGACCAGCCGCCCCTGGTACTCGATGACGAACGGCAGCATCCGGCCCGCGTTCGCCTCGGAGCGCAAGTGACGCACCATCTGGCGGTAGGTCGGCCGGTGCGCGATGGGCCCGCTCGGCGTCGGCGGCGGAATCGTCGCCTCCCAGGGCCGCAGCCAGTCGCGGTTGCGCCGGTTGACCTCACGCCAGGCCCGCTGGTCGCGCAGCTTTATCGGCCGGAGGACGACATCGCCGTCCACCAGCACGGCCGGCCAGGATGGACTGTTCAGCTCGCACCCCCACTGCCGGCGCCGGGTCTGGGGTGGTCCCCGCCGCGGATCTGGTCGACGGCGTGCACCAACAGGGGCTCCAGGACGGCCAGTCCGTCCTTCACCCCACCGGTGGATCCCGGCAGATTGACGATCAGTGTCCGGCCCGCCACCCCGGCCAGTCCCCGGGAGAGCGCGGCGGTCGGCACCTTTTCCCGGCCGAACGCCCGGATGGCCTCCGCGATGCCCGGTACCTCGTAGTCGATCACCTTGCGGGTCGCCTCGGGCGTGCGGTCGGTGGGCGAGATGCCGGTGCCGCCGGTGGTGACGACGACGTCGTACCCGGCGTCGACGGCGGCGCGCAGCGCGGCCTCGACGGGGTCGCCGTCGGGGACGACCTGCGGCCCCTCGACGGTGCAGCCGAAGCCCGTGAGGCCATCGGCGATCAGCGGGCCGCCCTTGTCCTCGTAGACCCCGGCGGCGGCTCGGTTGGAGGCGGTGACCACCAGTGCGCGATAGGTCATGCCCGGCTCCAGTCGCCCGACTTGCCGCCCGTCTTCTCCTCCACCCGTACGTCCGTGATGACCGCTCCCTTGTCGACCGCCTTGACCATGTCGATCACGGTGAGCGCGGCGACGGAGACCGCGGTGAGTGCCTCCATCTCGACACCCGTACGGTCCGTCGTCTTCACGGTGGCCAGGATCTCCACGGCGTCGTCCGCGACCGACAGATCCAGTTTCACACCCGACACCGACAACGGGTGGCACAGCGGGATCAGATCCGGCGTTCGCTTGGCACCCATGATGCCCGCGATCCGCGCGGTGGCCAGGGCGTCGCCCTTCGGAACCCCCTCGCCGCGCAGCAGCTCGATCACCCGGGGTGAGACGAGGACGCGGCCGCTGGCACGGGCGGTGCGCGCGGTCACGTCCTTCCCGGACACGTCGACCATGCGGGCCGCGCCCGCGTCGTCGATGTGGGTCAGTCGGTCCTGCACAGGGGGTCCGGGGGGCTTCCCCCGGGAAGGCACAGTCATGACGTGTGTGGCGCTCCCGGTCCGGGCCCGTCGCGGTGCGGCGCCGGGCCTGTTGTGCGCGACACGGTACCCCCAACCTGGGGCACTCAGCCGAGCAGGACCACCTCGACATCGCTGCCGGGCTCGACGGACTCCACGTCCTCGGGGACCACGATCAGCGCGTCCGCGTGCGCGAGGGCGGCCACCAGATGGGATCCGGCTCCGCCGACCGGCGTCACCTTGCCGTCGTCGTAGGTGCCGCGCAGGAACTGCCGGCGCCCCTTCGGCGAGGTCAGCGCCTTGTCCGCGGTGAGGGTCGCGCGGGTTCTGGGCCGGTGGACGTCGGGCAGGCCCATGAGGGTGCGGATCGCGGGGCGGACGAACAGTTCGAAGGAGACGTACGACGACACCGGGTTGCCGGGGAGCGCCAGCAGCGGTGTGTGGTCGGGGCCGATGGAACCGAAGCCCTGGGGCTTTCCGGGCTGCATGGCGAGCTTGCGGAAGTCGATGCCGCTGCCCGCCTCGTCCTCGTCCCCGACGTACGACAGCGCCTCCTTGACGACGTCGTACGCGCCGACGCTCACGCCGCCCGTGGTGACCATGAGGTCGGCGCGGACGAGTTGGTCCTCGATGGTGGACCGGAGTGTCTCGGCCTCGTCGGCGACGGCACCCACCCGGTAGGCGATGGCACCGGCGTCGCGGGCCGCCGCGGTGAGGGCGAAGCTGTTGGAGTCGTAGATCTGGCCGTTGCCGAGGTCCTCGTCGGGCTGGACGAGTTCGCTGCCGGTGGACATGACGACGACGCGCGGGCGCGGGTGCACGCGTACCGTGCCGCGTCCGATCGCGGCGAGCAGCGCGATCTGCGGCGGGCCGAGGACGGTGCCGGCCTCCAGGGCGCGGTCCCCGGCCTTCACGTCGCTGCCCTTCGCGCGCACGTGCGCGCGTGCCTCGGCGGGCCGGTACACCTGGACCTGACCGTCGGCGCCCTCGGGGGCCAGGCTGCGCGCGCGCATCCCGGTCACCGGGCCCTCGCCGAGACCTCCGTCGGTCCACTCCACGGGGACGACGGTCTCGGCGCCGGGCGGCAGCGGGGCGCCGGTCATGATGCGGGCGGCCTGGCCGGGCCCCACCTGGAGGAGCTCGGCCTGGCCCGCCGCGACGTCACCGACGACCTCCAGGGCCGCCGGGAACTCCTCGCTCGCGCCCGCGACATCCGCGACCCGCACCGCGTACCCGTCCATGGAGCTGTTGTCGAAGGGCGGCAGGGACACCGGCACCGTGACGTCGTCGACCAGGACACAGCCCTGGGCGTCGAGCAGTTGCAGCTCGATGGGTTCGAGGGGGCGGACGGTCGCGAGGATGTCCTCCAGGTGCTCGTCCACCGACCACAGGTGGTCCTGACCGGCGGTGCGGGGCGCGGCGCTGCTCAACGTTGCTACATCTCCTCGGCTACGTAACTGCGAAGCCAGGTCCGGAAGTCCGGGCCCAGGTCTTCACGTTCGCACGCGAGTCTGACAATGGCACGCAGGTAGTCGCCGCGGTCACCGGTGTCATAGCGGCGGCCCTTGAAGACGACACCGTGCACCGGTCCGCCCACCTTCTCGTCCGCGGCGAGCTGCTGGAGGGCGTCGGTGAGCTGGATCTCGCCGCCGCGACCGGGCTCGGTCTTACGCAGTATGTCGAAGATGTGCGGGTCGAGGACGTAGCGCCCGATGATCGCGTAGTTGGACGGGGCGTCGGCCGCGGCAGGCTTCTCGACCAGGTCGTGGACCTTGACCACGTCGCTGTCGTCGGTGGGGTCGACGGCCGCGCATCCGTAGAGGTGGATCTGCTCGGGCGCGACCTCCATGAGCGCGATGACGCTGCCGCCATGCTGCTCCTGGACCTCGACCATCCGCTTGAGCAGCGGGTCGCGCGGGTCGATCAGGTCGTCGCCGAGGAGGACGGCGAAGGGCTCGTTGCCCACGTGCGGGGCGGCGCACAGGACGGCGTGGCCGAGGCCCTTGGGGTCGCCCTGGCGGACGTAGTGCATCGTCGCGAGGTCGCTGGACTCCTGCACCTTGGCGAGCCGGCTCGCGTCGCCCTTCTTCTGAAGGGCGGATTCCAGCTCGTAGTTGCGGTCGAAGTGGTCCTCCAGGGGGCGCTTGTTGCGTCCTGTGATCATGAGGACGTCGTCGAGGCCTGCGGAGGCGGCCTCCTCGACCACATACTGGATCGCCGGCTTGTCGACGACCGGCAGCATCTCCTTCGGAGTGGCTTTGGTGGCCGGCAGGAACCGGGTGCCGAGGCCCGCTGCGGGAATGACAGCCTTGCTGATCCTTGGGTGCGACTGAGTCATGCCCGCAACCTTATCCGGTGCCTTTGTAGAGAATCTGTGGCTCCGGTTAATTGGCTCTCATATGAGCGCAATGGAAGGGTACGGGTACGACCTTTGAGCCACATCGGACGTCCGGCCGAGCCTGACAAGCGAATGTTGCGGCGAGCCTTCCTCGCGGTGAGAAACAGGTTGACTGCGGATGACGTGCGGGAGGCCGCGGACGCGCTGAGCGAGCGCGCGCTGGAGCTGCCCGAACTGGCGCGGGCCCGCACCGTGGCGGCGTACGTCTCCGTGGGGAGCGAACCCGGAACGCTCGCGCTCCTGGACGCGCTGCGCGCTCGGGGCGTACGGGTGCTGCTCCCGGCGCTTCTGCCGGACAACGACCTCGACTGGGCTGCGTACGCCGGTGAGGGCTCCCTTGCGCGCGTCCAACACGGCGGCAGGATGGCCCTCTTCGAGCCCGCCGGGGAGCGGCTGGGCCCGGACGCGGTGACCGCCGCCGACGTGGTCCTGCTGCCCGGTCTGGCGGTCGACGCGCGCGGGGTGCGGCTGGGGCGCGGCGGGGGATCGTACGACCGTGTGCTCGCCCGCCTGGAGCGTGCGGGCGCGCACCCCGCGCTGGTGGTGCTCCTGTACGACTCGGAGGTCGTCGAGCGCGTTCCGGCCCAGGCGCACGACCGGCCGGTGCACGCGGTGGTGACACCGTCGGGCGTACGGCGTTTCAGCCGCCGAGAACGTCGCCCGTGAAACATGAAAATGCCCCTCCACGCGTGCGTGGAGGGGCATTTCAGTGCCTCACGGTTTCAGCACGAGCGTGTCACTGGTGCTTTCCTCGACCGCCTTGTCCGAGAAGGACCAGTCGAGAAGTTCACCCTTGACCCATTTGCTCGTCTGGTCGGTGTAGTGGGCGCTGTAGGCATGCCCCGAGGCGCCGGTGAGGTTGATCCACTTCGACTCGTCGAGGTCGCCGAGGTTGACCACCATGCGCATGGACGGCACCCAGACGACGCCGTAGCCGCCGGCGGCGTTCCAGCCGGTCGCGTTGACCGCCGCCTCGCCGCCGCTGAGCCTCCAGGGGCCGCGGTTGAGGGCGTACTGAAGGAAGCCGGGGCCCTCGGTGCCCAGGGTCTGGTTCTTCAGGAACAGGCGGTGCAGCCGGCCCCAGTTCCAGGTGTCGATGTCCTTGCCGAGCTTGGCGGTGAGCTCCCAGCGGGCGTCGATCATGGCGCGCTTGAACAGGTCGTCGCGGTTGTCGGCGGCCGGGCGCGTGCCCGAGCGGGGCGTCTTCCACCAGTCGCTGTTCTCGTCGTCCATCAGATTGCGCACGACCTCGAACCAGCGGTCGCCACCGTCCGGCTGCGCCTGGTCGGCCTCGCGCTGACCGCACTCGCGCACCTTCTCGGTCTCGTCTGCGGGGCCGGTGGTGTTGACCGGGTCGACCCACAGGCACTGACCCTCGACCCGCAGCTCCTTGGGCAGCTTGTGGCCGAAGGCGAGCTTGAGGATGTTGCGCCAGACCGAGTTGAAGTAGGCGGCCGCCGCCGAGTCGGCGTCCTGGGTGTAGTCCCAGCCCTCGAGGAGCTTCTGCGCCTCCCGGACGTCCGGGTCGTCTATGTCGATCTTCAGCAGCTGGGGCACGAGCAGCTTGGCGATCTCGCTGCTGTTGTCGAGCTGCATCTGGCGCATGTCGTCGGTGGAGATCTTGCCGCCGTCGTCGATCTTCGACTGGATCAAGTCGGTGATCCGCTGGCTGCGGGTGCCATAGCCCCAGTCCGTGGTGAGCGTGTAGGGGTACTTGTCCTGGTCGACGACTGCTTGGTTGGCGGTGACGATGTAGCCGCGCTGCGGGTTGTACTCGTACGGCAGCTCGTCCTGTGCGATGTAGCCGGTCCACTGGTACTTGGGGTCCCAGCCCGGCGCCGGGAGCGAACCGTCGTGGTCCTGGCCGCGCTTGGGGATCCTGCCGGGCAGCGTGTAGCCGATGTTGCCCTGGGTGTCGGCGTAGACCAGGTTCTGCGAGGGCACCTCGAACAGCGTGGCGGCCTCGCGGAATTCGTTCCAGCCGCTCGCCTTGTCGATGGCGAAGACGGCGTCCATGGTGGTGCCCGCGTCCAGGGCGGTCCAGCGCAGTGAGATGCCGTAGCCGTCCCCGCGGTCGGGGGCCGCTGCGTCGACGGTGGCCTTCTTGCCGACCTTCACGAGCTCGTCGTCACGGTCGGACAGCAGGGGTCCGTTGTTGGTCTCGCGGACGACGATCGTCTTGGAGGTGCCGCCGGCGACCTTGATGGTCTCCTCGCGCGAGGTGAACGGCTTGACCTTGCCGTCGTAGAGGTAGCCGTCGCCGGTCAGCTTCTCCAGGTAGAGGTCGGTGACGTCGACGCCGGAGTTGGTCATGCCCCAGGAGATGTCCTGGTTGTGGCCGATGACCACGCCGGGCATGCCCGCGAAGGTGTAGCCGCTGACGTCGTACTGGCACTTGGCGGAGACGCTGCGGCAGTGCAGGCCCATCTGGTACCAGACGGACGGCAGCGACGCCGACAGGTGCGGGTCGTTGGCCAGCAGGGGCATGCCGGTGATGGTGTGCTTGCCGGAGACGACCCAGGCGTTGGAGCCGATGCCGTTGCCGTTCACGCCGACGGCCGTCGGAAGGTCGTCCAGGACGTCGTAGAGACCCGTCAGCTGGGTCTGGAGGGCCGAGGACGACGAGCCCGCGGACTGACCGGTCGTGCCGCTCCCGGACGTCCCCGACGTGCCGCTCGCGCTGCCGTTCTGCTCGAACGTCTGCGTGAGCTCGTCGTACTGGCCCTCCTGGACGATCGCCTTGTTCCGGTCGTACGGATAGTCCGGGTACAGATCGTCGATCTGCTTGGGGCCCAGGCGACTGGTCATCAGGGCTCGGTCGATCTCGTCCTGCATGTTGCCGCGCAGGTCCCAGGCCATCGCCTTCAGCCAGGCGATCGAGTCGACCGGGGTCCACTGGGTGGGCTTGTAGTCGTTGCTGAACCCGAGAGCCGCGTACTCCAGGGAGATGTCCTTGCCTTCCTTGCCCTTCAGGTAGGCGTTGACTCCCTTGGCGTACGCCTGTAGGTACGTCTTCGTGGCCGCCGACAGCTTGGTGTCGTACTCCTTCTTCGCCACACGGTCCCAGCCCAGGGTGCGCAGGAACTCGTCGTTGCCGACCTGGCCCTTGCCGAACATCTCCGACAGGCGCCCGGACGTCATGTGGCGGCGCACATCCATCTCGTAGAACCGGTCCTGCGCCTGGACGTAGCCCTGCGCCATGAACAGGTCCTCGTCGGAGGAGGCGTAGATCTGCGGGATGCCGTTGCCGTCACGCTTGACGTCGACGGGTGCCGTCAGGCCGTCGAGCGTGATGGAACCCTTGGTCTGGGGGAAGGAGGCACGGACGGTGCTGATGGTCCAGTACGCCCCGTAGGCGATGCCTCCGACGATGGCCAGAACCAGGACGAGGACGACAAGACGGGCTTTGCGCCCCTTTTTCCTCCGGGACTTGCCGGGCTGCTGACCCGAGGAGGCGGTGGTATTGGGGGGCATCGCTGTCCTTGCTGTCCTTACGCGAGCGGCAGGGCCGGCTGTCCTTTTGAATGAGCGCTGGAGCAACCATAGGCGCAGGGCCCGACGCCACTTGACGCGGAGTGGGGAACCGGGATGTACGGATGTTCGATCATGCACCCGGGAACGTCAAGAAATCGTCAAGAGTTAGGTAAGGTAACGAAGTAGTTGGGTGCGGAGCACGGTGACTTCGTGTCCGATGTACGTGAGCCCACACGCGCGTGCCGCGTGTGAGCCAGGGAAGGGAACGGCCGCTGACAGTCCACGATCTCAACGAACTCCTGCTCGTCTGCTCGCTCGTCCTGCTCGTCGCCGTCGCAGCGGTCCGGATCTCCTCGCGCAGCGGGCTCCCAGGCCTGCTCGTTTACCTGGGCATCGGCGTCCTCATGGGCCAGGACGGCATCGGCGACATCCACTTCAACGACGCCGAACTGACCCAGGTGATCGGGTACGCGGCACTGGTCGTGATCCTCGCCGAGGGCGGTCTCGGCACGAAGTGGAAAGAGGTCAAGCCCGCGCTTCCCGCTGCCACCGCGCTGGCGCTGGCGGGGGTCGCGGCGAGCGTCGGGATCACGGCGGCGGGGGCGCACTATCTGATCGGGCTGGAGTGGCGGCAGGCGCTCATCATCGGGGCGGTCGTCTCGTCGACGGATGCGGCGGCCGTCTTCTCGGTGCTGCGCAAACTCCCCCTCCCCGCGCGCGTGACCGGCACGCTGGAGGCCGAGTCGGGCTTCAACGACGCCCCCGTGGTCATCCTGGTGGTCGCCTTCTCGACCGCGGGCCCGGTCGAGCACTGGTACGTGCTGATGGGCGAGATCCTCCTGGAGCTGGCCATCGGCGCCGCCATCGGTCTCGCGGTAGGTGCGGTGGGCTCCTGGGGGCTCAGACATGTGGCGCTGCCCGCCTCCGGCCTCTACCCGATCGCCGTCATGGCCATCGCCGTCACCGCGTACGCGGCGGGTGCCATGGCCCACGGCAGCGGCTTCCTCGGCGTGTACCTCGCCGCGATGATCATGGGCAACGCGAAGCTCCCGCACTGGCCCGCGACGCTCGGCTTCGCCGACGGGCTCGGCTGGATCGCCCAGATCGGGATGTTCGTCCTGCTCGGCCTGCTGGTCACGCCGCACGAGCTGGGCGACGACATCTGGCCCGCGCTCGTCATCGGGCTGGTGCTGACGATGGTGGCCCGTCCGCTGAGCGTCGTGCTGTGCCTGACGCCGTTCCGGGTGTCGTGGCAGGAACAGACGCTGATGTCCTGGGCCGGGCTGCGCGGCGCCGTGCCCATCATCCTGGCGACGATCCCGATGGTGAACGGCGTGGAGGGCAGCCGCCGCATCTTCAACATCGTCTTCGTCCTCGTGGTCGTCTACACCCTGATCCAGGGTCCGACGCTGCCGTGGCTGGCCCGCAAGCTGCATCTGGGCGAGGAGGCCGAGGCCGCCGACCTCGGCATCGAATCGGCGCCCCTGGAGCGGCTGCGCGGGCATCTGCTGTCCTTCTCGATCCCCGCGGGGTCGAAGATGCACGGCGTGGAGATCAACGAGCTGCGGCTGCCGGCCGGGGCCGCCGTCACACTCGTCGTACGCGACGCAAAATCGTTCGTTCCGTTGCCCACGACCGTGCTGCGACGCGGGGACGAACTGCTGGTCGTCGCCACGGATCCGGTCCGGGACGCGGCGGAGCGACGGCTGCGGGCCGTGGGACACGGCGGCAAGCTGGCCGGATGGCTGGGCACCAACGGCGGCGACAATCACAGGTGAACACCACCACGGTTCTCGCATTCACAGGTGCTTCAAGCAGTGATCCCTGTACGATGAAGGCGCACCTTGATCGAACCAACTCTGCCTGACGCAGAGCTGGCGCGACCGTATGGCGGCCGCGACGTCCTGAAGCAGTGGGCGCCGGTATCTACCGCAGTTCCGCGCAAGAGGACAGCTCTCGGCGCCGCCCCCGGCTGACGGGGTCGCGTCACCAGGTGGCAGAAAGGCACGGGCCGTGGCATCCACGGTCACCACCGAGCCGTCGAAGAACTCGCCGGCCGCCTCCCGCCCGGGCTACGGACAGCTGCTGCGCACCCGCGGCGCCTGGACGTTCCTGCTCCCCGGCTTCGCGGCACGCCAGCCGTTCGCGATGCTCACCATCTCCATCGTGCTGCTCGTGCAGCACACCACCGGCTCGTACGGCGCGGCAGGCGCCGTCGCCGCGGTCACCGGTGTCGCCATGGCGCTGTTCGCGCCCTACAGCGGGCGCCTCGCGGACCGCCACGGACAGCGCACCGTACTGATCCCCGGCGTGCTGGTGCACACACTGTCGGGCCTGACCCTGACGGCGCTCGCGCTCACCCACGCACCCCTGTGGGCACTGTTCGCGGCGGCCGTGCCCACGGGTGCCTCCGTGCCGCAGATCGGGCCCATGGTGCGCGCTCGCTGGGGCGTGAAGCTCCAGGGCACACCCCTGATGACGACCGCGGCGGCCTTCGAGTCCGTCACCGACGAGCTGACCTTCGTCTTCGGACCGCTGCTGGCGACCGCCCTGTGCACCGCCGTGGACCCGGCCGCGGGCCTGGTGACCGAGGCGTCACTGACGCTGATCGGCGGTCTGCTGTTCGCCGCCCGCAAGAGCACCCAGCCCCATGTCACGGCGGGCGGGCACGCGCGCGTGGAGCACAGTTCCGCGCTGCGTGTCCCCGGAGTACGCGTCCTGATCGTGACGTTCCTCGGTATCGGCGCCGTCTTCGGCGGCATGCAGGTCTCGCTGGCCGCGTTCAGCGAGTCCCTCGGCGAACCCGGCCTGAACGGCGTCCTGTACGGCGTCTTCGCCGCGGGGAACATGCTCTCCGGCCTCGTGTGCGGCGCGATCGCCTGGAAGGTCGCTCCGCAGCGGCGCCTCGTGGTCGCGTACGGCGCACTCGCGCTGACGGCCTCCGGACTGTGGGCCGCGCACTCCGTTCTGGTCCTCGCGGGTCTCGGCCTGCTCGTGGGCATGTGCATCGCGCCCGCGCTGATCACCGGCTACACGCTGGTCGAGAGCCTGGTCCCGGCCGGCGCCCGCACCGAGGCCTTCACCTGGCTGACCGGTGCGGTGGCGCTCGGACAGGCCGCCGCCGTCACGGCTGCCGGACAGCTGGAGGATCGCTACTGGGACGGTGCGGGATTCCTCGTGCCGATGGGCGGCACGCTGCTGGCCCTGGCGACGCTGCTGGCACTGCGTTCGCGGCTGGCGACGCGGCCCCGCAGCCGCACGGTCGCACGTGGCGTCGGTCACCGCAGTCCGGTGGCAGTGGACTGATCCCGAGGAATACGTCACTATGGACCGTCGTTAGCACTCACTGAGTGAGAGTGCCAGGAGGAAGACAGTGCCGACCTACCAGTACCAGTGCACCGAGTGCGGCGAGGGCCTCGAGGCGGTGCAGAAGTTCACCGACGATGCCCTGACCGAGTGCCCCAACTGCCAGGGCCGCCTCAAGAAGGTGTTCTCCGCGGTCGGCATCGTCTTCAAGGGCTCCGGCTTCTACCGCAACGACAGCCGCGGCTCCTCGTCGAGCAGCGCGCCGGCGTCGTCGAAGCCGTCGACGTCCTCCTCGGACTCTTCGTCTTCTTCTTCGTCGTCGTCTTCGTCTTCGTCGACCACCAAGTCGTCCTCGGACTCGAAGTCGTCGAGCACCGGCACCTCGTCCAACAGCAGCAGCTCCGCCGCGTAAGGCGCGCAACGCTCGCTCACGGGACCCTGTCGTCACGCGACGACAGGGTTCCCGGCATTTCCCGAGGCCCTCAGCTGCACCCGGCCGACGCCAGCTAGTGTGCTGGTCATGGCGAACGCAGAGATCGGCGTAATCGGGGGCTCCGGCTTCTATTCGTTCCTCGACGACGTGACCGAGATCCAGGTCGACACCCCCTACGGGGCGCCCAGCGACTCACTGTTCCTCGGCGAGATCGCCGGACGGCGGGTCGCCTTCCTGCCCCGGCACGGACGCAGCCACCATCTGCCGCCGCACCGCATCAACTACCGGGCCAACCTGTGGGCGCTGCGGTCGGTCGGCGTGCGCCAGGTCCTCGGCCCGTGCGCGGTGGGCGGCCTGCGCCCCGAGTACGGGCCCGGCACACTGCTGGTGCCGGATCAGCTGGTCGACCGTACGAAGTCCCGGGTGGGGACGTACTTCGACGGGTTTCCGCTGCCCGACGGCACCGTGCCGAACGTGGTGCATGTGTCCCTGGCCGACCCCTACTGCCCGACCGGACGGGCGGCGGCGCTGAAGGCGGCGCGGGGGCGCGACTGGGAGCCGGTGGACGGCGGCACGCTGGTCGTGGTCGAGGGACCGCGCTTCTCCACCCGTGCCGAATCGTTGTGGCACCGGGCGCAGGGCTGGGCCGTGGTGGGTATGACCGGGCACCCCGAGGCGGCGCTCGCCCGTGAACTTCAGCTCTGCTACACGTCGTTGACCCTGGTCACCGACCTCGACGCCGGCGCCGAGACCGGCGAGGGTGTCTCGCACGACGAGGTTCTCCAGGTCTTCGCAGCGAATGTGGACCGGCTGCGGGGCGTGCTGTTCGACGCCGTCGCCGCGCTGCCCGCCGTCGAGGAGCGGGACTGTCTGTGCACGACGGCGCTGGGCGGGATGGACCCCGGGTTCGAGCTGCCGTAGCCGGGGAGGAATCCCGGCCCCGGGGAAGCATCGCGCCCGGACAGGCGGAACTTCCCGTTCGGGTGAGGGAGTTGTCCACAACCCGCCAGTAGCGCACCGGCCTCAGCGAGCGGCGGCGCGAAGCCTCATCGTGGCGTGGAAAGCCGATTCCTCGTCACGGTTGGTGGTCCGCATGCCCTTCACTCCCGCTCCCTCCCCCTCTCCCCTCTCTCCGATTTCGCCGCGTCCGCTCGGCACCGATGCTCCCGCGACCTGCGAGGTGCCGCACTTCGCCCCCGTGCGGGTGCGCGGCGGGCGATATCAACTGCGCCGTCTCGTACGGCACCGGCGGCGGGCCGTGGCAGCCGGTCTGGCCGTCACCGCCGCGGCGCTGGTGGCAGCCGGCCCCGGTGGCCCCGAACCCGCGCGCGGACATCCGGAGGCGAGTCCCCCGGCTCGCGCGGAGTCGGCGTCCGCGACCGATCCCGTACGACAGCACCGCGCCGTCGAGTCGGTGGCGGCGCCGGTGCGGATCGCCGACGGAGAGACGGTCCGGCTGCTGCGGCCCGGCGACCGGGTCGACGTCATCGCCGCCGAGGAGACCGCGACGGGCGGCGATGCGCGGGTGGTCGCCCGTGGGGCGCGGGTGACGAAGGTGCCGGAGCCGGTGGACGCAGCCACCGAGAGCGGGGCGCTGGTCGTCCTCTCGGTACCGCGCGCCACAGCGGCACGTCTCGCCGGTGCGAGCGCGATGGCACGGCTGGCGGTGACGCTGTGCTGAGTCAACCGGCCTGCCTTACGCGTGAGTTCGTGTCGAACCCCTCGTACGAGCTACCCGATTGGACACGGCCGCCTCGGGCTGACGTAGGTTGCGGAGCGTTTTGTTCCACAACCTGTGTGTGCGAGGAGAGGCTCCGCGGTGAGCGAGAAGAAGGAACCGAGCATCTGGAGCGGCTTCAAGGCCTTCCTGATGCGCGGGAACGTCGTCGACCTGGCAGTTGCGGTGGTCATCGGTGCCGCCTTCACCAACATCGTCAATGCGGTGGTGAAGGGCATCATCAACCCGCTCGTCGGCGCGATCGGCACGAAGAACCTCGACAACTACAGCTCCTGTCTGAGCGACGACTGCCAGGGCGATCAGGGCATCCGGCTCCTGTGGGGCTCGGTCCTCGGCGCGGCGCTGAGCTTTGTGATCACCGCGGCGGTCGTCTACTTCCTGATGGTCCTGCCGATGGCGAAGTACCTGGCCCGTCTGGAGGCCCGCAGGAAGGCGAAGGAGGGCACGCACGAGGTCATCGAGGTGACCGAGCTGGAGGTGCTCAAGGAGATCCGCGACGCTCTGGTCGCGCAGCGCGGCTCCGGGCACAACGAGCAGTAGCGGCGACGGTTCGGGAGGTCCGGCGGGCGGGTGCCTGCTGGGCCCGCCGGGCTCAGAGGTGGTGCGGCGGCTTCTCGTCGAGGAAGCGCTTCAGGTCGGCCGCGCTGCTGCCCTCGGCGCCGGGCCGCTCGCCCCAGCCGCGGTCCGTGTCGTCCGAGGACTGCTGGTCCAGCGGGTCGTCGAAGATCAACGCGGGCTTCGGGGCGCGCGGCTCGGGCTCGGGGGCGGTGCTCATGCCTTCAGGGTACGGCGCCTGGGCGGGCGGCGGCCCGAGCCGCCATAGCCACCCCCTTGTGAAGGCGTTCACAAGAAATTTCCACCGGTTGTCTGCTGTGCTTGGAGTCATGACGTCAAGTTCGACTCCCGCGCCGGACTCCCCCCGCGCACCCGAAAGCCACCGGCCGCTGCGCAAGCTCACGGCCCGTGGCCGTGGTGAGGCGCACCGGGCCTCCACTCCGCTGGAACTCTTCTTCGACCTGTGTTTCGTCGTGGCCATCGCCCAGGCGGGTATCCAGCTGGTGCACGCCGTCGCCGAGGGGCACGCGGGCGAGGGGATCCTCAACTACGCGATGGTCTTCTTCGCCATCTGGTGGGCCTGGATGAACTTCACCTGGTTCGCCTCGGCGTACGACAACGACGACGTCCTCTACCGGGTCGTCACCCTGGTACAGATCGCCGGTGTGCTGGTTCTGGCGGCCGGGGTCTCCCGGGCGTTCGAGGACCATGAGTTCCTCGCGGTCTGGCTGGGCTACGTGATCATGCGGCTCGCCCTGACGACTCAGTGGTTGCGGGTGGCCAGGTCGAGCCAGGGGCCGGAGAGGACGATGGCCCTGCGGTACGCCGGCGGCGTGCTGCTGTGCATGGTCGGCTGGGCGGGGCTGGTGGTCCTGCCCGAGGACGCCAGGCCCTGGCTGTTCCTGGTGATGGCGATCCTCGAGATGTGCGTGCCGCCGTACGCGGAGAAGGACCACCCCACGGCATGGCATCCACGCCATATCGCCGAGCGGTACGGACTGTTCACGATCATCGTGCTGGGCGAGACCGTCGCCGCGGCCACGGTCGCCATGAAGGCCGGTATCGACGAGCACGACGAGCTGGGCGACCTGCTGCCGATCGCCGCGGGCGGGCTGCTGATCATCTTCGCCGCGTGGTGGATCTACTTCGTGGTGCCGATCCATGCTCACCTGCGTTCCAACAGACAGTCGTTCCTGTGGGGTTACGGCCACTACCTGGTCTTCGCCTCGGCGGCCGCGATCGGTGCGGGCCTGGAGGTGGCGGTCGAGCAGGCCGTGGGCAAGGCGCACATCTCGACGCTGGCCGCGTCTGCCTCGGTGACGCTGCCGACGGCGCTCTACCTGCTCACCGTCTGGGTACTGCACTCCCGCCACTTCAAGGTGGGCATCACCCAGCAGCTGGTGCTGCCGACGACCGCCCTGCTGGTGATCTGCTGCACGTTCCTGGGCGAGTGGGCGGTGCTCGCGGCCGGCCTGGTCTCGGCAATGGCGGTCGCGACCGGGACAACGCTGACGGCCCGCACGGCCGGCCGAGAGAACAGAGAGGGGCAGGTGACCGAGCCGATCACCTAGGGCCGGGGAGGTCATAGGACGACGTCCGTGGTTGGACAAGACTGGGCGTATGACAGTTGATGCTCTGACAGACGTCGCGGGGCTGCGGGTGGGACACGCGACGCGCACCGGCGACGGTTGGCTCACCGGCACCACGGTCGTCCTCGCGCCGGAGGGCGGCGCCGTTGCCGCCGTGGACGTACGCGGCGGCGGTCCCGGCACCAAGGAGACGGACGCACTCGATCCGCGCAACCTCGTGCAGAAGGTCGAGGCGATCGTGCTGACGGGTGGCAGCGCGTACGGGCTCGACGCGGCGTCCGGGGTGATGGCCTGGTTGGAGGAGCGGGGGCGCGGGGTGCGGGTGGGGATGGACCCGGCGCATGTCGTTCCGGTGGTGCCTGCCGCCTGCGTCTTCGATCTGGGCCGCGGCGGCGACTTCCGGGCCAGGCCGGACGCCGCCACCGGGCGGGCGGCGGTCGAGGCGGCTGCGGCGAGCGAGCTCGGCGGGCATGTGGCGCAGGGATGCGTGGGCGCCGGTACGGGCGCGGCGGTCGGGCAGATGAAGGGCGGTGTGGGCACCGCGAGCACCGTCCTCGACTCCGGGATCACGGTCGCCGCGCTGGTCGTCGCGAACGCGGCGGGTTCGGCGATGGATCCGGAAACGGGGGTGCTGTACGGGGAGTTGTTCCAGGGGCGGATGAGCCGGCCGGAGGCGCGCGTCCACGATGCCGCGCGACGGCGTCTCGCCGAGATCGCGGCCAAGAACGCCCCTCCGCCGCTGAACACCACGCTTGCCGTGGTGGCCACGGATGCGGATCTGTCGAAGGCGCAGGCGCAGAAGCTGGCCGGCACGGCGCATGACGGGATCGCGCGCGCCGTGCGGCCGGTGCATCTGCTCAACGACGGGGACACCGTCTTCACGCTGGCGACGGGAGAGCGCGCTCTCGACGCCGCCCAGCCCCTCGCGCTGAACGAGCTCCTCTCGGCGGGTGCGGATCTGGTGATGCGGGCCATCGTGCGCGCCGTGCACGCCGCCGAGTCGGTGGACGGACCGGGCGGGGCGTGGCCGTCGTACGGGGAGTTGTACGGGGAGTTGAACGGGAGGCAGTGACGGCGGCAGGCCGATGCGCGGGCGCCAGGCGGTGCCTTTGCCGGTATACGGGAGGAGTTGGCCCGCGGCCAGGGAGCGTGCGGGTCCGGTTCCCGCGCGGAATTGTCCCGGTTCTGTCACGTGATGGCATTCATTGCGACTGGAGGGAACCCGACCAGGTGCCGATCCGCTCTTTCTCCACGCACGGGAGCGGATCACTCACATCACATGAACCTGGAGCAGCTAGTGACAACGCCGGACATAGCAGCACGGCGCGCACTGGGGGCTTGTGCCGTCCTCATGGTCGGCGCCCTCGCCCTCACCGGGTGCGGCGGCAATGCCAACGCCAGTAACGACGGCAAGGGCGGCAAAGACGGCAAGGACGATCCGAAGTCGTCCGCCGCAAAGGTCGTCATCTCGGCGAAGAACGGCTCGACGAACGCGTCGATCAACACGACCGGCGTGCAGGTGAGCGACGGCAAGCTGACCGCCGTGAAGATGACGGTCGCGGGCGCGGGGACCGCCGTACCGGGCGAGATATCCGCCGACGGCGCCGGCTGGAAGCCTGCGGAGCAGCTGGAGCGCGGGACGAAGTACGAGATAGCGGCGACCGCCAAGGACGCGGACGGCAAGTCGGTGGCGGCCAAGTCCCTCTTCACCACCGTGTCCAAGGAGAACAGCTTCATCGGGACGTACACCCCGGACAACGGGACGACGGTCGGTGTCGGAATGCCGGTGTCGTTCAACTTCGACAAGGTGATCAGCGACAAGAAGGCCGTGCAGTCGCACATCACGGTGACGTCGAGCAGCGGGCAGAAGGTGGCCGGGCACTGGTTCGGGGCGCAGCGGCTCGACTTCAGGCCCCAGGAGTACTGGAAGGCCGGTTCCAAGGTCACGATGAAGATCGACCTGGACGGCGTGCAGGGCGCGAATGGCGTCTACGGCGTGCAGAAGAAGACCGTCACCTTCACCATCGGGCGCTCGCAGGTCTCCACGGTCGACGTCAACACGCAGACGATGACGGTCGTACGGGACGGCAAGACGGTCAAGTCGGTGCCGATCTCGGCGGGCAGCGCGGAGTTCTCCACGTACAACGGGCAGATGGTGATCTCCGAGAAGTTCAAGACGGTGCGTATGGACAGCCGGACGGTCGATCTCGCCAACGCGTACGACATCAAGGACGTGCCGAACGCGATGCGGCTCACGACCTCCGGCACCTTCATCCACGGCAACTACTGGTACAACAAGGGCAATCCGCCCTTCGGCAACCAGGGCACCAGCCACGGCTGCGTCGGGCTTCAGGACGTGCAGGGCGCCCAGGGGGACACGCCCGCCAAGTCGTTCTACGACAGCTCGATGATCGGGGATGTGGTGATCGTCAAGAACTCCCCCGACAAGCAGGTGTCACCGGACAACGGGCTCAACGGCTGGAACATGCCGTGGAGCGAGTGGCTCGCAGGAAGTGCGGCCTAGTCGCCGAGTGACGGGCAAATCTCTTCTCACCAGCACGTTTTGACGGATCATCGGGTCGCGTGGGAACTTCCCACGCGGCCCGCGCGTTTTCCGTGCGCACGTTTTCTCGGTTCCCGGACATGATGTCCGACCGAGGGGCTACGGTATGCACCCACAAGGTGACATGCAGCAACGCCGGGAGAAACCTTGAGCGTTCCGTACGAGACGGCAGCGTACGAACCACCCGAGTCGCCCGAGTCTCCGGAGGAGCATCTCGCGCGACTCCTCGGCCGTGCCCTGAACTCCTTCGAGCTGCCCGACGAGACGATACGACGGCTCGACTGCGCGCTGGCGCACGACAGCTCGCTGCACTCCGCGCACCACAGCGCGGGGCTGCACCGTGAGACGTACCGCCACACCTGGCTTCTCGCCGACGGCTCGGCGCTCACTCTCTGGGAGCTCGTCCACAACACCGCGCCGGGCAGCGCCCCGCAGCACGAGGTGTACATCGACGAGGAGGAGCTGCGCGCCGCCACCGCCCGGCTGCCGCTGCCCGCGGACGCGCCGGACTTCGAACTGCCGGTGACGGTGCAGCTGTCCCCGATCCCGGTGCCCCGGCACGCGTATGTGCACGACGACTCGGCGGACCACGCGCGCCGGGTCCTGCGCCGCGCGGAGAACCCGGACCGGCCGGGGACGGACACGGCCGCACTGCTGGCCACGGCGTGCGCGCACCAGATCACCCAGGCCTTCGGACGCCCGTGCCGCGCCGGACGCGCGGGACTGTGCTACGCGCTGTACGAGCACGCCTTCCTGCTGCGCGACGGCGAGGAGATCTCCCTCTGGGAGGTCGAGCACACGGCGACGCCGGACGGACGGCACATGTGCGAGGTCTACGTCACCGAGGACGCGGCCCGCGATGCGATGGAGCGGCGGGCGGCGCAGGTCTCCTGACCCACCGGGCGCGCAGGTCTCCTGAGACCCACCGGGCGGCCCACGGCTGCCGTAGCCGGACGGCTCACGGCCCATGCGCCACAAGCAGAGATGCGGTCGGCCGCCGCCCTCCGGAGAGGGCCGCGGCCGACCGCACCATGCCTGCCGTGTGCGCCGTTACGCCGCCACCGGCTGCTTGGCCTCCGCCGGCGCCGCGGGCGAACCGGCCGTCTCGGCGGTCACCGCGCCCGGGGCCGGCTTGCGCAGACCCTTGAGGACGATCACCAGGGCCGTGGTGACACACACGCCCGCCGCGAGGGCGATCAGGAAGAGGAACGGGTTGCCGATCAGCGGGACCACGAAGACACCGCCGTGCGGGGCGCGCAGCGTGGCGTCGAAGGCCATCGACAGGGCGCCGGTGACCGCACCGCCCGCCATGGACGCGGGGATCACGCGCAGCGGGTCGGCCGCGGCGAAGGGGATCGCGCCCTCGGAGATGAAGGAGGCTCCGAGGACCCAGGCGGCCTTGCCGTTCTCGCGCTCGGTCGGGGTGAAGAGCTTCGCGCGCACGGTCGTCGCCAGGGCCATGGCCAGGGGCGGCACCATACCGGCGGCCATCACCGCCGCCATGATCTTCATCGCGGAGTCGCTGGGGCTCGCGACCGCGATGCCCGCGGTGGCGAAGGTGTACGCGACCTTGTTGACCGGGCCGCCGAGGTCGAAGCACATCATCAGGCCGAGCAGGGCGCCGAGCAGGACGGCGTTGGCGCCGGACAGGCCGTTCAGCCAGTCGGTCATCCCCTTCTGGGCCTCGGCGATGGGTTTGCCGATCACCACGAACATCAGGAAGCCGACGATCGCCGAGGAGATCAGCGGAATCACCACGACCGGCATGATGCCGCGCACCACCGCGGGGATCTTGACCCTCTGGATGGCCATCACCACGCCACCGGCGATCAGACCGGCGGCCAGACCGCCGAGGAAGCCCGCGTTGATGGTGAGGGAGATCGCGCCGCCGACGAAGCCGGGCACGAGACCCGGCCGGTCGGCCATGCCGTAGGCGATGTAGCCGGCCAGGACCGGGACGAGGAACTGGAAGGCCACGCCGCCGATCTGGAACAGCAGCGCGCCCCAGCTGTCCACCTGGGTCCACGCGAAGTGGTCCATGACCGACGGCGCCTTGTTGACCTCCCAGCCGCCGATCGCGAAGCCGAGGGCGATCAGCAGACCGCCGGCGGCGACGAACGGGACCATGTAACTGACGCCGGACATCAGCCACTTGCGCAGCTTGCTGCCGTAGCCCTCGGAGGAGTCGCCGGCACGCTCGACAGGGGTCGGGGCGCCCGAAGCCGCCGTCGCCTCACCGCGCTCCGCCTTCCCGCGCACCTCGGTGATCAGCTCGCCGGGCCGGTTGATGCCCGCCTTCACACCGACGTCGACCGTCGGCTTCCCGGCGAACCGCTCCTTCTCCCGTACGGGCACGTCGTGCGCGAAGATCACGCCGTCCGCCGCCGCGATGACCGCCGGGTCGAGCCGGGTGAAGCCGGCCGAGCCCTGCGGCTCGACGACGACCTCGACGCCCGCCTCGCGGCCCGCGTTCTCCAGCGACTCGGCCGCCATGTAGGTGTGGGCGATGCCGGTGGGGCAGGAGGTGACGGCGACGATACGGAAGGGACGCTCACCGGAGCCGGACGGGGCGTCCGGCTCCGGCGCCTGCGCCGTGCTGACCGCTGCGGCGCCGGCGGAGGCCGCCCCCGACGCCGCAGCGGTGTCCTCGGAGGCGCGCTCGGCGCCCTGCACGCCCTCGGACGCGCCCTCGGCGCCGCTCTCCGCCGGCGCCTCGTCCCCGCGGATCAGTGCGGCCGCGGCCGCCGCGTCGCCCACCGCCCGCAGCGCGTCCGTGAACTCGGTGTTCATCAACTGCCGGGCCAGCGACGACAGGATCGTCAGATGGGCGTCGTCGGCGCCGGCGGGCGCGGCGATCAGGAAGATCAGGTCGGCGGGGCCGTCGGCCGCACCGAAGTCGACGCCGGCGGCGCTGCGGCCGAAGCCGAGCGTCGGCTCGGTGACGTGCTCGCTGCGGCAGTGCGGGATGCCGATGCCGCCGTCGAGACCGGTCGGCATCTGTGCCTCGCGGGCGGCCACGTCGGCGAGGAAGCCCTCCAGGTCGGTCACCCGGCCCAGGGCGACCATGCGCTCGGCGAGGGCACGGGCCGCCGCTTCCTTCGTATCGGCGGACAGGTCGAGATCGACCAGGTCCGCGGTGATCATGTCGCTCATCGCGGGCTCCTTCGCTCGCGTATCGCCCTGGGAGTGGGGTGGGCGGGAGGGGTGGGGACGGGGGTGCAGTGTGGGGCTTCGGGGGGTGCGGAGACGGGGTAGGGGAGACCCCGCCTCCGCGGGTCGGCAGAGCGGCTCAGGGTGGTGCCCTGCCGGCCGTCGGCCGCGGCGGGCGCGGGCAACGGGGCGCCTCGCCGTTTCAAGGCCGGTCCGCACGGTGTCGCCGATGACTCTGACGACGCCGATGACGCCATCGTCGTAAATACCGTCAATGACGCAAAAGCCGTATGAGCGGTGAAAGACGTCACATCGGTCATGACACCGGCTCCTTCAGTACGCGGTCCACCGGCACCTCGGTCGTGACCGTGACGCCCGCCGGGTCCAGGTCGCCCGGCGTCGGCATCACGCTGCCGGGCAGCTGGACGGCGGCCGCTCCGTGGGCGACGGCGGACGCTAGGGCTTCGGCGCCGGTGCCGCCGGCGATCAGGAAGCCGGCGAGCGAGGAGTCACCGGCGCCCACGTTCGAGCGCACGGCGTCCACGCGGGCGCTGCCGAACCAGGCGCCCGTGCCGTCCACGAGCAGCTGTCCGTCCGCGCCCAGGCTCGCGAGCACGGCGCGGGCGCCCATCTCGCGCAACTCCTCGGCCGCCTTCACCGCGTCGCCCACCGTCGCCAGCGGTCGCCCGACGGCCTCGGCGAGTTCCTCGGCGTTCGGCTTCACCACGTCGGGCCGCTCACGCAGGGCCTCCAGCAGCGCACGCCCCGAGGTGTCCAGCGCGATGCGCGCACCTCCTGCGTGTGCCCGCGCGACCAGCTCGGCGTACCACGACGGCGCGAGCCCGCGCGGCAGGCTCCCGCAGCACGCGATCCAGTCGGCGTCGCGCGACTGCGTGCGCACCGTCTCGAACAGCAGCTCCTGCTCCTCCGCCGACAGCTCGGGACCCGGTGCGTTGATCTTCGTGAGCACCCCGTCCGCCTCCGCGAGCGCGATGTTCGACCGGGTGGCTCCGGCGACCGGGACCGGTGCGACCTCGATGCCCTGCGCGTCGAGCAGATCGGCGACGAGCGCGCCCGGCGCACCACCCAGGGGCAGAACCGCCACCGTGCGCCGTCCGGCGGCCGCGACGGCACGCGAGACGTTCACGCCCTTGCCGCCGGGGTCCATGCGCTCGCCGGTGGCGCGGATGACCTCGCCACGGTCGAGCGAAGGGACCTCGTAGGTGCGGTCCAGGGACGGATTCGGGGTGACCGTGAGGATCATGCGCGCACTACTTCCGTGCCCCCGCGCTCGATCGCGGTGGCGTCTTCGGGGCTCAGCCCGCTGTCGGTGATCAGCAGGTCCACATCGCTCAGGGCGCCGAACCGGGCGAAGTGCTCCTGGCCGTGCTTGGAGGAGTCGGCGAGCAGTACCACGCGGCGGGCGGCGGCGAGGGCCGCGTGCTTGACCGCCGCCTCGGCGAGGTCCGGGGTGGTCAGGCCATGGTCGGCGGAGAAGCCGTTGGCCGCCACGAACAGGACGTCCGCCCGGATCTCGCCGTATGCGCGCAGCGCCCAGGCATCCACGGCGGCGCGCGTACGGTGCCGTACGCGCCCTCCGACGAGATGGAGCTGGATGCCCGGGTGGTCCGCGAGGCGGGCCGCGATCGGCAGGCTGTGCGTGACGACGGTGAGGGAGGCCTCCAGCGGGATGGCCGCCGCCAGCCGCGCCACCGTCGTACCGGCGTCGAGGATCATCGTGCCCTCGGTCGGCAGTTCGGCGACGGCCGCCTTGGCGATGTTGTCCTTCTCGTCGGCCGCGGTGGTCTCGCGCTCGGCGAGGTCCGGCTCGAAGTCGAGGCGCCCGGCCGGGATGGCACCGCCGTGCACCCGGCGCAGCAGGCCCGCGCGGTCCAGTGCCTTCAGATCCCGGCGGATCGTCTCGGCCGTGACCTGGAACTCCTCGGCCAGCGAGACCACATCCACGCGCCCGCCATCACGGGCGAGCCGGAGGATCTCCTGCTGCCGCTCCGGTGCGTACATGCCCGTTCGCCTCCGACCCTTGCCCGAACTTGTGGTTTCGTTTCGGAGGCTACGCTCGGATTTCCAGAAAGTAAACAGGTTCGGACCTCATTCGGGCATGAACGGACTTAGTTCAGACTTCCGTTCATGCCCGAAGGGCCCGGCACCTGCGGAAACAGATACCGGGCCCTTCCTCGTCGGCCCCTCGGCGGCTCCTCGTTCAGGACACCAACTCGGGCTCCCTCTCGACCACCGGGAGTTCGTCCTCGGCACCCTCCACATGCTGAGCCGGCCGCTTCGGCAGCGCGAACATCAGCAGGAAGATCGCGCCCATCACCACGGCCACCCATCCCAGCGCGTACTGGAAGGCGTCCACGAAGGCCGGGCCCACCTGAGCCCGCGTCAGATGGTCGCCGATCCGGCCGAAGAAGACGACCGACACCAGCCCGAGCCCCAGCGCGTTGCCCATCTGCATCACGGTGTTGATCAGCCCCGACGCGGAACCGGCGTGCTCCCGCGGCACCTCCGACAGCACGGCGTCCGTCAGCGGCGCGAAGATCAGGCAAATGCCCGCGCCCATCACGATCAGGGGCAGCGCCATCTGCCAGGAGGCGATGCCGAGGCCGTACCGCTCCGACTCCCACAGGTAGAGCAGCACACCGGCCGCCATCGTCAGCGCGCCCGCCTGGAGCACCTTGCGTCCGAAGCGCGGGACCAGTTTCTGCACCGACATCCCGGCGGCCGTCGACACGGCGATCGAGAACGGCACACCCGTCAGCCCCGCCCGCAGCGGGCTCCAGCCCAGCCCGGTCTGCATGTACAGCGTCCAGACCAGGAAGAAGACGCCGAGTCCGACCCCGAAGACGGTCTGCACCGCGATGCCGGCCGCGAAGCTCTTCACCTTGAACAGGGACAGCTCCACCAGCGGGGACCCGTCACGGACGGCCTTCCGCTTCTCGTACGCCACCAGCGACCCGAACACGACGAGCGCGCCCGCCATCGACACATACCCCCACAGCGGCCAGCCCAGCTCGCGGCCGCGGGTCAGCGGGTAGAGCAGCATCAGCAGACCCAGCGTCACCAGGGCGACGCCGACGAGGTCGAGCTTCAGCGCCCGCGGCGCCTTGGACTCGGTGATGAAGCGGCGGCCGAGGACCAGACCCGCGATGCCGACCGGCAGGTTGATCAGGAAGATGGGCCGCCACTCCAGGCCGAACAGGTTCCACTCGGTCAGCAGCGCGCCCAGCAGCGGACCGGAGACCGCCCCAAGGCCCACGATCGCGCCGAACAGCCCGAACACCTTGCCCCGCTCGTGCGCGGGGAAGGTGGCGTGCACGATCGACAGGACCTGCGGCACCATCAGCGCCGCCATCGCCCCCTGGAGAATGCGGGCGGCGACCAGCATCTCCGGGTTCGCGGCGAAACCGCACAGCGCGGAAGCGACGGTGAAGCCGCCGATGCCGACGAGGAAGACCCGCTTGCGGCCGTGGATGTCGCCGAGCCGTCCGCCGGTGATCAGTCCTGCGGCGAAGGCGAGCGCGTAACCGGCCGTTATCCACTGGATCTGGCTCCAGGACGCACCGGCTTCCCGCTGGATCGACGGGATCGCGATATTGACGATCGTGACGTCGACGAGGTCCATGAAGGCCGCGGTCATCACGATCGCGAGGGCGATCCAACGGCGGCGGTCCGCCGGGGCGGTCGGCGTGCCCGGAGATGTTTCAGATGTCTCGCTGGAAGTCATGTCCTCAAGCTAGGACCGCATTAGGCCAGTTCATGTCCTAGTTCTGCGGCATCCTCGAACTCATGACGACGGACACTCCGGCCCGGCTCCTCCAACTGCTCTCCCTCCTCCAGACGCCCCGCGAATGGCCCGGCGGAGAGCTCTCCGAACGGCTCGGCGTCTCCCGACGTACGGTCCGCAGGGACATCGACCGGCTGCGTGAACTGGGCTATCCGGTACAGGCGACCAAGGGGTCCGACGGCGGCTACCGGCTGGTCGCGGGCAAGGCGATGCCGCCGCTCGTCCTCGACGACGAGGAGGCGGTGGCGATCGCGGTCGGCCTGCGGGCGGGCGCGGGGCACGCGGTCGAGGGCGTCGACGAGGCCTCCGTACGCGCGCTCGCGAAGCTGGAGCAGGTGCTGCCCGCGCGACTGCGGCACCGCGTCTCCACCCTCCAGGCCGCGACCACCCCACTGACCAGCGGAGACGGGGCGAGCATCGCACCCGAGACGCTGACGGTGATGGCCTCGACCGTCGCCGGGCGGGAGCGGCTGCGGTTCGCCTACCGGGCGAAGGACGGCACCGAGTCCCGACGCGTGACCGAGCCCTACCGGCTGGTGTCCACGGGGCGCCGCTGGTACCTCGTCGCCTACGACCTCGATCGCGCCGACTGGCGTACGTTCCGCGTCGACCGGGTGAGCGAGCCCTTCGCGACCGGCGCGCGGTTCGCGCCACGGGAGCTGCCGACGGGCAGCGCGGCGGAGTATCTGCGGCAGTCCATCCGGGGGCAGCAGGAGACCTACGAGTTCATGGTCACGTTCGCCGCGTCCGCCGAGGTCGTCGGGGCACGGGTGCCGGCATGGCTCGGCACGCCCGAGCCACTGGGCGCGGACAGGTGCCGGCTGCGGGCGTCCACGAGTGATCCGGTGGAGTGGCTGGCGGTGCGGCTCGCGATGCTCGGGGCCGATTTCGCGGTGCAGGGGCCCACCGAACTCGTGGAGTGTGTACGGGAGTTGGGTGGGCGGTTGAGCCGGGCGGGCGGAGTGTGAGCGGGGTTACGGGGATACGGGGCGCGGGGCCAAGGGGAGCGGGGTTACGGGTAGCGGGGTTGCGGCGACCGGCGTCCGCGGGCCCGTTCACCGGTCCGCCCTGCCCCCTGTCCCCTGTCCCCTACTCCCCCAGAAAGCCCGTACCGCCTCCAGGTTCCGCAGCGCCGACGCGGCCGGCCCGTCCGGTCCCGACGCGGGGGACTCGCCCGATGCCCATGCCTCGACCGCCACCCGTACCGCGGAACTGGCGACGGCGGCGGCGAAGCGCAGTTCAGAGGAGGCCGGGGAGTTCTCGGCAACGTTGTCGTCGCCCTCTGTGACCGTTGTCGCGGCCCGCCCCGCCAGCACCTCGGCCATCGTCGCCTCGGACGCCAGGCAGACCTCGGCCCACACCTTCCGCAGGGCAGGGCTCGCCTCGGCCAGGCGCACCAGCGTGCGGACCCACTCCCAGGAGGACGCCGACACACCGGCACCGGGCGTGAGGGTGTGCCGTACCGCGTGTTCGAGGGCTTCGGTGATCGGCAGTTCGGCGGGAGCCGCCCGCACGGCCTCCGCCCAGCGCTGTGCGCCCGCCGCGTAGAGCGGGGCCACGGCCTCCTCCTTCGTCGCGAAGTAGCGATAGAAGGTGCGCGGAGCGATACCCACGGCCTGGGCGATGTCCTCGGCGCGGGTGGCGCGCAGGCCGCGTTTCACGAAGAGGCCGGCCGCCGCCCTGGCGATCTCCATCCGGGTCTCCGCCTTGCGTCGCTCGGTCAACGACATCGGCGGGGGTCCGGAGGGCGCCTTGGACGCGGCACGGTTCGGTGCGGGGGTGGGGCTGCTCACACTCGGCAGGCTATGCCCATGTGACACAATCTGCCATTCGGCGGGCCACCCCGTGGTTCAGGTACGGGGTGGCCTGCCCTCCAGCATGCCCCGATACGGCGACCGAGGCAGAGCCGGGCTCCGACGCCCGGGGGGAGGGGCGCCGGAAGCCCGGCTCTGGGTAAGTCCCGGCGCCGGGGGGAGGGCGTCGGGACGTGGTTCAGGGGGGTCGGAGGTCTTGTTCCCGCGGGTCCGACGGTTGAAGCGGCGTTCCCCCGCCATGTTTGCGCGGTCTTTCGCCACCCGGCGTACGCGACTCGGGGAGTCGTACGCCGTCCGTTGCGCCCAGTGTCCTGAGCGCTCCGGACGGAATGCGTCTGCCCCGGGAAATCCGCCTTACACCGCCGGTTTTACGCCGCCGCGTCGAACCCGGTGGAGCGGGCCAGCTTCTTCAGCTCCAGCAGGGCGTGCTTCTCGATCTGACGGATCCGCTCGCGGGTGAGGCCGTGCTCCTTGCCGACCTCCGTCAGCGTGCGCTCCCGGCCGTCCTCGATGCCGTACCGCATCTTGATGATCGAGGCGGTGCGCTGGTCGAGGCGCCCGATGAGGCTGTCGAGCTCCTCGCTGCGCAGCAGCGTCAGCACCGACTGCTCGGGCGAGACCGCGGAGGTGTCCTCCAGCAGGTCGCCGAACTGGGTGTCGCCGTCGTCGTCGACCCCCATGTTCAGCGAGACCGGGTCGCGGGCCCAGTCCAGGACGTCCGTCACGCGCTCCGGCGTCGAGCCGAGCTCGGCGGCGATCTCGGCGGGCTCCGGCTCGCGGCCGTTCTCCCGGTTGAACTCGCGCTGGATGCGACGGATCCGGCCCAGCTCCTCCACCAGGTGGACGGGGAGCCGGATGGTGCGGGACTGGTCGGCTATCGAGCGGGTGATGGCCTGGCGGATCCACCAGGTCGCGTACGTCGAGAACTTGAAGCCCTTGCGGTAGTCGAACTTCTCCACCGCGCGCACCAGGCCGGCGTTGCCCTCCTGGATGAGGTCCAGCAGGGGCAGGCCGCTGCGCGGGTAGCGGCGGGCCACGGCCACGACAAGGCGGAGATTGGAGCGGATGAAGATGTCCTTGGCCCGCTCACCCTCGGCGACCAGCGCCTCGAGCTCCTCGCGGGTGGCGTCCGCCTTGGACTCCGTCTCGCCGTCGAGGACCTGTCGCGCGAACACTCCGGCCTCGATGGTTTCGGACAGCTCGACTTCCTTGGCGGCGTCGAGCAGAGGTGTGCGCGCGATCTCGTCGAGGTACATGCCGACCAGGTCGCGGTCGGCGATTTCGCCGCCGTGGGCGCGAACACTGCGTGCCGCGTCGGTCCGGCCCTTGGCGGACTGACGACGGGCGACGGCACCGGTTGCCATGCGTGCTCCCTTGCGATGGTGAGGTCAGCGGGTGGGTCCTTCGGATGCCCGGTCCACACCTTGAGTAACTCTTCGGTTCACCCCTCGGGTTCCCTGCATCCGTTGGAAACAACGACTGGAATCAGGACAGAATTCCCAACCCGTCCCTCTATTTTTCTGATCATGCAGTACCCTGTGCCGCCACACGAGGAGGCATGATGTCGTCGGAACGTACAGAGGTGCAGGTCAGGCCGGGAGTCGAGAGCGACCTCGAAGCCCTCACCGACCTCTACAACCACTACGTACGCGAGACGCCCATCACCTTCGACACGGTCGCCTTCACTGCGGAGGAGCGACGCCCTTGGCTGCTCTCCCACCCTGTAGACGGCCCGTACCGGCTGATGGTTGCCACGTCGGGGGACTCACAGGAAATTCTGGGTTACGCCACATCCAGCCCTTACCGAGCGAAGCCCGCCTACGGGACCTCCGTCGAGGTCACGGTCTACGTCGCCCCCGGCACGGGCCGCCGCGGCATCGGCACGCTCCTCTACAAGGCCCTCTTCGAGGCGCTCGCCGACCAGGACCTGCACCGGGCCTACGCGGGCATCGCCCAGCCCAACGAAGCGTCCACGCGGCTGCATGAGCGCTTCGACTTCCGCCACGTCGGCACGTACCGCGAGGTGGGCCGCAAGTTCGGCCGCTACTGGGACGTGGCCTGGTACGAAAAGGCGCTGTAGGTCACCCGGGAAGGCTCCGTAGGTCACCCGAACTGAATCGACCTCTTCGCCATCCCCATCCAGAACCCGTCGATCACCGACCGCTGCGAGTCCAGCTCCCCGGCCACGTCCGCCGCGCCCAGTGTCACGAACAGCGGGGCGAAGTGCTCGGTGCGCGGGTGGGCGTACCGGCCCGCCGGGGCCTTGTTCAGGAAGTCCAGCAGGGAGTCCACATCACGCGCCTCAAGCGCCTGCCGGCCCCAGTCGTCGAACTCCGACGACCAGCGCGGCACTCCCCCGCCGGTGTGCCGCAGCGCGGCCAGGTTGTGGGTGAAGAAGCCGGAGCCGACGATCAGCACGCCCTCGTCGCGCAGCGGCGCGAGCTTGCGGCCGATCTCCATCAGCCCGGCCGGGTCGAGGGTCGGCATGGAGATCTGGAGGACGGGGATGTCGGCCTCGGGGAACATCTCGACCAGCGGGACGTAGGCGCCGTGGTCGAGGCCGCGGTCCGGGACGTCCTGGACGGGCATACCGGGCGCGCGCAGCAACTTCCGTACGGAATCGGCGAGTTCGGGGGCGCCCGGAGCCTCGTAGCGAACCTGGTAGTAGTGCTCGGGGAAGCCCCAGAAGTCGTAGACGAGCGGGAGGGTCTCGGTGGCGCCGAGGGCGAGCGGGGCCTCCTCCCAGTGGGCGGAGACCATGAGGATCGCTGTGGGGCGCGGCAGGCCGGCGGACCAGGCGGCGAGTTCGCCGGGCCAGATCGGGTCGTCCGCGAGGGGTGGGGCGCCGTGGCTGAGATAGAGGGCGGGCATGCGCTCCTGAGTGGCGGCGGACATGACGGCGACTCCCTCCCGGAAGCTGTTACTCGAAGCATTACTTGAACTCTAAATAACTCCTCTCGTCATGCTACGCCTGATTTGTTTAACCTTCAAAGAGAGCCTCGTACAGTGGAGTACATGAACACGGCATCCACATCAGCGCCCGAGCAGAAACAGGCTGGGGAGCCCCGCTGGCTCACCCCCGAGGAGCAGCGCACCTGGCGCTTCTATGTGCACGCCACCTACCTCCTCGAGGACCACCTCGACCGCCAGCTCCAGCGCGACGCGGGCATGCCGCACATCTACTACGGCCTACTGGTCTCCCTCGCCGAGTCCCCCGGCCGCCGGCTGCGGATGACCGAGCTGGCCATGACCGCGAAGATCACCCGCTCCCGTCTCTCGCACGCCGTCGCGCGCCTGGAGAAGAACGGCTGGGTACGGCGTGAGGACTGCCCCTCCGACAAGCGGGGCCAGTTCGCGGTGCTGACGGAGGCGGGCGTGGAGGAGCTGCGCCGCACCGCGCCGGGCCATGTCGAGGCCGTACGCCAGGCCCTGTTCGACCGGCTCACCCCGCAGCAGCAGAAGTCCCTCGGCGAGATCATGCAGATCATCGCGGAGGGCTTGCAGCCGAGCGAGGCGGGTGCGGATCTGCCCTGGCTCCGGTAGGCGAAAAAGGGGCGGACCTGCCCCGGTAGCCGGGGCAGGTCCTGGGAGTCGTATGTGCGAGGGCGTCCCCTCCCCCGCGCATACGAGTCGGTCCCGAAGGGGTGGCCGTTGCCTCAGTGGGCGACGACCGGTATCGCCACCTCGTCCTCGACGGCTTCGCCGGAACCGGCCACCGCAGAGGTGTCGGGCTTGCCGGCGTTGACGAGGACCATGACGATGACCGCGGCGAGCACGAGCATGCCGACGGCGAACCAGATGGCGTTGGTGTAGCCGTGCACCATGCCCTCCAGCTGGACCAGCTGCTGCTGGGAGCGGGAGGTCGCCGAGCCGATGTGGTCGGCGATGTACGTCGTCGTCGCCGAGGCGGCGATCGTGTTCAGCAGGGCCGTACCGATCGCGCCGCCCACCTGCTGCGAGGTGTTGACCATCGCGGAGGCGACACCGGCGTCACGCGGCTCGATGCCGAACGTGGCCAGGGACATGGCCGGCATGAAGGCCGTACCCATACCGAGGCCGAGCAGCACCATCGCCGGCAGGATCGTCGAGGCGTACGACGACCCGATCTCCAGCTGGGTCATCAGGAGCATGCCGACCGCCGCGACCAGGAAGCCGGGGCCCATCAGCAGCCGGGCCGGGACCCGGGTCATCAGGCGGGTACCGATCTGGGTCGAGCCGATCATCATGCCGACGATCATCGGCATGAAGGCGAAGCCTGTCTTGATCGGCGTGAAGCCCTTCACGATCTGCAGGTAGTAGGTCAGGAACAGGAACGTGCCGAACATCGCGATGATCGCGATACCGAGCGAGAGGTAGATACCGCCGCGGTTGCGGTCGGTGATCACGCGCAGCGGCAGCAGCGGGGCCTTGACCTTGGCCTCGGTGACCACGAACGCGATCAGGAGAACCGCCGAGGCGACGAACATGCCGACGGTCGTGGAGTCGCCCCAGCCGTTGGACTCGGCGCGCGTGAAACCGTAGACCAGCGCGACCAGGCCGAGGGTGGACAGGAGCACGCCCGGGATGTCGAGCGGGTTGCGGTTGCGGCCGCCCTCGGGCTCACGGATGACGAAGTACGCGCCGAGCGCGGCGACGATCGCGAACGGGATGTTGACGAAGAACGTCCAGCGCCAGTCCATGTACTCGGTCAGCACACCGCCGAGGATGAAGCCCACGGCACCGCCACCACCGGCGATCGCGCCGTAGATGCCGAACGCCTTGGCGCGCTCCTTGGCGTCCGTGAACATCACGGCGAGCAGGGAGAGCGCGGCGGGCGCGAGCAGCGCGCCGAACACGCCCTGGAGGGCGCGGGCGCCGAACATCATGGCCTCATTGGTGGCCGCACCACCGAGCGCGGAGGCCGCGGCGAAGCCGATCAGGCCGACGACGAAGGCGCGCTTGCGGCCCCACAGGTCGGCGATCCGCCCGCCGAACAGCAGCAGTCCGCCGAAGGCGAGGGCGTAGGCCGTGACGACCCACTGCCGGTTGCCGTCGGAGATACCCAGGTCCTGCTGGGCGGAGGGCAGCGCGATGTTCACGATGGTCGCGTCGAGCACGACCATGAGCTGGGCGAGCGCTATGAAGACGAGCGCTTTCCAGCGGTTGGCATCACCGGACTGGGCCGGAGCGCCGGGAGCCTTTGAGGCTGTTTCAGACATGGGGATACCCACTTCGGGACTTCGGGACGGAAAAACGGTGAAGTAAGGGGACGGCTCGTCCTCGTTGACGGCCGGAAGCTGTGTGTCTCGACTGGCGTGAAGCTCTGAACTAATCGGTCAGACTTGGCTCCGCAGGTCCTCCATGGTTGAGGCCACCCCCGGCAGGACAGAGCGGGCCGGCGCCCTCAGTCCGTCCAGGAAGAGCTGCAGGTGTCGGTGGACGAAACGGTCGAGGCTCATGCAGCCCACGCCGGCCGGCGGCCGGCTGAGCTGGGCCACGGCGAGCATGACGTCGCCGACGGCCACATCGGAGCGGAGCTGGCCGGCCTTCTCGGCGCGTGCCATGACCTCTTCGATGAGCTTCTCGACCCGTTCCCGTGCCGCCACCAGGTCGGGATGGTGCTGGTCGAAGGTGCTGGCGATCATCGGGCACAGCGCGCTGATCCGCTCGTCGGCGGCGGCGTGCACGAAGCGCTCCAGCGCCTCGAAGGCGTCCCCGGTCTCCGCGAGCGCCTGGTGCGCCGCCTCGGCCGTACGGTCCATGACCGAGCAGACCACCTCGCGGACCAGTGCGTCGCGGTCGGGGAAGTTGCGGTACACCGTGGCGTTGCCGACGCCGGCCCGGCGGGCGATCTCGTCGAGCGGCACGTCAGGGCCGAACTCGACGAACATCTCGCGGGCGGCGATGACGATCCGCTCCCGGTTGCGCAGGGCGTCGGCGCGCGGCCGGCTCACCTTCTTCTGCACGGGGGTCGCGGTCTGCACGGTGTACTCCTCGATATGACGGTGGTGCGATGTGACTGTGGTGCGATCCGGGGAAGAGCTCCCCGCTTCGCGCGGACACATGTCTAAACGGGGAAACGATCCCCGGTTATTTCCCGCCTTCGAAGAGAATTCCTGTGACCTGAGTCACACCACTACTGGCGGGAAACCCACGTTCGGCCCCTCCAGCGCGCGCCCCGTCCACCCTCCGCCCCAGGGTGATCGAAAGGATGCAGCCGGTGATCTGCGGCTGAAGGGTGCGGCCGGTGATCTGCGGCTGCCCGGAGCGAAGGGGGCCGTGCATGCCGCAGCCGACCGCCAGCCGTCGGATACGCCCGCGCCGCCTGGTCGCCCTCGCCGCCGTGACCGTACTGACCTTCACGGTCAGCACCTCGGCCGGTACGGGGCACCTGGTGGCGACCTCCACGACAGCCGGCGCCGGCTCGATCGCCCTGGCCCGCTCCGCCACCCACGGTCCCTGCATGATCGTCGGCACCTCGTCCGTCCAGATGTCGGAGGGCGTCCCGACCTCCCGCGGCTACTCCCGCTCCACCGGCACCGTCCGCGCCCTGACCCTCATGATCGACTTCTCGGACGCGCCCGGCGAGGGCACCGCGCTCGACCGCTACGCCGAGTTCTTCCCGCAGACCCAGGAATGGTTCCGCACCAGTTCGTACGGCCGCCTGGACTACCGCCCCGAGATGCCGGTACGGCAGTGGCTGCGCCTGCCGAAGCCCTTCAAGGCGTACGGCATAGAGCGCGGCGCCCCTTTCGACCCCGGCTACCGTGATCTGGTCCAGGACCTCGTCGCCACGGCCGATCCCAAGGTCGACTTCCGGTCGTACGACTTCCTGAACGTGCTGATGACCCCGAACGCCGGCCCCTCCGCGCTGGACACCGTCCTGTCGGTGACCTTCGCCGGCAACACGGAGGCGCCGGTGGCGGACGGCGTCCCGGTGGCGAACGCGTCCTTCGTCTACTCCCGCCAGGACGACGGCTCCGGCACCTACGCGAAGACCGGCTACCGCGTCCTGCCGCACGAGAACGGCCATGTCTTCGGCCTGCCCGACCTCTACACCCAGGAGGGCGGGGCCGCGGTCGGCCACTGGGACATCATGAGCGAGGACTGGGGCGCCAACAACGACTTCCTCGGCTGGCACAAGTGGAAGCTGGGCTGGCTGGACGCGGCCCAGGTGAACTGCGCGGCCACCCGCGGCACGACCGACTACGCCCTGACCCCGCTGTCCCGCGCCGGCGGCCCCAAGCTGGTCTTCGTCCCCGTCGACACCCGCACCGGATACGCCGTGGAACTGCGCACCCGCTCCGGCAACGACGAGACGGTCTGCCGCCCCGGCGTACTCATCTACAAGGTCGACGCCGGCGTGGACACCGGCCAGGGACCGGTGACGGTGTACGACTCACGCCGTGACAGCGGCGGCTGCACCCGCAGCCCGAACGTCCACGCGGAACTCTCCGACGCCCCCTTCGCCCCCGGCGAGGACTTCCGGGATCCCCGCCGCGGGATCCGGATCGCGGTGACGGGGGCGGAGCTTGGTGGGGACTATCGGGTGCGGGTGACTCGGGGGTGAGGGGGATCGGAGGGATCGGAGGGTGCGGGTGAGGCAGGGGTGAGGGGAATCGGGGGGTACCGGTGAGACGGGAGTGAGGGGAATCGGGGGGTACCGGTGAGACGGGGGTGAGGCGAATCGGGCGGGGCCATTTGCCGCCGGGCACGCAGGCCCGACGGAAACCTGCCGCGACCGTCCACCATGGCCGGCGCGACAATGGCGCAACCGGGCGCGGATTACCGTAGGCCTGCCGCGACCGTCGTACCGGAGAACCGATGCCCGCGAACATCACGACGGCCGCCCTGGGGGCGGCCGGTCAGCCCGCCGCCGTTCCGGCTGAGGCGGTCACCCCGCTGATGCGCGGGATCGCCGTGCTGCGGCACCTGACCGAGGCGGGCGGCACGCTGAGCCCGAGCGGTCTGGAACGGGCGACCGGCCTGGCCCGTTCCACCGTCGACCGGATCACGTCGACGCTCGCGAGGATGGGATACGTCCGTCTCGACGGCCGGGACGTGGTCCTCACCCCCCGCCTGATGGAACTGGGCAACGCGTATCTGTCGGCCCTCCGCCTGCCGACGCTGCTCGACGCGCGCGCCGACGCCCTCGCCGACGAACTCGACGAGTCCGTGTCGCTGGCGGTCGGCGACCGCGACGGCATCCGCTTCATCCATCAGGCCACCCGCCGCCGCGCGATGTCCCTCAGCTTCCGTATCGGCGACCTGCTCC
The DNA here is from genome assembly GCF_044593495.1 of Streptomyces sp. NPDC051963. Classification (NCBI taxonomy): domain Bacteria; kingdom Bacillati; phylum Actinomycetota; class Actinomycetes; order Kitasatosporales; family Streptomycetaceae; genus Streptomyces; species Streptomyces sp. NPDC051963. The sequence goes on along the minus strand of NZ_JBIUCC010000008.1, from coordinate 404,862 downwards.
CGGCCGAACGCACCGCGCCCGGACCGCTGTTCGCCGCCGAGTGGACGGACGAGGAGTGGACGCGCTGGCGCGCACGCCGGGCGGCGGACCCGCAGGACCGGGACTTCCCCGCCGTACCACCGCGTGAACACACCCACCCCGACGACGAGTTCGAGCACCGGACGGCGCAGGCGGCGGCGGACGGCTGGGCCCTGGACGACCAGCTGATCGAACCGGGCCTGGTGGCGGTCGCCGTTCCCGTACGGGATCCCCGCACCGGCCAAGTCGCCTGCGTGGCAAGCGTGGTGAGCCACACCAGCCGCCACACCGCCGCCGACCTGCGCGACACCCTCCTCCCCCGGCTGCGGGCAGCGGTGGCGGACATGGAACGCGAACTGCGGGAGACCCCGCCGACGGAGCCGGCTCCGTCGCCGTCGGGGCTGGCGACCTGGACGGGAGCGTCGAAGCAGGAGCTCGGGCGGGAGTTCGTCGAGTCGCTGGCCCGCGGACTGACGGTGCTGACGGCCTTCGGCGAGGGACGCACCGAGCTGACCCTGACGGAGGTCGCGAAGGCGACGGGCCTGGCACGGGCGACGGCCCGCCGGGCGCTGATCACCTACGAACACCTCGGCCTGGTGGCCCCGGCCCCGCACCGCACGTTCACCCTCACCCCGCGCGTCCTCTCCCTGGGCTTCCCGCCCCTCTCCCGCACGGACCTCGCCCACATCGCGACCCCGCACCTCGCCGACCTGTCCGCCCGGGTCCACGAGTCCGCGTCGCTGGCGGTCCTGACGCCGTCGGGCGAGGAGGTCCAGTACACGGCCCGGGTGGCCATGAGCCGGGTGATGAGCGTGAACATCACGGTCGGCACACGGCTGCCCGCGTACGCGACCTCGCTGGGGCGGGTGATGCTGGCGGACATACCGAAAGCCGCCCTGGTGCTCGGCGAACTGCGCGCGCTGACCCCTCGCACGGTCACGGATACCGCAGCCGTCTCCGCCCTGCTGGACGAGGTCCGTTCCCACGGATACGCCCTGGTCGACGAGGAGTTGGAGGAAGGCCTGCGCTCGATCGCGGTACCGGTCCGCGACCGCACCGGCCGGGTCGTGGCCGCCGTGAACGTCGCGATGCACGCGGCCCGCCACACCGTCGACGAATGCGTCCGCGACATCCTGCCCGAGCTGCGGACCACCGCCGGGCGCATCGAGGCGGACCTGCATGTGGCGGGGAGGTTCACGCGGGTGCCGGCGGCTTGAGCACCCGCCGGCTCCGGGGGCGGCACCCCGACCATTCGAGACCGGCATGCGTAGGTAAACGTTAAGTAATGTGTTCGCCCGGGAAAGAGCCAGACGGTCGTTGCCTGACCACGACCACGACCACGACCATGAGAAGACTGAAGACCGACGGGGGAACACCATGACGACCGCTCACGCCCTGTCAGGGGCCGGGAGCAGCCCGCCGCAGGCGGGCGACACGGTCATCGACGTACGCGATCTGCGGATGCGCTACCGCAGCCAGGACGTCCTGAAGGGGGTTGGCTTCACGGCCCGTCGAGGGGAGGTCGTCGTGCTGCTCGGCCCGAACGGCGCGGGCAAGACGACCACGATCGAGGTCCTGGAAGGCTTCCGAATGCGCTCGGCCGGTGACGTGACCGTCCTCGGCACCGATCCGGCTCGCGGCGACGAGCGGTGGCGTGCGCGCCTGGGCATCGTGCTTCAGTCCTGGCGCGACCACGGCAAGTGGCGGGTGCGGGAGTTGCTGGCCCAGCTCGGTTCGTACTACGCGCCGTACTCCACCGCCCTCGTACGGCGGCCGTGGGACATCGACGAGCTCATCGCCGCCGTGGGGCTCACCGAACACACGGACAAACGGGTCGGGACCCTGTCCGGCGGGCAGCGCAGACGTCTCGACGTGGCCATCGGCATCGTGGGCCGACCCGAGCTGCTGTTCCTGGACGAGCCGACGGCCGGTCTGGACGTGGAGGCCAGGAACGAGTTCCACGGCCTGGTGCGCGGGCTCGCGGACGAGAACACCACCGTTCTGCTGACCACGCACGACCTTGCCGAGGCGGAGAAGCTGGCCGACCGGATCCTCATCCTTGCCGGTGGCCGCATCGTGGCCGACGGCCCGGCCGAGGAGCTGTCCCGGCAGGCGTCGGCCGAGGCCACCGTGCGCTGGACCCGGGACGGGAAGCCCTTCGAACAGGCGACGACAGAACCGACCCCCTTCGTCCGCCGACTGTTCGAGGAGCACGGCGAGGCGATCGGCGGACTGGAGGTGCGCCGGGCGAGCCTGGAGGACGCCTACCTGACGATGGTGCGCGAGTCGGAGGCGGGGAACATCTCCGGCGAGCGGGCGGCAGACGCCTTCGCGGAGGGATCGCGATGAGCCCGGTGTGGTACGCGGCGAAGGCAGGCGTGCGGCGCGGCTGCACGGAGCTTCGGCAGACCTTCACCACCGGCCAGGACGTGTTCGGACACGTCCTTTGGACGGTCCTGCTCATAGTGCCGCTGTTCCTGGTCGGGGACGAGGCGCTGAAGGGCGCCGGCATCTCGGCCGGCGCGTTCATGCTGCCGAGCATGGTGGGGATGACGCTCGCCTTCACCGGGATCATGACCACGGCCCAACTACTCGCCACCGAACGCGAGGACGGCACCCTGCTACGGGCCAAGGCCGTGCCTCACGGCATGGTCGGCCACCTGGTCGGCAAGATCATCATGGTCTCGGGTACGGCACTCGTCTCCATGGCACTGGCCCTCGCCGCCGGCCTCTTCCTGGTCGAAGACGTCGCCCAACAGGGCGCCGGAGCATGGCTGACGCTGGCCTGGGCGGTACCGCTGGGCCTCCTGGCAACCCTCCCGATCGGCGCCGTCATCGGCTCCCTCGTCGACAGCCCCCGCACCATCGGCTTGCTGATGCTTCCGGTGATGGGCCTCATCGTGATCTCCGGAATCTACTTCCCCCTGTCCAAGCTCCCCGACTGGCTCCAGATCATCGGCCAGACCTTCCCCGTCTACTGGCTGGGCCTCGCCCTCCGCTCAGCCCTCCTCCCCACCGACGCGGTCACCGCCGAAATCGGCGAATCCTGGCGGCACCTGGAGACAGTCGGCGCACTGAGCGCCTGGACCATCACCGGGCTGCTCCTCGCCCCACCCCTACTGCGCAGGATGGCCCGCCGCGAGTCCGGGTCCGCTATGGCGGAACGGCGTCGGAGGGCTATGCAGCGGGTTGGGTAGTGGGGGGCGGGGGATGTTTGGGCGAGTTCGGGATGGTTCGGGTGTTGGCTCGCTCTTGGGTGGGGGTGGATGTGAGTCCAGGCGCGGCGCCTTGGCCGGCCCAGCCCAGCCCTCTACGGGGCACCCTCTGACCTGCGGAGACGGGAACCTGTCCACTGCCGATCCCTTATCCGCTACGCTAGTCGCCGGATCTCTCTGAGATCCCCGCCTTCGTAGCTCAGGGGATAGAGCACCGCTCTCCTAAAGCGGGTGTCGCAGGTTCGAATCCTGCCGGGGGCACAGAGAAACACCTGGTCAGAGGCCCTTCCGTCCGTCGGACGGGAGGGCCTTCGTACTCGCAGCACACATATGGCACACATGCGGCTGCGGGCGGAGGTGCGGAGCTGTGCGATGCCCGCGATGGATGAGCTGGCCCGGCGACGGTACGAGAAGCTGGTCGACCGGCTTGAGTCGCAGATGCGGGCTGCGCTGAAGCCGGAGTACGAGGGGTACTACGGGCAGCTGATCCTTGGCGCTGACGATCTTGCGGAGATGGGCGAGCTCAAGGACGTGCAGCGTGCCGCCAGGGAAGCGGGACGGCGTCTCGGCTGGAAGACGACCACGCACCTCGTCGGCGGGAGGCTCTTCGTCCTCGACGAGCGCGAGGTGCCCGAGGGGATCGAGCGGTTGGTCGGGGATGCTGCCGCTGCTGCGATGGACCGGTTCTGGGAGGAAGGCCGCCGGCCGCGACTGACCTGATCCGGGGAGACGCAAGGGGGCACTCCTCCGCATCAGCGCGGCGGAGTGCCCCCTTCGGTTACGGCGCCCCGGCACGGGTCAGGCACACATCACGCGGCGTCTTCCTCCAGGGTGGCCACCGCCTCGGCGGCCTCACGGGCCTTCCGCTCCGCCTTCTCCAGCTTGGCCTTCGCCTTGGCCAGTTGCTTGGCGCGGCGCTTGTGCATCTTCTTCGAGACCTCGTCCAGGCGGTCCGGGAAGAGGTGCCCGTACGTGTCCAAGGTCAGCGTCGCGGACTTGTGGCCCAGCATCGTCTGTACGACGTTGACGTCCGCGCCGCTGGCGATAGCGAGCGAGGCCGCCCGTATGACACAGCTTGTGCGGGGTGACCTTGAGGTGCCCCAGCCCAGCCTTCACGACCGCCGGCGCGAAGAACCGCTGACGGTAGTTGCGTGCCCGTAGCGGTCCGCCCTGCGGGGCCGTGAAGAGCAATTGCTCGTCTCCCCGCCCTTGGACGTGGGGCTTCAACTCCTCGGCCAGGAACCGCGGGATCGGTACGGACCGGCGCTCGTGGTTCTTGGGGGTGTCGAGGTAGAGCTTGCCGTTGTCCTCGGCGTACGCCTCCACGATGTGGGCCCGACAGGCGTCCAGGTCGACGCGGCCCACCTTGAGCGCGGATGCCTCGCCCCAGCGCAGTCCGGTGTAGGCCAGCAGCAGGATGAATACCCGGTAGGCGCCTGAAGCGTTGGCCAGCGCGTCGACCTGCATGTCGTCGAGGTACACGTGGTCAGCCGGCATCACCTTCGGCAAGGGCACGCCGACAGCCGGGTTGACCGCCAGACGGCGGGCCTTGACCTCGTAGCCGAGAACGCGGCTGAGGACGACGTACGCCTTGCGGACAGACCGAGGGCTCAGCTTCCTGCCGCCGGTCGCCTCGCCGGGCAGCAGGTCCGCGAGCCACTCGGCGATGTCCTCGAAGTGGATGCGGTCCAGCGGGGTTGTGCCCCACTTGGGGATCACGTGGACGTCGAGAACGCCGCGGTAGCGAGCCCGGGTTGAACGCTTGAGGTGGAGCTGCGCCGCCAGCCAGGACTCCGCCACCTCTGCGAACTTCACGCGGGCGGCGGCCGGATCACGGTAGGAGCCGTCGTTGAGGCGGGACTCCATTCTCGTCCGCTCGGCCTCGGCGTCGACCTTGCGGGTGAAGGTCTTCATCTTCGGCTTGCCGTCGGGGTCGTACCAGCGCACGCGGTAGCGCCACGGTGGCGTACGTCCTGCCCGCTTGGCGTCCGCCACGGCCCGTACGTACGCCGCGTGCCCTATACGGTCCTCAATCCAGACCCGCGCCAACTAGTACCCCCTCCGGTCATCACCGGACACCGACGGGAGCGGCAGGAGCAGGCTTGCGGGAGGGGCGCCGAGCGCAGTGGCGAGGGCGACGAGGTCGTCCACGTCGCAGCGGCGGCGGGCGCGTTCGGTGCGACTGAGGGCGGTGTTGGCCATCGGGCGGCCCAGTGCGGTGCAGCGGGCGGCGAGCTGGTGCTGGGTCAGGCCGCGCACGAGGCGTAGGTGCTCGATGGCGCGGGCGGTGTGGAGGCCGGCGGGGCCTATTTCGACAGGTCGGTTCGGCATGACAGATAGCTGTAACTTGCATCCGCCCGTCATGGAAAGAGTTAGTTCTTAAACTCCCCAAAAGCCGTCCGAGGGCGAAGTGGTGTTCGTCTCGTCGAATTCCGGTACATCACGAGCCGTTTCAGCGGGGAGGTTGTGCTACCTTCCCGCCGCGTCAAAGAGGTGGGCGATTTGAGCGCCTATCGGATGCGTTGTCCGGCGGGCTGGCCGTGTCGCTGCTGATTGCTGGACACCGCCTCTGAGCTGCTGAGGTACCGGATTCCGGCACCTCAGCCGGTTGCTTCGCCGCAGAAAATTTCGGCTCCCGCGAGAGCGATTTCGGCAACCGGGGATCCGCACTTGCTGTTTTGGTCTTCCCCGGCGACGCCGAGGGAAGTAGCCGGGATGTTCAGAATTCACTCTGAATGCTTCCACGGGTGGTGTGGCTGTGTTGTCCACGCCTGCCGTCCAAAACCCTGATTCCGATATGGAGACCTCATTGCCGAACCACTCCCCGCGCCTTGCCGACGCCGAGCGTGACCGGCTCGCCACTCCCGCCGACGTGGCCGTGTACCTCGGGGTGCCGGTGAAGACGCTCTACCAGTGGAAGTACCGGGGCATCGGCCCCAGTGTCCACAAGGTCGGCCGTCACCTGCGCTACCGCTGGCGGGAGGTGGACGCGTGGCTGGACGCCCAGACGTCGTACGACCTCACGGCCTGCCCCCGCGTCCGACGCGGACAACGAAGCGGCCCCCGGCGCGCCAACGCCGAGGGCCGAAGACTCCCCTGCCAATTGCCCATCCCTGAACGAACAAGCTGGTGAGGGGCGGGACCTTGCCCGTCCTGCCCCGCACCGGAGAGGAACGCCTATGGAGGACTCTACGTCCCCCAGCACCACGAACACCTCCCCCCACCGGCTGGCCCACGCCCGCGGTCCCCGGCGAGGGCATCCCCTGGCGCCGCAGGGATCCAGCGGACACACGGTCCCCGGCGTCGGGGACCGTCGAGCCCCCGGCGGATGCGCAAGCACACGGGGACCGTCCCCAGTCGTCCGCTGACGCAGCTGTTGGGGACCGACCCCGCGACGTGCCCGGTACTCGGTCCCCGCACGCCCCGGTCTCCGTATCGACATCCGGCGCAAACCCGCAGGCCAGCGGCGTGGAAACGGGGACCAATCCCCAAGAGACGGCCATTGCACCAGGGGACCGCAATGGGGACCGTGAGCACGGTCCCCGCCAGTCGCCGGGGACCGACAACCCCGTGGCGGGAGCCGCCCAGCAGGAGGGGACCGGTCCCGTCGACGCACGGGGACCGGATCACGGGACCCGCTCCTGGCCTCCTCGGGGACCGGCAGACCCTGGGGAACCGGGTTCCGGTGAGGGTGCGGAACTGCTGGATGAATTGCGGGCGGTGATTGGCAAGTACGTCGTACTGCCCAGTGACGAGGCGCTGACAGCAGCCACCCTGTGGGTGGCGGCCACGCACATCCAGAGCGTTCTGCAGCACGCGCCGTGTCTGGCGGTCGTAGGCCCGACGAAGGGCTGCGGCAAGTCCCGTGTTCTGGACGTGCTCCACGAGACCGTCCACCAGCCGATCATGACGGTGAACATGTCCACGGCGGTGCTCTTCCGCGTCATCGGCAAGAACCCGCGCACGATCCTGGTGGACGAGGCCGACACCATCTTCAGCAAGGCGGGCGAGAACGAGGAACTGCGCGGCCTGCTGAACGCCGGGCACCAGCGCAACCGGCCCGCCTGGCGCATCTCCGGTCCGGAGCACAAGCCGACCCCGTATCCCACCTTCGCCATGGCCGCGCTGGCCTCGATCGGCGACCTGCCCGACACGATCACGGACCGGGCGGTCGTGCTCCGCATGCAAAAGCGCAAGCCAGGCGAGAAGGTCACCCCGTTCCGCTCCCGCTACGCCACACCGGAACTGAACGCACTGCGGGACAAGCTGGCCGCCTGGCTGGGCCCGCTGCGCGCCACGGCCGGCCGCATGGCGCCGACCATGCCCGTGGAGGACCGGGCGGCGGACACCTGGGAACCGCTGGTCATCATCGCCGACCTGGTCGGCGGCCACTGGCCCGCCAGCGCCCGTGCGGCCTGTGTCGCGATGACCCGGTACGAGGCCGTCCAGGACGAGCAGACCAACCTGAAGACCCGGCTGCTGCACGACATCCACCGCATCTTCCAGGCACACGGCAACCCCGAGGCCCTGTCCTCCCTGGATCTGGTCACCGCCCTGCTCCAGAACCCCGACGCACCCTGGGCGGAACACGGCACCAAGGGACTCAACGCCCACCACCTGGGCAACATGCTCCGGGACTTCGACATCCGCCCGGCCAACTACCCCTTCGACAAGGGCAAGCAGGCCAAGGGGTACGCCCGCAACCGGTTCCTCGACAGCTGGGCCCGGCACTGCCCCGACCTCACCGAGACGGCGCCCGCCCCCGCGCACGACGCCAGGCCTGCGCACCCGGCCCAGGGCAAACCACCTGCCGCCCAGGCGGGCCAGCTGCCCGTCGGCCCGCCCGGCGGCCCCGCCGACCCCAAGCCCGCCCGCTGACCCGCCTCCCCCTGGGTCCGTATCACTGCGTCGCATCCGTCCCCGCGCAGGTCAGCGCGGGGACGGATGTCCTCACCGGGACGGACTTCTCCGTACCTGCCCGAGTGTCCGTACCTGTCCTGACCAGGCATGGGACGGATGCGACGCACGTGACACAGCCCCTCACCATCGGAGCACCACCATGCACGAACAGCACCACGAACTCCCCACCGCTCAGCAGCAGACGCACACCACCTCAGCCCCAGACAGCGCAGCAAGGTATCCCGCTGGACCGTCCAAGGGCCGGATCAACGGGGATGCCTCCGCCCCGGGGGTGGCGGAGGGGCTCGGGCACCAGGGGGTGCCTGAGGGGGAACAGCCCGCAGGCACCGCCGCCGCCCAGCTGCCGCGTGCCGCCGACGCCGCCGAGCTGCACCGCGTCGCCCGCCGCCGCCAGCGCGAAGCCGTGCAACGCAAAGAACGCGTCGACGTGCGCTACAGCGTCGACGAGAAGACAGAAATCCTCCGCGAGGCTCGCTCGCTGAACATCGCCGGCGCCCACTACGTCGGCGCTGTCGTCATGGCCCGCGTCCACGGCGACCTCGCCCTGCCCGGTCAGCGCACCCCGCTCGACGACTACATCGACGAACTGACCGCTCTCCGCAGCGAGGTCGCCAAGATCGGCCACAACATCAACCAGATCGCCAGGAAGCTGAACTCCGGTGGCCATCCACACCCTGGGGACACCGTCGTCCTGGCCCAGGCCGAGCAGACCCTGACCGCGGTTGGCACCACCGTCCGCCATATCGCGGCAGCCGCGAACCAGGCCGTCTCCAAGAAGGCGGCCCGGTGATCGCGAAGATCCGAAGCGGCAAGGGGACCGCCGGATTGGTCCGGTACCTGTTCGACACCAAGAAGGCCAAGGACCACACCGACCCGCACCTGGTCGCCTCCTGGGACGGCTTTGCCCCCGACCCCGGCCGCAGTGACGACTTCGATGCCACCAGGAAGCTCCTCGTGGCCGACCTCAACCTGCACGTCAAGCAGGCCCAGCGGCTGGGCCGCGCGCCCGAGCAGCACGTGTGGCACTGCTCGCTCCGGGCCGCCCCCGAAGACCGCATCCTCAGCGACGAGGAATGGGCCGACATCGCCCGCCGCGTGGTGGCGGCCACCGGCATCGCGCCGGAAGGCGATCCAGACGGCTGCCGGTGGGTCGCCGTCCGCCACGCCCCCGACCACATCCACATCGCCGCCACCAAGGTCCGGGCAGATCTGCGCACCGCCCGGCACTGGAACGACTACCACACCGCCGACCGCGAACTCGCCACCATCGAGAAGGAATACGGCCTGCTCCAAGTCGTCCGCGGCGACCGCACCGCCGCCAAGCGGCCCACCCGCGCCGAGCAGGAGAAGGCCCGCCGCACCGGCCAGGACAAGCCCGCCCGCGAGCGCTCGCGCGCCATCGTACGGACCGCCGTGGCCGCCGCCTCCACCATGGAGGAGTTCGTCCACCTGCTCAGCCACATCGACGGCATGCTCGTCGAGGTCGTGTACTTCCCCTCCGGCGATGTGCGCGGCTACAAGGTCGCTGCCCAGTTCGTGAACGAGCCAGCGGCGCACTGGAGATCGAGATGGACGCGAAGTATCTCAGGATCCTGTGGCACGAACTGAGGCCACAATCCCAGCCTGAAGCTTATTGGTACAACCCCGTGCAGGCGGGCGCGGACGTCAAGGACATCGAGGCTTTTGCCGCCCGCGTGCACGCCTCGCTTTCCAGGCGTCTCCTTCCGATCGGCCGGCGCCAGCCTGATCGGGACAGCCCCATTGTCATCGATACGTAACCAGCGACGTCCCGCCGGTGGGCGGGCCGTTTGCCGACCAGCACTCACCGTGTTGGCTTCACGCAAAGGATGCTGTTGGTGATCTTGTGTGAGACACGAACTGCACCCATCGATACCTCCTTCACCTGGCTGTCCTGGCCGGGAGAAGGTCAGCCAGGAGGCGAGGAGGACACAACTCGCTCACCGCCAACCGTTGGCTACCTGCCGGCGTGCACCTCGCAGACCTGCCGCCGGCTCACGAGGGCCTCCTCGACGCTGTCGTACCCGTCGAGAAGGCCCTCGGCCGCGAGGTGTCCGTGCATGCCGACACGATTGGCGGTGGTGTAGTCGAAGATCATGTCGTCCACGTCCCGGACCACTGCTTCCAGCGCCATGCGATCGACCTCAGGTATCGGGAGGCGGGTCAGCCAGTGGAGGCACCCTCCCACGGGCCGCAGTCCCACGGAGTACCTCCGGCGCCGTCCTGGAGGCAGGCGCGGATATCGATGAACCTGTTCTCAGGCAGGGAGAGGTTCCAGGTCTTCGTGTTTCCCGCGCCGTTGGGATTGTAGTACGAGTTGACGGTGGACGAGCCGCTGTAACGCCACTGGGCCGTGGCGCCGTGGCCGTCGGCGTTGTTGTCCTCGGAGGTGAGGATCTCGCCGTCGTTGTTGAAGTACGTGAACGAGTCCAGGCCCCTGCTCCCCGCGCCGTACGTCGTGGCAGCCGCCGGGGTCGCCACCATCGCGACCACTGCGCTGCCGCTCGCGATCACGCCGGCCACCGTCAGGAGATTTCTTCGGACATTGCCCATGGAAGTGAACCCCACCCATATTCGAACTGAATTTCCAGACGGCGTAAACGTATCACTGGGGGAACACCAGAAGATCCGTGTCCGCCAAGGGAGTTGACCCATCTGCGACCCGCGGACGACGCGGGAACGCCCGGCGGTCGCGCTGTACCGCCGGGCGGTAGGATCACTCGCCCAGCCTCACTGGGACACGATGCCGTGCATGGCGACCGGCCGGAGCCCACGACCCGATGTCGCGGTGGTCGAGGGGCCGTGGGGGGACACCGGCCGGTACCGCAGGTCGACGCGGTGGTCACCACACACCGCGGCGGCCTCGCCCTCGCTGTGCTCACCGGCGACTGTCTCAGAAACCGTCCATACCCACGGCCTGCGGCACTGCCGCTACCACGGCATCGCGAAAACCCACGTCCAGCACGTACTCACCGCCGCAGGAACGAACATCATCCGCCTCAGCGGATGCCTTCCACCCGGCACCACCCCACCGCGTCCCATCACACCAGCCAGCCAATTTCGGCGCCTCTGCCGGGACTTGGCCATCTGAAGATCACCAACAGCATCCGCAAAGTGAGCCAGATCCTTCTTTTGGGACCACGATGCCAAGTTGTTTTGGCTCCAACGAGGGGCTACAGGGGGCGTGCGGATCGTCTCGTGCGCCCCTTGTTCCAAGCTGTTTTGGCCCCACTTCGTTTGAGGTCGGCGCTCACGTAACTCCCCCGTTATGTTTTCCGCGGTCCTGCAAGAGGGCCGCTGGCCTCCGGGCCCGGCATGACTGTTCCCCCTGTCGAAGGCATGACCTGGGGGGGTGTCACCGGGCCCGAGAGGCGCCGTTGGAGACGCTGATGAGAGGTCCGACTACCGCCTGGCCAGGCGCAACGCCCGGCCGTTCGCGGGCGGCAGGTCTGCATAACGTGGATGCGCGCACGACGCCAACGCCCTGGCCAGCACGGCACGAATCCGTTCGGGAGGACGGCTTGAACGACAGTGACGAGATAGGCGTCGTCTTCCTCGGCTTGGACGTCGGCAAGAGCGCCCACCACGGTCACGGACTCACGCCGGCCGGCAAGAAGGTCTTCGACAAGCAACTGCCCAACACCGAAACGAAGCTGCGAGACGTCTTCGACAAGCTGAAGACCAAGTTCGGCACCGTCTTGGTGATCGTGGACCAGCCCGCCTCCATCGGCGCCCTGCCCTTGACCGTCGCCCGGGACGCCGGCTGCAAGGTCGCCTACCTGCCCGGCCTGTCCATGCGCCGGATCGCCGACCTCTACCCCGGCGAGGCGAAAACCGACGTGAAGGACGCTGCGGTGATCGCGGACGCGGCCCGCACCATGCCGCATACCCTGCGCTCGCTGGAACTGACCGACGAGATCACCGCCGAACTCACGGTCCTGGTCGGCTTCGACCAGGACCTGGCGGCCGAGGCCACCCGCACCAACAACCGGATCCGCGGCCTGCTCACCCAGTTCCACCGGTCGCTGGAACGCGTCCTGGGCCCGCGTCTGGACCACATCGCGGTGACCTGGCTGCTGGAACGCTACGGGTCCCCGTCCGCACTGCGAAAGGCCGGACGCCGCAAGCTCATTGAGGTCATCCGGCCTAAGAGGTCGTTTTCTCCCGTTGTTTCATCCCGGGATGCGAATTTGATCCGCTGATGTCGGGTCGCGCCAGGAGATGGTGTTCTCGCCGGTGAGGCGGCGAGCCATCAGGTCGGTCATGGCGATATGGATCATGGCTTCGGAGCGGTGCGGGTGGGTTTCGTAGTCGCGCGCCAGGCGCCGATGCAGCATGAGCCAGCCGTAGGTTCGCTCGACCGTCCAGCGTTTCGGGATCGGGGTGAATCCCCTGGTCCCGGGGGTGCGTTGAACGATTTCGAGGTCAATGCCGAGGGCGGCAGCGTGCTCGACGAAGTGCTTGCGGTAGCCGCCGTCGACCCAAACCTTGCGCAGGGTGGGGTGGTCGGTGGCGGCCTGCTCCAGGAGGGGGCGGCCGGCGGTGGAGTCCTGGACGTCGGCCGCGGTCACCAGCACCGCCAGCAGCAGGCCGAGGGTGTCGGTGACAATGCTGCGTTTGCGGCCCACGATCTTCTTGCCCGCGTCGATGCCCTGCGTCCTGGCGGGGACGGAGGTGGAGGTCTTCACGCTCTGGGCGTCGATCACGCAGGCTGAGGGATGGCGGTGCTTACCTTCCTGCTGGCGTACCAACTCCCGTAATAGGCCGTTGAGCTGGGCGAAGATGCCGTCGGTCTGCCATTTGGCGAAGTAGCCGTAGACCGTCTGGTGGGGCGGGAAGTCGTGCGGGAGGTAGGCCCACTGGCAGCCGGTGCGGTCCACGTAGTCAATCGCGTTCATGATCTCGCGCAGGTCGTGCTGGGGCGGCCTGCCGAAGTCCAGGGCCCGGCCGCGGCGTTCGAAGCGCCACGCGGACAGCACCGGCTCGATCAACTCCCAGCGGGCATCGGACAGATCACTCGGATACGCGCGACGGTCGGTCATCACCTGGGCATACCGCCGATCGAGGGCGTGCGCCCAGGCGTGGGTTCTGCCTCGCGGGAGCACGGGACAGATCCGGGCGTCCTGGAATGAGACAGGCGTAGATCGGCTCTCGCCCCAGACGCCACACCATCCGCCTCGCCAGCCGCGGCCCGCACTGCAGACTCGCCAGCACCAGACCATCAGGGGGGCGCAAAGCTAGAGACAACACCGCATTACAGAGGAAAACGACCTCTAAAGCGGGTGTCGCAGGTTCGAATCCTGCCGGGGGCACCAGTTCACAGGGCCCGCTCCACCCGAATTCGGGTGGAGCGGGCCCCTACGTACGCGGGGCGCAACTCCGGCCGCCGTGAGGAGCGTGGCCGTGCCGAGCGTTGTGCAACCGGATGACGCGAAGGCCGTTGGATTCGGCGACGCGGGTGGAGGAGCGGTAGACATTCCGCGGCTCGACCTGGCGACCGGTGCGGGTGGTGAAGACGTAACCGGACTCGTACCACTGCTCCCCTGCCTTGGCGCGGGCGGCCGACTGCCGACTGCCACATCCGGTGCGCCGGGTTCTCGGCGATCGTGGACTACCTGGCCGCCATGGGCGGCACCACTCCGTCCAACGGCACGACCAGTCCCTCCTGTACGTGCTGATCGACGGCACACTGCGGCAGACAGGGCTCCCGGACATGCCGGTGTCCACGCGCCTCACTCCGAACGCGTCCTGCGTCGACTCGGACTCGACGGCGTGCTGCGCATCTCTCCCTACAGGTCACGGTGGGTATCCGCTGCGCAAACGCCACGGCAGTCCAGGTCAGCGCAGCGCGGTGGCATTGGCGGGTGAGCCGACTCCGCCGGTGAGGTGGAGCGGTTTGACGGTCAGGAGGCTGTCCCAGCGGCCGGTGGTACGGCAGTCGGCGGCCAGGGCGGTCAGGTTCCACAACTCGCCCAGGGGAAGGCCGAGTTTGGCGATCAGCTCCTGGTGCATCATCCCGGCGTCTTCAGGCGCGCTCTGCTGAAAGTCGCTCTCCGGTAGTACGGGCAGGACTTCGACGGCGAAGGTGTCGGTGGCCATCAGGGCGATGCGGTGGTCCCAGCACCAGGCGGCGAAGGCGCGGGACTGGGCGAAGCCTGTGGCGCGCCGGGCCGTTCGGGTCTCCGCGCGGGTGGCGGGGTCGGTGGTGAGGTACCAGTGGGCCCACCCGGTGTGGACGAGGACGAGGTCGCCGTCCTCGACACGGCAGCCCTGTGCGTCGAGTGCCTGGTCGAGCAGGGACGGCGTGAGGGCGGGGCCCGTGGCGTGGTCGAGCGGGGTGCCGTGTGCTCGTAGGAGTCCTTCGACGTCGATGAGGAGGGCACGTCCGGCCAGCGGTGTCTCCGCCCAGAGCTGGACTCCCAGGCGCGGGCTGCGCGGTTTGATGTCGTCGTCGGGTACGCCGTTGTAGAAGCCGTGTCCGGAGGCGCGGCGGTGGCGCAGCCCGTCGATCTGGGTGCTCGCCTGGAGGTGGAAGTTGTCCAGGACGTCGTCGCGGGCCTGGTCGTGCTTGGCCGTGATGCGGTGGTGGGGGATGCCGCGCGCCATGGACATGGGCGGATCGAAGGCGTCGAGGGGGTGGTCGAGGTTGAGGGCGCGGCCGTCGCGTACGCACTGGGCGGCGCGCAGGATCTGCTGCGGGCCCGCGAAGTTGGCCATGCCGCGTTCGGGCTGGTCGGCGAAGAGGTGCCAACTGGATCCGGGTGGTGCGTCGGTGCGGTGGAGGAGTTCGTCGTACGTCGGTACAGGCAGCGGCACAGGAGTGGCTTTCGGTCAGGGGCAGCGGGCCGCGATGGCCTCCGCCGCGTGGCGGACTTCGGTGATGATGCGCGGGTGCTCGCTCTCGGGCAGGTCGCTGCTGGATCCGGTGATGCTGAGGGCGCCCAGCAAGGTGTCGCCCTTGAGGATGGGTGCGCTGACGGAGGTGACGCCCTGGACGCGTTCGCTCCGGGAGAGGGCGTAGCCGTCCTGTCTGACGTTGCGCAGTTCGGCGGTCAGGTCCTCGGCGGTGGTCTGTTCGCCGGAGGCTCGGGTGAAGGGCGCCGCGGCGGCGACACAGGTCGCGCGTTCGTCCTCGGGCAGCCAGGCCAGCAGTGCCTTTCCGGCACCCAGGTGCAGGGGGAGCTTGTCCCCGATGGGCAGTTGGTAGCGCAGCGGGTTGCGGCCCTCGACGCGGGCGATCGGCACCCGGGCGGATCCGACGCGCACGTACAGGGTCGGCGTGAGCCCGGTGGTGGCGGCCAGTTCCTGGAGGACGGGCAGGGCCACGGGGCTGAGCCGGTTGTTGACCAGGAACGCGTGAGCGGTGGCGACGGCGGCCGGGCCGGCCACGTAGCCGGAGTCCTCCTTGGCCGCGTAACCGCGGTCGACCAGGACGTTCAGGATGCGCTGGGCGGTGGCCACGTGCAGCTCCGCGCGGCGGGCGACGTCACTCAGGCGCAGCGGGTGCCGGGCGTCCTCGAGGACGCCCAGCACGTCGAAGGCCCTGTCGACCGAACGCATGGGGGAGGCGGAGATGGCAGCCATGGGCGGTGGGCTCCTGGACGGTCGGCACGGCACCCGGTGTGCCGTAGTCCGATAAGAGTTATCAGACGGTGGGTGCCCGTACGGAGCCGTACCGGGGGCGCCGGGCCTGCTATTCCGGGCGGGTCCCAGCCACGGGCTGGAGGTCCTGCCCGGCCGGCAGGGTGGCCCTGTCCGGCCGCTCCTCCGTCGTCAGGTAGGAGAGGACGAAGGCGAGCAGTCCGCTGACGCCGGCGACGATGAAGGTGGGCGGTCCGGCATGCTCCTCGACGGCGGCGACCCAGCCGGCGTCGCCCAGGGCGATGCCCAGGGCCTGGCCGATGACGATGAGGAAACCGCCGGCGAGGAAGCCGATGACGGTGAGGCGGAAGAGGAGTTGGAGTGTGCGGACGGTCATGGGTGGCCTCCGGTTTCAGGTTCGGGTCTCAGATTCCGGTTTCGGGTTCGAGTTCAGGTTCGGGTTTCGGGTTCGGGTTTCGGGTTCGGGTTTCAGACGGGCAGGACGCCGGTGGCCACGGCGGCGCCGATGAACAGGATGGGGACGCAGTAGTAGGTGAGGAGCGGCTTGAAGGTGCGCGACGGGTCGACGCCCGCGATGCCGCTCGCCACGTAGATGGGCGCGCCCGAGGGGGGCGAGGCGCCCTCGGTGGAGGCGAAGATCAGGACGGCGACGCAGGCGGTGGCCGGGGAGACCCCGGCACCGATCAGCGCGGAGACCGCGACCGGGCCGATGGCCGCCATGGTGGCGCTTGCGGTGAGCGGGATCGCGACACCGACCACGAGGATGCCGACGACCAGGGCCATGACCCACAGGGGCGCGTCCACACCGGACAACAGGTCGGTCAGTTGCTCGGGCAGGCCGAGTTCGCCCAGTGCGTTGGCCGCGGAGAACGCGGCCACGATGGTGACGCCGAGGACACCGAACTGCGGGGCGGCCCCGCCCAGCAGGTCCCACCATCCCCGCCCGGTGCGCGGCAGGTGGCGACGGCCGAGCAGCAGCACGATGGTGATCATCAGGACCGGTATCCAGGTGATCAGGCTGATCGCGTCGGACATCTTCACACCGTCGAGGTAGCGGCCCAGCGCGCCGGCGAGTGGCCCGCGGGTCAGCAGCAGCGGGAGGACGATCCCGCCGAACAGCAGCAGGCTGGTCCAGCCCACACCCAGCGTGCGGCGCAGCGGCTTGAGCTCGCCGGTGTCGACGGGCTGGATGCCGTGGCGGCGGATCATGACGAACGCCGCGATCATCCGGTAGCCCAGGCACCACAGCCCGCCCAGGAAGAGCGGCAGCACGATGTCGTCGGTGGACACCACCGAGGCGACACCGGCCGAACCCAGGAGGATGAACATGGTGGAGCTGAAGGGGAAGGTGACGCCCATGCCCGCGCCGCCGGCCGCGACGGTGGCGGCGAGTTCGCCGCTGACGTTCGACCGCTTCATCCAGGGGATCGTGACCGAACCGACGGCCGCGGTGACCGCGGCGCCCACGTGCGCGATGGCGCCGAACACGCCCGCGGCGACGGTCGAGGTGTAGATGGGGCCGCCGCGCAGGCGTCCTAGGAGCGAGTTGAGGATGTCCAGGAGATGGTCCAGGACGGGGGTGCGCGCCAGTACGTAGCTCATGAACACGAAGGCCAGGGCGGCGAAGGTCACCTCCTCCTGCATCGCCTCGGCGAGACTGCTCCACAGCACGTGGCCGATGTCACCGCCGGAGAACAGGCCGGTGACCAGGAGTCCGACGATCAGCGCCTCGCCGATGTTGCGCTTGAGGACGGAGTTCCACACGATGATGGCCGCTATGTAGCAGCCCAACGCCCATACGGCGATCATGAGGCGCCTCCCGTTCCGTTGCCGCCACCCGCGGTGGCGCGGATCCGGGCACGGCGGCCTGCCTCGTCGGCCTCGACCGCGCGGGCGGCGGCGAGCACCGACTCTGCCTGCTCGGCGGCGACCACGGCAACTCCGTCGCTGTCCGCCACGACCAGGTCACCGGGCCGGCAGACGAGCCCGCCCACCGCCACGGGCACGTTGACGTGTCCGGGGCCGAACTTGTAAGGCCCGGCCGGGGTCACCGCCCGCGCCCACACCGGGAAGCCGATCTCGGCGAGTACGTCGACGTCGCGGGCCGCGGCGTCCAGGACCATGCCCACGACGCCGCGGGCCTTGGCGCGTTCGGCGATCAGTTCGCCGATGAGCGCGCGGGACGTGTCCCCCTCGCCGTTGACCACGATGAGGTCTCCGGGTGCCGCCACCTTGATGGCCTCGTGGATGGCCTGGTTGTCCCCGGCCCGCGTCCACACCGTCAGTGCCCGCCCGATCGCCCGCGCGCCGGGCCACAGGGGCCGGACACCCGAGTCGAGCAGGGCGAGACGGTCCACCGCGTCGCCGATGTTCGCGGTGGCCACGTCCCGGTGCGCGGCCAGCAGCTCGTCGGAGACCCGCGGAACGTCCCGCAGCCCTTCCGGGCGGGCCGCCAGCGTGTGCACATGGCTGATCGCGCGGGTCAGCTCGGCGTCCAGGTCGAGATCGGCCATCAGATCGGAGGCCGCCAACGCCTCGTACGCCCGGCGTACGCCGTGCTTGGCGGTCCCCGCGTACAGGCGCTCCAGCGTGCTCTCGCCCCCGGCGAGCTCGGCGGCGATCTGCTCGCGCACCCACAGCTCGTCCCCGGCGGCCCGGCCCGCCTCCACGGTCTGCACGATGATCGCGCCCAGGCCCTTCATGAACACACTGCGCAGCAGCTTGCGGGCCGAGGCCGCTCCGGGCTCGCCGCCCAGGTTCTCCACCGGCGCACCGAGCGTGCCGAAGTGGTCCGCGATCACCGTGGCGCCCGGGCCGCTGGTCACCAGAGCGGTGCGGTGCCGGTGCGTGGGAACGGGACCGATCACCGACACGTCCGCGAAGAGGGCCTTCGGCTGCGACTGCGACTCCGCCGAGGAGCTCACGGCCTGCGCGATCTCCCGCTTCAGCCCCGGGGCACCGGCGTTCATGTCCGCGTACACCGTGGAGGCCCCCAGGTGCGGGGCCGCCGCCCGGGCCACCGCCAGGGCGGCCTTGGCCCCGGTCAGGCCGAGCACCAGGTCGCAGTCGCGGACGGTGGCTTCGACACTGTCCGCGCGTTCCACGCCCGCCGGGGTGGGCACGTCCCCCGGGTCGTACCCGGCCACCGACCAGCCGTTCTCCAGGAACCCCGTTGCATACAGGTTTCCCGCCTCGCCCAGCCCGAGCACTCCGACACGCATGCGTGGCCTCCTCGCCACCCACCAGGGGTTTCTCATTGTGTGATAACGATTATCGCTTGATGAGCAAGGTGGATGTTGCCTGCACGTGAAGCAGGCGTCAATAGCCGAGAAATGATCGATCAAACTCCGCTGGTGACACGACTCCGCTCCAGGACGTGCCGGCCCGACGCAGGAACCACGACTTGATCGACCGCCCTGCACCTCCGATGAGGGGCCGCCGTCCTCTGAAGGTCACACTCCGCGGCGGGCGCCCACGAGGCCGGTCTCATAGGCGACGATCACCAGCTGGGCACGGTCGCGCGCACGCAGCTTGGTGAGCAGGCGGCCGATATGGGTCTTGACCGTGGCCAGGCTCAGATGGAGGTGCCCTGCGATCTCCGTGTTGGACAACCCCCTCGCGATCAGGCCGAGCACCTCCAACTCCCGGTCTGTGACTCCGTCCAGCAAGCGGCTGGGTGGGCGCGCGGGCTCCGGGCGGCGGGCGAACTCCGCGATCAGACGGCGGGTCACCGAGGGAGCGAGCAGTGCCTCGCCCGCGGCGACGACGCCGACAGCGGTGAGGACGTCGGTCGGCGGGGTGTCCTTGAGCAGAAAGCCCGCCGCGCCGGCGCGCAGGGCGGCGTAGACGTACTCGTCCAGGTCGAACGTGGTGAGGATGAGGACGCGGACCTCGGACAGCGCCGGGTCCGAGCAGATCCGGCGGGTCGCCTCGATGCCGTCGAGGTCGGGCATGCGGATGTCCATCAGCACGACGTCCGGCCGCTCACGGCGGGCGAGTTCGACGGCTTCGGCTCCGTTCGCGGCCTCGCCCACGGCCGTCATGCCGGGCGTGTGGTCGACGAGGACCCGGAAGCTGCCGCGCACCATCGCCTGGTCGTCGGCGATCAGTACCCGGACCGGGGGCACGTCGGTCATGTTCGTTGGTTCCCTTCGGCAGGCAGACGGACGGACACCGCGAAGCCGCCCTCCGTCCGGGGGCCCGCCGCGAAGCTGCCGCCGTACATCATCACCCGTTCACGTATGCCCAAGAGTCCGTGCCCGCCCGGCAGTTCGCGGACGGGATGCCCGGGCGCGGACGGTGGCCCCTCGTCCACGACATCGATACGGATCTCTCGTTCGTCCGCCTCGACGGTGACCCGGCAGTCGGTCGGGGCGGCGTGCCGGACCGCGTTGGTGAGGGACTCCTGGACGATCCGGTAGACGGTCAGCTGTGTTCCCTCTGCAAGGGCCTCCGCGACGCGCACCGTAAGGTCGACGGCCACCCCTGCCCGCTTCGCCTCCTCCGCGAGCGAGTCGAGGCGGTCCAGGCCCGGTACGGGTCCCAGGGGCGCACCCTCGGTGCGCAGCACGCCGAGCGTGCGCCGCATCTCGGTGAGCGCGGAACGGCTTGTCTCCTCGATGACCTTGAGGGCGGCCCGCGCCTCCTGCGGATCGGCCTCCGCCACATGCCCGGCGACACCCGCCTTGACGGCGATCAGGCTGAGGTTGTGCGAGACGATGTCGTGCAACTCCCGGGCGATCCGCAGGCGTTCCTCGGTCAGCGCGTGCTCCGAACGGCGCCGCTGTTCCCGTACGGCCCCGGCCCGGCGGTTGCGCACGGTGAACCCCGCGCCCCAGGCCCCGCAGATCACCAGGAGCACGAGCCCGGCCACTCCCACGGCACCCCGCCCGTCTTCGGCGGGAGTGACCACCGCCTCGCCGAGATACACGGCACCGGCCGCCACCGGCAGCGTCATCGCGAGGGCGGGCACTGACCGGCGGAGGGGTTCGGCCAGTGCGACGAGGTAGGCGGCAAGCCCGGCGGCGGTGTACGGCTCACGTGGGATGTCGAGGAGCGATGCCGTGGCCAGCGCGGCCAGCACGGTCGCCAGGACCGCGAGCGGCCAACGGCGGCGTACGGCGATCGGCAGCCCGACCGCGGCGGCGATCAGGCAGCCGAGCCAGAACGGTCCCGTGTAGACGGGCTGGCCGTCGTCGGCGCCGGTCAGTCGGGCGAAGCCGATGTACACGGCGGTCAGGGCCAGGGCCACGCCGAGGTCGAGGGCGTGGAGATGGTGCTGCCGCTGGGCCTTCATGGTCCGACCGTACCTGTACGCATACACTCAACCGGCCTGTCCGAGCAGCACCATCAGCCCGAGCGTCACCAGGGTCAGCGGCACCCAGCGCAGTACCGCCGCCCGGCGGGGACGGGGCGCTTCGCGCAGTAGCGCCAGGCCCAGTGGCACCAGTGCGGCGCACAGTCCCGCCAGGGCCACCAGCGACAGGGGGGTGGTCCCCTTGAGCACGCCGAGGGGCAGCGCCGCTGTGAGGCCCAGTGCGGCAGCGCGGACCGGGCCGAGCACCCGGGTGCGCCAGGCCCCCAGGGCAAGGACGATCCACCCGGCGAGGATGGCGAGGTTCAGCGTGGCGAAGACGTGGAAGGCGCCGTAGCCGGCGGAGACCGCTTCGGTGGCGGGCCCGGCCCCCTCGGAACGCACCAGCTGAAAGGCCAGATGGTCCACCCCCGCGTGGAAGGCGCGGGCGAACAGTCCGAACATGACCAGCACCCCGCCCCACAGCCCCCAACCGGCGCTGCGCGCCCCGATCCGTGCGGCCACCACGGCCACGGCGGGCCAGAGCAGCAGACCACCTGCGGCAAAGAGGCCGTAAGCCGTGGCCATCAGGACGGGATGCCGCTCGTACGCGGCGAGTTGGTCGGGGTAGAAGAAGTGGAAGCGGACCCGCAGCAACGCGCCGGTCAGCATCAGGAGCGGGCCGAGCACCATGGCAGTGCCGCCCACCCAGCGCCCGGGAAAGCCGGTGGTCTCCCACCGTTCCACGGTCAGCGCGCCACGCAGTCGGGCGCCGATCGTCGTGGCCGGGATGGCTGTGGATGTCTCCGTGTTCGTCATGCCAACGACGATGCCTTCGCGGCCCCTGCGGGGCGTCGGACCAGGAGTTGAACCGCAGGGTCAGACCTGGGTATGACCCACCGGACTGCCTGAACAGGCACTGCGCATCCAGCACACATGAGGACGGGAAACCCCGCGAACAGGTGAGAACCACGGAGGGGCGATTTCCGGGGCCAGACACTCGATGCTCGACATTTCCACAGGTCACAACCCTGCCCAAGGGAAACTCCTGAAGCGGGTGTCGCAGGTTCGAATCCTGCCGGGGGCACGGCGCGTCCCGCTGCGTGAGCGACCGTTCAGGCCAGGCCGAACTTCTCGGCGTGTACCTGTCGCGCGGGGACCCGCAGGTCTCGTAGGCCGGAGAGTACGGCGCTGGTCATGGCGGGCGGGCCGCAGACGTACACGTCGCGTTCGGTGATGTCGGGGACCAGCCGGTGCAGGCCGGCCGGGGCGAAAGGCGGCGGGGTGCCGGCCTCGCCGGTTCGGCCGGTGAGGAGGTGCAACCGTCCGCCGCGGAGGGAGACCAGGTGACGCACCTCGTTCAGGAGCACGGCGTCGGCCTCGCTGCGTACTCGGTACAGCACGACGACGTCGCCGGTCGCCTGTTCTTCCAGCATGGCCCGCACGGGCGTGATGCCCACGCCGCCTGCGATCAGGAGGGCGCCGGGCCGGCTCCGGTGCAGGGAGGTGAACGCTCCGTACGGTCCCTCGACGAAGGCGCGGCTGCCGACCGGGACGTTCCGCAGTCCCGCGCTGGTGGTGCCCACCGCCTTCGCCGTGAGGCGCAGCCCTAGTGCGCCTGGCGCCGCAGACAGCGAGAAGGGGTTGGCCAGCCACCAGTTGTTGTGTCCGGGGAACCGCCAGATGCAGAACTGGCCCGCGCGGGCGGGGAGTTTGTCGAGGTGTCGGCCGGTGACGTACACCGAGACCACGTTGTCCGACTCCGGCACCACCGCCGCGACGCGGAACCGGTGGTACGCGTTGCGCCACAACGGCACGACGAGACGCCCGGTCAGCAGGGCGCCGAAGGCGAACAGCCACAGGAGCCACCAGTAGGCCTCGGCGAACGCGGAGGACGTGAAGGTCGTGGTCTCCTGCAACTGGTGGACGAACGCCAGGCCGAGGGCCACGTAGAGCAGCAGGTGCAGACCGTGCCAGACCTCGTACCGCAGCCGTCGCCGCAAGGGCCGGATCGAGATCGCGCCGATCACGACGATGACAGCCGCGGCCAGCATGCCCAGCAGGGAGGCCGGCACCCCGCTCAGCGCGACGAACGTCTTCCCCATGGACGCGTCGTCGAGTGTCGCGTAGCCGAGCACCACCAGCGTGGCGTGGGTGAGGACCGTCCAGAGCAGGGTGAAGCCGACCCAGCGGTGCCACACCGTGAGCCTGTCCATGCCTATGCGACGGTCCAGCCAGGGCAGCCGGGCCACCAGCAGCAGTTGGAACAGGATCAGCAGGGCCGCGTGCAGTCCGAAGAACTTGGCGACCGTGAGCACCCCGTTCTTACCCGAACCGGCGCTGAGGAACAGCGCCTCGACGATCACCACGTTGACGATGACGAACGTCCACATCGCCCAACGCGCCGCATCCACCGGAAGCACAGTGCCTGTGCGCACCGTGTTACTCGCCGTCGCCATGGTTGCCCCACATCCCCCGGGGCCGCGGCACGCGACCCGTATGTACAAACTCCATGAAGATCGAGTGGTTCGTCCGGATACACACCTCGATCGGATAGGCATACGGAGCGTAGACCCGGTCCGTTCACCGCAGAAGCGTCTAATCCAACCGCCGTTCGGCGTTCGGTGTTCGGTGCGTCCTACGGCTCAGGTTCCGCGGCGGTTCACGTCGCCTGGTCGTGCAGCGCAGCGTGCCGGACGGATGACAGACACGCCGGGGCCGCCCAGGGCGACCTGTGCGGGATCATCTGCCTTGCAGAAGTCGTCGAACCTGTGCGCCCCTTCACGCCTGGAACTCGGTGAGGTCGATGGTGTGAACGTGCAGTGGATAGGCATGGACCGGGTGCGTCGTCTCTCGCTCGAGGCCCATGCCGAGCTTTCGGATGACGTTCTCGGAGGCGTCGTCTCCCACCCGGCTGATGCTGATGATGCGGTCGAGGCCGCGGTCCTGGAGCGCGAACTCCAGCGTGGCGTGGGCGGCTTCGGATGCGTAGCCCTGGCCCCAGAACGGTGAGCCGAGCCGCCAGCTGATGGCCACGGCGGGCAGTACTTCCGGCAGGAACTCGGGCACGGACAGTCCCGTGAAGCCTGCCAGTTCACCGGAGGCCAGCAGTTCGACGGCGAAGAGTCCGAAACCCTCCTCGTCCCACTCCTCCTCCCACTGTTCGATGTCCTCTGCCGTGTGGTCCAGGTCGCGCACCGAGCCGTCGTCGATCCAGCGCATGACCCGCGGGTCCGCGTTGATGTCCGCCATCGGCGCGAGGTCGTCGTCATGCCAGCGACGCAGGAGGAGGCGGGGTGTGCGGATCTCGGTCATGGCGCCCATCCTGCCCAAGGCGAGGGCCTCATCGGTAATCCGGCGCCCGCCCGTGCTGCCGCTCCGGGACCACGCGGCTCCAGGTAGGTGAGTCCGAAACACGCGAGTTCGATTCTCGTCACTCGCTACTGGTCGGCGGTGGGGTGGGGCGGTCGGGGGGAGGCAGCGCGGTGGCTCGCTCACGGGCTTGGACGGCTTCTGGTTCGGCGTCGGCTTGTTGGTAGGCGTCGGCGGCGGCGAGCCAGTGGTGGCGGGCTTCGTCGAGGTGGCCGGCGTTCTCGTGGGCGTCGGCGAGGTGTTGGTGGGTGGTGCCGATGGCGTGCCAGTCCTCGAACTCGTGCTGGATGGTGAGGGCTTTGGTGTAGGCGTCGACGGCTTCAGCGGTGTTGCCGGTGGCCTGTAGCGCGATGCCGGTGTTGCGCCAGGCCTTGGCTTCACGGTCGCGGTTGCCGGCTGTGCGGAACAGTTTCCGTGCCCGGGTGTGGGCGTCGATGGCGTCGTGAGGGCGGCCAAGGTCCATCAGGGCGAATCCCGTGTTGTTGAACACGTAGGCCTGCCCATTGCTGTCACTGAGGGCCCGGAACAGCTCACCCGCCCGTTCCAGGACCGGGAGGGCCTCACTGGGGCTGCCGGCGACACGCAGTGCGGAGCCGAGGAAGTTCCAGGCGAAGGCCTCTCCGGTCCGGTCGCCGACTGCTGCCAGCAGGTCGCGGGCACGGGTGAGAGCATCGATGGCTTCGACCGGCCGGTCCGCCGAGCGCAGCGCCAGGCCGAGGTAGTTGCAGGCTTGGGCTTCGGCCACGCGGTCGCCGATGAGGCGGGCCGTGTCCTGTGTGTGACGGCTGACGGTGACGAAGTCGTCGTAGTAGCGGCGGAAATACAGGTAGGTGCCCAGCAGCAGGCCCAGCCGGACCAGGAGAGTGCCGTGGCGTGGCTGCGCCGTGCCGTGCATCGTGGCCAGCAGATTCGCGCGCTCGGTGTCGAGCCAGGTGACGGCCTGCGCTCGGCTGCTGAACACCTGTTGAGGCACAGGCGTGTCAGTCCACCAGCGGACCAGGTCGACGGCGGCGGCCGTGCGTTGCACATAGTGCTCCAGCACTCGCTCCCGTGCGGCCGCGGACTCTTCGGCCAAGACGTCATTGCTCTCGGCAACCTGGGCCGCGTACTCCCTCACGAGATCGTGCATACGCCATCGGTGTCGGCTGCTGCCGCGCTGTATGAGATGGGCGCGCTCCAGCACAGCGAGGTCGGCGCGCGGCGAGTTGGCTTCGCCCAGTAGCGCGGTGATGGCCTCGATTCCGGTCTCCGGTCCCGGTGCGAGTGCCAACAGCCGCAGCAACCTGGCCTGCTGGGCCGGAAGAGCGCGATAGGAGAGCTCGAAGGTGGCCCGCACGCTGCGCTCCCCGTCATCCAGTTGGTCCA
Organism: Streptomyces sp. NPDC051963; assembly: GCF_044593495.1. Taxonomy (NCBI): domain Bacteria; kingdom Bacillati; phylum Actinomycetota; class Actinomycetes; order Kitasatosporales; family Streptomycetaceae; genus Streptomyces; species Streptomyces sp. NPDC051963. The sequence goes on along the minus strand of NZ_JBIUCC010000008.1, from coordinate 379,059 downwards.
GAAGGCTGCGCGACGCTGTCAGGTCGCGGCCGAATTCACTCAGGGACATGCTGTGGTCCGCGATCAGCAGGGCCGCGGCGATCTGAAGGGCAAGCGGCAGGCAGCCGCACAGCGCGGCCAGAGCGGATGCCTGCGAGGCATGGCCCGCCATCCGCGCATCGGCGGGATCTGCCGCATGCAGCGCGCGGTCGAGCAGTTCGCAGGCGCCCTGCGTCGACAACTCGTCCAAGGCGAGCAGTCGAGCGCCCAGGGTGGGGAACCTGTGTCGTGACGTCGTCAGCATGCGGTGGCGAAAGTCGCCGGGCAGCAGCGGTCGCACCTGGCTGACCGACGAAGCGTTGTCTGCCACCACCAGTACTGGTCCGCTCTCCCGCGCGCGACGGGCGAGCGCCGCGCGGTAGAACGCGGAACGTTCCTCGGCTTGTACCGGGATGTGCTCCGGCCGGGTGCCCAGCGCCCGCAGCAGCAACTGCAATGCCACATCGGCACTGATCGGCGACTCGTCGTAGCCGTGCAGATCGACAAAGAGCGTGCCGCCAGGAAACCACCCCCGAGCCTGCGCCTCATGGGCGGCCTCCACCGCGAGGGCTGTCTTGCCGATGCCACCGAGTCCCGACACCGCGGCGACCAGCACGGCCTGAGGCCCCGGCTGCGCCGGATCCAAAGCCTCCAGCAGCTTGCGCAGTTCGTCGTCGCGGCCGGTGAAGCCGACCGTCCTGGCAGGCAGAGAATCGACAGCGGTGGGCGCGGGCACATACGGCTGATAGTCCGCCCTGCCGATCACCGGCCCTGTGAACTGCCCGCCTCTGAAGTCAAAATGGTCGTCGTATTCGACACTCATCACGCCCCCCGGCACCCCCGGCTGCCTCCACGGTACGCCGACGCATGTCGATGCCTGAATGGGATCGGGGACCGATTCCGAAGACCACGACCCTGTGTTCCAGGCTCGGAACCGAGCACAGGGCTTTCTGAAGGACGGGGGACGCGCTCAGTCGGTGGCTCGTGGAGCGCCCAGGGAACGGGCGAAGTCGGCGAGCGTGCGGAAGTCGTCCTCGCGCAGACCGATTCGCGCGTTGACGTGGTGCAGCAGCCCGGGCCCGCGGTGGTGGGCGGTCACGTATGCCTGGTCCAGATCGCTCTGTTCGTCGTCCACCCAGGCGAAAGGACGGCCGTTGGCGTGGTCCACCAGAGGACCGGTCTTCCAGTGGACCCCGTCGGGGCGGTCCTGGAACAACGCGTCGCCGAAGTCCACGAAGGGGAGTTCGGGAAGGCTGAGCACCGGGGCGATCCACCGGTTGGCGTCGTCCATCCATGTGGTGGCCCAGCACAGTTCGTAGCCGAGCTGGAGCAGGGATCGCCCGTGCTCTGGGTTGAGCCAGACCCGCAGGGGGCGCCGCCGGGCCGAGAGTCCTCTGTGTTCGTCTGGAGTTCCGCGGTCCTGGGGCACTCTGTGTGTGGTGTAGCCATCGGAGCGCTTCTCCGGCTTGGCCGCATAGGGGTTGAGTGGCCCGTCCATGTCGAGGAACAGCAGTGGTCGGTCCACGATCTCTCTCCCCCGGTCTTGCTCGACATCGGCTGCGCCGTGGACGCGTAGGCGCAGCGATGTCTCGGCGTCGGGGTGGTCTGAGGACGTCGGTGACCTGCCCGTACGGCCTGAATCGACGGACCCTCCGGAGCCGTGTGTTCCGCCACCGGCCGCCAGAAGCCTGGTCAACGGCACCCGACGGCGGGGCCGACTGTCGTCGGCTGAGACACAGGCACCGTCTCTTCCCTTCCTGGCTCAGAAGCCGGGCGTGAAGCCGGCTGACTGGTCGAGTGGGAACGCAGAGCCCGGTGCCGTAGGAGTCCATCCTTCGCGCAGGGCCAGCCGAATGGCCGCTGCAACGTCGGATGGCTTCACAGGTACGGCCTCACGACCTATCCAGTTGCTCGCATGCGGCTGGTTGGTGGTGACGACGAGCGTTGTCCCTGGGGTATCCGCGTGCTCGACCGCGAACGAGCACGGCGACCAGGCCAGACCCTGGCAGTAGGTAGGCCTGCCTCGCAGGCTCCAGCGATAGCCCGTGCCGTCGACAACAATGCGCCGCGCGCCTTTGCGGACCAGTGCCATGTTCCCCCCCTCGACACCGAGGATGCTATCGAGCCCGTCTCCGCCGCCCGTCTCAATTTCCGTCTCATTCAGCTTCACACAGGCAGCATCCGCCCACGGCCGTGAGTCGGCACTGGGTGGCAGACAGGGAAGGCATCAGACGACCGAAATGGCAGGGCCTGCGGCCTCCCTCGCGTGCTGGGGCCTTGTCGGTCACACTGGGTTGCATGGAATACGTCGGGCGGGTTCCTGCCCCGCCGCTCGACCGATTCATCGACGACATCTACGTCTTGACCGGGGTGCCGCGGCACCGTCGGATGAATGTTCCGCCGATGCCGTCGGCGCATCTGTTCCTCAATCTGGGCGACCCCGTCCGCCTGTGGGATTCCGTTGCCTCGGTGCCGCCGTCGGTGTTCGTCGATGGGTGGTTCATGGGGGTGTGGACCAGGCGTTTCATCGTCGAGTACCCCGCACGAGTGCAGGTCGTGGGGGTGCACTTCAAGCCCTGGGGGATCTCGCCGTTCGTCGATGTGCCGGCCACCGAGCTGCGGGACCGATGGCTGCCGGTCGACGCCGTCTGGGGAGGGTCTGTGGATCGGATCCGAAACCAGGTCGGCGATGTCTCATCGGCCACCGAGACACTGCGGGCGTTGGAAGCGGAGCTGCGATCGCGGCTTGCCGAGGCACCGTCGCGCGGGCTCGACCTGGTCCAGCACACGGGCGGGCGTTTGGAGACCGCCCACGGTGCGGTCCCGGTCGCCGCGCTGACCGAGGCGGCCGGGGTGAGCGGCAATCACCTGGCCACGCAGTTCAAGTCTCATATCGGGGTCACCCCGAAGCGGGTGGCGCGGATCTACCGCTTTGCCCGGCTGATCCTGTCCGTGGACACCCTGCGTCCGGTCGACTGGGCGGAACTCGCCCAAACCGCGGGCTACTTCGACCAGGCCCACTTCAGCAGGGAGTTCAAGGACTTCACCGGCCACACCCCGACGCAGTACCTGGCCCTGCGGCGCCGGTTCCCCGCCGAGCCGGGGTTCCCGCCGGACAGCGGTCCGATGCCCGCCGATTGATTTTTTGCAAGCCTCGTCGCCTCGCGGGGCGACAAGATCGGAGGTGGACGCGCGAGGAGATTCGAGGAGGACCTGTGGGCACGGTAGTCATGCACAGCGTGATGTCGGTGGACGGCTTCATCGCCGACGAGAACGACCAGGTCGGGCCACTCCACGATTGGTACTTCAACGGGGACACCCCGATCACCCAGGGCGGCGACCAGCAATACGACCATTCCGGCGCCGGCAGCGTCTTCAAGGTCTCACGTGCCTCGGCGGCGTACGTCCGGCCGATGTGGGAGGCGATCGGCACGATCGTGATGGGCCGCCACCTCTTCGACCTGGTGAACGGCTGGGAGGGTAAGCCGCCCGCGGGTGACCACGTGGTCGTGGTGTCCCACCGGCCCAAGCCCGAGGGCTGGCACCCCGAGGCCTCGTACCATTTCGTCGATGGTGTGACAGCCGCGATCGACAAGGCCCAGAAACTCGCCGGGGACCGAACCATCGGTGTGAACGCCGGTGAAGTGGGCGGCCAGATCCTCGCGGCCGGCCTCGTGGACGAGGTGGCGCTGGACGTGGTGCCGGTGGTGTTCGGGTCGGGTAAGCGCTACTTCGGCAGCATCGATGGGCAGCACCTGCTGGAGGATCCGCATGTGGTCGTCCAGGGCCACGGGGTGCTGCACATGAGGTTCAAGGTGCGTCGCTAGCGGCAACTGGCATTCGAACCAACCAACCGGTACAACCTGTACAACCGGTACAACCAAGCACATCGGTACACCGGCACCCGTCTCAAGCGACTGGTCCGGTCGCTTGCGCGTGGACCAGTCCGGTTGAGACGGGACGGCGGACAGCTCTGTCATCCCAGGCAAGGCCCGGGCCACCGGTCCGGGGCCGACGGCGTCAGGTCAATTCGTGATCGTGACGCAGGGGAGCCCCACGCCGGCACCGCCGCGGAAGCCCTCTGCGCAGAGTCGGGTGCCTGCAGGGAAGTGGCGTTGGGGATAGGCCTGGTCCCTGTAGGTCCGGAACTTGGCGACGTCCTCGACCTTGGTGTTGGCGCTCCAGCCGTTCGTGGTCCACACCCGTGCGCTGATCCTGTTCGGCTGGTTCGTGTTGGTGACCGACACCTCCACCCTGCCGAGGTAGGTGCCGATGTCGTAGGTCTCGATGCAGACCGAGTGGTTGCACCACTTGCCCGCAGCGGCTGCGGGCGGGCCGGCGGCCAGAATGAGGCCGACGGCCGCTGCCGTTGCCCCCAAACCGGAAATGATCTTGTTCAGGCCCATGCTGGTGGGTCCCCCAAGTGCTCTTCCTGGCCTCGTCATGAGGCGTCGAATCCCGATCGCCGTATGTCTACCAAGACACGGATCGGACTGAGAGCAACGAAGAGCTGCGGAGAGTGACGGAGAGCCCGCTGAATGCCGATCTTCTTCGTCAGTAGGGGCTGTTCGGCTACGAGCCACCGGACCGACCACGGGGAAGGCCGGACGAGACGCGGATGCCGACACATCACCCGATCTTGTCTCTCCGTGGGTCAACACACTGCACGAAGGCAGGTCGAGCAGGACAGTCGGGTCCGCGGACGCAGCTCCCCCCATCCGGCGGGGGTCCGGCGGCCGGGTGGCGGATGGCGGGGCTCGGGGCCGCTCGGCCAGCGTGGGTGGTGCGCCGCAATACGTGCGCGCACTGTGCACGGAGGAAAGGCCGAAGCGAATGGAACACAAGATCCCCCGAGTAGGTCGTCTCGGCCTCGCCGTCGGAGTCGCTGAGGAAGCAGTGGCCCACGTCCGTGCCGCGTGGTCGTCCGGCACGGAGCCCGCCGAACAGGCTCGGTCGAACGCGGCACGCGCTGTGCCGCCGAAGCCAGAGCCGAGGTCGAGGCCGAGGCCGAACACGGCAGGATCGCGGGGCGGCGATCTCGATGTCATCGTCATCGGTGCCGGAATCGCGGGACTGAGCGCCGCCCGCGTTCTGGCGGACGCCGGCAGAAATGTCGTCGTCGTCGAGGCCCGGGACCGTATCGGCGGCCGTATGTGGACCCACACGGGAGCGATGTCCATTCCGGTCGAACTCGGAGCGCAGTTCATCCACGGAAGGAATGCCTCGACCTGGGAACTGGTGCGTGAGCAGGGGCTGGCGACGCACACGCACGGCAATACGTTCTCCCGTACGCGCGTGGGAGACCCGTGGAAGAAGAAGAACCTCAGGTTCCCCTACAACTTCCAGGTCGTCGGCGGCTACAACCAGATACTCGCCCCGCTCGCCCACGGGTTGTCCATCCAGCTCAACACCGTGGTGCACCTGGTGGAGCATTCGCCCGGCCAAGTCGTCGTGCACACCGAGCATGAGGGGCGCCGCGTGATCTACCGGGCCCGTGCCGTGGTGGTGGCGTTGCCGGTGGCCGTATTGAACGCCGGCGCGGTCCAGTTCGCCCCGGAGTTGCCGAAGGCGAAGGTGGACGCTTTCCGGGCCGTGCCGCATGTCGCGATCTCCAAGGCCGTCATGGAGTTCGACCGGCCGGTGTTCCCGGACGACGCCGACCACGTCGTCGAAGCCGACCAGCAGATGTGGCTGATGAACGGCGCCATGGGAAATCCCCGTCACTCGGGGCGGATCATCATCGCGGGTGCCGAAATGGACGAGGCCGAGCGGCTGTTGGCCATGCCGGCGGAGCAGCGACATCAGGAGTACCTCGACGTGCTCCGAGGCATCGCGGGCGACCGCAGCCTCACACCCGTGAAGGTCCTGGAGCACGAATGGGCCCGGGACCCCTTCGCCCGCGCGGCCTTTCCGCACTCCTGGAAAGTCACCGGCGTCCGGAAAATCTACGAACCGGTCGACGACACCCTGTTCTGGGCCGGCGTCGTCACCGATCAGATCGACTTCTCCCACGACAGCGGCAAGCGGGCGGGCGCCCAACTCCTCAGCCGGCTGGGACAGACCTCGCCTCAGTGACCCCGTCGCTGAGACGAGGACCACACAGCACATCTGCGCTTCTACGCATCTGCACACTGCCTTACGCATGGAAAGACTGAGGCGAAGTGGAATACAAACCCCGCCCGATAAGCCGTCGTACGCTCCTCATCGGTGCCGGCGCAGGAATAGCCGCCGGCTCCCTCGCCGCGTGCTCCCCGGGAGAGAAGAAGGAGAGCGGGGCCGGCGCCGGGCACGCGGACTTCGATGTCGTCGTCATCGGCGCCGGAGTCGCGGGACTGGCCGCGGCCCGGGAATTGACCGACGGCGGCAAGAAGGTCGTGGTGGTCGAGGCGCGGGACCGTATCGGTGGTCGTATGTTCACCGACCGCACCTCGATGCCGGTGCCGGTCGATCTCGGATGCGAATGGATCCACGGACGGGACGCGTCGACCTGGGACCTGGTCCACGCGCTCAAGTTGAAGACCCACCACGACACCGTCATCGCCACCCGTGAACGACCGGGCGGCCCATGGAAGAAGTCCGTCCAGGACGACCCCCGACCCGACTACAAGAACTACCGGATCGTCGGCGGCTACGACCAGATCCTGGCTCCGATCGCCGACAAGCTGTCCATCCGCCTGAAGACCGTCGTCAAACGCGTGGAGTACTCCTCGACCGGAGTCGTCGTCACCACCGAGCGACAGGGCCGCCCCGTCACCTACAAGGCCCGCGCCGCGGTCGTCGCCATTCCCGTCGCCGTGCTTGCCGCAGACACCATCGAGTTCTCGCCGCCGCTGCCGAAGGCGAAGGCGGAGATCTTCAAGTCCGTGCCGCAGGAATCCATCCACAAGGTGATCGTTGCATTCGACCACTCGGTGTTTCCCAGGGATTCCGCCGCCCTCAGCGAGGCCGACGTCATCCAGGACGACAGCACGCCGTGGTACGTGCTGGGCCCTCCTCAAGGCACGCCCGGTCCCAAGGGGCGGGTATTCACTGCGCTGATCGAAGGCGAGGAGACCACCCGGGCACTGGCCCTGCCGCGCGAACGCCGCTATGCGGAAGTCCTGGGCGTGATCCGGGACTTCATGGGTGACCCCAAGCTCCGACCCGTCAAGTTCCTTGAGCACGAATGGTTCAAGGACCCGTTCGCCCGCGCCCCCTACTCCAAGTACGGCATCCCGGGCGAGGACGTGATCTACGAGCCGACCGGCAACTCCCTGTACTGGGCGGGCATCATCACCGAGTCCGTCGACACCTCTCGTGACAGCGGCATGGAGGTCGGAGGGACGGTGTTGCAGCGGCTCGGTGAGAAATAGCCCGGCCCGAAGGCGTGCTCGGAGCAGCCGCTGCGTGCCCTCGAACCGACGCCGCCGCGGACAAAGCCGTAGCGTTCCGCTCATGGTGACCGCGACGGTGCGTGAGTGGCGTGACGAGGAGGGGTGGGGTGTGCTCGACTCGCCCGAGACCCCCGGCGGCTGCTTCGGCCACTTCTCCGACATACGGATGACCGGGTTCCGCAGGCTGTCGCCCGGACAGCGAGTGGACCTCACCCGGGAAGCCCCGGGCTTCAAACAGGACGGCTACGACTATCGCGCGGTGAGCATCGTGCCGCGTCCGGTCTGACCTGTGGTCCTCGTCAGCGCGTCAGGTCGTGGTCTGCTCTGGGCCCGGCCGAGACCTGGAGGGTTACTCGGCGGGGAGTGCCTCCCGCATCGCTCTTGCGGTGGCAGTCGGGTCGTAGTCGTCGGGGACGCCTTCGATCAGGATGATGTCGCCTTTGATGTGCCGCGAGCGCAAGGGCGCGATCTCCTGGTAGGCCGGGGAGTCCCACCAGGACCGCGCCTCGGTGATCCCGGGAAAGCCGATCATCACGACGTTTCCGGGCCAGCTGCCCTCCTTCACCTCGTGCTGAGTGACGTGTACGAGGAATCGGCCGCCGTAGGGCTCGAAGGTGGCGGCGATGCGCTCGATGTAGTCGGCGATCTCCGGGTGCGGGGCGGCTTCTCTCAGGTTGGCCAGGACGTAGGCGGGCATGGTGTCCTTCCGGTCGGTCGGGCTCCGTATGCCTGGAGCGTGGCAGGCGGGCGGGCCGGGGTCGATTACCCGGCGGGTAAGCGGACCGGACCCACTGTCGGCGATCAGCCGATGCGGAGGCTTCTGCCGATGCGTTCGGGGCGCACACTGGAAGCAGAAGGTCATGCGTCATGCATCATGCGCCGAACCCGGAGGTGGGCCATGAGCACCCTCGAAGAACACATCGATGTCGGCGTCCCGGTCGACACGGCCTGGGACGGCCTGCACCGGGTGGAGAACTATCCGCGCTTCGTGGCGGGAGTGCGCGACGCGCACACGGAGGCGGGGGGCCGAGCGCGTCTGGACGTCGAGGCCGACGGGGAGACCCGGCAGTTCGCGGCCGAGGTATCCGACCGCGGCGACGAACGCGTGATGGAGTGGCGCACCACGGGCGCCCCGGAGCTGACGGGCTCCTTCTCGCTCCAGCCCATCGACGGGAACCACACCCGGGTTCAAGCGCGGCTCGAGTACGACCCCGACACCATCAGGGAGACCTTCGGCGGGCCGAGGGGGTTCGCCCAGGCGAACGCGATCGAGCGGCTCGTCCGGAGCGATCTGGAGCACTTCAAGGAGTACGTGGAACTGGAGCGGTGAGGGGTGGTGCCAGTGCCGTACATCGCCGTGAGCGCGGTGAGCCATCCCGGGCTGCTGCGGGACCGGAACGAGGACAGCCTCGTCGTCGGCCCGTGGACGCTGTGCGCCACGGTGACCGAGAGTCCGCAGACCCTGGCCTTCCCGCTCGGAACGCCCCTCGCCGTCGCCGTCGCCGACGGCCTCGGCGGGCATCCCGGCGGTGAGGTCGCGAGCGCCCTGGTGGCCCGCCGGATCGCGTCGGCCGGACCCACCCTGAGCAGCGAGGACGCCGTGCGCGACGCCTTGAACGCCTGCAATCGCGCCGTGTACGAGGCGGCGGGCGGCGACGAGGGCGGCGAGCTGTCGACCATGGGGACGACGGTGGCCGGCGTCGTCGTCCGGCCCGACTCGCTGCTGACGTTCAACGTGGGCGACAGCCGGGTCTTCGCGGCCTCCCGGGACGGGCTGCGTCAGGTGAGCGTCGACGACAGCCCGCCGCTCGAACCCGGGCAGCGCACCACCTCCCTCGTCACCCAGTGCCTGGGCGGCAGCCCCCTCTACCGCGAGGTCCGCCCCCACGTGGGGTCCGTGCCCCTGTCGCCCGGCGACCGCTTCCTCGTCTGCACGGACGGTCTGACCGACCCGCTGACCGAGGACGTGATCGACGAGGTGATGCGCAAGTACGACGACGGACGCGCGGCCTTCGAACTGTGGAAGGCCGCCATCGAGGCGGGCGGCCCCGACAACATCACCCTGGCGGTCGTGCGCGTCGGCGACGACGACGAGTAGAGCCGGCGCTATCGGGCCGGTGCCTCCTCCAGGGCGAGCAGCACATCGCCGTACCGGGCGTGAGCCACCACGGCCCGTACGGCCTCCTCCAGGCTCGGCAACCCGGCCGACACCCGGTCGTCGGCGAAGACGCGGCCGGAACGGACCCGGGCGTACGCGGACCACGTCCCGGCCTCGGACGGGATGACGCGACCGACCGGGAACCCGCCGGGAAACCCGTCGTCGACGCATACGTACACCACCACCCCCGCACGCCTGCGCTCCGGCGTGAGGAACAGCCTCCGCTGTTGCAGCAAGCCCGTGAGAGAACCGTCGTCGACCGCCACGTCCGTGTTCCTTTCCTGAGAGGGCGGCGGCCGTTCCCCCCGCAAACGGCCGCCGCCCGGTACGGCGCACCCACCGGCACCGCCCCGCGGTTTTCCGCGGGATCCGACGGGCACTTGCAAACCGTGGCGGCAGACGCTGCAATGCCGATGAAATTCTGATGATGCGCGGAACGGGGCGGAGGCTTCGGGTGGGCGGGGGATCTTCTCAACACCTTCCTCAACGGCTTGCTCAGCCGACGTCTCAGCCCACGCCTCAGCCGACTCCTCAGAGGCTTCGGCTCGCGTTGCTCGGGCCCGTGCTGGCCTGGCGTGACGGCGCAGCGCTGGATCTGGGTCCCGTCCGGCGCCAGGCCGTGCTGGCCGCACTCGCGCTGCGTCCGGGCCTGCTGGTGAGCCATGAACAGCTGCTCGACGGGGTCTGGGGAGCCGATCCGCCGAAGACCGGCCGCAGCGTACTGCCCAGCTATGTCTACGCGTTACGGCAGACCCTCGACGCCCACGGCACCGGTCCCGCCGACTCGGTGATCCGCGGGGAACGGGGCGGGTACCGGCTCACCTCCGACGCCGTACAACTGGATGTGACGGACCTGGCCGAGCAGGTCGACCGCGCCCGGCGGGCGAAGGCGGCCGGTGATCCGGGCACCGCGCTGGACCGGTTTTCCGGGGCGCTCGCCCTGTTCCGCGGCGAGCCACTGGCCGGACTGCCCGGACCCTTCGCCGACGTCGAGCGGCAACGGCTGGCGCAGCGCCTGCGCACGGTGCAGGTGGAGCGGCTCGAGTGCCTGGTGCTGCTCGGCCGTTGCACCGACGCGCTGGACGACCTCGCCGCCCTGTCGCTGTCCAGCCCGTACGACGAGTCGGTCACGGCGCTCAGGATGCGCGCCCTGTACGGCAGCGAACGCCAGGCGGAGGCGCTGACCGTCTATCAGGGCGTGCGCGAGCGCCTGCGCGAGGAGCTCGGGGTCGATCCCGGGCCGGAACTCCGGCGCGTGCACGAGGCGGTGCTGCGCAGGGACGACGCACGTCTGATCGGCCGGGTCCCCAGACCTCGCCGTACCGTCAATGAACTCCCGGGCGACGCAGGGCACTTGGCCGGGCGGACAGCCGAACTGGCCCAGCTGATCGCGCCCTCCGCGCCCGGATCCGTGTCGATCGTGACCGTGGACGGCACCGCCGGCGTCGGCAAGACCGCGCTCGTCGTACGCGCGGCCCGCGAGCTCAGCGCCCAGTACCCCGACGGCTGCCTGTTCATGGACCTCCGCGCGCACAGCACCCGGCGTCGGCAGACGCCGGAGCAGGCCCTTCAGCGGCTGCTGCGCTCACTCGGCGCGGTCACCGGTGAGCTGCCGAGCGACCTCGACGAACTCACCGCCGTCTGGCGCGCCACGACCAGCCCGCTACGTCTCCTGCTGGTGCTGGACGACGCCCTGGACGCCGACCAGATCCGACCGCTGGTGCCCGCCGGAGCGGGCAGCCGGGTCCTGGTGGCCGGCCGCCGACGGCTCGCCGAACTGGACACCGACCGACGGATCACCCTGGAGCCGCTGGCGAGCGGGGACGCGGTGTCCCTGCTCACCCACCTCATCGGAACGGAGCGCGCGAGCCGGGAACCGGAGGCGACAGAGCGGCTGGTCGGACTGTGCGACGGGCTGCCGCTGGCGCTGCGCATCGCCGGGTCGCGGCTGCAGAACCGCGGCAGCTGGACGGTGGGGCACCTGGTGGGCCGTATGGCGGGCGACGAGCGGCAGCGGCTCGGCGAACTGAGCATCGGGGACCGTAGCGTCGAGGCCACCTTCCAGGTGTCGTACGACCAGCTCACACCCGAGCAGCAGCGCGGATACCGGGCGCTGGGCCTGGCGCCCACGGTCGAGTTCGACGTACTGGCGCCTGCGACGATGCTCGGCCGGCCGTCGTACGACACCGAGCGGGTCCTGGAGAGCCTGGTCGACGCGAGTCTGGTGCAGGAGCCGCGGCCGGGGCGCTACCGGCTGCACGACCTGGTGCGCGTGCACGCACGACGCGTCGCGGAAGCCGTGCCCGACGAGGCCGCCACCGCACGCAGGGCCGCACTCCGCCTCTATCTGGACGCCGCCCGCATCACCAGTGACTGGGGCACCGTGGGATTCCCCACCGGACCCCAGCCCGCCGAAACGCCTTTCAGGAACTGGCAGGACGCCGAGGCCTGGCTGGACACGGCGGGCGGAGAGCTGCCCGACGTCGTCGGACACGCCGTGGCACTCGGCGAGTTCGACCACGCCTGCTGGATCGCCGAGGCGCTGTGCGACTACTTCGTACGGCAGGGCCGGTACCACGAGGCCCAGACGGCTCTGGAGATCGCGCTCGGGCACGTGGCGGAGGCCACCGACCCGCGGATGGCCCTCGCGGTGCGGAACTGCCTGGGCTACACCCGCATATACCAGCGCCGGTACGGAGAGGCACGAGCCTTGTGCACCGAGGTGCTGCACAGCAGCCGACGCCACGCCTACCCGGGCGAAGGCGCTCGGGCTCTCACCGGGCTGGCGGCCACCGCCCTGAGCCTGGGCCAGGGCAAGGAGGCGATCTCCTATGTCACCACTTCGGCAGACCTGTGCCGACGGCGGCACGACGCCTGGCTCGCCACGATGGCGCTCCTCATTCAGGGCCTCGCCCACCAGTACGAGCAACAGAACGAGGCGGCGCTGGCCTCCTTCGCCGAAGCCCGGACCCACGCCGAGATGGTCGGCAGACCGCAAATGCTCGGCTGGGTCCTGAGCTCCGCGGCCGACGTCCATCTCCGCCTCGGCCGGTGCGGTGAGGCCAAGCGCCTTCTCCGCCAGGCCGTCGACCTGCTCGAAAGGGGCGGGGACATCTTCCACCTCGCACGCAGCCTGACCAGGCTGGGCACGGCGGAGCAGGGCGAGGGAGACCTGAGCGCGGCCACGGCCTTCCACTGCCTGGCCCTCGAACAGCACCAGTTGTTGTCCCCGCTCACGGAACCCGCCTACGACTGGCTGGAGATGGACATCCACAGCCGCCTCGGCCTCATGTACCTGGCGGCCGGCCGCATCGACAGGGCACGCGAGCAGTTCCAGTCCGTACTCGAAGCCCACGACGCCCGCACCCGCCGCGAAGCCCCGTAGCTCAGGCAGTTCAGGCGCTCCCGCACCCCACCCCATTGAGGGCGAAGCCCGCCGGCGCCGTATTCGTGGCCCCCTTGCTCCCGGTGAACCCCACCGTCACGGACCCCGCCGCCGGAATGGTGGACGTGTAGGACGCCGGCGTCACCGTCACCGCGCCGCCGGTCTGGGCCGGGGTCCCGCCCCACATGTTGGTGATGGTCTGGCCGTCGGGGAAGGAGAAGGCCAGGGACCAGCCGCTGAGCGCCGTCGCACCGGTGTTGCGGATCACGATCTCGCCCTGGAAGCCGCCCGGCCACTCGTTCACCGCCCGGTAGCCGACCGTGCAGCCCACTCCCCCGCCCGCGTCCGTCGTGACGGTCACCGTCGCCGAGCGGGCCGAGCGGTTGCCGGCGGCGTCGCGGGCGTGGACGGCGAAGGTGTACGTCGTGCCGGCGGTGAGGCCGGTCAGGGTGACGGTGTTGGTGGTGGAGGCGGCGACCGGTACGTCGGCGGTGCCCGCGACCCGCACCACGTCGTACGCGGTCACGCCGACGTTGTCCGTGGCGGCGGGCCACGTCAGGGTGGCCGACGTCGAGGTGACCGCGGAGGCTGTCGGCGTACCGGGCGTGGTCGGGGCCTGGGTGTCGGCGCCGGTGCCGCCGAAGACCGTGGCTTCCTTCGACGTCTGGACGATGCCGTTCGCGCCGTTGAAGACGCGCCGGCCCCAGGAGCTGAGCTGATCCGGGTCGAAGCCGATCGCCAGGTCGAGGATCGGGTCGGTGTTGCCGCTCCAGGACCAGGCCAGATAGCCGAGGTCGAGTTGTTCGGCCGCGGCCATCATCGTGTCCTCGTCGGGGTCGCCGTACTGGTCGGCGGGGCCTCCGAACTCGCCGACCAGGATGGGCAGTCCGGCGGTCACGAACGCGTTGAGGTAGTCGGTGATCTCCTGTGCGGTGTCGTAGACGCTGTACATGTGGATCGAGAAGATCAGGTTGCCGGTGGGGTCGGCGTCGTACACGGTCCGGGCGTTGGCGCGCATGACGCCCTGCCAGTCCTGGCCCCAGTTGGGCGCGTCCACCATGATCGTGTGCTCGAAGCCGGCGGCGCGCAGTTTCTGTACGGCGGCGACGGTCGGGTCGGTCCAGCCCGCGGGGTTCGTGTTGCCCCACGGCTCGTTGCCGATGTTGATGAGGACGTAGTCCTCCTGGCCGGCCAGGACGTTCTTCAGGCCGATCCAGTAGTCGGCCGCCGAGTCGAGGGAGGCGGCCGCGGCCTCCTCGCCGTAGCCGGTGGTGTCGTGCACCTCCAGGACGCAGATCAGACGGTTGGCCTTGCAGTCGGCGACGACCGCGGCCACGTCCGCGGCGCTGTTCCGCGTCCAGCGGTGGCCGTTGGAGAGGACGACCCGGACGGTGTTGGCGCCGAAGGACTTGATGTCGGCCAGCGACTGTGTCTCGCCGGGGTACCAGGTGTGGGCGTGGTTCACGCCGCGCATGACGAAGTCGTTGCCGTTGCCTTCGAGCAGACGGCCGTTGTCGATGTGGATGCCGGTGGCGCGGGCGCGGGGCGGCTCCGCGTGGGCGGGTGCCGCGGTCAGGGCGCCGAGGACCACCATCCCCACGAGGAGGGCGAGTAACGCGGCGACGGGACTCTTCGTGCTGCTTCTCGCGGTTCGCACGGGGACTACGGACAAGGTTCTCACTCGAAACTCCAGACAATCGGCGGAATCATGGGAGCGCTCCCATGAACCCACCCGGGCAGGGACACGTCAAGGCGTCGCGCACGCGGTTCTCCGAACGGCCCTGTTCGCACGGTGAGTTGATTTAAGTTGGTACCTGATCACCCACCACCCGCCCACCCACTTCAAGGTGCAGGAGGCTCCCCGTGCCGGACTCCACCCCCGACGTCGCCGCCGCCGCTGAGATACGCGCCCGGATCGACACGACCAAGCCGCACTCGGCCAGGTTCTGGAACTACTTCGTCGGCGGCAAGGACAACTACCCGGCCGACCGGGAGATCGGGGACCACATCAAGGAGATCTTCCCCGGTCTCGTCGACGTTGCGGTCACGAGCCGGCTCTTCCTGGGGCGTGCCGTCCGCCACCTCGCCGGTGAGCAGGGCATCCGGCAGTTCCTGGACGTGGGTACGGGACTGCCGACCGCCGACAACACGCACGAGGTGGCCCAGCGCGTGGCGCCGGACGCCCGGATCGTGTACGTCGACAACGACCCCATCGTGCTGACCCACGCGAACGCCCTGCTCACCAGCACCCCCGAGGGCACGACCGCCTATCTGGACGCCGACCTGTACGACCCCAAGGCCGTCCTGGAGGCCGCCGCGGGCACGCTCGACCTCTCCCGGCCGGTCGCCCTGATGATCCTCAACACCCTCGGTCACGTCGCCGATTACGAGCAGGCGCGCGGACTCGTGCGCGCGTTCATGGCGGGCCTGCCGTCGGACAGTTACCTGGTGATCAGCGACAGCACCGCCACCAGCGAGGGCATGATCGCCGCGTCGGAGGCCTACAACGCGAGCGGCGCGGTGCCGTACTACGTACGCAGCATCGGGGAGATCGCCGGGTTCTTCGACGACCTGGAACTGGTCGAGCCGGGCGTCGTCCAGGTGACCGAGTGGCGCCCGGACACCGGGGACTCGGCCGCCCCCACGGTCGCCGTCGACGCCTACTGCGCGGTGGCGCACAAGGCGTAGAGCGCCCGTTACCGGACCGCGGTACGCGACCGGAGGTCACCGAGACCGCTCAACGCCCCCGTCACCCCGAGCGACGTGATCGCCATGACCGTCATCGCCGTGGCGGGGGAGGTGAGTTGGGCCACCGAGCCCGCCAGTGCCGCGCTCACGCCCTGCATGGTGAGCATGCCGGAGCCGTGCAACCCCAGGGCCTGGCCCGCCAGTTCGTCCGGGGTCAGGGACATCAGGCGCTCCTGCTGCACCAGGCTGGCGCCGAACCCGACCGACGCGACGGTGACCGCGACCGCGGCCAGCGGGAGCGGCGGGTGCAGGAAGAAGAAGACGTACGGCGTCGCCAGCAGGACCAGCAGCGGTACGCCCAGCCGCCCGCGCACCCCGCGCGGCAGCAGCCGGCCGACCGTCACGTCCCCGACGAACATCCCCAGCGCCGCGCAGGCGAACAGCGTGCCCGCGTGGGCGGGGGCGTAGGAGACGTACAGCGACTCGCAGCCGACCACCAGGCCGTTGGGGATCCAGAGGGCGAGAAAGACGTACCGGCGTGGGCGGGAGGACCACAGCAGGGCGTTCGCGCGCCAGGTAGCCGCCACCGAAGGGCGGCCCGAGGCGCGCGGCGGGCGGGCCGTCAGACCGAGCCGGAGACCGATCGCGGCCGTGATGTGCAGTGCCGCCGCGAGCAGCAGGACCGTACGCGGGGACAGGACCGCCAACAGCGCGCCGCCCGCGGCGTATCCGGTGATCTGCACGAGCCCGCTCATCATGTTGAACACCGAACGCCCCAGCATGAAACCGCCCTTGGCGACCACCTCGTTCACCAGCCCCCAGCGCACTCCCCCGCCGAGCGACGCGATCAGCCCCTGCGCGAGGACGACGGCGAAAACAGCCCAGATCGGCAGTCCCGGCACGGCCGTCACCGCCGTGGCCACCGCGAAGGCGGCCGAGATGCCCGCCAGCGTCGCCCTCGGCGGCAGCCGGTCCGCGCCCGACATCAGCAGCGTCGCGCCGAGCATCTGCGCCAGCGACGGCCCGAACATGCTCACCGCCGACAGCAGCGGTGACTCGGTCGCCCGGTAGACGAGCGTGCCGAGCGCCAGCCCGGCCGTCGTCTGGGCGGCGACGCTTGCCGCGGAGGTGAGCAGGAGCGGGGTGAACTCCGGTGTGCGGAAAAGGGACTTGTAGCCGGTCATGAGCGGAGTCTCGGGCGGCTCCGGACGCGGGAGTTATCGTTTCGCGGACAGGCGAAAGGTGGGTTACGTCCATGGGCTGGTGGCAGATCAACGCCGACACCCTCGCCCGCAGCCGCTTCGTCCTCTCCCCGCTCGCCGAGACCTTCGCGAGCCTGAAGCTGCTGCACGCGGGCACGGCCGCGCACCCCGGCGAACAGGCCTGGCTGCGCGCCCATCTCCCCGCCTACCGGCAGCGGTTGGACCCCGTCACCGCACTTCTGGTCCGCGCCGGACTCGGCCGCGACTGGATCGCCGACTTCCTCACCCCCACCCCGAGGGACGGCGAGACCTTCGAGGAGGCCCTCGCGCAGGTCCGCACGGCCCGCCCGGAAGAGGCCCGCGCGAATCTCAGGGTCTCCCTCGCCGGCCCGCTCCCCGCCGCCCTCGACCTCGACGACCTCCCCGACCGCGCGGCCGACCTCCTCGCCTACGTCTGGACGGAGACCGTACGGCCGTACTGGCCCCGGCGCCGGCGCATCCTGGAGGCCGATGTGGTCGCCCGGCTCACACAGGTCAGCCGGGGCGGCTGGGCGGCCGTACTGGACGGACTGCGGCCGGGGACGCGCTGGCTCGGCGAGAGCCGGTTCCAGGTCAACCTGCACGAGTACCCGCCCCGCGAGATCACCGGCGCGGAGCTGGTGTTCGTGCCGGTGACGCCGAAGGCGGGCTGGGTGTCCTGGGAGGAACCCGGCCGGTACGCCGTGATCTACCCGTGCACGGGCGCCCTGGCCGACGTGACCGAGAAGCCCCCGCCCGCGAGCCTCGGCGCCCTGCTCGGCACCGCCCGCGCCACCGTCCTCGTCCTCCTCGCCTCTCCCCTGAGCACGACCCAGCTGACCGCCGTGACCGGGCAGGGGCTGGGTTCGGTCGGGCGGCATCTGCGGGTGCTGCTGGACGCGGGGCTGGTGGAGCGGCGGCGGGCGGGGCGGGCGGGGCTGTACTCGCGGACGGCTGCCGGTGACGTTCTGGTCGAGGCTCAGGGCGGTGTCGACACCTACCGGAGTTAGCATCCGTTTATGACTACTGACACCACCGGCGACTCCGTACTCGACATCGACATCGCGGCGCTCCAGGGCGGTGCGGCGGACCTCGGCCAGTACAAGGGCAAGGCCGTCCTCATCGTGAACGTGGCCTCCAAGTGCGGGCTGACCCCGCAGTACGCGGGCCTGGAAAAGCTTCAGGAGCAGTACGCGGACCGTGGCTTCACCGTGCTCGGCGTGCCCTGCAAC
Organism: Streptomyces sp. NPDC051963; assembly: GCF_044593495.1. Lineage (NCBI taxonomy): Bacteria > Bacillati > Actinomycetota > Actinomycetes > Kitasatosporales > Streptomycetaceae > Streptomyces > Streptomyces sp. NPDC051963. Next base: position 360,985 of record NZ_JBIUCC010000008.1, on the reverse strand, counting down.
CAGTTCATGGGCCAGGAGCCCGGCAGCTCCGAGGAGATCGCCGAGTTCTGCTCGGCGACGTACGGCGTGACCTTCCCGATGACCGAGAAGGTCGAGGTCAACGGGGACGGGCGGCATGCGCTGTACGACCGGCTGACCGGCTTCGCCGACGCCGAGGGGCACACCGGCGACATCCGCTGGAACTTCGAGAAGTTCCTGATCGGCCGGGACGGCCGGGTCGTCGCCCGCTTCTCGCCGCAGACCGAGCCGGAGTCGGCGGAGATCGTCGCCGCGGTGGAGGCTCAGCTGGCCGGTTGACCTTGCCCTTGGGGCAAGCGTGAGCGTCCTTGTCACCGGGCGGAAGGCGCCCGGTGACGGAGGATGCTGTGGTGGACGACAAGGACCTGCTCACCATCGGGGCGTTCGCCGCGAAGGCCCGCCTCTCGGCCAAGGCCCTGCGGCTGTACGACCGGCTCGGGCTGCTGACCCCGGCCCATGTGGACGAGGCCAGCGGCTACCGCTACTACCGTGCCGACCAGGCCGAACCCGCCCGGCTCGTGGCTCTGCTGCGACAGCTGGACATGCCGCTCGCCCGGATCGCCGAGGTCGTCGCGGCGGCCGACGGTGACCAGGCCGCGCGACTGCTCGCCGGGTACTGGGCGGACGTCGAGGCGCGGGTGGCGGGGCAGCGGACGCTCGCCGAGTACCTCCGTGGACGACTGTCGGGGAGGAACTCCGAGATGTACGGAAAATTCGAGGTCGAGACGGTCGACGTGCCGGCCCGGGTGGTCATCACCGAGACCCGGCACACGCTGGCGGGCGAACTGCCGGCGTGGATCGGTGCCTCGCTGGGACGCCTGGAGGCGGCCTCACGGGAGTGCGGCGGCATCACCGCGGCGCCGTTCGTCGTCTACCACTCCGAGGTGTCGATGGAGAGCGACGGGCCCGCCGAGGCCTGCGTCCCCATTGCCGACGAGGCCGCGGCCCGGGCGTGGGCCGAGGGGCACGGACGGGCCTGGGAGACCCGGGTCAGGGCCGAGCCCGCACAACGCCTCGCCTACACCCGGATCACCAAGGCTCAGGTCGCCCATCCGCAGATCCTGGCCGCGTTTGAGGCGGTGGAGCAGTGGATCGCCGCGCAGGGCCTGGAGCAGTCGGGGCCGTGCCGCGAGGTGTACTTCGCCGACTGGGAGGCGGCGGGGGCGGAGGACCCGGCGTGCGATGTGGCGTTCCCAGTGAAGTAGGCCCGGTGAAGTAGGCCCGCTGAACGCGCCCCAAAGGGGCGCGGGGCGCTACCGGAGCTCGTCCGGACACGGCGTCCCCCGTGGCAGCACATAGGGCGCCCCCAGCCGGTAGGTCCCCGCCTTCGGGGCCAGCAGCACCGTCCACTTGTCCCCGTCCGCGTCCTCGTCCGCCTCCATCAGGCAGCCGTTGAGGTTGTTGTACGTCTTCGCGGTGCCGTCGGGGCGGTCCTTGGAGGCCTCCGTCTCCTGCGGGGGCTTGAGCTTCTTGCCCTCGGCGTCGACGATGCTCAGCCACGGCGAGTACGGGATGCGGACGAGGATGCGGCCGGGCACGGTGACCTTCATCGTCAGCTCGGTCTGCTCGGTGCGCTCGACGACGGCGTTCGGCTCGGCGATCGACGTCGGGTCGGTGACCTGGAACAGCTGCCAGTTGGCGTCGCCCCAGATCTGGTTCAGATACGGCATCCCGCGCTGGACGAGATCCCGCTCGCGCTCCCCGCCGTCGCCGTCCGCCTTGCCCTTGGGCAGGACGACGAAGTGGACGGCCCAGCGCCTGAGCCACTCGTAGTAGTTCGCGGAGTTGAGGGTGTCGTCGTAGAAGAGCGGGTTGCGTTCCATGTCGGCCTGGCGGTTCCAGCCGCGGGCCAGGTTGACGTACGGGGCGAGCGCGGAGGCCTCGCGGTGGGAGCTGGCCGGGACCACCTCGACGCGGCCCTTCTCGGCGCCGACCTCCTGGAGTTCGTTGACGAGCGGCGCCAGCTCGCGGGCCCAGGAGGCGGTCGGGGTCGTGTTCACGACGTCGTCGACGGACTTGAAGCCGATCCACGCGTTGAATCCGACGACGGTCACGACGAGCGCGTACCACTTGCGGGTGCGCGGCACCGTGAACGGCAGCGCGGCGACCAGCGCGACCCCCGCGAACAGCATCGGCAGCCGCGTGATGTTGGAGCCGATCTGCGAGCTGATCAGCCACACCAGCAGGACCGAGAGTCCGTACACGGCGGAGGTGATCCGCACCGTCTTCCACTCGCGCGGTACCGCGAAGAGGACGATGACCGAGTAGAGCAGCGGCAGCGAAGCCGAGCCGAAGGACATCGGCTGGGTGCCGGCGAAGGGGAACATCCAGGCGGACACGGCGACCACGGCCGCGGGCGCCAGTCCCAGCGCCCAGGCGCCCGGCCGGCGCTTCTGGAGGAAGAGGGCGACGGCCACCAGCCCCACGAAGAGACCCGCCACCGGCGAGGCCATCGTGGCGAGCGCGGCCAGCGGGGCCGCGCACAGCGCCTTCGCCCAGCGTTTGTAGCGCCAGCGGTACGGCCAGCAGAACACCACCGCGACCGCACCCAGTGCGAACACCGTGCCCAGCCCGAACGTCACCCGCCCCGACGCGGCATTGCACAGAAACGCGAACACACCCGCGACCGCCGCCCACAGCGGGTTCTTCACCGATCGGCTGCGCAGCAGGATCAGCGTCAGCAGGCCCGCGGAGATCGTCCCCGCGATCATCATCGTCGTACGGACACCGAGGACGGACATCAGATACGGCGACACCACGCTGTACGACACCGGGTGCATACCGCCGTACCAGGCGAGGTTGTACGCCGAGTCCGGGTGCCGGCCGACGAACTCGGCCCAGGCGTCCTGCGCCGCGAGGTCGCCGCCGCTGTTCGCGAACGTGAAGAACCAGACGATGTGGAGGACGCCGGAGAGGGCGGTGACGGACAGGACGGGGTGGCGCAGAAGCCGTTCCCGGAGGGCCAGGACGACGCGGCCGACCGCTGATGCCGTACCGCCGTGCTCAGTGTCGGTCTGCGGTGCGGGCACGCGTATTCGCGGGCCGGATCCTGGGTCCGGATCGGCTTCGTCTGCGTGTTTCGGCTCCGCAGTGGCCACCTGAAGGCACTCCCCGTGTCCTGTCTTCTGTTCTCTTCAGGACGCGTCCCGTTCCCCGGCCGTTGCCTGCCGCGTCCCTGCGGCTTTCCCGGCCGCGTCCCCTGAGCGGTGACCTGCCCCGATTCGCGACGCTAACACGTGGCCCGCCGCACGGCTCCCGGGTGGGGCCGTACGACGGGCCACGGCAGAGGACAGCACGCCCGGGATCAGGTGAGGCGCGTCAACTTGTCCGTGAAGCCCGGCTCGGCGAGGTCCGTCTGAAGCGCCACCGGCACCTTCACGGCACCGGCCGTGCCGCCGTCGCCGACGGTGAGTGTGCCGACCTTGGTGCCGGCCTTCGCGGTGTGCGGTACGGCGTCGGCGGTGAAGTCCAGCTTGACCTTCAGGCTGGACCAGCCGACGGCGGTGACGTCCTTGGTGGCGACGACCGGGGTGTGGCCACCGAGGCCGTCGTCGACGTAACCGACCACTTCCCCCTTCTTGATGATGGTCGCGGCCTGCAGGGCGCTCTGGGCGGCGCGGATCAGCTTGTCGCCGCCGTCGAGTGCGGCACTGAGGATGGTGTTCTCCGGGCCGCCGGCGGGCTGTCGGACGACCGCCCCGATGATGGTGCGGGTCTCGCCGCCGACGTCCTTCTTCGCGGCGAAGACGAGGTTGCCGAGGGCGGAGGTGGTGGTGCCGGTCTTGATGCCGACGACGCCGTTCTTGCCGACGAGCTGGTTCCAGTTCGAGCGGTTGACACCCTTGTAGTCGTCGTACGACATCATCGCGGCGACCTCGCGGAAGGCGGGTTCCTCCATGGCGGCCTCGGCGAGCTTCACCTGGTCCACGGCGGTGCTGACAGTGGTGTCGTTCAGCCCGGAGGGGTCGGTGTACGTCGTATTGGTCATGCCGAGGTCCTCGGCGGCGGCGTTCATCTTCTCCACGAACGCCTTCTCCGAGCCCACGTCCCAGCGGGCGAGGAGACGGGCGACGTTGTTGGCCGATGCGATGAGGATGCTTTCCAGCGCCTCGCGTTGGGTGATCGAGTCGCCCGCGGTGACGTCGACGGTGGACTCCTGGCCGGCGTCGGACTGATCCTGCGCGGTCTGGTCGATCTTGATCTTCGGGCCGTCGTCGCCGCTCTTGAGCGGGTGGTCCTTGAGGATGATGTACGCCGTCATGACCTTGGCGACGCTGGCGATGGGGACCGGCTTCTGGTCGCCGGAACTGCCGAACGTGCCGATGCCCTGGACGTTGAGGGCGGCCTGCCCGTCGGAAGGCCACGGGATGTCGACCTTGCCGCCCTCAAAGGTGTAGGCGTCCTCGGCGGTGAGCGCGAGCTCCGGCGTCGGCAGCGGGCGCACAGCCTGTACGACCGCAAAGACGATCGCCAGCAGCAAAGCCAGCGGCGTCCAGATCTTGACCCGGCGCGCAGCCGTCCGCAGCGGTGTCTGCGGGGGCGGCGGCGTGTTCGTCAACTCCGCCAGCAGATCCAGCGGCGGCTTCGGCGGCAACGGCTGCTGCGTCGTCCGCTCCGGCCCGACCTGCGGCACGGCCTTGGTTGCGTCCGGCGTCGCCGGCTTCGCCGCGTCCGGACGCGGCTCGTCGAGCGGCTTGAGCGCGACGAACTTGCTGGTGCGCTCGACTTCGGCCTCGGGCGGGCTGCCCGCGCCGGGCTTGTCGCCGTCCTCGGGCACGGACGGCTTGGGCGCGTCGCCCAGCTTCAGCATGGCGGTCGGCTGATCGACGGCGGGAGCGGAGGGCCGCACGGCCTTGAAGACGGCGGTGGGCTGGTCTACGGGGGGCTTGTCGGCCTTGGGGGTGGCGTCGGCATCGGCATCGGGAGCCGCGTCGGCGTCGTCCTCGTCGGTGCCGGTCGCGTCCTGCGGCTCGGCGCCAGCCTCCGGCTCGGCTTCGGACTCCGGCTCGGCTTCGGACTCCGGCTCGGCTTCGGACTCCGGCTCGGCTTCGGACTCCGGCTCGGCTTCGGACTCGGCCGCGGCCTCACCCTCGCTGTCGCTGCCGGCGTCGCTCCCGGAGTCGGCGCCCGTCTCGGCGTCGACCTCGGCTTCCGCCTCGACCTCACCAGCGGCCTCGTCACCGCCCTCCGCGCCCTCATCGGCGCCCTCGGACGCCTCCGCGCCACCATCGGCGCCCTCGCCGTCTCCCGACGTCACCACGCCCCCGGCGTCGCCCTCCTCGGACGTCACCGCGTCAGCGGCCTCGGGGTCGTCCGCCCCGGCCACCCAGGCCGCCACAGCCGCCCGCAGCCGGTCCTCACCCCCGGCATCCGCGCTGTCGCCTACAGCGTCGTCGGCGTCACCGGCAGCATCCGCCACGTCACCGGCACCATCACCGGCGTCACCGGCGTCATCCGTCCCGTCACCGGCGGAAGAATCCTCCGGACCGTCGGAAGAGCTCTCCTCGCCGGCAGCCGCCTCGCCCTCACCCTCGGCCTCCGCCTCGCCCTCGACCCCCCGCACATCCTTCGGAAGATCCCGTACCGAGAAGATCTTCGTCGCCGTGTCCACGCCACCACGCGCCTCGGGTTCCGAGGACGACACGGACGCCGAGGACGACGACGTCGCGGCCCCCGCGTCCCGTGCCACCGCGAGCCGCGGATCGACGGCCTCGCTCCTGGCTTCGGGAACCGGACTCGCGCTCCCCGGCGTCGGTTCTGCCGACGACTCGCGCTGCTTGGACCTGTCGGGGGACTCGCCCGCCACCGATGCCTCCTCCATGCGCCGCACGGAACCTTCCGCACGCGTACCGAACCGTGAATCGTCGCCCGGACACCGCATCCCTACCCCTGTCCGAACCATGTACCAGTGTCCTGTGTGGGGGCTTACCCCCTGCGGTAGACGAGAACGACATACCTGCCGGTTCCACTACATTCCGGTCACGCACTCTCGACAGACCAATGTGAGAGGGGTCACCCTGTCATTCATCCACGCGGGGAGGCATGGATGGGCAGGAGCCGCAGAACACTTCCGGAGGAGCTTCTGTTGCTGGCATTGGACCCGACCACGGGTACCACTGCACAGCCGCAGTCGCTCGACCTTGGTCTGGCCGGAGCACAGCTAGTGGAGCTGGCGCTGGCCGGACGGATAGCCCCAGACGGGGATCGTATCGCCGTGGTGTCCCCACGGCCGACTGGAGATCCGACTTTGGACTGCGCGTTGGAGTTGCTGCGAAGGCGCGGCGCTCCGGTGCGGGCGGTCCACTGGATTGGCGGGCCGCGTCTAGGCCTACGCCAGACCTACCTCTCGCATCTGGAGCGGTGCGGCATGGTGCATGCCGTGGCGGGCCAGATGTGCGGAGTGCTGCCGACGACTCGCTACCAAGCGAGTCAGACCGAGATCAGCCGGGAGATCAGATCCCGACTGGACTCCGCGATCCGTACCGGCGTCCCGCCGGACCCGCGGACCGCGGCGCTCGCCGCTCTGGCGCACGCGGTCGGCCTCGGCAAGCACCTGTATCCGGGCAATGAGGGACGCTCGTCCCGCTCCCGGCTACGGGACCTGATCAGGCACGACCCGATGGGCGGCCTCGTGGCGCACGCCGTGATGGACGTCCAGAACGGCGTGGCGGCCCAGCCACGCCGCAGCCCGGCACCGGCCGGCCGCCAGGCCGCCCCCGGTGGCAGGCCCGCACCGGAACCCGCGCGCGGCGTTCCGATGCAACCGCACCGCGGTTCCATGACGCGTGTCGTGGCCCACTGAGCCGCAGTCCCACGACACGAGCAGCACCACTCGAACCGCAGCAACACCGCACCACCGCACCACGCACATCAGCGCCGCACCGCATCCCCCGGACCGGTACGGGAGCCGCTGGACCGCGCGGGGCAACGAGGCCGCACGTCCTGGACGACGACGCGGTCTCACCGCCCCGCGCGGTCGTGCGTAACGGTGTCCTCGTGCCGCGCCACCCGGCGCCACCCGCGTTTGAACTGGCGTGTACCCGCCCGTATATCCACCGTTTCCCAGCGGTAAGAAGCACCTTGGTGGCAGTCTGCTCAACAGCAGATACGCAAAGTGGCAAGCAAGGCACGCAGCCGGAGGTGCACGTCCCGTGGCGTCCAATGTCAATCCCACCGTCAGGCGACGCCGGCTGGGCCAGGAGCTGCGCAGGCTCCGTGAGCTCAAGGGCATGACGGCCGAAGAGGTGGCGGAACGGCTCCTGGTCTCCCAGTCGAAGATCAGCCGGCTGGAGAACGGGCGACGCAGCATCAGCCAGCGCGACGTCCGCGATCTGTGCGGGGTCTACGAGGTGGAGGACCACCGGATCGTCGACTCGCTGATGCAAATGGCCAAGGACTCCCGCCAGCAGGGCTGGTGGCATTCGTTCGGTGACATCCCGTACAGCGTGTACATCGGGCTGGAGACGGACGCGGCGAGCCTTCGGGTGTACGACCCGCAGGTCGTCCCCGGTCTGCTCCAGACCCGGCCGTACGCGGAGGCGCTGATCGCGGGCGCGCTGCCGGAGACGGCGGCGGCCGATGTCGACAAGCGCGTGCAGGTGCGGCTGCGTCGGCAGGAACGAATCACCGCCCCGGACAACCCGCTCCGCCTGTGGTCGGTCCTGGACGAGGCGGCGCTGCGCCGGCTGGTCGGCAACCGTTCGCTGATGCGCGAGCAGTTGGAGTACCTGGTCGAGCAGTCCCAGCTGCCACACGTCACCGTGCAGGTGATCCCCTTCGAGATGGGCGCGCATCCGGGCCTGAACGGCCAGTACGCGATCCTGGAGTTCCCGGACGCGTCGGACTCCAGCGTCGTCTACATCGAGGGCGTCACCAGCGATCTGTACCTGGAGAAGGCGAACGACGTGCAGAAGTACGCGGTGATGTACGAGCATCTGCGGGCCCAGGCGCTGAATGTGGATCAGTCCCGGCAGTTCATCGCGGACATCGCGAAGGAGTACGCCCGCTGAGTGTCCCCGGGCCCGTCCTGGGCAGAAGGCGGCGCACAGTACACCGTCGCCCAGCCAAGATGGAAGCCCCATTGGAATATGCCATCCAGTCGAGTGAATGGTCGCTTCATCAGCCGATGTTGGCGAGTAGCGTCGATCACGCCATCGAGTAACACCGATTGGCGCAATCGCAGCAACTCATCAACTGGCAATGCGGAGCGAACATGGCAATTCGTCAGGGCGCCACGGACACGTGGACCAAGTCCTCGTACTCCACGGGAAACGGCGCGTGCGTCGAAATCAAGTCACCGGTTCTCGCGGCCATGGCCGTCCGGGACTCCAAGGTCCCCGAGGGCCCCACGCTCGCCTTCCCGGCGAACTCGTGGAACGTCTTCGTGGCTCAGGTCGGCCGGGGGACTTTCGACCTCGGCTGATGCGGCACCGTCTCTCACAACTCCATAAGCACCACAGGAAGAGCCCTCTCGACTAGCCCGCCGTCCTTGCCGAGGGGGCTCGGCTTTTGCCCTCTCCCGCTACCTCAGCCGGTCCACGTACCTGTCCGTCCCCGGCACGGTCGGAACGAACGGCGCCACCAGCTCCACCCTCCCCAGTCCGGCCTCCCCGACCGCCGTGTCGAGCCCGGTGAAGTACCCCTCCCAGCACTCCCGCGGATCCGCCTCCAGGAACCACAGCAGGGTCAGCCGCGTATCGACGCCCTCGACCTGCTTCACGTACGACATCCGGTCCCCCGGCAGCGGGGTCGGCCGGAAGACCGTCACCATCGCCGCCGGTGAGCCCGCGAGCCGCTTCGGCAGTCGGCGCGCACACAGCCACTCCAGCAACTCGGCCCGCTGCCCGGCCGATTCGGCGTCGATGACCTCGACGACCAGTCCGGCGTAGGGGTGGTCGAGGGCATGGAAGTCCCGGGGCCCGGCGGCACCGTCCCGGTACACCGTCGCCTCGTGGTCCTGGAACGCCGTGAAGACATGCGTACGGTCCTGATAGACGCGACCGTCGCGGTTGAGACGCTTGTTGATGCCGACGGTCCACTTCATGTGGTCGTCGTGGCGTCCGTCGGTGATCCAGTACGTCGAGAGGTAGCAGCCGGCGGTGACCGGCTGGGCGATCGCCGACTTCTCGGGGTAGCGAAGGAGTTGGAGGTCACGGGTGGCCACCCAGCGACGGCCGGCGTACATCCAGGGCATGGCCATCGCGCCGGCGTAGTAGTGGTCGTCCTCGTACCAGCGGTTGTAGGCGTACTCATGCCCCGGGTGCGGTTCGACCATGGTGATCAGGGCGTGGCCCGGGTGGACACCGTACGGGCCTACGGCGGCCAGCTCGGCGTAGGTCTCGCTGCGGGTGTCGTCGCTCATGCGGTTCCCCTTTCGTACCGTCGCCCATACTCTGACGCTTCGTCAGATAGAGCGCCAGGGCCTGTCCTGAGTTCCCCGTCGTCCGCGCGGCGCGCGGGCGCAGCGGCGTTCGGTGCGTGCGATCGGCGTGCGGTGTCGCAGGTCATGTGGCGGAGCCACCTGTCCTGCGGCGCCGTGCGGCGAGCGTGCGTGCCGGGCGGCGGGGCGCAGGCGGGGAACTCAGGACAGGCCCTGGAGGCGGGAGGGATCGGGATGTCACTGCTCGCGGGTAAGACGGTCGTGGTGTCGGGGGTCGGGGCCGGGCTCGGGCACCAGGTCGCGGCGGCCGTCGTACGGGACGGGGGCAATGCCGCGTTGGGAGCGCGGACGGAGGCGAACCTCGCCAAGAGCGTCGCGGAGATCGATCCGGACGGGGCGCACACGGCGTACCGGACGACCGACATCACCGACGAGGCGCAGTGCGAGGCGCTGGCGGGGCTGGCGCGGGAGCGGTTCGGTGGGATCGACGCGGTCGTCCATGTGGCCGCCTGGGACGGCTACTTCGGGGGTCTGGAGGACGCGGACTTCACGACCTGGCAGTCGGTGATCGACGTGAATCTGCTGGGGTCGCTGCGGATGACGCGCGCCTGTCTGCCCGCACTGAAGGAGCGCGGGGGCTCGGTGGTGTTCATCGGGACGCAGTCGGCGGTGGCGGCGCCCTCGCAGGTGCGGCAGGCGGCGTACGCGGCCTCCAAGGGGGCGCTGACGAGTGCGATGTACTCGCTGGCCCGGGAGCTCGGGCCGGCCAGGATCCGGGTGAACACCGTGCTGCCGGGGTGGATGTGGGGGCCGCCGGTGCAGGCCTACGTCCAGTTCGCGGCGCATACCGAGAAGGTGCCGGAGGCGGACGTACGGCAACGGCTGACGGATCGGATGGCGCTGCCGGAGCTGGCCACGGACGGGGACGTGGCGGACGCGGCGGTTTTCCTGGCGTCGGACCGGGCACGGGCGATCACAGGGCAGTCTCTGCTGGTCAATGCGGGTGAGCTGATGCGCTGAGCCATTTCCCGGAGTTCATATCCATGAACGCAGGTCATCAAGGAGAACATTTTTACTCTCCCTTGACCTGACGCTTCCTTGTCGTGCCCGCGTAAACGCACTCACGATGAGCGGGCCGTTCACATGGCGGACTCTGGAAGGGGGCTCATGAACAGTCTCGACTGGGCCGTACTCATCGGCTATTTCGGTGTGATGGTCGCCATCGGCGTCTGGTCGCACAAGCGCGTGGACAACGTAAGCGACTTCTTCACGGCCGGCGGGAAGATGCCCTGGTGGCTCTCCGGCATCTCGCACCACATGTCGGGCTACAGCGCGGTGATGTTCACCGGCTACGCGGGCATCGCCTACACCTATGGCGTCACGTCCTTCGTGACGTGGTCCTTCCCCATCGCCATCGGTATCGCCATCGGGTCGAAGCTGTTCGCTCCGCGGATCAACCGGCTGCGGTCACGGCTGCATGTGGCGTCCCCGCTCGAGTACCTGAAGAACCGCTACGACCTCAAGACCCAGCAGGCGCTGGCCTGGTCCGGCATGCTGCTGAAGATCGTGGACGTGGGCGCGAAGTGGGCGGCCATCGCGACGCTGCTGTCGGTGTTCACGGGTGTGTCCCTGAACCAGGGCATCCTCATCACCGGCTGCATCACCGCCGTCTACTGCACCATCGGCGGTCTGTGGGCGGACGCGCTGACCGAGCTCGGCCAGTTCGTCATCCAACTCCTGGCCGGTGTCGCGATGTTCGTCGCGGTGGTCATGGAACTCAACGACAAGGGCATCGGGTTCTTCGGCGCCTGGGACGAGCCCGCGCTCCAGGGCCACGGCGAGCCGCTGGTCGGACCGTACGGAACCGTCTTCCTGCTCGCCTTCCTCTTCATCAAGCTCTTCGAGTACAACGGCGGCATGCTCAACCAGGCCCAGCGCTACATGGCCACGGCCACCCCGCGCGAGGCCGAGCGGTCGGCGCGGCTGTCGGCGGTGCTGTGGCTGGTCTGGCCGGTGGTGCTGTTCTTCCCGATGTGGATGTCGCCGCTGCTGGTCCAGTCGCAGAAGACGGACGGCTCCGACTCGTACGGCCTGATGACCGAACAGCTCCTCCCACACGGCCTGTTGGGCCTCGTCATCGTCGGGTTCTTCTCGCACACCATGGCCATGTGCTCCTCCGACGCCAACGCGATCGCGGCCGTTTTCACCCGGGACGTGGCGCCGGTGCTGTCGAAGCAGGCGCGGGCGTGGGGCGAGCGGTCCGGCCTGATCGCGGCCCGGGTGACCACGGTCGTCTTCCTCGGCCTGTCCATGGCGGTGGCGACCCAGGTCAACTCCCCCACCTTCAAGGACATCATCACCGTCGTGATCAAGTGGGTCGCCGGTCTCATGGGCCCGATCGCGATCCCGATGATGCTGGGCCTGCTGCGCCCGTTCCGCCGCTCGGGACCGACGGCCGCGCTCACCAGCTGGGCCGCCGGACTGCTCGCCTTCTGGCTGGTCAACTACCCGATCAACTGGAGCGTCGAGGGCGGCGTCCCGCTCCAGTACCAGGTGTCGATCCCGCTGGCCGTGTCGCTGGTCCTGTACATCCTCATCGGCTTCCTCAAGCCGGAGGACACCCCGGAGCGGCTCGCGATCATCGAGAAGATCAACACCGACGGCGACGACGCGGCGGCTGCCGCCGTACCGGCTCCGGCGGGTGCGGGGGACGACGTGGTGCGCACGACGACAAAGGACTGAGCCTCAGGACCGCAGACCCTCAGGCCCTCGGATACCGCGTGATCCATCCGGGGGCCGAGCCGGCCGGGCCGTGCAGCGCGGGCCCCTGGGTCATCTCCATGGCGAAGTCGTCGGCCAGTTCCAGGATCGTGGGACGGCCCTCCAGCTCGGCCAGCCAGGCCGGTGGGAGGGCCGTTTCGCCGTGCAGGGCGCCCAGCAGGCCGCCGGTCAGCGCGCCGGCCGCCCCCGAGGGCCCGGCCTGGTTCACGGCGAGGCAGAGCCCGTGCCGGACGTCCTCCCCGACCAGCGCGCAGTACACGGCCGCGGCCAGCAAACCGTCGGCCGTCCCGTCCCCCGCCAGTTCCTCGACCCGCGAGGGCGTGGGCATGCCCTGTCGTACGGCACCCAGGGCGTGCTGGAGGGAGTCGGAGACGGGTTGGTGCCCCGGACGGGCGGCGAGCAGCGCGAGGGCCCGCTGCACGGCGCCGTCGAGGCCCTCGCCGCGGGCCAGGGAGTGCACGATCACGGCGTACGCGCCCGCGGACAGATAAGCGGCGGGGTGGCCGTGCGTCTGCGCGGCACACTCCACGGCGAGCTGCACGACCAGCTGCGGCTCCCATCCCACGAGCAGCCCGAAGGGCGCGGAACGGGCGGCGGCCTCCGGCCCGGTCTCACCGGGGTTCCTGGGAGCGTCGAGCGTGGCCATGTTGTCGTCCCCGAACCCGACGATCAGGGAGCGCGCCGGGTCCCGCCGGGCGTACAGCCACTCCTCCCGGGCCAGCCACCCGTCGTCCTTGCGCCGCTCGTCGGGCCCCCAGTCCCGCTGCGTCGCGGCCCATCGCAGATACGCCCGATGCAGATCGGTCGGCGGATGCCAGGCACCGGTGTCCCGGCGCACCTGGGCGCGTATCAGCCCGTCGACGGAGAACAGGCTGAGCTGGGTGAGATGGGTGACGGCCCCGCGTCTCCCGTACCCGTTGGCAAGATCGACGAGCCCTTCGGCGCCGTACGCCGCCCGGATCTCCTCGGTCGAGAGCCCGTCGACGGGCGCCCCCAACGCATCCCCCAGCGCCACGCCGAGCAACGTCCCACGCACCCGACTCCGAAAGTCCTGCTGCTCGGCACGTCCCCAGACGGCCCCGGCTGTCGCACCCACCAAGACCTCCCCACGGCATCGCCCGGATATATGACAGCTCAGCACTGTAATCGACCGGGAACGGTCGGTTCAGGGGGCGGATCGATATGCGAGATGTGAACCGAGTGATCGGGAGTGATCTCTTATGGGCGGGGTTCGGGGAGTGCGGACTGGGGCCGGCCGCTACTCAACGGACTGGGGCCAGGGCATTTCACGCGCCGTCGTCAGCTGGGCGAGTACCGGATCGAGGGCCGTTGCGTCGGCGCCGGGGAGATGTCGTAGCCGCTCGACGAGCTCGACCAGCTGGTCGAGGAGTCCTCTGACCGGCGCTTCCATCCGGATGACGTCCATTGGGTTCATGGGCTGGGAGGCCACGAGTGCGAGGAAGTGTGCGGTGTCTGCCAGGGCCTCCGCGAGGAGACCCTGTTTCAGGAGGAGTGCGCCTCGATAGCCGTATGCCATCGCGTAGTCGGGACTCAGTTCAAGGGCACGGCTCAACTCCGTGCGGGCTTCTTCGAATCGCTCTACGGCGTCCAGTGCTCTGCCGCGCCAGGCGAGCACCCGGGCGTCGAGGGGCTGTTGCTGCTTTGCCCGGTCCAGGTCGGCCAACGCCGAATCGCCATGGCCGAGTTGCAAATGCAGCATCGCCCGTTGGCAGAGGGCCCATCCGTAGTCCGGAGCGAGTTCGAGGGAACGGTCCAGATCGGTGAGCGCCTCGCCGTGGTGGCCCATCGTGGCCCGGCAGGCGCCGCGGCTCGCGTAGGCCGAGGCGTACTCGTCGTCCAGCTCGATCGCCCGGTCGAAGTCGGCGATGGCCTCCTCGAAGCGGCGGGAGGCGGTCAGGGCGTCGCCCCGCTCGCAGTAGAGCCAAGGGCTGTCCGGACTCAGCGCGACCGCACGGTCCAGGTCCGAAAGGCGCCGCGCATGGTCGCGCCGAGAGCGCCGGACACGTGCCCGGCGGACCCACGCCCAGACGTACTCCGGGTCCAGTTCCAACGCCCGGTCCAGATCCGCGGCCGCCGCATCGAGCTCGCCGAGGCTGTGCTTGGCGGCGCCCCGGGAAGCCCACGCGAACGCTCGCGTCCCGTGTATCCCGATCGCCTGGTCCAGATCCCTGACCGAAGCCTCGTAGTCCCCCAGCAGCCGCTGGTACTCGCCGCGCAGCATCAGGGTGGTCGCCTTGCCTGGGGCGAGTTCGTCGGCTCGGGAGAGGTCGGCCACGGCAGCGGCGTAGTCGCCTTCCTGAGCTCGTGCGTACCCCCTGCCGTGGTACGCGGCCGCGAGGCCGGGATCGAGTGCCAGAGCGCGATCGAACTCGATCAGTGCCCGGGCATGGTGTCCGGCCCCTCCGAGTTCCACGCCCCGCAGCTGACAGGCCACGGCCTGCCCCCGGGTGTCGAAGCCGCCCCGGGCCAGCAACACACCGAGCGCTTCGAGCACGCCGCCCCGCTCGATCGCCTCCAGCACGTCACGCCCCCAGGCACCGATGGCCTCCGCGCCGGCGTCCTCCCCGGCCTGCACCAGGGCCTGCGCCCACTGCCGGGCCACCACGTCGCCCTCCCCGCAGGCGTCCACGGTGTCCCGCAGGACCACCGGCAGAGCAACTCGCGGTTTCGCGCACAGGAGGTGGTACGACTCCGTGAGCCGTACCTCCCGCCATCCTTCGTCCACCCACAACTCATCGGAGGCCAGGTCCGTTTCGGCCTCCACCCGCCACCGCTCGAACGTCTCCGCGAGACGCGCATGGCGCTCGGCCCAGCCCCGAGGGGAGCGCAGCCGCTGCAACCGCAGCATCGGCCCCCGCACCACGTCGTGGTACTGCGCCTTCTCCCCGCGCTCGCTGACGAACGGCATGCCTCTCAGCCAGGTGAGAAGCGCATCGACCTCCTCGTCCGCGCAGTCCACGACGGCCCGGAACACGTCCGCGTCCAGCCACCGGGGCAACGCGCAGACCAGGGCGACGGCCTGACGTACCGGATCCTGCTCCCACTTCAGGAACCTTTCCACCGCCGAGGCGCTCGGGTCCCCCACGTCGTCCGGATCGACGGGCCGCGCTTCCGCGAGCGTCGACACGAGGACCGGGAGTCCGCCGGTGAGCCGGAGTACCTCCTCGACGACCGGCCGATCCACCACACCCTTGCTCGCGAGCAGCCCCCGCGCCTCTTCCTCCGTGAACGGCCCGAGCGGCAGGTCCGTCATGAGGTCGGAGCAGGCCCCCCAGCGGGCGGTGTCGAAGGGACGTCGGCCGGCGGTGACCACGACGACATGGCCGGGAAGAGTGCCGTACCGGTCGCTCGTCATCACGTCGTGCAGCCAGCCGTCGAGAAACGGGCCGGTCCGCTCGTAGGTGTCGAAGAACAGGACGATCCAGGGCAGGTCGGATGCGGCGTCGGACAACTCCGTCAGCAGCACAGGGGTCAGTACCCGCTCCGGCGACAGCACCAGCTGCACGTCCTCCTGGTTGCGGAAGCGTGCGCTGAGACCTGCGCGGACTCGGTCGGCTCCTCTGGCGAGTTGATCGGCGTCCAGCACACCGGTGAAGGCGCCCACTCCCGGCACCAGTCCCAGCCCGACCAGCCCGGCGCGCGCAATGGCCGAACCGCCTGCCGACGGTCCCTCGGGCTCGGGGTCGACCAGGGCGGCCGTCTCGGCCTCGTGCCGCCGCTCCCGGTGCGCGGCGAGCAGCCGCTCCAGTTCCTTGAACTTCTGGCCCTGGCCGGCGAATTCGCGGCTGATCGCCGCCATCGCCTCCGGCACGCTGCCGACGCGCTCGTCGACGTACGCGGTCAGCGCCCCCTTCTCGCGGGCCAGTTGCTCGAGCTCCCTGACCAGGAACGTCTTTCCCACCCCGGCCTGGCCGTGCACATGGAAGAGGAACCGGTGCCGCTCATCCTCCGGCGGAAGGTCGAGGTTCTGCCGGAACGCCGCCCGCTCGTCACTCCGCCCCACGAACCCGGCCCGCCTGCGCTGCCGGATCAGCTCCTGCATCGACGGCCGCGTCGGCCTCATCCGCTCCACCCCCGTAGCCCGTCCGTCCGAATTCTGGCAGCAGTTCGTCCGGCTTGCCCGAACTCCGGTTTAGGGGACATCGTTTCCAGCTCGATTGACCTGGAACACTCCGCCCCGCTTCGGGAAGATGACGACCATGCCTAAAACATCCCCACGAAGCGCCCTCCATCTCACCGCCACCCTCCTCACCGCGACCGTCGCGCTCTACATAGCGCTCGTCGCCTTCGGGAACATCACGGACTTCGGGACGAACCAGCAGTTCGTTCAGCATGTCCTGGCGATGGATACGACGTTCAAGGACGACGACCTGATGTGGAGAGCCATCACCAGCAAGGGACTTCAGAACACGGCGTACGTGGCGATCATCGTCTGGGAGACGGTCGCCGCCCTCGCCCTCAGCTACGGAACCTGGCTCTGGTTCCGCCGCGACGACCCCCGCGCCCGCCGCTTCTCCACCTACGGCCTGCTGATGGTCATGGTGCTCTTCGGCGCCGGGTTCATCGCGATCGGCGGGGAGTGGTTCGCGATGTGGCAGTCGGGCGACTGGAACGGGCTCGACGCGGCGACGCGGGCGTTCCTGTTCAGCGGGGTCGTGCTGCTCGTCGTACAGCTGCCCATCGGCCGGAGCGAGCAGAGGGACTAGCCGACGACCACGACCGTCGTCCCCTGAGAGCCGAACGTCCACACCGCCGACCCGTCGGCCTTGCGCATCCGGATGCCGCCGGTCTGGGTGCCGGAGGCCGGCGGGGGTGAGGAGCCGTCCACGGCGTTGGAGAAGGCGATGTTGAGGCCGGACTTGGTGGCGAAGTACACGATGTTCTCGATCGCCACCCCGTCCGAGCCGGTCGTCGCGTCGCGGCGGGAGACGACGGAGTAGGTGCCGGGGTCGGGGGCCACCGTCCCCGGCCAGACCGCGAAGGTGCGGCGGGCGGCGGCGCTCGCGTCGACGAGCCATACCCGGCGCTGTCCGAGGGAGTAGACGATGCGCCGGCCGGTGCCGGAATCGTCCGGTATCGCGGCCGGCGCGGAGGCGGAGGGCTTCGGCTGTGCACTCGCGGACGCGCTGGGCCGCGCCGCCGTCGCCGTGGGACGCGGGCCCTTGTCGGCCTGTACGGCCAGGACGGTGACGGCGGCGATCGCTGCCACCGTCAGAGCGGTCACCCAGACCTTGGGAGCAGGCACGGGCACGCATCTCCTCAGCTCACCGACAGGGTCGGATCATCGTACTGCGGGGCTCCGGCCTCCTACTCCTGCCTCCTCCTCCAGCCTCCTGTTCCTGCCTCTTACTCCAGCACCGGCAACAGCTCCGGCAGATGCCCGTCCGACGCCTGAGCCGCCCGCTGCCGCTCCTCCGGCACCTCGCCGTACAGCGTCGTGCGCGGCTTCGCCGGCCGGCCGGCCGCCTCGGCCACGGCCACCAGATCGCGTACCGACTTGTACGAGCCGTACGACGACCCCGCCATCCGCGAGATCGTCTCCTCCATCAGCGTGCCGCCGAGGTCGTTCGCGCCCGAGCGGAGCATCTCGGCCGCGCCCTCCGTCCCGAGCTTCACCCAGCTCGTCTGGATGTTGGGGATGTGCGGGTGCAGCAGCAGCCGTGCCATGGCCGTCACCGCACGGTTGTCCCGCATCGACGGACCCGGCCTGGCGATGCCCGCGAGGTACACCGGCGCGTTCGTGTGGATGAAGGGGAGCGTGACGAACTCCGTGAAGCCGCCGGTGCGTTCCTGGATCCCGGCCAGCGTCCTCAGGTGCCCCAGCCAGTGCCTCGGCTGATCCACATGGCCGTACATCATCGTCGACGAGGACCGGATGCCGACCTCGTGCGCCGTCGAGATCACCTCGATCCAGGTCGCCGTCGGCAGCTTGCCCTTCGTCAGGACCCAGCGGACCTCGTCGTCGAGGATCTCCGCCGCCGTGCCGGGGACGGAGTCGAGGCCCGCCTCCTTCGCCGCGGTCAGCCACTCGCGGATCGAAAGCCCGGTCCGGGTCGCGCCGTTCACCACCTCCATCGGGGAGAAGGCGTGCACGTGCATGCCGGGGACGCGGGCCTTCACCGCCTTGGCGATGTCGAAGTACGCCGTGCCGGGGAGGTCGGGGTGGATGCCGCCCTGCATGCACACCTCCACCGCCCCGACGTCCCACGCCTGTTGGGCACGGTCGGCCACCTGGTCCAGGGAGAGCGTGTACGCGTCCGCGTCCGTGCGGCGCTGGGCGAAGGCGCAGAAACGGCAGCCCGTGTAGCAGACGTTGGTGAAGTTGATGTTCCGGGTGACGATGTAGGTGACGTCGTCGCCGACCACCGACTTGCGTACGTCGTCGGCCACCGAGCACAGCGCGTCCAGCGCCGGACCGTCCGCGTGCAGCAGCGCCAGCGCCTCCTCGTCGGTCAGCTTCGTCGGATCGTCCGCCGCGGTCGCCAGGGCGGCGCGTACGTCCGTGTCGATCCGGGACGGCACCATGCCCGGCGCCGCCGCCTCGCGCAGGGCGCCCCAGTCGCCGTACACCTCGTCGAAGTCGTCACGCCGGTCGGACGTACGGCCCTCGGTGTCGATGGACGTGTGCAGATCCGTACGGCCGGAGGGGACGAACACCTCCTCCGGCTCCTGCCAGGGGTGACCCTCGACCACCGCGTCCTCGCGCGCCAGTCCGGTCTCCGGGTCGGCCAGCGCACGGACGTGCGGCAGCAGCCGCGGGTCCAGCCAGGGCTCGCCGCGCTGCACGAACTCCGGGTAGACACACAGCCGTTCACGCAGTTCGAAGCCCACTGCGGCCGACTTCGACGCGAGCTCCTCGATCTGCGGCCACGGGCGTTCCGGGTTGACGTGGTCGATCGTCAGGGGCGACACCCCGCCCCAGTCGTCGATCCCGGCGCCGATCAGCCGCTCGTACTCGGAGTCGACGAGGTTCGGCGGGGCCTGGAGGCAGGCGCTCGGGCCCATGATGTGCCGGGCCACCGCCACCGTCGCGACCAGCTCGTCCAGCTCCGCGTCCGGCATGCCGCGCATCGCGGTGTCCGGCTTGGCACGGAAGTTCTGGATGATCAGTTCCTGGATGCCGTGGTAGGACCGGGAGACGCGGCGCAGCGCGAACAGCGACTCGGCGCGCTCCTCGTACGTCTCCCCGATCCCGATCAGGAGCCCGGAGGTGAAGGGGACCGAGGACCGTCCGGCGTCCTCCAGCACCCGCAGCCGTACGGCGGGCTCCTTGTCGGGCGATCCGTAGTGCGGACCGCCCGGCTCGGACCACAGCCGCACCGCCGTCGTCTCCAGCATCATGCCCATGCTCGGCGCCACCGGCTTCAGCCGCTGGAAGTCGGTCCACGACATGACCCCCGGATTGAGATGGGGCAGCAGGCCCGTCTCCTCCAGGATCCGGATGGAGATGGCGCGGACGTACGCGATGGTGTCGTCGTAGCCGTGCGCGTCGAGCCATTCGCGGGCCTCGGGCCACCGGTCCTCGGGCTTGTCGCCGAGGGTGATGAGGGCTTCCTTGCAGCCGAGGGCCGCACCCTTGCGGGCGATGTCCAGGACCTCGTCCGGCGACATGAACATCCCGTGTCCGGCCCGGCGCAGCTTGCCGGGGACGGTCACGAACGTGCAGTAGTGGCACTTGTCCCGGCACAGCCGGGTGAGGGGGATGAAGACGCTCTTCGAGTACGTGATGACCCCGGGGCGGCCGGCCGCGTCGAGGCCCGCGTCCCGCACCCGGGCGGCGGACGCGGTGAGGTCGTCGAGGGCCTCGCCGCGGGCCTGGAGGAGCACCGCCGCCTCGTCGACGTCGAGGGCGACGCCGTCCCGGGCGCGTTTGAGGGCGCGACGCATGGAGTTCTCGGTGGGGCCGGTTCCGGAGCTCGCGGTGGTCGTCATCCTTCGAGCATACGGAGGGGCTCCACCGGTTCAGCGAGGTCGGGGGGCCTTGGAGGCCGCGGTGCGCTGCCTGTCGGCCACGAGGTCGGCTACAAGTACGCCGCGTACTCGTCCAGCACCCGCAGCACCTCCGCCTCCCCCGCCGGCGGCAACTGCACCACGGTCTCCTCGATGCCCAGGTCGGCGTAGTGCGCCAGCTTCCCCGGGTTGGGGTAGACGGCGTACGGCACGACCTGGAGCGCCGCCGGGTCACGGCCCGCGTCCGCCCAGGCGGACCGCAGCACCGGCATCGTCTCCGACAGGCCCCGCCCGCCGATCGGCATCCATCCGTCGGCGTACTCGCAGATGTGCGTGAACAGCTTCGGACCGGCCGCGCCGCCGACCAGTGTGCGCGGACCGACGACCGGGCCGCGCGGCTTCTGCGCGGGCTTGGGGTATGCGGAACTCGGCCGCACGCTCCCGAACTCGCCCTCGTACGCGGTCGGTTCCTCCGTCCACAGCGCCCGCATCAGCGCCATCCGGTCCCGGACCAGCTCGCGACGCGTCCGCCACTGCACCCCGTGGTCGGCGGCCTCCTCCACGTTCCAGCCGAAGCCGAGGCCCAGCGTGAACCGGCCGCCCGACAGATGGTCGAGCGTGGCGATCTGCTTCGCCAGGTCGATCGGGTCGTGCTGGGCGACGAGGGTGATGCCGGTGCCGAGGCCCAGGCGGTCGGTCACGGCGGCGGCCTGGCCGAGCGCGACGAACGGGTCGAGCGTACGGCCGTACTCGGGCGGCAGGTCACCGCCCGCGGGGTACGGGGTCGCCCGCTCGACGGGGATGTGCGTGTGCTCGGGCAGATACAGCCCGGCGAAGCCCCGCTGCTCCAGCTCGCGGGCGAGCCGGGTCGGGGTGATCGTCTCGTCGGTGAGGAAGATCGTGGCGGAGAGGCGCATGGCCCATCTGTACCGTGGCAGACCTCGGATGTCCATACCGACCAGTCGGCATCCTCGCCGATCCCCGCACCGGACGCCTGTGGATCCCCTTTCCTTGTACGGCAGTTCACGTCAGAGGGCCAGAGTTGTGCACATGTGCGAGGACGACCACGGCATCGGCAGACGCGCGCTCTTCGTGACGGGAGCGGCCACGGCGCTTACGTTGGACAGCGTGAGCTTCGCCTCGGCCGAGGGCGGCCGGACCCAGGAGACGAGGACGGTACGCGGCACGCTGCCGACCGGATCGCCCGACTTCGTGTACCTGCCGCTCGAAGTCCCGTCCGGCGTACGGGAGATCAAGGTCGCGTACACCTACGACAGGCCCGCCGTCCCGGCCGGCACTCAGGGCAACGCCCTCGACATCGGCATCTTCGACGAACGCGGCACCGAGCTGGGCGGCCGCGGCTTCCGGGGCTGGTCGGGCGGGGCCCGCACGGAGTTCTTCCTCCGCGCGGACGACGCCACGCCCGGATACATCCCCGGGCCGGTCCGCCCCGGCACCTGGCACATCGCGCTCGGCCCGTACACGGTGGCGCCGCAGGGACTGCCGTACGAGATCACGATCACGCTGGCCTACGGCGAACCGGGCGCCGTCGTCGAGCCGACATACCCGCCCTCGCGCGCGAAGGGACGGGGCCGCGCCTGGTACCGGGGCGACTGCCATCTGCACTCCTGGTACTCCGACGGCCGCCGCACCCCCGCCGAGATCGCGGCGCTCGCGCGGGCCGCGGGGCTGGACTTCATCAACACCTCGGAGCACAACACGCATTCGGCACACGCCCATTGGGCCGAGGAGGCCGGGGACGGCCTGCTGATCATGCTCGGCGAGGAGGTCACGACGAGGAACGGCCACGTGGTCGCGCTCGGCACGGACCCCGGCACCTTCGTGGACTGGCGCTACCGCGCCCGCGACAACCGTTTCGGCCGGTTCGCCCGTCAGATCCGTCGCGCCGGAGGACTCGTCGTCCCGGCCCACCCGCACGCCACCTGCATCGGCTGCAACTGGAAGTTCGGGTTCGGCGAGGCGGACGCGGTCGAGGTGTGGAACGGCCCGTGGACGCCCGACGACGAGGTCGCGCTGGCGGACTGGGACGGCATGCTGGTGGCGTCCGTGCGGTCCGAGGGCCGGGACTGGATCCCGGCCATGGGCAACAGCGACGCCCATCGGGACCCGGACGTCGTGGGCCTCCCCCAGACGGTCGTGCTGGCCGACGACCTGAGCCGCGAGGCGATCCAGGCGGGCATCCGGTCCGGCCGCTCGTACGTCGCCGAGTCCCAGCACGTCTCACTGGCCTTCACCGCGTCCGGCGGGCGCGGCGAACACGCGGGCATCGGTGAGCGGCTGGAGGTCGGCCGCGACACCCCGGTGACCGTCCGCGTGGACGTCACCGGCGCCCCGCGCTGCACGGTCCGCCTCGTCACCGACCAGGGCGTGCTGTTCACGAGCGCGCCGCTGCCGGTGTCGGGGGCGGGGAGCGTGGAGTGGCGGACGACGCCGTCCTACGCGGCGTACGTCCGTGTGGAGCTGCGGCACGAGACGGCGATCGGGCCGTTGCCGGGGGCGTTGGCGGCGTTCAGCAATCCGATCTTCCTCGGGCACCGCTGAGCTGCCGAGACCAGGTCATCCAGCGACCGTCCGATAGGCGGGAACCGCAGCGCGGCCCGGTATGTCCGATTCCAATTCTTCCTGTGTGACACGAGCCGCCCCCTTCACGGGCCGTCGCGGGTACCGAAGAATCGCGGTATGTCCTCCAGAGACCCGGCCCGGGCCCCGTCCCGGCGGGAGGCCCTGGCCCTGACGGCCGCGGCGACCGTGTCGGCCGGGTGCGCTTCCCGTCCGTCACCGAGCCCGAGCCCTGGTCCCAGTGGCACGACTCCTGCGCCGACCCGGCCGGGCGCGCGTCTTCCGCTGGCTCTCGCCGTCCATCCCACCCGGGCGCCCGGACTGACCGCCGGCCGGGGGCTGCTGGCGGATGTACGGGACGGCGGACCGGTGACCTGGGAGCAACTGGGCGGTACGGGCGGTCGCGCACGGGTCGTACGCGGGGCCTCGGGGTCCGACCGGGACGCGGTCCTGGCCGTACGGGACGACCCGGACGCCATCGCCGTCGTACGGGCCGACGCACTGGACCCGGGGGTGGCCGCGCTGCCGGTCGACGGCCGGGACCCGGTGACGGAGCCGGGCGGCTATCCGGTGACCGTCGCTTCGGACGAGGGACCGGGCACGGTCGTCACCACCCTGTGGGCCGGCGACATCATGCTCGGCAGGCGGGTGGGGGAAGGGATCGCGCGGGCCCGTGATCCGGCGCTCCCCTTCTCGCGGACCGGGCGGCGGCTGGCGGCGGCCGATCTGACCGTCGGGAACCTGGAGTGCACCCTGTCCCGCGCCGGGCCGCCCACCCAGGGCGGCGACTCCTTCGCCGCCGACCCTGCCGTGCTCGGGGCGCTGCGCGGGGCCGGCTTCGACGTCCTCACGCTGGCCAACAACCACCTCGGCGACTTCGGCCCACAGGCGCTGCGCCGGACCGTCCGGGCGGTGCGCGAGGCGGGTTTCGCGGTGACCGGAGCGGGCGAGAACCTGGCGGCGGCGCGGGAACCGGCGGTCGTACGGGCGCGGGGCGTGCGCTTCGGGATCCTCGCCTTCAACGCGATCGGCGAGACACCGGCGGCGGGACGGACGACGCCGGGGGCGGTGCGGCTCCGGATGCCACCGCGGACGGGTCCGCTGAACGCGTCCGACCTGGCGGCGCTGGAGGCGTCGGTGCGTGAGGTGCGGGGCCGGGTGGACGTGGTCGTCGTCTGCCCGCACTGGGGGCAGCAGTACACGCACCGCCCTGTGAGCGAACAGCACACGGTCGCCCGGCGGCTCGTCGACGCGGGCGCGGACGCGGTGATCGCCTCGCATCCGCACTGGGTCCAGGGCATGGAGCTCTACCGGGACCGGCTCGTCGCGCACTCCCTCGGCAACTTCGTCTTCGACATGGACTTCTCGCGCCAGGTACGGCAGGGCGTGGTGCTGGAGCTGGTGTTCTGGGGAGCGCGGGCGATGGCGGCGAGGCTGCTGCCGGTGCGGATCGGGGACGACCACGTGCCGTATTTCCTGGGGGCCGGGAGCGGCGAGGCGCGCGAGATCCTCGCGGATGTGTGGCGGGCGAGCGGGGAGCCGTTCGCGTAGGGCGTCACTGCGGCGCGTAGTGGCGGGTTTCCAGGAGGGAGCGGTCCAGCAGCCCGGCGATCGTGCCGATCCACTGTGCGAACAGCGGGCTCTCCCTGAAGTCCTCGGTGTGCGCCTCCAGGGACGTCCAGTCGACCTCCACGACGTACCGGCTCTCGTCCTCGACACAGCGGCCGACGCGCACCTCCAGGCACCCGGGGTGCTGCCGGATGAAGCCGATTCCCTCGGAGATCGCCTTTCCGAGCTCGTCGGCCCTGCCGGGCAGGGCGGTGATCAGTGCCAGTTCAGTGACCATCAGCGGCTCGTCTCCACGGGGAGGTCCTCGCGGGCGCTCCACTCGTTCCACGAGCCGTCGTAGTTCGCGGCGTTCTCCGTCGCGTAGCCGGCCCGGGCGAGGCCGAACAGCACGGCCGGCGCGGCGACCCCGCCGTTGCAGTAGGCGACCACCGGCTCGTCGGGCTGCAACCGCGCGTCCGCGAAGATGCGGCGCAGTTCCTCGCGCGGGCGCCAGGTGCCGGTGGTGGTGTCCACGAGATCGTCGCGTGGCACGTTGACCGCGCCGGGGATGTGCCCCGGCCGGTTGCCCTCGCGGGCGGTGGTGCCGTCGTACTGGCCGGCGTCGCGCGCGTCGACCAGGGTCGCGCCGCCGTCGCGCAGCACCGCGAGGACGTCGTCGACGGAGGCCCCCAGCCGGGGCCGGGGCCGGGGGGTGAACTCGGCGGGGCGGGGCGTGACGGGGGTGTCGTCCACCGGACGGCCCTCCCGCTCCCACTTCGGCAGACCGCCGTCGAGCAGCACGACCTGGTCGTGTCCGTAGTAGCGCAGCGCCCACCAGAGGCGCGCGGCGAACGTGGCCGCCGGATGGGTGTCGTACGCGACCACGAGGTCCCCGTCGCCGATTCCCGCGTCCCGCATGGCGGCGGCGAACCGCTCGGCGGAGGCCAGCTGCACCGGCACCGGGTCGTCGGGGTCCACGATGTCGCTCGTCCAGTCGATGAAGACGGCGCCGGGGATGTGGCCCTTGTCGTAGGCGTCCCGCGAGCCCTCGTAGCCCAGGCCGGCGGAGGGGGCGGCAGGCGCTGTCCCCTCCGCGGACGGGGGCTCGGGCAGGGGCGGAACGGAGCCGCGGATGTCCACGACGCGGACACCGGGGCGGTCCAGGTGGGCCTGGAGCCAGTCCGTGCTGACGAGGAAGCCGTCGTTCATGGTCGTCGCCCCTGCCTCTCGTTCCGAGCGGTTCGTGATCTCTGCGCCCGTGCCGCGCAGACTGTACTGCTTGGTACATTTACTGTCGAGTGTACTCCTTGGTACATTTACTGCAAGGGACAGGATCGGAGGGCCGGATGGGCAAGGCACTTCCCGCCACCGAGAAGGGGCGCCGGACGCGCACGGCCATCACCGCCGCGGCCGCCCGGCTCATGCACCAGCGGGGCATCGCGGCGACATCGCTGGACGACGTGCTCGCCGAGTCCGGCGCGGGAAAGTCGCAGCTGTACCACTACTTCGACGGCAAGGACGACCTGGCCGCCGCGATGCTCCACCACCAGTACGAGAGGGTGCTCGCCAACCAGCCGTCGCTGACCGACCCGGCCGCCGTGGACCTGTTCCGCTGGCGGGACGACGTACTCGCCGCGCATGCCCGGTCCGGCTACGCGAACTGCCCGCTGGGCGCCTTCGCCGGCCAGGTGGACGGCGATCCCGCGCTGCGCGCCGTCCTCGCGGAGCTCTTCGAGGGCTGGCGGGCGGCGCTCGCCGGGCTCGTCGGCCGGGCGCGCACCGCGAACCTCGTCGCCCCGGACACCGACCCCGACGACGCGGGACTCGCGCTGCTCACCGCCCTCCAGGGCGGCACGCTGTACACGCACGTCCAGGGCGGCGGAGACGGACTGTCCCGGGCCCTCGACCGCGCGCTCGCCGAGATGGAGGCGAGACGCCCTTCTGCCCCATGAATTTATTGGGCTTTGTTTGACCAATAGCGCCGTCCGTCGAGCACCCATGCGCAAGTACGCTGGAATCACGATTTATATCGAGGAGGGGACTATGAGTTTTATCGAGGAGATGCGCGCCGCCTTCACACGCGGTGAGACGGACGTGGTCGAGCAAATGAGTCGTGCCGAGCTTTCACGTGCACGCGAAAGCAAGGACCCGGCGGGTGAGATCGATGCCCTCTACGGGCTTGCCGCCGTGGCGATGCGGGCACACGACGCGGCGACGACGCGGCAGTTGGGCGAGGAGGCCCTCGCGGTGGCGCTGCGCTCCGGCGACCGGAGCCTCGAAGAAGCGCCGAGGCACATGCTGGCGGGAGCGGCGCGGATGGCGGGCGACGTCGCGGCGGCACGCGCCCTGTACGAGGAGAGCATCGCTCTCAACGAGTCCCTCGGGAACAAGGCCAGGGCAGTGCGCGAGCAGCACAATCTCGGCTGGATGGAACTACAGGCGAACAATGCCGACCGGGCTCGCGAACTTTTCGCGGCGGTCCGGCTTTACGTGCTGCAAAACGAATACCGGGAGTTCGTCCCGTACGCGCTATTGAGCGCCGCGGCGATAGCCGTTTCCGACGGCTCGTACCGGCAGGCCGCCCGACTTCTTGCGGTGGTTTCGACGGCACTGGGCGAGAACGACCAGATTCTCGACCCCGATGACGCCATCGAGGACGCGTCACTTCGGGAGCGGCTGGTGGCGGAACTGGGACGTGAGACCTTCGACAGCGAGTACGGCAGCGGATCCGGGCTGCTTCCCCTCGAAGCGCTTTCCGCGCTTCCGGTGGGTCGCTAGGTGTCGCTGTCGAAGGCGATGTGCAGATGATCCCGATGCACGCGATCGGAGAAGAATCCCCCGCCTCCGAGCAGCCGTGGCCCGCCGATGTTGTACGCGCCCGCGCGTGCCGCGGCCCGCATGAAGCGGTCGACGAGTGAGTCCGGGGTCTCCGGATCGATCACCGCCCGCCCGTTGACCGCCCACACGTCGAAGGCGCGCATCCGGGTGTGATCGCTGAGGCGGCTCGTGCCGAAGACGTTCCGCGGATGCCCGGTGTGCACGACGCTCACGTCGATCTCGTACGTCTCCGCGAGCGTGAGCAGCGCCCGCAACGGCTTGGGCCGTAGCTGCCCGGCCCGTACGTCGGCGTCGGCGGCGGGCGGGAGACGGATGCGGTCGTGCCCGACGACCCGCTCGATCAGCGCGCCCGGCCGGGCGAGCGCCGGCGCGGGGCGGGACGGGTTCAGCTCACCGACCTGCCAGCCGCCCGGCCGCCGGTCCAGCCGTACGTCGACGGTGACGCCGCCCGCCTCGACTCCTCCGTCCGCCCCACGCCCCCACTGCCGCAGGGCGACGAGAACGCTGGCCCGGGTCGCGAGCAACCCGCCGTACTGCGCGGCGATGACACGGGTGGTGGCTTCGGAACCGGCGGCGAGGAGGGGGCCGGCCTGGGCGACGAGGCCGGGGGCGGACGCCGAGGGCACGCCCTGCGCCTGCGCCCGCTCTCCGGCAGGCCCGGTTCCCTCCTGCCCGGCCGGCCAGGTACCGAGGGCTTCGAGCAGCCGTACGGCGGACCGCTTGGCCTGCGGTTCGACTTCGGTGCGGGCGAAGGGCCACGGGGAGGCGGAGGGGAGCGGGATTTCACTCGGCGTCGGAGACACCGAGGTCGGCTTGGGTGGAGGCGTGCCCGAGGGACCGGGCTCCTCGTGGGCCTCCTCAGAGGTGCAGCCGACGAGCCCGAGCCCGGCAGCGGCGGCGACTCGCAGCAGGGTCCGCCTTGCTGGTTCGGTCACCTCATCAGGGTGACGGGACGGGTGGAGGGGCTGTCAAGGAGGGCGCCGGACCGCCGTACGTCACCCGCCGTCGAGGTCCGCCACGACCGCCGCGTGGTCGGAGGGCCACACCCCGTCCACGGGACCGTCGCCCGCGCGCCGCACACCGCGCACATGGCCGAGTCCGCCGGGACCGGGAGGCCCCACGTGGATGTAGTCGATGCGGGAGCTGGGGCACAGAGCGACGGCGGCGTACGGGTTCGCCGAGTCCCAGGTGAACGCGGGAGCGGTCGGGTCGGCGTACTCCCAGGCGTCGTAGAAGACCTGGCCGGGGACGGCGGGGGCGGTCCGGTGGCCGCCGAAGAGGCGGATCTCGTCGGAGTCGGGCCAGGCGTTGAAGTCGCCGGTGACGACGGGCGGGAAGGGGGTGCCGCCGCGACGCTCCGCCACGAACTCGGCCAGCGCCCTGACCTGACGGCAGCGGACGGCCGACGCGTGCGGGGCGGAGGTGAGGTGGGTGGTGAAGAAGGGGATGTCGTAGTCAGGTGTGGCCAGGCGGGCGTGCAGGGCCACACGGCCGTCGGCCACGTCCGCGGGCGCCGGAAGCGGCAGCACCGCATGGTCCGCGACCGGCCACCGGCTGAGGACGGCGTCCCCGATCCCGACCGTCGCGTCCCCGACCTTGCGCTGCCAGCGTTCAGGCGCGGGCGAGGGACCCCACGCCCAGTGCATACCGAGCTCCGCGGCCAGCCACTCGGCGAGGTTCTCCCGGCCCGCCGACCAGACCTCCTGCAACCCGACGACATCGGGGCGCAGTTCACGCAGCACGCCGAGAATCGCTTTCTGCCGCGCCTCCCAAGGCCCGAACCGCCACCACAGATTCCAGGTCACGACGCGCACGGCCCCATCACCGCCCCTCTGCCCTGCCGCTCTCTCCTGAGAGCAATGATGGAGTCCTGTCACCGACCCGACACAGGAGATCCGGAAACAATGCTCCGTCACTCCGAACGCAAGTACCGGGCCGTCACGGCCGTCCAACGCCACCTCAACCGCCTGACGCGCAGCCTGCCGACCCACACCCTCCTGGAAACCACGGGCCGGACGTCCGGCCTCCCTCGCCGCACCCCCATCGGCGGCAGCCGCGTCGGGGACTCCTTCTGGCTGGTGTCGGAGTTCGGGGAGCGGTCGCAGTACATCCGCAACATCAAGGCGAATCCGAGGGTGCGGGTCCGGATCCGGGGGCGCTGGCACGACGGCACCGCCCATCTCCTGCCGGACGACGACGCGGTGGCCCGGCTGCGGAGTCTGCCCCGGATGAACAGTGCGGCGGTACGGATGGTGGGGGCGGCGTTGCTCACGGTGCGGGTGGACCTGGACGGCTGACGCTCAGCCCCGCCCGCCGAGCGAGCGCGCTCACCCCGGCCACACGATCGCCTGCACCTCGCTGTACGCATGCAGGGCGTACGAGCCGACGTCGCGGCCGACACCGCTCTTCTTGAACCCCCCGAACGGCGCCTCCATGTTCCGTCCGACGGTGTTCACGCCCACCCCGCCTGCCCTCAGCTGCCGGGCCACCCGGAAGGCCCGGGCCACGTCCCCGGACCACACGTAGTCGATGAGGCCGTAGTCGCTGTCGTTGGCCAGGGCTATGCCCTCTTCCTCCTCCTCGAAGGGGATGACGCAGACCACCGGGCCGAAGATCTCCTCCCGGGTCACGCGCATCGGGGAGGTGCAGTCGGCCAGGAGGGTCGGGGAGACGTAGAAGCCCCGGTCCTGGGGCGGGCGTTCGCCGCCGGTCAGTACCGTCGCGCCCTCCTTCCGGCCCAGCTCGACGTAGGACTCCACCCGCTCCCGGTGTTCCGCCGAGATCACCGGACCGACCACGGTCCCCGGCTCCCTCGGGTCCCCCACCTTCAACCGGCCCGCATACACCGCCAGTTGCTCGACCAGCCGGTCGTACACCCCGCGCTGCGCCAGCACCCGTGTCGGTGCCGTGCAGATCTGGCCGCTGTAGAAGGAGAAGGTGGTGCCGATCCCCGCCACCGCCGAGCCGAGGTCCGCGTCGTCGAAGACGACCGCCGCGCCCTTCCCGCCCAGCTCCATCAACTGGCGTTTCATGTCCCGCCCGCACACCTCGGCGATGCGCTGGCCCACGGCGGTGGAGCCGGTGAAGCTGACCATGTCGACGTCGGGGGACGAGACCGCGGCCTCGCCGACGTCCGCCGACCGGCCGCAGACCACGTTCAGCACGCCCGCCGGAACTCCCGCCGTCTCCAGCGCCTCCGCCATCCGGAACACCGACAGCGGGTCCTGCGGGGCCGGTTTCACGACGACCGTGTTGCCCATGGCCAGCGCGGGGGCGATCTTTCCGGCCGGGTTGGCCCAGGGGTTGTTGTACGAGGTGATGCAGGTGACGACACCGACGGGCTGGCGTACGGCAAGGGCTCCCATCACACCCGCCCGCCCCATCGGGCCCGCCTCGATGACCTGCGGCGGGATCGCCCACTCGGCCGGCTCGACCTTCGCGTACCGCCGGAAACGGGCCGCGCCCACGCCGACCTGCATGCCGTACGCCGTCCCGGTCGTCGCGCCGGTCTCCGCCTGGGCGAGCCGGGCGTACGGCTCCAGGTGGCCGCGGATGATGTCCGCGGCCCGGCCGAGCACCGCCGCCCGCTCCTCCGGCGTCGTACGCGACCACGGACCGAAGGCCTCGCGGGCCGCGGCGGCCGCCGCGTGCACCTGATCCCGCGAGGCCTCCGGGGCCCGTCCGACGGTCTCCTCCGTGGCCGGGTCGATCACCTCGTAGTGACCGCCGTCCGGCTCGACCCACCGGCCGCCGATGAACAGCCTCTGCCCGTCGGTCACTTGGTGCTCACAGTCCTCGTGTCCTGTCCGGACCGCAGCACCTTGCCCGGCACCGCCCCCGTCACCACGTCGTCGCGGATCGCCTCGACGCCGTTGACCCAGACGGCCCGGATGCCGAGCGCCTTGGAGTCCAGCCGCGGACTGTCACCCGGCAGGTCGTGCACCAGGGTGGCCTTGCCGGCGTCGATCCGTTCCGGGTCGAAGAGGACCAGGTCCGCATGGAAGCCCTCCGCCACCCGGCCCCGCTCCCGCAGCCCGAACAGCCGCGCCGGGTCGTCGGTCAGCATCTTCACCGCCTGCTCCAGCCCGGCCAGCTTCCGGCCGCGCAGACAGTCCCCGAGGAAACGGGTCGTGTACGGCGCTCCGCACATGCGGTCCAGATGCGCCCCCGCGTCCGACCCGCCGAGCATCACGTCCTCGTGCTGCCAGGCCTCCGCGCGCATCGCCCAGGACGCCGGGTCGTTGTCGGTCGGCATCGGCCACAGGACCGTACGCAGGTCGTCGGCCGCGCAGATCTCCACCAGGCACTGGAAGGGTTCCTGGCCGCGTTCCGCCGCGATGTCCTCCACGACCCGCCCGCTCAGACCGCGGTTCGCCTCGCTGTACGTGTCGCCGATGACGTACCGCCCGAAGTTCGTCAGCCGCCGGAAGACGCCCGCCTCCTTGCTGGTCGCCCGCTGGAGCAACTCCGCCCGGACGTCGGGATCCCGGAGCCGCGCGATCCGCTCCGCCACCGGCAGCCCGAGAACCGGCCCCCACCCGGGGATGAGGTTCAGCGCGCAGAAAGTACCCAGCGACATGTTCATCGGCGTGAGGATCGGCATGGTGAGGGCCACCACCCGCCCGCCCGCCTTCCGCGCCCGCTCACTCGCCATGAGCTGCCTCGGCACCCGCTCCGGGACCGCGGAGTCGATGGTCAGGACGTTCCAGTTCAACGGCCGTCCCGCCGCCGCGCTCATCTCCACGAACAGATCGATCTCCGCGTCGCTGAACTGATCGAGACACCCCGCGACGATCGCCTCGATCTGCGTGCCCTCGTGCTCACCGACCGCCTGGGACAGCGCCAGCAGCTCGGCCGGTCGCGCATGGCGGGAGGCGACGGGCTGCCCGTCCCCGTCGGAGTGCGTGGACGACTGAGTCGTCGAGAAACCCCAGGCCCCGGCATCCATCGCCGCATGGAAAAGCCGGAGCATGGCAGCGAGTTGCTCCTCCGTAGGCTGCCCGCCCACGGCATCCGCCCCCATCACATACCGCCGCAGCGCACAATGCCCCACCATGAAGCCCGCGTTGACAGCGATACGCCCTTCCAGGGCATCCAGATACTCCCCGAATCCACTCCAACTCCACGGCGCCCCCTCCTCCAGCGCCACCAGCGACATCCCCTCGACCTTGGACATCATGCGCCGCGTGTAGTCGGCGTCGTCCGGCCGCTCGGGGTTGAGCGGAGCGAGCGTGAACCCACAGTTCCCGGCAACGACCGTGGTCACCCCGTGGTTCAGGGACGGGGTGGCATACGGGTCCCAGAACAGCTGGGCGTCGTAGTGGGTGTGGGGGTCGACGAAGCCTGGGGCGAGGACGAGACCAGTGGCGTCCTCGGACGTCCGGGACTCCTCGGTGATGACGCCGATGACGGCGACACGGCCGTCGCGTATCCCCACGTCGGCGGTGAAGGCGGGCGCGCCGGTCCCATCGACGACGGTCGCGCCCGTGATGACGTGATCGAGCACAGGGCTCACCTCCTGAGCTGCGGTATGCGTGCCTACCTAGGGGCGCGGGGAACTGCGCGACAGGCCACGACGAGCCCGCAGTCGCCGGACGACCCGCAACCCCACGGCGATCAGGCGCTCTGCCGAAACCGGGACGTCCGATGAACAGGATCCGTATCGATCTTCGGAATCACGTGCTCCCCGATCAGCCGAATCGTCTGAAGCGTCTTCTCCTTCGGCATCCCGACCGGCAACCCGAACGACAACTGATCCGCCCCCGCCTGCTCCCACCGCTTGCACTGCGTGAGCACCTCGTCCGGATCGCCGCAGATGAGCAGCTCCTCCTCGATGAGGACCTCGACGAACTCCGCGGTGTACTCGGGCAGCGTCTCCGGCCACACCGGAAACCCCTCGGGCCGAGGAAACGTGTCGTGGTACCGGAACACCAGAGACGGCAGATAGTGCAGCCCACCGTGCAGGGCGATCTCGATCGCCTCGGCGTGCGTAGGCGCACAGATCGCCGTCGTCGTCACCATCACGTTGTCGTTCACGAACTCCCCGACGGGTTCCGCGTTCACGATCGCCGTCTTGTACTGCTCCAGCACCCACTCCATGTCGGAGACCTTCTGGATGCTGAACCCGAGCACGCCGAGCCCCTTGCGCGCCGCCATGGCGTACGACGGGGGCGACCCGGCGGCGTACCACATCGCGGGGTGCGACTTCCCGTACGGCTTCGGCAGGACCTTCCGCGGCGGCAGCTGCCAGTGCTTGCCCTGGAAGCCGACGTACTCGTCCTGGAGCCACATCTTGGGGAACTCGGCGATGGTCTCTTCCCAGATCTCCTTGGTGTAGTTCATGTCGGTGATGCCGGGAAGGAAGCCGAGGATCTCGTGCGAACCGGCCCCTCGCCCGCTCCCGAACTCGAAGCGGTTGCCGGTGAGATGGTCGAGCATGGCGACCTTCTCGGCGACCTTCACGGGGTGGTTGACCTGGGCGAGCGGGTTGAAGATCCCCGACCCCAGATGGATCCGGTCCGTCGCGTGCGCCAGGTACCCGAGGAACACGTCGTTGGCGGAGAGGTGGGAGTACTCCTCCAGGAAGTGGTGCTCGGAGGCCCAGGCGTACTTGAAGCCGGACTTGTCGGCCTGGATGACGTACTCGGTCTCCTCCATCAGCGCCTTGTGCTCGGCCAGCGGGTCCGTCTCGGCGCGCTTGCCCACATATCCCTGTACAAAGAGCCCGAATTCCAAGGAGGTTCACCGTCCCCAGTTCGTTTCTGACGTTCCGTCAGATTCACTTGCCGCCGACTGTGGCACCGCTCTCGTACACCGTCAATAGCTGACTGCACGTCAGATGACGCTCACGCCCGCCAGCCACCCCCCGTCGATGACGAACGGCTGCCCGGTGATGTACGAGGAGTCCTCGCCCGTCAGGAACAGCGCGAGCCGCGCCACCTCCTCCGGCCGCCCGATCCGGCCCAGCGGCACGAGCTTGCGGTAGAGCTCGTCGAGGGCCTGGCTCATCCGCTCGGCATCGGCCGCCGGGTCGAGCTGGGCCGGGTTGGACATGGCGGTGTCGATGGCGCCGGGGCACATGGCGTTGACGCGTATGCCCTGCGGGGCCAGCTCCAGGGCGGCGACGCGGGTGAGGCCGAGGATGGCGTGCTTGGTCGCCGCGTACGTCCCCACCGCGGCCATCCCGGTCACCCCGGTGTACGAGGCCGTGTTGACGATCGTGCCCCCGCCGGCCGACGCGATGGCGGGCCCGACGGTCTTGATGCCGAGGAAGCAGCCGACCTGGTTCACCCGGACGACCTGCATGAACTCATCGAGAGGCGTGTCCACCAGGGAGTTGAAGCGCAGGATGCCGGCGTTGTTGACCAGGCCGTCGACATGGCCGTACGCGCTCTTCGCCGCGGCGACCGCGGAGTGCCAGTCGGCTTCCTCGCCCACGTCGAGATGGACGTACGCCGCTCCGATCTCCTCGGCGAGGGACTCGCCCCGGTCGTCGAGGACGTCGGCGACGACGACCGCGGCGCCCTCCGCTCTGAAGAGACGGGCCTCCTGCTCCCCCTGGCCGCGGGCGGCCCCGGTGACGAGAACGACGCGTCCGTCCAGCTTGCCCATGCGGGCCTCCTCGCGATCGGTGGATGCGGGTCATCGTACCGCCGGACCTGACGCAGCGTCAGATATGGAGGGGAGGCTTGCACAAGCGCACATCAAGTGACCGCGGAGTAGGGACATTTGACTCTGGCCATACCTTCGCTTGACTCCAACAATTCCAGGTATGGCAAAGCGGAGAATGCGCAACAGGAAAGTCAGGTACGTGGCGATCGGTGCGGCACTCGCGACCGGCGGCGCCATCGTCAGTCTCCTTCCCTCGGCCAACGCGGCCGACGAGAAGACGCCGGACGAGATCATGACCATGTGCGAAAGGTCCGCCGTGATCAACGGCGAACAACGATCCGTGGAGGATTTCGGCGGCGCCTTCGCGGACGGATTCCAGGCCGACAACTGCGAATACGTCGAGACGAACTTCGAGACCTTCGACGGCCCCACCCAGAAGTCGTCCATCGATTTCCCGAACTGCGAGCCGAACGCCACCGATCCGGCGACGGTCTCCATCACCTGGTCGGCGACGGTCGGGCAGGGAGAGGGAAAGTACACCTCCACCCAACAGGGCGGCGGCGGTGGCCTCTTCGGATTCCTGAGCGGGTCCTGGGTCAAGCACAAGGGCACCCTGGACATGACCCTGGATTCGGCGACGGCGAGCGACACGGAACAGCGGGAGGTACCGGTCGGCAAGGTGCTCCACATGGAGTTCACGCCGAAGTTGCAGCGCATGACCGGAGAATGGCGGGTGCGGATCGACGCCCGCGAGCAGACCACCGTCCTGCCGGCCAGCCCCGAGGAGAACTTCGCGGCTCCGGACGTCGTCGAGGGACCCGTCATCCTGCCGGGCGCCGCGGGCGCTCCCGGGATCGCCGACGGCACCTCCAAGGCGGTCCTGGAGGACTGCTGAGCCCCGCGCCGGTCCTCAGGAACCGAACGGAAACCGGACGAATCCACAGCTCAACATCCGTACACCCCACAGGAGACAGCCATGACCCGGACCGGCCGCACGAGAAGCCACCGGAGCAAGAAGAAGCGCATCACCCTGGCCCTGGCCCCCGTGGCGGCGCTCGCGGTGATCGTCCCGCTGATGAACCAGGCGGGCGCCGCGACCCCCTCGGAGGTGACCGCCGACTGCGCCGCGGACTCCGACAAACTGGAGAACTGCGAGTTCGTCGACGTCCAGGCCAAGGCGGACAGTCTCGGACCCAACGAGCGCGTCTCCGCGGTGACCGACAACTGCGGTTCGACGGGCACCGCGTCGAAGTCCTTCAGCGTGAGCGCGAGCGTCACCAGGGTCATTGAGCTGGAGGACGGATTCAGCGCCTCGGCGGAATCGAAACTGGGAAACTCGTTCTTCGAGATCGGCGCGAAGTTCAGCACCACGTCGTACACCATCACGCGTGACACCACGGCGACCGGCCTGGAATTCACCCGGACGGACACCGTGCAGGCGGACAGCATCGCGTTCTTCATGTGGTCCCACAAGCGCACCGACGTGAGCGGATTCCTCAAGGCCACGTACAAGGAGCCGCAGGACGGCCAGACGGTGTTCTTCTCCCCTGGCGAGGGCGCCGCGACCGTGCACGTCTTCTATCCGCAGATCCTGCTGAACGGAACGCCCGACGGACGGTTGTGGCTGCGGAATGTGAAATGCGGCACTCCCGAGGCCAACGGAATCCTGAACTCGGGTAACAGCCTCAGGGCGGAACCCGGATTCGGCGAGGGCGGTGGCAACGTCACCGACGTGGAAATCCCGGCGTCGGAGATTCCGGCACCCTGACCGTTCTCAGGTGCGAAGCACGGGCGTGGCTCCCAGCCACCGCAGGACCGCGTCCGTGCCGCCCCGGGCGTCCAGCTTGGCGTAGATGTTGCTGAGGTTGTTGCGGACGGTCTTCTCGCTCAGCCGGAGCCGCTGCCCGATCTGCGCCGCGCCCAGACCCGTCGACAGCAGCTCCATGATCTGTTGCTCGCGCGGCGAGAGCAGGGCCCGCAGCCGCTCCATCGCGTCGTCGGTCGCCGCCATCCGCCGGGCTCCTTCCCGCAGGGCGACGGACGCGGACGGTGAGAGGTAGGTGTGGCCGACGGAGACCGCCATGGCCGCCGAGGACAGCATGCGGTCACCGTCTCCGCCGCAGTAGTCGCCCTCGACGAGATAGCCCGCCCCGACCCGGAACACCTCGACCACCGTTTCGGTGTCCGTGCGCGGGCTGACGACGATCATCGGAACGTTCCGGTCGCCGAGGGCCTTCAGCAGCCCCGGAAGGGACGCCGCCGGATCGTCGCAGCGCAGCACGACGACGTCCGGCGCCGTCTCCCGCAGCCCGCGGTAGGGCGGGGAGACGCGCAGCACCCCGCTCACGTACGGATCGTCCGGGGCCGGCCAGTCCTCCCGCGGCCAGGTGTCGTCCGAAGAGGACAGGGCGACCAGGAGTCGTTGGAGGGAACGCACTTCAGGGGTCCTTCCGCCGGAGCCATGACGTCCGTACGTCCGTACATACGCGACCCGGAGCGGAGAAGTTCAAAAGTTCAAGTTCCAAGGTTCAAGTTCTGGGGTTCAGGTCAGCGACGGCCCCACCTCGGCGCCGAACGCCGCGATCTGGTCGGTGAGTTCGCTCCGGCCCCGACTTCGGAACCGCACCTGGATCTGGTCCACGCCCATCGCGCGGTACGCCCGCAGGGACTCGGCGAGGGCATCGGGCGGGCCGCTGATCGTCCGGCGCCCGACGTCCCAGGTGGGCTCACCGACGTACAGCGGCTCGGTGATGGCGCCGAAGACGAACGGCCCCTCGACGGCGGCCTTTTCGCGCATCTCCCTGATCCGGGCGATCTGCGCGGGCAGCCGCTCCCGTGAGTCACCCTGCGGCAGCCAGCCGTCCCCCTTCAGCGCGGCCCGGCGCACGGCGGCGGGCGAGGAGCCGCCGACCCAGAGGGGGACCCGGTCCTGTACCGGACGGGGAAGCTGTCCGAGTCCTTCGAAGTCGTACAACTTGCCGTGGTGGACGGGGAATTCGTCCGGGCCGAGAGCGGACCTCAGGGCGTCGATCGACTCGTCGAGTACGGCGCCCCGGTGCCGGAAGTCCGCGCCCACCGCCTCGAACTCCTCCTCCACGTGCCCCGCGCCGACCCCGAGGATCAGCCGGCCGCCGGAGAGGTGGTCGAGGGTCGCGTACTGCTTGGCGGTGATGAGCGGGTGCCGCAGTCCGACGACGGCCACGTGGCTGAGCAGCCGGACGTGTTCGGTGACGCCCGCGAGGAAGGAGAGGGTGGCGACGGGGTCGTACCAGACCGTGCTCATCGCGGGCGCGAGACGGCGCGGGATGGCCACGTGGTCGCAGCTCGCGATGTAGGCGAAGCCGGCGCGGTCGGCGGCACGGGCGATCTCGACGAGGTCGCCGGCCCCGGCGGCCGCCTCCCAGCCCTCGGCGTAGATGGTGCTCTGGGACTGGACCGGGAGCTGCATCCCGATGGCCATCCGTCCGTCCGGCGGGACTTGGGTGGACACATGCCCTCCTAAATATCTGACGTCCCGTCATATCGGAACCGTCGGAGCCATCGTCTTGCCTGACGCTCCGTCAGACAAGGGTGGGGGACGGTGATCGTCCGGTGACGAATGTCCGCTTCTCCGACCGATTGACCTGAGGTCGTCGCGTTCATGTCTCAGGCACGTCACCGGGTGAGGGCGGTCCGACCAGGGCTCGTACTGGCTGGTGGCGGCTCGGGAAGTCCGGGTCGCCGCCTGACGACCGAGACAACGGGGAGACCGAAATGATCCGCAACCGCATCGCCGCGATCGCCGCCGCCGCAGCCGCCGCGTCCCTGCTGCTGACCGCCTGCAACGGCACCGGCGCGAGCGACGCCGCCGCGTCCGCGGGCTCCGCGCTCCAGAGCCTGAACTTCAACAGCGGCACGGCGAAGCAGAACGACGCCGCCCCGAAGACCGGCGACTGGGCCAACAGCCCCGGTAAGCCCGCGGCGGCGCCGGCCGCCAAGAAGTGGGTGCAGCTGAGCGCGGCCCGGGCGGGCGACCTGAACCCGGTCGTCGTCAACGGCGCCGGCTTCACCCTCTACCGCTTCGACAACGACACCGCCGACCCGTCCAAGTCGAACTGCAACGGCGACTGCGCCACCACCTGGCCGCCCGTCGTCGTCGCCCCCGGCGGCAAGATCTTCATCGACGGCGTGGACAAGTCCGCCGTCGGCGTCGTCAAGCGCGACGACGGCAACCTCCAGGTGACCGTCGGCGGCTGGCCGGTCTACCGCTTCAGCAAGGACCTCAAGCCCGGCGACACCAACGGACAGGGTGTGGGCGGGACTTGGTTCGGCGTGACGCCGGACGGGCAGAAGGCGGGGGCCGCCGCCGAGGAGGAGGCCGGTGCCGGTGCCGAAGCGGGCGGCGGTTCCCCCGCCACCAGCGTCACCCTCTCCGACGAGCCGAACTTCGGCGACCCCTCCGAGGGCGTGGCCGGCTCCGGCTGCCAGAACGTCGCCCGCGACGACTCCGCCTCCTCCCTCCAGGCGTCCGGCACGCTGAAGATCTGGTCGGAGAAGGACTGCAAGGGCGAGTCCAAGGTCGTCGAGGGCAACATCGCCGACCTGGCGGCCATCGGTTTCGACAACACGATCTCGTCGGTGTTCCTCGGCTGACAAGGACGGCCCGCACGGCCTCCGACAAAGAGGCCGTGAAGTCAAATGGCCTTTCGGTGTACCGGAGTTGACGCACTGATGCCGCGTCAGCGGCGAATGGGTCAGGAGTCGGCGGAGCGATCTCCAATCGCTCCGCCGATGGCTACGTTGAGGCCGTGCGGCATCAGCAGCAGGCAGGGAACGGCAGGACCGGCGACTCCCAGCAGGAGTCCCAGGTGCGCCCCAACGCCAGACCACACGGCCCAGGCACCGCTCCCCCCGCCCTGCTCGCACTCCAGCGGTCCGCGGGCAACGCGGCCACCTCGCGTGCGGTGCAACGCGCGCGGACCGTGAGTGTCCGCCCCGACCTGCCGGACATCGACGAGCGCCCCGAGATCGAGTTCGAGCTGCCGCCGTACCTGATGAACCTCCAGGCGGGCGGCCTCTCCTCGACATACGGGCTGACCGGGCACGAGTTCGTGCGGCACGCGGTGTCCGCGGTCGTCGGGCACGCCGACGGCACGGTCGCCGACATCGCGGCGGAACTGGCCGGACGGCCGGAGAGCTTCTTCGGGCGGGGCCGCGCCTTCGCCGTCGAGGGCCGGACGGGCAGGGAGTGGTACGACGTCACGGTCACCATCTCCCGGGCCGCCGACGACAAGCCGCCCGTCTTCCAGCAGAACGACCTGGCCGACGCCTCCTCGGAGACCGACGGCGCGGCGAAGGCCCGGCTTGAGGACCCCGTGGGCAAGGACACCAAGCTCGACGTCCACCACAACACGGCCGCCGCCGTCAGCTCCACGGGCGGCGGGAACTCCAGCCATGGCGCCGGAGGCCTCGCCTTCGGGCTCGCGCCCGTCGTCCCGGGCCTGTGGCTGGGCGGGGCCGGCATGGCCAACGCGCAGCCCTGGCAGTCCTCCCGGGAGTCCCGCCACCAGAAGAACGTGGCCGAACCGCGCGTGCTGCGCAGCGACAAGGGCACGGTCGAGGTGCGGCGCAAGGTGCGTTTCGAGGTACGGGTCCAGCGGCACGGCACCGATGACGCGCAGACCTACGCGGACTCCGGCGCGCTCACCCAGCGTGTGCCGACCGAGCATCTGGTGCGGACCGGCATGGCGGCGCCCGCCCCGTCACAGCCCGTAGGCGCGGACACCGCCCGGCTCGTCTCGCTCGCCGACTCCCTGGCGCCGGTCGGCGTGGCCGACGACGCCGCCCCGCACCAGGGCGGCGGCGGTCTCTTCGACGCCGTCGCCTCCGTCCTGCACCCCTCGCTCACCGCACCCGGCGCACCGGGCCGGAGCCGGCTGTACGAGGCGACGTCCACGGCGACCGTCCTGGAGGACATGCCCCGGCTGCTGCGCGACGGCGTGGTCGGCGAGGATCTGCACTCCAGGGACGACAGGACCGCGGGCAGTTACCGTCTGCGGGCCGCGATCACCGGCCTCTCCCCGGCCTGGGGCACCGGCAGGACCCAGCTGCGCACCCACCAGCAGAGCCAGACCTCGGTCACGGAGAGCGCGGGCAAGGGGCGGTCCGTGGCGGGCGGCGTGGGCCCGGCGATCGGCGTCGGCGCGGTGGCCAACGCGGCCGTCGTACGGGGCACGGCCATGCCGGTCGCCGCCGCCCGCAAGGCACGCTTCACCACGACCGAACAGAGCGTCTCCAGCCGGCAGGGCGCGGAGATCCGGGGCGAGAAGGCCCTCTACGTCGGCACGGTGACGTTCACCGCGGAGGGCACGGGCCCCCGCTCCGCCCAGGCGGTCCTGCACCCCCAGACCCGGGTCGCCCGGCACACCATGAACGTGTGGATCAGCCTGCGGGCCGACGAGGCGCAGTCCTTCGGGCTGCCGTTGCCGCCCGGGATGACGGCCGAGGACTTCGTCCGGAAGCCGAAGCAGATCGACGAGGACGGCGAGGAGCAGGACGTCGAGCGCCATCTCCCCTACGACGGGAAGGGCGCCGGCGTCGCGCTGAGCCAACTGGACACCGGCCCCATGGTGCAGGCGGTGCGCCAGATGTTCGACATGGACCCCCGGCTGGCCGGCTACCTCCCCGCCTTCGGCACCGCCCGGCCCGCCGGCCGTATCGGCAACGAGGAGGACGAGGCGCAGCGGCAGAACCACCGCGAGCTGATGACGGCCCTGTCGGAGACCAACCTGCGGGTGAACAAGGACCAGTTGCTGTCCACCGGCATCCGGGTGCGGCTGCGCCGCAAGACGACCATGCACGCCCACGACGTGCAGATCCTCGTCACGGGCCGGCTGAGCGACACCGCCTACGAGGGCGACATCAAGGACTGGTCGGTGCGCGGCCACTCCGGTGTCACCGGCAACGCGCAGAGCGGGCGCAGCAGTTCGCGGTCGATCGGCGGTCTGGTGCTCGGCCAGGCCCGGATCGTCCCCGGCGTGCTGACCGGCTCGGCCCGCTACGAGCGGCACAGCACCGGCGCCCATCGCAACCAGGCCGGCACGACCGGCCGTACGGACGTCGTGGCCAACGGCTCCGACACGGCCAGCGCCTTCCGGGCGGCCCTGCGGCTCAACGTGCAGGCCACCATGACCTCCCGCCCCCGCAAGCTGGCCCGCGGTGTCACCGTCGGCGCCCCGGGCCGGGATGTGCCGGAGCCCGAGCGGCTGGCGTCCATGGACCTCGCGAGCCAGGACGTACGGCTGCTCACGCCGACCGAGTTCACGCTGGACCAGGAGGGCAGGGACCGGCTCGACGCGGTGAACGCGGCCCGTGGAGCGGCTGCGCCCGCCACCGATTTCAACGCCGAGGGCATCGGCGACCTGGCCACGCTCGTACCGCAGCCGGCCACCGGGTCGGTGCTGCGGGACTGGCAGCTGGTGGAGTCCCTCGATGCGGGGCCCGTCCGGGAGCTCGCCTTCGCGCTGCTGTCCAGGGCCGCCGCCCGCAACAGGGGCCTGCGCGAGGACCCGGCGCTGGCGACGGAAGGGCTGGCGCCGCGGCAGGCGATCGAGGAGCGGTTCGGCGAGCGGTCGGTGCAGGGGGCGCTGCGGCAGGCCGCGTCCTCCGGCTGGGTCGTGAAGAACCTCCGCTACCCGCGCCGCCTCGCGGCCCTCAAGGGCGCGGTCGGCACCCGGCTCTCCCTGGCCAACCCGAGGTTCGTGCACAAGGGCGCGGGCCCGGGCACCGAGACCTTCGTGCTCGGCGGCCACCAGTCCGCCGGACAGAAGGGCGAGGGCACCACCAGCACCTGGCAGTTCGGCGCCACCGGCACGGAGCAGGGCACCATGTGGCGGGCCGGCCAGGGCCTGACGGCGTTCCGTACGTCGAGCGAGGGCGACGCCCAGTCGTACGCTCTGTCCGGCACGGTCGAGCGCAACGCCCACACCCCGAAGAAGGCCCCGCTCTATCTGGTCCAGTGCGATGTGCTGGTGGACATGATCGCGGAGGTCAAGGTCACCGGCGGCGGCCCCTATGTGTCGAAGGGCGCCCAGACGCTGCCGGCCGCGGCTGGGGTGTGGCTGACGGAGGCGCAGCTGCCGGCCGGGATACGGCAGGAGTTGGGGCTGGACGCCCCGAAGCAGGCCACGGCGTCCTCGGCCGTGCAGGACGAGAGCCCGGCGGAGAGTTCCCGGATGGCCGCCGGGCGGGCCGCGGCGGACACGGCAGCAGGTTCCTCCTCGTCCACGCCGCCCGCCGGCACCGGCCCGACGTTCCGCCGCGAACTGCCGCTCGGGTTCGGCATGATCGAGGACCTCCCGGACTTCGCCCCGCTGCTGGGACAGCTGCGTTCCCGGCTGATCGCCGGCCGGCGGCAGGACCTCGCCGACGACCTGCTGCCCCGCCGGCAGCTCGACGACCGCAACGACAACGTGCAGCGGCTGCTGCGCGTCCTGGACCGCGACGGCTCCGCGGGACTGCTGTCCGGCGCCATGGACGGCGGAGTCACCGTCGAGCTCTTCGACGGGCGCAAAACGCCGTACTGGGCGGTGTTCAAGGTGGACCGGGTGGGTGACGGCACGTTCATGGCCGACGCGAACGACAAGCGGGACATGGAGTACATCACCTCGGCCGTCACCCAGGAGGCCGCCTCCCACGACGAGGGCGTGGTGACCGGCGCCGAGGGCATCGTCGCGGGCTCGGCCAGACCGGACGGCGGGGCGGGGCAGTTGAAGAGCGTGGGCGGCGCGGGGGGCCTCGGTCTCGCGTCCGGTCACTCACGGCGCAGCGGCGGTGTGAAGCGGGGCCAGCTCGGCATGAAGACGGTCGCGGACGCGAGCACGGTGCCGTCGGCGAAGATGCGGGTGCCGGTCCGGGCGAGCCTGGAGCTGTACCGGGGCAACTCCCGGGTGGGCCTTGCCGTGCTGGACAATCTGGCGTTGACCCATCGCGTCCTGAACGCGGACCTGGCCGCGCTCTCCAAGGTGGAGCTGCCGAGGGAGGATGTCGCGCTCGTCGCCCGGGGTTCGCGGCGCGACGACGGCACGGTCGGCCTCGCGTCCTGGCGCGCGGGCGGTGCCCGGCTGCCTATGGAGGCACAGGTCAACGGCTTCCAAGGGATCACTCAGGTCCGGCAGTTGCTGACCGCCGCGGTCCGGCAGGCGGGCGGCGGTGACCGGTTCCGCGACAAGGGACAGGCCGCCGCGTACGCCCTCAACGAAGCGGTCTCCACCGAGTGGATGATCTCCGCGCTGCCGCTGCTCGCCTCCGCCGGAGTCGACCTGCCGCCGGTGCACGCCTCCGGCGCGGAGGGCCAGAACCTGAACGCCTCCCTGCACGCGCGGCTGCGCAACGGCATCGCGCTGGGCGTCGGCGACAAGATGACCTTCGAGACGATCGGCCAGAGCGATCTCGACGCCCCCCGCCCCACCCAGTCGGACGGCCAGAGCTCCACCGACCACAGCAGGTCGGCCCGCGGGCTGTTCGGCGCGGGGGTGCTCAACGCTGACCAGTTCCGCCTCAACCAGCTGATGGGCAACGCGGGCGGCTCCGGCGGCGCGACCGACGCCACGGCGAACTCCTCCGGCTCGATGCCGGTGGCCAAGCCGAAGATGAAGTCGGTCCTGGTCCAGTTCACGCTGGACGTCAGGG
The DNA here is from genome assembly GCF_044593495.1 of Streptomyces sp. NPDC051963. Classification (NCBI taxonomy): domain Bacteria; kingdom Bacillati; phylum Actinomycetota; class Actinomycetes; order Kitasatosporales; family Streptomycetaceae; genus Streptomyces; species Streptomyces sp. NPDC051963. The sequence goes on along the minus strand of NZ_JBIUCC010000008.1, from coordinate 316,590 downwards.
TGGTGGCTCAGGTGACCAACCGGGTCCGAGGCGGCCGCACGAGCACCGCGGTACGGGAGACGACCCTGGCCCGCCCGGTGGTGATCCGTATGCCGGAGCCCGTGGTCCGCCAGATGCTGGCCACCCAGGGCAACCACCTCTCCGTCCTGCGTACGCCCGCGATGTCGCCGTCGTCGCGGACCCGCGCGCCCGCCGACCAGGGGTGAGCCGGTTCAGGGGCCCGCCCACAGTCCGTCGTCCGTGAGCCCCAGCAGCTCGATCGCGTTACGCCGTACGATCCGCTCCACGACGTCCGCCTCCAGGTGCCCCATCTGTGTCTCGCCGACCTTGCGGGACTCGGGCCAGGTGGAGTCGGAGTGGGGGTAGTCGGTCTCGTAGAGCACGTTGCCGACCCCGATGGAGTCGAGGTTGCGCAGCCCGAAGGCGTCGTCGAAGAAGCAGCCGTAGACGTGCTCGGCGAAGAGCTCGGACGGCGGCCGGTGGACCTTGTCCGCGACTCCGCCCCACCCGCGGTTCTCCTCCCAGACGATGTCGGCGCGTTCCAGGATGTACGGGATCCACCCGATCTGCCCCTCGGCGTACATGACCTTGAGCCCGGGGAAGCGCTCGAACTTGCCGCTCATCAGCCAGTCGACCATCGAGAAGCAGCAGTTGGCGAAGGTGATGGTGGAGCCGACGGCGGGCGGGGCGTCGGCGGAGGTGGAGGGCATCCGGCTGCTGGAGCCGATGTGCATGGCGACGACGGTGCCGGTCTCCGCGCAGGCCGCGAGGAAGGGGTCCCATGCGTCGGTGTGGACGGAGGGCAGGCCCAGGTGCGGGGGTATCTCGGAGAAGGCGACGGCACGGACGCCGCGGGCGGCGTTGCGGCGGACCTCCGCCGCCGCCAGCTCGGCGTCCCAGAGGGGGATGAGGGTGAGCGGTATGAGCCGCCCGTGCGCCTCCGGACCGCACCACTCCTCCACCATCCAGTCGTTGTAGGCCTGGATGCACAGGAGCCCCAGCTCATGGTCCTGGGCTTCGGTGAAGGTCTGGCCGCAGAAGCGGGGGAAGGTGGGGAAGCAGAGGGCGGACTGGACGTGGTTGACGTCCATGTCGGCGAGACGGGCGGGGACGTCGTACGAACCGACGCGCATCTGCTCGTACGTGATGACTTCGAGTTTGATCTCGTCCCTGCTGTAGCCGACGGCGGTGTCGAGGCGGGTGAGGGGCCGGTGCAGATCTTCGTAGATCCACCAGTCGCCGATGGGGCCGTCGTCGCCGCCGGGGGTGCCCATGACGGGCTTGAAGCGGCCGCCGAGGAAGGACATTTCCTTCAACGGGGCCCTGACTATGCGGGGTCCGATGTCCAGGTACTTCTTCGGAAGCCGGTTCTGCCACACGTCCGCGGGCTCCACGGTGTGGTCGTCGACGGAGATGATCTTCGGGAATGCCGGTGTGGTCTCCATGGCGCTCACGGTAGCGCCGATCTGACGGTCCGTCAGCTGTGCGGTCACGGGTTGGCGGTGGTCGGGTCTGTGCGGAAGTGTGCGGAGAGCGTGTGTGGGCTTTGTGGTATCCCGCGCGCCCACCTGTGACTGCGGTCTCCGACGGCTGACGCACCCGGCATGCACAAGGCAAACTGGCCTAGCGGCCCCGGGGCGTGCCCGCACTTGCTCGGGGTCGCTTGGTTGGTCGGGATGGCTAGGGGGACTGCATGGACGGAGTACCGCGGGTGCCTCAACAGCGGAGTCCAGGCTCCTCCCAGGAGCAGGTCGCGCTGCGCTTCAGCGTGCTCGGACCGGTACGCGCGTGGCGGGGCGGTGAGCCGCTGACCACCGGCTCCCCGCAGCAACGCGCCCTGCTGGCCGCCCTGCTGCTCCGCGACGGCCGTACGGCGACCGCCGCGGAACTGATCGACGCCGTCTGGGGCGAGGAGTCCCCGTCGCAGGCGCTGGCGGCGCTGCGGACGTACGCCTCCCGGCTGCGCAAGGTGCTCAATCCCGAGGTCCTGGTGAGCGAGTCCGGCGGCTACGCGATCCGCGGCCTGCCGGAGGGCTCCCTGGACCTGGCGGTGGCCCAGGACCTGGCGACCGAGGCGGAGAAGGCCCGCAGCGCCGGGGACCTGTGCCATGCACGGGACGTGCTGGGCCGGGCGCTCGCGCTGTGGGACGGGGAGGTGCTGGCCGGCGTACCCGGCCCGTACGCGGAGGCGCAGCGGGTACGGCTGGAGGAGTGGCGGCTCCAACTGCTCGAATCCCGCCTGGACATGGACCTGGAACAGGGCTGCCACGCGGAGGCCGTGTCCGAGCTGACGGCACTGACGGCGGAGCATCCGCTGCGGGAACGGCTGCGTGAGCTGCTGATGCTGGCGCTGTACCGGTCCGGGCGCCAGGCGGAGGCGCTGGCGGTGTACGCAGACACCCGGCGACTGCTGGCGGAGGAGCTGGGCGTGGACCCGCGCCCGGGCCTGCGGGAACTCCAGCAGCGCATCCTGCAGGCGGACCCCGGCCTGGCGGAACCCTCGGCACCGGCGGCGGAACCGCCCGTCGTCCCCGTCCGCCCGGCGCAACTCCCGGCGACGGTCCCGGACTTCACCGGCCGCGTCTCCTTCGTTTCCGAGCTGAGCGAGGTCCTGGCCTCGGCGGAGGGCCGGGTGATGGCGGTCTCGGCGCTGGCCGGGATCGGCGGCGTCGGCAAGACGACCCTCGCCGTACACGTGGCCCACCAGGCGCGGGCGTCCTTCCCGGACGGCCAGTTGTACGTGGACCTCCAGGGCGCGGGCGCACGGGCGGCGGAGCCGGAGACGGTACTGGGCTCGTTCCTACGGGCGTTGGGCACGGCGGATTCGGCGATCCCGGACTCCCTGGAGGAACGCTCGGCGCTGTACCGGTCCGTGCTGGACGGCCGCCGGGTGCTGGTGCTGCTGGACAACGCCCACGACGCCGCCCAGGTACGTCCGCTGCTGCCGGGCACGGAGGGCTGCGCGGCGCTGGTGACATCGCGGGTGCGGATGGTGGATCTGGCCGGGGCCCACCTGGTCGACCTGGACGTGATGTCCCCCGAGGAGGCGCTGTCCCTCTTCACGAAGATCGTGGGCGAGGAGCGGGTCGCGTCCGAGCGGGAGGCCGCGCTGGACGTCGTCGCGGCCTGCGGCTTCCTGCCGCTGGCGATCCGCATCGCGGCGTCCCGCCTGGCGGCCCGCCGCACCTGGACCGTCTCGGTCCTCGCGGCCAAGCTGGCGGACGAACGCCGCCGCCTGGACGAACTCCAGGCCGGCGACCTGGCCGTGAAGGCGACCTTCGAGCTCGGATACGGAGCGCTGGAGCCCGCCCAGGCCCGCGCGTTCCGCCTGCTCGGCCTGCCGGACGGACCGGACATCTCCCTCGCGGCGGCCGCGGCGGTGCTCGACCTGCCGGTGGAGGAGGCGGAGGACCTGCTGGAGTCCCTCGTCGACACGTCGTTGCTGGAATCCGCGGCTCCCGGACGGTACCGGTACCACGATCTGGTGCGGCTCTACGCGCGTGCGTGCGCCGAGCGGGACGAACGGCCGTCGAGTGAGCAGGGAGCGGCCCTGTCCCGGCTGCTGGACTTCTACTTGGCCACGGCGGCCGGGGTCTATGCGATCGAGCGGCCCGGGGACCGGCTGGTGGATCACCTGGAGGTCACCAACCACCCGGGACTGGGCTTCGACGACCGGCATGAGGCGCAGGACTGGTTGTACTCCGAGGCCCATGCCCTGCTCGCGTTCACCCGGCAGTGCACCGGTGTCGCGGTGCTGCGGCGGGCGGTCGACCTGTTGTGGGCGGCGAAGGATCTCGCCGAGTCGGGCGCCAACTCCAAGCAGTACGAGGATGTCGCCTGCACGCTGAAGGGTGCGGCCGATCGGGCCGAGGACCCCCAGGCCCTGAGCCGGGCGCTCACGACCCTCACCAACGTCCATCTCGTGGCCGGACGCTTCAGCGAGGCGGACGAGGAAGCACGACGTGCCATGGAGCTGGCCCACATCGTGGACGACCTGGCACCCAAGTGCTGGGCCGCCAACGACCGCGGCATCATCGCGCTCTACCAGAACCGCTACGCGGACGGTGAGGCGTATCTGCGGCAGGCCATCGACAGCTTCCGTCAGGACGAGAACCTCGCCGGAGAAGCCAGCGCACTGTGCAATCTCTCGCGTATCCACCTGGCCCTGGGCCGGGTCGGCAGCGCGGTGGAACTCGCGCAGCAGGGCATCACCATCTACGACCGCCTGGGCCACACGCTGCGGGGTGCCAACGGCCGCTACGCGCTGGGGATGGCGCTCACCGGCCAGGGCGGGCTGACTGCGGCCGTCGACCGGCTCACCGAGGCCCTGGAGGTGTTCCGCGACAGCAGACAGCGGCTCTGGGAAGGGATGACGCTCTTCCGGATCGCCGAAGCCCAACTCGCGGCACGCAAGCCCGCCGAGGCCGCGGCCCTGGCGGAACAGGCACAGGCCGTCCTGCGGGGCATCGGCGGTGAATGGCGGCGAGGCAACATCCTCACCGTTCTCGGCCGGGCGCTCAGCGACCTGAACCAGACCGGCCGGGCACGCGCCTGCTGGCAGGAGGCCCTCTCCATCTTCGACTCGCTTCAGTCCCCGGAGGCCGACGAGGTGCGGCTGCTGCTCACACCGGCGGCGGCCGCCTGAGCCGCGGCGATGCGTTCATCGTTCGTTTATCCCGCCACGGCACTGTGTCTCTTGTCGATCCGTCGCGTCGGGGGGCAGACGGGTCAGCGGTGATCACCACCGCTAGGGTGTACGACCCTGATATGCCCGTCCGGCAACCCGCGGGGGAGCTGCCGGACGGGCATCGCCCATCAATGAACGGGAGTTGCCAGTCCATGAGCGATGCCAAGAAGGACACCGTGGTGAAGCCGCTCGACAACCACGCCACGGACGTCACGGACGTCACCACGCAGGACAACCACGCGACCGACGAAGAGATCACCACGCTCGACAACCACGCGACGGGCGGCACGGTGACCCCGCTGGACAACCACGCCACGGGCGAAAAGGCCTGAGCAGACCTCACTCCACACGGGGATCGGCCGCGGCGGCACGGAGGGGAGCCGCCGCGGCCGATGCATGCCACGGGCCGGACGGGCACCGCCAGCCACCGTCCCCGCACCCGCTCCACCCCGTTCGTCCCATCGACACCCCCCGTACGCCCCTCACCGCCACGCTCGGGTGTCATGGCATACGACCGGACGACGGCAACGCCGGGCCGCCAGGCGCAGCCGGGGGTCTTTCAGAGGTTCGTGCAGTTCGTGCCGCTCGCCGTGGTCGCTGTGATCGTGGTCGACGCGGCGACCGACTTCTTCCCCGACGATCCGCTCGTCGGGATCGTGACCCCGCTGCGGCTGCTGATCGTCGTCGGGTTCGTCGCCCTGCTGCTGCCCTCGCCGTCGCGGGCCCGAATACGGGACTTCCGTTCGCGGCTCGACATCCCCATCGGCGTGCTGCTGCTGGCGGCGGCCGCGGCCACCGTCCACGGCGGCCATCCCACCGCCCCGCTCCGCGGTCTGATCACGGTCCTCGCCTGCTACTACCTCGTCGTCGGAGTGCGCCGCACCCAGCCGGAGTCCTGGCGGGCGATCGGGCTGCTCGCGCTGGTCGGCGTGGGCGCGGCCGCGACCTCGGCGTTCTCGCAGTTCACGAATGACACGCCGACCGGCTTCTGCCGTACCGGGCTGCTCACGGACATCTCCTGCGCCGACACCGGCGGCGACGTCCTCATCCGGGCCATCGGCACCTTCGCCAACCCCAATCTGCTGGCCGCGTTCCTCGTCCTGCTGCTCCCCTTCGTGCTGCTCGCCGCCGTCTCGGTCGACGAGCGCACGGCCCGTACCGTGATCGTGCTGGTCGGAGTCCTCGGATACGCGGCGATGCTCACCACCTTCTCCCGCGCCGGGTACGTCGCCGGCGCCGCCGGTCTCCTCGTCCTGGCCGGCGCCTACTGGCTGGCCCCCCGTCTCGCGGACCGTGCGCAGCGCCGGCTCGTCGGGGCGCTCGGGGCGCTGGGGCTCGCGGGCGCCGCCGCCGTCATCTGGGCCGTGTCGCAGGCCGGGAACTCGCTCGGCGTGCGCGGCCAGGCCTGGGACGCCGCGCTCACGCTGGCCAAGGAGAATCCCCTCGGCGTCGGTCTGGGCCGCTCCGGCGCCGCCATCTCCGCGACCGCCCCCGGCGACCGCGTCTTCGTGCACGCCCACAACATGTGGCTGAACTGGCTCGTCGAGACGGGCGCCCTGGGTCTCCTGGCGATTCTCGCCGTGACCGTCGTCGCCTGGCTGCACGCCGCCCGCATCGCGCGCGCGAAGTCGGTCCTCGGCACCGTCGGGCTGGCCTCGCTGACCGGGTTCTTCCTGATGACGATGATGGACCACCCGGCCAACCTGGACCGGATCGACATCCTGTTCTGGGTCGTCCTGGCCGTCGTCATGGGGGAGTCCCCGGAACGGCCGAGCACCACGGCGACCGCTTCCGTCAGCCGGCGCCGCCACGGTGCGCAGCCGCAGTCGGCACCGCCTCGGCAGCACCAGCAGCCGCTGCCCTCACCCTGATCACCCCGCCCGCAGCTCCCCCTTCACCACCTTGCCGCTCGCGTTCCTCGGCAGCTCGCCCACGAACTCCACCTCCCGCGGCACCTTGTAGTTCGCCATCTCCCGCCGCGCCCACGCGATCAGGTCGTCCCCGGTGGCCACGGCCCCCGGCCGCCGCACCACGTACGCCTTCCCGACCTCGCCGAGCCGTGCGTCCGCGACTCCGATCACGGCCACGTCCGCCACATCGGGGTGCAGGCCGAGCAGTTGCTCTATCTCCGCCGGGTAGGCGTTGAAGCCGCCGACGATGAACATGTCCTTGATGCGGTCCGTGATCCGCAGGTTCCCCGCCTCGTCCAGCACGCCGACGTCGCCCGTCCGCAGCCACCCGTCCTCCCCCAGCACCTCCGCCGTCGCCGCCTGGTCCTCGTAGTAGCCGCGCATGACGTTGAAGCCGCGGACCAGGACCTCGCCGGGCTCGCCGACCGGTGCCTCGACCCGTACCTCGGTGCCCGGTATCGCCCGGCCCGACGTCGACGCGATGACCGGCAACGAGTCCTCCCGCCGGCACATGCTCACGATGCCGCTGGCCTCCGAGAGGCCGTACGCCGTCAGGACCGTCTCCACGCCCAACTCGCTCCGCAACCGCTCCACCAGGCGCAACGGCACCACCGCCGCCCCCGTCACGACCAGCCGCAGCGCCGAGAGGTCGTAGGTGTCCCGCGAGGCGTGGTCCAGCAGCGACTGGTGCAGGGTGGGCGGGCCCGGCAGCACCGACACCCGCTCCGCCGCGATGTTCGCCAGCGCCGTGCCGACGTTGAACACGGGCTGGGGGATCATCGTCGCGCCGCGCATGAGACAGGCGAGGACGCCCGCCTTGTAACCGAAGGTGTGGAAGAAGGGGTTCACGATCAGATAGCGGTCGCCCTGCCGCAACCCCGCGAGTTCGCACCAGACTTCGTAAGCCCGCAGGGTCTGCGCATGGGTGATCACCGCGCCCTTGGGCCGGCCGGTCGTCCCGGACGTGAAGACGATGTCCGACGGCCACGATCCGTCCACCGCCGCCGAGCGTGTCCGCACCTCGGACGGCTCCACCCCCTCGCCGTCGGCCAGGAAGTCCTTCCAGGTGCGGTAGTCGGGCGGCGCGTCGTCCGACAGCACGACCACCTGCTCCAGCTCCGGCAGCCCCGGCCCCTCCGCGACCGCCCGCCGCAGCGACGCCACATACGACGTCCCCAGGAACGTCCCCGTCACGAACAGCAGCCGCGCCCCGCACCTGCGCAGCACATCCGCCGCCTCCACGCCCTTGAAGCGGGTGTTGACGGGGACCAGCACCGCGCCGGCCGACACCGCGCCGAGCGCCGCCACGATCCAGTCCAGGGTGTTCGGCGCCCAGATCGCGACCCGGTCGCCGGGTTCGATCCCGTTCGCCATACAGGCCGCCGCCGACCGCTCGACGCGGGCGCCCAGTTCGGCGTACGAGATCCGGGTGCGGCCCTCCACCACCGCCTCGGCGTCCGCGTATCGCTCTGCCGCGGACCGGACGAGTCCTGGGATGCTCCCCCACTCCAAGTCACCGCGCACAACAGCCTCCCGAACCACTAGCTGACTGACCGTCAGATTAGCTGTAGCCTGACGCCCTGTCAGCAGACAAGTCACGGTGTGGAGGTGTGCACATGGCCGGGCTCAAGGACGCCACCGCCATCGTCGGCATCGGACAGACCCCTTTCGCCAAGCACCTGCCCGACGACGAGCGGAGCCTCGCCTGCCGTGCCGTCCTGGCCGCCCTGGACGACGCCGGCATCGCGCCCGGCGAGGTCGACGCGCTCGCCTCGTACACGATGGAGCAGACGGACGAGGTGGAGCTGGCGAAGACCCTCGGCCTCGGCGACCTCACCTTCTTCAGCAAGGTCGGGTACGGCGGCGGCGGTTCCTGCGCCACGGTCGCCCATCTCGCCGCCGCCATCGCCACCGGCCAGGCGACGGTGGGGGTCGCCTGGCGGTCCCGCAAGCGCGGCAGCGGACCGCGGCCGTGGACCGACACCGACGTACAGCTGCCGACGCCCGCCCAGTGGACCCGCCCCTTCGGTCTGCTCCGGCCCGCCGACGAGATAGCCATGCTCACCCGCCGCTATATGCACGAGTACGGCGCGACCCGCGACCATCTCTTCAACGTCGCCCTCGCCTGCCGCAACCGGGCCAACCAGAACCCCGCCGCGATCATGTACGACCGCCCGCTCACCCGCGAGATGTACATGACCTCCCGCTGGATCAGCGAGCCCCTCTGCCTGTTCGACAACTGCCTGGAGACGGACGGGGCGTTGGCGTGTGTGCTGGTCAGCAGGGAGCGGGCCCGGGACTGCCGCCACACCCCCGCCTACGTCCACTCCGCCGCCCAGGGCCTGCCCGCCCAGCACCACGGCATGGTCAACTACTGGAACGACGACCCGCTCACCGGCCCCGCCTGGACCGCCGCCCGGCATCTGTGGAAACACGCCGACTTCACCCCGCAGGACGTCGAAGTCGCCCAGATCTACGACGCGTTCACGCCCCTCATCCCGCTCTCCCTGGAGGGCTACGGCTTCTGCGGGCGCGGCGAGGGCGGGGCCTTCACGGAGGGCGGCGCCCTGGAGATCGGCGGGCGGCTGCCGCTCAACACCGGGGGCGGCGGGCTCTCCGAGGCGTACGTCCATGGCTTCAACCTCATCAACGAGGGCGTGAAGCAGCTGCGCGGGACGAGCACCGCCCAAGTGCCGGGGGCCGCCACCTGTCTTGTCACGGCGGGCGAGGGCGTCCCCACCTCCGCCCTTCTCCTGAGGAGCTGAGCCGATGCTCACCCCCGTCACCGACGCCGACGGCGCCCCCTTCTGGCAGTACGCCGCCCAGGGCGAACTCCGTGTCCAGTCCTGCGCCGACTGCGGCGAACCCCGCTTCCCGCCCCGCCCCTGCTGCCCCCACTGCCAGTCCTTCGCCACGGAATGGCGGCAGGTCAGCGGACGCGGCCGCATCTGGTCGTACGTCGTCCCCCACCCGCCCCTGCTCCCCGACTACGCGGAGCAGGCGCCGTACAACGTCATCGTCGTCGAACTCACCGACTCCCCCCGGATACGGCTCGTGGGAAACCTGGTCACGGAGGCCGGAGCGGCGCTCAACTCCCTCTCCCCGGACCGCGTTCGCATCGGCGCCCGGGTCCAGGTCGTGTTCACCGGCACCGGTCTGCCCCAATGGATCCTGGAGCGCCCATGAGCCTGGCCATCACGACCGACAAGGACACCGGCGTCGCGGTCGTCACCCTCGACCGGCCGGACCGCCTCAACGCGATCGACCTGACGACGGCTGCCGAACTGCACGACGCCTGGCGGGAGTTGCGGTTCGACGACTCCATGCGGGCCGTCGTCCTCACCGGGGCCGGGGAGCGGGCGTTCTGCACGGGGATCGACCGGGACACGGTCGTGCCGCAGCCGAACTCGCCGTACATGGCGGACGATCCGCTGTCCCGCATCGGGCCGAAGTCGAACGACCTGTGGAAGCCGGTGATCTCCGCCGTGCAGGGCATGGCCTGCGGCGGCGCCTTCTACCTCCTCGGCGAGTCCGACTTCCTCGTCGCCGACCGGACCGCCACCTTCTTCGACCCGCACACCACATACGGCATGGTCAGCGCCTACGAGTCGGTGCTGATGGCACAACGGATGCCCTACGGCGAGGCCGCACGCATGGCCCTGATGGGAACCGCGGAACGCATCTCGGCCCAGCGCGCCTACGACATCGGCCTCGTCTCCGAACTCACCGAGCCCGGCGGGGCCTTGGCGGCCGCGACCGAGTGCGCGACGGTGATCGCCGGGTACCCGGCGGAGGCGGTACAGGGAACCGTACGAGCCCTGTGGACCGCCCGGGAGGGGGCCGTTGCCCAGGGGTTCGCGCAGGCGCCTCATCTCGTCGCGCTCGGTAACCTGCCGGGAGAGCGGCAGACGCAGTTGTTCCGGAGCCGCGGCCGTGCGTTCCGGCTGCGCTGAACGGCGCCGCATGGCGGGGCACACGCACCGGGCGTAGCGTCTGCCCTGAGAGCGCCGAACGAGGCGTTCCCCGAAACGACGGCCGCCGTCCGGACAACCCTTCCGTGCGCCCGGCACGACGGCCGTCCCGGGAAAAAACGAGCCCGCACTGCAGCGCCCCTTTAGGGGCGCGGGGAACTGCGCGACAAGCCCCCACCGGCCCGCAGCCGACACCGAACCCCGCTACGCGGTACGTGCCGTCCCGGTCCCCTTCTCCGCGTCCAACGCGTACACGCACCGATCCTTGCTGCACGCGTACACCACGCCGTCCCGCACCACCGGCGACCCGGTGATCTCCCCGCCCGTCGCCAGCTTCCACCGCAGCCGTCCGTCGTCGGCCTTCAGCGTGTACAGCAGATGGTCGGTGGAGCCGAAGTGGATACGCCCCTCGGCCACGGACGGCGCACCGACGATGTCGCCGCCCGCCTGGAACCGCCACTTGGGCGTGCCCGTGACCGCGTCCAGGGTGTAGAGCCCCTTGCCGCTGCCCACGTGGACGTGACCGGCCGCCACCAGCACCGGCTCGATCGAGGCGCGGGACTCGGTCGCGATCCGCCAGCGGTCACGGCCGTCGGCGGCGTCCAGGGCGTACACGGTGCCGAGGTAGTCGGCGAGGTAGACCCCGCCACCGGTGACGGCCGGGCCCGGTACGAACGTCGGCGGGCACAGGAAGACCGCCGGGGCCTCGAAGTGCCAGCGGACGCGACCGGAGGTCGCGTCGATGGCGAGGACACGCGTCCCGGCCGACACATAGACGTATCCGTCGTGGGCCTGCGCCACCCGCACCGGAACGCCGCCGCAGGAGGCCGCGTCGCCGATCGGGTACGACCAGCGCTCGTCACCGGTACGGGCGTCCAGGGCGCGCAGCCGGGCGTCCTGCCAGACGAAGACCGTGCCGTCGTGGAGCGCGGGCCCGGCCTCCGGGGACTCGAAGTCGGTCTGGGCGCCGGCGAGCTCCCACAGCTTCTGCCCGCCCGCGGAGTCCCACGCCTGGACGCCGCCGCCGCGCGTGCCGGTGATCACCGTTCCCCGGTCGGCCTTGAGCGAGTACACCCAGGCATCGGTGGACAGCCGCCAGAGGTCGGCGCCCTCCCGGGCGTCGAGGGCGTACAGCGTGGGCCCGTCGGAGGCGTGGATACGGCCGTCAGCGACCGCCATCGACCAGGCCACGTCCCGCGTCTTGAACCGTCGGCGGCCCGTGGACACGTCCAGGGCGTGCACTTCGAAGGAGGTGACGTAGACGAGGTCGTCGGAGACGGAGGGGGTGCCCCAGACGTCGTTCGACATGCGGAAGCGCCAGGGGCGCCAGCCGGACGCCGTCTCCGGGGGTGCGGGCGGCGGCGCGGTCACGGCAGGGCCCACGGCAGGGTCGGTGCCGTTGACGCCGGGACGGGGCCTCGACCAGGAGGCGACCAGGCCGGCCTCCGGAGGAGGTGCCTTCACGGCGGCGGCACGGGCGTCGGCGACGCGCGGTCCGGGGCCGATCGGCACCGCCGCGCCCGCCAGCCGCACCGGGCCGGTGTCGGGCGCGCCGACCGGGGCGGGCACCGGCGCCGGGATGACCGGGTCGTGCGAGGGCGGGGGCGGGTGCGGGACGGCGGCCCGACCGCCGCTGCGGCCGGAACCGGGCGTGGACTTGGCCGGCGGGCGTCCGTTGCGGCGCGCCTCGATGAGGCTGACCGCCCGCTCGGGCAGCCACGCGGACGCCGTACCGCTGTCGTCGGAGCCGGAGCCGAAGAGATGGGGGGCCAGCTGGGCCTGGAGGTCGGCCGGGTTGGGGCGGCCGGTCGCCTCCATCTGCATACAGGACTCGATGAGGGGGCGCAGCTCCGCCGGCAGGCCTTCGAGGTCCGGGCCCTCCCGGAGCAGCATGAAGACGGTTTCGACGGGGTTGGCGCCGTGGAAGGGCGCGTGGCCGGTGGCGGCGAAGACGAGCATCGAGCCCAGCGAGAACACATCGCTCGCGCCGGTCACGCTCCGCGAGTCCTTGGCCTGCTCCGGGGACATATAGGCGGGCGTCCCCACGGCGACGTTGGTCATCGTCAAACGCGTGTTCGATACACCGGAGGCGATACCGAAGTCGATGACCCGGGGCCCGTCCTCGACGACCAGGACGTTCGAGGGCTTGAGGTCACGGTGGACCAGCCCGGCCCCGTGAATGGACTGGAGGGCCTCCGCGACCCCCGCCGCCAGCCAGCGCACCGCCTGCGCCGGCATCGGACCGCACTCGTTCACTATTTCCTCGAGCGAGGGCGCGGGCACATACGCGGTGGCCAGCCAGGGCACGGCCGCGCGCGGATCGGCGTCGACCACGGCCGCCGTATAGAACCCGGAGACCGCCCGTGCCGCCTCGACCTCGCGCGTGAAGCGGACACGGAAGAGCTGGTCCTCGGCCAGCTCCGTCCGGACCGTCTTGATCGCCACACGCCGGCCCGAAGCCGAGCGCGCGAGATAGACCAGCCCCATGCCGCCGGCACCCAGCCGTCCCAGCACCTCGAACGGCCCGATCCGCCGCGGATCGTGCTGCGTCAGCTGATCCACCACTTGCCTGCCACCTCCCCGTACGAGCCGCGTCACTCCACATATGTACGCGACCGAAGTGCAGCGTCTCACCACCGCACCGCCTTGGCGGCACGCACCCTGATTCTTCCTGTCTCGGGCACTGGTTGCGAACCCGGGCGCGGATCGGGGTGTCTTGGACAAAAACACAGTGCCTTGGGACAAAAACACAGGTTCCGCCCCGCGCAAAGGCCCCTTTCGCATGCTGGACGCACCATCTCGACGTGGGATCAGCGTTGCAGCAGCGCGAAGGACGCCCCCTGATTGTCCGTGACAACGGCCACCCTGCCGTATGACGCGTCGAAAGGGGGTGCCTGTACCCGTCCGCCGAGCCGCCGCACCGTCCCGAGTACGGCGTCGCAGTCGTCGACACCGAAATGGACGAGGAGGTGGGGCGGCATCTCGGCCGGGAAGACGTCGGAGACGGGGGCGCGGCCGAAGTCGGGCTCGGCGTCCGGTCCGAACAGCGCGTCGGTGAACAGACCGCCGTAGAAGTTGTTGGCGCCCTCGGTGTCCCGTGTGTACAGCTCGGTCCAGATGAAGGTGCCGGGCTTGTGCCGGCTGCCGAAGCCCTGGTGCTCAGCCGCCTGCCAGAGGCCGAAGACAGCGCCCTCCGGGTCCGCGACCAGTGCGGCCGTGCCCAGGTCACCGACCGGCAGGGGCGCGGTGACGACCTGACCGCCGGCCATCTGCACCCGCACGGCGAGCGCCTCCGCGTCCGGCGTCGCGAAGTACACCGTCCACACGGTGGGCATACGGCCGTCCGCCTTGTACGCGAGCTCGGCGACGGGCGCTCCGCCCTGCCGGGCCCAGACGGCGCCGCCGGACGCCTCCGGCCGGTCCTCGAAGGTCCACCCGAAAAGTTCGCCGTAGAACCGCTTGCCCGCCTCCACATCGGGAAGCTGGGCCTCGACCCAGCACGCGACGCCCTCGGCGTATGCCTCTTCGCCCGCGGATGCCCTGTTTTCGGCCATGTCGCCAAAGTAACGGCCTCTCACGCACCCCGCAGACCAGGCACACCACGTTCTCCGCCCTTGTACACCCCATTTGCAGTCGGCCGAATCGCGCTCCGATCACCCCTCGGTAAGCTGACGTCATGACAGGACAAGTGCGTACCGTCGACGGCCGCGTGGCCGGCCGGCGTGGGCAGGCGACCCGGCAGAAGCTGCTCGACTGCCTCAGCGAGATGCTCAGCTCCTCCCCGTACCGGGACGTCAAAGTCATCGATGTCGCCCGGAAGGCGGGCACTTCGCCCGCGACCTTCTACCAGTACTTCCCGGACGTCGAAGGCGCCGTCCTGGAGATCGCCGAGCAAATGGCCACCGAGGGCGCCGGGTTGACCGAGCTGCTCGCGGGCCGCTCCTGGGTCGGCAAGGCCGGCTGGCAGACCGCGCAGGAACTCGTGGACGGTTTCCTGGAGTTCTGGCGCCGGAACGACGCGATCCTCAGGGTCGTCGACCTGGGTGCCGCCGAGGGCGACAAACGGTTCTACAAGATCCGTATGAAGATCCTGAACTCGGTGAACAACTCCCTCTCCGACGCGGTCGCCGAACTCCAGTCCAAGGGCCGGGTCGACAAGGACGTGAACCCCGCCGCGGTCGCGGGTTCGCTGGTCGCGATGCTCGCGGCCGTCGCCTCGCACCAGAAGGGCTTCCAGTCCTGGGGCGTCAAACAGGCCGAACTCAAGCCGAACCTCGCCCTGTTGGTGCACCTGGGCGTGACCGGGAAGAAGCCGACGAAATAGCGCCCGTCGCTTCTCCCCCTTGTGCCTTCCCCCTTCTCCTTCTCGTTCTCCTTCTTCGGCCCCAAGTCCTGTCTCGCAGGCGGTGGTTCACTCAGGTGGGCTGCCGCCTGAAAGCTGTCGCCGCACGATCCTGAACACCCGGATCTCCCGCTCCACCCGCGCCTGATACGTCGCATACGGCGGCCAGAACGCCAGCGCCGTCTGCCAGACCGCTGCCCGCTCCTCCCCCTCCAGCAGCCGGGCCCGGACCGGGATGTCCCGCCCCTTCCAGCTGACCTCGGCGTCCGGATGGGCGAGGAGGTTGTGGGTCCAGGCGGGGTGGCCGGTGCGGCCGAAGTTGGAGCCGACGAGGATCCAGCTGCGCCCGCCGTCCTCCGGCATACAGGCGAGCGGCGTACGCCGGGCCCGTCCGCTCTTCGCCCCCGTCGCCGTCAGGATCACCCCCGGCAGCATCTGCGCGCTGAGCAGCACCTTGCCGCGGGTGAGCCGGTGGACTGCGCGGTCCAGCGCCGGGACGACATGCGGGGCGACCCTGGCGAAGCCCGGCGTGGCGGACACCTTCTGGACGAGACGCACCCCGACGCCCATCAGACGGTCACCTCCCCGCCCTCGAAGAGCCGCGCCGCGTCGGCGGCATGCGCCCGCAGCCGATGCACCGGCCCGAAGAGCAGCTCGTCGCCCGCGGCCCGCTTGAAGTACAGGTGGGCCTCGTGCTCCCAGGTGAAACCGATACCGCCGTGCAGCTGCATCCCCTCGGCCGCCGCACCCCGCAGGGCCTGAAGCGCCTGCGCGAGGGCGAGCCCGCCCGCTCTCGCGCCGCCGGCCGTGGCCCACGCGGCGTAGTACGCGGCCGAGCGGGCGGCCTGCACCTGGACGTACACATCGGCCAGCCGGTGCTTGACCGCCTGGAAGGACCCGATCGCCCGCCCGAACTGCTCCCGCTGCCCCACGTACTCCACGGTCCGCTCCAGCACCCGGTCGGCGGCCCCGACGGCCTCGCAGGCGAGCACGGCGGCGGCGGTGTCGCCGCTGCGGGAGAGGGCGCCCAGGACGTCGGCGTCTTCATCCCCCAGCAACTCGGCGTCGACGTCCCGCAGTTGAAGGCGGGCCTGCGGACGGGTCGCGTCGAGCGCGGTCTGCCGGGTGCGGACGAGCCGCGCCGAGTCCCCGGGGACGAGGAACAGCAGCGTGCGCGAGCGGGCGAAGCCCCCGGCGTGGGCGGCGACGATCAGCAGCCCCGCACTGTGCCCGTCGAGCACCTGGTCGACCTGCCCGTACAGCCGCCAGCCCTTGTCCGTCCGCCGGGCCTGGACACCCCCCGCACGCCCTCCTCCGGCCCAGTCGCCGCCGTTGTCGCCGGTCAGCCCGAGCACGGCGGCGAGCGCGGCGCCGGGCACGGCGAGGGCCGCGGTGAGCGAGCCCGCGGCGATCCGGGGCAGCAGCTCGGCCCGCTGGACGTCCGTACCGAGGGTGAACAGCAAAGGCGCACTCAGTACGGCTGTCGCGAGCAGCGGAGAGGGTGCGAGAGCCCGGCCCGTCTCCTCTCCCGCGAGGGCGAGCTCGGTCACCGAGCAGCCGACACCGCCGTACGTCTCGGGAAGGGCGAGCCCCGGGAGGCCGAGCTGTTCGGCGAGGGCGGCCCACAGAAGGGGGTCGTGACCGGCGGGGGTGTCGAGGGCCGCGCGCAGTTCTTCCGCTCCGCACCGCTTGTGGAGCAGTTCGCGCAGGGTGCGGCGGATCTCGTCCTGCTCGGTGGTGAAGCTGGCGTCCATGGCTCTTCCCTCCCGATCTGACGGGCCGTCATATTAGGAGCCTCACAACGATATGCCCAGGGGCAGGAGGCCTCTCATGATTCCCGGCAGCCGGAAAGTCGCCGTGGTCGGTGTCGCCCTCTCCGACTGCGGCCGCGTGGACGACACGACCCCGTACGCGCTGCACGCCCAGGCCGCCCGCCGCGCCCTGGCCGACGCGGGCCTGGACAAGGGCGTGATCGACGGCTTCGCGTCGGCGGGCCTCGGCACCCTGGCCCCGGCGGAGGTGGCCGAGTACCTGGGCCTGCGCCCCACCTGGGTCGACTCGACCTCGGTGGGCGGCTCCACCTGGGAGGTGATGGCGGCCCACGCCACTGACGCGATAGCGGCCGGGCACGCCGATGCCGTGCTCCTCGTCTACGGCTCGACCGCCCGCGCCGACATCAAGGCGGGCCGCCGGACCGGCAACCTCTCCTTCGGCGCACGGGGCCCGCTCCAGTTCGAGGTCCCCTACGGCCACACCCTCATCGCCAAGTACGCCATGGCCGCCCGCCGCCACATGCACGAACACGGCACGACCATCGAGCAGTTGGCGCAGGTGGCGGTCCAGGCGCGGGCGAACGCCGCCCTGAACCCGGAGGCGATGTTCCGGACCCCGATCACGGTCGACGACGTCCTCGACGGTCCGATGATCGCCGACCCCTTCACCAAGCTGCACTGCTGCCTACGGTCCGACGGCGGGGCGGCGGTGCTGCTGGCGGCGGAGGAGTACGTACGGGACTGCCGTACGGCGCCTGTGTGGGTGCTCGGCACCGGGGAGCACGTCTCGCACACGACGATGTCCGAGTGGCCGGACTTCACCGTGTCCCCGGCCGCGGTGAGCGGTCGCCTCGCCTTCGAGCGGGCGGGCGTACGCCCGGAGGAGATCGACTTCGCGGAGATCTACGACGCGTTCACCTATATGACGCTGGTGACGCTGGAGGACCTGGGGTTCTGCGGGAAGGGCGAGGGCGGGGCGTTCGTGGAGAAGGGCCGGCTGAACGTCGTGGGCGGGGAACTGCCCGTGAACACGGACGGCGGCGGGCTGTCGGCTCAGCACCCCGGGATGCGGGGCCTGTTCCTGCTGGTGGAGGCGGTGCGGCAGTTGCGCGGGGAGGCGGGCGAGGCGCGGCAGGTGCGTAGGCCCGATGGGCGGTTGCCGCGCCTCGCGGTGGCGTCCGGGACGGGCGGGTGGTTCTGCTCGTCCGGGACGGTCGTGCTGGGGCGCCAGTGAGTGCTCGGCGCGTCCTGATGGAGTCCTAGATGAACGCGCGCCAGTCCGCGTGCAGACGGTCGCCGAGCCGGATGGTGATGAACTCGTTGTCGTCCGCCTTCGTCGCCGAGCGGCCGGTGGAGAAGGGGAAGTTGTTGTCGTTCAGGACGGCGAGGGTGCGGTCGTCGAGCAGGACGACGTCCTCGATCGTCTGGAACGGGAAGGTGAACGTCTCGCCGAAGCCGCCGAGCTTCTTCGGGTTGGCGATGTTCATCAGGTCGGCGACGAGGGTCTTGTCCATCACGCCGTCGCCGTTGCGGTCACGCTTGTCGGCGAGGTAGATCCGCTTGAACTTGGCGGTGTCGCCCTGGCCGCCGTCCCGCTCGATGACCAGGAAGCGGTTCTTGTCGACCGCGATGGCGTCACCGATCGCGTTGTCCTTGGACTCCAGGCGGTAGGTCCAGCGCTTGCCGCTGTACTTGCCGGCCTTCAGGTCGAACTCGTTGATGCGCAGGTCACCGGGGGTGTCACCGGTCACCGTGCCTTCGAGCAGCGGGTAGAGGTACCGCCCGTCGACGCCCCGGGCCATGCCCTCGAAGCCCTTGCTGCTGGCGGCGTTGGGCGTCTGGCCGTTCAGGTAGGGGTTCTCGGGCGCCTTCACGCCGTCGAGGGAGACCGGCGCCTGAAGCAGCTTCCCGGTACGCGAGAAGTGCAGCAGGAACGGGCCGAACTCATCGCCCATCCAGTACGTGCCGTCGTACGCCCGCACGATCGACTCGACGTCGAAGTCGGCGCCGGTCAAGGTGCGGTCGGCGCGGGTGAGCGCGAACGGCACCTTGTGGTACGGGTCGGTCAGGTTGAACCCGCCGACCACCTTGACGTTCCCGGTGCGCGTGTCCGGCTTGATGCGGTGGACGCGGAGCAGGAAGTCGGCGCTGTTGGCCTTCTGGCCGTAGCCGTTGTCCGACAGCACGTCGTACG
Organism: Streptomyces sp. NPDC051963; assembly: GCF_044593495.1. NCBI lineage: Bacteria > Bacillati > Actinomycetota > Actinomycetes > Kitasatosporales > Streptomycetaceae > Streptomyces > Streptomyces sp. NPDC051963. Next base: position 297,714 of record NZ_JBIUCC010000008.1, on the reverse strand, counting down.
TGCCGTCGTGCCGGTTCACGACGCCGCTGAAGCCCTGCACGGGCTGGCCCGCGAAGGGCGCCGCGATGCCGTTGAACGGTCCCGCGCCTATGGCGGCCCCGGACGGCTCGCTGCCCGGCACGAACGTCTGGGCCGGCAGCGACGCCCACCCGGTGAGCGTGGCCTGACCGAAGTCGTCGGTCTTCGTCTTCTCGCCGGCCAGGGCGGCGGGCGCCGCGAGGCCGACGGTCAGCGCGACGGCGCTGAACATGATCGAGAGTCTTCTCATGGCGGGCACAGTAGGGAAACCTGGTGACGAGCGGCCCAACGACAGGCGACGGTCAGCCGGTGGGGAACGGGTACCCCGTGCGACACGTTGTGAATACAGACGGAGCACAGGAGACTCGAGCCGCTGGAGGAACCCGACATGGCCCTGACCCGCGAGGAGCGCGAGCAGTTCCTGGCCGAGCCGCACATCGCCGCGCTGGCGGTGGACGCCGAGGAGGGACGCGCACCGCTCACCGTGCCGATCTGGTACCAGTACGAGTCCGACGGCACGGTATGGATCCTGACCGGGCTGGACTCCCGCAAGCATGAGCTGATCAGCAAGGCGGGCAGGTTCTCCCTGATGGTGGACCGGCTGGAACCCACGATCCGGTATGTGTCGGTGGAGGGCCCGGTCGTCGACACCACACCCGCCACCATCGACAGGCTCCGCGAGATCTCGGCCCGCTACCTCCCCGCCGACAAGGTCGAGGGCTATGTCGACTTCTCCTGGAACAACCACGGCGAGATGATCATCGTCCGGATGCGCCCCGAGCGCTGGGTGTCGTCGGACCTCGGCACGGTGTAGCAGCCACCGGGCGGCGGGCGGCGGTGACAATCGGAGCATGGACTCCGAGTTTGTACGTCTGCTGAAGTCGTTGCGCGTCTGGGAGGCCGGGGTCACCGAACTCCGCCCCTTCGACCCGGCCACGGCACCCGCCGCCCCCCTCCCGCTCTTCACCACCTGGTTCGCGGAGGCGGTGGCGGCAGGCCAGCCGGAGCCGCACACCATGTCGCTGGCGACGGCGGACGAAGAGGGCCTGCCGGACGTACGGACGGTCATGCTGCACGGCGCCGACCCGTCCGGCTGGTCCTTCGCCACCCATGTGAGCAGCAGCAAAGGACGCCAGCTGACGGCCCGCCCGTATGCCGCCCTGGGCTTCTACTGGCCGCTCCAGGGCCGCCAGATCCGTCTGCGCGGCCCGGTCACCGCCGCCCCCGCCGAGGAGTCCCAGTCCGACCTGCACGCCCGCTCCACGGGCGCCCTGGCCGCAGCCCTCACCGGCCGCCAGAGCGAAGTCCTGGGCTCTCTGGAGGAGTTGGCGACGGAGTCCGGTGCGGCCTGGCAGCGGGCCCAGCACAACCCGGACACCCCGGTCCCCACCTGGACCCTGTACCACCTCCGGCCGGAGACGGTGGAGTTCTTCCAGGGGGACGCCCAGCGACGCCACGTGCGGCTGAACTACCGTCGCACGGAAGGGGGTTGGGCCAAGGAGCTGCTGTGGCCGTGAACTGCTACAGCACCGCCCCGCCGGGCGCCCGGAACACCGGCACCCCCTCCCGGAACGCCACCTCCAGCTCCATCCCCACCCGCAGCTCCCCGCCCCCCACTACCTCCGTCATCATCCGCGGCCCCTCCGCGAGGTCGACGACCGCGGCGACGTACGGTGTGCGCTCGCCGAAGGGCGGCAGGTCGTTGCGGTGGACGACGGACCAGGTGTAGAGGGTGGCGCGGCCGGTCGCGGGCTCCCAGGTGACGTCCTCGCTCCAGCAGTGGGGGCAGAACTCGCGGGGGTAGTGATGGGCCCGGCCGCAGGCCCCGCAGCGGCGGATCAGCAGTCTGCCCGCCGCGGCCGCGTCCCAGTACGCCCTCGTGAACGTGTCGATCCCAGGGACGTTCATGCGCGCTCCCCGTGACGGCGAAAACTGACGGTACGTCAGTTCAGCAGGCCGAGCGCGTGTGCACAAGGGGCTGTCGGCCACCTGTCGAATCGCCGTGAATCTGTGCGCCCGCCTTGAATTCAATGAGGAAACCCGTAGAACATCCATGGATTGTTGACGATTTTGTTGGCCCCGAACTACGTTCGCAAACGTCAAGGAGAGACGGCCACGAGCCGCCACCCGCAGCGAACTCGGGAGCACCAGGTGAAGCACAGGGCAGTCAAGCGCAGGAGCGTCGTCATGGGGATCGGCGCGACCGCGGGTGTGGCCGCGGTGGGCGGCATCGCACTGAGCGCACAGGCGTCGAGCGGCACAAGCGGCTCCAGCTCCTCGGCCTCGTCCTCGGACGCCCTGGTGTTCGACAAGGACGCCTACACCGAGCTGACAACGACCATCACGGACACCGACGGCACGGACCACGAGGTCGTCTACCACTTCTGGAAGGCCATCACCTACGTCACCGAGCCGGTCGACGAGACCTACCAGAGCCTGATCGTCAGCGCCCCGGTCAAGATCGACGGCACGGCGGTGGACGCCACCGACGCCCCGATCCTGTTCGCCAACTCGGTCGGCGGCTACCTGCCGTCCTCGGTGGCGGAGGCCACCGGCGTCGGTGGCGGAGGCACGTCCGGCGGGGGCGGCGGCGCCCCCAGTGGCGCACCGTCGAGCAGCGCATCGCCCAGCGCTTCGGCGAGCGCGTCGGCCCCCGGAGCGGGCGGCAACACCAACGCCACCGGCGGCGCCCTGGCCTCCAACCAGCTCCTGGCCCTGGCGGCCGGCTACGTCGTCGTGGAGCCCGGCGCCCGCGGCCGCACCCTCAAGAACTCCAGCGGCGAGTACTACGGCACCGCCCCGGCCGCGATCATCGACCTGAAGGCCGCCGTCCGCTACGTCCGCTCCAACAAGGGCCGCATCCCGGGCAACACCGACCGCATCGTCTCCGCCGGCACCAGCGCGGGCGGCGCCCTGTCCTCCCTGCTGGGCGCCTCCGGCGACAGCAAGATCTACGACAAGTACCTCAAGGAGATCGGTGCCGCCGACGCCTCCGACGCGATCTTCGCGACCGGCGCCTGGTGCCCGATCACCGACCTGGAGCACGCCGACGGCTCCTACGAGTGGAACTGGGGCACCAACAAGCTCAGCACCGGCAAGCAGGTCGACCAGACCGTCTCCAAGGAACTCCAGTCGCAGTTCGCCGAGTACCAGGCGTCCCTGAAGCTCCGCGGCCTGAACCGCTACGGCGCCCTCACCGCCCGCAACTACGACGACTACCTGTTGACGACCTACCTCCAGCCCTCGGCCACCACCTACCTGGCCGCCCTGTCGGAGTCGGACCGGACGACGTATCTGGCCGAGAACACCTTCATCACCTGGGACGGCAAGAAGGCCACCTTCACCTGGGCCGACTTCCTCACCCACGTCGGCGCCCGCAAGAAGACCGTCCCGGCCTTCGACGCCTTCGACCTGTCCGCCGGCGAGAACAACCTGTTCGGCAAGGACACCACCGAGTCCCGCCACTTCACGGCGTACGGCGCCAAGAACGACACCACCGGGCTCAGCAGCAAGCGCGTCCCCGGCGACATCCCCGAGCTGCTCGACCTGATGAACCCGATGCACCACCTCGGGAACAAGAACCCGGCCCGCTCGAAGCACTGGTGGATCCGCCTCGGCACCGAGGATTCCGACACCTCGCTGACGGTCGCCGCCAACATCGCCGCCGCCGCGGACAACCTCGGCGACGACGTCAACCATCTGTACTACTGGGACGAGGGACACGGCGCGAACACCGACCCCGGCGACTTCATCACCTGGATCGCCGAGGTCACCGGCTTCAAGGGCGGGGCCCGGACCAAGAAGTAGCGACCGGGCCGAGAGGCGACGACCGGGAGACCGGCGGCCTCGTACGGCCCCCTCCCCACGAACGAGGCGTCGTTTCCCGTCATCAGAGCGCGCGCCGAACCACGACGCCGAGCCCCTGCGCACCACCCGGGCTCGGCGTCGCGGCATTTCCCGCAGCCCCACGGCCCGGCGCAGACCCACACAATGAGGCGCCCTACGCCACCGGTCCCACCCACTCCTCCTACACACGTGATCAATCCGCAACCAATTCCGGTCTTGACCGAGACCCATCAACGAGACGCGTGGTTACGCTCGCGCTCATGGCCGACTCCACAGCGTCCGCATCTCCCGCGAACCCAGCGGCGCACAGCACCTCGAACCCGGCGGCGCACACCCCCGCAGACCGCCCGGTGTACGTCATCGGCGGCGGCCCCGGCGGGCTCGCCGCCGCCCATGCGCTGCGCGCCCAGGGCATACGCGCTGTCGTCCTGGAGAAGTCCGACCGGGTGGGAGCGTCCTGGCGACGCCACTACGACCGGCTGCACCTGCACACCACCCGGCGCCTTTCGGGCCTGCCCGGACTGCCGATGCCGCGCCGGTTCGGCCGCTGGGTGTCCCGGGACGACGTCATCCGGTATCTGGAGAAGTACGCCGAGCACCACGAGCTGGAGATCGTCACCGGCGTCGAGGTCTCCCGTATCGACCGCGCACCCGACGGCACCGGCTGGCTGCTGCACGCCACCGGCGGCCGGGAACTCACCGGCGCCGCGATCATCGTCGCCACCGGGTACAACCACACCCCCCACCTCCCCGACTGGCCCGGCCGCGACTCCTACACCGGCGAGCTCCTGCACGCCTGCGACTACCGCAACGCCGAGCCCTACGCCGGCCGTGACGTCCTCGTCGTCGGCGTCGGCAACACCGGCGCCGAGATCGCCGTGGACCTGGTGGCGGGCGGGGCCTCCCGGGTACGGCTGTCCGTCCGCACCGCCCCGCACATCGTGCGCCGGTCGACCGCGGGCTGGGCCGCGCAGTACACGGGGGTGCTGTGCCGACGGCTCCCGGTCGGCCTCGTCGACCGGCTCGCCCGCCCCCTGGCCAAGCTCAGCGTGCCCGACCTCTCGGAACACGGCCTGCCCCGCCCCGACACCGGCCTCTACAGCCGGGTCAACGAAGGGGCGATCCCGGTACAGGACGTCGGCCTCATCGACGCCGTCCGCAAGGGCGACGTCGAGGTCGTGGCCGCCGTGGACGCCTTCGAGGACGGCAAGGTCGTCCTCACCGGCGGCGACCGCATCGGCCCGGACACGGTGATCGCCGCCACCGGCTACGGCCGCGCACTGGACGGGCTCGTCGGCCACCTCGACGTACTGGACGGGCGCGGCAGACCGCTCGTCCACGGAGCCCGCACCCCGCAGCACGCCCCCGGCCTGTACTTCACCGGCTTCACCAACCCCATCAGCGGCATGCTCCGCGAGCTGGCGATCGACGCGGAGAAGATCGCGAAGGTCATCGCGAAGCGTGGGGCGGGTGCGGTGTCGCGACTGCCTGTCTGAGGGTGGAGGGCGTCATCCTGTCCGGCGCGGAACGGGTCGCCGATGAGGTGCCGGCTGCCCTGTGACGGTCGCCTTTGCAGGACGGTCCCGGTCCGACGGCTTCCTGACGCTGTGTCAGTTCAGTTAATCTGACACAGCGTCAGTTAGTTACTGTCACACAGGAGCGGGGCGGACCGATGCTTGGATCAACCCACGGCACCCTTACCACCGACTCCCGCCGGGGCCGGGTCGTCGCCTGCGGCGAGCAGCCCGCACCCGCCGTCCACGGCCGCCCGGCCGACGTGGACGACTACGACGTCAGCGGACGTCCGCTGTATGCCGGCGTCCCCGACCTGGACCGGTTCTTCCGGCCCGAGTCCGTCGCCGTGATCGGCGCCTCGGACGGGGAGGGCCGGCCCAACACCGGGGTCACCCGGCAGCTGTTGTCCTGGGCCGAGCGGGTCGGGGCGCGACTGTATCCGGTGCATCCCTCGCGGGACTCCGTCTTCGGCATCTCCTGCTCTCCCTCCGTCCGCGACCTGCCCGAGCAGGTCGATCTCGCCGTGCTGCTGGTCGCCGATCCCCTTCCCGTGATCGAGGAACTGGGCGAGGCCAAGGTGAAGTTCGCCGTCGCCTTCGCCTCCGGGTTCGCGGAGACGGGGGACGAGGGTGCCGTGGTGCAGGGCCGACTCGCGGCCGCCGTGAAGCGGGCCGGTGTGCGGTTGCTCGGCCCCAACACCAACCTGAACGCCTTCGAGCGCTTCCGGGACGACCTCGACGGTCCCGCCATCGCCCTCATCACCCAGTCCGGGCACCAGGGACGCCCCGTCTTCGCCCTCCAGGAACTCGGCATCCGGCTCTCCCACTGGGCGCCCACCGGCAACGAGGCCGACCTGGAGACCGCCGACTTCATCTCCTACTTCGCCGAGCAGCCCGAAGTCGGCGCCATCGCCTGCTACATGGAAGGTCTGAAGGACGGCCGCTCGTTCCTCCTCGCCGCCGACCGGGCCGCCCGGCGCCGGGTGCCGGTCGTCGCGGTCAAGGTGGGCCGCACCGAGACCGGCGCCCGCACGGCCGCCTCGCACACCGGCAAGCTGACCGGCGCGGACGAGGTCGTCGACGCCGCGATGCGGCAGTTCGGGGTGATCCGGGTGGACGGCCTGGACGAACTCCAGGACACCGCAACCCTGTTGGCCCGGGCACGCCCGCCCCTCGCCGACGGTGTCGTCGTCTGTTCGATCTCGGGCGGCACGGGCGCGCACGTCGCCGACCTGGCGAGCGAGGCGGGTCTGCGGCTGCCGGAGCTGTCGCAGGCCAAGCAGGCCGAGCTGCACCAGTGGATACCGGAGTACCTCAGCGTCGCCAATCCGGTCGACAACGGCGGGCATCCGGTCGGGGACCTGCGCGGCCGGAAGATCATCGACGCGATCCTCGACGACCCGGAGGTCGGGGTGCTGATCTGCCCGGTCACCGGTCCCTTCCCACCGCTCAGCGACCGGCTCGTGCGGGACCTGGTGGACGCGGCCGAGCAGACCGACAAGCTGGTGTGCGTGGTGTGGGGGTCGCCGGTCGGCACCGAGCCGGCGTACCGCGACGTACTGCTCGGCTCCTCGCGCGTGGCCACCTTCCGCACGGTCGCGAACTGTCTGACCGCCGTCCGCGCCCACCTCGACCACCACCGGTTCGTCACCGGCTACCGCTCCCCCTTCGACGAGGCACCCCGCACCCACTCCCCCTCCTTCCGCAAGGCCCAGGCCCTGATGCGCCCAGGACAGCAGCTGAGCGAACACGCGGCGAAGCAGCTCCTGCGCGCCTACGGAATCCGGGTGCCGCGCGAGCAGTTGGTGACCAGCGCGGCGGCGGCCGTGCGCGCGGCGGGCCTGGTCGGCTACCCCGTGGTCATGAAGGCGTCCGGCGCGCAGATCGCCCACAAGACCGAGCTGGGTCTGGTGAAGATCGGCCTGACCTCGGCCAGCCAGGTCCGCGACGCCTACCGGGAGTTGACCGACATCGCCCGCTACGAGGACGTCTCGCTGGACGGCGTCCTGGTGTGCCAGATGGTCGAGCGGGGCGTGGAGATGGTCGTCGGCGTCACCCACGACCAGCTCTTCGGACCGACCGTCACCGTCGGGCTCGGCGGTGTCCTCGTCGAGGTCCTGCGGGACGCGGCCGTACGCGTGCCGCCCTTCGGCGAGGAACAGGCCCGGGACATGCTCACCGAACTGCGCGGACGGGCCCTCCTGGACGGGGTCCGGGGCCGCCCCCCGGCCGATCTCGACGCCCTCGTCGAAGTCGTCCTGCGCGTGGAGCGCATGGCACTCGAACTCGGCGACGACCTCGCGGAGCTCGACATCAACCCGCTGATGGTGCTGCCCAGGGGGCAGGGAGCGGTGGCGCTGGACGCGTTGGCGGTGTGCCGCTGATGGAGGAGACATGGGTGCTGCACGAGACCGCCGGGCAGGTCTCGTACATCACGCTCAACAGGCCCGAGTCCCTCAACGCCATCACCCCCGGGCAGCGCGACCGCGTCATCGCCCTGCTCTCGGACGCCTCGGCCGACCCGGACGTACGGGCCGTGGTCGTCACGGGCACGGGCCGCGGCTTCTGCGCGGGGGCGGACCTGCGGGGCGGCCCGCCGCCCGGCGAGCGGATCGCGGGCGACGTGGCCCGCACCCTCCGCCTCGGCGCCCAGCGTCTGATCGCCGCCGTCCTCGACTGCGAGAAGCCGGTGCTCGCCGCCGTCAACGGCACGGCGGCCGGCCTCGGCGCCCATCTCGCCCTCGCCTGCGACCTCGTACTCGCCGCCGAATCCGCCAAGTTCATCGAGGTGTTCGTCCGACGCGGCCTCGTCCCCGACGGCGGCGGCGCCTACCTCCTGCCCCGCCTCATCGGCCCCCGGCGCACGAAGGAACTGATGTTCTTCGGCGACGCCCTCACCCCCTCGGACGCCGAACGCCTCGGCCTCGTCAACCGCGTCGTCCCGGACGCCGAGCTGGACAAAACAACCCGCGAATGGGCCGAACGCCTGGCCACCGGCCCCACCCGCGCCCTCGCCCTGACCAAGCAACTGGTGAACACCTCCCTCGACAGCGACCGCACCACGGCGTTCGCGGCGGAGGCCTGGGCCCAGGAGATCAACATGACGACGGAGGACGCGAGGGAGGGAGTGGCGAGCTTCGTGGAACGCAGGGGTCCGGAGTACCGGGGGCGGTGAGTGGTCAGTCCCGCTTCAGGATGTGCAGGTCGCCTGCGTCCGGGTCGCCGAACAGGACGAAGAGTTCGGGATCGCGCTCGCTGCCGCCGATCGTCCAGAACGTGTCCCGCCCGCATCCCGCGTCGAGAATCAGCGCGACCCCGTCGCGCTCCTCGACCCAGCCGGCGGGGTTCTCCCTTGTCAGGGACCAGGTGCCGGTGCCGTCGCACACGGCGATGTCCTCGGCGGACTCCGCTTCGAGCTCAGGCTCGGCAGGCAGGTCGGCGAGTTGGGCCCGGCCACCCGGAAGCAGCCTCAGTACCGCGCCCTGCTCGCCCCGCCAGACACCGGTGAGCTGTCCGGAGGAGAGCACAGGGGGCTCGTACTCCCGAACCACGCCCGTCACCGTGGCCAGCACCCCGCCGACGACGACCAGCACGCACAGGCCGAAGGACACCATCGCGCAGCGGAACCAGAGGTCCCGGCTTCCCCACTGCCGTCCCGTGACCCTGGCGCGGCGGACATACGCGACGCCGAGCACCGGCAGGACGGACAGCGCCACCGGCACCAAAGCCGTGGTGCCGTACGGCCAGCCCCAGAGGACGGCCGGCAGGGCCGCCAAGACCAGGCAGAGCGCCACGGCGCACGCCAGATGCCGTACCCAGTCCGGCCCGCGTCCGGGCACGAGACGGGCCAGCACGGCCGCCGGTGCGATGTGCACGGCCGCGTGCAACAGTCCCAGGAGCGGCAGCAACACCGGGGCGAACAGGAGCGGGCAGAGCAGGGCGAATGCGCCGCCGTAGCCGATGCCGTGGTCGTCACCGAGTTCGACGTCGATCCACCGGACCAGTCCCGCCGCCGGAAGCTGGGCCGCGCACACCGCGGCGGCCGTGTTCAGGTCTGCGTCCGTCCAGCTCGACCGAGCACGGCGAACCGGCCTGCGGATGTTTCCCCACCCCATGCCGTGGAGCGTACGCAGGGGTCTTGCGGGGTCCGCCGCCCCCCTTCCAATCTGACACACCGTCAGCTTCAATGGTCGGTGTGATGGGACACGCAGGGATGGCCGCCGCCGCCGTTCGTTACCTCAGGTCCGGGGCCGCCGCCCGCCCCGTAGAACCGCTGCCGCGCCCGGAGTTGCGGTGTGTCGGCGAGGACGAGCGGGCGCCGGCCGATCAGGGGGAGTTCCGGCGTGTGCTGGGGAAGTTCGCGACCGGCGTGACGGTGATCACCGCACCGGCCGTCGACGACTCCCCCGCCGGCTTCGCCTGCCAGTCCTTCTCCTCCCTCTCCCTCGACCCGCCCCTCGTCGCCTTCATGGTCGGCCGTACGTCGACGACCTGGCCGCGCATCGCGCGCGCGGGCGTCTTCTGCGTCAACGTCCTCAGCGCCCACCAGGGCGAGCTGTGCCGCGCCTTCGCGGTGAGCGGCGCGGACAAGTTCGCGGGGGTCGCCTACGACGCCGCTCCCGTGTCCGGCTCCCCACGCCTGGCGGGCACGCACGCGTGGATCGACTGCACGATCCACGCGGTGCACACGGGCGGCGACCACCTCATCGTCGTCGGCCGAGTGGACGCCCTCGGAGCGGACGACGGGGACGAGGCGCCCCTGCTGTTCCACCGGGGCCGGTTCCGCTAGACGGCCGGCACCGCATCGGCCGGGCGGCGTCGGATCACCAGCGCCATCAGCGCCGCCGCCGCGCACAGCGCGCCCGACGCGTACCAGACCATGTCGTACGAGCCGAAGACATCGCGTGCGACGCCGCCGAGGAAGGCGACCAGCGCGGCGCCGACCTGGTGGGAGGCGAGGACCCAGCCGAAGACGATCGCGCTGTCGTCGCCGTACTGCTCCCGGCACAGAGCCACGGTGGGCGGGACGGTGGCGACCCAGTCGAGGCCGTAGAAGACGATGAAGAAGAGCATCGGCGGGTGGACGCCGGGCGCCAGCAGCATGGGCAGGAACAGAAGCGAGATCCCGCGCAGCGCGTAGTAGACGGCGAGCAGTCGGCGCGGTTCGTAGCGGTCGGTGAACCAGCCGGAGGCGATGGTGCCGACGACGTCGAACACGCCGATGACCGCGAGCAGCGAGGCCGCCGCCGTGACGGGCATGCCGTGGTCGTGGGCGGCGGGCACGAAGTGGGTCTGGATCAGGCCGTTGGTGGAGGCGCCGCAGATCGCGAAGGTGCCGGCGAGCAGCCAGAACGGGCCGGTGCGGGCCGCCTTGAACAGGACGCTCACGGCACGGCGCGCGGCACCCGGCATCGGGTCCGGCTTCGGTACGAACTCCTTCGCGCCGTACGGCTTCAGGCCCACGTCCGCCGGATGGTCGCGCAGCAGCAGCCAGACGAAGGGGACGACCGCGAGGGCCGCAAGGGCGACCGTGACGGCCGCCGGGCGCCAGTGACCCGCCTCGACCATCAAGGACAGCACGGGCAGGAAGATCAGCTGGCCGGAGGCCGAGGCGGCGGTGAGGATGCCGGTGACCAGGCCGCGCCGTTCGGTGAACCAGCGGTTGGTGACCGTCGCCGCGAAGGCCAGCGCCATCGAACCGGATCCCAGGCCGACCAGCAGGCCCCAGCACAGCAGCAGCTGCCACGGCGCCGTCATCCACACGGTCAGGCCCGAGCCGAGCGCGATCACGGTGAGCGCGACCGCGACCACGCGCCGGATGCCGAAGCGGTCCATGAGGGCGGCGGCGAAGGGGGCGGTCAGGCCGTACAGGGCGAGGTTGATGGAGACCGCGGCCGCGATCGTGCCGCGCGACCAGCCGAACTCCTGGTGCAGCGGGTCGATGAGCAGCCCCGGCAACGAACGGAACGCCGCCGCCCCGAGGATCGTCACGAAGGCGACGGCTGCGACGAACCAAGCGCGATGGATGCGGGTACGACGTGGCCTCGGCGGGGTCCGGTCGACGGCGGTGGCTTCGGTTGTCTGCGTCACGACAACGAGCTTCGGGCCTGCGCGCCCGCAGTTCCATTGGCCCGAAGGACAGCATTCGCTAGGATCGGGCCATGAAGGATCGAGTCACGGAGGATCGGGCCACCAACGATCGAGCCATGCGCGGTGAGCCGGAGTTCCGCCCGCACCGCATCGTCGTCCTCGCCCTCGACGGACTGCTCCCCTTCGAGCTGGGCATCCCGCACCGCATCTTCGGACGCCCCAAGGACACCGAGGGACGGCACCTGTACGAGGTCGTCACCTGCTCGGTGCGGCCGCCGGGCCCGGTCGTGACCGACGCCGACTTCTCCATCCACGTACCGCACGGCCCGGAGACCCTGGCCACCGCCGACACCGTGATCATCCCCGCGTCGTACGAACTCGGCCCGGTCTTCGAGAAGGGCGTGCTGACCGACGAACTGGCCGCCGCCCTCGCCCACATCCGCCCCGGCACCCGGCTCGCATCCATCTGCACCGGCGTGTACGTCCTCGCCGCCGCGGGCCGGCTGGACGGCCGCCCGGCGACCACCCACTGGGCCGACTCCGAGCGTTTCCAGCAGCTGTTCCCGCAGATCAAGGTCGACGCCGACGTCCTGTTCGTCGACGACGGCGACGTACTGACCTCGGCGGGCGTCGCCGCCGGGATCGACCTGTGCCTGCACATGGTGCGCCGCGACCACGGCACCGCGATCGCCAACGAGGTGGCCCGCCGCACGGTCGTACCGCCCCACCGCGACGGCGGCCAGGCGCAGTACATCCACCGCCCGGTGCCCGAGCCGCAGCAGGCGTCCACCACCGCGGCCCGCGCCTGGGCCCTCGGTCGCCTCCACGAGCCCATCCAACTGCGCGACCTGGCGGAGCAGGAGGCCATGTCCGTACGCACCTTCACGCGCCGCTTCCGCGAGGAGGTCGGCGTCAGCCCCGGCCAGTGGCTCACCCAGCAGCGGGTGGAACGCGCCCGGCATCTGCTGGAGTCCACCGATCTGTCCGTCGACCAGGTCGCCGGCGACTCCGGCTTCGGCACGGCCCAGTCGATGCGGCAGCACCTACAGGCTGCGCTCGGGGTCACACCCACCGCCTACCGGAGGACCTTCCGGTCCGGGGGCGGCGGTGTCGAGGACGGCAGGGCCGACGCCCTGCGCTGAACGGGCCGTGCGTATCTCCCCCCACCAACCGACCGCCGTGAGCACCATGGTCAGGGCCACGCCCGACAGGATCGCCGTCGAGGGGGCGGCGACGGTGAGCAGGGCACCGGCAAGGGAGCCCGTGGCGGCGTAACCGGCGCCGACCGCGGCGTACATGACGGAGTAGCCGGCGGCCAGGGCGCTCGGTGGGAGAGCCTCGCGCAGGGAGAGGGTGCGGGTGAGCATCGCGCCCGACTGGAGCAGGCCCGCGACGCCCAGCGCGGTCGCGATGCCGGGCGCGCCCGGTATCAGCGCCACCAGGGCGACGGCGGCCGACATCCCGGTCATGAGTACGACGCTGCGGGTGCGCAGCCGCCCCGGCCAGGACCGCAGCCCGTACAGGAACGCGCCGCCGGCCGCGGCCAGCGCCATGCCCATGAGCAGCGGCCCCGACCAGCCGACGCCGATGCCGCGTTGTTCCAGCAGGGCGGGCAGTACGAGTTCGGCGAGGGCGAGCAGCGACAGGCTCGCCGCACCCGTGACATACACCGGCCAAGCGCCGGTCAGCACCCGGAGTTTCGAGAAGCCCGCCCCGTCCTGCCCGTCCGCCTCCCATCCCGCGGGCAGGAGCCACAGGCCCGCGACCGACCAGGCCATCAGGGCAGCCGCGAGCAGCAGCGGGAGACCCGGGGCCACGCCCAGGGCGAGACCGGCGACGGTGGCGGGGGACAACGCCCACACGCCGAACGTGAGGATCGACTCCAGGGACAAGGCCTGTGCCGCCGCGCGTCCCGGGACCAGAGAGGTCAGCAGGGCGCGCAGACCGCCGGGGGCCGCGGCGGGGGCGGCACCGGCGAGGAAGGCGAACCCGCCGAGTATCGCGGGGTGCGCGCCCGGAAAGGCCCCGAGGCCCGCGAAACCGACGGCGCCGGCGGCGAGGCCGACGGCCAGGTGGGGTCGGGCCCGTGCTGGATTCAGGCGCATACCGAGGACGGGTGCGCCGATGATCTCGCCGATCACATAGGCCGCGGCCAGGGTCGCGCCCAGCGAGTAGCCGCCGGGGCGCTCGCGGACCAGGAAGACCAGGGCAAGCGGAGCCATGGCCACCGGCATTCGGGCGCCGATGGCCACGCAGGACCAGGTCAGGACCTGCTTCGAGGCGACATCGCGGTAGGCCATGGGACGACGTTAGGTGGCGGCACCGACAGTGGACGACAGGATTTCCCCGGCCTGTGGACAACTTCTCGTATCCGCCCTGAAATCGACGCACCGGCCGCCCTCGCCGGCCCCGTCAGAAGGTCAGCACCCCTCGCGCCACCCGTCCCGCCTCCGCGTCCGCCCGCGCCTTCTCGAAGTCCTCGACCGGGTAGGTCTCCGTGACCAACTCATCCAGCATCAGGCGCCCTTGGCGGTACAGCTCGGCATACACGGCGACATCACGCTGCGGACGCGACGAGCCGTACCGGCAGCCGAGGATGGACTTGTCCAGGTACATGGAGGAGACGAGGAAGGACGCCTCGGCGGTGGCCGGGGGGACGCCGAGCAGGACAGCCTGGCCGTGCCGGTCGAGCAGGTCGATGGCCTGGCGGATCAGCTCCACCCGGCCGACGCATTCGAAGGCGTGGTCGGCGCCCGTGGGCAGGATGTCCCGTACGCCGTCCGTCGAGGTCAGGAAGTCCGTCGCGCCGAAGCTCCGGGCGACCTTCTCCTTCGCCGGGTTGGCGTCGACGGCGACGATCCGCAGGGCGCCGGCGATACGGGCGCCCTGGATGACGTTGAGACCGATGCCGCCGGTACCGATCACGAGGACGCTGTCCCCGCGGTCCACCTTCGCCCGGTTGAGCACGGCGCCGACTCCGGTCAGTACGCCACAGCCGATCAGCGCGGCCGACGGCAGCGGGATGTCCTCGGGGATACGGATCGCCTGGACCGCTTTCACCACGGTCCGTTCCGCGAAGGCCGAGTTTGCGGCGAACTGGTACAGCGGCCGGCCGTCCCGGGTGAAGGGCTGCCCCGGCCGTCCGATCGCCCGCCGGCACATCGTGGGCCGCCCCCGGTCGCACTCCGCGCATGTCCCGCAGTTCGCCAGCGTGGACAGCGCGACATGATCACCGGGCGCGACATGGGTGACGCCCACACCCACCGCGTCCACGACGCCCGCACCCTCATGGCCCAGCACCACAGGAACCGGGAAAGGTATGGTCCCGTCCAACACCGACAGATCGCTGTGGCACAGCCCGGCCGCCGAGATCGCCACCCGCACCTCGCCGGGCCCCGGATCCCTCACCTCCAGGTCGTCGACGACCTCGACCCGCTTCCCGTCGAACACCACTGCACGCATCAGACGACCCCCTTGGGTTCCCTGGGCAGACCGAGCACCCGCTCGGCGATGATCGTGCGCTGCACCTGGTCCGAGCCGCCGTAGACGGTGTCGGCCCGGGAGAACAGGAACAAGTGCTGGAGCGGGTCCAGTTCATACGGCGCCGAGGGCGTCCAGTCCGCCGGACCCACGCTCGCCGACGCGCCCCGCACCTGCATCGCCAGCTCGCCGAGCCGCTGATGCCAGCCGGCCCACAGCAGCTTGGCCACGCTGGGCGCGCCCGCGTCGCCGGAACTGCCCAGCGTGCGCAGAGCGTTCCAGCGCATCGTGCGCAACTCGGCCCACTGCCGCACGATCCGGTCCCGTACGACCGGATCGGCCGCCGCCCCCGTCTCCACGGCCGTGCGCACGATCTGCGCCAACTCCTGTGCGAAGCCGATCTGCTGGGCGAGGGTGGAGACACCGCGCTCGAAACCGAGCAGGCTCATCGCCACCCGCCAGCCGTTCCCCTCACCGCCGACGACGTGCTCCACGCGCGCGTGCGCACCCTCGAAGAACACCTCGTTGAAGTCGCTCGTGCCGGTCATCTGTCGGATGGGGCGGACGTCTATGTGGTCCGACTGATCCATCGGGACCAGCAGGAAACTCAGCCCTCGGTGGCGACGGGACTCCGCATCCGTACGCGCCAGCACAAAGCACCAGTCCGCCTCGTGCGCGAGCGACGTCCAGATCTTCTGCCCGGTGATGCGGTACGCCCCCTGCGGCTCCCGCGTCGCCGTCGTACGGATCCCCGCCAGGTCGGACCCTGCGCCGGGTTCGCTGTACCCCTGACACCAGAGTTCCTCGCCCGCGGCGACCGCCGGCAGAAACCGGGCCTTCTGCTCGGGGCTGCCGTGCGCTATCAGCGTGGGCGCGAGAAGGTTCTCCCCGATGTGCCCCGAACGCGGGGGCGCCGAGGAACGCGCGTACTCCTCGGCCCAGGCGACCTGTTGGGTAAGACTCGCAGACCGGTTGCCGTAACCGGCCTCAGACCAGGCAAGCCCTATCCACCCGGCGCCACCGAGGGCCCGTTCCCAACTACGCCGGTCCTGCCCACCCCCCGCGTGTTCCTCGAGCCACGCCCGCGCTTCCGCACGAAACGCCTCATCCTCCGACGCGAACCCGAAGTCCATAAGGGGCCTCCCTAGTAGTACCGGCCAACTACAGCGCCCCTTCAGGGGCGCGGGGAACTGCGCGACAAGCCACCGACAACCCGCAGCCGCCAACCCAGAGCAAGCCCCGAGCTATTGGGCGTTAGGCCGGTCACCATCTCGCGCAGCCCTCTCCATCCCCGCCACCTGCGAAAGCATCGGCATCGGATCCACCCCCACCGACCCCGGCAAGAACTCCGCAATCCGCTCCGGCGTCCAGGCCCCCTCCGCATAAGCGGCACGCAGCTCCCTCGGCTGAGCCCACACCGCGATCTTCGGCCCGGCGATCGTGTACACCTGCCCGGTGACCTCCTCGGCCCGCTCCGACAACAGGTAGACCACGAGCGCCGCCACATCCTCCGGCTCCCCGATCTCCGCCAGCTCCATCGGCACGTTCGCCGACATCCGCGTACGAGCGACCGGCGCCACCGCGTTGGCGCTCACGCCGTACTTGTGCAGCCCCAGCGCGGCGCTCCGTACCAGCGAGATGATCCCGCCCTTCGCGGCGCTGTAGTTGGCCTGGGAGACGGAGCCCTGATGATTGCCGCTGGTGAAGCCGATCAGCGTCCCGGACCGCTGCTTCCGCATCACCGCCGACGCCGCCCGGAACACCGTGAACGTGCCCTTCAGATGCGTGGCCACGACCGGGTCCCACTCCTCCTCGGTCATGTTGAACAGCATCCGCTCGCGCAGGATCCCGGCCACGCACACCACACCGTCGAGGCGGCCGTACGACTCCAGCGCCGCGTCGACCACGCGCTGCCCGCCCGCCATCGTGGCGACGTCGTCGGCCACGGCGACCGCCTCGCCGCCGGCCGCCTCGATCTCCTTGACCACGGCCTCGGCGACCTCGCTGGTCGGGGAGGCGCCGTCGATCGCGACGCCGTAGTCGTTGACGACGACCCGTGCGCCCTCGGCGGCGGCCGCGAGCGCGACCGCCCGGCCGATGCCCCGGCCGGCGCCGGTCACGGCGACGACCCTGCCTGCCAAGAAGTTCCCCACGTCCGGCCCCTTCCCGCGGTTTCTGACGGACCGTTAGATTTTATGGCCTGTCGGATACCTGGAGACAAGCCCCGGGGAGGCTCACATGTCACTACCGGCCGAGTTTCATGACATCGCCAAGCGCGTCAGCAACTGGGGCCGTTGGGGGACCGACGACGAGATCGGGACGCTCAACCTCATCACCGACGAGGTCGTGCGCGAGGCCGCCGCATGCGTCCGGAGCGGGCGGCGGGTTCCGCTCGCCCTTCCTCTGAGGCAGGACGGCGTCCAGACCGGGATGATTCCGGGGCGGGTCAATCCGCTGCACGCCATGGTGCAGATCAACCAGGAGGTCTTCGGCCCGGGAACGATCGCGTGCAGCGACGACGTGGTGACCATGGGGTTGCAGGCCGGCACCCACTGGGACGCGCTCGCCCACGCCTCGCACTCGGGCCGGCTCTACAACGGCCGCCCGGCCGACACCGTCACCCCGCACGGCGGCGCCGAGTTCGGCGGCATCGACAAGACCCGGCACATCGTCTCGCGGGGAGTGCTGCTCGATGTGGCGAAGGCACACGGCGTGGACCGTCTCGACGGGGGGCACGCCGTCACGCCGGAGGACCTGGACGCCGCCGAGGAACTCGCGGGCACGCGCGTGCGTGCCGGTGACATCGTGCTCGTACGGACCGGACAGGTGCAGGTGTATCTCGCCGGGGACAAGCACGCGTACGGCTATCCGTCACCCGGACTGTCGATCCGCACCCCCGAGTGGTTCCACGCGCGCGATGTCGCGGCCGTCGCGAACGACACCCTGACGTTTGAGATATTTCCGCCCGAGATCGAGGATTTGTGGCTGCCCGTGCATGCGCTCGATCTCGTGGAGATGGGGATGCTGCAAGGCCAGAACTGGAATCTCGAAGAGTTGTCCACAGCCTGTGGAGAAGTCGGGAGGTTCGACTTCCTGCTGTCGGCGATGCCCGAGCCGTTCGTCGGCGCCACGGGAACTCCGGTGGCCCCGGTGGCCGTTCTCTAGTCGCCGGTCTCGCGTCCGCCCCCGGGTGATGCCGGCTGGCGACGCGCCGCGCCCGCCCCGAGCACGGTCTCGCGCGCCGCCATCCGGCTCCGGCGTTCCCCATGGCCCCGAGGGAACCGACGCCGAATCACGACCCACGCTCGCCGAGGGCTCCCGTCACCGAAACCCTCGTCGTCCCCTCGCGGCGAATCGCTGACCACCAGAGTGATCAAACGGTCACGCCGAGTCAACACCCGAACGGAGATTAATCACTTACATCCCGTTTTCGGCGGCCGCGCACGGAAGCATTTCCGGGCGCATACCCCGGCCGGGCGGGTAAGGCCGGTAAGCGTTTGCCGCCACGCCCGCGACCATGCGCCGGGGGGCACACCACAACAGCACGGGAAGACAGGACGGCTCACGGCTACACAGCCTCGTACGCCAGCCCTTCATACCCTTCGTACGCCGAGGCTCCACCGGTGAACGCCGTCGCCGCCTCCGGCGGCTGTGTGCAGCGGTCCAGTTCGCACCAGATGCGCTTGCCCGCCCCCTCGGGGCTCCAGCCCCAGCGGTCGGCGAGACCGTCGACGAGAGCGAGACCGCGACCGCCCGTCTCGTCGCCGTCCACACACCGGCGGACCGGAGCGCAGTCGCTGGCGTCGGCCACCTCCAGGCGGACCGGGGCCGCCGACTCGGCCGCCGCCGCGGGCAGCGAGAGCCGCAGTACGGCCGGACAGCCGGTGTGCACCACGGCGTTGGTGACCAGTTCGGAGACGAGCAGGATCAGCGTCTCGGCGAGCGGCTCATCGGCCCCTATCCCGGACCCGGCGAGCCGCGAACGGGCCCACCGCCGGGCGCGCCCCACCTCTGCGGGGTCGGGCCGGATCTCCAGCTGCACTTGAAGCACCTGCACCGCTCACACCATCCGAACCGGCGGACACATGACCTCGCGCCACACGAGCGCCACAATCGTAGCCATTTCTTGCATGACCAGAACAATGGCCAGAGCCGGGCTCACAGAACGTGAATCCCTTACGAGACAGCATGGTTGACGTACAGTCACCCCAACAAGCGCTTCGGGCATATTCCAGCGCGAAGGAGTACCCGTGCGGCATACTGTGCGACGCTCGCTGCGGCGAGTCGAACAGGCGCGCATCGCCGGATCCGGGGCCGCCTCAAGGGCAACACCGGCATGGCTCGTGCTCGGAACCACTCGCATCCCACACAAGGTACCGGAGCAGGACGCCGACTCCAGGCCGTGACGAGTCACCCTTAGGACACAACCCGATATCAACGCTCCGTAATTCCGGTATGCCACAATCCGCGACATCCATTCCGCGCGCTTTCGCGATACCGCAGCCCAGCGCCTTCGCCGCCCCTCAGGCCACCAGGTCGGCCGCAAGCAACTCCTCACTCTCCGTGACATCACCGCCACGCTGAGCCCGCACCCACGCCCGCTTCAGATGCAGATGCACCTCGGACTCCCAGGTGAAGCCCATACCGCCGTGCACCTGGAGACAGTCGCGGGCGCCGCGCACCGCGGCCTCGTCGGCGAGCAGCCGGGCCGCGGCGATGTCCGCCCGGTCGGCGGTGACGGCAGCGGCATATACCGCCGCCCGGGCCACCTCCGCTCGCACCAGCATCCCCGCGCACAGATGCTTGATCGCCTGGAAGGCCCCGATCGGCTGCCCGAACTGCTCACGGGTCCGGGCGTGTTGCACCGCCAGTTCGCACACCCGCCCGGCGGTCCCGAGTTGTTCGGCGGCGGTCAGGAGAACGGCCACGGAGTCCACGGCAGCCCCGCCGCCTCGCACCCGGTGCAGCGGGGTCAGCGGGTCGACCGACCGCAGCGGTACGGCCCCGGCGGCGTCCCCTCGTACGACATCCGCCTCGGCCAGCCACTCCACGAACCCGCCCCCGTCCACGGCCGCGACCACCGTCTCCCCGTCCGCGGCGCCCGCCACCTCCCCCGCGGCCAGCTGCGTGGCCACCAGCGGCCCCGGCAGCAGCGCCCGGCCCGTCTCCTCGAAGGCCAACACCGCTTCCGGCAGCCCGAGTCCGACCCCGCCGTCCGCCTCCGGCAGCCGCAGCGCGAAGAAGCCCACCTCGCCGAGGGCCCGCCACAGCCCTCGGTCGAGACCGGGCGCCGTCACGGCCGCCCGCAGTGCAACACCGTCGAAACGCCGTGCCAGCAGTTGTCGTACGCCGTCCCGCAACGCTCGCTGATCTTCGGTGAGTTGGAATCTCATGCGCGTGGTCACCGCCCCTTCGGCAGCCCGAGGATCCGCTCGGCCACGATGTTCTGCTGGATCTGCGAGGTGCCGGCGGCGATCGTGTAGGAGAGGGACGACAGCCGGTCCAGCGTCCAGGGCCGGTCCAGGTCGAGGGCATCGGCGCCCAGGACGTCGGCCGCGGCGTCGTACAGCTCCTGCCGCGCCTGCGAATACCTCAGCTTGAAAACCGAACCCCCGACTCCGGGGACCCCGCTCTCCGCCTCGCTGACATTCCACTGCGTCAGCCGCCACAGCGCCCGGAACTCGGCGTTCAGCCGGCCCAGCCTGCGCCGCAGCAGCGGATCGTCCCAGCGGCCGTTCTTCCGGGCCTCGGCGGCGAGTTCGCCGAGGACGCGGCGGCAGGCGACGACCTCGCCGACGAAGGCCGTGCCGCGCTCGAAGGACAGCGTCACCATCGTCACGCGCCAGCCGTCGTTCTCGTCGCCGACCCTGTTGGCGACCGGGATCCGGACCTCGTCCAGGAACACCTCGGCGAACTCGGCGGAACCGGCGAGCGTGCGCAGCGGACGTACGGTGATGCCCGGGGCGTCCATGGGCATGGCGAGCCAGGTGATGCCGCGGTGCTTGGGCGCGGAGGAGTCGGTGCGGACCAACAGTTCGCACCAGTCGGCGACTTCGGCGTGGGAGGTCCAGATCTTGGACCCGCTCACCACGTAGTCGTCGCCGTCCCGGCACGCGCGCGTGCGCAGCGCCGCCAGGTCCGATCCGGCGTCCGGTTCGCTGAAGCCCTGGCACCAGACCTCCTCGCCCCTGAGGACCGGCGGCAGCCAGCGCGCCCGCTGCTCCCCGGTGCCCTCGGCTGCGATGGTGGGCCCGGCGTGCAGCAGCCCGACGAAGTTCGCCCCCACGTAGGGTGCGCCCGCCTTCTCGGTCTCCTCCAGGAAGATCAGCCGCAGCGTCGGGGAGGCGTCCCAGTGCACATGCGCGTACCCGGCGTCGTACAGCATGCGCTGCCAGCCCAGGTCGTACGCCCTGCGCGCGGGCCAGTCGTCCGGGGACGGCTTCGGCGGCAGGGCGGGGAGGGCCTTGCCCAGCCACTCCCTCAACCGCGCCCGGAACTCCTCCTCTTCGGGCGTGTACGTGAGGTCCATCCGTCACCTGCCTGACGATCCGTCAGATTCACCAGCAGGCTAGCCCCGCACCCCTGGACCGACAAGGCGCCGAGCCCTACGCTCTCCGCACGATCTGACACACCGTCAGCCAGAGGGGGTCGTCGTGAACGACACCGCACACGCCCTGGGTTCCTCGCGCACACTCTGGGAACTGGTCGCACGCCGCGCCGAACTGACCCCCGACCGCCCCGCCCTCCTCCAGGACGACCGCACCCTCACCTTCGGCGAACTCCACGACCGCGCCGAGCGAGTGGCGGCCGGCCTGTACGGCATGGGCGTACGCCCCGGCACGGTCGTCGCCTGGCAGCTGCCCACCCGCATCGAAACCGCCCTGCTGTCCTTCGCGCTGGCCCGCCTGGGCGCCGTGCAGTCGCCGGTCATCCCGTTCTACCGGGACCGCGAAGTGGGCTTCGCGGTGCGGGAGTCCAAGGCCGAGTACTTCGCCGTGCCCGGCGAGTGGCGCGGCTTCGACCACACGGCGATGGCGCGGCGGCTCGGCGCGCGGGGGATCTTCGAGGCGTACGACGTCCTGCCCGACGGCGATCCCTCCGCACTGCCCGCGCCGCCCGCCGACGGCACGGACGTCCGCTGGATCTACTGGACCTCCGGCACCACCTCCGACCCCAAGGGCGTGCTGCACACGGACCGTTCACTGCTCGCGGGCGGCTCCTGCCTCGCGCACGCACTGCGCCCCACGTCCGCCGACGTCGGCTCGATCGCCTTCCCGTACGCCCATATCGGCGGCCCCGACTACATGGTGATGCTGCTGCTGTACGGCTTCCCCGCGGTGCTGTTCGAGCAGTTCGCGCTGCCGGACGCACTGGCGGGGTACCGCAAGCACGGGGTGACCATGGCGGGCGGGTCCACGGCCTTCTACTCGATGTTCCTCACCGAGCAGCGCAAGCGGCCCGAGGAGAAGCTCATCCCCAGCCTGCGGCTGCTCGCGGGCGGCGGGGCGCCGAAGCCGCCCGAGGTCTATCACGCCGTCGTACGCGAGCTGGGCGCGCAGCTCACGCACGGGTACGGCATGACCGAGGTGCCGATGATCACGATGGGGGCGCCGGACGACACGGTCGAGAACCTGGCGACGACCGAGGGGCGGCCGCCGGACGGGATGGAGATACGGATCGTGGACGGGGGGGAGGTGCGGCTGCGCGGAGAGGCGGTGTGCCGGGGGTACCTGGATCCCGCGCAGACGGCGGAGGCGTTCGACGCGGAGGGGTTCCTGCGGACCGGTGACCTCGGGCGGCTGACCGACAGCGGGCATCTGGTGCTGACCGGGCGGCTGAAGGACGTGATCATCCGCAAGGGCGAGAACATCTCGGCGAAGGAGATCGAGGACCTGCTGCACCGGCACCCGGCCGTCGGGGACGTGGCCGTGATCGGGCTGCCGGACGCCGAGCGCGGGGAGCTGGTCTGTGCGGTGATCGAGATGGGGGCACAGCCACCGAACGCCGGTGAGCTGACACTTCAGGCGGTGACGTCGTACCTGCGCGCGGAAGGGCTGTCGGTCCACAAGCTGCCGGAGCGGCTTGAGGTGGTGGACGCCCTTCCGCGCAACGAGACCTTGCGGAAGGTGCTCAAGTACAAGCTGCGCGAGCGCTATTCGAGGCCCGGGAAATAGCGGGAACCAGCGGGAAACAGCTGCTCGCGCACGGAGCGGTGGCTCTATTCCGGCACGGTGAAGTAGCGGGCGAAGGCGGAGACGATCTCCGCCTCGCCGATCTTGCCGTCACCGTCCGTGTCGAGGCTGGCGGCGGCTGTCGTGGCGATCTCCTGGCTCACGCCGAGGGCGGTGAGCACGCGCGAGGTGTCGGCGACGGTGGCCGATCCGTCGCCGTCCGGGTCGGCGATCGCCAGGACGGCGTGCAGGAAGGGGCGGGCGATCTCGGCGAACCGGTCCGGGTTGTCGCGCAGGCGCTTGACCGCGCCGCCCACGAACTCGTCCCGGGTGATCCGCTGGTCGCCGTCCCGGTCCGCAATGCCGGCCATGCCCTGCCAGAACGCCTCGGCTCCGATGTACAGGGCCTGCCCCTTGTCGGAGCGGGCCGCCATACCGAACTCCGCGAGCAGCCTCTTGGCCGCCGCGCTGAAGTCCTCGCGGTCGATGTAGCCGTTGCCGTCCTGATCGAAGGTGGCGAACCGGGCGGCGATCCTGCGCTCGTACTCGCTGCTGACCATGTCTCTTCGTGCCGCCTTACCTCACGTGGGGTGCTTCTGGCACGGAGCGTACGACGCCCGGAGCCGGCCTGGAGCCGAAAACGTCGCTTGTGCCAAGACCGGGCTAATTTTGCGACAACGGTGTGGCAGAGCGACGCGCGCCGTGTACCGAGCGCAGGGGCTCCATGGCGGCGGGTCACGCCGAGAGCGGCTCGGTCCCGTCGTCGACCGCCGCGTCCAGGTCCGGATAGACCTCGAACAGGCGTCGCACGCCGAGGGCGCCGAGCACCCTGTTGACGTGGGAGCCGTCCACCGCCCCCTGTGCGGGCAGTATCAGCCGCAGGCTGCCCTGGCAGGAACGGATGAGACGGCGGGACGCGATGAGGACGCCGACACCGCTGGAGTCGCAGAACAGGACCTCGGAGAGGTCGAGGACGAGACTGTGGCGCCCCTCGGCCACCACGTCGTGCACCCGCTGACGCAGCACCGGCGACGTCACCAGATCCAGCTCGCCCGACACTTGGAGCACGGCCCATTCGCCGTGCTCGTCGCCGGTCACGTAGAACGCCACCACCAAACCCCTCGCTCGCCGGAAACGGAAGCCTTACCTACGCTTCCTTGCAGCGCGGCTGCCCAGCGGCCGTTCCCCGAAACCAGGCGCAGGAAACGGAAAACAATCAGAAGAGGCTTGATTCAGTCGTATTCGATCCTGTTCGATCGAGTCTGGGCGCGTGCACAGTGGGTAGGCGCGCGGTAGGACAGGGTGAGGACGGGGCCGGAGTCGGCCTTCAAGGTCCCCTACCACCTGCCGCTCTTCAGGGGGCGCCCATTGCCATAAAGGGGCGTGCGCTGTCGGAGGTGCCGACTACATTCGAGATGACGGCGGACGCAGACCGGACCGGGGACGAGCAGGGTGAGGGGGCCGTATGGCGAAGAAGGACGCACCGCCCCGCTGGGACCGCAAGATGCAGCAGCGGCTCGCACGCGGCGAGGCGGCCGCCCTCGGTGAGCTGTACGACCGATTCGCTTCGCTCGTGCACGGACTCGCCCACCGCGTGCTCGGAGACGAGCGCGCGGCCGACGGCATCACCCGGGAAGTCTTCGCCCATGTCTGGCAGCATCCGGAGGCGTACGACCCCAAGCAGGGCCCCCTGCGCTCCTGGGTCGCCACACTGACCCACCGCCTGGCCGTGCAGCGGCTGCGTGCCACCGAGACCGCCGCCCTGACCCGCGGCGGCGGCTCCACCGAGGAACTGGAGCGCAAGGTCCGCCACGCCTCGGTCGCCGCCCGCGCCGACTACATCGTCCAGGCCATGCCCGTCCCGCTGCGTGCCGCCCTGGAGCTGGCCTACTTCCAGCGCCGCGACTACCGCCAGACCGCCGCCGACCTCGGCGTCACCGAGGACGAGGCCCGCCGCCGCCTCCGCCTCGGCCTGCAACTGCTCTCCACCGCCCATGACGCCGGCGCCCCCGGGGCACCGCCGGGATACGGAGGTGCGGTGTGAGCGGGCCGGAGCGGTTCGAGTCGTTCGAAGAAAACGAGGAACACGGGGGACACGGGGGACGCGAAGAACTCGAGGGACACGGCGAGCCTTCCGGATACGGCGGCTCGGACGGACCCCACGGCCCCGAGAACGGCGGCGGGCAGAACCCCGGCCACCCGCCCCGCATACCTCTGCCGCGCTCCTCCGTCGAGGACGGCGGGCGGTCGCTGCCCTCCCTGGAGGAACTGGGCGACCTGGCACCGCGGCCCGCCCCGCCGACGCTGGAGCACCATGTCCTCAAAGCGCTGCTCGGGGCGTGGGCGCTGGCCGCCTGCTCACCGGAGGAGACAGCCGCCGTCGAGGAGCACCTCGGCGACTGCGGCTCCTGCGCCGACGAGGCGCTGCGGCTGCGCGGCGCGGTCGGACTGCTGCATCCCGCCGAGAGCCTCGACCTCGATCCGGGCCTGCGCACCCGCGTCCTGGCGGTCTGCCTCGACCGGCGGCCACCGCGCATCCCGGTGCCCGAGTGGGCCGGTCCGTACGACGCCGAGACCGCACGCCTCGACGCCCTGCTCCAGGACATAGGGGACGCCGAGTGGCACGCGCCCGTGCGGCTGCGGTGGTTCGAGGCCGACGAGGTGACGAGCCGGCGTACGACCGTCGCCGGGGTCATCGCGCATCTGCTGACCGTCGACGGGATCGTGGCGCTGGCCCTCGGCCTGGACGACCCGCTGGGCGACACCCCGGCCGTCGCGCCGACCCCTGCGGGGCGCACGGAGGCGTACTGGGCGGCGTCGCACTTCCCGCCCACCCGCTCCGTGCGGGGACCCTGGCGGGAGCAGAGCCACGACCTGGTGCGGACGGTGTCCTTCACCGGGAGCAGCTCCGGCTCGCTGCCTGTGCCGTACGGCCCCTTCGAGCTGCCGCTGCGGGACGCGATGCTGGACCGGGCCTTCGAGTGCTGGGTCCACGCGGAGGACATCGCCGAGGCGGTCGACTATCCGTACGAGCCGCCGGCCCCACGCCATCTGCACCACATGATCGACCTCGCGGCGCGCATGCTGCCCGGTGTGCTGGCCGGGCGGCGACGGTCGGGGCCGGCCTCCTCCCGCCGGGGGCGGCACCTCGCCCCTGCCGGGGAGCCCGGCCGCAGCCTCCGCCTGGAGATCGAGGGTCTGGGCGGCGGAGAGTGGCTGATCCCCCTGGACTCGCCGGTGGCGGTGGGCTCGGCCGAGCACGAGGTCGCCCACGTCGCGCTGGACGGCGTGGAGTTCTGCCGGCTGGCTGCGGGACATGTGTCTCCGACGGAGGCGGCGGCGGGGCAGGTCGGTGACCGGGATGCGATCAGGGATGTGCTGTTCGCTGCGGCGAGCTTGAGCCGGATGTAGGGGTGGGTGGCTGTTTCGGGGACGGCCGCGGGTAGTCGTGGGCTGGTCGCGCAGTTCCCCGCGCCCCTAAAGGGGCGTCCACTGCACGTGCCTCAGGGGCGCGCGAACGGCCCTCACGCACCCGCAGCCGCCCGACCGCCTAGGCGAACACAACCGTCCGGCGTCCGTTGAGCAGAATCCTCCGCTCAGCGTGCCACTTCACGGCCCGCGCCAGCGCCTGGCACTCCACGTCCCGCCCGACCGCAACCAGCTGATCCGGCGTGACGTCATGCGCCACCCGCTCGACCTCCTGCTCGATGATCGGCCCCTCGTCCAGGTCGGCGGTGACATAGTGCGCGGTCGCCCCGATCAGCTTCACGCCCCTCGCATGCGCCTGGTGATACGGCTTCGCACCCTTGAAGCTCGGCAGGAAGGAGTGGTGGATGTTGATGATCCGGCCGCTGAGCGCCTTGCAGAAGTCGTCGGACAGCACCTGCATATAGCGGGCGAGCACCACCAGCTCGACGTTCTCCTCGCGCACCAGC
The DNA here is from genome assembly GCF_044593495.1 of Streptomyces sp. NPDC051963. NCBI lineage: Bacteria > Bacillati > Actinomycetota > Actinomycetes > Kitasatosporales > Streptomycetaceae > Streptomyces > Streptomyces sp. NPDC051963. The sequence goes on along the minus strand of NZ_JBIUCC010000008.1, from coordinate 270,660 downwards.
TCCAGCACCCGCGCCTCGGCCTGCGGCTTGCTGTCCTTGGTCACCGGGATGTGGTGGAAGGGAATGTCGTACGAGCCCACCAACTCGGCAAAGTCGGTGTGGTTGGACACCACCGCGGCGATCTCCACCGGCAGCGCCCCGATCCGGGCCCGGAACAGCAGGTCGTTCAGACAGTGGCCGAACTTGCTGACCATCAGGACGACGCGCATCTTCTCGTCGGCCCGGTTGATCTGCCAGTCCATCTGGAAGGAGTCACCGATCGCGGCGAAGCTGGCCCGCAGCTTGTCCACGGTCACCGGCGCCTCCGCCGAGAAGTGGACCCGCATGAAGAACAGTCCCGTGTCGTGGTCGCCGAACTGCTGGCTGTCCTCGATGTTGCATCCGGTCATGAAGAGGTAGCTCGACACGGCGTGCACGATGCCCTGCTTGTCGGGGCAGGACAGGGTGAGGACGTACTGGTCGGAGGGGACCGCGGCTCGGTCGGACTGCTCGTTCATGCAGGACAGGGTCCCATATCGAGCAAGCCGGGCGGGCTGTCGTCCGTTACGCGGACGACGTCATGATCCGCAGCACCTCGAGCGTGCGGGGCGGCGAGTCCGGGTCGTCCGCGTCGGCCGTCGCCATCCGTACGTGCGCGTCCCGGGCCGCCCGCACCGCCTCCGGCCACCCCTGGTGTTCGACGTAGGCGGCGACCTGGGCGTCCGGCCCGACCTGGTGCATGATCCGCAGCACCCGCAGCACGGCGGTGTCGACCAGCGCCGCCTCCTGCGAGTCCCGGAAGATCGTGCCCACGTATTTCTCGGCGGACCAGTTGTCCAGCCAGGTGTCCTCGACGAGGCGGTACACGGCGTCGGTGACGTCCCCGTACCCGTCGACACCGGCCAGCCAGACTTCTTGCTGGAACACCGGATCGGAGAGCATGTGCAGCGCGGAACGCACGTTGCTGCGCCAGCGCCACCACGGCATGTCGTTCAGTGGCATGTCGCCCATGGTGGGGGAGCGACGGCCGCGACGGGAAGAGTTCTCCGAACCTTGCACGGTCACCGATCGTACGTTCTCTCTCAGACGGCCCTCAGCCACCCCCGCAATTCACCTTTGCGTCACCTCTCGTTGACCGAAGGTCACTCCTGGGTTAGTGGTGTGGCGGAATCGTGCGTTTCCATGACCGGCAGGCGTCACCACCGCAAGGCCCACCTCTCCGCGTTCACCCGGCCCGCCAGAGCCACCGTTCACAGAGCGGCGGCCCTGGTCGCGTGTGCGTCGCTCGCCGTCGGTTGCGGGGTCATCCCCGGTGTCTCGGGGGGCGCCGGGGACAGCCCCATCACCGTCATGACCTGGGCGCCCAGCCAGACCAGCGCCACGAACAAGCCCGGCATGCCCGCACTCGCCCTCGCGTACGCCCGCTGGGTCAACGCCAACGGCGGCATCAACGGGCACAAGCTGAAGATCCTGATCTGCAACGACCACAACGACACCGTGGACGCCGCGAACTGCGGGCGGCGCGCGGTCAAGGAGAACGTGGTCGCGGTCGTCGGGTCCTACAGCCAGTACTCCGACTCCTTCTTCCCTCCCCTGGAGGGCGCGGGCATTCCGTACATAGGCGGATACGGCCTCACGGAAACCGAGTTCACCAGCCCGCTGTCCTACCCCATCAACGGCGGCCAGCCCGCTCTGCTGGCCGGCCTCGGGCAGGCGCTCTCCAAGAACTGCGGGCCCGTCTCCCTGATCCGGCCCGACACCATCGCCGGCGACGAGCTGCCGTCGATGCTCAACTCCGGCCTGAAGGCAGGCGGACACGCGTCGGCCGGCGACCAGCTGGCCAAGGAAGACGCCACCGAGTACTCGACGCCGGCCAAGAAGGCCCTCGACTACGCCTCCGCCGACCCGGCGGAGACCGGCTGTGTGGTGCCCTCCCTCGGCGACCGCACCAGCACCTTCATGGACTCCTTCCGCCGTGCCCGCGCGGACTACCCCGACGTGCGCACCGGCACCGTGCTGGGCAGCGTCGACCAGACGGTGATCAACGCGAACGGCGGCGCTTCGTCGCCGTACGAGGGCTCGTACATCACGGGCTGGTACCCGGTCTCGACCGACAAGCGGTGGGACGAGATGAAGCAGGTCATCAACAAGCACGCCTTCGGCGACAACCGCATCGACGTCGGGGACGCCGGCGTACAGACCACCTGGATCGCCTACACCGTGTTCAAGGCGGTCGTCGAGTCGCTCGGTGACGGCGAGGTGAGTGCCGACACCGTGCGGCACGCCCTCGACAAGGGGCTCAAGGTCTCCACCGGCGGGCTCACGCCGACCCTGCGCTGGCAGTTCCAGGACGAGCTCGCCGCCGTCGGCTTCCCGCGCATGGTGAACGCCGATGTGACCCTCCAGGTCGTACGCAACGGCCAGCTCGTCGCGGCGAAGAAGGGCTTCACCGACATGACGGAGACGCTGAAGAAGGCGGACGTGAGCTGAGCCGCCTCTTCAGGGCCTCTTACAGCTGGGTCGGCTGGCGCTGAGTCAGGCCGTACGTCTTGGCGATCGCGTTCCACAGCTGGGCCGCCTTGGCCTTCTGCGTGCTCGCGGTGCCGCTCGCGGTGTTGCCGGCCGCGGTCTGGCCGGTGGTGCGGGCCTGGCCCTTGGGGCAGCCCTTCTTGTTCTTCGCGACCTGGTCGGCCCAGGCCGCGTAGTGGTTGTCGGCCGACGCCGACGCCTTCCACGCGCTGTTGAGGGCGGTGGTCAGCGCGGCGTGGTTGGGCAGCTTGTCGACGGACAGCTTCGCCAGGCTCGCGACCAGACCGGTGCGCTGACCGGCCGCGTCGCGCAGATCCGCGGCCGCCTGGCCGAGCTTGTCGCACGACTTCACATGGGCGACCGCGTTGATCACCGTGGTCCGGCTGTCGCCGCTGTCGGCCAGCAACTTGTCCAGGGCGATGGCCTGCTGCTTGGCCGCATCCACGGACGGCGAGGGGGAACCCTCGGTCGCGGGGGCGGTGGCGGACACGGTCTGGTTGTTGTCGTCGCCCTGGTCGTCTCCCCCGCTCGCCAGCAGCGCGCCCGCGCCGACGCCGAGGACGGCGATACCGACCCCGATGGCCGCGATGAGCGGCACCCGCGAACCGGTACGGCCACCGCGGCCACGGCGGTCGTCGGCGGCGGGCGGGGCGTAGGCGGGCTGGGCATGTGCGTGTGCCTGCGGCGGCTCGAACCGGGGCATTTGCTGGGTGGCCCCGGCCGGACCCTCCGCCCCGCGCTCGGTCCGGAAGAGGCTGTCGAACTCGGCGGGCGGCTGCCGGTCCTGACCGGTCGTCACCGGCGGTATGTACTGCGTCGCCTCGGCATCGGGATTGGCGGGCGGCAGCGGGCCGGGGTTCTGCTGCATCCGCCCCAGATAGCGGGTCGCGTCGCCGGACGCCTCAGCAGGCACCTCGGGCGGCAGCGCGCCGGGCCCCACGGGCGGTATGAACTGCGTCGCACCCTCATCGGCGGAGTCGGGGCCGGACGCCGCTGCCGGAACGGGCGGTATGAACTGCGTCGCCCCGTCCGGCGAGACCTGCGCACCCCCGCCTCCGACGGGGGGTATGTACTGAGTGGCGCCCTCATCGGCGGGCGGCAACGGGGCCCCGAAGGTCCCGGGCCCGGCAGGCGGCAGCGGAGCACCGGCGCCATACGCGCCGGGGGCCGGGGTGCCGTAGGCATCGGCCGGAGGGCCGTAACCGGCGGCGGGCGGCAGCGCACCATGACCACCCGTGGGCGACTGCCCGTTCGGGGCGTACGCCGACTCGGCCGTCGGCGGCGGAGAGGCGAACGACGGCTGAGCACCCGGCACTTGCGACGGGTACGACGACCGGGGTGCGGGCTCCTGCACGCCGTACGACGGCTGAGGTGCGGGCTCCTGCGGCGCGTACGCCTGTGACGGGTACGACGGCTGAGGTCCGGGCTCCTGCGGCGCGTACGTCGGGTGCGCACCCGATCCCGGCTGCGCCTCACCGCCGTATGCCGCACCCTGCGTCGGCTGCGGTTGGGGCGGGATCGCGTTCGCGGGGTCCTGTGTGCCCCAGGCGGCCGGTGCCGGCTGCTGGTACGGGTCCTGGGAGCCCCATGGCTCGGCGGGGCCTGAGACCCAGCCCTGGCCCGGCGGTGAGGGCGGGGGCTGGTGCTGGTCGGGGCCCCAGGGGGTGCCCCACGCCTGGCCCTCGGGCGGCGCCGAGGCGGGCGTCGGCGGGACGGGGCGGCCGTACTGCGGGCCGTCCGGGCCGCCCGTCATGCCCGGCAGCAGGGGCTCGCCACCGTCCGATGGCAGCACGATGCCTTCACGCGCTTGCCGCGGCGGGGGCTCCTCGCCCTGTCCACTCTGCGTCACCGGGACTCCTACGAATGGGGGACCTTCGGAATCGTCGGCTCACGCTACCGGGTCCCCTGAGCCCCGTGCCATGCAGCACAGGACCTGACCTCCTTCCCTGTGACCGCCGTAACAAAACCGGGGCCTCATCCGCTGTATACGCCCCTCCCGCACCACCGGCGCCTTCGTTTCCCGCCCGTTCACGCCGGTGTACCCCCGTCATTCACGCAGCCGCCTGCAACTCCAGCCGCGCCCCGAACTCCCTTACCACCGGCTCGTCCCGGAAGGGCTCCAACCGCTGCTGGAAGTCCTCCAGATACTCGGCGCCCCGGTTGGAGCGCAGGGTCTCCAGCAGTTCCACGGCCTTCAGGCCCGTGTGCACGGCCTGTTCGACCTCGCGCTGCTGGACCTGTGCGGTGGCGAGCAGCACATAGCCGATCGCCCGGCGCCGGGCCCGCGACTCAGGAAGGACGGACAGGCACTCCTCCGCCCGCCGCGCCGCCGCCTCGGCCTGCCCCAGATCACGGTGGCAGTGCGCCAACTCGTCGGCCAGATAGGCCTCGTCGAAGTGCGCGATCCACGCCGGGTCGTCGCCGGAGGACGGATCGGCCGACTCCAGCGCGCTCACCGCCCGCCCGGAGGCCAGCTGGGCGGCCCGCGCGTCTCCCATCAACGCGTGGCCCCGGGCCTCGGCCGCGTAGAACATGGCCTCCGCGCGCGGGGTCACCCGACCACGCGCCCCCTCCTGCGCCGCCCGCGCCAACTGCGCGATCTCCCGCGGGTTTCCGAGCTGAGCGGCGAGATGGCTCATGGACGCGGCGAGCACATACCCGCCGTACGCCCGGTCGCCCGCCGCCTGTGCCAGGCGCAGCGCCTGGATGTAGTAGCGCTGGGCGAGGCCGGGTTGCCCGGTGTCGATGGCCATATAGCCCGCGAGCTCGGTCAAACGGGCCACCGCGGCGAAGAGTTCACGCCCCACGGCCTCCCGGTACGACCCCGCCAGCAGACCGGAGACGACGCTGTTCAGGTAGTGCACGACGACCGGGCGGACATGCCCGCTGCCGTACTGGTGGTCCAGGTCGACCAGCGCCTGGGTCATGGCCTTCACGGCCGCCACGTCGGACTCCCCCACCCGCGGGCCGGCCGAGCGCGCCACCTGCGAGTCGGGCGAGGAGATCAGCCAGTCACGGCTCGGCTCGACGAGCGCGGACGCGGCGACGGAGGAGCCGGACAGGAAGTCCCGCCGGCCGACGTCGCTGCGCCACAGCTCGCAGACCTGCTCGATGGCGCCCAGTACCGTCGGCGAGAACTGGAGGCCGACACCCGAGGCGAGGTTCTTGCCGTTGGCCATGCCGATCTCGTCGATCGTGACCGTACGGCCCAGTTTGCGACCGAGTGCCTCGGCGATGATCGCCGGAGCGCGTCCCCGTGGCTGCTGGCCGCGCAGCCAGCGGGCGACGGACGTCTTGTCGTAGCGCAGATCGAGGCCGTGTTCGGCGCCGCACATGTTCACTCGGCGGGCCAGCCCGGCGTTCGAGCAGCCCGCTTCCTGGATGAGCGCCTGCAGCCGTTCGTTCGGCTGCCGCGCGACGAGAGGCCTTGCGGCCATGGCGTACCCCCTGTGGCTGCGGTGCCTGCCCACGCACCGAGTTGATGTGTCTTCCGCGTCCGAGCCCGTTCCGATGAGCGAAAGGATCCGGCCGTGAAGATCAATGCCCCGTCGAGACGGCGAAAATGCGAGGCTTGTGAGGATTGCCGGGGTAAAGGCGGAAGCCGACCCCACTCGTGGCTACCCACCTGCGGCCATGGATCCTCCTGCGCGCCCCCACACGTGCATCCATGCGCCCCAGTTGCGGAATCAATGCTCCTCCCCCGCGCGCGCTACGCCCGTAACTCAGGGTGGGTGCGGGAGTTGTGATGAGCGTGGAAGAGACGATCGCGAGCACCGAAACCGCCCAGATTCCGAAGCAGCGTGGGGAATCGCTGCAGGACACCGCCGTTCGCTATGCCGAGGAGCGCCACTGGGACGTGTTCCCGGGCAGCTGGCTGGAAGCCGTCGACGGGGTGCAGCGCTGCTCGTGCGGCGACGCCGCGTGCGCCGCGCCCGGCGCGCATCCGACGCGGCCGGACTGGGCGACCCAGGCCACGGGCAGTGCGACCGTTGCGCGCCGGATGTGGCAGAAGCAGCCGACGTCGTCGATTCTGCTGCCGACGGGGCGCACGTTCGACGCGATTTCCGTTCCGGAGACGGCGGGGTTTCTGGCGCTGGCCCGGATGGAGCGGATGGAGTTGACGCTGGGGCCGGTGACGCTGACCCCGGACCGGCGGATGGAGTTCTTCGTACTGCCGGGGGCTTCGGTGAAGGTTCCCGAGCTGGTGCGCAAGCTGGGGTGGGCGGTCGCCTCGCTTGATCTTGTGGCGCTCGGAGAAGGGGCGTGGGTGGCTGCGCCTCCTACGCGGTTCGGGTCCCGGGGGGCCGTGCAGTGGGCCTGTCGGCCCACGCCGGCGAATCGGTGGCTGCCGGACGCGGAGGAGTTGATCTCGCCGCTCGCGTACGCGTGTGGGCGGGATCGGTAGCCGTTCGCCCGCGCCCCCGAGGGGGCGCTGCCGCCCACGTAGGGTGCAGCCATGACGTCATCTGCTGTGGTGGTGCGGGGGCTCTGGAAACGGTTCGGTCAGCAGGTCGCTGTCGCCGGGGTCGATCTTGAGCTGCCCGCGGGGAAGTTCATCGGGCTGGTCGGACCCAATGGGGCCGGGAAGACCACCACTCTCTCCATGGTGACCGGACTGCTCCGGCCCGATCAGGGGTCCGTCGAGGTCGTCGGGCACGACGTCTGGCGGGACCCCGTCGAGGTGAAGGCCCGGATCGGCGTGCTGCCGGAAGGGCTGCGGCTCTTCGAGCGGCTCTCCGGGCGGGAACTGCTCGCCTACTCCGGGCGGTTGCGGGGGCTGCCCGGTGCCGAAGTGGACAAGCGGGCGACACAGCTGCTCGATGTGCTCGATCTCGCCGGGGCCCAGCACAAGCTCGTGGTCGACTACTCGACCGGGATGAGGAAGAAGATCGGGCTCGCGACGGCACTGCTGCACAACCCCGAAGTGCTGTTCCTGGACGAGCCGTTCGAGGGTGTCGACCCGGTGTCCGCGCAGACCATCAGGGGCGTGCTGGAGCGGTACACCGCCTCCGGGGCGACCGTCGTCTTCTCCTCCCATGTGATGGAGCTCGTCGAGTCGCTGTGCGACTGGGTGGCCGTGATGGCCGCGGGGCGCATCCGGGCGCACGGGCCGCTGGCCGAGGTACGCGGCGAAGCCGCCTCGTTGCAGCAGGCGTTTCTGGAGCTCGTGGGGGCGAACGGGCGGAACACCGGGTCCGATCTCGACTGGCTGGGCGGCGGGGCGCGATGACCGCCGACATCACCCCGGTCACCTCTGTCGTCGTGCAGCTGAAGCTGTCGCTGTTGCGCAACGGACTGCGGCAGTCCGGTGGACGCAAGGCCGCCTACATCGCGTCGGCCGTCATCACCCTGCTCTTCGCCGCGCTGCAACTGCTCGGGCTGATCGTGCTGCGCGGCAACGAGCATGCGGCCTCGGTGGTGGTGCTCCTGGTGGCGGTGCTGGCGCTGGGCTGGGCGGTGATGCCGCTGTTCTTCCCCAGCGGCGACGAGACCCTCGACCCCACCCGTCTGGTGATGCTGCCGCTGCGGCCCCGTCCGCTCGTGCGGGCGCTGCTGGTGGCCTCGCTGGTGGGGATCGGGCCGCTGTTCACGGTGTGCATGCTCGCCGGTTCGGTGGTCGCGGTGGCGCACGGGGGTGTGGCGTACGTCGTCGGCGTCATCGGTGTCGTGCTCGCACTGCTCGTGTGCGTGGCGCTCGCGCGGGCCGTCGCGGCCGCCAACGTCCGCTTGCTGACCAGTCGCCGGGGCCGTGATCTCGCGGTGCTGAGCGGACTCGTCGTCGCCATCGGGGCGCAGCTCGTCAACTTCGGGGCGCAGCGGCTGGGTTCGGCCGGGCTCGGGCAGCTCGACCCCTTCGCCGATGTGCTGAAGTGGGTGCCGCCCGCCTCCGCGATCGGGGCGGCGGACTCCGCGAGCGAGGGGTCGTACGGGATCGCCTTTCTTCAACTCGCTCTGAGTGCACTGGCGTTGTGGCTGCTGCTGCGGCACTGGTCGGGGCTTCTGAACCGGCTGATGACCGCGCCCGACGGGTCCACCCTGCAAACCTCCGAGGCCGTCGCCCGCGAGCGGACGTCCTCCGGACTGTCGCGTTTCCTGCCCGTCGGACGTACCGGCACGGTCATGGAGCGCAGCCTGCGCTATGTGTGGCGCGACCCCAAGACCAAGGCCGCCTGGGTGACTTCGCTGGCCATCGGTCTGATCGTGCCGCTGTTCAACGCGCTGCAGGGCACCGGCTCGATCTACTTCGCCTGCTTCGCCGCCGGGATGCTCGGCATCCAGATGTACAACCAGTTCGGGCAGGACACCTCCGCGTTCTGGATGGTCGCGATGACGATCTCGTCCACGAAGGACGCCTACGTCGAACTGCGCGCGCGTGCCTATGCGTTGCTGGTGATCACCCTGCCGTACGCCGCACTCGTCACCGTCCTGACGACGGCGCTGCTCGGCGACTGGGACAAGCTGCCCGAGGTGCTGGGGCTGTCCTTCGCCCTGCTCGGCGCGATGCTGGCGACCGGGGCCTGGGCGTCGGCGCGCTTTCCCTACTCCATCCCGCAGGAGGGCTACAAGAACGTCGCCCCCGGGCAGGCCGGACTCGCCTGGATCGCGATCTTCGGCGGAATGGTCGGCGCCGCCCTCCTATGCGCACCGGTCATCGCACTGACGATCTGGCTGAACGTCAGCGCCGACGGCAGCGACTGGACCTGGCTCCTGCTGCCGGCGGGAGTCGCATACGGGGCCGCGATCACCCTGCTGGGGCTGCGGCTGGCGGCACCGCGCACGGCGGGGAGACTGCCGGAAATCTTGGCGGCGGTAAGCAAGGGCTGACGGGTTCTCCTTGACGTACAGCCCCGCAACGCCCCAAGTAGCGCGACAGCCACGACAAGACCCGCAGCCGCCAACCCACGGCCACCCGGCAGGCGAAAAGGCTCCTACCCGTCCCCCTCCGGCGGCCAGCCCTCTCGTACCGCCCCCGCCAGATCCAGCGCCGCCGCGATCCGTGCGGCCACGTCCTCGGCGTAGGCCGCGTCGGACCGTTCGAAGGAGCTCCGCCCGCCCCCGCGGAGGAACGTCACGACTCCCAGCGTCCGCCCGCGGCTGCGCAGCACCGCGCACAGTGCGTGGACCGAGTCGGCCGGCCACTGGCGTGCCTTGGCCCATACGCGTGCCTGTTCGGCGGGTACGGAACCGACGCTGGCCCGTACGGACCCGCTCCGTTCCACGCACTGGACGGCGGGGTGGCCCTCGCCGTAGCGGATGGGCAGCCCGGCCTGTCCGGTGACCAGGCTGGGTCCGGGCGCGCCCGCGGGTGTGGCGGCGATGCGTACCAGCCGTACGGGCTCGGTGGCCTCCGGGCCGGTGACCGCGTCGCCCGTCACGCGGTCGATCAGGGCGTGGTCGGCGAAGCCGGCGAGAGCGAAGTCGAGGTGGACGGTGGCGGCCTCGGCGGGGTCCTCGCACTCGCCTGCGGCCCGTGCGGCGCGGTGCAGCTGGTTGGTGCGGAAGCGGAGCAGCGCGGCCTCCTGCTCGCTCTGCTTGGCCTCCGTGACGTCGTTGAAGAGCCAGCCGACGCCGAGCGGGACCGGCTCCTCGGCGAGGGGTGAGGCGAGCCGTACGAAGCCGCAGCGCCAGCAGCGCCGCTTGTCGCCCTCCGGGGTGCGTACGCCGACCCAGATCTCGGCGGGCGCGGGCGGGGCGCCCTCGGCGAGCACATGGGTGAGGGCGCTTTCGAGTTCCTCGACGCCTTGGGCGAGCAGGTCGCCGAGTGGTCTGCCGAGTACGGCGGTGCGGCCGATGCCCAGTGCGCGGGCGGCGTGCGCGTTCACGACGGCGGGCCGCAGGTCGGCGTCGACGAGGACGACGCCCCAGCTCGCGTCGTCGAAGAGGGCTTCGCTCAGCGCGATGGACCGTTCGAGGTCGATCTGTGTGTGGACTTCGCTGAAGGCGCAGTACAGGCCGGCGGGCTTTCCGTCGGGCCCGCGGACGGCCGCGGACTGGGTGCGTACGAGGACCCGGCCGCCGTCCTTGGTGAGCAGCGCGAACTCGTGGACCTGGCGTCCGGGGGCGTGCATGGCGGCCATCAGCCGGGACTCGACCTCTTCGGCGTCCGCGGTCCGTACGGCCCAGCCGGCGAAGCCGTGCCGGCCCACGGCCTCGGCGGCGGTCCAGCCGAGGATCCGCTCGGCCTCGCGGTTCCAGTGGGTGACGACGCCGTCGGCGTCGAAGGCGCACAGGGCCGCGTCCATGCCGTCCAGCAGGGCGGCCAGCAGGTCGGAACCGCCCGAGCCCTCCGGACCGTCCCGCTCGGGCTCGTCCGGACCCAGCTCGTCGGTGGTCCCACTACGCCGGGAAGCACTCACCTGGACCCCCTGCAGGCTGCGTCCGTACGTACGGCACGTCGGCTCGCTCACTAACAATCATTCAACTCGAACGTGACGCAGCACACATCGAGTTCCCGCAAGATTGAGAGAATCGTTGCACGCCGGAAACTCGACGTGAACCTCTCCTTACGGTCCGGAGGTCGCGAGCCGGAGATCGATCCATTGGTCGTTCTCACCTGGCAGCACATACCGCTCGACCTCCACGAATCCGCGCGCCTCGGCAAACCGCACCCCGTCCTCGTTGGCGGCCAGCACACAGGTCTCGATCACGTCGGCACCGAGCACGCGCGCGTGCTCGAGCCCTTTCTCGTACAGCGCCTTCCCGAATCCCTGCCGTCGATGCTGCGGCAGCACCCGTGCGATCACCGTCGCCACGGCCTGCTCGCCCTGGGGCGGCCGCACGGTGGAGCAGCCCACGAGCTCGTCGCCGAGATACGCGTTCTCCAGCCGGTAGCGGCCACTGCGCTCCCGCACCTCTTCGAGGTCCAGGGCGGCGGGCGGCACGATCACGTTGTGGACGTGCCGCCACTGCTCGAGCATGGCGTCGCCGGCCACGGGCTCCAGTCGGAGAATCGCTCGCCGCTCGCTCATGCGCGGAACGCTAGGTGATCGGGTGCCGCCGCGTCGAGTGTCAAGATCGCCGACTTGGCTACGCGCGTCACCCTCCCCGGTGCACGTCGGCGCAAGCCCCCGGTTTCACCGGCGCGGCACGCTTGTCGGTGGTATGCGTCAGAATTGAAGCCAGGGCCAGCGCACGCGCCGTGAAGCCTGGGTGCTTTCGGCTCAATCGGCAAGCTAATCGAGGGGCACGTATGTCCGGACTGATCGACACCACGGAGATGTATCTCCGCACCATCCTCGAGCTGGAGGAGGAAGGTGTGGTCCCCATGCGCGCCCGGATCGCCGAGCGGCTGGACCAGAGCGGGCCGACGGTCAGCCAGACCGTGGCGCGGATGGAGCGTGACGGGCTGGTGTCCGTCGCCAGCGACCGGCATCTGGAGCTTACGGACGAGGGCCGCCGGCTGGCGACGCGCGTGATGCGCAAGCACCGCCTCGCGGAGTGTCTCCTCGTCGATGTGATCGGCTTGGAGTGGGAGCAGGTGCACGCCGAGGCATGCCGCTGGGAGCACGTGATGAGCGAGGCCGTGGAGCGGCGGGTCCTGGAGCTGCTGCGCCACCCCACCGAGTCGCCGTACGGCAACCCGATCCCGGGTCTGGAGGAGCTGGGCGAGAAGGACGGCGCCGATCCGTTCCTGGACGAGGGCATGGTGTCGCTGGCCGACCTGGATCCGGGTCTGGAGGGCAAGACGGTCGTCGTGCGCCGTATCGGTGAGCCGATCCAGACGGATGCGCAGCTGATGTACACGCTGCGTCGCGCGGGTGTGCAGCCCGGCTCGGTGGTGAGCGTGACGGAGTCGGCCGGCGGGGTGCTGGTGGGCAGCGGCGGCGAGGCGGCCGAGCTGGAGTCGGACGTCGCCTCCCACGTGTTCGTCGCCAAGCGCTGACCGAGCGGCAGGCGCTGAGCGGGCGCTGAGCGCCGACCGGGCGCCAGGTGCTGTCAACTTCCGGGGCCGGAGAGGCAGTTGCGGCGCGGCGGTGGTTTCGTCGATTCCGGGATTCACTGCGTCGAATCGCAGCGCTGGGACGGTTCACATGCGAGGCTGTCGCGTGAGGCATATGACCTGAGGGCTCTTGGCCGTGGTGCGACAGGGATGGTGATGTCGCCCGGCCGGGGAGGGGGCGGGACGGATGTGCCGTAGAAGTGGAGAGGGCCCCGGCGCCGTGCGGCGCCGGGGCCTGTCCTCCCCTGTGCTGACCCGGAGCCCCGAGCTCCCAGGGTCATTCCCCTCGGACCGGTTTCCCCGAGCGGTCCGCCTCCCGCAGAAGATCTCCCCTCGGCGGCGACGGTCAATCCCCGACCGAGGTCACTCGTACGAGGGGTGTTGCCCGCAGACCCCGCATCTTCGAATGCGTATTCGATAGCCTGAGGGTGACACGGCACGCGGAATCTGCGCTTCAGGAGTGCGTGCGGCAGGTCAGGGAGGTGAGCGGCAGGCATACGCGGGAGGTGAGGAACCCGCGCGATCTGCCCGAGCGAGGGCCCCGACCGGCCCCGGCAGAAAGCGGTACCACGGCAGGGCAGGACACGGTTCACTGGACCGGCGGCTCGAGCGGTCCGAGCGGAGCTAGGGGGGTGCCAGGATCCATGGCGCGGCGCATCGACGTGACGGGGGCGGGTGGCGTACGCCTTGCCGCCTGGGAGTTCGGCGACCCTCCCAAGCCGGACCCGGCGAGGGACGCGACGGGACACACCGACCATGCGGCCCGCTCCGCGTCGGACCAGCCGCCCGGCCCCGCCGAACAGGACCGTTTTTCCGGCGTGCTCTTATTGCACGGCCTGATGGGCCGCGCCTCGCACTGGGCCTCCACCGCCCGCTGGCTCGCCGAGCGCCATCGCGCCGTCGCACTCGACCAGCGCGGCCACGGCCAGAGCGACAAGCCCCCGCAGGCCTCCTTCACCCGCGAGGCCTACGTCGAGGACGCCGAAGCCGCCCTCGAACAGCTCGACCTCGGTCCGGCCGTCCTCATCGGCCACGCCATGGGCGCACTGACCGCCTGGCAGCTCGCCGCCAAACGCCCCGATCTGGTGCGCGGAGTGATCATCTGCGATATGCGGGCCTCCGCACTCGGCGCGGCCTCGCAGCGGGAGTGGGCCCAGTGGTTCAAGTCCTGGCCGGTTCCGTTCGCCACGCTCGCCGACGTCCGCAAGTGGTTCGGTGAGGACGACCCCTGGGTGGAGCGGCCCATTCCGTCACGCGGCGAGTTCTACGCCGAGGTGATGCACGAGTCGTCCGACGGTTGGCGGCCGGCCTTCGAACCCGACCAGATGCTCAAGTCCCGGGAGACGTGGGTGTACGACGCGCACTGGGAGGAGCTTGCGCAGGTGCAGTGCCCGGCCCTCGTCGTCCGCGGTCTCGACGGTGAGCTCGGCCGTGCGGAGGCCCAGGAGATGGTGCGGGTACTGCCCCTCGGCGAGTACGCGGAGGTGGCCGACGCCGGCCACCTCGTCCACTACGACCAGCCGGAGGCGTGGCGCGCGGCGATCGAGCCGTTTCTGAACAGTCTCGGCGGTAGCTGAGCTGCGGTACAACGCCCCGAGGGGGGCGCGGGGCTCTATCGATATGCGGCTCAGTGGCGGTAGAAGATCCGTTCGCCGTACTCCTCCATCACGCGGTTGTTCCAGTCGTGGCCGCCGTCGACGTTGCCGGAGCGCAGCAGCGGGGGTTCGACGCCGCGGGCGGCCAGCGCGGCGGCCGTTTCGGCCATGACCGCCTGGAGCAGGGCCGAGGTGACGACCGTGGACGCCGGGGCGAAGGGCGCGGGGACCGTGTCGAGGGTGAGTTCCGCGTCGCCGACCGCGATCTTCGAGTCGAGTACGACATCGCAGTGGTCCTTCAGGAACGTCCCCGAGGCGTTCCTGGACGTGGTCTCCGACGCGTACGCCACCGACGTCACGCCGATCACCCGCACGCCCCGGGCGCGGGCGCTCATGGCCATCTCCACAGGCAGCGCATTGCGTCCGGACAGCGAGATGATCACCAGGACGTCACCCGCACGCAGCGGGGACGTGTCGAGGACGGCGCTCGCGAGGCCGTCGACCCGCTCCAGGGCAGAGCCGAGGGTCGCCGGCATGACGTCGACTCCCACGACACCCGGGACCGCGAGCAGGTTCATCAACGCAAGGCCGCCGGCCCGGTAGACGACGTCCTGCGCGGCGAGCGACGAGTGCCCGGCGCCGAAGGCGAACAGCCGACCACCTTCCACGACGGCGTCCGCAAGAAGCGACCCGGCCGCCGCGATGCTCTCGCCCTCCTCGTCCCGCACCCGCTGCAACAGCCCGATCGCGGCGTCGAAGAACTGACCGGCCGGCTTGCTGTCGCTCATGCGGGGTCCCTTCGGGGAGCGGGCGTGGAGGCGTGCGCGGCGATGTGTTGCGGATCACGGTGCGGTCTGGACCATCGCGGTGTCAATACGGCCGCCGGCGTCCGATGTCCCCCCTCAGTGCCGGACCAGGCAGAACGGATGCCCGGCCGGATCGGCATACACACGCCAGCTCCGCGCGGCCACACCGTCGTCCAAGACCGTCGCCCCGCGGGCCAAGACCTGCTCCTCGGCTTGATCCAGGTCTGCGACACCGAAGTCCAGATGAAACTGCTGGGGCCGGGCAGGGTCGGGCCACGCCGGCGGCAGATAGTCCGCCACCCGCTGAAAGGCAAGAACAAGCCCGGACGGCGTGTGCAACGTCGCCCACTCGTCATCGAGCCCCCACCGCTCGTCCTGCTGATTGACGGTCCCACCCAGCAGGGAGTGGTAGAACGCGGCGAGTTCCGCCGGGTCAGGGCAGTCCAGTACAACGCACTGAAGGTCGGCGATCATGGGCCGATCCTAGGCGGATTCCTGAGGGGACCCCGGCCTTGCTGCCAGAGGTGCGGAGACGGCACCTAGCAGCAACGTCGACCGTATGTCCGAGGAATCGGGGCACTTCGCACGAATGAGCGCATCGTATCGATTTGGACGAGCGCCAACAATTTGATCACTAGCGTTGCCATCACATTTCGGAAAGGAGGTCACTCGCTCCACCAGCCGCCCGCTGGAGCCTGTCTTCCCATGAGATGTCAGGCCGAGTGACCAGCCCAAGTCATCACGATCCGCAAGATCAGGGAGGTGCCCCGATGACTACGTTCCCCGCAGGCGAGCGGACCCACCGGGTCGACACCGCCCTCTCCCAGGCAGCACGCCTCTGCCGCTACGCACCCATCACCGAGATCCACGTCGAACGCGTCGCCTTCGACACGCACGCCATGAGCGCGGGCAGACCCCTCACCCAAACCGAGTACCGGCAAGGAACTCTCGCCGGAGCCGAAGCCCGCGCCTACCTCCGCGCCAAGTGGAACAGCGCCTGCGCATACTGCGACGCTACCGGCGTCCCGCTGAACATCGACCACCTCAGACCCCGTAGCCGAGGAGGCTCCAACCGCATCTCCAACCTCGTCCTCGCCTGCGCCCCCTGCAACCAGGCGAAGAACAATGCCCGCGTCGAAGTCTTCCTCGCCCATCGGCCCGAACGCCTAGCAGCAATTCTCCAGCAGGTCAAAACGCCGCTTGGACGAACTCGGCAGACCAGTGCACGCCTGGTCGGGCAACCGTACGAAGTGGAACCGCGGCGCTACGGGGCTGGAGAAGACCCACACCCTGGACGCGCTGTGCGTCGGACGTCTGGATCATGAGAGTGGCCATGTCATCGTGCGGTTTCCGGGGCAGGTGCTCGTCGTCAAAGCCACCGGACGCGGATCGTACGCCCGCACCACTCCGGATCGCTTCGGATTCCCGCGGCTCCGCCGGGCTCGCACGAAGCAGCATTTCGGATACGTCACCGGGGACCTGGTACGAGCCAATGTGCCGCCCGGCAGGTGGGCGGGCACATGGACCGGGCGCATCGCCGTCCGTGCAAGAGGGCAGCACAGCCTCACCACACCGACGGGGCGTTTGAACGTCTCCCACCGGAATCTCCGACTCCTACAGCGAGGCGACGGATACGGCTACAGCAGTCGACCAGAACCAGTCGGGTCAACATCCCGGAAAAGCGGTTGATTGGTGCCCGACCGCTTCCTAGGGTGTGGCTTACGCCGAGAGAGGAGGTGATCGGGTACATGAGTGAAACCCGGATGCGCGAGGTGGCTGCGGGCTAGCGGCCCGCCACCCCACTCAGTGCGGTGCCGGACCAGCGTGTGCGCGAAACACGCAGCCGGCCCAAACCAACGCAGTCACCCGACCCGCGAGTCGCCGGTAACATCCGGCCGGCTCCTCCACCGGAGGAACCAGACTCGCGGGTCGTCTGCGTCTACGGCCCTTCTCAGCCGTTTCCGACCACGCTCAGCGCGCGATGTCCCCGTACCCCTCGATCTCCCGCGGATCGCGAGATCCCGGCCCGACGTACCGGGCGGAAGGACGGACCAGGCGGCCCGTGCGCTTCTGTTCGAGGATGTGGGCGGACCAGCCGGCCGTGCGGGCGCAGGTGAACATGGATGTGAACATGTGGGCCGGGACCTCGGCGAAGTCGAGGACGATGGCGGCCCAGAATTCGACGTTGGTGGCGAGGACACGGTCCGGGCGGCGGCTGTGCAGTTCTGCCAGGGCTGCCTTCTCCAGGGCTTCGGCGACCTCGAATCGGGGGGCGCCCAGTTCGCGGGCGGTGCGGCGCAGGACCCGTGCGCGGGGGTCCTCGGCTCGGTAGACGCGGTGGCCGAAGCCCATGAGGCGTTCGCCCTTGTCGAGGGCCTGCTTGACGTAGGCCTCGGCGTCGCCGGTGCGCTCGATCTCCTCGATCATGCCGAGGACGCGGGAGGGGGCACCGCCGTGGAGCGGGCCGCTCATGGCTCCTACGGCGCCGGAGAGGGCCGCGGCCACGTCCGCGCCGGTCGAGGCGATCACGCGCGCGGTGAAGGTGGAGGCGTTCATGCCGTGCTCGGCCGCCGACGTCCAGTACGCGTCGACCGCCGCCACGTGCTTGGGGTCGGGCTCGCCGCGCCAGCGGATCATGAAGCGTTCGACGACGGAGTTGGCCTTGTCGATCTCGCGTTGCGGGACCATGGGCCGGCCTTGGCCGCGGGCGGACTGGGCGACGTAGGAGAGGGCCATGACGGCCGCGCGGGCCAGGTCGGCGCGGGCCTGTTCGGCGTCGATGTCGAGCAGTGGTTTGAGGCCCCAGACGGGCGCCAGCATGGCCAGTGCCGACTGGACGTCCACGCGGATGTCGCCGGAGTGCACGGGGATCGGGAAGGGTTCGGCGGGCGGCAGGCCGGGGTTGAAGGCGCCGTCGACGAGCAGGCCCCAGACGTTGCCGAACGAGACGTGGCCGACCAGGTCCTCGATGTCGACGCCTCGGTACCGGAGAGCGCCGCCCTCCTTATCCGGTTCGGCGATCTCCGTCTCGAACGCGACGACTCCCTCGAGTCCGGGTACGAAGTCGGACATCAGGCGGCTCCTCATGATGCGTGCGACAGGTGGCTGTGGCTTGTGGGGACGGTGTTGCTGAAGTTGTTCGGTGGAGAGTGGGACGACCGTTGTCGTTTGTTCGGGAACGTCTCCCGCCCGGTGGATCCGCGGTCATCGGTCTGCGCAGACTCGCGGTCCTGGGCGGTCACCCCTCTGATGCCCCGTGCGGTCGGCGGTCACCCAACCGGAGCGGAATCTGAACGATATCTCCGAGTGCCACCCTTGGGGAGATCTCGCGGCACTCAGTGCCACGCAGTGATGAAGGACACCGTGGCGAACGGCGCCCGCGGATACGGCAAGATGACCGCGTGAACGACCGAGACGCCGAGCCCGCAGTCCCCCTTGATCCCGCGTCGATGCGCAAGCAGTACCGGGCCGAGGGCCTGGCCGAGTCCCAGCTGGCCGGCACGCCGGTGGAGCAGTTCGCGCGCTGGTTCAAGCAGGCCGCGACGGAGGCTCATCTGTTCGAGCCGAACGCGATGGTCGTCTCGACGGCGGACGCGGAGGGGCGGCCCAGCACTCGTACGGTGCTGTTGAAGCAGTTCGACGAGCAGGGTTTCGTCTTCTACACCAACTACGACTCCCGCAAGGGCCGTGACCTGGCCGAGAACCCGTATGTCTCGCTGTTGTTCCCGTGGCATCCGATGGCCCGGCAGGTCATCGTCTCCGGAGTGGCGCGGCGCACCGGCCGGGACGAGACGGCCGCCTACTTCCGTACCCGGCCGCACGGTTCGCAGCTCGGGGCCTGGGCCAGCGCCCAGTCCTCGGTGATCGCGACGCGCGCCGAACTCGACGCCTCGTACACCGAGTTGGCGGCCCGCTATCCGGAGGGCGAGCAGGTGCCGGTGCCGCCGAACTGGGGTGGTTTCCGGGTGGCTCCGCAGTCGGTGGAGTTCTGGCAGGGCCGCGAGAACCGGCTGCACGACCGGTTGCGGTATGTGGCGGAGGCGGACGGGAGCTGGCGGGTGGAGCGGCTCAGTCCGTGAGGACCTGCTCCAGTGGCTCAGTCCGTGAGGACCTCGTCCAGTAGTACGGCCCACTGCGCCACCACCCGCTCGCGGCGCCCCGCGTCGTCCGTGAGGAGATTGGCCAGCCCCAGCCCGCGGGCCATGTCGAGGAGGCCCTGGACGGTTTCGCGGACGCCGGGGCGGGTTTCGTCGGCGCCCAGGAGGTCCACGGCGATGCGATGGGTCTCGCGGCCCACGCGGGCTTCGAGTTCGGTGACCTGGGGCCGTAGCTGCTCCTCGTTCGAGGCGGCGACCCACAGGTGCAGCGCGGCGCGGAACAGCGGACCGGTGTAGAGGTCGACCAACGCCGTGATCACCGCCCGGCGGTCCTCCGCCGCGCCCTCGGGGAACAGCGCCCGCAGCGCCGTCGAGCGCTCCTCGGCGACGTACTCGACGGCCGCGGTGAAGAGGTCCTCGCGGGTCGGGAAGTGGTGTTGGGCGGCGCCGCGGGAGACTCCGGCACGTTCGGCGACGACGGAGACCGTGGAGCCTGCCCAGCCGTGTTCGGCGAGACAGGCGACGGCGGCTTCGAGGAGCCGTTGCCGGGTGGCTCGGCTGCGGTCCTGTTTGGGCACACGGTCGACCGTGCTCACAGCACCCATGGCGGATCCCGTCGTTCTAGGAAGGCCGTCATGCCCTCGCGGGCGTCGGCGGAGGCGAACAGCCGGGCCGAGAGCGCGGTCAGGTCGGCCGCGTCCCGGTCGAAGGCTTCCAGCACCCTAGCTGTGAGCAGCTGTTTCGTCTCCGCCAGTGCCTGTGGGGAGGCCTTGCGCAGACCGTCCAGGATCGGTTCCAGTACGGCGTCCACGTCGTCGCCCGCCACGGTCAGCAGGCCGATACGGGCCGCCTCCGCGGCGTCGAAGCGTTCGCCGGTGAGGTAGTGGCGGGCGAGGGCGCGGGGGTCGGTGCGGGGCAGCAGCGGCAGGGAGATCACCGCGGGGGCGACTCCGATCCGTACCTCGGTGAAGGCGAAGGTCGCCTCGCTCGATGCGGCGGCGATGTCGCAGGCGCCGAGCAGTCCGAGGCCGCCCGCGCGGACGTGTCCGGTGACGCGGGCGACGACGGGTTTGGGCAGTTCGACGATCTGCCGGAGCAGGCCGACGAGTGCGTCCGGGGGCGGCGGGTCACGCAGGTCCGCGCCCGCGCTGAAGGTGTTGCCGGTGTGGGTGAGGACGACCGCGCGGATGTCGCCGTCCTTGCCGCAGTCGGTGAGCGCGTCCGCGAGCTCCGCGACGAGGGCCGCCGACAGGGCGTTGCGGTTGTGCGGGGAGTCGAGGCTGAGCGATTCGACGCCACGCGCGCGTGTACGGCCGATCAACGTCACATGCGCTCCCTGAGTTCCCGGCGCAGGATCTTGCCGGAGGCGGCCCGCGGCACTCCGTCGATGAAGGTGACCTGGCGTACGCGCTTGTAGGGGGCGACGCGTTCGGCGACGTACATCATGACCTCGCTTTCGGAGAGGTCGGCGGCGGGCTGGCGGACCACATAGGCGTGCGGGACTTCGTTGCCCTCGTCGTTGTAGGCGCCGATGACGGCGGCGTCGGCTATGCCGGGGTGGGTGAGCAGGAGTGCCTCCAGTTCGGCGGGCGCCACCTGGAACCCCTTGTACTTGATGAGTTCCTTGACGCGGTCGACGACGAACAGCCAGCCGTCGGCGTCGACATGGCCGACGTCACCGGTGTGCAGCCAGCCGTCGGTGTCGATCATCGCGTCGGTGGCGTCGGGGCGGCCCAGGTAGCCCTTCATGATCTGGGGGCCGCGGATGAGGATCTCGCCGGCTTCGCCGATGCCGAGGTCCTTGTCGGGGTCGTCGAGGGAGACGATGCGCATCTCGGTGCCGGCGATGAGCCTGCCGACGGTGCCGGGCGGCGCCTGGTGCATGGCGTCCAGGGGGACGACGTGGGTGCCGGGCGACAGTTCCGTCATGCCGTACGCCTGGCCGATCGGCGGCAGGTTCAGGCGCTGGGAGCAGGCCGCGGCGAGCCGGGCGTCGAGCGGTGCGGCGGCGCTGATGAGGAACTTCAGGGACGACAGGTCGTACTCGGCGACCAGTGGGTGCTTGGCGAGGGCGAGGACGATCGGCGGGGCGACGTACAGGGCGGTGATGCGGTGGTTCTGGATGGCCGCGAGGAAGGTCTCCAGGTCGAAGCGCGGCAGCACGACCACGGTGGCGCCCAGTCGCAGGGGCGCGTTCATCAGTGCCGTGAGCCCGTAGATGTGGAAGAAGGGCAGCACGGCGAGGACACGTTCGCCGGGGCCGGCGGAGATGGCGGGTTCGAGCTGGGCGAGGTTGGTGGCGATCTGGCGGTGCGTGAGCATCACGCCCTTGGGGACGCCGGTGGTTCCCGAGGAGTACGGGAGGACCGCCACGTCCGTCACGGGGTCGATGTCGATCTGTGGTTCGGGGGCGGTCGAGGCGAGCATGTCGATGAGGGAGCGGTGCCCGGGCGCTTGGTCGCAGACGAAGATCTCCTGGATGCCGCCCGCGAGTTCGGCGGCCCTGCGGGCGGTCTCCAGCAGCGGCGAGACGGTGACGATCCAGCGGGCGGCCGAGTCGCGCAGCTGCTTGCCGAACTCCTCGGCGGTGGAGAGCGGGTGCACGGTCGTGACGGTCGCCCCCGCGCGCGTGGCGGCGTAGAAGGCGGTCGGGAACGCCACCGTGTTCGGGCTGTGCAGGGCGAGCACGTCGCCCTTGCGCACGCCCGACTCGGCCAGCGCGGCCGCGATCCGCCGGTGGAACTGGTCCACCTGCGCATACGTGAGGGTCATGCCGTTGGTTCCGTCGATCAGCGCGGGGAGGTCGCCGAACTCGGCGGCCCTGCCCAGCACGACTTCGTGGATCGGGAGTTCGACGGGCGGAACGTCTGCGTACTCGCTGCGGAACACGGTTCCTCCAAGACGGCCTTAGTACGACTTGGGCAGGCCCAGGGTCTGGTGGGAGACGTAGTTGAGAATCATCTCCCGGCTCACCGGAGCAATACGAGACACGCGGGCGGCCGTTATCAATGAAGCGAGGCCGAATTCCCGGGTGAGGCCGTTTCCGCCGAGGGTGTGCACGGCCTGGTCGACGGCCTTCACGCACGCCTCCCCGGCCGCGTACTTGGCCATGTTGGCGGCCTCCCCCGCACCGACGTCGTCCCCGGCGTCGTAGGCGTAGGCCGCTTTCTGCATCATCAGGCGGGCGAGTTCGAGCTCGATGTGCGCCTGCGCGAGGGGGTGTGCGATCGCCTGGTGGGCGCCGATGGGGGCCTTCCACACGGTGCGTTCGCGCGCGTACGCGACGGCTTGCGCGAGGGCGTAGCGTCCCATGCCGATCGCGAAGGCGGCCGTCATGATGCGTTCGGGGTTGAGGCCGGCGAAGAGCTGCAGGAGCCCTGCGTCCTCGTCGCCGACGAGTGCGTCGGCGGGGAGTCGTACGTCGTCGAGGGTCAGCTCGAACTGCTTCTCCGCGGCGTGGAGTTCCATGTCGATCTGGCGCCGCTGGAAGCCTTCGGCGTCCCTCGGGACGACGAACAGGCAGGGCTTGAGGTTGCCGGTGCGGGCGTCTGCCGTGCGGCCCACTATGAGGGTCGCGTCGGCTATGTCGACGCCGGAGATGAAGACCTTACGGCCCGTGAGCAGCCAGTCGGTGCCATCTCGGCGGGCGGTGGTGGTGATGCGGTGGCTGTTGGAGCCGGCGTCGGGTTCGGTGATGCCGAAGGCCATGGTGCGGGAGCCGTCGGCGAGGGCGGGGAGCCACTCGCGCTTCTGTTCTTCCGTGCCGAAGCGGGCGATCACCGTGCCGCAGATCGCCGGGGAGACGACCATCATGAGCAGGGGGCAGCCTGCGGCGCCGAGTTCTTCGAGGACGATGGAGAGTTCGGCGATGCCGCCGCCTCCGCCTCCGTATTCCTCGGGGAGGTTGACGCCGAGGTAGCCGAGCTTGGCTGCCTCCGACCAGAGGGCTTCGCGGTCGTAGCTGCGGCCGTGGCGGTTGCCGAGGGCGGATACAGCTGCGCGTAGGGCCTTGTGCTCTTCGGATTCGAGAGTGGTGGGCATGGGACTCCTCCCGGGTGCGGGTTGTGTGTGGCTGGTCGCGCTCACGCGGCGGAGCCGCATATTGATACAGCCCCGCGCCCCTAAGGGGCGCCTTCAACCACCGCCAGCAGTTGGCCGACCGTCACCTGTTGGCCAGGCAATACGTCCAAGGCGCTCAGCGTCCCCGTCACAGGGGCCGTGACCTTGTGTTCCATCTTCATCGCCTCCAGCCACAGGAGGGGCTGTCCGGTCTCCACGGCGGCTCCTACGGCCATGCCCTCGGCGATCCGGATCACCGTTCCCGGCATGGGAGCCAGCAGGGAACCCGGCGCGTGTTGCGCCGTCGGGTCGGGGAAGCGGGGCAGGGTTTTCAGGGCGGTGTCGTTGACGTACACGTCGTCGCCGTATCTGGCCACCGTGAACTTCCGTTGCACGCCGTCCACTTCGAGTACGACGAGACGCGCGTCGGCGTGGACGACCCGCACGCCGTCCGCCTCCAGGCCCGCGCGCGTGTGCCGGTAACGGGCCTCGACCTCCTCACCCGCCCTCTCGTACCGCTTGATCTGCGGCTGTGAGGGAACGTTGCGCCAGCCGCCGAAGCGGGAGTGGCCGTGGGCGTCGGCGAGGGCGGCGGCCAGTGGGGCGTGGGGGTCGGGGTGTGGCTCCGTCAATTCGGGCAGGTGGCGGCCGTAGAAGCCGGTGTCCATGCGGGCGGTGGTGAACTCCTTGTGCCGCAGGGAGCGGACGAGGAGGTCGCGGTTGGTGGGCGGGCCGTGGACGGCGGCGCGTTCGAGGGCGCCGGCGAGTTTGCGGATGGCTTCCGCGCGCGTGGGGGCGTGGGTGACGGCCTTGGCGAGCATCGGGTCGTAGTGGACGCCGATCTCGTCGCCGTCGGTGAAGCCGGTGTCCAGCCGGACGCCGTCGGGGACGGCGAGGCGGTGCAGGGTGCCGGTCTGCGGGGCCCAGTCGCGGGCCGGGTCCTCGGCGTAGAGGCGGGCCTCGACGGCGTGGCCACGCGCGCGTGGAGGGTCGATGTCGAGGGCGTGGCCTTCGGCGACGCGGAGTTGGAGGGCGACGAGGTCGATGCCGTACACGGCTTCCGTCACGGGGTGTTCGACCTGGAGGCGGGTGTTCATTTCGAGGAAGTGGGCGGTGTCGCCGGCGACGAGGAACTCGACGGTGCCGGCGCCCGTGTAGCCGACGGCGCGGGCGGCTCGTACGGCCATCTCGTACAGGGAGCCGGTCAGTTCGGGTTTCAGTCCCGGTGCCGGGGCCTCCTCGATGACCTTCTGGTGGCGTCGTTGGAGGGAGCAGTCCCGGGTGCCGAGCGCCCATACCGTGCCGTGTTCGTCGGCGAGGATCTGCACTTCGACGTGGCGGCCGTCCTCCACGTAGGGCTCGACGAAGACCTCGCCGTCGCCGAAGGCGCTGTGGGCCTCGGCGCGGGCGCTTTCGAGCGCGGCGGCCAGGTCGTCGAGCCGGCGCACGACCCGCATCCCGCGCCCCCCGCCGCCCGCCGCCGCCTTCACCAGCACCGGCAGATCCGCCTCGGTGACCTCGCGCAGCGGCTCGATGCCCATGAGTTCCTTGGCGCGCGTCTTGGACGCCATCGCCTCGATCGCCTCCGGGGGCGGCCCGATCCAGGTGAGGCCCGCGTCGAGGACCGCGCGGGCGAAGCCGGGGTTCTCGGAGAGGAAGCCGTAGCCGGGGTGCACGGCGTCCGCGCCGGCGTTCAGGGCCGCCTTCACGATCAGGTCGCCGCGCAGATACGTCTCGGAGGGCGCCGCCCCCGGCAGCCGTACCGCCGTGTCGGCCACGCGCGCGTGGAGGGCGTTCTCGTCGGCGTCCGAGTGCACGGCGACCGTCCGGATGCCCAGCTCACGGCAGGTGCGGAAGACCCGGCAGGCGATCTCGCCCCGGTTGGCCACAAGTACAGAAGTGATCACTGCTGATCCCTCGTTCTCTGGTGTTCCTCACATGCGGAAGACGCCGAAGCCACCGCGGGCGCCCTCGTAGCGGGCGGTGTGGACGGCCGACAGGCACAGGCCGAGGACGGTGCGGGTGTCGCGGGGGTCGATGACTCCGTCGTCGTACAGCCGCCCCGACAGGAACATCGGCAGGGACTCGGACTCGATCTGCTGCTCCACCATCGCCCGCAGCGCCGCGTCGCCCTCTTCGTCGTACGGCTGTCCCTTCGCGGCGGCCGACTGGCGGGCGACGATCGAGAGCACGCCGGCGAGCTGCTGCGGGCCCATGACGGCGGACTTGGCGCTGGGCCAGGCGAAGAGGAAACGGGGGTCGTAGGCGCGGCCGCACATGCCGTAGTGCCCGGCGCCGTACGAGGCCCCCATGAGCACGGACAGATGCGGAACCCTGCTGTTGGACACCGCGTTGATCATCATCGCGCCGTGCTTGATGATGCCGCCCTGCTCGTACTCCTTGCCGACCATGTAGCCGGTGGTGTTGTGCAGGAAGAGGAGCGGGATGTCGCGCTGGTCGGCCAGTTGGATGAACTGGGCGGCCTTCTGGGACTCCTCGCTGAAGAGGACCCCTTGGGCGTTCGCCAGCACCCCGACGGGATAGCCGTGGAGTGTCGCCCAGCCGGTGACCAGGCTGCTCCCGTACAGCGGCTTGAACTCGTCGAAGTCGGAGGCGTCGACGATCCGGGCGATCACCTCGCGCGGGTCGAAGGGGGTGCGAAGGTCTCCGGGCACGATCCCGAGCAGCTCGTCCTCGTCGTACTTGGGGGGTGCCGACGGGCCCGGATCCTCGTACGCCTTGCGGTGGTTGAGGCGGGCCACGACGCGGCGCGCCTGCCGGAGCGCGTCCTGCTCGTCCACGGCGAAGTAGTCCGCGAGACCCGACACGCGCGCGTGCATCTCGGCGCCGCCCAGGGACTCGTCGTCGCTCTCCTCGCCGGTGGCCATCTTCACCAGCGGCGGTCCGCCGAGGAACACCTTCGCGCGTTCCTTGACCATGATCACGTGGTCGGACATGCCGGGGATGTACGCGCCGCCGGCGGTCGAGTTCCCGAAGACCACGGCGAGGGTCGGGATCCCGGCGGCGGAGAGCCGGGTGAGGTCACGGAAGATGGCCCCGCCCGGGATGAAGATCTCCTTCTGGGACGGGAGATCGGCGCCGCCGGACTCCACCAGGCTGATGCAGGGCAGCCGGTTGGCGAGCGCGATGTCGTTCGCGCGCAGGGCCTTCTTCAGGCTCCAGGGGTTGCTGGCGCCGCCGCGTACGGTCGGGTCGTTGGCGGTGATCAGGCACTCCACGCCCTCGACGACACCGATGCCGGTGACGAGGGAGGCGCCGACCGTGTACTCGCTGCCCCAGGCGGCCAGCGGCGACAGCTCCAGGAAGGGCGTGTCGGGGTCGAGGAGCAGCTCGATGCGTTCGCGGGCGAGGAGTTTGCCGCGTTTGCGATGCCGCTCGACGTACTTCGGACCACCCCCGGCGAGCGCCTTCGCATGCTCGGCGTCGAGGTCGGCGAGCTTGGCCAGCATGGCGTCGCGGTTCGCCTGGTAGTCCGTGCCGTTGAGGTCGAGGGCGGTACTGAGAACCGTCACAGGAGGGCCTCCGGGATGTCCAGGTGGCGGGAGCGCAGCCATTCGCCGAGGGCCTTGGCCTGCGGGTCGAAACGGTGCTGGGCGGCGACGCCCTCACCGAGGATGCCCTCGACGACGAAGTTGAGGGCACGGAGGTCGGGCAGGACGTGCCGGGTGACGGTCAGCGTGCGGCTTTCGGGGATCAGCTGCCGGAATCGGTCCGTGGTCAGCTCATGCGCGAGCCACCGCCACGCCTCGTCCGTCCGCACCCACACACCGACGTTGGCGTTCCCGCCCTTGTCCCCGCTACGGGCCCCGGCGACGAGACCGAGGGGGGCGTGCCGCGTCGGCCCGCCCGGAAGCGGCTCGGGCAGCGGCGGCTCAGGAAGCGATGGCTTCGGCACGGCGTCATCGAGGACGGCGGTGTCGTGGGCCGCGGGCACAGGGATGCGGCGCCCGTCATGGAGGACGGCCATATGTGGGACGGCGCCATGGGGGACGTACACATCCTCGAAGACCCCATAGGGCGCGCCCTTTCCGGGTGGCGCGAGCACATGGAATCCGGGGTAGCTGGCCAGCGCCAGCTCCACGGCGGCGCTGGAGAGCGCCCGTCCGACGGTGTCCTGGTCGGGGTCGCGTACGACGAGCCGGAGCAGGGCGCTCGCGGTCTCCTCCGTCGGGGCGTCGGGCCGGTCGGTGCGGACGAGATCCCAACGGACGTCGGCAGGCGGGGACTTGGCCAGCGTCTGCGACATCTGTTCCCGGACGAGACCGGCCTTCGCCTCGATGTCGAGTCCGGTGAGGACGAAGGCGACCTCGTTGCGGAAGCCGCCGAGCCGGTTGAGGCCGACCTTGAGGGTCGGGGGCGGGGCCTCGCCGCGTACGCCGTCGATACGGACGCGGTCGGGGGCGTCCCGGGTCAGCCGTACGGTGTCCAGCCGGGCGGTGACGTCGGGTCCGGCGTACCGGGCGCCGCCGGTCTCGTACAGGAGTTGGGCGGTGACCGTGCCCACGTCGACGAATCCGCCGGTGCCGGGGTGTTTGGTGATGACGCAGCTGCCGTCCTCGTGGAGCTCGGCGAGCGGGAAGCCGGGGCGGCGGATGTCGCCGTCGTGGAAGAACGCGTAGTTGCCGCCGGTTGCCTGCGCTCCGCACTCCAGCACATGCCCGGCGACGACGGCGCCGGCGAGCCGGTCGTACTCCCCCGGCTGCCAGCCGAAGTGCGCGACTGCGGGCCCCATGACCAGGGCCGCGTCCGTCACCCGCCCGGTCACCACGATGTCGGCGCCCTCCCGCAGACAGGCCGCGATACCGAATCCGCCGAGGTAGGCGTGGGCGGCGAGGCTGCCGGGGTGCTGTGCGGTGAGGTCGTCGCCCTCGACGTGCGCGATGCGCAGGGGGATGCCGAGCTTGTCCGCCAACTTCCTTACGGCGTCCGCGAGTCCGGCCGGGTTGAGCCCGCCGGCATTGGTGACGATCTTGACGCCGCGCTCGTGGGCGAGGCCGAGGCACTCCTCCAGCTGGCGGAGGAAGGTGCGGGCGTAACCGGCGGTGGGGTCCTTCAGCCGGTCCCGGCCCAGGATGAGCATGGTGAGTTCGGCGAGGTAGTCGCCGGTGAGGACGTCCAGTTCACCGCCGGTGAGCATCTCGCGCATGGCGTCGAAGCGGTCGCCGTAGAAGCCGGAGGCGTTGCCGATCCGAAGGGTCACGCCTCGGCTCCCTTCGGCGGGCGTCCGGCGCCGGCCGGGCCCGCGAAGGCCTGGGCGATGTCCAGCCAGCGGTCGGCGTCCCGCCCCTCGGCCCGTACGGCGAGGTCGGCGCGGTGGGCGCGCCGGGTGACCAGGAGGCAGAAGTCGAGGGCGGGGCCGGTGACGCGTTGGGCGGCGTCTTCGGGACCGTAGGTCCACAACTCTCCGGAAGGACCGAGGACTTCCACGCGGAACTCATCGGCAGGCGGCGTGAGGCCACGCACACCGAAGGCATAGTCCCGGGCCCGCACCCCGATGCGGACCACATGCCGGAGCCGGTCCGTAGGTGGGCGGATCACACCGAGCGTGTCCGCGACGTCCTGCCCATGGGCCCAGGTCTCCATAAGTCGGCCGGTTGCCATGGAGGCTGCCGACATGGGCGGGCCGTACCAGGGAAAGCGCGCACCCTTGTGTGCCGACCGCAGCGCGTCGTCGAGGGCCTTGCGCCCGGCCCGCCAGTCGGCGAGCAACTCGGCGGGAGGCCGGGCCGCGCCCTCCTGTGCACCCTCGTCGACGAAGGAGTCCGGCGCGGCGAGCGCCTTCTCGATCTCACGGCGAAAGGTGTCCGGGTCCGTCATGGCCTGAAGCGCCCGACGGTCGGTCCAGGCGAGGTGCGCGACCTGGTGAGCAACGGTCCAGCCCACGGCCGGGGTCACCAGCGCCCACTCCCCCTCACTCAACTCCCCCACAAGTCGATCGAGTTCCTCGCTCTCCTCACGCAGGTCATCGATGACAGGCATCGTCTCGGACACGGAGCGCTCCCCTCGTGCACGGCGATGTGCGGGGTGGTGCGGGGTTGGTGCGCTACGGAGCATGGCAGCGGGGCGAAAAACAAGCAAGCGTGCTTGCATTCATTTTTCCCCGGCGAGCCGCGAGGCCGGACCGGCGCGGGCTCGGCTCAGGAACCGCTCCCCAACCCCTTCGCCTTCCCCCGCCCCACCTGCGTCCGCACCGCGCCCATGCTGGCGGCGATGACCAGGGCGATTGCGGCGGCCTCCATGGCGGAGAGGGACTGGTGGAGGATGAGGAAGCCCGCTGTCGCGGCGATGGCCGGTTCCAGGCTCATGAGGATGGCGAAGGTGGAGGCGGGGAGGCGGCGGAGGGCGAGGAGTTCGAGGGTGTAGGGGAGGACGGACGACAGGATCGCCACGGCGGAGCCCAGCGCGAGGGTCTTCGGTTCGAGGAGCTTCGTCCCGGACTCGGCGACGCCCAGGGGCAGGAACAGCAGCGCCGCGACCGCCATCGCGAGGGCGAGGCCGTCGGCCTGCGGGAAGCGTCGGCCCGTACGCGCGCTGAAGACTATGTATGTGGCCCACATGGCGCCGGCCCCCAGGGCGAAGGCCACTCCTATGGGGTCGAGGCTGCTGAAGCCTCCGCCGCCGAGGAGGAAGACGCCGGCGAGGGCGAGTCCGGCCCAGATGAGGTTGACGGCTCGACGGGAGGCCAGGACCGAGAGGGCGAGCGGGCCGAGCACCTCCAGGGTGACGGCGGCGCCCAGCGGGATGCGATCGACGGCCTGGTAGAAGAGGCCGTTCATCGCGGCCATCGTGACGCCGAAGACGACGACCGTGCCCCAGTCGGTGCGGGAGTGACCGCGCAGCCGGGGGCGGCAGATCAGCAGCAGCACGATCGCGGCCGCCAGCAGCCGCAGCGTCACCACACCCAGGGCACCTGCCCGCGGCATCAACGTCACGGCCAGGGCCCCGCCGAACTGCACGGAGACACCTCCGGCGAGCACCAGGCCCACCGGCCCGAGGGAACCCCGACGACGCGGGGCGCCGACGGAAGCGGGCACATGATCCGCCACGGGGCCGACCGACGTCGGGTCGGACGGGGCGGCGGCGCTGGGGGTGCTCACGGGGCCTTCCAATGACTTGACTCGAGGTTCGCGTTCATCATGATGCACTGCTCGGTCCAGGGTAGTGGACTTCGTCAGGCGCGTGAACCCGTTATGCAGCTGTCTCGAAGTCTGGACGGACGGAGCGGCGGTAGCAGCCCGAGCGGCCGGAGCCGCCAGGTCACCGGGTCACCGGGTCACCGGGTCACCGGGTCACCGGGTCACCGGGTCACGTTCGCGGACGGTCGCCGACGCCGAGCCCTCAGACCTGCGGCGCCGAAAGCCACGTACCGATCCGGGCGATCGCGTCGGGACCGGAGTCGGACGCGACGTCCTGGACCAGATCGGCGATCGAGACGGCACGCAGCGCCTCTCGCCAGGCCGCGTCCGCCGCGGTCATCGCGCGGGCGATCGGACAGGGCACCGTGCACGCCTCGGCCGGGGTGGCGAAGGGGCCGCGTCGGCGGATCTCCGTGCAGGTGAACGCCCGTTCGGTACCGTCCACCGCTTCGACCACGTCGAGCACCGTGATCGAGGCGGGTTCCCGGGTGAGCACATAGCCGCCCGCCTTGCCCTGGACCGAGCGCACCAGCCCGGCCCGGGAGAGCGCCTGAAGCTGTTTGGCCAGGTAGCTCGCCGATACGTCGTGCAGTTCCGCCAGCCTGGTCGCCGGGACGGGTTCCTCGACCGACGTGAGCACGACGCAGCAGTGCAGGGCCCACTCGACTCCGCCGGACATCTTCACCCGGCCACTCTAATCAGCCACCTTGACTCGGACAAACCTTGTCCGGGTATAGTCTCGGACAGAACTTATCCGAGTTAGACGCGTGCACTGCCCACCCGGGCATTCACATGCGACATTGCGGATAAATCTCCGACGAAAGACGAAAGGCATGCCATGAAGTTCGCGGTCATCGGCGGTACCGGGCTCATCGGGTCGCAGGTCGTCAGGAATCTGAACGCCGCCGGGCACGAGGCGGTGCCGCACTCGCAGTCCACCGGAGTCGACGTCATCAGCGGCCAGGGACTGGACGAGGCGGTGGCGGGAGCCGACGTCGTCGTCAACCTGACGAACTCCCCGACCTTCGACGAAGCGTCCCCGGCCTTCTTCCAGACCTCGATGGACAACCTGCTGGCCGCGGCCCACAAGGGCGGCGTCGGCCACTTCGTCATCCTCTCGATCGTCGGCGTGGACCAGGTGCCGGCCTTGGACTACTACCGCGCCAAGACACTCCAGGAGACCATCCTCGCGGCCGGGCCGATCCCCTACTCGATCGTCCGAGCGACGCAGTTCATGGAGTTCATGGACGCCGTCCTGTCCTGGACCGCCGACGGCGACACCGTCCGGTTGCCCGCCACGCCGATCCAGCCGATCGCCGCCAAGGACGTGGCCCGGGCGGTGACGGAGGTCGCCATGGGCACCCCGCTCAACGGCATTCACAACATCGGCGGCCCCGAGATCTTCTCCCTGGACGAGCTGGGCCGGATCACCCTGTCCCACAAGGGCGACAAGCGAACCGTCGTCATCGACCCCACCGCCGGCATGTTCGCCGCGGTCAAGGGCGACGTCCTCACCGACAAGGACGCCCACCTCGCCGCGACGCGCTACACCGACTGGCTCGCCTGACTCGCAGCGCCGGGGGCGGCCGACGGCAGTCCTCGGATGCGATTGCAGCATTGGGGCGGGCGGGCACGGGGTGGCGGGGCCGGGGTGGCGAACTCAGGCTCAGCCAGGACCGCTTCGCGGGCGGGGACTTCTGAGGCCGAGCCACAGCAGCCCGTGTGACCTGCGGGATCCACGCGAGAGGGAAAGCCCGGGCCGCCCGATTCTGGGCATCGGTGCCATTGTCCGCAGCGCTCGACGGAAGCCAGGCTGCAGTTCGTCGGTCGAACGGCGAACGGGAGTGGCCCGATGGAACCAAGCGCAAGTCCGCCCGGTGGACTCTCACTGCCGGACATTCTCGTGGCCCGTGCGCAGGCGCACCCGGAGGCCCTGGCGTTCCGCTTTCTGCCCGACGGTACGACGGATCACCCGGTGGACTGGACGTACCGGGATGTAGATCGAAGGTCACGCGCGGTGCGTGAAGATCTTCGTCGACGTGGGATCGAGGGTGGTCGGGTGGTTCTGGCGCTCGATCCCGGACTCGACTACGTGGCTGGTCTGTTCGGCATCCTCCGGGCCGGGTGCACCGCGGTGCCTTCGTTCCCGCCGTCCGGTCGCCGTGCGGTGGCGCGCTTTCGGTCCATCCTTGCGGACTGTGAGCCCCGGGCGGTACTCACCGACGGCCGGTTCGCCTCGAAGACATCCGAGTTCGAAAGCTCCTTCGCGGACGACGGCCCCCGCCGAGGGGTCCAGTGGATCTTCCCTGACGAACCGCTTCCTGCCTGCGACATCGATGCCGAGGCGTCACCCGAACTCGCGGACCCGGCCCTGATCCAGTACAGCTCCGGCTCGACCGGCGATCCCAAGGGCATCGTGCTGACGCACGAGCATCTGGCAGCGAACTGCCGGACTCTGGAGGCGCATGTGGGAATGGAACCCGACCGGGTCGGGTGCTCCTGGCTGCCGCCGTATCACGACATGGGTCTGATGGGCACCATCATGCTGGCCGTCCATGGGGGTTGGCCACTGGTCATGATGGCGCCGGGGCACTTCGTACAGGATCCGCACCGCTGGCTGAAGGCGGTCACCGAGTACCGGGTGACGATCACCGTGGGCCCCAACTTCGCTTTCGACCTGTGCGCTTCGTCGATCCCCGACGAGACTCTCACCGAGCTCGATCTGTCCTCGCTACGCCAGGTGTTCTGCGGCAGCGAGCCCGTGTCCGCCGCCACGCTGGAACGGTTCCGGGAGCGGTTCGCCCGTTGCGGGTACGACGAGGCTGCGGTCATTCCGTGCTACGGGCTGGCCGAAGCAACCTTGTTCGTCACAGGCAGGCCGCGGGCTACGAGTGGTGCCGTGCGGACGGAGCCGGTTCTCGGCGCCGAATCCGGCACCCGGGTGGTCAGTTGTGGGGTCACGGCTGCGGACCATGAGGTCCTGGTGGTCGATCCCGAGACCGCCAAGGCACTGCCGGACGGACAGGTCGGTGAGATCTGGGCAGCGGGTCCGAATGTCACGACGGGATACTGGCGGCGGCCGGAGCTGAGTGCCGAAACCTTCGGCGCCCGTTTGTCCGGGTCGGGCGAGACGGACCAGGCGTACTTGCGCACCGGTGACCTGGGCTTCGTACATGACGGTGAACTGTTCGTGACCGGGCGGCTGAAGGACGTGATCGTCGTCAACGGCCGCAATCTGTATCCGCAGGATCTCGAGGCGTCGGTCGAGCGCTGCCGTGAGGAGCTGCGGCGGGCCGCAGCCTTCTCCATGCCCGGCGGGGCAACGGGCAATGCAGAGGAGGAGCGGGTGGTTGTCGTCGCCGAATACTGGGGACGGTCCCGGCAGTTCGCGTCAATGGAGCGGATGCTGCGTACCGAAGTGATCGCGGCAGTGACCGCCGACCACGGGGTGCGGCCCGCCGAGCTGTACTTCGGCCCGCCCGGCACGGTGTTGACGACGACGAGCGGCAAGGTTCGGCGTCGGGCGACTCGGGACGCCTTCCTGCAAGGCCGATTGAAGCGTTTCGCACGGCCGTCAGTGGCGTCTGTGCCGTCCGCCGGTGGAGCCGCACGATGACGGCCGTGGCCGGGCACGAACTCGAAGAGGGTGACGTCGATGTCGCGGCACGGCGGCTCGCCTATGTGACCGTGGGCGTCCCGACACTGGGCACCATCGCCGCGGTGGTGTT
Organism: Streptomyces sp. NPDC051963; assembly: GCF_044593495.1. NCBI lineage: Bacteria > Bacillati > Actinomycetota > Actinomycetes > Kitasatosporales > Streptomycetaceae > Streptomyces > Streptomyces sp. NPDC051963. The sequence goes on along the minus strand of NZ_JBIUCC010000008.1, from coordinate 236,770 downwards.
CGCGCTGCGCCACGGATTCAGCCGAGTGGACTTCCTGTTGCTGGCAGGCATGTACATGGTGACGTCACTGGGCGTCGAGGGCGGCTTCCACCGCTTCTTCTCCCACCGCTCGTTCTCCGCCAGACCGGTGATGACCTCCTTGTGGGCAATCGCGGGCAGCATGGCCGCCCAAGGGCCCGTGGTGTTCTGGGTGGCGATCCACCGCCAGCACCATGCCTTCACAGACCGGGAGGGTGACCCGCACTCGCCCAGACCGCTGGGCAACGGCCGCCTGGCTCCACTGCGAGGTCTCTGGCACGGGCATGTGGGCTGGCTCTTCAAGGTGCGTCGGCAGGACTGGGCCAAACGCGTCCCCGATCTGGTGCGCAGCCGACTGGTTATGCGGCTGAACCAGTACTACTTCGGGTGGGTGCTGCTGGGCCTGGCGCTGCCCACTCTGCTCGGCTGGCTCCTGACGGGGACAGCCCGCGGGGCCCTGGGCGGTTTGCTGTGGGGCGGCCTGGCGCGGATCTTCCTGCTCGATCATGTGACATGGGCCGTCAACTCCATCGGTCACACGCTCGGGAACCGGCCCTACCGCACCCGCGACGGCAGCAGGAACGTGCCGCCGCTGGTGCCGATTTCGGTCGGTGGTGCCTGGCACAACAACCACCATGCCCGTCCCTCACTCGCGCACAACCGACACGGATTCTGGCAGCTCGACCCGACCGGAACCGTCATCCGAGTCCTGGACATGCTCGGCCTGGTCTCCGATGTGCGCTACCCCGAGCGAAAGCCTTTGAGACGAAAGGAAGTTGCGTGATGTCCACAACCGGTACCGACTCGGCGGTGTTGACGAAAGCCATCGTCCGACTGGACCCGATCAGCCTCCGAACCAAGCGGTTCGCCGCACTGACCACGATGATCCTGCCGCTGGCCGGTACCGCTGCGGCAGCGTTGTTCCTGCTGACCGGCCGTTTCACGGCCATCGACATATGGCTGTTCGCGGGAATGTACTTCGTCCACATGTTTGGCATCACGGTGGGTTTCCATCGGTACCTGGCGCACAAGGCGTTCCGTACCGCGCCGGCGTTCGAAGCAATCTTGATGATCACCGGTTCGATGGGAGCCCAGGGCCCCCTGATGTGGTGGGTGACAACACACCGTCGCCACCATCGGTTCAGTGACCGGGAAGGCGACCCCCACTCACCCAATCTGCACGGGATCGCTCTCAAACAGCGGCTGCACGGCCTGTGGTACGCCCACATGCCGTGGATGCTCAGTGCCGAGAACTCGAGGTGGTCGGTGTTCGCCCCGGATGTCCTGCGCAGCCGTCGGCTGATGTATTTCCACCGCACCTACCCGATCTGGGTCATCAGCGGTGTGATCCTCCCGGGGCTGATCGGCTGGGCCGCCGAAGGGACGGCCATGTCCGCCCTCACCGGATTCGTGTTCGGTGGCCTGGCTCGGATCTTCCTGGCCAACCAGGCAGCCTGGATGGTCGGTTCCATCTGCCACGCCATAGGCGGGCGTCCGTTTGCGAACGAGGACCGCAGCGCCAACAACTGGCCGGTGGCACTGCTCACGTTCGGCGAGGGCCTGCAGAACAACCATCACGCATTTCCTGGCTCATACCGGCACGGCGTCAGCTGGCTGGAGCCGGACCTCAGCGGATGGATCCTCGCCGGTCTCGGCAAGGCCGGTGTGGTGTGGGACATGCGCGAACCGTCCAGGGAGCAGATACGGAAGAAGCGTGAGCGGGCACCGGCAACGTCCGCCGCCCGCTCCACCACCAAGAAGGCGGAGTAGTCGGCATGTTCAAGAAGAAGACTGTCAGGCAGAGCCGCCCACTGACGCGGGACGCGCTGCGCGAATGGCTGGTCGACCACGTCGCCGACCATCTCAAGATCGCCAAGGACGATATCGATACCTCGCTCAGCTTCGAATCGCTTGGGCTCGACTCCCGGGTTGCAGTTCAATTCTCCGGCGCACTGGAGAAGGTCGTCGAGCAGAGGCTTTCTCCAGGGTTGCTCTACGAGTACCCGACCATCGATGAACTGAGCGGTCACCTGGCCAAGGAGCTCGGACTTCCCGAACAGGCAGGCTGAAGGGCTCCATGAGCGATCTCAGTGGCCGGACCGCCCGGCGAGCGTGGATGTGTCTGCTGTGCGGCTGGGTCTACTACGAGGAGTTGGGCGCTCCTGAAGACGGAATTCCGCCCGGTACTCGCTGGGAGGATGTCCCCGAGGACTGGCTCTGCCCCGAATGCGGCGCCGCCAAGAGCGATTTCGTCATGGAACCGCTGTAGCCGGCGTCGGCGACTCGTATCCGTGCTCCTGCGGCCGCACCGGCCGCAGGAGCGACCCTTTTGTCGGCAGCCGGTGTCGGCAGCCCGGACAGGAGAAGCCGTGTTCACCTTCCCCCTCGATCCCCAGGCCCTGTTGCAGGAGCGCACCCGGCAGCTGACCAGGCTCGGCATCCCGGCCGCCCTCGTGGCGCGGGCGGCTGCGGAGATCGACGAAATGTGGGGGACGCGAAACGCAGACTGGGTGCCGCTGTGGGCTCGCCAGGCCGAACGCGCCGAGTTGGAAGGAAAGTTGCTGCTGGCTTCGCTGTGCTGGGGCGCAGCCCGCTTCCCCGCACTCGCCACGCCCGAGCGGCAATCGGCCCAGGAGCGGCAGCTGGACTGCTACCTGAAGGCCGCCCGTCACTTCCCCGTACGCTTCCAACGGCTGGTCCTCGATGTGCCGCACGGCACAGGGACGACCCCGGTCCCCGTGCATCTGTTCCGACGCCGCGGTGGTGGAGCGCCCGAACCTCGTGCAGTGCTCCTGGTCTCCGGCGGAGTCGACACCTGGAAGATGGACCTGCACCGGCTCCTAGTCGGGTCCTCGCTGGCCACCGGTCTGCTCGTGGTCGCGATGGACATGCCCGGTACGGGCGAGTCGGCACTGCCACTCAGGCCTGACAGCGACTCCGTCCTCTCCGGCGTCATCGATCTGCTGCGTAAGCAGTACGGGAAGCCGGTCGGCTTCCTCGGCCTGAGCTTCGGGGGTCACTGGGCCGCCAAGCTCGCCCTGCTCGGCCGGGTCGATGCCGCAGTCGACGTGGGCGGGCCGACGGGCATCGCCGACCGAAGCCCCCAGGAGCTCATGGCCATGCCCTATGGAATGCCGGGCATCGTCGGCAACGCTCTCGGCCTGGACGAGCTGCCCGACGACGAGGCCTTCGCGGACCTGTTCGGGCAGTTCTCGCTGCGCCGGCAAGGGCTGCTGGCGGCGACAGGCGGCTCGCCACTCCTCGCCGCCAATGGCTCCGACGACCAGTACATTCCGCGGGCCGACGTCACCGGCCTGGGCGGGCGGACGGGCACCACAGTGTGGATCATCCGCGGTGCCACACACTGCGCTCCCGAGCACTTCGCCCCGCTTGCCGCGGCGGCATGGGCCTGGTTGTCGGCCCGCCTCACACCGGGGCGCCGGACCCGGCTGGCCGAAGAAGCGCTGCTGCTTGGGCTGCGGCCCCTCCTCATCAACCCCCAGCGCTGACCGTCTCCTCAGCAGGAGCGACCTCCAACGCAGTCAACGCATCCCGCAGATACAACTCCCGCATCCTGCCCCGCTGAATCTTCCCGCTCGTCGTGCGTTCCACCGAACCCGGTGCGACCAGCAGCGTCGAGGCCCGCGGTATCTGGAAGGTGTGCCGGATGTGGCTGGCCACAGTGGCGGCCAGTTCAGCGGTACCCGTGCCGTCGAGGTACCTGGGCTTGATCTCCTGGACCAGGACCACGTGCTCGGGGTGGCCGCCGAGCGAAAAGGCCGCGGCTGCCCCCGTGGCCAGTGCCGGGTGCAGGGAGCGTACGGACTCCTCGATGTCGTGGGGGTAGAGGTTGCGCCCGTTGACGATGATCAGGTCCTTGATGCGGCCGGTGACGTACAGCTCCCCATCCAGCAGCACGCCCAGGTCCCCGGTGCGCAGGAAGCCGCTCTGTCCGTCGGCGGTGGTGCCGGCGAAGGTCTCCTCCGTCAGCTCGGGATTGTTCCAATAACCGGCACCGACACTGGGGCCGGTCACCCAGATCTCCCCGATCCGTCCCTCGGGAAGCCCCGAAAGGGTGGCGGGGTCGACGATGCGTACGCTCAGGATGCCCGCGCGCCCGCTGCTGACCAGATGCTGGACGGCTGCGCCCGATGACGCCGGCGTCAGCCACCCCTGCTGGAAGGACGCCGCGTCGGCGGCATAAGTGCGCAGGCCGCGCAGTCGCGGGGTCCCGGTCACCAGCAGGGTTGCCTCGGCCAGGCCGTAGCACGGGCTCAGGGACTCGGCTCGTAGGCCGGCCGGGGCGAATCGGCGGGCGAAGCGCTCCAGCACGGGGATGCTGATCGGTTCCGCACCGTTGAGCGCCACTTCCAGCGACGACAGGTCGAGTTGGGCCAGTTGCTCGTCGCTGACCCGGCGAGCGGCCAGCTCGTAGGCGAAGTTGGGGGCCGGGGTGATGGTGGCGCGGTAGTGGCTGATGGCCTCGAGCCAGGAGCAGGGACGCTTGAGGAAGGCCAGCGGCGACATGTAGTACAGGGTGCCGCCCACGTAGAGGGGGTGCAGGAGTTGCCCGATCAGTCCCATGTCGTGGAAGTGCGGCAGCCAGCCCACCCCCCGGATCTCGCTCGTGGACTCGGCGGCCTCACGGATGGCCTCGTGGTTGGCGACGATGTTTCCATGAGTGACGATCACCCCCTTGGGCGTGCTGGTCGAACCCGAGGTGTACTGCAGGAACGCGACGGTGTCGCCGTCGAGTCGAGGCGGCTGCCAGTCCTCGGAGCAGGCGTCCAGATCGTCGGAAGCGACGTACTCCAGGCCGGTGTCGCCGGAGTCCAGCCACTCCCGCAGCAGGGGCATGGTCGGGGTATCGGTCAGCAAATGGCCGATACCGGCGTCCGCCACAATGCCGGACAGGCGGGCGAGACTGCGTCGGCGGCCGTCGGGGGGCGGCGCGGGCACGGCGATCACGCCCGCGTACAGGCATCCCAGGAACGCGTCCAGGAACGCCGGCCCGGGCAGATGGGCCAGCAACACCCGATCACCGGGACGCGTACGGGCCTGCAGCCAGGCGGCGATACGGCGGGCGCTCCGGTCCAGGTCGGCATAGCTCGAGACGATCTCGCCCGACCCCGGTGTGCCGTCCTCCAGATAGACCGTGGCGACACGGTCGCCCTGCTCGCCGGCCCATCTGCGCAGGACGGTGACCAGGTCGTCACGGTCCTGTTCAAACGGCGTCTGCTGCGGGGCCTTTTGCATGATCGGTCTTCCTCTCGCGAAGCCGGCCGGCGCCCTCACGCCAGCCGTTGGTGATGGGCAGCCGGCGGTCGCGGCCGAAGTTCCTCGGCGTGATCTTCGGGCCGGGCGGGTACTGGCGCCGTTTGTGCTCGGCCAGGTCCACCAGCCGGACGACGCGGGCCACGAGGTCGGGATCATGGCCCGCCTCGATCAGCGCCCGGCTCCCCACGTCGTTCTCGACGTAGTCCTGAAGGAGTGCGTCCAGGACGTCGTACGGGGGAAGCGAGTCGCTGTCGAGTTGGTCGGGGCGCAGCTCCGCCGACGGCGGTTTTTCGATGATGTGCTGCGGAATCGGGGCCACACCGAACGGGTGCAGCCATGCGGTGTGGCCGGTCTGCTCGTTCCGCCAACGGCACAGCCGCCAGACCAGAGTTTTCGGTACGTCCTTGAGCGGGGCAAAACCGCCCGCGGAGTCGCCGTACAGCGTGGAGTATCCGGTCGCGATCTCGCTCTTGTTGCCGGTGGTGAGTACAAGATGACCGTGCTCGTTGGACAGAGCCATCCAGATCGCGGCCCGCACGCGCGCCTGGAGGTTCTCGGCCGCGAGCCCGTGTACGTCGATCTCGGCCTCGAAGGCGTCGACGACACTGCGGATTGCAACCGTCCGGGCGTTCAGCCCCTGCCGCTTGACCAGTTCGTCCGCATCGGTGATCGAGTGCTCGCTGGAATATCGGCTGGGCAGCAGGACGACATGGACGTTGTCCGGGCCGATCGCGTCCGCGGCGATCGTGGCGACCAGGGCGGAGTCGACACCGCCCGACAGGCCGAGAAGCACCGACCCGAATCCGTTCTTACGGACGTAGTCCCGCACCCCCAGAACCAGTGCCGCGTACACCTCGTCGAGCTCGCCGAGGAGTTGGGCGCGAGGCTGAGGCGCAGGTTCGTACGGCGGAGGAGGGGTGTGCGATACGACGGTCCGCTCGACCGTGAGCGAGGGGTACGCGGTGCCGGTCTCCGCCAGTCCGGGCAGCGTCCGCCAGGGCCTGACCGCCCTGGCCCGCGCGGGGGCCGGCAGATCCAAATCGGCCACCAGCAACTGCTCTTCGAACTGGCAGGCGCGGGCCAGCAGCTCGCCGGAGCCGTCAACAATCATCGAGGCTCCGTCGAAGACCAGTTCGTCCTGTCCGCCGACCAGGTTGCAGTAGGCCAGTGCCGCCCCGGTTTCCCGGGCCCTGCGCGCGCACAGCTCCCGACGCACCTCGCTCTTGCCGCGTTCGTACGGCGAGGCGTTGAGCACGACCAGCAGCCGGGCTCCGGTGTCGCGGGTCAGCGCCACCGGGCCTCCGTCCTGCCAGAGGTCCTCACAGATGGCGACGGCGATGTCGATGCCGTGCAGGCGGAACACCGGCAGTCGGCGGCCCGGGGCAAAGTAACGGGTTTCGTCGAACACACCGTAGGTGGGCAGATGGTGCTTGGCCGTGCGCAGCACGACCTGTCCTCGGTGCAGCAGTGCGGCGGCGTTCAGAGCAGAAGGACCGGTCCCTGTTTCCCGCCGGTCGAGGTAGCCGAGGACTACCGGAAGGCCACCGAGGCCTTCGGCGGCCAGGCGGCGCGCCGTGGAGTCGAGCTTCTCGATCGAGGCGTCGACGAACGACGGCCGCAGGGCCAGGTCCTCCACCGGATAACCGGTGACCGCCATCTCGGGGAAGACCACGAGGTGCGCCCCTGCCTCGGCGGAGCGCTGTGTCCATTCGACGACTCTGTCGGCATTCCCGTTCAGGTCGCCGACAACGGTGTTGATCTGGGCCAGGGCGATGCGTAGTTGCGTCACGTTCCCGTTCTTCTCCTCCGTGGTCAGGCCTTCGTGAACGTCAACGTGACGTTGTGGCCGCCGAAGCCGAAGGAGTCGGTGACGGCGGCAGCCGTGCCGGTCTGCCGGGGTTCACCGGCCACGACATCCAGCTGCACCTCGGGGTCGAGCCGCTCCAGGTTGGCGGTCGGCGGGATGACTCCGTGATGAAGCGTCAGCACCGTGGCAATCGCCTCGACGGCTCCCGCGGCGCCGAGAAGATGCCCCAAAGCGCCCTTCGGACCGGTCAGTACGGGGTGGTCGCCGAGCGCGGACCGGATCGCGACCGTCTCAGGAATGTCACCGACCACCGTGGACGTGGCGTGCGCGTTGACGTGTCCCACATCGGTGGGGCGCAGGCCGGCGCTGCGCACCGCGGCCCGGATGGCCCTTGCCTGGCCCCGCCCGGTCGGGTCGGGAGCCGTGATGTGGTGGGCGTCCGCACTCGTGCCGACGCCGGCCAGGCGCGCGTATACCTTGGCGCCTCTGGCCCTTGCGTGTTCAGCCCGCTCGAGCACCAGGATCCCTGCACCCTCGCCGAGGACGAATCCGTCCCGGTCGGCGTCCCAGGGCCGCGACGCTCTCTCGGGGTCGTCATTGCGCAGGCTCAGGGTGCGAGCCCGGGCGAACGCGGCCATCGTGACGCCGGTGAGGCTCGCCTCCGCCCCGCCGGCCACCACGATGTCCGCCTCGTTCGCGCGCAGCATCCGCCAGGCCCAGACCAAGGCTTCGGCTCCGGACGCGCACGCCGAGACCGGTGCGTGCACGCCGGCCTGTGCGCCGAGGACCAGAGCGACGTGCGCGGCGGGTCCGTTGGGCATCAGCATCGGCACCGTCAGCGGGGACATCTGGCGCAGACCGTCCCTGGCCAACAACTCGGCCTGCTCCAGGAGCGTCCGCACACCTCCGATACCGGTTCCGACGACGACACCGATCCGGTCCGGATCAGCCTGATCCCTGGCCTTGGCGTCCTCCCAGGCGTCTTCGGCGGCCACGAGCGCCGCTTGGGCACAGCGGTCCAGCCTGCGGGCCACGCCGCGCGGCAGGACGGCGGCGGGGTCCACCACGAGCGGAGCCCCGATCGTGACCGGCAGCCGGTACTTCCCGACGAAGTCGGCGTCCAGTCTTCGCACGCCGCTGCGTCCGGTCAGCATCTCGTTCCAGGTGGACCAGACGTCACCGCCGAGAGGAGTGGTCGCTCCCAGGCCGGTGACGACGATGTCGTTGTCGCTCATGGCTCCCTCCGCGCGGATAGAGGATCGTCAGGGCCGTTTGGCCAGGACGAGATCCACCGCGTCGCCCACGGTGAGGAGCTCCGCCAGGGCCTCGATCGCGATGTCGAGTTCGAAGGTGGCCTCGGTCTGCGCGGCGATCTCGATCATGGACAGGGAGTCGATGTCCAGATCGTCGACGAAGCGCTTGTCCAAGGAGATGTCGCCGGCGGGGACTTCGGCGATCTCCTCGATGATCTCCGCGAGCTTGGTGAGCACCTCCTGCTGTTCGGTGCTCATCCCGGTGGTGGCTGATATGTCGGTGGCCATGTTCCGTTCCTTTCTCTTCTGCAGCGGCTACGGCGACCGCTGCGGGTCAGAAGGTGAGCTGCGAGGGCTGGGACACACCGAGTACACGGCTGAAGAAGGCGGCGCCGTCGGCGCGGATCTCGGCCCCGTGGGCGGTGCAGCAGTGGTCGCCGTCCGCAAAGGTCAGCAGGGTCACGTCCTGTTCGGGGTGCATGGTCAGGAGCGTCTCGCGGAGCCATTGCTTGTCGCGGACCTTGACGAGCGGGTCCTTGGCGCCGTGAACGATGCGCACCGGCACCCGGACCCGGCGCAACACCTCGGGATCGGTGATGGAGAAGACGCTCTGGTAGTCGGGGAGTTCGTCCGGCGACTCGATCCCGAGGACCTGGCCGTACTTGCTCTTGAGGAAGTACGGCAGCTTCTTCCAGCGGCCTGCGTCGACGGGGCCGCCGAGGTCGTAGACGGCTGCCACGCGTTCGTCGGCCGCGGCGGCCTTGAGGGCCCACAGGCCGCCCCAGCTGATACCGATCACGCCGACCCGATTCGGGTCGAGGCCGTAAGGACCGGCCAGGGCGTCGACTGCGGCCGGAACGATCTGGTGGAAATTTCCTGGCCAGGTCTTCTCGTCGAGGATGAGGCTCTCGCCCTGGCCCGGCCCGTCGATGCCGAGCACGGCGAAACCCGCCTGGCACAGCTCGTTCTCGGTGGCCAGGTGCTCTTCCTTCGTGTCGTCCATGCCATGGAGGATCACGATGAGCGGGAGGCCTCGTTCCGCATCTTCGGGCTTCTCCGGAAGGTGCAGGTTGGCGGCGTATTCGTGGCCGTCGAAAGGGACGCGGACCCGCAGGTAGTTCTCGCCCCAGACCAGCGTCTCGGCCTCGATGTAGTAGTCGCGCGACTTCCGGTAAGCGTCACGCTTGAGGTCGGTCATGGGCAGCGAGCCCCACTGGGCCATGTGCGCGAGATACGACAGCCGCCGCAGGAGCTCCACCCGCCGCTCGCGAGTGTGGGTCGTCGATGTCCCCAGCTCGCGCTCGGCCAGATACACCAACTCCATTGCGGCGTACGGCCAGTCGTCGATGCTTTCGATGCCGGACAGGAACCTCATGAGGGTCTCGTCATCGATGCCGGACATGCGCCAGCGGTTCCAGAACGGCCGGGTGACGTTCTTGACGCCGATGACGTGGGAGAGCGAGCTGACCGCTCGGCGGGCGACGTGATCGACGAAACGGTAGCCGCCGATGTCCGCCCTGTTCTTCTGCGTGCCCGAGGTGTTCGTCACGTGTCCACCCCGAACTTCAGGCGCTCCACGGGCGTCAACTCGATGAGCTTCGCGCCCGTCCGGACCGCGTCCTCGTCGACCGCGGCGACAGGGGCCGGCGTCGGATCATCGCTGAGCCGCCGCTCGTGGGCGTCGATGATCTGGTAGAGGTCGAAGCCGTATTGGTTCCGCATGACCTTGCGACCTAGTTCGTTCATCATGCAGTTCGTGCTGCAGGCACCGGTGTTCTTCGGCATGTGCCAGCCCGCCTTCTCCAAGTCGGCGATCTGTTCCTTGAACGGGGGCTTTTCGACGAACTCATAGAACGGGATGAGCACGCTGCGGCATTCGGCGGTCTGCAACAGTTGGGCGGAGGCGGGTGCGTTGGCCTCCGCGTGCTGCCGCATCGGGGCGACGAACTTGTCCAGCATGCTCATCACCGGGGGAAGCGCGCCGCCGGACAGCGCCGGGGAACCAGCCAGGTCCATCCGGTTCTGGCCCTTCTGGGTGCCGATGAAGCAAAAGGCGACGTCGTTCTCGTGGCAGTACAGCGTGGCCTGTGCGGCGATGGTGGCAAAGCACGGCCAGCAGGCCGAGCCGTACGTCATGGCCGACCGCATCAGTTCCGGGTCACCGGTCTCGTTCACGGTGAAGCCGAGCCGGAACAGTGTGTCCATCGGGTCACGAGGCGGCTTGGCTATGACGAGTTCGACGCCCAACTTGTCGCACAGTTTCTGCGCGTTCCGGATTGCGGCCGGTGACTGGTAGCCCTGGTCCAGCATCCAGGCGACGACGTTCAACTCCTGGCGCTTCGCCAGTTCGATGAGCATCCAGCTGGAGTCCTTGCCGCCGCTGTAGAGCACCATGGCGTCGACAGTGCCCGGCCTCTTGTCCGGCACGCTGCCCACGAGTTCGGTCAGCGAGCGGATGCCGGACGGCAGCACGGAGTTGACCTTGCCGAGGACGGAGGCCAGGCCCCGGGTGCCGCGGCTCTTGGCCTGGTAGGTGCGCAGGATCAGGTCGAGGATCCACTTGTTGTCGGCGCTCTGCCCGGTCCGGTCCTCGACCTTGACTCCGGTGGAGCAGTGCATGCACAGCTCGGGATCGGGCGAGGCCGGCTTTCCCTGAGCGGAGAGGAGGAAGGCGTCGTACGCCAACGGCATACCGCACCGTCGGCAGACGGAGTCGTCAGGTGTCGGTGTCGTCACTGTCTGCTCCCTTGAGAATCAGGCGGCGGTGCCGGAGGCGGCGGCAGCCAGGATCTTGTCGACGGGCAGGGGGTTGGGGCCGCACTGCAGCGTGGGGATGCGCAGCCCCTTGCCAAGGAAGGCGTCCTCATAGGCGAGGATCGTCTCGATGGACGGCTCGCCCACCGTGCGCGGCAGCCGCTCGTCCAGCGCGAGGAGCATCCCCTCGGTCTGGCAGGTCCAGGCCGTGGTGCTGGCTCCGTCGGCGTCCATGTCGGCGAAGTCGAAGGAGAAGCGGGACGAGTAGCCGAGGCTCGCGCAGTCGACCAGGCCCGCGTCGCACGGGACGATGTCGGCCGCGTCGACGCAGCGCTGCCACGCTTTCTCTCGGTCCCAGCAGTACGGCTGACTGTCGTCAACCAGGACGGTGCCGGGCGCGACCTTGTCGATATCCACGACATACGGGGTGCTGACGGCGCTGACCAGAACGTCGGTGTCGTAGCAGGCGGTCCCCGGGACGAGGGCACCCATGGCGTCGGTCACTTCGGTGCGCGTGACGGTACCGGTCCGCTCTTGAAACTCGCGGGCCAGCATTTCCAGTTTGCCCGCGGCCTGGGGTCGGTCCACCAGGACCAACTCCCTGGGCGGATGCCCGCTCGCCGCCAGCAACTCTGTGAAGGCGCGGCCGATGCTGCCGACGCCGAGCACGGTCAGACGCTGCATGCCGGGATCCCGGTGCAGTTCCTTGAGTGCCTGACCATAGGTCTGGTGGACGCCAACGGCGGTGAGGGCGTGGCCCGTGGTCAGCGTCATTCCCGCCCGTTCAGCCGGCTCGACCAGGCGGCGGCCGTAGAGGGACAGAGCCCCCGTCAGCCCTCCGAGGCAGAGAATCTTCGCCCCGACCTTGGCGGCCATGCGGACAGCGTCCTCCTGGAGGATCTGTGCGCAGCGCCGGCGGCTCTTGGGCTCGATCAACTCGTGGGCAAAGAAGGGCAGGAACATGATGCCGACGGTGAACGAACCGGTGCTGATGATCTCGCCGAACATGGGGTTGAGGTGGCGCTGCAGTCCCGCGACCTCATGCGGGGCCAGTTTGTCGATGAAGGGGAACAGGCGCGGGGCGTCCCCCTCGTCACGGGGATGCGTCAGCAGGACCACATCGACGGTCCCTTGGCCGTCCTGCGCATCGAGCCAGTCGAATAGGGCGTTGGGGCCGAGGTAACTGGTGCATTCGGACATACCTGTCCTCCGGATAGCGCGGCGGGTGAGATGCGAGAGGGGAAGCGAAGGGCTGATCAGGGGGCGGTGATGACCTGGGCCGCACAGGTGAGGCCTTGGCCGAAGCCCAGGAGCAGCACGGGATCGTCGGAGTGCAATCGGCCCTGCTCGGTCATCCGGGACAGCGCCAGCGGGACCGAGGCGGCGGAGGTGTTGCCGGAGTCGACGATGTCGTGGGCCCCGGGCGCCTCGATCCCCAGCCGGTGCGCGACCCCAGGCGCGGCGGCGGATATCTGGGGCTCTTGTCTGCAGGTCGCCACGACCACCAGGTCGATCTCGTCGGACGGCAGTCCGTTTGCGGCCATCGCCTTCGCTCCGGCAGACACGGCCATGTCGGTCACTGACTCCTGTGGAGCCGCGATGTGTGGGTTGGAAACCCCGACACGACTGCGTATCCACTCGTCACTGGTGTCCACCCGAGCGGCCAGTTCCTCATTGGTGACCATGCGCTCGGGCCGATAGTGACCGAACGCCAGGATGCGCGGCCCAGTGATCATCTCGACAGCTCTCCCCGTTGTCGTGCGACCTCGTGCTGGTCGACGTGCTGTGCGACGTCTGCAGCCTCTCTGTCGGGAAGAGCCACCAGCAATATCACCACTACCCAGATCGGCGTCTCCCAGGTTTGGTACCCGGGGACGAACATCGCAGGTCAGGACCCCTACTCGGAGCTCCGGCGGCCGGACACCCCACTGGGTCGACGGTTGACACATCCGGGCAGCACGGAGAAACATGAATCCGACTTACGAATCCGAATTCAGATTTTGGAGCTGCGATGAGCTCGTACGGGAGCCGACCGCTCGCCCGCGGCCCGGGCAAGCCGCAACAACGGCGCAGCCAGGAGACACACGCCGCTCTGCTCCGCGCGGCGGATGCCGGCTTCAGCGCCGACGGCTGGCGCGGAACCTCCGTCGAACGGGTGGCGGCGGCGGCCGGAACGTCGGTGGGCAGCGTGTACACCCGCTTCGGCAGCAAGCGCGACCTGCTGCTCGCGGTCGTGGGCGAACGACTTGAGGAGATCACCGGACTGGTCGAGACGACCGAGTTCACCGAACTCCTCCATGACCCGGCCGACGGGCTCAGAGCAACCGTCGCCCTGGTGGTGACTCGCCGTCGCGGAGCGGCCGGCCTGCTGACCGCATGGGCCGACGCCTGCATCGATCATCCCGAGATGCGCGAACTGGAGACCAGCATCCGCGACAGCATCATCAAGCAGCTGCGGGACCGTCTGGAGCTGCTCTCCGCTCACCCCGGGATGCGTCCGGAGATCGATCTGGACCAACTGGCCATTGCTGTGTGTGGGTTGATCGAAGGCCTGCACCTGCCTCCGTGGACCCACCTCAGCGACGAGGAGGCCACCGACATCTGTTCCCGGCTCATCCTGCACACCTGCCTGCGCGACGACGCGCTCCCGTCGGCTTAGGACGCCGATCGCCATCCCCCCACGGAACGACGAGGTTACCCATGAGCGACAAGCTGACCGCGGTCCCCGCCAGGGAAGACGGGCTCGATTCCCCGTCCGGGACCGAAGAGGAGAACGAGGCACGCGAGAAGAGGAAGCCCACCGGCGGGGGGATGCCTCGCCGGATCTTCTTCATCGCCCCACTGCTTTACCTCGGAATCCTCAGCGTCCTGCAGTTCAACTTCTCCCGGATGCACGACGCGCTCGTGCACATCGAAGGCGGCACGACGTCCGGGCTCGAGTTGACGAACGAGCAGCTGAGCGAGACGAACAAGAAGCTGAATTCGACCAACGAGCAGCTCACCGAGACCAACAGGAAGCTCGACTCGACCAACAGTCAGTTGGGGACGACGAACAAACAACTCGCCGTCACCAACAAGCAATTGGGCACAACGAACAGGAAGCTCAACGCGCTGGGCGACCTCAAGCAGCGGATGCTGCTGCTCAATCAGAGCATGACAGCCATGCGGAAGCTGATGGAGCCGCTTCCCGGAATGGCCTCGAAGATATCGACGCTGAGTACTCAGATCTCGGACCTCAACAGCAGCGTCAGCGCCTTGGAGAAGGACGCTTCGTCGCTCCCCACGGTGGCCAAGAACGTCGAGTCGATGAAGTCGAGCATCAAGGATCTTTCCACTCAGATGGGAGGAATGAACACCACTCTGTCCAGCATGCAGGAGGACCTCAATGACATGGACGAGCGGCTGCAGATCATTCCCAAGCTCTGACGGGGATCTCATGATGCGATCCGGCCCGGTGCAACCGAAGCCGCCTACTCAAGGATTGGGAAGACTGTGTACAACGGGGTGGGAGAACGGGTGCCACGACCGAAACCCGCAGGACAAGAACTCACGGTCGCGGACCGGGAACGCACAGCTCTCCTGGCCAGGGCCGTCGCACCACGGGTAGCCGCCCTCGCCGGAGCGATCTTCGACCGAACCGCTTCCGACGAGTCGCACCTGCTGCACCGCATCACCCACTGTCTGCGCATCGGGCTGGCCGCCTGCCTGCACGAACGTCCCTTCCTGAAGGACGAACGCCACGAACTCCGCCGCATCGGCAAGGCGATCGCTGCCTCCGGAGCACGTCCCCCAGCACTCGTCGGCATCCACAGCGTGTTGCTCCTCGGGCACGGCGAAGCCATCCGTGCCTGCCAGGAAAACGCACTGCCCCCGTCCTTTACCGCTCGGCTGGAAGACGGGGCCAAGCGGCTCCTCGAGCTGAGCGAGAGAATGGCCAACTGCATCATGGACGGATATGCGGACGAACGCTTCGGCCGCAGCAGAACTGGGCGGACAAGGCGCCCTGTCGACGCCCTTTGTTCCCTCATTACCGGGCCCACCGAGTCATGGCGACACTCCTACCTCACCAAGATCGTCCGAAAGGGCGGTCTCGACGGATTATTCCCGGCGGTCATGGCCATTGCTGATGGACATGTCGGGACAGGAACCGAACCGGAAATCGTACGGATGGGCAACTCCGCAAACATTGTCGTCGCCCCCGTCGCCGCTCCCGACCCCCACACGCTCATTCTCTGCCCGAGCGCCAGGGCTGACGCCTTCATGAAGTGGCTTCGACAGACGGTCACCACCACCACTGTGTACACCCGGGCCGTGACGTTCGAAGAAGCACCGGCCCGTTACTCGGCAACCCGCGACATCCTCGCGGTAAGCGACACGAACGATCACGACGGTCGCTACATCGATGCCAGGAGACTGTTCTGGCAACGCATGCTGGCCAACCAGCGCATCGAGCACGTCGGCGACTACGTCGAGGAGGTGATCGGCCCCATCCTTCAACTGCCGGAAACCCAGCGCATCCCACTCCTCGAGACCCTCGACTGCCTCGACAAACACGGCGGCTCGGTGCGCGCGGCGGCCGCGGCCCTCAGCATCCATGAGAAAACACTCCGCTATCGAGTGGGCCGTATAGAAGCACTCACGGGGCTGAATGCCCTCACTCGGAGTCACTGGCCTCAGCTCAACCAGGCGTTTGAACTCTTCGAAAGCGTTATGAGCCGCTGACCCTCTGCACGCTCGATCCCCACCGCACCACCGGAAGCCGCAGGTCATCACTTTGACTTGCGGTTTTCGTCATGTGAAGAACTTGAAAGACCGTCATGTCCGTCTCGGGCGATCTTGGTGATCATCCCGTGGCACTCATGGAACCCTGGTCCTCCGTCAGCGATGGTCGATACCTGAGATGTGCGTTGTGGTTCTACGCGCGTGCACATACAGGGGGAACACAGGAATGCGGAGACCATCCGACGACCTTGCCGACCAGCTTCCCGACGATCCCAATGGCCTTCCTGACGCAGAGCGCATCGCGTTGTTGACGAGTGCCGCCGCCCCACGCGTGAGGGCTCTCGCCGGAGCCATCTTTGACCGGGCCGCTCCCGAAGAGTCACACCTGCTCAACCGCATCGGACGCTGTCTGCGCATCGGCTTGGGAGCTTGCCTCCAGGAGCGGCCGTTCCATGACCAGGAACGCGATGAACTGCACCGGCTCGGGGAGCGGATCGCCCAGTCGGGCGGGCGCCCACCAAGCCTGGTGGTCATCCACAGCATCCTTCTTCTCGGGCACAGCGAGGCCCTTCGCACCTGTGACGAGAGTGGCCTCGTCACGGCCGAGACCGCACGGCTGGAGCGGCACGGGAAGCGACTTCTGGAAATTAGTGAGGAGATGGTCAACCTCATTGCGGATGGATACGCGGAGCAACGTCACTCCCGTCACCAGAGTGGTGAGCATCTTCGGCCGATCGACGCACTCTGCGCCCTGATCACCGAACCGACGCAGTCGTGGCGACGCTCCTACCTGACGAAGATCGTCCTGGAAGGTGGGCTGGACTCGGTCTTCCCCGGTTCCATCGCCATCGCCCGCGGCCACGTCTTCGAGCACACCGAGGCCACGACCATCCGGATCGGTCGGTCCGTCCACGTGATCGTCGCGCCTGTCTCCGTGCCGGAACCGCACACGCTCATGCTCTGCTCGGCCGGCGACATCAGCGCCTTCACTGCATGGCTCCGCCGAACTGTCACTACGACGACCGTGTACACCCGAGCCGTCGCATTCGACGAAGCGCCCGCCCGGTACGCCGCGGCCTGGGATGTCCTCCCGCACGCCGACTCGGCCAACCAAGGCGACCGGATCATCGATGCCAGAAGGCTGCTCTGGCATCGAATGCTCGCGAACCAGCAGGTCGAGTTCGTCAGCGACTACGTCGAAGAAGTGATCGGCCCCATCCTGCGGCTTCCCGAGAACCAGCGGATTCCGCTGCTGGAAACCCTGGAGTCCCTGGACCGGCACGACGGTTCTGTGCGCGCTGTGGCAGCGGCCCTGAACATCCATGAAAAGACGGTCCGGTACCGCACTGGCCGCATTGAGAACCTCACCGGCCTCAATGCCCTCACCCGGGCTCACTGGCCCCTGCTTCACCGCGCGGCACAGTTATGCGCCATGTTCCCCGCAGTCCTCGAACTGTGGGATTCCTTGTGGTGAAACATCACCCCCCATCCACCCCCTCCCCCAACACCTCCGCCAAATGCCACCCCCGCACCCCCGCCACCTGCTCCAACTGCGTCCGGCAGGAGAACCCGTCCGCCAGCACCACCGTCCCCTCGCCCGCTTCCCGCACCGCCGGCAGCAGCTGCTCCTCCGCGCAGGCCACCGACACCTCGAAGTGCCCTTCTTCGAAGCCGAAGTTGCCGGCGAGGCCGCAGCACCCACCGGTCAAGTCACCTGTCAGTCCGGCCGATTGACGCAACCGCTGATCGGCCGCGTCTCCCAGGACCGCGTGCTGGTGACAGTGGGTCTGGCCGACGGCCGGCCGGTCCAGGCGGGGCGGTGTCCAGTCGGGCGCGAGTTGCTCCAGCGCCTCGGCGAAGGTCAGGACGCGGTCGGCCAGGCGGTGGGAGCGGGGGTCGTCGGGGAGGAGTTCGGGGAGGTCGGCGCGGAGGGCGGCCGCGCAGCTCGGTTCCAGGACGATGACCGGTACGGGCCGTTCCAGCAGGGGCTCCAGGAGATCGAGCGTGCGGCCCAACACGGCGCGCGCCCGGTCGAGTTGGCCCGTCGAGACGTACGTCAGACCGCAGCAGACGCGGCCCCGGCGTCCCGCGAGGGTCTTCGTCGGCGGCAGTACCGCCGAGATGCCCGCCGCCTCCAGGACCCGTACGGCCGCCTGGCCCACCGACGGCGACAGGTGCTCGGTGAAGGTGTCGGGCCACAGGAGGGCGACCGTGTGCAGGCCGTCGCCGAAGGAGGGGTCGCCTTCGGTGACGGGCCTCAGCACTCGGCCGGCCCGCTCGTGGACCCGCCGTCCCCACCACCGGCTGAACGTCTCCGTCGCCATCCGCGGAATCTGCCGTTCGGGCGCGATCCCGCCCAGCCGTTTGGCCGCCCAGGCCAACGGCCGGATGCCTGCCAGCGCATTGACCAGCCGTGCCGCGCGCATCCGCGCCACCGCCCGCAGCCACACCGGCAGCCACCCCATGCTGTAGTGCGCGGCCGGGCGGCGGCGCCCCGCGTAGTGGTGGTGCAGGAACTCCGCCTTGTACGTGGCCATGTCGACCTCGACCGGGCAGTCGGAGCGGCACCCCTTGCAGGACAGGCACAGGTCGAGCGCGTCCCGCACCTCCTGAGAACGCCAGCCGTCCGTCACCACGTCGCCCGCCAGCATCTCGTGCAGCAGCCGGGCACGCCCGCGCGTGGAGTGGCGTTCCTCGCCGGTCGCGCGGAAGGACGGGCACATGACCGCGGGCCCCGACACCGACGTCGTACGGCACTTCGCGACCCCCACGCATCGCCGGACGGCGGCGGAGAAGTCGCCGCCGTCGGACGGGTAGCCGAACTCCACGTCGACCGGCTTCCGTGGCAGGACGGAGAAGCGGAGGTTCGCGTCCAGCGGGGACGGCCGGACCAGCATCCCCGGGTTGAGCAGGTCGTCCGGATCCCATACGCCCTTCGCGCGCTCGAAGAGGCTCACCATCTCGTCGCCGTACATCCTGGGCAGCAGCTCGGCCCGCGCCTGGCCGTCCCCGTGCTCCCCCGACAACGAGCCGCCGTGCGCCACGACGACCTCCGCCAGCTCCTCCGAGAAGCGCCGGAAGCGGCCGACGCCCGCGTCCGTCATCAGGTCGAAGTCGATACGGACGTGGATGCAGCCGTCGCCGAAGTGCCCGTACGGCGTGCCGCGCAGGCCGTGTGCGTTCAACAGGCCGCGGAAGTCGCGCAGATAGGCTCCCAGCCGCTCCGGCGGCACCGCACAGTCCTCCCACCCGGGCCATGCCTCGCTCCCGTCCGGCATCCGTGTCGCCGTACCGCTCGCGTCCTCCCGGATCCGCCACAGCGCCCGCTGTCCGGCGCCGTCCGTCACCACCAGGGAGTCCACGACATCGGCGGCCCGCACGATCGCCTCCGCACGCGCGCGTGCCTCCGCCGCGTCCGACCCGCCCGTCTCCACGAACAGCCAGGCACCGCCCCGGGGCAGCGCGGCCGCTGGGGGTACCCCCTCTGGGGGAGGCACCAGGTCCGCCGCCATGCCCTCGACCGTCAGCGGCCGGTACGGCAGCAGCCCGGCCGCCGCCTCGGCCGCCGCGCCCTCGTCGGCGTACGCCAGCACGGCCAGCGCACGCGCGCGTGGCGCCTCGACCAGTCGTACGACCGCCTCGGTCAGCACGCCCAGCGTGCCTTCGGAGCCGCAGAAGGAACGGGCGACGTCGGCGCCCTTCTCGGGCAGCAGCGCGTCCAGTGCGTATCCGGAGATACGGCGGGGCAGGTCCGGGAACCCGGTGCGCAGCCGCGCCAACTCCCCGTCCACGAGCGCCCGTAGCCCTTCCGGCGCGCCCGCCCAGCCCTGCCCCAGCCGGTGCCGGTCACCCCGCGCGGTGACCACGTCCAGCTCCCGCACGCTGTCCGCGGTCGTCCCCCACGCCACCGAGTGCGACCCGCACGAGTTGTTCCCGATCATCCCGCCGAGCGTGCAGCGACTGTGGGTGGACGGGTCGGGGCCGAACCGGAGCCCGTGCGGGGCGGCGGCCTGCTGGAGACTGTCCAGGACGAGGCCCGGTTGGACGACGGCCGTACGCGCCTCCGCATCGAGGGACACCAGCCGGTTCATGTGCCGGGTGAAGTCCAGCACCACGCCCGTGCCGGTGGCCTGGCCCGCGATGGAGGTGCCTCCGCCGCGCGCCACCACCGGCACCCCGTGCTCCCGGCACACCTCCAGTACGGCGGCCACGTCATCGGCGTCCCGCGGCGCCACCACGCCGAGCGGGACCCGCCGGTAGTTGGACGCGTCCATGGTGACCAGCGCCCGGGACGTGACGTCGAAACCGACCTCACCCCGGACGGCCCTGCGCAGCTCCGCTTCAAGATCAGACATATGTCAACCCAATCACCGACCCCGTCTCACCCGACGGACCACGTTTCGCCCAGGTTTCCCCCAACGGCTACCCTCCCTTCCGTGGCTGAGATCCAGATTCCCGCTGACATCAAGCCCGCCGACGGACGTTTCGGCGCGGGCCCCTCCAAGGTGCGGACGGAAGCGCTGGACGCGCTGGCCGCCACCGGTACGTCCCTCATGGGCACCTCCCACCGCCAGGCCCCGGTGAAAAACCTGGTCGGCAAGGTGCGCGAGGGTGTCCGTGAGCTGTTCCAGCTGCCCGACGGCTATGAGGTCGTGCTCGGCAACGGCGGCTCGACGGCGTTCTGGGACGTCGCGACGCACGGACTGATCGAGAACAAGTCGCAGCACCTCACGTTCGGCGAGTTCTCCTCCAAGTTCGCCAAGGCCGCGAAGCTCGCCCCCTGGCTGGCCGAACCGGACGTCATCTCCGCCGACCCCGGCACGCACCCCGAGCCAGTCGCCGAGGCGGGCGTCGACGTCTACGCCTACACGCACAACGAGACCTCGACCGGCGTCGCCATGCCGATCAAGCGCGTGGCCGGCGCCGACGAAGGCGCCCTCGTCCTCGTGGACGCCACGTCCGGTGCCGGCGGCCTGCCCGTCGACATCGCCGAGACCGACGTCTACTACTTCGCCCCGCAGAAGTCCTTCGCCTCCGACGGCGGCCTGTGGATCGGCGTCTTCTCCCCCGCCGCGATCGAGCGCGCCGAGCGCATCCACGCGAGCGGACGTCACGTGCCGGAGTTCTTCTCGCTCCCCACGGCGATCGACAACTCCCTCAAGAACCAGACGTACAACACCCCCGCCCTCGCCACCCTCTTCCTCCTCAACGACCAGCTGGAGTGGATCAACGGCCAGGGCGGCCTGGACTGGTCGGTCCGCCGCACGGCCACCTCCGCACGCACCCTGTACGGCTGGGCCGAGGACATCAAGTTCGCGAACCCCTTCGTCACCGACCCGGCCAAGCGCTCGCAGGTCATCGGCACCATCGACTTCGTGGACGACATCGACGCCGCCGCCATCGCCAAGGTCCTGCGCGCCAACGGCATCGTCGACACCGAGCCCTACCGCAAGCTCGGCCGCAACCAGCTCCGCGTCGCCATGTTCCCGGCGATCGACCCGGCCGACATCGAGGCGCTGACGAAGTGCGTCGACTACGTGATCGAGAAGCTCTGATCGCAGCGGTACGACGATGAGGGGCGCCCCGGAACTTCCCGGGGCGCCCCTCGTGTCGCCGGGGCCTGATCAGCTCATCTGGGACTTCACGTGGTCGAGGACGCGGTCGAACTCCAGGGTCGGCGAGAAGTCGATGAACTCGACGTCCTCCAGAGCGACCGGAATGTGGCCGGGCCTCCAGTAGAACGCCTGGCCCGCCTCGTAGGTCTCGTCGCCCTCGGTCGTCTTCAGCTGTAGACGGCCCTTGAACACATAGCCCCAGTGGGGGCACTGGCACATGTCGCCGGGCAGGCCCTTCACACCCGGGGTCATGTCGGTGCCCTTCGGCAGGTGGATGAAGGCCACGCTCATCTCGCCGCCGATCTCGGCCTTGCGCAGCTCCACACCGTCACCCTCAAGGGCGACCGCGGTACCTTCCTTCGTCGCAGCCGTCATGATTCCTCCTGACTCATCCCCCTTCCAGTCTCCGCCCGGGGGCGGCACCCCGCACATCCGCACAGCTCAGCGGCTCAGCTTTCGGAAGCGCCGCACCGCGAGCGGCAGGAAGATCAGCGTCAGCACCACCGGCCACACCCCGGCCATCAGCAGTGCGTGCTGCTCGACCCAGGAGTCGCCGACCGCGCCCGGTGAGCCGAACAGGTCGCGGGTGGCCGCCGCCGTGGAGGAGATCGGGTTCCAGGCCGCGACCCAGCCGAGCCAGTCCGGCATCAGCTGCGGGGCGACGAAGATGCTGGAGATCATCGTCAGGGGGAAGGCGACCGCGAAAAGTCCGCCCGCCGCCTCGGGGTTGGGCACGAGCAGGCCCAGCCACACGCCGATCCAGATCAGCGCGAACCGCAGCCACAGGAGCAGGCCGAAGGCCGCGAGGAAGCCGAATCCGCCGTCCGGCCGCCAGCCCATCGCGAACGCCGTCAGCATCATGATGCCGAGCTCCGCGCAGGCCACCAGCAGGTCGGTCACCCCGCGTCCGGCGACCACCGCGGACGACGCCATCGGCATGGAGCGGAACCGGTCGATGACGCCCTTGGTGGAGTCGTACACCACGACCGTCGCCGTGTTGATGAAGCCGAACGCCATGGTCATCACGAACATGCCCGGCATCAGGAAGTCCTTGTAGTCACCGCCGCCGGGCACCTTCATCGCGCTGCCGAAGACATAGCCGTACAGCAGGACGGACAGGATCGGGAAGCCCAGCTGCCAGGCGATGTTGACGGGCTGGCGCTGGTAGTGGGTGAGGCCGCGGCGGACGATGTTCCAGCAGTCGACGAGAGCCCAGTGGGTGCGGCTGCGCGTGGGGGGCCCGGTCAGGTCCAACGTGCTCACTTCGCCGCCTCCTTGGAGTCCGTGGTCTCCGTACGATGTCCGGTCAGCCGCAGGAACACGTCGTCCAGGCTCGGCCTGCGCAGCCCGATGTCCTCGACCGGCACGCCCTCGTCCTGGAGTGTGCGGGCCACCTCGGTGAGGGCCGACACGCGGTCGGTCACCGGGGCGTGCACGCGCAGTTCGGTCTCGTCGGTCTCCGGTTCGCCGTCACAGACCCGGGCGACGACCTTCACCGCCCGCGCGATGTCGGCGCGTTCGCTGAGGACGACCTCGATGCGGTCGCCGCCGACGCGGTCCTTCAGACCCTCCGGGGAGTCGTCGGCGATCGACCGGCCCTGGTCGATGACGGTGATGCGGGAGGCGAGCTTGTCGGCCTCCTCCAGGTACTGCGTGGTCAGCAGCACCGTGGTGCCGCCGGCCACCAACGCCCTTACGGATTCCCAGACTTCACCCCGCCCACGGGGATCAAGGCCCGTCGTCGGCTCGTCCAGGAAGAGGACCGCCGGGGTGAGGATCATCGACGCGGCGAGGTCGAGGCGGCGCCGCATGCCGCCGCTGTAGGCGCCGACGCCCTTGTCGGCGGCGTCGGTCAGGTCGAACTGCGCCAGCAGCTCGGTGGCCCGCAGCCGCGCCCGCTTCCCGCCCAGGTGGAACAGCCGGCCGAACATCTCCAGGTTCTGCCGCCCGGTGAGCACCTCGTCCACGGCGGCGTACTGCCCGGTCAGCCCGATCCTCGCCCGCACCTCGCGCGGCTGTCGTACGACGTCCAGGCCGGCCACCGTCGCCTGTCCGCCGTCCAGTCGCAGCAGCGTGGACAGGATGCGGACCGCGGTGGTCTTGCCCGCGCCGTTCGGTCCGAGCAGCCCGTGCACGGTGCCCTCGCGCACGGCCAGGTCGAAGCCGTCGAGGGCGTGTTTCTCGCCGTACCGCTTCTCCAGGCCCTCCGCCTGCACCGCGTAACCGTCACTCATGGGTCCCCCTTCTCCTCAACTGAGTACACCGTACCCGATTGCGCGTACACCGTACCCAGTTTTTCGCCGAGGATTTAAGCTGAGCGGCATGACGAGCGGCAAGGGCGGTACGGAGACCAGCGGCAGCGGCGACATCGGGCGCACGCTGAAACTGCTCTGGGACACCGGCCGGCGCCCCAGTCGCGGCCCGAAACCGGGGCTGAGCCCTGACCAGATCGTGGAGGCGGCCGTCCGGGTCGCGGACGCGGAGGGCCTGGACGCGGTCTCGATGCGCCGCGTCGCCACCGAACTCGGCACCGGCACCATGTCCCTCTACCGCTATGTCCCCGGCAAGGGCGAGCTGCTCGACCTGATGCTGGACCGCGTCCAGAAGCCCTCCGAGAACCCGGCCGATCTCGGCGACGGCAGCTGGCGCTCGGCCCTGGAGAGCCTGGGCCACGCCACCCTCGCCCTCTACCGGCGCCACCCCTGGCTGCTCCAGGTCAACCAGTCCCGCCCGATCCTCGGCCCGAGTGCGCTCGACGGCATGGAGAAGGTGCTCTCGCTCATCCGGCCGATGGGACTGACCGACCCCGAGCTGGTGTCGGCGATCATCGCGATCGACGGGTACGTCGTCGGCGCCGCCCGCACGCAGCTGTACCACCAGGAGGCGGAGCGCCGGACCGGCCTCACGGACGCGGAGTTCTGGCAGGCCCAGGTGCCGACGCTGGAGAAGGTCCTCGCGTCGGGCCGCTACCCGGTCATGGCCTCCCTCTCCGAGGACACGTTCGGCCCCGACTTCGACCACTTCGAATTCGGGCTCCAGCGGATCCTGGACGGGCTGGAGGTGTTCGTCGCCCAGCGCGGCAAAGGGTGACAAAGCGAGCGATCAGTGCCTGTATGGAAGGCATGAATACCCCGAGTACGAGCCCCGAGCTCACCCCCTTCATCAAGCAATGGGCCGTCCTCCTCACCAGCCACAAGAGGGACGGCACCGGTGTCGGCACCCCCGTGGGCATCGCCGTCGAGGGTGACCACGCGTACTTCCGCACCCCGGGCAGCGCCGGAAAGGTCAAGCGCCTGCGCAACAACCCCGAGGTGGAGATCGCCCCCTCGACCGTCCGCGGCGCCCCGACCGGCCCGGAGATCCACGCGCGGGCCCGGCTGCTGGACCAGGGCAGCGAGGAGGACAAGCACGCCTCCCAGCTGCTGCGGAAGAAGTACCCCTTCATGCAGGGGGTGTTCGTGCCACTGACCCACAAGGTGATGCGGACGCGCACGCTGCACTACGAGGTACGGCCGGTGGAGGAGAAGCCGCAGGACTGAAGCGGACAGGCCTACGACCGTCGCCGCAGCAGCCTCTTGAACCCGAGTACGACGGCGAGTCCTACGGCGACGGCGAGGGCGCCGACCTTGAGGTTGTCGTTGTCCCCGTCACCGCCCGCCGCCGAACTCCCGCTGCCGGAAGGGGAGTCGGAGGACCCGGAGGAGCCGTAGGGCACGTCCTTCGCCTCCACCTCGCTGCCCGCCCCCTCGCTCCCGAGCATCAGCTTCTTCCCGTCGACGCTGTAGGTGACGGACTCCCCCTGCCCGAGCGGCACGCTGATCCGCCCCTGGCGTTTGATCTTCCCGCCGTTCCATTCGTAGGAGATCCCGCCGAAGTATCCGCGTACGGCGAGCTGTTCGCCGTCGGGCGAGAAGGCGGCGTCCGTGGCCCACAGGTCGACGGCGACGGTGGGCTTGAAGACATTGGTCCCGGAGGAGGAGAGCTTGGCCGGCCCCTCGTAGAGATGCCCGCCGTCCTCCTGCTTGTCGATGATGTAGACGCGGCCGGTCTTGGGGTGGACGACCATCGACTCGGCGTCACGGGAGCCGTTCGAGTACTTCACCACGTACTGCGTGGCCTTGACGCTCTGGTCGGTGAGGTTCTTGGGCTCGGGCAGCTGGTAGATCCACACATAGGGCCAGGTGACTCCGTCGTTGTCGCCGATGTCGCCGACCCAGATCTGGTTGTCCGGACCGATCGCGATGGCCTCGACGTCACGCGGCGTGCCCACACCGGTCATGGTGATCGTCGCGACGGTCTTGCCGGTGCCGCTGTCCACGGCGTAGAGGTAGGCGCCGTCGTCCTGGTCGTTGTGCGTCCAGTAGATGCCGGGGTGCTGGCGGGAGGCGGCGAGGCCGCTGGACTCGGTGATGCGGGGGTCGCTGATGGTGAAGGTCTCGTCGCCGTCGGCGGCGGAGGCGGGCACGGTGAAGGCACCCACGAGGAGGACCCCGGCAAGGAACGCGAGCAGTCGGCGCATGTCCCCAAGACTGCCATCCCGGCCGTTGGTTCGAGGGAGGTGGCGGGCCTCACACCCCACCCGCTCCGCTGATCGTCCATCATGAGCGGATGCTCAGGTTCATGCCCGTCGGCGACTCCCAGACGATCGGAAGCGCGGGCGAACACACATGGCGCTACCGAATGTGGCAGCACCTGCGCGAGACATACGGCGGCCCCTTCGCCCTGGTCGGCCCGCGCGAGACGCTCTACGACAAGGCGACGGGCGTCCCCACGTCGTACGAGTACGCCGACCCCGAATTCCCCCGCGCCCACCTGGCGGGCTGGGGCGAGGGCTGGCTGCAGATGGCTCCGCTGATCGGCGAGGCGGTGCGGTCGTGCAAGGCGGACGTGCTGCTCGTCGCGCTCGGCCTGATCGACCTGGGCTTCTACACGAACGCGGAGCAGACCGCGGAGAACGTCCACCGCTTCGTGGCCGAGGCGAGGGCGGCGCGCCCGCGGGTGCGGATGGCGATCCTTCCGGTGATCCCGAACGTCCGGGCCGAGACGGACGCCCCCTTCGCCGCGGAGGTCGCCCGCTTCAACGAGCTGCTGGCGAAGGCGGTCGCCGACCTGGACGAGCCCCGCTCACCCCTTCTGCTGGCCTCGCCGCCGTCGTCGTACGACATCAACCTCGACACCTACGACGGCACCCACCCGAACGCGAGCGGCGAGCACAAGATCGCGGAGGCTTTCGCGGACGCGATGTATCAGGCGTGGGACGTGGGCGAGCCGTACGAGGCCTGACCTTCGACCGGGGTGTGGCTTTCCTCTCAGTGCCCAGGTCGCCGTGCGTATCGTTGTACTGCGCGGCTGGGCTGGTGCATGGGTCAGCCGGGGAGGAGCGCCACGATGACCGTCCTTGAAGACAGGATCGCGATGGCCGAGAGCGACAACGAGAGCACGCTCGACGAGATGTTCGACCGGCTCGAGACGATGCCCGTCCCCGAGGGATACAAGGTCGAGATCGTCGAGGGGACCGTCTACATGTCGCCGCAGCGGGACACCCACTGGGAGATCATCCTGGACATCGTCGAGCAGTTGCGGACCAAGTACCCCCGGAAGCGAGTGAAATCCGACGTCCGGATCGACTACCCGGGTCATCTCAACGGCTTCGCCACCGACGTGACGGTCGTGAAGGAGGGCGCGGCAAAGACAGAGAAGGGCCACTGGCGCCACGAAGACGTCGAGTTCGTCGCCGAGGTCATTTCCAAGGGCACCGCGGCCAACGACTACGGCCCCAAGAAGACCGCCTACGCCACCGCCGAAGTCCCCGTGTACGTCATCGCCGACCCCTACAAGGGCACGTGCTACGTCTACACCCAGCCCAAGGCAGGCGACTACATCACGAGGACGAGGGTCGACTTCGGCACCGACATCGACCTGACCGGCACCGTCGTCGACCTCACCCTCAAGACCGACGAGTTCCCCCGCGACTGACAGAATCCCGTCGCATGGCGATCATCCACCGCACCACCCTCAAGCCCACCAAGCTGGAACTGCTCACCACCTGGCTGCCCACCCGCCCGTGGTACGTCGGTCAGGGCACACCGGAATTGACGAAGGCCGGCGGCTTCCGGCTCGACGATCCGGCAGGTGAGGTCGGTATCGAGTTCATGGTGGCCATGGACACCTCGGGCCCTCACCCCACCGCCTACCTGGTGCCCCTCACCTACCGCGGCGCCCCGCTGCCCGGCGCGGAAGCCGCCCTCATCGGCACCATGGAGCACGGCGTCCTGGGCCCCCGCTGGGCCTACGACGGCTGCCACGACCCGGTGTCGGCCGCGCAGCTGCTCGCCCTGATCGAGGGCCGGACGCAGGCCCAGGCGCAGAGCACCAGCGACACCCCCGACCGCGAGGTCACCCGCTCCTACACCGGCGACGGCCCCCTCCCCACGATCGCCTCCGCCAAGGACGACGAAGAGGGCACCGAACTGCTGGCCCAGGACGGCACGCCTCTCCGTCTCCGCCGGGTCCTGCGTCCCGCCACCGCCGTCCCTCCCCAGGGAGCCTTCGGCCACGTCATCGGCGCCTGGAACCTGCCGGACGGCTCACGGACCCGCGGTCTGTTCGTGTCCGTCGGCGCCTGACCGTCAGGCGGCCGCCACCACCGCCGACAACAACTCCCCCACCACGAACGGCACTTCAGCCGACGGCACCGACCGCCACCCCAACGGCCACGTGACCCCCGTCAGTGCCGGTACGCCCACGTACGCCAGGATGCCGTCACCGCGCGTGAGAGCACGGACGCCGGGCGGCCAGCGGTGCGCGGACGCGGTTTGCGGAGGCAACAGGAAGTACATGTTCCGCTCGCCCGTGAACTCCTGGACGACCGGTCCCGCGTCGAAGTCCGTGGCGGACATCAGCTCGTTGGCGACGCGTTCCCCTTCAGCTCCTCTGATGCGTACGGCATCGAAGTGGATGCCGGCGTGTCGAAGGGCGTGGCCGGACGCGGGGATCCAGGCCGGGATCCAGGGGGCGGCGATTCCCTCGTTCATGCCGCAAATGGTTCCGGGCGCTCACATACTGTGACCAGGGGTTTGCAAGGGTGGTGCGGGGCTGTGCAGTTGGGGAGGTTGTTGTGCACTCCGGTGAACGGGGCTCGGGAAACCTTGAAATGTTCGGCTCGTTGCTGCGGTTCTATCGCGAGCGCGCCGGGATGACACAGGAGAACCTGGGCGGCTACGTCCAGTACTCCAAGTCCCAGGTGGCCATGGTGGAGCGGGGAGAACGACCACCCAAGGGCAAGCTCATCGAAATCGCGGACGAGGTCCTCGGTGCACAAGGTGCACTTCTGGCGGCGGGCAGGAAGCTGAAGGCAAGCCGGTTTCCGTCGTGGTTCGAGGACTACGCGGAGCTGGAGGCGAAGGCGACCGCGATCTATATGTACGCGAACCACGTGATCCCCGGGTTGCTCCAGACCGCGGCCTACGGACGAGCAACCTTCGACGTCTACCGACCGCCCCTGGAGGACGACGAAATCGAGGCCCGCCTGGCGGCGCGCCTCGACCGGCAACAGGTCTTGGCGCGCAAACCCCTGCCGGTCGTGGGCTTCGTACTGGAGGAGCACGTCCTCAAACGCCCGCTCGGCGGCGAACAGTCCCTCAAGGAGCAGTTGGGCCACATCCTGGAGGTCGGCCAACGGCGCAACGTCGAGATCCAGGTGATGCCAACTGACCGCCTGATCCACGCAGGGCTCGACGGTCCAATGATCCTGCTGGAGACCAAGGACGACGGCCGGATCGCCTACGTCGAAGGACCCAGCAATGGCTACTTCGTCGGCGAACAGCCCGACCTGGGCCACATGTTCGCGCGATATGGCATTCTGCGAGCGCAGGCCCTCAATCCCGAGGAGTCGGCGCAGTTGATCAGCGAGGTGGCGGGCAGGCTATGAGCACGGACCTGAACTGGTTCAAGAGCAGCTACAGCAGCGGCCAGGGCGGCGAGTGCGTCGAAGTGGCCCACACCCCCACCACCATCCACATCCGCGACTCCAAAACCCCCACCGCCCCCACCCTCCGTCTCACCCCGACCACCTGGTCCACCTTCCTCGCGTCGCTTGCCTAGAGCGCACTCCACGACGTTGGCTAGGTAGTCATGAAGTACACGCAGCTAGGACGCACGGGACTGAAGGTCAGCCGAATCGTTCTCGGCACCATGAACTTCGGTCCGCAGACCAACGAGGCGGACAGCCACGTCATCATGGACGCGGCGCTGGACGCGGGTATCAACTTCTTCGACACGGCCAACGTCTACGGCTGGGGCGAGAACAAGGGCCGTACCGAATCGATCATCGGCAACTGGTTCGCGAAGGGCGGCGAGCGGCGCGACAAGGTCGTGCTCGCCACCAAGGTCTACGGCAACATGGCCGCGGACGGCGCCCCCGCCTGGCCGAACCACGACAAGCTGTCGGCGGTCAACATCCGGCGGGCGGTCGACGCCAGCCTGAAGCGGCTACAGACCGACTACATCGACGTCTACCAGTTCCACCACATCGATCGAGCCACTCCCTTCGAGGAGATCTGGCAGGCCATCGACGTGCTGGTGCAGCAGGGGAAGATTCTTTACGTCGGCTCGTCCAATTTCCCCGGCTACAAGATCGCCCAGGCCAACGAGCTGGCCGCCCGGCGCGACGGCACCATCGGCCTCGTGAGCGAGCAGTGCCTCTACAACCTGGCCGAGCGGCGCGCCGAGATGGAGGTCATCCCGGCCGCGCAGGACTACGGCCTCGGGGTCATCCCCTGGTCACCGCTGCACGGCGGTGTGCTGGGCGGGGTCATCAAGAAGGAGGTCGAGGGCGGTCGCCGGGCGAGCGGCCGGGCCGCCGACTACCTCGCCAACCCCGCCACCCGGGCGCAGGTCCAGTCGTACGAGGACCTGCTGGAGAAGCACGGCGTCGAGCCGGGTGAGGCCGCTCTCGCCTGGCTGCTCACCCGCCCCGGCGTGACCGGTCCCATCGTGGGCCCCCGAACCGCCGAGCAGCTGGAGTCCGCGCTGCGGGCGGTCGAGCTGGAGCTGAGCGAAGACCTGCTGACCGGCCTAGACGAGATCTTCCCCGGCCCGGGCCCCTCCCCGGAGGCCTTCGCCTGGTAAACCCCGGCGAGGGGCTGTGTTGATCTGCGGCTCAACCGCGTGGGCGCGACAAGCCCCCACCGGACCCGCAGGTCACCACAGACCCGCTGGCCCGGACCCTCTCCGGGCCCGCGCCCGGCAACCCCGGCGACAGGAGCGCCCCTTCAGGGGCGCGGGGAACTGCGCGACGAGCCCCCACCGGCCCGCAGGTCACCACGACCCGCAGTTCCCCAGCCCCACCGCAGAGCACTACGCACTACGCGCTACCTGCCGAGCGCGGAAGCCAACGCAACGACAATGAACAAAAGAACAAGCGCACCGGCCATGATCCGGTTCCGGATTTTCGGTTCCACGCATCGAGACTAACCGGCCGCCCCCAGCACCCAACGGGCGACCACCTCATACCGCGGCCGCTCCCCCGGCGCGCCCGATTTGGGCAGATTACTGCGGACCAGCGCCAGTTCGTCCACCGACCAGGTCCGGCCGGTGAACCCGTCGAGGGCCTCGGCATACGGCCGTACATCCACCGCGTCCCGGCTCCTCGCCACCGTCAGATGAGCCTTGTACCGCCGGTGCTCCCCCATCGGCACCCCGGCCTTCCGCGCGGCGGCCTCCGCACGCTCCGCCAGCAGCCGCAGTGCCGCGAGGTTCCCTTCCGCTCCCGCCCACAGCGCCTTCCCGCGCCCGAACTGCCCACCACCCTGTACGGCCAGCGGAAACGGCTCGCTGCGGTGAGCGACGCGCTCCAGCCGGGCCGACAGATCCGGTACGAGGTCGTCGTCGACCTCACCGTAGAACGCGAGCGTGAAGTGCCAGCCGGGGCGGCCGGTCCAGCGCAGCGCGTCCGCTCCGGGCAGTTTGTGCAACTCGTCGATCTCGGCGGCGAGTTCGCGGACGACATCCTCGGGCGGCAGTACGGCGGCGAAGAGTCTCATGGGGTCCAGCCTGTCACCATGGGGGCATGGAGATCACCATCAGAGAAGGCGGGCCCGACGACGTCCCCGCGATACTCGGCATGCTCGACAGCTGCGTGGAGTGGCTGGTCGCGCAGGGGCGCCCGGGACAGTGGGGGACGAAGCCCCTGTCGGAGCACTCGAACACGGTGGAGTCGGTCGTCCGGTACATGGACGAGGGCGACGTCTTCATCGCCGACGTCGACGGCGTGCCGGCCGCCACCCTCACCCTCACCGACTCGCCCGGCGCCTATCTGGCCCACCTCCCGCCGCCCGGCGAACCCGAGCGGTACATCCACTGGCTCGCCTCCGACCGCCGCTTCAAGGGCCACGGCGTGGGCAGCGCCCTCATCGCGCACGCGGCCGAGGAGACCCGGCGGGCGGGCGTCTCACTGCTGCGGGTCGACTGCTATGCGGGCGACGACGGCAAGCTCGTCCGCTACTACGAGAGCAACGGCTTCGTCCGCACCGAGGCGTACCAGGCGAAGGGCGACTGGCCGGGGCAGGTGCTGGCCCGGCGGGTGTAGCCCGCCGGAGCCGCGTCCCTGCGCCGCCCCCGTCAGGTGCTCATGCCACCGCCGTCAGTTCCTCCTGCTGCTCCCTCGGGACGAACCGCACCACCGGGTACCCACGGGTCCAGCCCACCGACAGGCGCAGATTGCCCGCGCGGGCCAGGATCAGGCCGATCACGGCGGCGGCCGTGGCGGCGATGGTGCCGCCGATGGCGAAGCCGACCCGGGCGCCGTACGCGTCCGTGATCCAGCCGACGATCGGTGCGCCGACCGGCGAGCCGCCGAGGAACACCATCATGTAGAGGGACATCACCCGGCCGCGCATGGCCGGGTCGGTGCCCATCTGGATGCTGGTGTTCGTGGTGACGTTCACCGTCATCGCGAAGACGCCGATCGGGACCATCAGCAGGGCGAACAGCCACAGCGACGGGGCCAGCGCGGCCACCACCTCCAGCAGACCGAAGGCCACGGCCGCCGCGATCAGCACCCGCATCTTCGCCGTGCCCCGGCGGGCCGCGAGCAGCGCTCCCGCCACCGAGCCCACGGCCATCAGCGTGTTGAAGAGGCTGTAGGAGCCGGCGCCCGCATGGAAGATGTCGTCCGCGAAGGCCGACAGATACACCGGGAAGTTGAAGGCGAACGTGCCGGTGAAGCCGACCAGGACGATCGGCCAGATCAGTTCGGGACGGCCCGCGACATACCGCAGACCCTCGCGGAGCTGACCCTTGCCGCGCGGGGCGCGCTCGACGACGTGCAGCTCACGCGCCCGCATCAGCAGCAGACCCGTCATGGGGGCGATGAACGACAGGCCGTTGAAGAGGAACGCCCAGCCGGTGCCGACGCCGGTGATCAGGACGCCCGCCACGGCGGGGCCGATCAGGCGGGCGGACTGGAAGTTCGCGGAGTTCAGGCTGACCGCGTTCTGGAGCTGGTCGGGGCCGACCATCTCGGAGACGAAGGACTGGCGGGCCGGGTTGTCGACGACCGTGGCCAGACCGACCACGAAAGCGGCGAGGTAGACATGCCAGACCTCGACGTGGCCGGAGAGTGTGAGGAACGCCAGCGCCAGGCCGGTCAGGCCCATCGCCGTCTGCGTCACCAGCAGCGTGGGGCGCTTGGGCAGACGGTCGACGAGGACGCCTCCGTACAGACCGAAGAGCAGCATCGGGAGGAACTGGAGAGCGGTCGTGATGCCTACGGCCGTGGAGGAGCCGGTGAGACTGAGCACCAGCCAGTCCTGGGCGATGCGCTGCATCCAGGTGCCGGTGTTGGAGACGACCTGGCCCATGAAGAAGAGGCGGTAGTTCCGGACCTTGAGCGAGCTGAACATCGAGGACTTGCGTGCCACGGGATCGTCAGGGGTGTCGGGGGTGGTCGGTGCGGGTGCGGAGTCTGCTCCGGGTCCCGTACTCAACAGCGTTCGCCTCCTCTTTTGACTTCTACAGATGTGCGAGCTTCTCCAGCACGGGGGCGGCGGCGCGCAGTTTCGCCCACTCGTCCTCGTCGAGCCCGTCGGTCAGGGTGGCCAGGAAAGCGTTCCGCTTGCGGCGGCTCTCCTCGAGCATCGCCTCGGCCTGCTCGGTCTGGGTGACGACCTTCTGCCGCCGGTCCTCGGGGTGCGGCTCAAGGCGGACCAGCCCCTTGGCTTCGAGCAGCGCGACGATGCGGGTCATCGAGGGCGGCTGCACATGCTCCTTGCGGGCGAGTTCGCCCGGGGTCGCGGTGCCGCAGCGGGCGAGGGTGCCGAGCACCGACATCTCGGTGGGGCTCAGCGATTCGTCGACGCGCTGGTGCTTGAGCCGACGGGACAGCCGCATGACGGCAGATCGCAAGGAGTTCACGGCGGCAGCGTCGTCGCCATGGTTAAGGTCCGACATGTTCTTTAGCGTAACTCATTACCCTCTCTAAAGACCACTCCCGTGCGCGCAAATGCCCATGACCCCGGCCACGGAACCCTCTCGTCACCCGTACGGGTGAGTTGATTCCGGAAAGTGACGCGGCGCCCGGTTCGATCCGGCGACCCTCGTACGCATGGGGACCAGCGTGCTCAGCCTGCGGATAGACGGGGAGCTGCTCGACCGGCTCCGTGACCATGCGGCGAAAAGGGGAATGAGCGTCCAGGACTATGTGGTCCGGACGCTCATTCGCGACGACTTCGACGAGCGGTTCCAGACCGCCGTCGAGGAGACGGAGAGGTTCTACGGGGTCACGTGAGCGCCGCTCACGTCAGGCCGAGCGCCGGCATCAGGTAGTAGAACGCGAACACCGCCGACACGACGTACATCGCCACCGGGATCTCCTTGCCGCGGCCGGCCGCCAGGCGCAGGACGACGAAGGTGATGAAGCCCATGCCGATGCCGTTGGTGATCGAGTAGGTGAAGGGCATCAGCAGCATCGTCACGAAGGCCGGGATGGCGACCGTGTAGTCGGCCCAGTCGATCTCCTTGACCGAGCCGGCCAGGATCAGGAAGCCGACCGCGAGCAGCGCCGGAGTGGCCGCCTGGGACGGGACCATCGTCGCGACGGGCGTCAGGAACAGCGCCACGGCGAACAACGCGCCGGTGATGACGTTCGCGAAGCCGGTACGGGCACCCTCGCCGACGCCGGCCGTGGACTCCACGAAGCAGGTGGTGGCCGAGGAGGAGCTGGCACCGCCCGCGGCGACCGCGATGCCGTCGACGAAGAGGACCTTGTTGATGCCGGGCATCTGGCCCTGCGCGTCGGTCAGCTTCGCCTCGTCGCTGACGCCCATGATCGTGCCCATCGCGTCGAAGAAGCACGACAGCAGGACCGTGAAGACGAAGAGGACGCCGGTGAGGATGCCGACCTTCCCGAAGCCGCCGAACAGGCTGACCTCGCCGATCAGGCCGAAGTCGGGGGTGGCGACCGGGTTTCCGGGCCAGGTCGGCGTCGTCAGGCCCCAGGAGGGGATGTCCGCGACCGCGTTGATGATGACGGCCAGTGCCGTCATCGCGACGATCGAGATCAGGATCGCGCCGGACACCTTGCGCACGATCAGCGCCAGCGTGAGCAGCGTGCCGAGGATGAAGATCAGCACCGGCCAGCCGTTGAGGTGACCGTCGGCGCCGAGCTGGAGCGGGACGGTGGTCTGGGCGGCGTCCGGGATGCGGGAGATGAAACCGGAGTCGACCAGGCCGATCAGCATGATGAACAGGCCGATACCGATCGAGATGGCCTTGCGGAGGCTGTACGGCACGGCGTTCATGACGCGCTCACGCAGCCCGGTGGCCACCAGCAGCATCACGACGAAACCGGCCAGGACCACCATGCCCATCGCGTCCGGCCACGACATCCGCGGGGCGAGCTGGAGCGCGACCACCGAGTTCACGCCCAGACCGGCGGCCAGCGCGATCGGCACATTGCCGATGACGCCCATGAGCAGCGTGGTGAACGCCGCCGTCAGGGCCGTCGCGGTGACCAGCTGACCGTTGTCGAGCTGGTTGCCGTACATGTCCTTCGCGCTGCCCAGGATGATCGGGTTCAGCACGATGATGTAGGCCATCGCGAAGAAGGTGGCGAAACCGCCGCGGATCTCGCGCGGCAGCGAGCTGCCCCGCTCGGAGATCTTGAAGAAGCGGTCGAGTGCGCCGTAGCCGGGCTGTGCGCCCGGCCCTTCGGGCGCGGGGGCCTTGGCAGGGGCCGAGGTGGACATGCGGTTCCTCATCACCAGCGGACTCCCCCAAGCCCGATTTGGTCTTTCCTACGAACAGAAGTGGTCAAAGACAAACGGTTTCAGTATGAACGTATGACTCGATAGGCGCTATCTCCGCGCGTAGACAGATCTACCTCGTAAGCTGTCCTGCATGGCGAAGTGGACCCCAACACGCGAGGCGCCGGAGCCCCTGGAGGGCCCCGTGGTCGGTACGGTCACGGGCGGCACGATCCTCTGGTTCGTCCTCTTCCTGGCACAGCTGCCCTTCTACGGCTGGTTCGACGACCATGGCCACACCTGGTGGCTGTGGACCTGTCTGGCCGGCGGCGGCCTCGGCCTCATCGGAATCTGGTACGTCCGGGGCCGCGACGCGGCGCTCAAGCGAGCGGCTCTCGATCAGCCCAGGGAAACGACCGGCGAACCCCAGTCGTCCTGATGAGTCCGCGCCCTACAACCAGGGCACGACACCCCTCCTCCCCAAGTCGGAACTTCCGCCCACTCGGCGGGTGAAGGCGTAAATCCGCACGTACCGTCGAATGCATGACGCACATCGACGCGGGCGCCGAACTCGATCCCGTGCACCCCATACCCACCGACGTGGCGGTGACCGGGCTCACCGCGGCCGAGGTGGCCGAGCGGGTCGCGCGCGGGGAGGTCAACGACGTCCCGGTGCGCAGCAGCCGCTCCACCGTCGACATCGTCCGCGCCAACGTCTTCACCCGGTTCAACGCGATCATCGGCGTGCTCTGGGTGATCATGCTGTTCGTCGCGCCGGTCCAGGACAGCCTGTTCGGCTTTGTGATCCTCGCCAACACCGCGATCGGCATCGTCCAGGAGTGGCGGGCGAAGAAGACCCTCGACTCCCTGGCGGTAATCGGCGAGGCCCGGCCGACGGTACGGCGGGACGGGGTGGCCTCCGAGGTCAGTACGTCGGACATCGTCCTGAACGACCTGATCGAGATCGGGCCGGGCGACAAGGCCGTCGTCGACGGGGTGTGCATCGAGGCCGACGGTCTCGAGATCGACGAGTCGCTGCTCACCGGCGAGGCCGATCCGGTCCTCAAGCGGCCCGGGGACCAGGTGATGTCCGGCAGCTTCGTCGTCGCGGGCGGCGGCGCGTTCCAGGCGACCAAGGTGGGCCGTGAGGCCTACGCCGCCCAGCTCGCCGAGGAGGCCTCCCGCTTCACGCTGGTCCACTCCGAGCTGCGCACCGGCATCTCCGAGATCCTCAAGTACGTGACGTGGATGATGATCCCGGCCGCGATCGGCCTGATCATCACCCAACTGGTCGTCAAGGACAACGACTTCAAGGACTCCATCGCCCGCACCGTCGGCGGCATCGTCCCCATGGTCCCCGAGGGCCTGGTCCTGCTCACCTCGGTCGCCTTCGCGATCGGCGTCATCCGCCTTGGCCGGAAACAGTG
Source organism: Streptomyces sp. NPDC051963 (assembly GCF_044593495.1). Taxonomy (NCBI): domain Bacteria; kingdom Bacillati; phylum Actinomycetota; class Actinomycetes; order Kitasatosporales; family Streptomycetaceae; genus Streptomyces; species Streptomyces sp. NPDC051963. The sequence goes on along the minus strand of NZ_JBIUCC010000008.1, from coordinate 199,654 downwards.
CCTCGTCCAGGAACTCCCCGCCATCGAGGGCCTCGCCCGCGTCGACACCGTCTGCCTCGACAAGACGGGCACGCTCACCGAGGGCGGCATGGACGTCACGGAACTCCGCCCCCTCCAGGGCGCGGAGGAGCCGTACATACGCCAGGTGCTGGGCGCGCTCGGCGAGTCGGACCCCCGCCCGAACGCGTCCTTGCAGGCGATCATCAACGCCTACCCCGACTCCGACTCCTGGCGCTGCACCGAGTCCCTCCCCTTTTCCTCCGCCCGCAAGTACAGCGGCGCCTCCTTCAGCGAGGGCAACGGCGAGTCCAGCACATGGCTCCTGGGCGCCCCGGACGTTCTACTGACCGACGACGACCCGACCCTCGCCGAGACGGACCGCCTCAACGAACAGGGCCTACGAGTACTGCTGCTCGCCCGCGTCTCCCGCGACCTGGACGACCCCGAGGTCGCGGCGGACGCCCACCCCACCGCCCTGGTCGTCCTGGAGCAGCGACTGCGCCCCGACGCCGCCGACACCCTGCGCTACTTCGAGGAGCAGAACGTCCGCGCCAAGGTCATCTCCGGCGACAACGCGGTGTCGGTGGGCGCGGTGGCGAGCAAGCTGGGCCTTTCTGGCACGACGGTGGACGCGCGCCGCCTCCCCACCGACAAGACCGGCATGGCGCAGGCCCTCGACGAGGGCACGGTGTTCGGGCGGGTCACCCCGCAGCAGAAGCGGGACATGGTCGGGGCCCTCCAGTCCCACGGCCACACGGTCGCGATGACCGGCGACGGCGTGAACGACGTACTCGCCCTGAAGGACGCCGACATCGGCGTGTCCATGGGCTCGGGCTCGGAAGCCACAAAAGCCGTAGCCCAGATCGTGCTGCTGAACAACAGCTTCGCCACGCTGCCCTCGGTGGTGGCGGAGGGCCGACGGGTCATCGGCAACATCACGCGGGTGGCGACCCTGTTCCTGGTCAAGACGGTCTACTCGGTCCTGCTGGCGATCCTGGTGGTCTGCTGGCAGGTCGAATACCCGTTCCTGCCTCGCCACTTGACCTTGCTGTCGACGTTGACCATCGGCATCCCGGCGTTCTTCCTCGCCCTGGCGCCCAACAAGGAACGGGCGAGGCCACACTTCGTGCGCAGGGTGATGCGCTACTCGATCCCCGGCGGCGTCCTCGCAGGCCTGGCCACCTTCGCCACCTACCTGATAGCCCGCCACTACTACACCGGCGACGGCGCCCTGGACGCGGAGACCAGCGCCGCCACCCTCACCCTGTTCCTGATCTCCATGTGGGTACTGGCCATCATCGCCCGCCCCTACACCTGGTGGCGCATCCTCCTCGTCGCCGCCATGGGCGCCGGCTTCCTGATCGTCCTGATCGTCCCCTGGCTCCAGAACTTCTTCGCCCTGAAGCTGGTGGGCGTCACGATGCCGTGGATCGCCGTCGGCATCGCCGTGGTCGCGGCGGCCGCCCTGGAGGTGCTGTGGAGGTGGGTCGACCGCCACTTCTCCGCTTAGCGCTCGGCATCAGCCACGACGGTCCGCTTTCGGCTGCGGCACCGTCGTGGCTGATCGCGCAGTTCCCCGCGCCCCCAAAGGGGCGCGTTCTACTGCACGTCTACGTAGTCACCGGCGACAGTCGCTGGTGCCGTTGTCGCCGAACCCGCGAAGGTAAAGCGGTAGTAACCGTCCGTGGCGGCCGTGACCGTGGTCTTCAGGGCGCCCGTCGAGGTCGACGTGATGCCCTTGACGTTGGTGTAGTTGGTGGTGCCTGCCTTGCGGAACTGCAGGACCACCTTCTGGCTGCCATAGCCCGCGTAGGTGTTGGTGTCCCAGTTGGCGCGGGTCAGCTTGCCGGTGACCGTGATGGTCTTGCCCTTCTTCACCGGCTCCGGCGAGGCGTTGACCGTCAGCTTCGACAGGCGCTGGACCTTCTGGGTGCCCAGGTCGCCTTGCCACTTGTAGTCGCTGTCACCGAGGGCGAGGGCGCCGACCTTCCAGGTGCCGGCCCTGCCGTTGGCCAGGTCCGCGTCCTCGTTCGAGGAAGCCGGGCGGAACTGGATCTTGGCCGTGCAGTTGAGGACGGTCGAGGATGCGGCGGTGCAGGTGCCAGGGTTGTCGCCACCGAAGAGGTCCGTCGGCGAGGTGACCGACGTGCCGCGGTAGAGCAGCGGGCCGCTGTCGAAGGAGCCGGCGCTGAGGCTCGCGGGGTGCGTAACGGTGTAGGTGGCGGTAACCGTGACCTGGGCCGTCGCACCGACGACGATCGCCTTGCCCTTGTTGACCTTCATGTTGGAGAAGGTGACGTCCAGCGTGTCAGCGGCGGCGCTGGACGCCGCATCGGCGGAGGCGGAGCTGAACGTTGCCTTGCCGGAGGGTGCGTCGGCGGCCTCTGCGGCCGGAACGGCGAAGGCGGAGAGGGCCAGGACGCCGGTGACGGCGGCCACGGTGGCTCTTGTGCGCATGCATTCCCCAAGTGGAGAAGGGGGTCCCGGCACTGTTCGTTCCCTACGGCTCGTCGTCGGCACGGGACCCAAGTGATCATGGAGTCTGTTGACTCGCGTGATCAGATTTGCGGCGTAGTGGAATGGTTGTGCGGATGGCGCGAGATTTGTACGGAAAATATCAAGGTCCCTCACGAGTCCGGCCCCGGACGGCTCCGGGGCCGGACTACAAACGTGCGATGCCTACCGCACGCCGACGTAGTCGCCGGTTGCGACGGCCTGCGCGGTGCTGGAGATACCCGGGTAGCTCAAGCGGTGGTGACCGTCGACGGTCGCCGTCGTGGTCGTCTTCGCGGCACCGCCCGTGGTGGACTTGATGCCCTTCACGGTCGCGTAGGCACTGGCACCCGACTCACGGAACTGCAGGTGCAGCGCCTGGCCGCTGAGGCCGACGTACTTGCCGGTCTCCCAGTCGGCGCGGGTCAGCTTGCCCGTCACCGAGATGGTCTGGCCCGCGTTCACCGGCTCCGGTGCGGCGTCGGTGGTCAGCTTCGCGAGGCGCTGGACCTTGTGGGTCTTGTAGAAGTCGTTCGCGTAGACCTCGCCATCCGCGGACAGGGCAGCCGCGGTGACGTGCCAGGTACCGGCCAGCGCGTTGGCGTACAACTCGCCGACCCCGTCGCCGTGCAGACCGGGCGAGGCCGTGATGGTGAGCTTGCAGGTCGACGTCGTGGCGCTGATCGCCGTGCAGGTGGCCGCCTCCTCGTTCGGCGGGAGGTAGCCGTCGATGTCGTTCTCGGGGTCCGTGCCGTGCCAGAGGTCCATGTAGGCATCCACGATGCCGCTGGGGTGGCTGGCGGTCAGGGACACCTCGAAGGTTCTGACGGTCGTGGTGCCGAAGACCAGCGCCTTGCCGGCGTTGACGGTCACGTTGGACACCTCGGGCGCCGCCTGGGCGGCGAACCCGGACCTGGCCGAGGAGCCCCCGAAGCGCTCCTGGGCACTCGGCTTGTCGATGCTCACGGTGCCCTGCACGTCGGCCTGAGCGGCCGGAACAGCGAAGGCGGAGAGGGCCAGGACGCCGGAGAGGGCGGCCACGGTGGTTCGTATGCGCATGCGTTCCCCACGTGGTGTGCGGACCCCGACACCGGTCGTTCCTCACGGCTCGTCATCGGCGCGGGACCCAAGTGATGGTGGAGTCTGTTGACTCCCGTGAGGAGATCCGTAGCAGTCGTGAAAGGTTGTACGGATACGGTGAACTCGCTTGCGAACTCGCGCTGAGTGAACGCCAGTTGTTCGCGAGGTGACGGAGGAGTGCTTCGCGGATCGGGTGCTGGGAGGCAAGTGAACGACAAGAAGTTCATTGAGAAGATCCGCGACCGGCCGGGGATGTACGGCCTGGACGGCACCTACTATCCGACGGCCATGTTCATCACCGGCCTTGACATCGGCACGTCAGGGAAGTTGCTGGAGGGGTTCCGTGAGTGGCTTCTCGCTCGCAAGGGCGAGGAGAGCAGCTTCACATGGATCCCAACCGTCCTCGAGGACGCCTTCCCCGGAACCGGCATCCGGCACTGGAAGTCTCTGACGGAGAGCCAGCAACAGCCCGCCGTGGACCACCTGTTCGATCTACTGCTCGCCTTCCTGGCCGAGCGGGTGGGCGACTAGCCGAGACCGGCTGCACTACGCAGACGGCCGGCCCACCGGATTCCCCTCCGGTGGGCCGGCCGTTTCGGGCTCAGTCGAACCACCGATCCCGAGCCAGCTCCTCCGTCCGCGAAGCATCCTCCAGCAACGCCGCCACCTCGAACCGCCGAGGCCACTGACGGGACGCCCAGGCAAGGCCCGCGGCGACGCCTTCCAGGGTTGCGGCGTGCAGGACGCCGTCAGTCGTCAGCCGCCAGTCGATTTCCACGCCGTCGACGACGAGTTCGTCGTGTTCGACGTACGAGGACGGGGTCAGCGCGCCCAGGAGTACGCGTACCGAATCGGGTACCTCGTGTTCGGTGCCCTCCGAGTCCACTGAACCGGTGACGGACTCGCTCAACCGCCGTACCTGGAACAGTTCGGCCAGCTCTGCCGCTCGGGACGGGCGGACCGGCAGCAAGGGCACGCCGTCCGTGAAGGGGAGCAGGTCGGGGGAGTCGACCACGACCGCGTCGGCCGCGTCCACCACGACCACGTCGCCGTCGACCACCGCTCGCAGGTCGTCCGGCAGGGTCACCTGCTCGGGGTCCAGGTCGGCCAACGCGCTGTACAGGGCGTGCAGTTGGGCGCCGGTGACTTCGCGGTCGGGGTCGGCGAGGCGGTCCAGGAGTTCGGCGGCGCCGCCGGGCTCGTCGAGGAGGGCGGCGACAGAGGTCCGTACGCCGAGTGCCCGCAGTACCTGTTCGTCCTCGAACCCGGTCGCGTCGGCCTCGTCGTAGAGGCCACGGAGGAGGGGGTCGCCGCCGGCGGCCAGCAGACCGGCCGGGCGGCGGCCGTCCAGGACAGGGTTCCCGCGCAGCCACCATGCGGTGTACGGCCGTACGGTCTCGTGCGTGCCGTCGGGGAGGAGGATCCGGACGGGCTCGACGATCGCGTCGCGCAGCGGCGGCTTCGACAGCAGGGCGAGGGCCTGGGGCCAGCTGTCGTCGTCCACCAGGTCCAGGTCCCGTACGGCCACCAGCTCCGTGGCCACCGGCGGTACGGGCGTGTCCGGGAAGCGGTCGAGGATGTCCTCGCACCAGACGTCCACCGCGTCCAGCAGACCCGCGTCGTCGGGCTCGGCGAAGTCGCCCTCGCGCGGCTCCAGTTCATCGGGATCCAGGACGACGTCCGTGGCCCGTACGAGCGCGAAGCCGGCCAGTACGCCGCAGGCCGCGAGCGGCTGCTCGCCCCATTTCTCGGCCAGCTCGGTGTCGACCGCGGCCAGTTCCCCTTCCCGCATGACCTGGGCGAACGGGCTGCCGGGGAGGACGAGTTCGCCCGCGGGGGCCAGATCCCCCTCCTCGTCCGGCAGGGCCAGGGCACCGAGCCACGGCTCGTCGCCGGGCTCCAGCGCCGCATCCCGTACGAGCGCGAGGACGGTGTCGGCCAGCTCCTCGGCGTCGAGCGCGGCGTCCTCCTCCCAGGAGAGCCCGCCGTCCTCGTCCAGGGAAGCGGCGACGGCGGCCCGTACCTGCGGAGTGGTGAGCACGGCGCGCGGGGTCGCGGGCAGGGCGCCCAGCTTCTCCAGGAGCGGATGCGCGCCGTCCGGATGGGCGACCTTGAGCCCGAGCCGGGCGAGCATCTCCGGGTCGATACGGGAGGCGTCCGAGGTGGGGAGCAGGACCTGCCGGGGGCCGATGGTCGTACGTCCGTCGGCGAGCGGGACCGGGAGGCCGGAGAGCCGGTCCGGGTCGACCCCGGCGAGGCTGTCGTACAACCGCCGCCACCAGCCCGGCTCCTTCTCCAGCCCGGCGAGGCGATCGATCGCATCGGTCAACGGAACCCGCGCGACCCCCAACGTCCGCAGCTCCACCCGCCGTTCGAGCCCGGCGGGCAGCAGCGTGGGCAGCACCTCGGCGAGGACGCTCACCGTGTCGGCACCGGCGCCCTCGACGATCTCGGCGTCACGGGGGCGGAGCGACTCGGGCAGTTCGTCGTCTTCGGTGCCGTGGACGGCAGGGGGCAGGAACGACGTACGCGGCAGGCGATCGAGGATCGCCTGCCGCAGCGCGCCGTCCAGCTCGCCCTTGCCTAGCGGCCCGGGGACGAGGCCGATGATGCCGGTGCTCACCGGGCGCCAGTCGGCGAGCAGTTCGGCGTACGCGTCGGCGGCCTTCTGAACGAGGAAGTCGGTCAGCGGGCCGGGGGCGGTGTGCCGCCGGGTGGTGTCGAGGGGGAAGGAGGCGATGAGCAGCGCGGGCACGCCGAGGGGCTCGTCGCTGGGGGTGGGCGCGTGGACGACGGCGCTGGTGCGGGGGCGGGCCGGGGAACCGTCGTCGTCGACCGGGACGGCCCAGGTGACGGACCAGTGCGGGCGCAGGCGCTCCTCGGTGGGCCGGTCGGCGAGCAGTTCGGGCGTGAGCGGACCGTGCGCGGACACGCTGCGCCACCCCGTCGTGCCCTCCCTGCTGTCCTCTACGACCGTCAGGGCGCCCTCGGTGCGGCGGCGCAGGGTGCGGACGTCATCGGTCTCGATCACGACCTCTTCGAGGCCGGGCAGGGCGAGGAGGAGGGCGTCGTCGACGGCGTGCAGGAGGCGCTCGGCGAGGTCGGCGGCGGCCGTGTCGCGGAGCGGGAGGATGACGACGGTGTCGTACGGGTCCGGGGCCGTGCCCTCGGCGGCGAAGGGGAGCCGGAGGAGCGGGACATGCCCGTCGCGCCGCCGGATCTCGTCCCCGAGGCCGGGGCTGTGCCGTGCCGTCTCCGCGGCCAGCTCGCGGGCCTCGACGAGGGACCAGCGGACACCGCCGTGCCGGCCGACGACCGCGGGCTCGTCGGTCACGGCGAGTACGGCGGCGAATCCGACGCCGAAGCGGCCGACCGCCGTATCGCGGGCGTCCCGTTTGGCGGAGGCACGGAGAGTGGCCAGGGACTCGACGCCCGCCGCGTCCAGGGGAGCGCCGGTGTTGGCGGCGAACAGGACGCCGTCGCGGAGGGTGAGCCGGAGCCGCCCGGGCACGCCTGCCCTGGCCGCGGCATCGGCGGCGTTCTGCGCGAGCTCGACGACGAGCCGGTCCCGATAGCCGCCGAGGACGAGGTCCTCCTCGGCGTTGGCGTCCTCGCGGAACCGGGCGGGGCTGGTGGCCCAGGCGTCGAGCACGCCGCGACGCAGGCGGGCCGTCCCGAAGGGGTCCGCCCCCTCGGCAGCCGGCCGCACGAACTTACTCACGTACCTTCACTCTCCTCATCGGCGTCGCGATGAAGGTACCGCGCGATGAGGGTGGAGTGACTCGCCCGGCGGCCTGCCCTGGTGTCACGGTGTCTCGGGGAACAGCCTCGCGACCGCGGCCGTACGGCTCGACACCCCGAGTTTGCGGTAGACGTTCTCCAGGTGTTTGCGGACGGTGCTCGGCTCGACCACGAGCTGCCCGGCGATGGCACCGTTGCTCAGGCCCTTCGCCACGGCCCGCATGACGTCGAGCTCGCGGAGCGTCAGCCGTACGGGCGTCCGCCGGCGCAGGGCGGCCTCGCGGTAGATGTCGTACAGATGCGGGCGTATCAACTCCAGTGTGAGCCGGTCCCGTTCGCTGAAGGGACGCGTGCTCTCGCGGCTGAAGGTGTACATGCGGATGCGTCCGGGGGCGGTGGGCAGGGGCACCACGAGCATGTTGGGGAAGGGGCGTAAGTAGTCGGTGTACAGGGCCAGGTTCCGGAACTCCCGCGTGGCCATCCAGTCCGTCAGCTGGGAAACCTCCAGATCACCGTGGCTGTGCTCGACCGCGACGCAGTGGGGATGCTGGTGCTTGAAGCGCCACCAGATCTCGCTGTCCGGCACGGGGTAGTGGCCGCCGTACTCCACCTCCTGGTCCCCGAAGAAGCACCGGGTAGGCAGATCCACCTCGCCGAACTCCGCCAGGTCGCAGGGCACCAGCCGCCCCAGCCCCTCCAGCAACGACAGCGGCGGGACCTCGTCCCCCTTGTCGTGCCGTGCCTCGTCGATGACGTCGAGCATCGCCCGCATATGGCGCTCGGTGATCGAGTGACGGCTCATGGCCGCGCCCCCTGTCGACAGCCCCGACCTGCTTCGAAGGTACGCCCTTCGTCGGGGTCCGGGGTCCGGGGTCCGGAGGATTCGCGGATTGGCGAATGGTGGTCAGGAGGGGGCGGAGCCACCGTGGACCACAGAACATCCGCCCCCTCGACCGGGGGCCATGAAGGGGGAGGGCCCATGAACGGACGAACCAAGCCGAGGACCAACCGAACAAAGATCCTCGCGGGGGCCGGCGCAGCAGCGCTCGCCCTGGCAGCCACGGCGGCCACCCAGACGGACGCCGCCGCCGCGAACCCGCCGCGCTGCTACGGCATCAACGCCGGGCCGGGAAGGGACATCATCTGCGGAGACGGCGACGACAGGCTTGATGGCGGAGATGGCCACGACGCTGTGGCCGGTGGCGCCGACGCGGACTTTCTCCGGGGCAGGGCGGCGAACTGCAGGCTGTACGCCCATGACGGTGTCTTTGACGTCGTGCACGGTCGTCACGGCTGGGATCGGTGCATGGCCTACCGCGTGGATGACAGGTCCGGGTAGGCGGAGCTCCTTTCGGACCCGCACCAAGACAAGGTGCGCGAGGGAGATCACTCGGCCTGGCGAACGCAGTTCACGTCATCCGGACCGGGCCGATGGTGTCCGTCCGGCTTCCAGCCGTGGCGGGCGTAGAAGACCTGGGCCCGGCTGTTGCGCTCCCATGCCTCCAACACACCCGACGAGAGGGACGCGTCGCGGAGGAACTTCACGAATGCGGCGTGCAGGTGGCTGCCTACGCCCTGTCCCCACAGACCGGGACGGACATGGACCTGGTATAGCTGACCCACCGTGGCGGCATCGACGTCGGCTTCGTAGGGCGGGCCCCTCGCCAGGACGCCCAGCCCTCCCGCCGCTCGGCACACGCGTCGGGGGAGGTGAGCCCGGCATCGGACCAGCCACCCGCCCGGTAGTACGCCGTACGGGCCCGGGTGTGCAGGTCGGTGATGCCGTCCACGTCGGCGGGGCGCGCGGAGCGCAGCGGCGTCATTCGGAGATGTACGGCAGGAAGTCGGCCCAGGCCTGCGGGGTGAGCGTGAGTCGGGGGCCGTCGGTGTGCTTGGAGTCGCGGACGTGGATGGTGCGGGGCGCTGCCGCGATCTCGACGCAGGAGTCGCCTTCGCTGCTGCTGCTGTAGCTGCTCTTGAACCACGCCAGATCGGAGGCGTCCCCGGCCGAGGTGCTACGAATCATGTTTCCCCCAGCAGTTGCTCGATGAAGGCCGTCGACTCACGGGGCGTGAGAGCCTGGGCTCGGATGATGCCATACCGCAGTTCAAGGATACGGAGCTGCTTGGGTTCGGAGGCCGGTCGGCCGTTGGCCACCGCTTGTGTACGCCCCACCGCGGAGCCGTCCTCGAATTTCAGCACCTCAATGCCACCCGCCAGTCCCGCGTGCTCCTCGCGATCCATCGGCATCACCTGAAGCTCGACATTCCTCAACCGCCCAGCCTCCAGCAGATGTTCAAGCTGGCCGCGCAGCACCTCCCGTCCTCCGAGCGGGCGCCGAAGCGTCCACTCCTCCAGGACGAAGCTGAGTTCGGGTACCGGGTCTCGCTCGAATACCGCCTTGCGGGCCACGCGCGCCGAGATGAACCGCTCCACCTCGTCCTCGGTGTACGCGGGGCGTCGCATGAGGAGCAGCCCGCGTGCGTACTCCGGCGTCTGCAACAACCCGTGGATGTTCAGCGGGTCGTAGAGCTGGAGCTCGACCGCCTTGCCCTCCATCTGCGCCAGGTCCCGCACCTTCTTCGGATACCGGACCTTCTTCACGTCCTCCCACGCGGCGGAGATCAGCCCACCTGCGTCCAGGACCTCGTCGGCCCTGTCCAGATAATCCTGCCTGGGAATCCGCTTCCCACCCTCGATCTTGTAGACCAAGTCCTCGCCGTACCCGAGGGCCCTCCCGAACTCGGCGGCCCGCATCCCCACCGCCTCCCGGCGCAGCTTCAGCTGCCGTCCCACGGTCGCGACGACGGCGACACCCCACTCATCGTCCGGATCCACCTCCCACCCCGGCTCATCCGCCTCCGTCTTGAGCCGCCCCGCGTCCGCCTCCACCGACATCCCGCACCCCTCCGCCGTACCACCGAATCACGACGGCCCTTACCCCTGCGACCCGTCCCGACAGCCCGGACACGACCGGACAACCTCCGGACAGTCACCGTACGCAACGGCGTCGTCACTGGTTACGGTAGGCGTCCACGGCCACTCTGAGTGACGTGATCCAGGAATCCGCCGAACCCGCTGAACCCGCCGCCCCCGTCCGCAACTTCAGCGTGCAGCTGTCCCCCACAGCCCGCGGAGCCCGCCTCGCGCGCCTGCTCGCCACCGAGCAACTCCGAAGCTGGGGGCTCCCGTTGGACCCGGCGGGCCAGGTCGTCGCCGAACTCGCGGCCAACGCCGCCACCCACGGCCGCGTCCAGGGCCGCGACTTCCGGCTCACCCTCTACGTCATCGGCGACACCCTGCGCATCGAGGTCACCGACACCGCCGGGGAACGTCCGCCCCGCCCCCAAGACCCCGCCCCGGATGCCGAATCGGGCCGCGGTCTCCTCCTCGTCGGCGCGCTCGCCGACCGCTGGGGAGTTGCCGAAGGGCCCGCCCCGCGCAAGACCGTCTGGGCCGAAGTCGCTCTTCCACCGCACTCCAGAAACCCGTGCTCCGGTGCCACCGGCGGTCATTCCCAAAGGACCTGAGAGGGAAAGAACCCCCACCAAGCCCCACCCCACCCGCCCGCTCCACCCGCCCACAGCCGCCGCTCACCCTCGCGGGTGAACATCACCAACTCGGCTGGATTTCGGCCCGGTTGCCTGCCTTACTCTCAGCGCAACACAACCGCAGACATGCAACGGCCCTCGCCGGGACTGGCATCCCAGTGCGAGGGCCTGACCACCAAGGAAGAAAGCCCCTTCCCGATGGACACGAACGACCTTAGCGCGCCCCCGCGCACCCAGTCCCGTATCGCGGGCAAAAACCACCCTCACCGGGACGCCCGCGCCGGCGGACTCGAACACGACCACACCCGCCACACCACCCGCTTCACGGTGATCGGCAACCACCTCGCCCAGCACCCCGAACTCTCGCTCGTCGCAAGGGGGCTGGCCCTGTACATCCAGTCCCTCCCCGCACGCGCCCGCGTCGACATCAAGACCCTCGCCGCCCGATTCCCCGAGGGAGCGACCAGGATCGCCGCCGCGCTACGCGAGCTGGAGGCCCACGGCTACCTCCGCCGAGAGCGCGAACGCATCCCCGGCGGCCGCATCGTCACCCGCACGATCTCCTGCAACCAGCCCGGCCGCAGCCACACGGAACACGCCCCGGCGAAGAAACGCCGACCGCCCCGCAAAAAGGCTCTCTGCGCCGTACCGCAACCGGCCTACCCCTCCCCCACGCTCCTCCAGAAGGCCACTCACCTCCTCGCCGGCCTCCGTCGCGATGAGCCACGCCTCCTCCTCTCCACCTGCGACACGGCCCACCTCGCCTCCGGCGTCGCCGCATGGCTGGAGCGAGACGTCGCCGCCACCGCCGTACGGCACGCACTCACCACCGACCTCCCACCCGAAGGCCTACGACGGCCTGCCGCCCTCCTGGCCCACCGTCTCGCCGCCCAGCTGCCCCCACCGCCGCCGTTCCATGCCCCGGTACCACCGCCGACGGTCCGATACCCACTCCAGAACTGCGATGGCTGCGACCGCGCCTTCCGTTCCCCGACCCCAGGACGCTGCCATGACTGCCGCACTCCCGCTGCCGCCGCCGTCTGAGCCCGTTGTGTCCCGTTCCCGTGCCTCAGCCCGGCTAGTCTGGCCGGGGCACCCCCTGGAGGACACCATGAGCACTCAGGCCGACCACGGAAACGAACTCATCCCTCGTCCCGAACTGACCCCTGATGCCCTGCGTGCAGCCCTTGCCGTCGTCGCGCCAGGTCGCCTGGACGAGATGCAGGCCATGAAGGACGAGGCCTTCGCCAAGGCAGTCGAGTGGCAGTCTCTGAGCCCTGTCCAGAGCTGGGTCCTGATCTGGGCTCAGGAGATCGAGATCGCCCGTCGCCCAGCCCTATCCGCTCGCTACGCCCAGGCGCAGAGCAAGCTGGAACACGAGGATCCGGCCATCGCATGGGAAGCCCTTCGCGAGCTGAGCGCCGTTCTCGACGAGGCGATGAAGGCAGTTCGCGAGTGAGCTGGAAATGGGAGTACGCCTTCGGAGCCTCAGAGGCCGCCAGTTCCCTCCCGCCGGACTTCCTGGCCACCATCGAAGCCGCGGCCGACGAGTTGGTCAGGGCGGCTGAAGCTCTTCATGTCCAAGGCCGGGCCCATGAGGGCCTCAACCCTCAAGGCCGCCAGCTCCCCGTCTCCGGAGGCATGATCCGGTACCAGGTGGTTGTACGAAGCGAGCGGGTCTACATCGTCCAGATCACCTACCTGGGCTTCTGAACCGCCTCGCTAAGAGTGCCCCACCTCCCCCGACTCCTCATCCGCCCCCACCGACACCGACCCCGAATCCGGCGAGGGCCGCAGCGGGAACGGGTCCACCCGCCGCGGCACGATCTTCGCCGAGTTGCTGGTGAACATCGAGGCTGCCCCACTTCCAGAGTGCGGACTTCGAATGGGAGTCGATGAGTTACGAGGAGAAAGGCACCCTCCGCATCCAGCAAACCGAGGCTGGTCCATCCAGGAATTCGTGGCCACGGTACGGAGGGATGTTCAGGCACTGGGCTTCGAACCCGGTTTCCTGGACGCGGAGAGCGGCTGACACGAACCTCGCCGCGCGTCCGGGATCGTCAATCGGTGCGAGCGCGGACGCTCCGCGTCAGGATGGGGATCATCACCGCCGCGGGCACGAGGTGCAGCCCGAGGAGGGCGGTGGTCGTGGTGGCGGTTGCCCCGGAGAGGAGGGGCGGGATCAGTGAGATCGCGGTCAGTGACACTGCCGTCCAGATGAATCGCTCGGCGGGGCGAGCGCTCCAGCGAAGAAGAGCGACGGCGATGACGAGGCCCACGAGAGAGAAGAAGCCGGTCACCACGGCGAACCCGGACAACGGGATCGTCTCGCCGCCGTCGGAGACCTCGAAGTCGACGCCGGCGGCCCGGGCAAGCGCCGCGGCGAGGGTGGTGGCCACCGTCGCCGCGAAGGTGGCGATCAGGCCGGTGCCGGCGAGCCCGCGGAATCGGTGGGGGTGGGGGCGGCTGGTCTCGCCCGATGCCGGGCCTGCGACGGCACCTGGGTCATGCGTCCTGCTCACGTCGTTCCTCCTTCGTTCGGTGACCGGCGTGTGACGATGCGCACCCTCGCCGTGCGGCGGCCGGGGTTGCGCAGGGCGCGGACGCCGGTGCCGCGGAGCCAGAAGCCGGCGTCGGGTCCGAGGACCGGCCCTGGCTCGCCGTCGCGCAGCTCCAGCTGCACCCGCCCGCGGGTGACGACGCCGAACGCGTCGTGCCACTGGGCCGCGACCACCGCCACGCGCGCGCCACCGCGCAGCGTGAGTGTCCGCACCGGGACTACTCCGTGCCGTCCGCCGGCAGGCGCTCCGGCACCCCGAGCCGCGGGAACTGGTCGTCGTGGAACGTGACGATCTCGGCGATCGCCCCGCCGGTGACGCGCAGGACGTCGATCGTCAGCGGCAGGTACGCGTTCTCCTGCTGCTGCCAGAGGTAGAAGGCGATGGCGGGCTGCCGGTTCACGGAGGTGGGGACGGCACGCAGGCCCTTCATGCCCTCGAAGCCGCTCTCGACCCAGTAGTTCACGACCGTGTCACGGCCGACGTACAGGCCCGGCGTGGGCGGCATCGAGCTGCGGACGTCGTCCCGCAGCATCGCCGCGAGCGCCGGAACGTCCGTGGCGACGCTGGCGTCGGTGTAACGGCGCACCAGCTCGCGCGTCCCGGCGTCCTGTTCGCCGCCGGTCCAGTCCTGCCGCTCGGCGGGCAGGTGCTCCCGCATGCCGGCGCGGGCCCGTTGCAGCGCGCTGTTCACGGAGTTGACGGAGTCCCCGAGGAGCCCCGCGACCTCCTTCGCCGGCCAGCCGAGCACGTCCCGCAGGATCAGCACGGCCCGCGGGCGCGGCGCGAGGTGCTGGACCGCGACCAGGTACGCCAGCTCGATCGTCTCCCGTGCGACGGCGACGGTCTCCGGCTCGTCCGTGTCGCCCGCGGGCAGTTCGTCGAGCAGCCGGTCCGGGTAGGGCTGGAGCCACAGCACCTCGCCGCCGGTCGCGGGCTCGGGCCGGTGCTTGGCGAGCAGGTCCAGGCAGGCGTTGGTGGCGATCCGGTACAGCCAGGCACGGAACGTCGACCGCCCCTCGAAGGTCTCCCGCCGCCGCCAGGCACGCAGGAACGTCTCCTGCACGGTGTCCTCGGCGTCCTCGAACGACCCGAGCATCCGGTAGCAGTGCACGTGCAGCTCCCGCCGGTACCGCTCCGCCAGCCCCGAGAACGCCGGCTCGTCGACCTCGCCCAGACTGCTCACGCCCAGCTCCTCCAGCAGCGTGTCCGCACTCATCACGTCATCCTTCCGCCTCGTCGTGTCCCGTCGTAGGTGTGACGGGAGTGAGCGCGAAAACTCATCACCGAGGTCGGTCGGCATGGCTGAGCGTGGGCGGCAGACCGAGGAGGAGAGCTCCACCATCGGGGAGGTGACTCCAGCCGTGGCGGGCGTAGAAGTCAGGGCCCTACGAGTGCCCCAACTCCCCCGAGTCCTCATCCGCCCCCACCGACACCGACCCCGAATCCGGCGAGGGTCGCAGCGGGAACGGGTCCACGCGGGTCTCGTCGATGACCGGGGGAGCCGGACGTGGGGGCTTGGGCATGACCGCGGCCTCGGAGTGGCCGCCGCAGCCGTAGGCGAGGGAGACGACGCGGCCGTCGGCCGGGGAGAACTCGTTGGCGCAGACGCCGAAGGCCTGGCCCATCGAGCCGCCGATCGGGGCGAGGAAGCCGCAGCTCACACAGGACGCCGGGGCCGCCTGGGCCATCGCGGTCTTGGGGCCGTACGAGTCTTCCCAGCGGTCGGCGGCGACATGCAGGCCGTAGCGGGACAGGACACGGGCCCGGCGCATGCCGAGTTCCTCGGCGACCGCCGCGATGGAGCCGCGCGAGGGGGCGATCGGGAAGTTCGCCGGCGGCCCGGCCGTCACCTCCGCGTCCTCCGCCTCGACCAGCTCGGCCATCTCGTGGGAGACGGCGGCGTTGGGCGACGGCTCGTCCTCGCCGGAGTAGCCGGGCTCCAGACGTGGATCGTCCTCGTCGGAGAAACCGGGCTCCAGGCGCAGATCCTCGGCGTCGGTCGGGAGCAGGTCGCCGGGGCCCATGTCGCCGGGGCGCAGGCGCTCGCTCCACGGGACCCACTCGGGGGCCAGCAGGGCGTCGGGGCCGGGGAGGAGGACCACCTCGTCCAGCGTGACGACCTTGGCGCGGGAGGCGCGGGCCACCGTCACGGCCCAGCGCCAGCCGCGGTAGCCGAACTCCTTGCACTCGAAGTAGTGCGTGACGACGCGGTCGCCCTCCGAGACGAGTCCCGCGTGCTCTCCCACAACTCCTGGCGCGGCAGCCTCCTCGGCGGCGGCGCGGGCGAGGTCGACGGCCTCGGCACACAGACGGTCGGGGGTGCGGCTTCGCGTGGTCGCTGCGCTCACAGGTATCGCTTCTCTCCTACGCCGTCTCTCGGGTGCGCCTTGCCTGAAGGCGGTCAGGCGGAACGGAGCGGACCATTGGGCCGCGTCAACGTCCACGCCCGATCGCGCTCGGGCGCACCTACTCCATCCATTCTGCGGGATGACTGAGAGGCGCGCGGCCGAGAACGTTCGCCACGACGCGCTACGCACGCTACCTGCTCGCTGCCGCTGGGCCTACACCGACGGGTTGTTTCCCACCCCCGCACCGGACTCGCCCGGTTGGAAAGTGCCGCAAAAGTACAACGCCATCCGTGCCGTAACCGCGATACCAACCCCCATCTCGGGGCACTATGGCGGAATGGCAGCCGCAAGGTCGCCCCAGGGTGCCACCGGTGTCGGTGGGGTCAAGGGGAGCAGTCGGAGCAGCGGATCGGGTCGGGTGGGCGGCCCCCTCCGCGCGGTCGGCCGTGCCCTCCACCTGCCGGTGACGGGGCCCGCGCGCGGGATCCGCAAGGCGACGCACGCGCACGGCGCGGGCGAGTCCGGCCTCGGCAAGCTGATCGAGCTGCACGCGGT
Source organism: Streptomyces sp. NPDC051963 (assembly GCF_044593495.1). NCBI lineage: Bacteria > Bacillati > Actinomycetota > Actinomycetes > Kitasatosporales > Streptomycetaceae > Streptomyces > Streptomyces sp. NPDC051963. The sequence goes on along the minus strand of NZ_JBIUCC010000008.1, from coordinate 183,325 downwards.
GAACGGCGCAGGTGACGTCATGATCACCGTGGCCCTCGCCTCCACCGTCTTCTTCTCGGTGCCGACCGACGAGGCCCGCGGCCGGGTCGCGCTCTACCTCGGCATCACCATGGCGCCGTTCACGCTTCTCGCGCCCGTCATCGGCCCGCTCCTCGACCGCATCCCGCACGGCCGTCGTGCGGCGATGGCGATGGCGATGCTCGCCCGGGCGCTGCTCGCGCTGATCCTCTCGGGCGCGGTGATCACCGGCGGCATCGAGCTGTACCCGGCCGCACTGGGTGTACTCGTCGCGTCCAAGTCGTACGGCGTCGTCCGCAGCGCCGTCGTACCCCGGCTCCTGCCACCCCGCTTCTCCCTGGTGAAAGCCAACTCACGGGTCACGCTCGGCGGATTGCTCGCCACCGGTGTGGCGGCGCCCATCGGGGCGGGGCTACAGGCCATCGGGCCCCGATGGCCCCTCTACGGCGCCTTCGTGATCTTCATCGCGGGTATGTTCCTCTCCTTCTCGCTCCCGCCGAAGGTCGACTCGGCGAAGGGCGAGGACACCGCCCTGCTCGCCGCCGACGAGCAGCATCTGCACGGCCCGCACCGCAAGCCCGTCCAGCGCCCCGGCCTGCGCACCGTGGGCACCGCCGTCACCCATGCCCTCGGCGCCAACGCCGCCCTGCGCTGTCTCTCCGGCTTCCTGATCTTCTTCCTGGCTTTCCTGCTGCGCGAGCATCCGCTGACCGGCGAGAGCGCGGCGGTGTCGCTGGGCATAGTGGCGGTCTCGGCGGGCACGGGCAACGCGATCGGTACGGCGGTGGGGGCCTGGCTCAGATCACGCGCCCCCGAGATCATCGTCGTGACGGTGGTGGCGTTCGTACTGGGCGCGGCGATCGTCGCGGCGCTCTTCTTCGGGGCGGCGATGGTGGCGTGTCTCGCGGCGATCGCCGGGTTCGCGCAGGCGCTGGCCAAGCTGTCCCTGGACGCGCTGATCCAGCGGGACGTACCGGAGACGGTCCGTCCCTCCGCCTTCGCCCGCTCCGAGACGCTGCTCCAGGTGGCGTGGGTGCTCGGCGGCTCGATCGGCATCGTCCTCCCGCTCAACGGCACCCTCGGCCTGTCGGTGGCCGCCACCATCGTCGCCGTCGGCTGGCTGAGCACGGTCCGCGGCCTCCTCGCCTCGGCCAGGCACGGCAACGGCCCACGCACACGCGTGGAGTAACGACAGCGCCCCGAAGGGGCGCGGGGAACTGCGCGACCAGCCCCCACCGGCCCGCAGCCGACCGACAACCCATCCCGGCCCACCCCGCGGAGCGCCCGGCACGCCGGACCCCGCATGGCAGCCCCGCGGCACGTGCCCGATAGCCTTCGCCCATGACCATGCAATCCGCTGTGCGACGCCGCCGCGCGCTCGCCGCCGCCGGCGCCGTATCCGCCGGACTGCTCGTCCTGTCGGCCTGCGACAAGCCGACGCCGCTGTCCACGATCACCGTCGGCAGGTCCTCGGTCAGCGAGGAGGCCACCTGTGGCGGTGAGGGCGACGCCCTGAAGTCGGCGGAGCTGACGCAGTGCCTGAAGGACACCGACATCAAGTCCATCACCGTGGACCCGGACGAGACCGTCCGCTTCGGTGTCGACCCCGAGGTCGCCGACAAGCGCTGGACGATCCTGATGAACGGTCAGCCGCTCACCGAGGACACCGACAAGACGTACCGCACGATCCCGGGCAGCGTGTTCTTCAACGCCCAGTACGGCGCCCAGGGCAACTCCACCCTCGTCTCCATCAAGGCGGCCGACGGCAAGAAGGAGAGCCAGACGGTCACCGGCCTGTGGTCCTTCAAGCTGAAGAAGGACGACTGACCACGTCTGCCGTACGCGTCCTCGTGGCCACCGCCGTCCCCGCCGAACGGGACGCGGTGGCGCAGGCGTTCACGGGCACGTTCCCGGGTGACGTCCGCGCCGTCGGCGTCGGTCCCGCCCGCGCCGCGGCCACCACCGCGACGGCCCTCGCGGGAGCCCCGTACGACCTGGTGATCTCGGCCGGAATCGCCGGTGGTTTCCAGCCGTTCGCCCCCGTCGGCTCCCTCGTCGTCGCCGACGAGATCACCGCCGCCGATCTGGGCGCCGAGACACCCGACGGCTTTCTGCCGGTCACGGAGCTGGGTTTCGGCACCGTCACCCACCGTCCGCCGGAATCACTCGTACGAGACGTCGCGGCGGCCACCGGAGCCCGTGCCGGCGCGGTACTGACCGTCTCCACGGTGACCGGCACCGCCGCCCGTGCCGCCGCGCTCCTCGACCGTCATCCGACCGCCCTCGCCGAGGCGATGGAGGGCTTCGGCGTCGCCGAGGCGGCCGCCGCGCACGGCGTTCCCGTGCTGGAGATCCGCGCCGTCTCCAACCCCGTCGGCCCGCGCGACCGCGCCGCCTGGCGCATCGGCGACGCCCTCGCGGCCCTCACCGAGGGTTTCGGGAAGCTCGCGCCCGTACTGGAGAGTTGGAACAGGCATGACCGCTGAGCCTCTGAAGATCGCGTACTCCCCCTGCCCGAACGACACCTTCGTCTTCGACGCCCTCGCCCACGGCCGCGTGCCGGGCGCCCCCGCGCTCGACGTGACGTTCGCGGACATCGACATCACCAACGGCATGGCCGAGCGCGGCGAGTTCGACGTGCTGAAGGTGTCGTACGCCGTGCTGCCGTACGTCCTCGACGAGTACACGCTGCTGCCGTGCGGGGGTGCGCTGGGCCGGGGTTGCGGCCCGCTCGTCCTCACCCGGGGGCCAGGAGACCTGACGGGGCGTACGGTCGCCGTGCCGAGCGAGCGGTCGACGGCGTATCTGCTGTTCCGGCTGTGGGCGGCGGACACGATCCCCGGCGGGGTCGGCGAGATCGTGGTCATGCCGTTCCACGAGATCATGCCGGCCGTGCGGGACGGGAAGGTCGACGCGGGACTCGTCATCCACGAGGCGCGTTTCACGTACCAGAACTACGGTCTGCACAAGCTCGCGGACATGGGCGAGCACTGGGAGAACACCACCGGGCTGCCGATCCCGCTGGGCGCGATCATCGCGAAGAGGTCGCTGGGCGCGGACACGCTGCGGCTGCTCGCCGAGTCCATCCGTACGTCCGTGAAGGCCGCCTGGGACGACCCCGAGGCCTCCCGCCCGTATGTCATGGAACACGCCCAGGAGATGGACCCGTCCGTCGCCGACCAGCACATCGGCCTGTACGTCAACGAGTTCACCCACGACCTCGGCGTGGACGGCTACGCGGCGGTCAGGGGTCTGCTCACACGCGCAGCGGCCGAGGGGCTGTTGCCGCCCCTCGGCCCGGATGCACTGGATTTCCCCTAGAAATCCAGAGGTTCTACAGGATCTATACGTCGAGCTGGTCGGCCACCGCCCGCAGCAGACCGGCGATCTTCGAGCCGGCGGCCTTGTCGGGGTAACGGCCTCTCTCGAGCATCGGCGTGATGTTCTCGAGGAGAGTCGTCAAATCCTGGACGATAGAGGCCAACTCGTCCGGTTTCTTGCGAGTGGCGGCGGCGACAGAAGGGGTCGGGTCAAGGATCGTGACCGAAAGTGCCTGGTCACCGCGCTGCCCGGCGACGACCCCGAACTCAACTCGCTGGCCCGGCTTGAGCGTCTCGACTCCGGCGGGGAGGACCGAGGAATGGACGAAGACGTCGCCGCCGTCGTCACGGGAGAGAAAGCCGAAGCCCTTCTCGCTGTTGAACCACTTGACCTTGCCGGTAGGCACGTCTGTCCTCGTCCTCGTACTCGTCGGAAAACTGCTTCGGAAACCGCTCAGGAACTGCTCTTGATAGCACTGGGGCGGGTCGTGTGGACCCGCCGGTACCAAGGCTAATGGTCTTCCACCCGGTGACAAGACGTCACCCGGTTGTTCCTTCGGGCAGGGAACTACCCTGGTCCGGTGCGTGACAAAACCCAAACGAATTCCGCCGCGCCCGGTGACCGACTGATCCGTGCCGGAGCCATCGTCTTCTTCATCGGTGCCGTGGCCACACTCGTCACCGTGGCCCCGCTTCTTCTCGGTACGACGCCATTTCCGACGTACATGTTCGGATTGAGCATGCTCATGGGCGTCGGGTTCCTGGTGGCCGGTGCCGGGGTCCTGCAATCGATCGCGGCCGGCCGCCGTCAGGCGCGGGCCGGACGGTAGTCCGCGAGCCAGGCCGGGAAGTGGGTGAGGTCCGGCAGGACCACATCCGCTCCGGCCGCGCGCAGTTCGTCGCCGTCGCACGGCCCGGTCGCCACTGCCACGGACAGGGCTTCGGCGGTACGGGCGCCGCGCACGTCGCCGATGTGGTCGCCGACGTACACCCCCGCACCGTGTTCCCGCAGCGCCTGCGCCTTCTGCTCGGCCCACAGGTCGCCGATCACCGCGTCGGCGTCGATGCGGAGGTGCTCCAGGTGCAGTTTGGCGTTGGGCTCGTACTTGGCGGTGACGACGATCGCCCGACCGCCGGCCGCGCGCACCGCGGCGATCGCCTCACGGGCGCCGGGCAGGGCGGGTGTGGCGGCGATGGCGATCGTCGGGTACATGGAGCGGTACAGATCCCCCATCTCCTCGATCCGCTCCGCCGGGAACCAGTTGATCAACTCCTCCGCGAGCGGCGGCCCGAGCCTCGTGATCGCCAGGTCGGCATCGATGAACGTCCCCGTCCGCTCGGCGAGCGCCGTGTAGCAGGCGTGGATGCCGGGGCGGGAGTCGATGAGCGTCATGTCGAGGTCGAAGCCGACGGTGAGGGAGGGAGAAGTCATATGAGCCATTGTGCCCAGGCGGGCCACCGATCAAGACAACGGCTGCTTCAGGCGGGTCTGGCGAAGTCCGGGCGGTTCGGCAGCGCCGCAAAGGGGCGCGGGGCTGTATCTGATATGCGGCTCCGCCGCGTGGGCGCGACCAGCCACAACGGCGCCGCAGACGACCAACGACCCACAGCGGCACAACCCAGCGGAGCGTCACCGCTGCCGCTGGGACCGCCACACCACATAGAGCGCGGAGGCGATCGCGGCGCCCCTGATGACCCACGGCCAGGTGTCGGAGACGGCGTCGTTCATGTGCCCCTCCGCGATGGGGTCACCCCACCGCCCCTCGTTGCGTCCCCACAGCCAGACGATCCCGGCGGAGAGCGCCGCGCCCGGCAGCACGATGACGGCCCACTTCCGCTCCGCCGGGGTCAGCCGCCGGGAGGCGTAGGCGATGAGCCAGCCGAAGAGGAGCACGAGCAGGTTCCCCAGGACGGCACCGGCGACGAGGAGGGCGGCGCCGATCAGGAGAAGGGGGTTGCTCCAGTTCCCGGGGCGGGGAAGGCGCAGACGGCGCCTGGACGCGGCCTCCTCGGCCTCCTCCACAGCGACGGGCTCGTCCTCGACGACCTCCTTCTTCGCCCCCTTCTCCCCCTTGCCGGTCTTCTCGGTCTCCTTCGGCGGCGGAGGCTTCAGCAGCTCCGGGATCTCCACCCCGCCGACGAACCCGGGGACCTCGTCCCCGAGCCCGAACGGGCTGTCGCCCACCCGCCACCAGTCGGGCTGCGTCGCACTGCCACCCAGCTCGTCCGCACCGGCGAGGTGCGGCGGGGCGGGCACGTCGGAAGGGCCGCTGTCCTCGGCGGGCCGGGGCCGGGGCACGACACGACGCAACCCCCTGCGCTGTACGGGGACGGCGGCCTCCGGCGCCTCGAACGCACCGCCGCCGCCGTCGGCCGCCGCGACGACCTCGTCCGGGCTGCCCAGCCGGGCGAGGATGCGGCGAACGGCGGCGGGACTGTCGACCGGCGCCTTCGACCGGCGCCGGTCGATCTCGTTCCGCAACTCCGACACCAGCCGCATCCGTGTGGCCGACGGCAACTGTTGCTGCTGAGCCACGTCACCGACGCGGCTCAGATACTCGTAGACGACCTGGTCGCTCTCGATCCCCACGAAGTCCCCTCCGGGGCGGCTGCGTTGGATACCCCGTGGGGAGTGACGTTACCGCTCTTGATGCAGGCCGAGCACGCTCGGCCCGTCCGGCGTTCGGGGACGGGGCCGGACCGAACCGCACCTGGGCCGCGCAACCGCCGGAGGCAACCCGCTACCGTGAGGCGGATGAGCACCGTGGACAAGCCGGCCGCCCCGCGATCGCTCGCGGAGGCGCTCCGCGGGCAGGACGACGCCGCCCTGGCCGCGCTTCTGCGCAGCCGCCCCGACCTCATCACCCCCGTCCCGACGGACCTCACGCAACTCGCGACCCGCGCCGGCACCCGGGCCTCGGTCGTGCGTGCCCTGGAGCGGCTGGACCGCTTCGCGCTGCAGACGGCGGAGGCGCTGGCCGTCGCCGCGGACCCGGCACCGTACGAAGAACTCCTCGGCCTTTTGACCGGCGACGAGCGGGACGAGACCGTCGCCGCCGCGCTTCCCCACGCCCTCGCCACCCTCCGCGAACAGGCCCTGGTCTGGGGCCCCGACGACCGGCTCCGTCTTGTCCGCACGGCCAGTGAGCTGCTGTCCCCGTCCCCTCAGCACCCGTCCCCGACGGGCCTGGGCCCCACCGTCCAGGAGGCGACGGCGGGCATGTCGCCGGGGCGTATCCAGGAGATCGTCACGGCGGCCGGGCTGACGTCCACGCACGACGCGGTGTCGGCGGTCACGGCGCTCACCTCCCTGTTCAAGAACCGCAAGCGGATGACGGCCCTGCTCGCCGACGCCCCCGAGGAGTCCCTGGAGGTCCTGCACCGCCTGGTCTGGGGCCCGCCGTACGGGCAGGTCACCGCCGATCCCGCGCCCCGGCTGCGGTGGCTCCTCGACCGCGGGCTGCTGCTGCCGACGGCGCCGGGGACCGTCGTGCTCCCCCGCGAAGTGGCCCTGCGCCTGCGTGACGGCCGCGCCCACCGTGCCACCGAGCCGCTGCCGCCCCTCATCGAGCCGGCCGGCACGTATCGTCCACAGGTTGTGGACGGGACGGCGGCCGGGCAGGCGTACACGGCGCTGGCGACCGTCGAGGAGCTGCTGAAGGACTGGGACGAGGGCGGTCCTGCCGTGCTGCGGGCGGGCGGCCTGAGCGTCCGGGACCTGAAGCGGACGGCCGTCGCCCTCGATGTGACGGAGCCGGTCGCGGCGTTCTGGGTGGAACTGGCGTACGCGGCGGGCCTCATCGCGTCGGACGGCGAGGCGGAGGAGCGGTACGCGGCGACCCCGGCCTACGACGAGTGGCTGGAGCAGCCCGCAGGCCGGCGCTGGGCGCAGCTCGCTCAGGCGTGGCTGGCGGCGACCCGCACGGCGGGCCTGGTCGGCGGCCGGGACGCCAAGGACCGCACGCTGTCGGCCCTCGGCCCCGGCCTGGACCGCTCCGCCACGCCGGACGTACGGCACCGGGTGCTGGACCTGCTCGCCGAACTGCCCGAAGGCGCCGCGCCGTCCGCCGAGTCCGTGCTGGCCCGGCTGCGCTGGGAGCGCCCGCTGCGCGGCCCGCAACGCGACGACAACCTGCGTACCCGGCTCGCCCGGTGGACGATCTCGGAGGCGGAGCAGCTCGGCATCACCGGCCGCGGCGCGCTGTCCGCGCACGGGCGGGCGCTGATCGGGGCGCCCGCCGCGAAGCCGGCCGCGGACGAGCCGTCGGGCCCCGGCGCCAAGCTCCCCGTCCACCACAAGCACCTGCGGATCCCGGCCCGCGAACCCCTCACCCCCGCCGAACAGACCGTCGCCTCCGCCACCGCCACCCGTCTGCTCGCCCCGCTCCTCCCCGAGCCGCTGGACCACGTCCTCCTCCAGGCCGACCTGACGGCGGTCGCCCCCGGCCCGCTCCAGCGCCCGCTCGCCGACATGCTCGGTGTCCTCGCCGACGTGGAGTCCAAGGGCGGGGCGACGGTCTACCGGTTCACGCCGGGTTCGGTACGCCGTGCGCTGGACGCCGGCCGCAGCGCCTCCGACCTGCACGCCTTCCTCACCGCGCACTCGCGTACGCCGGTTCCGCAGCCGCTCGCGTATCTGATCGACGACGTGGCCCGCAAGCACGGCCATCTCCGCATCGGCGCCGCGTCGGCGTACGTCCGCTGCGACGACGACGCCGTGCTGAACGAGATCCTCGCCGACAAGCGCGCCGCCGGCCTGTCGCTGCGTCGCCTCGCCCCGACCGTGCTGGCCGCCCAGGCCGATCCGGCGACGCTGCTGGAGGGCCTGCGTGCGATGGGGTTCGCGCCGGCCGCGGAGTCCGCCGAGGGCGACGTCCTGATCACCCGCGCCCATGCCCACCGCACGCCTCCCCGCACGGCCCCCGAGCCGGTCCCGGACGGCCCTCCGGCGCCCGACGCGACGCTCCTGACGGCCGCGATCCGTGCGATCCGGGCGGGCGACCTGGCCTCGACGACCCCGCGCAAGCAGACCCCCGTGGCGAACGGCACGCTCCCGCGCACCGGGTCCGCCGAGACCCTCGCCACCATGCAGGCCGCCGTCCTCACCGGCGAGGCGCTGTGGATCGGCTACGTGAACGCCGAGGGCTCCGCCAGCCAGCGCGTCATCGCCCCGATCCGGGTCGAGGGCGGCTTCGTGACGGCGTACGACCACACCGCGGACGAGGTCCGCACCTATCCGCTGCACCGGATCACCGGCGTCTCCGAGCTGGCCGACGACCAGATGTGATCACGGGTTCGCTCGGACGGGTGTACGCACGCGTTCATGCACGCCACGCCGTGCACTTCCCACCCATGAGGGAACCCGCAGGTCATCCCGCATTCCGGGGTGGGGCGCCGGGCAGTCACGGGGTGTCCTGATCAAGTCCGAGCCGCCCGGCAGGGGGCTCGGACGGAAGTGCAGTCGAAAGGAAACCCCGCCCATGCGTGCTGTCCGTCGTGCCGCCGCCGTCCTGACCGCCACCGCCGTGATGATCGGCGCCTTCGCCACCCAGGCCGCGGCCATCGGCATCGATGTCGCCGGCCTGGTCCTCGAGACACCGGCCATCTGACCCGCCCGCTCCTACTCCCAGGGCCGGTCCCGGTGTCCCCCGGTCCGGCCCTCCCCGATCGATCCCCCGTACGTGATGTGAAAGGTCCCTGACGTCCCCATGTCTGCCAAGCTCCCCACACGCACCCGTTCCACCGCCGTCGTCATCTCCGCCGCCGCACTGGTCTCCGTGGCAGCACTCCTCGCCGCCCTCGCCCCCGAGGCCTCAGCAGCCCCCGCCCTCCCGCTTCCCCTCTCCATCGCCGGAGCCGCCGGCGACCCTCTCGTCAACGTCGACGGACACGTCTTCGCCCAGCCCCTGGTCAACAACCTCGACCTGCCCCACCTGAAGTAGCCCGACCGCCAGGCCAGACGTCCGCAGGTCACACCCGGCCCGCCCAGTCCGAAGCAACCCGGCGCACCGATGGCTGTCCCCACTCCAGCCGCACAACCTCGGCATGCCGAGCCGCCCGGTCCGCCGTCGCTGAGGGCGACCGACCGCCGAGGCAGACGTCCGCAGGTCACACCCGGCCCGCCCAGTCCGAAGCCGTCCGCCGCAAGCGGTAGCTGTCCCCCTCCAGCCGCACGAGCTCGGCGTGGTGGGCCAGGCGGTCCACCATCGCCGGGGCGGTGGGGCCGCCGAAGACCTCGTCCCATCTGTCGAGCGGGCGGTCGCTGGTGACGATCAGCGATCCCCGTTCGTAGCGGTGGGCGACCAGTTGGAAGAAGAGTCGGGAGGTGTCCGCTTCGAAGGGGACGTAGCCGATCTCGTCGACGATCAGCAGGGGGCAGGCGTCGAGGTCGGCCAGTTGCTCGGGGAGCCGGCCCGCGGTGTGCGCGGCGGTCAGGCGGGCGGCCCATCCGGCGGCCGTGTCGAAGAGCACCCGGTGTCCGGCCTCGCAGGCGCGCACGCCGAGCGCGAGGGCCAGATGTGTCTTGCCGGTGCCGGGCGGCCCGACGAACACCACGTTGGCGCGGTCCCCGACGAAGTCCAGCTTGCCGAGCCGCGCCACCGTCTCCCGGTCGAAGGCCCGGGGATGCTCGGCGTCGAACTCCTCCAGCAGCTTCCGGGCCGGGAACCCGGCGGCCCGGATCCGCTCCTCGGCCCCCGTCTCCACGGCGGGCGGTCCCGCCTGGGCCGGAATCGGCGCGGCGGGAGGCGGGACGGCCCGGTGTTCGTGCGGCCGGTGCCGGTCACGCTCGGCATGTGCGGCCATCGGCCCCGACATGTACGCCAGAATCGCCGCCGAGGCGATGAACGCCATATGGATCACCGTCCCCCACAGCAGCGAGTGCCGCGGGGTGTGGTGCACATCCACGAACATCTGGAGCAGATGGACGGAGGAGATGCCCACGATGGCGGTGGCGAGCTTGACCTTCAGCACGTTGGAGTTGACGTGCGAGAGCCATTCCGGCTGGTCGCGGTGGCCCTGGAGGCCGATGCGCGACACGAAGGTCTCGTAGCCGCCGACGATCACCATGATCAGCAGATTGGCGATCATGACGACGTCGACCAGTTTCAGCACGGCGAGCATGACGTAGGTCTCGTTCGCCTGCCCGGTGACGCACCGCAGGATTAAGGTCCACAGCTCGTTGAAGAACTTGTAGACATAGACCCCCTGGGCGGCCACCAGGCCGAAGTACAGCGGGGCCTGAAGCCAGCGAGTGGCGAACAGGGCGTACCCCAGAGTGGTGGAGGGCGTGGACGGATCACGGGTGAGGAGCTGCACGGTCGGCCATTCTTCGCATTCGCCGCCGTACAGGTGAAACCACGCCACTCACAGGAATGAATAGACATCCTGTACGACGGGACACCCGACCCCGCCCTGACCGGGAAACGATCAGGCACACTGGACGTTTGGCCGACTCGGCCTTACGGAAGGATGCCGCGCGTGAACGGTCCCCTCATCGTCCAGTCCGACAAGACGCTGCTCCTGGAAGTCGACCACGAGCAGGCCGACGACTGCCGTCGCGCCATCGCGCCCTTCGCCGAGCTGGAGCGGGCACCGGAGCACATCCACACCTACCGGGTGACGCCCCTCGGACTGTGGAACGCGCGGGCGGCCGGACACGACGCCGAGCAGGTCGTCGACGCGCTGGTGCAGTACAGCCGCTACCCGGTGCCGCACGCGCTGCTGGTCGACGTCGCCGAGACGATGGACCGGTACGGGCGGCTGACCCTGTCCAAGCACCCGACGCACGGCCTGGTCCTGACGACCACCGACCGCCCGGTCCTGGAGGAGATCCTGCGCTCCAAGCGGGTCGCCCCGCTGGTCGGCGCCCGGATCGACCCGGACACCGTCGCCGTGCACCCCTCCGAGCGCGGGCAGATCAAGCAGACGCTGCTGAAGCTGGGCTGGCCGGCCGAGGACCTCGCCGGATACGTCGACGGCGAGGCGCACCCGATCGAGCTGCACGAGGACGGCTGGGCGCTCCGGCCGTACCAGAAGCAGGCCGTGGAGAACTTCTGGCACGGCGGCAGCGGTGTCGTCGTGCTGCCCTGCGGGGCCGGTAAGACGCTGGTCGGCGCCGGGTCCATGGCCCAGGCGAAGTCCACCACCCTGATCCTCGTCACCAACACCGTCTCGGCCCGGCAGTGGAAGCACGAGCTGGTGAAGCGGACCTCGCTGACCGAGGACGAGATCGGCGAGTACAGCGGCACGAAGAAGGAGATCCGGCCGGTCACCATCGCGACGTACCAGGTGCTGACGACCAAGCGGAAGGGCGTCTATCCGCACCTGGAGCTGTTCGACTCCCGCGACTGGGGGCTGATCCTCTACGACGAGGTGCATCTGCTGCCCGCGCCGGTCTTCAAGTTCACGGCGGATCTTCAGGCGCGGCGCCGGCTCGGGCTGACGGCGACGCTGGTCCGGGAGGACGGCCGGGAGTCGGACGTGTTCTCGCTGATCGGGCCGAAGCGTTTTGACGCTCCCTGGAAGGAGATCGAGGCGCAGGGCTATATCGCGCCCGCCGACTGCGTGGAGGTACGGGTCAATCTCACCGACGCCGAGCGGCTGGCGTACGCCACCGCCGAGCAGGAGGAGAAGTACCGCTTCTGCGCGACGACCGACACCAAGCGCAAGGTCACGGAGGCGCTGGTCCGGCGTTTCGCCGGGATGCAGACCCTGGTCATCGGCCAGTACATCGACCAACTCGACGAGCTGGGCGAGCACTTGAACGCCCCCGTGATCAAGGGCGAGACCTCCAACGCCCAGCGCGAGAAGCTCTTCGAGGCCTTCCGGCAGGGCGAGATCAGCGTCCTGGTCGTCTCGAAGGTCGCGAACTTCTCCATCGACCTGCCGGAGGCGACGGTCGCCATCCAGGTGTCGGGGACCTTCGGGTCGCGTCAGGAGGAGGCGCAGCGGCTGGGACGGGTGCTCAGGCCCAAGGCCGACGGACACCAGGCCCACTTCTACTCGGTGGTGGCGCGGGACACGATCGACCAGGACTTCGCCGCGCACCGGCAGCGGTTCCTCGCGGAGCAGGGGTACGCCTACCGGATCATCGACGCGGACGAGTTGCTGGCGGAGAGCTGACTCAGTTCCTGCGGCGGACGCCGACTTCCTCGCTGTACTCGCCGAGGATGACGACGTCGAGGGCGGCGCCCGCGAAGACCTTGACGGCACGCAGGGCGTCGCCGAGGCGGTGACGGTGCTGGGCGGGAGTCACGGAGGTCGCACCTGAGGCGCGGCCGGGGGCTGGGGTGAAGGTTGCTGCGCTCATGTATCCATGGTGACTCTCCCCCCATAAGGAGGGCATCGGTCTCTGGGGCGAACCCGTACCGCCCGTTCGTACGCCTCCGGGCCTAGCCATGCCCCTTAGGGCGGAGAGCGCGTTCCCCTAGGGGATGACGGGCGGGACGGAAAAACCGTTGGCATCCGCCTCTCGCGCCGACCTAGAATCTCCGCTCTTGTCTGGATCCAACGGAGGCACCCCTTGTCCACGCCGTCGTCCGCCGATCCCCTCTCACGAGAGCGCTCCCATCTCTCCTCCTCCCGTGCCGCCCTGCGGGCGATGCGCGAGGACGTCGAGTCCCTCGACATCAACGACGTCACCGCGAACTGGGTCAACGCCGAGGTGCTGGCCCACCAGATCGGCGAGCGCATCAAGGCCCTCGCCGACCTCAGTGACACCCCGCTGTTCTTCGGCCGGCTGGACTATCTGCACGCACCGGGTGCCGAGCGGGCGGAGGGGGCCGAGGGCGAGCGGTTCTACATCGGGCGCCGACATGTGCACGACCACGACGGCGACCCCATGGTCATCGACTGGCGCGCTCCGGTGTCCCAACCCTTCTACCGGGCCTCGAAGAAGGACCCGATGGACATCGCGCTGCGCCGCCGCTTCGGGTACACGGGCGGCGATCTCACCGCGTACGAGGACGAGCACCTCTCCGACCCTGCTGAGGCGGCCCGCACCAGCAAGCTGCTCCAGCAGGAGATCGAGCGCCCGCGCGTCGGCCCGATGCGCGACATCGTGGCGACGATCCAGCCGGAGCAGGACGAGATCGTACGAAGCGGCCTGGGCGGGACCGTGTGCGTACAGGGCGGGCCGGGCACCGGAAAGACGGCCGTCGGCCTGCACCGGGTGGCCTACCTCCTCTACGCCCACCGCGAGCGGCTCGCCCGCACCGGCACGCTCGTCATCGGGCCGAACCGCTCCTTCCTGCACTACATCGAGCAAGTGCTCCCCGCCCTGGGGGAGTTGGCGGTCCGCCAGGCGACGGTCGACGACCTCGTGGCGCACGTCGAGGTGCGGGGCACCGATGACTCGGCGGCCGCGGTGATCAAGGGCGACGCGAGGATGGCGGGCGTACTGCGACGCGCCGTCCGCTCCCATGTGACCATGCCCACCGAGCCGGTCGTCGTCGTGCGCGGTTCGCGCCGGTGGCGGGTCCCGGCGTACGAACTGGCGGGCATCGTCAGTGAGTTGCTCGACCGCGACATCCGCTACGGCGCCGCCCGCGAGGCCCTCCCCCAGCGCATCGCGCACGCCGTCCTGGTGCAGATGGAACGCTCCGGGGAGGCCCCGGACGACCGAGTGCAGGACGCCGTCGCCCGCAACGCCGCGGTGAAGGCGGCCGTGAAGGGGATCTGGCCGCCGGTGGACCCGGCGAAGCTGGTGCTGCGGCTGCTGACGGACGCGGACTTCCTCGCCGTGCACGCGGCGGGTGTCCTCACCGAGGACGAGCAGAAGACGATCCAGTGGTCGAAGCCGGTGCGGTCGGTCAAGGCCGCCAAGTGGTCCGCCGCGGACGCCGTGCTGATCGACGAGGCGACGGATCTGGTGCAGCGCACGCACTCACTCGGGCATGTGGTGCTGGACGAGGCGCAGGACCTCTCCCCCATGCAGTACCGCGCGGTCGGCCGCCGCTGCACCACCGGTTCGGCGACGGTCCTCGGCGATCTGGCGCAGGGTACGACGCCCTGGGCGACACGGAGTTGGGACGAGGCGCTCGGCCACCTGGGGAAGACGGACGCCGTCGTCGAGGAGCTGACGGCCGGTTTCCGTGTGCCGACGGACGTCATCACGTACGCGTCCAAGCTGCTTCCGCACATTGCGCCGGGGCTGACGCCGGTGGCGTCGGTCCGGGAGAACCCGGGGTTCTTCGAGGTCCGTCCGGTCTCCGGCTCGGAGGAAGTGGTGGCTGCCTGCGAGGAGTTGCTGCGCAATGAGGGGTCCACGGGCCTGATCGCGGCGGACGCGCGGGTCGCCGTGCTGGCCGAGGCGCTGGCGGAGGCCGGGATCGGTTACCTGGCGCCGGGTGAGGAGACGACGGCCGAGACCCGCCTGACGCTGGTCCCGGCGTCGCTTGCGAAGGGGCTTGAGTACGACTACGTGGTGCTCGATGAGCCGCAGGCGGTGGTGAATGGTGAGCCGGATGAGCGGACGGGGCTGCGGCGGTTGTATGTGGGGCTGACCCGGGCGGTCTCGGGGTTGATCGTGACGCATGCGGGCGCCTTGCCGGCGGAGTTGTGAGTTTTTCGGTTGTTTGTCGGGTGCCGGCCGGTGAGGGCTGGTCGCGCAGTTCCCCGCGCCCCTAAGGGCGATTCGGTCAGCGTTCGTCCAGGACTTGGCGCCACTCTCGTACCGCTTCCGCCGAGACCGGGTGCTCCCAGCCCTGTGGCCTCGCCGCGCCGCCGATGTGGAATGCGTCGATCCCGGCGGCTTGGAGCACCGTCACATGGTCCAGCCGTAGGGCGCCGCCCACCAGGATCTGCTGCTCGTACCCCGGCTCACCGCGTCGTGACGCCTCTGCGAGCAGCGTGGGGAGGCCGTCGTCGACGCCCGTTGCGGAACCGGCCGTGAGGTAGGTGTCGAGGCCCGGCAGGTCGGCGATGTGCTTGCGCAGGGCGTCGCGGTCGCCGGCCCGGTCGATCGCCCGATGGAAGGTCCAGCGGCAGCCGTCCAGCTCGGCCACGACCCGTTCCACGGCGTCGAGGTCCACGTCGCCCTCCGCGTCCAGGAATCCGAGCACGAACTGGTCCGCCCCCGCCTCCCGCAGCTCGCGGGCGACGCCCACCAGCCGTCCGACATCGCCCGCGGCGAAGCCGTCCGCGAGTCGCAGCATCACGCGCAGGTCGATGTCGACCGCGGAACGGATCCCGGCGAAGGTCGTGGCGGACGGGGTGAGGCCGTCCGCCGCCATGTCGGTGACCAGTTCGAGGCGATCGGCGCCTCCGGCCTGGGCGGCGACCGCGTCCTCGGCGTCGAGGGCGATCACCTCCAGGACTGCACGCTTGCTCATGGGACCCCATTCGTCGGGCGGCTACAGGTCTAGTCCAATCAAAGACTACGCCCGCCCGCCGGGCCCGACGCCGCTCACCCGAAGATGTTGAGCTCCCCCTCCTTCACCCCCGCCAGCTCGTACGCGGCGCCCGAGGCCGGACGGCCCGAGTACAGCCGCAGGAGCGTCGGCGCGTCGCCGATGAACCGCGCCGGTGTGCGCACCCCGGACACGTCGCCCAGCCGCACCGGCTCGTCGACGTCGTCGAGGTCGGCGTGCAACGGCAGATGCCCCCGGTCGCGGGTCACCCGGACCAGCAGTTCCAGCGCGTCCGGCAGCCCCGCACCGGCATACGCTCCCGGCTCCCCCCACGCCTCCCGGACGTCCCCGGCGTGCACCCACTCGCCGAGCGCGATGCCGTCCAGCGCCCCGCCCGCACCGGCGATCACCGGCCCTGCGCCGGTCATCCCGCGCTCCAGCTCGTCGACGATCTGCGCGTTCGTCCGGTCGGCGCGCTCGGCGATGTCCCGGTCGTTCGCCTCGGGCGAGAAGACGCCCTGCTCGAACCGGTTCTCCACCACCCGCAGCAGCGCGGCCGAACAGTGCGCCAGCACATCCCGCACACTCCACCCCGGACAGGCGGCGACCGGCAGCGCGTAGTCCGGGTCCGGCCGCCCCCGCAGCAGCGGAACCAGCGCGTCCCGCTCGATCGTCAGCAGCCGTCCGGGCAGTTCAGGGTCGCGTACGTCAGCAGAAGTCATGCCCCACACGCTAGGGCGCACGGCCCTCGTCACGGGAGAATGGACACATGCCCGACCTCGACGCCCTCCGCACCCGCTTCACCGGGGCCCTGCGAGCGGCCCGCGCGCCCGTGGACTCCCCCGACCCCGCCCCGTACGCGAACGACCTCCTCACCCGCTGGCAGGAACCCCAGCGCCGGTACCACACGCTCACGCACCTCACCGCGGTCCTCGACCACATCGACGTCCTGGAGAAGCACGCGGACGACCCGGACGTCGTACGGCTGGCGGCGTGGTTCCATGACGCGGTGTACCTCCCGGACCGGTCCGAGAACGAGGAGCGGTCGGCGCGTCTCGCCGAGCGCGCGCTGCCGGAGGGTGGTCTGTCCGCCGCGAAGACCGCCGAGGTCGCCCGGCTGGTCCGGCTCACCGTCACCCACGCCCCGGTCGGCGAGGACCGTGACGGCCAGGTGCTGTGCGACGCCGACCTGGCGATCCTCGCGTCCGCGCCGTCCGGGTACGCCGCCTACACCGCGGCCGTCCGCGAGGAGTACCACTTCGTGCCGAACGACGCCTTCCGCGACGGCCGTTCGGCGATCCTCCGTCAGCTCCTCGACCTGCCCCGTCTGTTCCACACGCCGTACGGCGAGCGGGAGTGGGAGGCGACGGCCCGGTACAACCTGCGGTCGGAGCTGGAAATGCTGTCGCTCGGCTGAGGTCCGTCGCCTAGCCTGCACCGCATGCGGAACACGGGTGGGGATCGGGTGCAGGAAGCCGTTGCGGGCTGCGTCGCCGTACTGCGGACGGCCACGGACCGGGACTGGGAGGGCGTCAAGGCCGGTGGGCTGACGTGGAGTTGCCGCGACACCGCGTTCCACATCGCCGAGGACCTGCTCGCGTACGCCGGCCAGCTCGCCGGACGTGCGCAGGATCGGTACGTCCCGTTCGAGATCGTCCCCGAGGACGGTGTCGACAACGCGGGCGTGCTCGACGTGATCGAGACGACCGGCGCCCTGTTCAAGGCCACCCTGCACACCACCTCTCGCGAGGTGCGCGCGTTCCACCCGTACCCGTTCCGCAACGCGAACCGCGAGGGCTTCGCGGCGATGGGGATCGCGGAGGTGCTCGTGCACACGCATGACATCGCCGAGGGACTGGGCCTGGCGTACGAACCCTCCGCGGAGCTCTGCGAGTTCGTCCTCACCACGATCTTCCCGCACGTCCGCCCCGGCCCCGCCCCCTGGCCCACCCTGCTGTGGGCCACCGGCCGCGGCGAGCTGCCCGGTCGCGCGCCCGTCACCCAGTGGCGCTGGCACAACAACCTGGTGCTCCCCGCCGACCGCCTCACCCTGGAGGGCGTCACCCCCGCGGCCGCCGCCGACCTGCACGAGGGCGGCGACGGCGGGTTCGAGTGGGTCGACGGCGAGCCGTTCGAGGGCACCCGGGTGGCCGCCGGGCTGCTGCTGAAGGCGTACGAAGAGGGCGTGCTCCGGCCGGAGTTCGGTGTGTTCGTCCTCGTACGGCGGGAGGACGGCCGTGCGGTCGGCGGGATGGGCTTCCACGCGGCGCCGGACGAGGCGGGCGAGGTGGAGATCGGCTACGACCTGGTCGAGGGCGGCCGTGGCAGCGGCTACGCCACGGAGGCGCTGCGCACACTGTCGACGTGGGCCCTGGCCCGGGACGACGTACGGCGGATCCTCGCGAAGGTCGAACAGGACAATCTGCCGTCGCAGCGCGTGGTGACCCGCGCCGGATTCACCAAGGTGGGCGAGGACGACGGACTGTTCATCCACGAACTCCGAGGCTAGGGCCTGTCCGGCGGATCAGGCCGGCCTTAGTAAGCGGTGCCTGTCAGCGCGGGTGAGCGGGGCCTGGTGCGTGCAGCTGCAAGGCGGAGGAGGGCGGCGACGCGGAGCGTCGTCAACCGACGACAACGCCGCAGATGTGCGTGCCAGGCCCCGCGACACCGGCATGATCCGCCGGACAGGCCCTAGGGCCGCCCCTTCGGCCTCCGCAGCCCCGCCCCCGTCAGCAGCCGCACCACATCCCGGCTGCTGACCTCCACCGCCCCGGCGGCCACCGCATCCGCGTAACGATGCGACGGGATGTCGTAGTGATCCCGCTCGAAGGCGCGCCGGGGCACGCCCAACTCCTCGGCGAAGCCGTGCAGTTCGTCGTACGACACGTCGCTCACGAGGTGGGACCACATACGGCCGTGTCCCGGCCAGGTGGGCGGGTCGATGTAGACCGTCACGAGGGGACCGCTCCGCCGGGGGCCGACCCGAGGGCGCCGACGGAGGCGACCCGCACGCCCGCCTTGTGGCACACCCAGTGCGGGTCGGGCCCGAGCTCCGGCTCGACGTCGAGCGCGTGCGGGTCGCCGGAGCCGCAGACCGGGCACAGCGGCCAGCGGCCGTACCGCTCCAGCAGCGCGTCCTGCACGTCCTGGGCGACCAGCCCGGCCACGTACTCGGCGCCCTCCGGCCACTGCTCGACCCACCAGCGGCGCTGTACGACGGACTCCTCGACCAGCGACACCACATCCGCCTCGGCGACATCGCCCGCGACGAGATCGGCGAGCACGAGGGCGCGTGCCGCGTGCAACGCCTGCTCAAGGGGGCTGACAGGGGAGCCGGTGGGATCCATGCCTCCATTGTGCGCACTCTTGACCACGACACCGAGCCGAAAATATCTTTCAAGGGTGACCCAGAACGTGAAGGAAATTTTCTCCACCGGCTCCGGAGCCGCGCCGCCCGCGCCCGCCGCCCTCGCGGCGAAGGTGCGCACCCTCGCCCCCTCCATGACCCGTTCCATGCAGCGCGTCGCCGAAGCCGTCGCCCACGACCCGGCAGGCTGCGCCGCCCTCACGGTCACCGGCCTCGCCGAACTCACCGGCACCAGCGAGGCGACCGTCGTGCGCACCGCCCGTCTGCTCGGTTACCCCGGCTACCGCGATCTGCGCCTCGCCCTCGCCGGGCTCGCCGCACAACAGCAGTCCGGGCGGGCGCCCGCGCTCACCACCGACATCGCCGTCGACGACCCGATCGCCGACGTGGTCGCCAAGCTCGCCTACGACGAACAGCAGACCCTCGCCGACACGGCGGCCGGGCTGGACACGGTGCAGCTGGGCGCGGCCGTGACGGCGCTGGCCTCCGCGCGCCGCACCGATGTGTACGGGATCGGGGCGTCGGGGCTGGTCGCCCAGGACCTCACCCAGAAGCTGCTGCGCATAGGTCTGATAGCCCACGCGCACAGCGATCCGCACCTTGCCGTGACCAACGCGGTGCAACTCCGCGCGGGGGACGTGGCGATCGCGATCACGCACTCCGGGTCCACGGGGGATGTCATCGAGCCGCTGCGGGTCGCGTTCGAGCACGGGGCCACGACGATTGCGATCACGGGGCGGCCGGGCGGGTCGGTGTCCCAGTACGCCGATCATGTGCTCACCACGTCCACGGCCCGGGAGAGTGAACTTCGGCCCGCGGCGATGTCGTCGCGTACGAGTCAGCTGCTGGTGGTGGACTGCTTGTTCATCGGGGTTGCGCAGCGGACGTACGAGACGGCTGCGCCGGCGTTGTCGGCGTCCTATGAGGCGTTGGCTCATCGGCATCGGAACGGTTCGCGGTAGACCGTAGGTCTGAATCGTCACGGGCGGCTGCGGGTCCGTCGTGGCTGGTCGCGCCCGCGCGGCGGAGCCGCATATTGACACAGCCCCGCGCCCCTGGGCCAAACACCTCACCGCACATGAGAAAGAGCCGCCTCCATGACTTCCACCTCTCCTCACCGCGACGTCCGTGCCGAGCTGGAATCGCTGACCACCGAAGCCTTTCGGCCCGAACTCTCCGAGATCGATCAGCTGCCCACCCTTGAGATCGCCCGGCTGATGAATGCCGAAGACGCCACCGTGCCTGCCGCGCTCGCCTCGCGGCTGCCGCAGATCGCCGCGGCCATCGACGACATCGCGGAGCGTATGTCGCGCGGCGGCCGACTCGTCTACGCGGGCGCCGGTACCGCCGGCCGGCTCGGTGTCCTGGACGCCTCCGAGTGCCCGCCCACGTTCAACACGGACCCCTCCCAGGTCGTGGGTCTGATCGCGGGCGGACCTGACGCCGTGGTCACGTCCGTCGAAGGGGCCGAGGACTCCAGCGAGCTGGCGAGACGGGACCTCGACGCGCTCGGACTGCGGGACGTGGACACGGTGGTCGGTGTCTCGGCCTCCGGCCGCACCCCGTACGCCATCGGCGCCGTCGAGCACGCCCGGGGGCTGGGCGCGCTGACCGTCGGCCTGTCCTGCAACGCGGACAGCGCGCTCGCGGCGGCGGCCGAGCACGGCATCGAGATCGTGGCCGGACCGGAGCTGCTGACCGGGTCGACCCGGCTGAAGGCGGGCACGGCGCAGAAGCTGGTGCTCAACATGCTGTCCACGATCACGATGATCCGGCTGGGCAAGACGTACGGGAACCTGATGGTCGACGTACGCGCGTCGAACGAGAAGCTGCGCGCCCGCTCCCGCCGTATCGTCGCGCTCGCCACCGGCGCGTCGGACGACGAGATCGAGGCCGCCCTCGCTGCCACGGACGGCGAGGTGAAGAACGCCATCCTGACCATCCTCACCGGCGTGGACGGCCCGACGGCCGCCCGCCTTCTGGAGGAGTCCGGCGGCCATCTGCGCGCCGCGCTGGCCGCGGCGAGGGGCTGACCCGCACGCTCACCGCATGCACACCTCCGCATCCACGGCCGCCGCCCTGCTTCCCCTGGTCGGCGGCCCCGCGAACGTCACCTCCGTCGCCCACTGCATGACGCGCCTCCGCCTGGGCCTCGCCGACCGCGCCCTGGTCGACGACGAAGCCGTACGGGCGGTGCCCGGTGTCCTCGGCGTGGTCGCCGACGACGACACGTATCAGATCGTGCTGGGGCCGGGGGTGGTGGCGAGGGTGACGCCGGAGTTCGAGGCGCTGCTCACGGCGGCGGGCGAACTGGGCCTGAAGGGCACCGAGTTGAAGGAGGCGCAGCGCCGGCGCAACGCGACGCCGCTCAAGCAGACCCTGCGCCGCGTCGCGAACATCTTCGTCCCCCTCATCCCCGCCCTGATCGGCTGCGGCATCCTCGCCGGCGTCAACGGCCTCCTGACCAACGCGGGTTGGCTCCCGGCGCTCACCCCCGCCCTCGCCGCCATCGCCTCCGCCTTCATGGCACTGATCGCCGTCTTCGTCGGCTACAACACGGCGAAGGAGTTCGGCGGCACCCCGGTGCTGGGCGGGGCGGTGGCGGCGATCGTCGTGTATCCCGGGGTGGCGAAGGTGACGGCGTTCGGGGTGACGCTGGCGCCGGGCCAGGGCGGGGTACTGGGCGCGCTGGCCGCCGCGCTGCTGGGCACGTATGTGGAGCGCTGGTGCCGCACCTGGATCCCCGAGACCCTCGACGTCCTCCTCACCCCGACCCTGACCGTCCTCGTCTCCGGCCTGGCCACGCTCTACGGCCTCATGTACGTGGCCGGCGAGGTCTCCACCACCATCGGCACAGCCGCGAACTGGCTCCTCACGACGACCGGCGCACTCGCCGGCCTGATCCTCGGCGGCCTGTTCCTCCCCCTGGTGATGCTGGGCCTCCACCAGGCACTGATCCCGGTCCATGTGACGTTGATCGAAGAACAGGGCCACACCACCCTCCTCCCCATCCTCGCCATGGCAGGCGCCGGACAGGTGGGCGCGGCACTCGCCGTCTACGTCCGCCTGCGCCACGACACCTCCATCCGCACCACCATCAAGTCAGCCCTCCCCGCAGGCCTGTTGGGCGTCGGCGAACCCCTGATCTACGGCGTCTCCCTCCCCCTGGGCCGCCCCTTCCTGACCGCCTGCGCGGGCGGCGCGGCGGGCGGCGCCTTCGTCGGCCTCTTCGCGATGCTCGGCGAACACGTGGGCGCAACAGCGATCGGCCCCTCGGGCTGGGCCCTGTTCCCGCTGCTGGCGGGGAACGGGGGTTGGGCGGTGACGGTGCCGGTGTACGCGGGCGGGCTGCTGACCGGGTACGGGGTGGGATTCGCGGCGACGTACCTCTTCGGAGGCCTGACACGGGGAACTGCGCGACCAGCCACGACGGACCCGCAGATGACCGATAACCCCTCGCGGCACGGAGCGCAGAGCACGTAAGTTGGGCGCATGGCAGCGGCGGCAACGACCACGTTCCGGATCGGCGGCGACCTGGAGGTGGGACGGCTCGGATTCGGGGCGATGCACCTGCCGACCGAACCGGCGGATGCAAGAACCGCCGCGATAGCCGTCGCCCGACGGGCCGTCGAACTGGGCGTCACCCTGATCGACACGGCCCATCTGTACGGCTGGGGAGCCAACGAGGAACTGCTCGCCGAGGCCCTGCACCCGTACCCGGACGACCTCCTGGTCGCCACCAAGGTCGGCATCACCCGCGTCGACGGCGAGTGGCGGCAGGACGCCGGCCCCGCCGGACTGCGGGCGGGCGTCGACGCGGCCCTGCGCAGGCTCCGCCTCGACCGCATCGAACTCCTCCAACTGCACCGCATCGACCCGGAGATCCCGGTGGCCGACCAGATCGGCACGCTCGCCGAGCTGGTGGCCGAGGGGAAGGCCGGCCGGATCGGACTGTCCGAGGTCACGGTCGCCGAACTCACCGAGGCCCGGACCGTCGCCGACATCGCGAGCGTCCAGAACCGCTACAACCTGCTGGACCGCGAGTACGAGCCCGTCCTCAAGGCCTGCGAGGCAGCGGGCATCGCCTTCCTGCCGTGGCGCCCGGTCGCCCACGGCACTTCGGGGACGACGGCCGAGATCGCCGCCGTGGCGACCGAGGCCGGTGCCACGGCGACGCAGGTCATGCTGGCCTGGCTCCTCGCGCACTCGCCGGTGATGCTGCCGATCCCGGGTACGGCGAACACCGCTCACCTGGAGGAGAACGTGGCGGCGGCGGGACTGGAGCTCTCGGCGGAGCAGGTCGCCCGCTTGGACAAGCTCTACCTCTTGTGACCGGCCACCCGGCCGATCCACTTGATGAAGTCGCCCGGGTCGTCGTCGGCGCCGTGGCCGCCGTCCCAGTAGTAGACCGTGTTGACGTCGTCGCCGAGTTCCTTCAGGCGTGCGTGCAGGTTGGAGACGACCGAGAGCGAGGTGTCGCTGTCCTTCGTGCCGACGCGGATCCACCAGTGCTTCGACCGGCGCGGATTGGCCTTGCCGACGAGGTGGTGCATCGGGTTCATCAGCGCGAGCTTGGCGGGGATGTCGGCGTCCAGCCGGGCACCGGCACCTTCCTCGTGGCGCAGGCTGAACAGGGTGAAGTGGCGGGCCTTGGTGGTGCCGGTGCCGAAGAGGTTGTTCTCGGGCGTGGCCAGGTCGAACCCGTCGAAGGACGGCACGTTCTTCTTCCGGGCACCGACGTGGGTGAGGAAGTCGGCCCAGGTGAAGGACGCCTTCGTGCCGTCCCAGGTGATGAACGGGTGCGCGGAGAGATACGCGGTCCGCTCGGCGTCCGGCAGCGCGGCGAGGTATCTGGCGGCGGACGGCTGGAGGAAGGTCTCCAGGAGGTAGTCGTCGAGGTTGCGGGCGGTGAGCGTGCCGTAGCCCCGGGCGCGCAGCTTGAGATCGGCGAGATAGTCGGCGTACTGGACCGCGAGTTCCTTGGACAGGCTCGGGTCGACAGTTGAGCCATTGCCCAGCGGGTTGCCGCCCCAGCACCACTCGTACCCGGCGTCGGAGTGCTCCAGGTCGGTGATCGGGCACCAGTCGCCGCTGGCGAAGATCGCGTCGGAGGTGTCGGCCGCGCCGATCTCCTCCAGGTAGGGGCGGTACAGCGGACTGTCGCCGGAGGCACCGAGCAGCGCGGAGAGCGCACCACCGGCGCTCACCCCGGAGGACACGATCCGCTCGACGTCGCCCGGGACGCGCCCCTTGTTGAACTTCAGATACCGCACCGCCGCCTTCAGGTCGACGATCGCGGCGGGCGCGGTGCCGTAGTACACGCCGGCCGAGTCGACGAGGGTGCGCCCGCGCGCGCCGGGTTCGACGACGACGTATCCCGCCGCGAGGGCCAGTTGCTGCCGGGCGCCGGGGCGTCCACCGATGCCGGTGTTGCCCGCGACGGAGGACGGCATGTAGCCGCCGATGGAGTTGGCGAGGAGTATCGGCGCGTCGGTGGCGTCGACGGCCGCACCGTCGACACTCACCGGCACGCTGACGTTGAGGCTCTGGTACACCGCGTCCACCGGCTTGGCCACATAGGCGGCGACCTTGTGGAAGCGGTAGGTCACGGTGTGGACGGTGCCGGTGGCGTCGGTGACGGTGGTGGTCAACTCGGTATGGGCGGCGGGGTCGAAGACGAGAGGGGAGCTTCCTGACCTCGCGGTATGCCTGCTGGAGGCAAGGGCGACAGTCGGTACGGCAGCGGTGGCCGCCGTGAGTCCTAGTACCACTGCTCTGCGTTTCATTCACGCGAGGGTAGGAACCGTCGGCAAAATCGTCAACGATTTGGCAGGCAGTTGGCCGGTAATCATGGCACCCGCCGCCCCTCCCTGTTCAACTGCCGCACCCGGGCCCGCAGTTCATCCTCCACGGACATCGAGCGCAACACGTCGGCGAGGTACTCGGCCGTCCGTACGTTGCACCGCCCCAGGTCGACCAGCGCGAACGGCTCGTCGCTCGCACCGGTCACGGGGTCCACGCACAGCGACGGCAACACGACGTCGATGCCGGCGAGGGCGTCCCGCAGTGACTCCACGATGTCTTCGGTCGAGCGCACGTTTCCTTACCTCCACGGTGAGTTCGTGATTCAGCACACAGAGTGGCGGCGAGCTGTCTAACCTGGCCATATGCGGCGCCCCAACAACCTCGTCTGTACGACCGGGAGTTGCACATGGCAGGACCGAAGGACCTCGACCCGTCGTCGTCCCCACGCGCCCTGCTGGGCGCCGAACTCCGTCATGCACGCGAGAAGGCGGGGCTGAGCCAGGAGGAACTGGGCGGCCGGATCTTCGTGAGTGGGTCGTTCATCGGCCAGTTGGAGGCGGGTACGCGCCGCATGCAGCTGGACCACGCACGGATGCTGGATGAAGTGCTGGGGACGGAGGATTTCTTTGCGCGGAACTGCAGGGCGGTGGCCAAGTCTCGCTATCCCGAGCACTTCGCCGAGGCAGCGGAGGCGGAGGCGGGAGCCACGGCGATCCGCCAGTACGCGCCGATGCTGATCCCCGGGCTGCTTCAGACACCCGCGTACGCACGGGCCGTGAACCGCGCCCACGACCCGACGGCACCGGAGGAGACCATCGACGAGTGGGTGGAAGGCCGGATGTCGCGGACCCGCTTGCTCGACCATCCAACAGGACCGTTGTTGTGGGTGGTCCTTGACGAGGCAGCGCTGCGCAGGGAAACAGGGGGCCGATCGGTGATGGCGGAGGCACTGTGCCACATCGGAGGCCTGACCCGCCGAGGCCGGGTCATCGTGCAGGTACTGCCGTTCAACGCGGGAGCGCACACGGCAATGGGCGGCTCACTGAAGCTGATGGACTTCGAGGACGCCCCTCCGCTGGTCTACTTCGAGGGGGTTCGCACCGGACGCCTGGAGGACGACCCGGCCACCGTGGCCCACTTGAGGTTCACCTTCGAACTCCTCACGGCGTCAGCGCTCTCACCAGAGAAGTCCCTGGCCTTGATCGAGGCGTTGGCGCAGGATTACACCCATGAGGAACACCCCTGAGTACGACCTGAGCACGGCCACCTGGCACAAGTCCAGCTACAGCGCTGGCGGTGGCGACGACTGCCTCGAAGTCACCCACGACTTCCCCACCGTCATCCCCGTCCGCGACTCCAAGAACCCCCAAGGCCCGAAGCTCGCGTTCCGGCCGGAGGTCTGGTCGGCCTTCGTCAAAGCGGTCAGGATCTGACCTAATCGGCTCCTAGCGTGGCCGTCATGACTGAGACCACGCACAACACCGTCACGGCCACCGTCACCGACGAGCGCACCGACCTCCTGGAAGTGCTGGCCAAGCACCGGCAGTTCCTGCGCTTCACCACCCGCGACCTCACCGACGAACAGGTCGGCCGGCGGACCACCGCCAGCGAACTCTGTCTGGGCGGCCTGATCAAACACGTCACGTCGGCGGAACGGAACTGGGTGGGCTTCATCCAGCACGGCCCGTCGATCATGCCCGACTTCACCGCCATGACCGAGGCCGACTGGGCCAAGCGGGCCGACGAGTTCCGGATGCTGCCCGGCGAGACGCTGGCCGGCGTGCTGGCCGAGTACGAGGAAGTGGCCCGCCGAACGGACGAGTTGGTCGCAACGCTCCCCGACCTGAGCGCCGCCCACCCGCTGCCCAAGGCCCCGTGGTTCGAGCCCGGGGCTCGATGGTCGGCCCGCAGGGTGCTGCTGCACATCATCGCCGAGACCACCCAGCACGCGGGCCACGCCGACATCATCCGCGAGTCCCTGGACGGCGCGAAGAGCATGGGCTGACGGGTCCCGAAGCTCAAGCGTCCAGCCGCGAGCGCTCTTTTCAAGGAACGGTGGGAGGGCCCCAACCCACCCTCCCACCCGGCGAGTTGACTTGACGCGTTCGACTTGCCACGCACAGTGATGGTCGTCTAGCGTGCCCGAATAACGAACAGCCCCCGCCAGGTGCTCACAACACCTGCGGGGGCTTGACCTACGAGATCGAAGGAAAAGTTCGATCCCATGGCTGACGCCAAGCTTAGTGCTACCTTCCTGCCCGCGCACGCATCCCCGCACCCAATGGCCAATCCGGGTTACGGAAAGCGCTCGGCGCCGGACCAACTCCGCCGCACCAACCGCGACTTCGCCCACCTCCCACCCCGCGAAGCCGCCATCGCCGGATACATCGACCGCCTCCCCGACGGCGCCGACATCTCCGTAAAGACGCTGGCCAAGACACTCCCGTACGGACAGTGCGCCCTCCGCACCGCCCTCAACAACCTCCAACGGGCGGGTCACTTGCGCCGAGGCCGCGAACACCTGGCCGACTCGGGCACCCAACGCTGGATCACCCGAACGTGGTTCACCCGTACCGCCCGCGACGACGTCTGGTGGGCGGCGTTCACCCGAGGTGACGTACCGGAGCCGGATTCGGAGCCGGAACGGCGACGCCCCACCCGTTCCCGCGCCCACATCCTCCTCGCCGCCCTCGGCCGCACGGCCCCCGCCCTGTCCCTGTCCGAGGCAGACTGCGCGGCCCTCGCTCCGCTGGTGACCGAGTGGTTCGCGAGGGGCGCCACAGACGACGCCGTACTCCACGCCCTGACCAACGGCCTGCCCACCCCGGTCCATCACGCGGCCGCTCTCGTCCGCAACCGCCTGACCACCAAGCTGCCGCCACCTCCCGAGGTCCGCCCGCCCCTCCGCGTCCTGGAATGCGCGAAGTGCGGGGTGCCGGGGCGGCCGGAGGCGTTGCCGGGTGGTGTGTGCGGCGCGTGTCGGGGCGAGCGCGCCCCCGACCGCCTCCCCGCACCCCTGCAAGCGTCCACAATCCATGCCCATGCAGCAGAGATCCGTGCCGCAATGTCCCAGAGGCGACGAGAAAGGACACCCGCATGACCGCTCCTACGGTCCGACGACACCACCCCGGGGCACGATGGAGGGGAGGAGGCGAAGCCATGACCCCCAGCACCGCTGATCGCCCTGTGATGCCCATCGAGGACTTCGAGGAACTGGCCAGTGTGGCCCCCGGCACATGTGCGGCTCGAATACGCCGACGAACTCAAGGACTACGCAGACTGACCTCATGAACCACGCCCAGCTAACCGCCCTCGGCCGCGCCCTCCGCCTGCTCGGCGAGCACGGCGAATCCCTGACCGGCGGCACCCCCGACGCCAAGCTCCACGAGGTGAAGGCCGACCTCCGCCGCGCCCTCGACCTGCTCGACGAGAGCGTCACCGCGGCCGCCCCCGCGACCCGCTGCGCCGAGCACCCCACCGGCCCGGTCGACGAGAGCGCCCCCGACCTGTGCCTGCTCTGCGAGACCAGGCGTCGCGCCGCCCGTCGCTCGCAGATCAACGGACCGTCCTCCCGCCCCCACCCCACCGGCCCGGCCCCCTCCCGGTACGGCGTCCGCGACGACCGGCCGCAGCCGCAGCAGCGCTGGCTGCCGGAGATGTGGAACGGCCAGGCATGGCAGCTGTGCGGCACCCCGCGCCGCGACCGGCACGAGGCCGAGCTGTATCTCACCGCCCAACGACGCGGCCCCCGCCCGGCGATGGCCTACCGCCTCGTCCACGAGTTCACCGACTACGAGGTCCTCCGGGTCTGGGGCACACCCGTCCACGTCGACGTCGAACCCCTGGGCAACCTGGGAGTCGAGGACCACCGGAACGAAAACCGACGCTGAGCCCGTCGCGCATACCGAGCAGGGCGGCCACCCCCGCTTCCGCGAGAACGACCGCCCGACGACGCCCAGCACTCCCCTACGACGACCGTGACTACGACTTCGCCGCCGCCCCCGCCGGCTCCGAGGCCGCATGCGGCGCCCCCACCTGCGCCGGCCGCTGACGCGGAATCAGCGACGCGACCGCGAAGGCCAGCAGCGCCGCCCCGGCGCCGACGGCGAGGACGACCTTGAAGCCGTTCTGCGACGGAAGGGCGTAGCCGCCGAAGTCCGTGGTCATCTGGGCCAGGATCACACCGGCGATGGCGCTCGCCGACGACGTGCCGATGGACCGCATCAGGGTGTTGAGGCTGTTCGCGGCGGCCGTCTCCGACGCGGGCACGGCGCCCATGATGAGCGCGGGCATCGAGCCGTAGGTGAAGCCGATACCGGCGCCGATGACACAGGACACCAGGACGAAGTGCCAGACCTCGGACATCAGCACGATGTTGAGGAGATAGCCGGCGGCCACGATCAGGGCGCCGATCATCAGCGTGACCTTGGGGCCACGGGCCCGGGAGACCGCGGCGGAGACGGGGGCCGTCGCCATCATGACCAGGCCGGACGGCGCCATGACCAGACCCGCGACGAGCATCGACTTGCCCATGCCGTACCCGGTCGCCGCGGGCAGCTGGAGCAGCTGCGGCAGGACCAGGGACATCGCGAACATCGCGAAACCGACGGCGATCGAGGCGAGGTTGGTGACGAGGACCTGACGGCGGGCGGTGGTGCGCAGGTCGACCAGCGGCTGCTCGGTGCGCAGCTCCCACCAGCCCCAGGCCAGCAGGACGACGACGGACGCCACGAACAGACCGATCGTGGTGCCGCTCGCCCAGCCCCAGTCCGCACCCTTGGAGATGCCCAGCAGCAGACACACCAGGCCCACCGCCATGCCGATGCCTCCGACCAGGTCGAAGCGGCCTCCGGTGCGCACCTTCGACTCCGGTACGAAGGCCGGCACCAGGGCGAGAGCGACGACGCCCATCGCGGCCGAGGCCCAGAACAGGACGTGCCAGTCGAAGTTGTCGGCGATGAGCGCGGCGGTGGGCAGACCGAGGGCGCCGCCGACACCGAGGGAGGCGCTCATCATGGCGGTGGCGGAGCCGAGCCGCTCGGCCGGGAGTTCGTCCCGCATGATGCTGATGCCCAGCGGGATCACACCGGACGCGAGGCCCTGAAGGACACGGCCGAGGATCATCAGGATCAGGGAGTCGCTGAGCGCACAGACCACCGAGCCCACGATCAGCATCACGAGGCTGATCAGCAGCATGCGCCGCTTGCCGAACATGTCACCGAGCCGGCCGACGACCGGCGTCGCCACCGCGGCGGCGAGCAGGGTCGCGGTGACGGCCCAGGCGGTGTCCGACGCGGGGGCGTCCAGGAGCTTCGGCAGCTCCGGGACGATCGGGATGACCAGGGTCTGCATCAACGCGACGACGATTCCGGCGAAGGCCAGCACCGCCACCACGGCGTTCGACCTCGGCGGGGCGGATCCTGCCGCCTCGGCGGGACGGGCAAGGGCGTCGGACATGACTGGGCCTCCGTAGGAACGCTTGTAAGCTTGACCTAGGCAACCTTAAGTCAGTTGCTTGACTTAATCAAGGGCTATTTCCGAGCCTGCGAGCCCTGCCGCGTGATCCCGGCCCCGGACATGCCCGAGGGCGGCACCCCCTGCTGGAGCAGGTGGTGCCGCCCTCGGTACGAAAGGACGGATCCGATCCTCGGAAGGATCAGAAGTCCATGTCACCGCCCGGCATGCCGCCGCCGGCCGGAGCGGCGTTCTTCTCCGGCTTGTCGGCGATGACGGCCTCGGTGGTGAGGAACAGCGCGGCGATGGACGCGGCGTTCTGCAGGGCAGAGCGCGTGACCTTCGCCGGGTCGATGATGCCCTCGGCGATCATGTCGACGTATTCGCCGGTCGCGGCGTTCAGACCGTGGCCGACGGCCAGGTTGCGCACCTTCTCGACGACGACGCCGCCCTCGAGACCGCCGTTGACGGCGATCTGCTTCAGCGGGGCCTCCAGGGCGAGCTTCACGGCGTTGGCGCCGGTCGCCTCGTCACCCTCGAGCTCCAGCTTCTCGAACACCTGGGAGGCCTGGAGCAGGGCCACGCCACCACCGGCGACGATGCCCTCCTCGACGGCCGCCTTCGCGTTGCGAACGGCGTCCTCGATGCGGTGCTTGCGCTCCTTGAGCTCGACCTCGGTGGCCGCGCCCGCCTTGATGACGGCGACGCCGCCGGCGAGCTTGGCGAGGCGCTCCTGGAGTTTCTCGCGGTCGTAGTCCGAGTCGCTGTTCTCGATCTCGGCGCGGATCTGGTTGACCCGGCCGGCGACCTGGTCGGCGGAGCCGGAGCCGTCGACGATGGTGGTCTCGTCCTTGGTGATGACGACCTTGCGGGCGCGGCCCAGGAGGTCCAGGGTCGCGTTCTCCAGCTTGAGGCCGACCTCCTCGGAGATGACCTCGCCGCCCGTGAGGATGGCGATGTCGCCGAGCATGGCCTTGCGGCGGTCACCGAAGCCCGGGGCCTTGACGGCGACGGACTTGAAGGTGCCACGGATCTTGTTGACGACCAGGGTCGACAGGGCCTCGCCCTCGACGTCCTCGGCGATGATCAGCAGCGGCTTGCCCGACTGCATGACCTTCTCCAGGAGCGGGAGCAGGTCCTTGACCGAGGAGATCTTGGAGTTGGCGATCAGGATGTACGGGTCGTCGAGGACGGCCTCCATACGCTCCATGTCGGTGGCGAAGTACGCCGAGATGTAGCCCTTGTCGAAGCGCATACCCTCGGTGAGCTCAAGCTCCAGACCGAAGGTCTGGGACTCCTCGACGGTGATGACGCCTTCCTTGCCGACCTTGTCCATCGCCTCGGCGATGAGCTCGCCGATCTGGGTGTCGGCGGCGGAGATGGAGGCCGTCGAAGCGATCTGCTCCTTGGTCTCCACGTCCTTGGCCTGCTCCAGCAGGGCACCGGAGACGGCCTCGACGGCCTTCTCGATACCGCGCTTGAGGGCCATCGGGTTGGCGCCGGCGGCTACGTTGCGCAGGCCCTCCTTGACCAGGGCCTGGGCGAGCACGGTCGCCGTGGTCGTACCGTCGCCGGCGACGTCGTCCGTCTTCTTGGCGACTTCCTTGACCAGCTCGGCGCCGATCTTCTCGTACGGGTCCTCGAGCTCGATCTCCTTGGCGATGGAGACACCATCGTTGGTGATCGTGGGGGCGCCCCACTTCTTCTCGAGGACGACGTTGCGGCCCTTGGGGCCGAGCGTCACCTTCACGGCGTCCGCGAGCTGGTTCATGCCGCGCTCGAGGCCGCGCCGTGCCTCCTCGTCGAACGCGATGATCTTGGCCATGTGAAGTGGTCCTCCCGGACTGGGGTGGATTGCTCCGGACCGCGCTGGCGCCCGCGACGGACGGCTCGCCTGCCTGTGGTTCCTTGCCCCACCCGGCCTGCGGGCCTCACCGACCCGGTCCTCGTTGTCACTCTCACCTTCAGAGTGCTAACGCCAATGATTAGCACTCGCCCATGCCGAGTGCAAGCGGCCTTCGATGATCCTCAGGCGGGCCAAGGGGTCCGGACATGCCGGAGGGCTCGCAACCCATGACTCCCCATGGGAAACGAGCCCTCCGAAGAAGAACGTCGCTGCAGTCAGTCGGCGCGTGCTTCAGCTGGTCGCCAGCCGGACCATGTCCGCCTGCGGCCCCTTCTGGCCCTGCGAGATCTCGAAATCGACTCGCTGACCCTCTTCCAGGGTGCGGTAGCCGTCCATCTGAATCGCGCTGTAGTGGACGAATACATCCGCACCACCGTCGACCGCGATGAAGCCGTACCCCTTCTCCGCGTTGAACCACTTGACGGTGCCCTGAGCCATGCCTAACTCCCCTATTACTGGCCCTTGCACAGATCCGCACTTCGCGGACCCGGGTCAGACCTCACCCCCCACGGTTGGGGGCGTGCGCCGGAACGCGTCGACCGCGGCTGAATGTATCTGTCCAACTGCCGTCTGCAACAGGTCAATCGGACGAGAATTCTGGGCACGACCGGTCGGCAAAATGGGGAGAATTTGTGTGAATTCAGGGCAAGTCGGACCCTATAAAAGGAGCGAATGACGCAAAAGGCCCGCGTACTTTGGCTACTTCTTGTCGGCCGTGCGGGCGGAACTCATATGCGCCCGGCATGAAAGGCGCGGGCAGTTCCCCAACTGTACCGTGCTCAACCATAGAGAATGGCCCCCTCCGCTTCTCTCACGGAGGGGGCCATTCGATGAACAATGCGTGAGTCAGCCGCCCGCGACCGCCGGAATGATCGAGACACCCACCCCGTCCGGCGTCGCCGTCTGAAGCCCCTGCTCGAAACGGACGTCGTCGTCATTGACGTACACGTTGACGAAGCGGCGCAGCTTGCCCTGGTCGTCGAGGATGCGGGCCGCGATGCCGGTGTGGTTCTTCTCCAGGTCGGAGATGACATCACCGAGGGTCGCCCCCTCAGCGGAGACCTCGGCCGCACCGCCGGTGTAGGTGCGCAGGATGGTAGGGATGCGGACGTTAACGCTCACGATGTGACCTCCGGTCAGTACAGCGCCCCTTCAGGGGCGCGGGGAACTGCGCGACCAGCCCCACCGGCCCGCAGACGAAATCGATTGTTCGGACTCAGCCGAGACCCGCATCCCGGAACGAGTCCAGGTTGGGTCGAATGGTCGCCGTAAGCCCCGTGCCGGCCACCGCGTCCAGCGTCTTGAGGCCGTCACCGGTGTTGAGGACGACGGTCGTGAGGGTCGGGTCAAGGACACCGTCCTCGATGAGCTTCTTCGTGACGCCCACCGTCACACCGCCCGCGGTCTCCGCGAAGATGCCCTCAGTCCGGGCGAGCAGCCGAATCGCATCGACGACCTGCTCGTCCGTCACATCCTCCACCGCACCACCGGTGCGACGCGCGATGTCCAGGACATACGGACCGTCGGCAGGGTTGCCGATCGCCAGCGACTTGGCGATCGTGTTCGGCTTCTGCGGCCGGACGACGTCGTGGCCGCCCTTGAAGGCGACGGACACCGGCGAGCAGCCCTCGGCCTGCGCGCCGAAGATCTTGTACGGCTTGTCCTCGACCAGTCCGAGCTTGATCAGCTCCTGGAGCCCCTTGTCGACCTTCGTGAGCTGCGAGCCGGACGCGATGGGGATGACGAGCTGGTCCGGGAGCTGCCAGCCGAGCTGCTCGCAGATCTCGTACGCCAGGGTCTTGGACCCTTCCGCGTAGTACGGCCGCAGGTTGACGTTGACGAAGCCCCAGCCCTCGCCGGCGGGGTCGCCGATCAGCTCGGAGCAGAAACGGTTCACGTCGTCGTAGTTGCCCTCGATGCCGACGAGCTCGCCGCCGTAGACCGCGGCCATGACGACCTTGCCCTGCTCCAGGTCGTGCGGGATGAAGACGCAGGAGCGGAAGCCGGCGCGGGCGGCGGCGGCACCCACGGCACCGGCGAGGTTGCCGGTGGAGGAGCAGGAGAGGGTGGTGAAGCCGAAGGCGCGGGCGGCCTCGATGGCCTGGGCCACGACGCGGTCCTTGAAGGAGTGCGTCGGGTTGCCGGAGTCGTCCTTCACGAACAGCTTGCCGGCGTCGACACCCAGTTCGCGCGCCAGGTTGTCGGCCTTGACGAGCTTGGTCCAGCCCGGGTTGATGTTGGGCTTGTCGGCCACGTCCGCGGGGACGGGCAGCAGCGGTGCGTACCGCCAGATGTTCGCGGGTCCCGCCTCGATGCGCTTGCGGAGCTCCTCGGTGTCGTAGGCCGAGTAGTCGTAGGCGATCTCGAGCGGGCCGAAACACTCCTCGCAGGCGAAGACCGGACCGAGGGGTACTCGGTGACCGCATTCACGGCACGAGAGAGCCGCGGCGGGTCCGAGGTCTACGGAGTTCGTGGTGCTTGCAACTGTCTGCGCAGCCATGTGAGGCGAGGCCCTTTCTCCTCATCTTCCTCACGACGCACTTCGCCGTGAGACGGATTTGGCACCTTCCCTAGTCGGGAGCCTCGCGGAGAACGATCAACACTGATCTACGAGTACCGACTGGAGGGTTGCCGGGGCTTCAACGGGCCGTATCCCTCTGCCCCTCTGGATGAGCTGTATGCGGTTGTTATGCGGTTGTGGTCGCCGACGACCCCCGACATGCGATGGTCATCAGCGTTGTTCAAGACTGTAACCGAAGGCCAGGACAGTTGAGATAGTCGTCCGAACCGCGAGATGGATCACACGCCCATAAGTGGTGATCCACGACAGTGAGGAGCCGCTTACTGTGCTGGAAGAAGTTGACCGCTGGCTGAGCACTCGCTCCTGGTCTGTCACCGATCGCCCGCTCCACAAGATCCTCGCCGCGAAACGCGCCACGCACCAGACCGTCAGTGTCGTGCTGCCCGCGCTCAACGAGGAGGAGACGGTCGGCGACATCGTCGCCGTGATCCGTCATGACCTCATGCACCAGGTCCCGCTCGTCGACGAGATCGTCGTCGTCGACTCGGGATCGACCGACCGCACCTCCGAGGTGGCCGCCGCCGCGGGCGCCCGGGTCGTCCACCGCGACGACATCCTGCCCGGCATTCCGGCCGTCCCCGGCAAGGGCGAGGTCCTGTGGCGCTCGCTCCTCGTCACCAGCGGCGACATCGTCTGCTTCATCGACGCGGATCTGCGGGAGTTCAAGTCGGACTTCGTCTCGGGCATCGTCGGCCCGCTGCTGACGGATCCGGAGGTCGACCTCGTCAAGGGGATGTACGACCGTCCGCTCGGCGGCGCCGCAGGCCAGGGCGGCCGGGTCACCGAACTCATGGCCCGCCCGCTGCTGAACATGCACTGGCCGCAACTGGCGGGCTTCGTGCAACCCCTCGGCGGCGAGTACGCGGCCCGTCGCTCCCTGCTGGAACAGCTGCCGTTCCCCGTCGGCTACGGCGTGGAGCTGGGCATGCTGGTCGACGCGCTGCACCTGGTGGGCCTGGACGCCCTCGCCCAGGTCGACGTCGGCGTGCGCAAGCACCGGCACCAGGACGGCCAGGCCCTGGGCCGGATGTCGGCCGCGATCTACCGCACGGCCCAGCTCCGGCTGGCCCGCGGCCATCTGATCCGCCCCTCCCTCACGCAGTTCGAGCGGGGCGAGGACGGTTTCGAGCCGCGGACCTACTCCGTGGACACGGAGGAGCGGCCGCCGATGGCGGAAATCGCCGAGTACCAGTCACGCAAAGCCGCCTGACCGTAGCGTGGAGTAACGGACTCCGCCGGTTGTATACGGCTGAGCCGTACGTTTGAGCGGTTCTGACCTGGGCTAGGTTGAGGCGTATGGCTGCAACCTTCGGTGCTGCGCAGGTACTGGTCGCCTCCAATCGCGGACCGGTGTCGTACGAGGTGCGCCCAGACGACCCGGACGGCTCGCTGCACGCCAAGCGCGGCGGCGGCGGGCTGGTGTCCGGTCTCTCGGCGATCGGGCCGGACGTCGGCGCCCTGTGGGTCTGCTCGGCCCTGGGCGACGGCGACCGCGAGGCGGTACGGCGCGGAGTCGGCGAGCCCGGTGTACGGATGCTGGACATTCCGGCCGACGTCCACTCGGACGCGTACAACGGAATCGCCAACTCCGTGCTGTGGTTCGTGCACCACATGCTGTACCAGACGCCCCTGGAGCCGGTGTTCGACGCGGAGTTCCGGCGGCAGTGGGAGTCGTACGTCCGCTACAACCGCGCGTTCGCCGAGGCGCTGGCCGAGGAGGCGGGGGCCGGGGCGGCGGTGCTGGTGCAGGACTATCACCTGACGCTGGTGCCCGGGATGCTCCGCGAGCTCCGCCCCGACCTGCGCATCGGCCACTTCTCGCACACCCCGTGGGCGCCGGTCGACTACTTCCGCATGCTGCCCGACGACATCGCCGAGCAGGTGCTGCGCGGGATGCTCGGCGCGGACCGGCTGGGCTTCCTCACCCGGCGCTGGGCGGACGCGTTCACCGCGTGCGCCGATGCCGTCGCCGGCGGGCTCGGCGACACCCGGGTCGGTGTGCACGGGCTGGGCGCCGACGCCGACTTCCTGCGGGTCCGCTCGCACCAGGCGGACGTCGAGGAGCGCATGGCCGCACTGCGGGCGGAGATCGGCGAGGGCCGCAGGACGATCGTCCGGGTCGACCGCACCGAGCTGTCGAAGAACATCGTCCGCGGGCTGCTTGCCTACCAGCAGCTGCTCGACGACCACCACGAGCTGCGGGAGCGGGTCGTGCATGTCGCGTTCGCGTATCCGTCGCGGCAGGATCTCGCCGTGTACCGGGAGTACACGGCGGAGGTCCAACAGCTGGCCGACGAGATCAACTCCGCGTACGGAACGCCGGGTTGGACGCCGGTGGTACTGCACGTCAAGGACGACTTCGCCCGGTCGCTGGCGGCGTACCGGCTCGCTGACGTCGCGCTGGTCAACCCGATCCGGGACGGCATGAACCTGGTCGCCAAGGAGGTGCCGGTCGTCTCCGACGAGGGGTGTGTGCTGGTGCTGTCCCGTGAGGCGGGGGCGTACGAGGAGCTGGGCGAGGACGCGATCGTCGTGAACCCTTACGACGTGACGGGCACGGCCGAGGCGTTGTACGAGGCGCTGACCATGCCGGTCGGGGAGCGGGGCGAGCGGACGAAACGCCTTGCGGCCGCGGCGACTTCACTGCCCCCGGCTCAGTGGTTCCTGGACCAGCTGGGTGCCCTACCCGATGTGGGCCGCCAGCCCCGCCAGTAGCCGTACGACCCCTGCCGGACCGTCCACCACCAGATCCGCCCGTTCCCTCAGCTCGGTCACCTCGTCGCTGCCGCTGCACACGAGCAGACCCGGGGTGCCGTCCGAGCGGAGCTTGTCGACGGCGGCGTAGGCGGGGAGGTCGCCGAGGTCGTCGCCGGCGTAGAGCACGGACTCGGCGGCGATCTCGCGGGCGAAGTCGGTGAGCGCCACGCCCTTGTCCATACCGGGCGGCCGGAGTTCGAGGACCAGCCGGCCGGGCTCGACGATCAGGCCATGGCCGGCGGCGAGCTCGGCGAGAGGCTCCCGAAGGGCCTCGAAGGTGGCCTGCGGATCGGTGGCCCGCCGCGTGTGCACGGCAACCGCCCGGCCCCCCTTCTCCTCGACCCAGGCATTGGTCCCGTCCAGCAGCCCCGGCAGCTCCTCGCGCACCGCGGCGACACCGGGGTGCGCGGGCGGCGCGGTGACGGTGTCGGTGGCGGCATCCCAGCGCTCGGCACCGTAGTGCCCGAGGACGACAAGACGCTCCAGCCCAGGAACCCCGGAGAAGCCCCCGTTCCGAACGGCGACACCGGCAGGCCGCCCGGTGATCACCGCAACAGCGGCCACCTTCGGGGCGAGCGCCGCCAACACCGGCACCGCCTCCGAATGCGCCCGCGCCTTCTCCGGATCCGCCACGATCGGCGCAAGCGTCCCATCGAAGTCAAGCGCAATCAGCGCCGCACCGGGCCGGTCGAGAATGGCGGCGAGCCCGGCACGGCCGGACTGGGTGACGGGGATCGGCAAGGGGTCGGGGTTCGAATCCACGGGGCTGCCCATAGGGCGACCTTATCGAGAGAGGCCGACCGCAGCGCCCCGACAGGGGCGCGGGGAACTGCGCGACAAGCCCCCACCGGCCCGCAGCCGACACACAACCTGCCGCCCCAACGGACCCTCACCGCTCACCGCGCCGAGCGTCCCGCACCCTTCGCAACCTGTTCACCGTCACCGGGTCGTGGGCCAGTGCCCTCGGGTCGTCCAGCAAAGCGTTCAGCAGCTGGAAATACCGCACCGGCGCCAACCCCAGCTCCTCCCGGATCGCCCGCTCCTTCGCGCCCGGCCCCGGAAACCCCCGGCGTTCGAGCGCGAGGATGTCCTGCTCCCTGCGGCCCAGCTGCTCCATGCCCCGCACGCTATCCCCCGGCACCGACAGTGGGCGCGGGCACGCGGAGCTACTCCGCGTTCGCCGCCGACGCGGCCGTCGCCTGGAGCTGGGACAGCACCGCCGAGGGATTGCCGGCGGAGGACACGGCCTGGCCGATCCGCTTCTTGACGGCCGCGCTGACCTCGGCCCAGGAGGTCTTGCCGACCGGGTACAGCTCGGAAAGCGGCAACTCGTCCAGGAACGGCTTGAGATCGGCGTCCTGCTCGGCCTCCGACATCGTCGCGGACGCGGCCGTCGTGACCGGCAGCAGGTCGTACTCGCGCGAGAAGTCCAGCACGTTCTTCTCGGCGTACACGAAGTCGAGGAAGTCGCCGACCTCCTCCGCATGCCCGTTCTCCTTGAACGCCGTCATCCAGTCGGCGACGCCCATCGTGGCCTCGCTCTCACCGTCGACGCCGGGCATCGGCACCATGCCGTAGTCGACGCCCTTCTTCGCGGCCATCTTCATCAGCGAGGGGTGCCCGTTGAGCATGCCGACGTCCCCCTTCGCGAACGCGGCGAAGGCGTCGGCGCGGTTCAGCTCGCCCGGCGCGACGGGCCCGGTCAGGCCCTTGCCGACCAGTTCGTCCTTGAGCCAGGTGAAGGTGTCGACGTTCTCCGGCGAGTCGATGCCGTAGATGCCGTAGCCGTCGGTGTAGCCGCCACCCCCGCTGAGCAGCCACTGCATGGTCTCGGCCTGCGCCTCCTCCGAGCCCAGCGGCAGGGCGTACGGGTACTTCACGCCGTCCGCCTTCAGCGCCGCGGCGTCCGCGGCGAGCTCGTCCCAGGTGGCCGGCGGGGTGAGGCCGGCGTCCTTGAAGAGGGTCTTGTTGTAGAAGAGCAGCCGGGTGGAGGCGGCGAAGGGCATGCCGTACTGCACCCCGTTCACCTGCCCCGCCTTGGCGAGCTGCGAGGCGAAGCCGGCCTGGGTGGTGATGGAGAGCAGGTCGTCGGCGCGGTAGAGCAGGTTCTTGTCCGCGTAGTCGGCGTACGCGCCGATCTGGGCCATGTCCGGCGCCTTGCCGGCGTCGACCAGCTCCTTGACCTTGCGGTCGACGTCGTTCCAGGAGTAGACGCTGACGTCGATCCGCACGCCGGGGTGCTCGGCCTCGTACTCCTCGACCAGCTTGCCCCAGTACTTCTCGGAGCTGTTGGCCGCGCTGTCGCCGTAGTCGGCGGCGACCAGCTTCAGGGTGACGTCCTCCGAATCACTGCCCAGGCCGCAGCCGCCGAGCACCGCCGTCATGCCCAGAGCGGACACCACCGCGATCGCCCCTGTCCTCTTACGCCGCCGCACTGCTCTCCTGCCCCACCATCGCGAAAACTTTCGAAACTCAGCCATAAGGTCTACACCACGTAAGTGGACTAGACCTCTTCCGGGTCCACGGGCCACACTGTCCCCCGTGAGACATGTCATCGCCCTCGACGTGGGCGGCACCGGGATGAAGGCCGCCCTGGTAGGGGCGAAGGGCGAGTTGCTGCACCGGGCCCGCCGCGCGACCGGCCGCGACCGCGGACCCGACGCCGTCGTCGAGAGCATCCTCGACTTCGCCGCGGAGCTACGGGCCCACGGCGAACAGAGCTTCGGCGAGCCCGCGGCCGCGGCCGGCGTCGCCGTGCCCGGCATAGTCGACGAGGCGCGAGGCATCGCGTCCTACTCGGCCAACCTCGGCTGGCGCGACGTACCGCTGCGCGACCTGCTCACCGCGAAGATCGGCGGCGTCCCCGTCGCCCTCGGCCACGACGTCCGCACCGGCGGCCTCGCCGAGGGCCGCATCGGCGCGGGCCAGGGCGCCGACCGCTTCCTCTTCGTGCCCCTCGGCACCGGCATAGCGGGCGCGATCGGCATCGAGGGCCGGGTGGAGTCGGGCGCACACGGCTTCGCCGGCGAGATCGGCCATATCGTCGTACGCCCCGCCGGCACCCCCTGCCCCTGCGGCCAGCGCGGCTGTCTGGAGCGCTACGCGTCGGCGGCGGCGGTGAGCGAGGCCTGGGCCAAGGCCTCCGGCAACCCGGACGCGGACGCGGCGGACTGCGCCAAGGCAGTGGCCTCCGGCGACCCCACGGCCCTGACGATCTGGCAGCAGGCCGTCTCCGCCCTGGCCGACGGCCTGATCACCGCCCTCACCCTGCTGGACCCCCGCACGCTCATCATCGGTGGCGGACTGGCCGAAGCAGGAGAAACGTTGTTCACACCACTGCGGGACGCGGTGCGCGAACGCGTGACGTTCCAAAAGCTGCCGACGATCGTCCCCGCGGCCCTCGGGGACACGGCCGGCTGCCTCGGTGCCGGCCTGCTGGCCTGGGATCTCCTCGACACAACCGACCGCACGGAGGTAACGACCTGATGGCCGCCGACCCAAGCCGCGAAACCCCGGCTCAGGACAGCGCCCCGAAAGGGGCGCGGGGAACTGCGCGACAAGCCCCCACGCACCCGCAGACGCCACACGACGTCTCGGTCCTCACAGGTGCCCGCGTAGTTCTCCCCACGGGAATCGTCGACGGTGGTCAAGTGATCGTGGAGGGCGCCCGAATCGCCCGTTCAGCCCCGGAGAAGGCCCAGGTCATCGACGTAGCCAACCACTGGCTCCTCCCAGGATTCGTGGACATCCACAACCACGGCGGCGGCGGCGCCTCGTTCACTTCAGGCACGCCGGACGACGTGGTCACCGGCATCCACACCCACCGCCTCCACGGCACGACCACCCTCGTCGCGTCGACCGTCACCGGCGACATGGACTTCCTGGTCCAACGGGCGGGCCTGCTCAGCGAACTCGCCGAACAGGGCGACATCGCCGGGATCCACTTCGAGGGCCCGTTCATCTCACCGTGCCGCAAGGGCGCGCACTCGGAGAAACTGCTGCGCGACCCCGACCCCGCGGAGGTCCGCAAACTGATCGACGCGGCGCGCGGCAGGGCGAAGATGGTCACGCTCGCCACCGAACTCCCGGGCGGCATCGACTCCGTACGGCTCCTCGCCGAGCACGGCGTCATCGCGGCGATCGGCCACACGGACGCGACGTACGAGCAGACGGTGGAGGCGATCGAGGCGGGCGCCACGGTCGCGACCCACCTCTTCAACGCGATGCCGACGCTGGGACACAGGTCGCCGGGCCCGATCGCCGCGCTTCTGGAGGACGACCGCATCACGGTCGAGCTGATCAACGACGGCACCCACCTCCACCCCGCCTCCCTCCAACTCGCCTTCCACCACGCGGGAGCGAACCGCGTGGCGTTCATCACCGACGCGATGGACGCGGCCGGTTTCGGCGACGGCCGCTACATGCTCGGCCCGCTGGAGGTCGAGGTCAGCGAGGGCGTCGCCCGTCTGGTGGAGGGCGGCTCGATCGCGGGCTCCACCCTCACCCTGGACCGCGCCTTCAAGCGCGCGGTGACGGTCGACCGCCTCCCGGTCGAGGACACCGTCGCGGCCCTGTCCGCCAACCCGGCCA
The DNA here is from genome assembly GCF_044593495.1 of Streptomyces sp. NPDC051963. Taxonomy (NCBI): domain Bacteria; kingdom Bacillati; phylum Actinomycetota; class Actinomycetes; order Kitasatosporales; family Streptomycetaceae; genus Streptomyces; species Streptomyces sp. NPDC051963. The sequence continues at coordinate 141,177 of NZ_JBIUCC010000008.1, read as the reverse complement.
AGCTGCTGGGGATGTACGACACGATCGGCTCCCTGGAGCCCGGCAAGTACGCGGACCTGGTGATCCTCGACCGGGACTTCACGCTGAAGGGCGTCATGCGCCGGGGCGAATGGGTGATGAGTCCCCAACTGGACTGATCCGTCCGGCAGTCAGCGAGACGGTGGCCGACCCTGCACTGGGCCGGCCACCGTCTCTTTTGGCATGATCGGTCATCCGGACGGACAGACAGCACGGACAGCAAGCGCATTCACCATCCTTCTTCGGGGGAGGTCGGCCCGGGTGATCCTCACCGTCACGCTGAACACCGCTCTCGACATCACCTACCGCGTAAGGGCGCTACGGCCCCACACCTCGCACCGGGTGACCGAGGTGACCGAACGCCCCGGCGGCAAAGGCCTGAACGTGGCCCGCATCCTCGCCGCCCTCGGCCACGAGGTGACGGTCACCGGCTTCACGGGCGGCCCGACGGGCCGGGTCGTGCAGGACCGACTCACCGCCGTACCGGGCGTGGTGGACGCGCTGGTTCCGGTCACCGGCCCAACTCGCCGGACCATAGCGGTCGTAGACGAGAAGACCGGCGACACGACCCAGCTCAACGAACCCGGCCCGGTCATCACACCCGCCGAGTGGTCCGCCTTCCAGGAGGCATACGAGGATCTGCTCCCGTCCGTGACCGCGGTCGCCCTGTGCGGCAGCCTGCCGCCGGGCGTGCCGGTGGGCGCGTACGCCGGACTGATACGGGACGCACGGGCCGCGGGCGTCCCGGTGCTGCTCGACACCAGCGGCGAGCCACTGCGCCGCGGCGTCGCCGCCCGTCCCGACCTGATCAAGCCCAACGCCGACGAACTGGCCGAACTCACCGGCTCCCACGAGCCGTTGCGCGCCACACAGGACGCCCGCAGGCGCGGCGCCCACGCGGTCATCGCCTCACTCGGCCCCGCCGGCCTGCTCGCGGTCACCCCCGAGGGCCGCTGGCGCGCGGCACCGCCCACCCCCGTCCACGGCAACCCGACCGGCGCCGGCGACTCGGCGGTCGCGGGACTGCTCTCGGGCTTGGTGGAACACCTGCCATGGCCGGACCGGCTGGCCCGCGCGGTCGCCCTGTCGGCGGCGACGGTACTGGCGCCGGTGGCGGGTGAGTTCGACCGGGACGCGTACGAGGAGTTGGTGGGGCGGGTGGCGGTGACGGGGGAGGTCAGCGCGGCCTAGGGCCTAGCTCGTGACCTGGCCTGCCTTCAGCCACAGCTGGTCCAGCAGGACGTTGCACTTGTCGCCGTCCTGGCAGGAGAGCGAGATCGTGTTGGTGCCCTTGGTGAGGGTGGGGTACGTGTAGGACGTCGTCCAACCCTTGGCGAAGTCGCCGTCGGCGGCCTTCGCGTAGTTCTTCAGGCCGAACTTGCTGCCGAACTCAGTGCCGTTGACGGTGAGCGTCATCGACTGGTCCTCGCCGGCCGCGCTGTAGCCCGCGAAGAGCGTGTAGGCGCCGTCCTTGGGGATCCCGTTGACCGTCCAGGTCACCGAGTTGCCGACTTGGTTGAGGTTGCCGACGTAGACGCCGCCGTCCGACTGGGCGCCCTCGACATCCGAGGCCAGTGCGGCGGTGCCGCCCAGCCGCAGCGCCTTCGCATCGATCGGCGGCAGGCTCGCCGCGCTGTCGCCGCCGTCTCCGGCCGACTCGCTCGGCTTGGCGCTCTGCGAGGTCGTCGGGGTCGAATCGACCACCTTGTCCGAGCCGTCGTTCTCGCCGTCGCCGCCCAGCATCGCCACACTGATCCCGATGACCACCGCGGCCACCACGGCGACCGCACCGATCAGCAGACCCTTGGTGTTCGGACCGCGCCCCCGGCCGCCGCCGCTGTCGCTGTACGACGTCTGCTGCGGGGCGCTGGGACCGCCGCTGCCGGGGAAGGTCTCCGGCGCGGCATAGTGGGCGGTGGGCTGGCCGTACGCGCCCTGCTGCTGCGGCACGGTCTGGCCGTACTGCGCGGTGGGTGCGGTGGGCGTCGCGGCCTGCTGGCCGTACTGGCGCTGGCCGACCGAGCGCACTCTGTTGACGGAGCCGGGGTAGCCGTAGCCGCCGGAGGGCGGCTGGGCGCCGTTGGCCTGGCCGTCGGCGTAGAGATAGCCGAACGGGTCGTCGTCCTCGGGCGTGCTCGCGCCGTTGTTGCCGGGCGTCATCCCTTGGTCTCCTCAACAGGTGCGGTGCGGATGCAGTGCATGGGGTCAGAATGGCGAGCCTACCCGCTCCGTGAGGCCCAAACGGGTGACTCCGGTCGCATCAGCTCACTGACCTGCGATCATCCCGCACGTCTGTGCTGTTTGGGACGCGATCGTTTCTCGACGTACATCCGCTCGTCAGCGGACTTCAATACTTCGTCCGCAGTCATGCCGCAGTGTGCCCACCCGATACCGAAGCTGGCGCCGACCCGCATACCGCGGCCGTCGACCCGGATCGGCTGGATGATCTCGGTGCGCAGCCGGGCCGCGAGGTCCGCCGCGTCGGCGCGGCCGAGGCCGTCGGCGAGGACGACGAACTCGTCGCCGCCGAGCCGGGCGACCGTGTCACCGTCGCGCACTCCGCGGCTGAGCCGCCGGGCGACCTCGATGAGCACGGCGTCGCCCGCGTTGTGCCCGAACCGGTCGTTGATCGACTTGAAGCCGTCGAGGTCGCAGAAGAGCACCGCGAGCCCCTTGGTGCCGTCGTCCTGCTCGCCCTCGGGGGCGACGGTGTGGACGTGGTGGTCGTAGGCGTCGTACACCTCGATGCCGCCGGGCCGGTAGTCGAATCCATGGCCGTTGGTGTCGAAGGCGGGATGGCCGAACGCCGCGTCCACCGGTTCGAGGGCGCCGGGGTGGGTGGGGCGCTGGCAGAGGCGCGAGGAGAGCCGGGTGCGCAGTTCGGCCGAGTTCGGCAGGCCGGTGAGGGAGTCGTGGGAGGCACGGTGGGCGAGCTGGAGCTCGCGGCGCTTGCGGTCCTCGATCTCCTCGACGTGGGTGAGGAGGAAGCGGGGGCCGTCGGCGGCGTCGGCGACGACGGAGTTACGGAGGGAGGCCCAGACGTATGTGCCGTCCCGGCGGCCCAGCCGCAGCTCCGCGCGCCCGCCCTCCGCCGAGGTCCGCAGCAGTGTGCCGATGTCCTCGGGGTGGACGAGGTCGGAGAAGGAGTAGCGGCGCATCGCGGAGGCGGGGCGGCCCAGGAGCCGGCACAACGCGTCGTTGGTCCTGAGTATCCGGCCGTGCTGGTCACCGCCCATCTCGGCTATGGCCATGCCGGAGGGGGCGTACTCGAAGGCCTGCCGGAAGCTTTCCTCGCTCGCCCGCAGGGCCTGCTGCTCGCGTTCGAGCCTGACCAATGCCCGCTGCATATTCGCGCGTAGACGTGCGTTGCTGATCGCGATGGCTGCCTGGAAGGCGTACATCTGCAAGGCCTCGCGGCCCCAGGCGCCGGGCAGACGGCCGTTGCGCGGCCGGTCCACGGAGAGCACGCCGATCAGTTCACCGCATGCGCCGCCCTGCACGCCGGGCGTGCACATCGGCGCGAAGAGCCGGTCCGAGGGGTGCCACTCGTCGTCGAAGCGGGGCGCGGGCCCGTCGGTGTACCACTGCGGTACGTCGTCGTCATCGAGGACCCAGCCCTCGGTGTGCGGGATGAAGACCAGGTCGCCCCACTGCTCGCCCATGCTCAGCCGGCGTTCCCAGGACTCGCGGGAACCGACACGGCCGGTGATGAGCGCCTCTGCGGCCGGGTTGCCGGCGAAGGCGGCCACGACCAGATCGCCGTCCGGCCGGACGAGGTTGACGCATGCCAGCTCATAGCCGAGGCCGGTCACGACGCCGTCGGCGACGGTCTGCAACGTGTCCGCAAGGCTGCGGGCCGTGTTCATGTCCGCCATGACCTGATGCAGCTGTCGCAGAGTCGCAAGACGAACGTACGGCTCCGACTCGGTCTCCATGCTCGCCCTCCCCCCGAGACCTCGCAGCGAATCAAGGGTTCTCATCGGCGCTTCTTGATCAGTAGTGCCCTTGTATCTTCCCGACACTGAATCACAGCGCGCTGCTCACTCGGTACACAGGGTCAACAATTAATGGCTCCTGTGACTCAAGTCACAGCGAAACATGAACAATTGAGCGGTGTTTCTGCGTTTTTCCTGTGCGCTTACTGAACGCAAACTTTGTACGTCTGTGGAGAATGCGGAGGCGATTGCGACTCTGGTCCTAGGACCAGGCTCGGACCGACGCCCGATGCGCCGTACGCGCGCCGAAGATTAGCGTTTCCGCGTGCTGAACACTCCCCCTGCCACGACCCCGACCGCCCCCGCGTCCCTCGCCGGGCATGCTGAGGGGGTGAGCAACGACGAGTTCCGCGCAGCCATGTCCCGGCTTGCCGCGGGCGTGGTCCTGGTGACCGCACAGGAGCCCCCGCTCGACCCGGACGACCCCGCGTCGCCGAAGGTCGAGGACGTCGGCATGACGGCGACGGCCTTCATGTCGGTGTCCCTCGACCCGCCTCTGGTCCTGGTCAGCCTGCGCGACGGCTCCCGCATGGACGACCTGCTCGCCGAACAGCCCCTGTGGGCGGTCTCGGTCCTCTCCGAGAGTCAGCGCCACATCGCCGGCCGCTTCGCCATGAAGGGCCGCATCAGCGACCGGCTGCTCTTCGAAGACATCCCGTACGCCCGCGGCGAGGCGACCGGCGCCCCCCTCGTGCGCGGCGCCCTCGCCACCCTGGAGTGCCGCACGGAACAGCGCGTGCCCGCCGGGGACCACACCCTGGTGATCGGCCGCGTACTGACGGCCGCCGTACCGAGCGCGGACGGCGGCCCACTCGCGTATTTCCGGGGCCGGTACCGGCAGTTGGGGTGAGCGTGAATTCCCCCGGCGAAGTCGCGTACAGCCGCAAAGTCCGGTGCAGACGCGAAGTCCCGTACAGACGGCGGTTCGGACTTCGGTTCCGACTTACGTTCTGACTCCTGTTCAAATTTCCGTTCAGACGTCGAGCAGTGTGATGTCGAGTTCGGCGGCGCGTGCCGGATCGTCCGTGATGTCGATCACGGTGATCCGGTCGTGTGCGACCGTGAAGGTGAGCGTCCGCTCGGGGCGGCCGTCGACCAGGACGACGATGCCGGTGGCACCGCCGATGAGGGCGGGCCGTGCGACACGGGCGAGGTGGGCGTAGCTCGCCGCGCCGGCCGCCACCGCGGCGGCGCCCGTGAGCACACCGCCCTCGTGCCGCGCGACGACATCCGGGTCGAGGACCTCGACCAGCGCGTCGAAGTCGCCGTCCCGCGCGGCGGCCAGGAAGGCGTCGACGACCCGCCGCTGCCGGACCAGATCGGTGTCCGGGGCCTCGGCGCCCTGCACCCGCCGGCGGGCGCGACTGGCCAGCTGCCGGGCCGCGGTCGGCGTCCGCCCCACGATCGTGGCGACCTCCTCGAACGGCACCGCGAACAGATCGTGCAGCACGAACGCCAGCCGCTCGGCGGGCGTCAGCGTCTCCAGTACGACGAGCAGCGCGGCGCCCACCGAGTCGGCGAGCAGCGCGTCCCGCTCGGGGTCCGGCGCCACGTCCGCCGGCACGGGCGCGCCGGAGTCGAGGGGCTGCTCGGCACGGGACTTGCGGGAGCGCAGCATGTCGAGGCAGACCCGGCCGACGACGGTCGTCAGCCAGCCCCCGAGGTTGTCGACCTGGCCGGTGTCGGACCGGCTCAGCCGGAACCACGCCTCCTGCACCGCGTCCTCAGCCTCGGCCCGGGAGCCGAGCATGCGGTAGGCGACGGCATGGAGGTGACTTCGATGGGACTCGAAGCGCTCGGCGAGGAACTCACTGCTGTGCGGCGCGTCGGTCATGGTCGGGCCCCTCGTATCGCGGTCGGTCGACACGAACATGACGGACGGCGGGCGGAAAACGTGACAGCCGTCGCCGACCGGCTCAGGACCAGTCCCGCCCGGACCGCCCCCGCTTGGTGTCCGACCGTGCCTTCTTCTCGCGCAGCCGCCGCTCGTTGATGCCGCGCGGGATACGGGTCGCCCGGCGCGGCTTGGGCGGCGGCGCGGTGGCCTCCGCCAGCAACGCTGCCAGGCGTACGGCGGCGGTCTCGCGGTTGCGCCACTGGGAGCGGTGCTCGGAGGACCGTACGGTGACGACGCCGTCGACGAGCCGGGCGGCCAGCCGCTCCAGGGCCCGTAGCTTCCACACCTCGGGCAGCGCCTCGGTCTTCGCCAGGTCGAAGCGCAGCTCCACCTGGGAGTCGCTGGTGTTCACGTGCTGTCCGCCCGGCCCCGACGACCGCGAGAAACGCCACATGAGCTCGGCCTCGGGCAGGGAGACGGAGCCGCGGATGGGATAGGGACCGGACATGGCTCCATGGTCGCGTCCCTGTCCGGTCCACGTCACCCGAATATCCCGACGTCCCGGGTAAAGAAAGTAAAGCGACCTGGAACCTCGCGTACCCTCCCGGCGTTCATAGGGGTAGCTGTAGCGTTCTTGCCGTACGTAAACGAGGGAAGGGACTCCCAAACAATGGCTGTAAGCCTGTCCAAGGGTGGCAACGTCTCGCTCACCAAGGAGGCTCCGGGCCTGACCGCCGTCACCGTGGGTCTCGGCTGGGACGTCCGCACCACCACCGGCACGGACTTCGACCTCGACGCCTCCGCCATCGCGGTCAACCCCCAGGGCAAGGTCTACTCCGACGCCCACTTCATCTTCTTCAACAACAAGCAGACGCCGGACAGCACCATCGTCCACACCGGCGACAACCGCACGGGCGAGGGCGCGGGCGACGACGAGGCGATCAACGTCAACCTGGCCGCCCTCCCGGCCGACATCGAAAAGATCGTCTTCCCGGTGTCCATCTACGACGCCGAGAACCGCACGCAGAACTTCGGCCAGGTGCGCAACGCCTACATCCGCATCATCAACCAGGCCGGCGGCGCCGAGATCGCGCGCTACGACCTGTCGGAGGACGCGGCCACGGAGACGGCGATGGTCTTCGGCGAGCTCTACCGCAACGGCGCCGAGTGGAAGTTCCGCGCGGTGGGCCAGGGCTACGCCTCGGGTCTCGTGGGGATCGCGCAGGACTTCGGTGTGAACGTCTGAGAGACGCACTGACTCACGGAGCCCCCGGCCTTCCGAGGCCGGGGGCTCCGTCGTCTTCGGCGGCAGAGCCGCACGAATGAAAGGTGCTACTCCAGAGGGTGGGTCCGGTGCGGGTTGGCCGCGGTCCCGGCCACCGCTCCTCGATGATCTTGGGCGTCTGCTTGTGCCCGATCCTGCCGAGGAGCGGAAGTGTCACCTCGCCCTGCCCGGTCCGCGCCGCGTTCCCGACTGCTCACCTGGTTGACCGCCGTCGGCGCGATCACAGCCCTGGCACTCGGTTGCCCGGGTACGTCGGTCGCGGCCGACCGCCCGAACCCGCCCGTGAGTGCGGACGTCCCGGCCCCCGCGGCCTTCCTCCGCGGAACGCTCCAGCCGGACGTCTCACCGCCGGGGGCGAACGACTGGAAGTGCCGGCCCACCGCCGCGCACCCCCGCCCCGTCGTCCTGCTGCACGCGACCTGGACGAACGCCCACATGAACTGGAGTGGGTTGTCCCCTCTGCTCAAGCGGGCCGGGTACTGCGTCTTCGCGCCGAACTACGGCGGCCAACCGGGAGTCCCGTTCAAGGGCTCGCAGCACATCCCCGACTCCGCCCGCGATATCGCCCGATACGTGGACCGGGTCCTCGACGCCACCGGCGCCCGTCAGGTCGACCTGGTGGGGCACTCTCAGGGCGGCGGCGTGCTGCCCCGCTGGTACCTGCGGTTCGAGGGGGGTACGAACCCCGCGAATCCAGCGAAGAACAAGGTGCGCCGGTTCATCGGCCTGGCCCCGTCCAACCACGGCGCCGGCGCTTCCGGCCTGGGCAACCTCTCCACCGCCCTCGGCCTCAACTCGACGGTCTCCCTCGTGCTGGGACAGGCGTACGCGGACCAGATGCCCGGGTCCCGGGTGAACACCACGCTCGACCGGGACGGCGACACACAACCAGGGGTCGACTACACCACGATCGTCACCCGCTACGACGAGGTCGTCACGCCCTACCGCAACCAGTTCCTCAAGGCAGGGCCGGGCGCGACCGTACGGAACATCCTGCTCCAGGAGATCTGCCCCCAGGACCTGTCCGAACACATCTCGATCGCCTACGACTCCAACGCCCTCCAACTCGTCCGCAACACCCTCGACCCCGCCCACGCAAAGCCGGTGCACTGCCGCCTCTCGGCACCCCTCATCGGCGGCTGAGCCACCCGGGACCTCATACGATGGGCCGGTGCATGACACGGTCGTACTGCATGTGGACGCGACGACGTCCGCACCCGCCCTCGTTCTCCGCCCCTGGTGCCCGGCGGACGTCGACGCACTGGTCGAGGTGGGCCGGGATCTGGTGGTGCGCCGCTGGACGAGCTTCGACGTGGAGAACGCCGCCGACGCACTCCAGTGGGTCCGGGCCCAGGAGCAGGGCTGGGCGGCGGGCGACCGGTTCGGCTTCGCGGTCCTGGAAACGCAACCCGGAGTCGATCGGCGGCAGTTGGCCGGGTACGTGGTCCTCAAGGAAGTGGCACCCGGCAAGCCCTCGGCCGAGGTCGGCTACTGGACCGCGGCCCACGCTCGCGGACGCGGAGTGGCGCCCCGCGCTCTGGAAGCGCTCACCGGATGGGCCTTCGACGACCTGGGCGCCGACCACCTCACACGCCTGGAACTTCTGCACCAGGTCGACAACTCGGCCTCGTGCCGGGTCGCGCACAAGAGCCGCTACGACTTCGAGCGCGTCCTGCCCGCCGCGCCGTCGGCCTTCCCGCACGACGGCCATCTGCACACACGGCACAGGGACGACTGACCGCCGCCGGCAGTGCCGGTAGAACTCCCGGGCCACGTATGCCACGACGGCCGGCACGATCCACCAGGGCGCCGCGGCAGCTCACGCAACCCGGGGAAATCTCGCCTGCAACGTCCAGATCGCCGGATTCTCCGCGAGGTCGTCATGCAGATCGCACAGGTCCGCGATCAGGTCATGGAGAAAGTCCCGCGCCTCCCGCCGCAGCTCCGCGTGGGAGAAGTTCAGCGGTTTCTCGTCCGCCGGCATCCAGTCGGCCTCGATGTCCACCCATCCGAAGCGGCGCTCGAAGAGCAGCCGGTCGGTGGACTCGGTGAAGTCGAGTTCGGCGTGCTGGGGCCGGGAGGCCCGGGACCCCGCCGGATCGCGGTCGATCCGCTCCGCGATGTCGCACAGCGCCCACGCGAAGTCCAGCACCGGCACCCATCCCCAGGCTGTGGACAACTCCCGGTCCGCCTTGGTGTCGGCGAGATAGACGTCCCCGCAGAACAGGTCGTGCCGCAGCGCACGGACGTCCGCACGGCGGTAGTCGGTCTGGGGCGGGTCGGGGAAACGGGTGGAAAGGGCGTAGCCGATGTCGAGCACGTACGCGATGTTGTCATGACCCGCCTAGGATCACTGACGTGTCCCGATCTGCACCCGTTGTCCCGACCTGCGTCCTCGCCCTGCTCTCCCTCGCCCTGACCTCGTGCGGCAGCGGGGTCACCGGCACCCCCGGCGGTTCGGGCGTGCGCGACCCGTACTTTCCCAAGGCGGGCAACGACGGCTACGACGTCACGCACTACGGCCTCACCCTCGACTACACCCCCGAGGCGCAGCACCTCTCCGGCACCGCCGAGATCACGGCCACGGCCACACAGGACCTCTCGGCCTTCGACCTCGACTTCGAGGGCATGGACGTCGAGGCCGTCACCGTGGACTCCGAGAGCGCCCGCTTCAACCGCGCCGGCCAGGAACTGACCGTCCGCCCTCGCCACGACCTGGCCGACGGGAACACCTTCCGCGTCACCGTCCGCTACTCCGGCGCACCCGAGACGCTCACCGACCCGGACGGCTCGGAGGAGGGCTGGCTGCCCACCGCGGACGGCGCCCTGGCGCTCGGCGAGCCGACGGGGTCCATGGCCTGGTTCCCCGGCAGTCACCACCCGTCCGACAAGGCGACGTACGACCTCGAAGTGACCGTGCCGAAGGGCCTGGAGGCCGTCTCCAACGGGGAGTTGACCAACGAGACGAGCACGGATCGCCGTACGACCTTCACCTGGCACACCGCGGAGCCGATGGCGAGCCACGTCGCCATGCTCGCCGTCGGCGACTACGACATCAGCCGCAGCACCGTCGCGGGCGATCTGCCGGTGTACACCGCCGTGGACCCCGACCAGGCCGCGGCGAGCCGGGAGGTACTGGCGGAGCTCCCCGAGATCATGGAGTGGGCCGAGTACAACTTCGGCCCGTACCCCTTCTCCTCCACCGGAGCGATCGTCGAGCGCGAGGACGACGTCGACTACGCCCTGGAGACCCAGAACCGCCCCGTCTTCCCCGGCGCCCCCAGCACGGAACTCCTCGTCCACGAACTCGCCCACCAGTGGTACGGCGACTCCGTCTCCCCGAAGACCTGGCGGGACATGTGGCTCAACGAGGGCTTCGCGACCTATGCGGAGTGGCTGTATCAGGAGGACCACGACGGGGACACCGCCCAGCAGATCTTCGACGCGCTCTACGACGGCGAGTACTACGACGACGCCGAGGACAACGAGGCGATCTGGGACTTCCCGCCCGCGAAGCCGACCGACGCCGCGCACATCTCCGACCCCCCGGTCTACGAACGTGGCGCGATGGTCCTGCACAAGATCCGGCAGACGGTCGGCGACGACACGTTCTACGAGATCATCCAGGGCTGGGCCGCCACCCACCGCCACGGCAACGCGGACACCGACGACTTCACGGAGTACGTCGAGCAGAAGGCACCGGGCAAGGACTTCACGCGGATCTGGCAGGAGTGGCTGTACGGGGAGGGCAGGCCGGACCAGCCCTGACGCCATACGATGGGATTCCCCCGCAAACGGCGACAAATGTACCTCCACTCTGGCCCCCGTACCCCGCTCGGAGAGGTGCTGCACGTGCGATCCATATGGAACGGCGCCATCTCGTTCGGCCTGGTCAGCATCCCGATCAAGCTGGTGAACGCCACCGAGAGCCACTCGATCTCCTTCCGCCAGATCCACACGGAGGACGGCGGCCGCATCCGCTACCGCAAGGTCTGCGAACTGGAGGACCGCGAGGTCACACAGGCGGAGATCGGCAAGGCGTACGAGGACGCGGACGGCTCGCTCATCCCGATCACCGACGAGGACCTGGCCTCCCTCCCGCTGCCCACCGCCAAGACGATCGAGATCGTGGCGTTCGTGCCGGACGACCGGATCGACCCGCTCCAGATGGACGCCGCGTACTACCTCGCGGCGAGCGGCGCCCCGGCCGCCAAGCCGTACACGCTGCTGCGCGAGGCACTCAAACGGAGCAACAAGGTCGCCATCGCGAAATTCGCCCTGCGGGGGCGGGAGCGGCTGGGCATGCTGCGGGTGGTCGGCGACGCGATCGCCATGCACGGGCTGCTCTGGCCGGACGAGGTCCGCGAGCCCGAGGGCGTCGCTCCCGACGCCGGCGTCACGGTCCGCGACAAGGAGCTCGACCTCGCGGACGCCCTGATGGACACCCTCGGCGAGGTCGACCTGGACGATCTGCACGACGAGTACCGCGAGGCCGTCGAGGAGGTCATCTCCGCGAAGGTCGCCGGCGAGGCGCCGCCCGAGGCCCCCGAACCCGCGAAGGGCGGCAAGGTCCTGGACCTGATGGCCGCCCTGGAGAAGAGCGTGCGGGACGCGAAGGAGTCCCGCGGTGAGGAGCCGGCGGAGGAAGCCGCCGAGGTCAGACGCCTCCCGGCCCGCAAGTCCGCCCGCACCGCGCCCAAGCAGCCCGCCGGAAGGAAGTCGACCAGCAAGAAGACGGCCGCCAAGAAGACAGCGGCCTCCGCGAAAAAGACGACGGCCAAGACGACGTCCACGTCGACGTCCAAGTCGACGGCAAAGTCGACGCAGGCCGCGAAGAAGTCGACGACCGCCAAGAGCACGGCGAAGAAGACACCGGCCAAGAAGACGTCGGCTCGGAAGCGGACGGCCTGAGCGGAGCCGAGCGGCCCAGCCCTACAGCTCCTTGCGCAGCACCGCGCACGGACGGGCGAGGCGGCGGTCCTCACGGTGGCCGATGGTCTCGTAGCCGAGGGCCGTCCAGAAGGCGAGGGCCCTCGGGTTGTTGTCGAGGACCGCGAGCCGTACGGCGGTGCGGCCCTCGACGCGGAAACGGTCCTCGACCAGGGAGGCCAGTCGGCGTCCGTATCCCCGGCGTTGTGCCGTCGCGTCCACCATCAGCAGCCCGATCCACGGGTCCGGGTCCGCCGGGTCCGGGTGGTGGACGAGTGTGATCGCCACCCCGACCAGCGCGCCCTCGCTCCTCGCCAGCAGCACCTCCGCTTCCGGATTCGCCAACTCTTCGGCCAGCGACACCGCCACCTGTTCCGGGCGGATGTCGTCCGGGTCGGGGAAGTCGCCGCTGAGGGCCTGGAACTCGCGGTTCGAGGCGTACAGGGCCGTGAGTTCGGTCAGGAGCGGGGCGGGGATGTCGCGGTCGGGGGTGAGGGGGAGGGAGTCCAGGATCACGCCGGGCAACCTATCGCGGAGCCGCTCTCCCTCCACCACCCGAACCTCCGGCTCCCCCGTCACCCCTCCACCCGAATCCCCAGCTCCCCCGCCAGCAACCAAGCCAGATCCACCAGTTGCCCCGAGCTGATCACCGCCCCCGACAGCCGGTCCACACCCCGGGCGATGCCCAGCTCCGCCGCGTCCCTCAGGTCGACGTCCGTCATCGTCGCCGAGGTGAGGTCCGCTTCCTTCAGGACGCAGCCCGGGAACTCCACCCGCTCCAGACGGGCACCGCCGAAGTCCGGTTCGACCAGGACGCAGTTCTCGAAGACGACGTCTCTGAGGCGGGCGGCGCGCAGATTCAGGTAGTCGATCTTGCCGCCGCGGATGACGACCCGTTCCAGAACGGCGCCGTGCAGCTGGGTCCCGCCGAGCCGTGCGTCCCGTAGCTCGACATCGCGCAGGGTCGCCTCCGCGAGGTCCGTGCCGACGCCGCGCGGGGCCGTGAGAACCGAGTCGAGGAAGCGGGCGTGGTGCAGTCGCGTCTCGTCCAGCGCGCAGCCCGTCAGCGTGCAGTCCATGAAGCGGGCGCCCCCGCCGTCCTGCCCGGCGAAGTCGGCATCCAGGAACTCCAGGCCGTCGTAGTCCCCGTCCGGCTCCAACTCCCCGCCGACGTACGGCTCCAGCACCGGCAGCCGCACCTCCGGCCGCCGCGCACCCTTGACGACCCCTGCCTTCTTGGCCACGCCCTGTCTCCCGTCCCGTCCCGCCCGTCACACCCGCGTCACAGGCCATGGTGCACCCGACCACTGACAACCTCTCTGACCTGCACAAACTCATCAGCCAAGGCGGTCATGTCACATTCCGGGGCCCTCCCACCGTCCTATGCACAGCAACGCGTCCCATGCACAGCAACACAGAGAAAAGGCGACCCCAAACAAGGGAGACCCCAGCCATGCACCGCATCACCGTCATCGGCGGCGGCTTCGCCGGACTCACCGCCGCCATCACCGCCGCCGAGGCGGGCGCCAAGGTCACCGTGCACGAAGCCCATCACACCCTCGGCGGGCGAGCGCGGACCGCGGAGGGGCCGTACCGGACGAACGAAGGCCCGCACGCCCTCTACAACGGCGGCCCGCACTGGGCCTGGCTCCGGCAGCGCGACCTCATCGGGCCACTCGCCCCGATCCCGCCCCTGGAGGCCGCCCGGCTGCGGCTGAAACACCACGGCGTACTGCGCCGGACCCCGCCCTTCGCCCTGCTCAAGCTGCTCCGCCGCAGCGCCCGACAGGCGCCGGTCGACGTCGACTTCATGACCTGGGCCGAGCAGGAGGCGGGCGAGGAGGGAGCGCGGGCCGCCGCGCACTACTCCGCCGTCGCCCTCTTCCATCACGACCCGGGCAGCCTGTCCGCCGCGTTCGTGCAGGAGCGGCTGCGGCGGGCCACGAAGCTGCCGCCGGAGGCGCAGTATCCACGCGGCGGCTGGGCCACCCTCATCGACCGGATGGCCGCCCGGGCGTGGAATCTGGGCGTGCGGATGGAAACGCTGTCCCGGGTCGGCACGCTCCCCACGGACGCACCGGTCGTCGTCGCCACCTCCCTCGACGCCGCCCGCCGCCTGCTCAAGGACGACTCCCTGACGTGGCCGAGCGGGCGTACGGCGCTCATCGACCTCGCGCTGCGGACCCGGCGCGGGGACGCCTTCGTCGTCTCCGACCTCGACTCCCCCGGCTGGCTGGAGCGGTTCACCGCACAGGACCGGTCGCTCGCGCCGGCCGGTGAGCAGCTCATCCAGGGGCAGATCCCGATCGCCCCGCACGAGTCCCGGACCGACGGCATCGCCCGCGCCGAGGGACTGCTCGACCTCGCCTTCGAGGGCTGGCGCGAACGCGTCACCTGGCGGAGCGAGGCCGTGGCGAACGGCCGTACCGGCGCCGTCGACCTGCCCGGCACCAGCTGGCGCGACCGGCCCGCCGTGGACCGCGGCGACGGTGTCTACCTCGCCGGCGACCAGGTCGCCGCCCCGGGCGTGCTGTCCGAGGTCTCCTTCAACAGCGCGCTCACCGCGGTCTCGCTCGCCCTCGGCCGGAGCGCGCTCGACCTCAAACAGGCCTGAGGCCGGGCCTGGAACCCCCTTGACCTCAAGCAAACTTGAGGTTGAAGAGTGGGCGTCATACCGAGCGATCACCCAGGGAGCCCGCCATGCACGCCATCCGTCTGCACACCTTCGGGCCGGCCGAGAACCTCACCTATGAAGAGGTCGCAGACCCGCGGCCGGGCCCGGGCCAGGTCCGTATCGCCGTCGCGGCGGCCGGAGTCCACCTCCTCGACACCGCGCTGCGGCAGGGCATGCAGGGCCCGCTGCCCGCACCCCCGACGCTCCCCACCGTCCCCGGCCGCGAGGTCGCCGGGGTGATCGAGTCCCTCGGGGACGGCGTCGCCGCGCTGTGGCTGGGCAGGCGCGTGGTCGCCCACCTCGGATTCGCGCCCGGAGGGTACGCCGAGCTGGCCGTCACCGATGTCGACCGCGTCCATGAGATCCCCGAGCGCCTGGACTTCGCGCAGGCCGTCGCCATGATCGGCACGGGCCGTACGACGATGGGGATCCTCCAGTTCACCGAGCTGGGCCCGGACTCGGTGGCCGTGATCCCGGCCGCCGCCGGCGGTATCGGCACCCTGCTCGTGCAGTACGCGCGAGCCGCCGGCGCCACCGTGATCGGCCTGGCGGGCGGCCCGGAGAAGACCGCGCGCGTGGCGGCGAACGGCGCCGACCTCGCCGTCGACTACAAGGACCCCGCCTGGCCCGACAAGGTCCGTGCCTTCCTGGGCGGACGGGCCACCACCGTCGTCTTCGACGGGGTGGGTGGCGATGTCGCCCGTGCGGCCGTCGACCTGCTCGGGCCGGGCGGGCAGCACCTCGTCTTCGGCTGGTCCGGCGAGGGACTCCAGGACGGCGCGGCGTACGTCGTCGAAGGGGTGACCGAGCAGGTCCTCGGGCCCGTGATGATGCGGAAGGCGGGCGGCCCGAACCCCGTACGCACCCTCGAACTGCGCGCCCTCGCCGAAGCCGCCGAGGGCCGCCTCACCCCGGCCGTGCAGCGCTTCCCGCTCGCCGAGGCGGCCGCCGCGCACCGGGCGCTGGAGAGCCGCGGGACCACCGGAAAGGTCGTACTGGAACCATGAACAGGAAGAAGTCCGACGCGGACGCGATACAGGACGCCGATGCGATTCAGGATGCAGATGCGACACCGGGCGAACCATGGTCTGCCGGCCGGATGAGCGTCACCCGGACAGGTGAAGCCACGGGCGCCGACCCCCGCCGCTGGTGGGGCCTGGTGGTCATCGCCCTCGCTCAGCTGATGGTCGTCCTCGACGCGACCATCGTGAACATCGCGCTCCCTTCCGCGCAGAGCGATCTGGGGATGACGGACGCCAACCGCCAGTGGGTGATCACCGCCTACACCCTGGCCTTCGGCGGGCTGCTGCTGCTCGGCGGCCGCATCGCCGACCTGGTGGGCCGCAAGCGCACCTTCGTGATCGGGCTGGTCGGCTTCGCCGCCGCCTCCGCGTTCGGCGGTGCGGCCACCACCGCGGGCATGCTGTTCGGCGCCCGTGCGCTCCAGGGCGTCTTCGCCGCCGTACTGGCCCCCTCCGCGCTGTCCCTGCTCACCACCACGTTCACCGACCCGAAGGAGCGGGCGAAGGCCTTCGGGATCTACGGCGCCATCGCGGGCAGCGGATCGGCGATCGGGTTCATCGTCGGCGGGCTGCTCACCGAGTACCTGGACTGGCGCTGGTGTCTGTACGTCAACGTGCCCATCGCCATCGCCGCCGTCTTCGGCGCGCTAGCCCTGCTCCACGACCGGCCCGCCCACTCGGGCGCCCGCCTCGACGTGCCGGGTGTGCTGCTGGGCTGCGGCGGCCTGGTCGCGATCGTGTACGCCTTCAGCGAGGCCCAGCCGCGCGGCTGGACGGACGGTCTGGTGCTGGCCCTGTTCGCGGTGGGCGTCGTGCTCCTGGCCGCCTTCGTGTGGTGGCAAAACCGCGCGCCCATGCCGCTGCTGCCGCTGCACATCATCAAGGACCGCAACCGCGCCGGCTGCTTCCTGACCATGGCGCTCGCGGTGATCGGCATGTTCGGGCTGTTCCTGTTCATGACCTACTACCTCCAGGTCATCCTCGGCTACTCGCCCGTGCGGACCGGCCTGGCCTTCCTGCCGCTGACCGCCGCGATCATCGTCGGCTCCACCCAGATCTCGGCCCGGCTGCTGGAGCACGTCGCGCCGCGCATGCTAATGGTCCCCGGCATGATCCTCGCGGCCGGCGGCATGCTGATCCTCACACAGATGACGGTGGACTCGGCCTACACCACCGAGATCCTCCCCGCACTGCTCCTGATGGGCCTCGGCATGGGCCTGACCTTCATGCCGGTGTTCGCGACGGCGACCGCGGGCATCGCCCCGCAGGACTCCGGCGTGACCTCGGCGACCGTCAACACCTCGCAGCAGGTGGGCGGTTCGATCGGTACGGCCCTGCTCAACACGATCGCCACCACGAGCAGCGCGGCCTACGTCACCGCCCACCTCACCAACCCCTCCCAGCGGGACCTGGTGGTACGGGAGGGCATCGTCCACGGCTACACGGTCGCCATCTGGTGGGCCGTCGGCATCATGCTGCTGGCCGGCCTGATCGCAGGCCTCATGGTCACGGCGAAGGCCCCCAAACACGGCACCCCGGCCAGCACCCCGGTACCGGAACCGGTGCCCTGAGAACGCGGAGAGGGGCCCACCGGACCGCGGAGCCCCTCTCCGTCCAACCTCGCTCAGCTCACCGCCCGGCGACGCGATCCGCGAACCGTGCCAGTCGGGACGACTCCGCGCTGTGGCTCGTAGCCTCTCGGCGGTCCGCCGCCCGATACGTGGCGTACATGCCGTGCACGCCCAGCCAGCGCAGCGGCTCCGGCTCCCACTTGCGTACCTTGTGGCCGACCCACGGCAGGTCGGTGAGGTCGGTCCGGCTGCCCTGGCCCGAGTCCTGCTGGACCAGGTCCCGCAGGGTCCGCGCGGCGAGGTTCGCGGTGGCGACGCCCGAGCCGACGTAGCCGCCCGCCCAGCCGATCCCCGTCGACCGGTCCAGCGTGACGGTCGCGCACCAGTCGCGCGGCACGCCCAGCACACCCGACCAGGCATGCTCGATCCGCACCCCGGCCAGCGACGGGAAGAACCGCACGAGGACCTCCCGCAGCGCCTCGATCGTCGCCGCCTGTGTCCGCCCGTCGTTGTCGGTCCGCGATCCGAAGCGGTACGGCACCCCGCGCCCGCCCAGTGCGATCCGTCCGTCGGCGGTGCGCTGCGCGTACATATAGGCGTGCGCCATGTCGCCGAGCGTCTCCCGGCCGTCCCAGCCGACCGACGCCCACTGCTCGTCGGTGAGCGGCTCGGTCGCGATCATGGAGGAGTTCATGGGCAGCCAGGTGCGCTTCTGACCCTTCAGACCGGCCGTGAACCCCTCGGTGCAGCGCAGCACATACGGCGCCCGGACGGTCCCGTACGGCGTCACCGCATGCTTCGGCCGTATCTCCGCCACCGGCGTCCGCTCGTGAATGACCACCCCGAGCGCCTCGACGGCCGCCGCCAGCCCCTTCACCAGCTTCACCGGATGCACCCGCGCCCCATGGGGCGTCCAGCTCGACCCGACGGCATCCATCACCCGGATCCGCTCGGCGGTCTCACGGGCGCCGTACAGCTCGCGGTCCTTCTCGCCGTACGACAGCTCGTGCTCATGGAAGGCCTTCAGCCGCGCCAACTGCGCGGGGGTGACGGCGACTTCGAGCACGCCGCCCTGGCGGACGTCCGCCTCGATGCCTTCCGCCGCGGCCACCGCGACGACCTCGCCGACGGTGGCGTTCATGGCCTGCTGAAGTCGTACGGCGGCCTCGTGGCCGTGCAGTTTCGCGTACCGGTCGCGCCCCGCGATCCCGTTGTACAGCCACCCGCCGTTCCGCCCGGAGGCCCCGTACCCGCAGAACTTCTGCTCCAGGACGGTGATACGGAGGAAGGGCGCCGCCTTCTTCAGGTAGTACGCGGTCCACAGTCCCGTGTACCCGCCGCCGACGATCACGACATCCGCCGACGCGTCCCTGGCGAGCGGCTCCCGCACCGCCGGGATGCCGTCGTCCGCGTACCAGAAGGAGATACCGCCGTTCACGGCACCGCTTGAGCTGCTCATGCCGGGACGTTAACCCTTCGCGGCGGGAGCTGTCTCCTTCGGATTCCGTACTGTTGTCCGCCCTCCGACGACCGGATAACAGGCCAGCCCGATCAGTACGGAGAGGAAATGCCCCAGATCCGTGAAGGTGCGCCCGGCCGCCAACGGCACCCCGTACACAAGGAGCACGACACCGGCGTACGCATACCGCCACGGCACCGCGATCCGGTAGGTCAGCACGGCCACGACCCCCGCCAGCGCGTAACTCACCCCGATGTCCAGCGTGTCCACGGCGGACCGCGCCGCCATCCCGTGCCGGATCGCCCACAGCAGCGCGCCCTCACTGATCAGCGAAGCGAGCACATGCGCGGACGCACAGACCACCAGCCACCGCGCGGTCCCCAGCCAGCGCTCGGCCTGCGCGTGGAAAACGGTGTACAGGGCGGCGTACGGCAGCCAGTACCCGCCGTCGATCCACATCGCGCTGGCGACCAGCACCCGCACCGGGTTGCTCGACAGCTCATGGATGTTGGTGGACCGCTGCCGCAGGAACTCCGCCTCGAACTCCGGCGACATACGGTGCAGCGCGACGGTCGTCACGAACAGGATGCCCAGCCAGACATAGGTGCCGGGGGCGCTGCGGACGTACGCCCACACCTTGCTCGGACCCCGGTCAATTCGCATGAACCGATTCACGCACGCGGGTAACGTCCGGCGGGTGATCGACATTCCGAGCGCGCTGGCGGCGTCACAGGCGGAGTTCAACGGGGAGGCGGGGCGGGCGTTCATCGCCGGGCTGCCGGAGCTGACGGCCGGGTTCCTGGAGCGCTGGGAGCTGACGGTCGACGGACGGCCGATGCACGGGGTCGCCGCCCTGGTCGTGCCCGTCGTCCGCGCCGACGGCAACCAGGCCGTGCTGAAGCTTCAGCTCCTCGACGAGGAGAGCGAGGGCGAACCGGTCGCGCTGCGCGTGTGGGACGGCGACGGGGCGGTACGGCTCCTCGACCACGACCCGGCCACCGGCACGATGCTCCTCGAACGCCTCGACGCGACCCGCATGCTGTCGCATCTCGGCGACACCCGCGAGGCCGTCCTCGTCATCGCCCGTCTGCTGGCGCACCTCACCTCCGTACCGGCCCCGCAGGACATGCGCCGCCTCGGCGACATCGCCCTGGCCATGCTGGACCGGACCCCCGGAGCGCTGGAACGGATCCCCGACCCGCAGGCCCGCCGCCTGGTCGCCGACTGCGCGGCCGCCGTACGAGAAGTCGTCGACGACCCAGGCGACCGCCTTCTGCACTGGGACCTCCACGACGAGAACGTCCTCGCCTCCGACCGCGCCCCCTGGCTCGCCATCGACCCCAAACCGCTGTCCGGCGACCCGGGCTTCGAACTGTGGCCCGCCCTCGCCAACCGCTTCGACGCGGACGAGATCATCTGGCGCTTCGACGCGATGACGGACGTCCTCGGCCTGGACCGGGCACGCGCGCGTGCCTGGACGCTGGGGCGGCTGCTCCAGAACTGCCTCTGGGACATCGAGGACGGACGCCCGCTGGAGGAGGAGCAGTTGGAAATCGCGCGACGGCTGAGAGGCTGAGAAACCACCCCGGCCGGCCGGAGCATGATCCGGTGGGTGCACGGACGGCTACGTACAGTGCCGCCACCGATCCACGTCCCGAACCTCGTGGCTTGGGGAAACACACTCTGTGTACAGTGGTGGCGCCTTCGCGTACGGCATCGTTGTACGCGCTGCCTCCTTAGCTCAGATGGCCAGAGCGGGTCACTTGTAATGATCAGGTCGTCGGTTCGATTCCGACAGGGGGCTCTGTGATGTGGTCGGTACCGAAGTCGCCTGACGTGCGCAACGCGGAGATCGCGGCGCGAGCGGTGTCGGCGAGCACGCCGGCTGCCAGCCCGCTACGGGCCAGGCAGTCGATGCCTCTGATCGTCACCAGCATGAGGTGGCCCAAGGCCTTCGCGTCCTTGGCCGGATCCACCTCACCGACGGCCTGCCCCTCCCGCACGGCCGCCTCGAAGGCGCCGGCGATCTCCTCGTAGGCACGCTTGGCGACCTGGGCCACGTCCTCGTCGATGGCCGCCATGTCGACGGTCACCTTGGTGAGGTAGCACCCGAGCGGCGGAGACTGACGAATCATCTGGTCGGTGGTCGTCAGCAGGTAGCCCTCGATGCGCTTCAGCGGGGACGGTTCGGCCTCCTCCGCGAGCAGCGCCTTCCTGGCTCCGGCGACGAGGCCCTCGCAGTAGTCACGGAACGTACGCAGGAACAGCTCGTGCTTGTACCCGTAGGCCTTGTAGATGCTGCCCTTGCCCAGGCCGGTGACCTCCATGAGGTCATACGTCGAGGTCCCGTCGTAGCCACGGGACCAGAACTGCTGCCGTATGACGGCCGGCATCTGCCCGTCGTCGTGCTCCTCGTCGGGATCCGCCATACGGCTTTGTTGACCGATCGGACCACAAAACCGGGAAGGGTCCAAGTACTCCCATGAGCACCGTCGAAGACAAGAACTTGGTCAGGAGTCTGCCGGCGGAGTTGCGGCACGAATGCGAACTGATCATGACGGAAGGGGACATGGTCATGGTGCGCGGGCGTTTCTCAGGTCACGGACAGCCGGCCCCGTGGATCGCCGCCGACTTTCTCCACGTCAAGGACGGCATCCTGCTGGAGCACTGGGACGTGATCGAGGAGGAAGTCTCACGAAAGGAATCGGTGAGCGGTCTGCCCATGTACGGCGACTCGTTCCCCGAGGACCGCCGTCACACCTCTCACATATCTGGGTGAGAGACCGGAATCGACGCCCCGGATAGCTTCTCGGTACGACACCGTCTGCGACAAAGGACAGGTCAGATGACCAAGAGTGACGAATCGTTCATGACCGTCGAAGAGGCGCGCAGGATCTCGGCCCCGCTCTACGAGGCGCTGAACAAACCGAGCGAGAAGAACGTCTCGGAACTTCTGGCCCAGGCCTGCAACGACGACTATCACTCGTACCACACGAATCAGGAATTCCTGACGCGCGACCAGTTGGCCGACGTATTCAGGGGCATGGGAGAGACCGTGCCGGATCTTGCATGGGAAGTCGTCGACATCCATGTGGTCGACGACACGATGATCGTGCGCGGAGAGGCGACGGGAACGCCGGTCAAGGAATTCTGGGGCGCCGCTCCGACCGGAAAGTCCTTCCGGACGATGGCAATCGATGTTTTCACCGTTCGCGACGGAAAACTGGCGAAGGGCTACCACATCGAGAATTGGGCGACGGCACTCCAACAACTCAACGCCTGATTCACACGCTCGCCCTCAGCAGGAGGAACGTATGTCCACCGAGACAGCCCTCGGTTACGACGTGTTCGTGGCCGACCCCATGCCCATGAACAGCTCCGGGCCACTGCCCGACGGCGAGCCTCGCAGGTATCAGCCCATCGCCGTCACCCTGATCCAGGGCCGCTCCGACGCCGTGCTGGTCGACCCGCCGCTGACCACCGCGCAGGCGAACGCGGTCGGTGACTGGGTCGAGGCGACCGGCAAGCGGCTGACCCACATCCTTGCCACCCACGGACACGGTGACCACTGGTTCACGGCCGGCATGCTCGCCGAGCGCTTCGGCGCCCAGGTGGTGGCCTCCGCCGGAACCATCCAGCAGATGCACGGCAACGTCGGCGCCCGCGAAGTGCTGTGGGACAAGATGTGGCCCGGTCAGATCCCGCCGTCCCCTGTCACGGCGGTCACCGTCCCGGACGACCGCCTCGAACTCGAGGGCCATGAGCTGCGCCTCGTGGAGGTCGGACACGCGGACTCCGAGGACTGTACGGTCCTGCACGTGCCGGACCTCGGCCTGGTGGCGGCCGGCGACGTGATCTACAACGGTGTCCACCAGTACCTGGCCGAGTCGCCGGACGGTGACTTCACTGCCTGGCGCGAAGCCGTCGACGCCGTCGCCGCGCTGGCGCCCAGCAGGATCGTCGCAAGCCATCAGAACCGGACCCTCGACGACGACGCGTCCCGACTCATCACGGAGCACCGCCGCTACCTCGATGACGCCGAAGCCGCGCTGGCGCAGTACGAGAAACCGGTCGACTTCTTCAACGCCATGCGGGAGCGCTACCCGGACTTCATCGGTACGACCGTCCTGTGGGTCAGCGCACGAGCCCTCTACCTCGCCCGCGAGGGCGGCGACCCGATCGAGAACCTCGTGACCGCCTGGCTGTGAGTGACGAGGTGTAGGCGAGCCGGGCCGCTTACGCACGGCTCCGAGGGAGCCGAGCAGCGCATCATCGTCCTCGCCGCGACCTGCCGTGGGCGTATTCTCGGGCGGGTGCGAGGCGATATCCCCGCGATGACCGACGAGGGCTCGAACCTGGTCGGGCGGCGGCAGGAGACGGACCGGCTCCGCGGTCTTGTCGGCCCGCCCTATCCGGAAGGCCGCCGACTGCTGCTCCTGGGCGACGCGGGCGTGGGCAAGACCGCGTTGGTGGCGGAGGCCGCCGCGCATGCCCGGTCGGCGGGGGTCCGTATCCTCGCCGCCACCGGCCGTGAGTCGGAGCAGTCCATGGTGTTCGCCGGGCTGTACCAGCTGCTGCGCCCCGTACTGGACCGAGTGGACGCACTGCCGGTCCGCCAGGCCGAGGCGCTGCGCGGTGCCTTCGGGATCTCCGCGGAACCGGCGCCGCCGGACGCCCTGCTGACGGGGATCGCCGTGCTCACCCTGATGTCCCAACTGGCGGACGAGCAACCGCTGTTGGTGTGGGTGGACGACGCCCAGTGGCTCGACCGCGCATCGCTCGACGCTCTCGCCTTCGCCGCCCGGCGGGTGGAGTCGGAGCCTCTGGTGCTGCTGCTCAGCGCACGTGGGACGGCTCCCCCGGCCGGCTTCGAACGCGACTTTCCGCAGCTTCGGCTGCCGCCGCTGGACCTGCCCGACGCCGGCCGGCTGCTGGACGCCCAGCCGCGTCCGCCGCGCGGGCGGCCCCGCGAACAGGTGCTCGCCCAGGCGGGCGGCAATCCGCTGGCGCTGATCGAGCTGGCGAAGGTGATCGCGGAGGATCCCGACGCGGGCCGTCGCTGGGTGACCGAGCCGCTCCCGCTGACCACCCAGCTCACCACCGTCATGGCCGCCCAGTTCACGGCCCTGCCGGCGGCCGCGCGGTCCGCGCTGCTGATCGCCGCGGTGGCCGAGAGCCCGGACGTGGCGGCCGCCGTCCCGGGGCTGTCGGCCGGCGCGCTGGCCCCGGCGGAGGCGGCCGGTCTGATCCGGCTGGACGCACACGGCCCCCAGTTCACGCATTGCCTCGTCCGGATGGCCGTCTACCACGCGGCGCCGTTCACCGATCGCTCCGCGGCGCACCGGCAGGTCGCAGACGCCCTGCGTGACCAGCCCGACCGCCATGCCTGGCATCTGGCCGCCGCGGCGCTGGAACCCGACGAACAGATCGCCGTACTCCTCGAAACGAGCGCTGCCCAGGCGCAGCGCCGTGGTGGCGCCGCCGCGGCGGCGTCCGCCCTGGAACGCGCCGCCGAGCTCAGCCCCGACGAACACGACAAGGCCCGGCGACTGCTCGCCGCCGCCGATCTCGCCCAGTCCGCCGGACAGGCCGACTGGGTGCTGGCGCTGGCCGAGAAGGTACTCACCCTGACCTCCGAGCCGGATCTCCGCATCGCCGCCCGCTTCGGCATCGGCTGGGCGCTTCAGTGGTCGAACCGCCACGCGGAGGCGTTCGAAACGCTCCTCGCCCTCGCCGCCGAGGCAGGCGCACGGCTGCCGGACGTGGCGTGGGGCGCCACCTCCATGGCCGCCACCGTCGCCCACCAGACCGGAAAGGCCGACACGGTCACCCGGGCCCGTGCCGCGCTCGGCGCCCTGGACGCATCCGCCCCCGCGCCCGAGGGGGTCGCGCAGGAGTACCGGATCTGGCTGAAGGCCTGCACGAACCCGTACGTCGACCGGGACGAGACCGTCGCCGAACTGCACCGGCTGGCCGACGCCTCCCCCGCCGACCCCGGCATGGTGGGCGCCGCCGCCTGGGTCCTCAACGAGACCGAGACCGCGGTCGGTCTGATGCGCGGATACCTCACCGAGTTGCGTGCCCCGGGTGTGCGCGGCGCCAGCGGCGGGGTGCTCTCGGCGCTGGAATGGGCGTACATCGACAGCGGCCGCTGGGACGAGGCCCTCGCCGCCGCGCGTGAGGCCAACGACATCGCCGCCGCCTACAAGATGGAGACCGTCGCCGGTTCCGCCGACCTCACCATCGCCACCGTCGCGGCCATGCGCGGCGACTTCGGCGACGTAGGGCCGCTGCTGACCCGCGTACACGCGGCCGTGGACGTCGCCGAATACGGCGGTTACGCCGCCAGAATCCGGCACACCGCGGGCCTCGCCGAACTCGCCAAGGGCAACCACGGCGCCGCCTACACGCAGCTTCGCCGGCACTTCGCCGAGGACGGCACGGCGCTGCACCACACCTTCTCCTACCTCGCCATCGCCGACCTCGCCGCCGCCGCGGCCCGTGCCGAACGGCCCTCGGAGGCGCGGACCCTGCTGGAACGCGCGCTGGCCCGGATCAGCCCCGCACCCGGTCCCCGGCTGGATCAGCTCGCCGGCCGCGCGCGAGGTCTGCTCGCCGACCCCGACACCGCCGAGAAGCACTTCGTCACGGCACTGGCCGACCCGGCCGGTGAGGTGTGGCCCTTCGAACGCGCCCAGCTCCAACTGGACTACGGGGAGTGGCTGCGCCGGCAGCGACGCGTCAACGACGCCAAACCCGTCCTCGGCGCGGCCCTGGAGACCCTTCGCCGCCTCGGTGCGGCCCCCTGGACCCGGCGGGCGGAGTCCGAACTACGGGCCTGCGGTGTGAGTGTGCGATCCCCCCGCGCCGCGAGCGCGCTGGACGAACTCACCACCCAGCAACGCGAGATCGTCGTCCTGGCCGGCAGCGGACTGACCAACGGCGAGATCGCCGACCGGCTGTTCCTGTCGCCACGCACCGTCGCCTCCCATCTGTACCGTTCCTTCCCCAAACTCGGCATCGCGGGCCGCCACCAGCTTCGCGACCTCATCGACCGGCACACCGCGAACGGCGGCTAGGGCCTGTCCGGCCCGGTGTCGGCGCGGGTCACTTCAGTCAAGTTGCTGATGCCGTTCGCGCAGGTCCCGTTGTTAGCTTCCGATGCGGAACGTCCGGACGGGACGGAGTGGGAGATGTTCGGGCCGCTGCGCGGGAGAAGCGAGGAGATGGCGCGGGCACTCGCCGTCGTACGCGCCGCCGCCCGGTACGGCAGGGGCGGGGTGCTGCTGGTCTCCGGACCGGCCGGGATCGGTAAGTCGGCGCTGCTGAGCGAGGTGCGCCGGCAGTCGTCGGCGCTGAAGCTGCGTGTCGTCGGCGGCAAGTGCGACGAGATCGAGCAGGTGAGTCCGGGGGCACCGGTCATCGCGCTGTTGCGGTCGGGGCGCCGCCCGCTGCTGGACGCCTCCGAGTACGAGGAGATCTCGGCCGCCGCGAGCGAACCGCTGTTGGTCGCAGAGCGCATCGCGGCCCGCCTGGCGGTGGCGGCGACAGCGCACCCGCTGGTCATCACGCTCGACGACGCCCAGTGGGTGGACCGTACGAGCCGCTTCCTGCTGCGTGCGCTGGTCTCGCGGCTGGCCGGGCAGCCCGTCGTGTGGGTGTTCGCGGGCCGCGACAGCGGGCTCGAGGGCGACCTGGTCTGCGGTGACCCCATCCTGGTCGAGGAGATTCCGCTCGGGCCGCTGGACACCACGGACCTGGTCGCGATGGCGCACGACCGGCTGGGCCGGCTGCCCGGCACACGCGCCCGGCGGTTCCTCGACGCCCTCGACGGCAGCCCGCTGCTGGCCACGCGCCTCGTCGACCAGCTGGTCCGTGACACGACCGGCGGTGACGTCGACAGGATGGCGGCCGAGTTCCACGCGTCCATCGCGCATCGGCTGGCGGCACTGCCCGCGGCCGCCCGGGATCTGGTGCAGCTCGTGGCGGTGGCGGGCGGCGCTCTGCCGACGTGGGAAGCGGCCGGGCTGCTGGGCGCCGCGACCGGAGATGCGGGGGTGGACGGCGAGCGTGTCTGCGGACAGGCGATCGACGCCGGCCTGCTGGTCGTGAACGGTGCCGCACTGGGCTTCCGCCACGACCTCGTCGAGGAGGCCGTCCACGCCGCGATCGACGCAGGCCGCCGACACGGGCTCCATCGGGCCCTCGCCGCCCAATGCCTCGCCGCGGGACGTGTGCCGATGGCCGCCGCTCATGCCCGTGAGGCATGCAGCCCCGGTGACACGGCGGCCGCGGCGCTCCTGATCTCGGCGGCCGAGGCCCTCGTGGATCCGAATCCGGCCGAGGCCGGCGAATGCGCTGACCTGGCGTTCCGTACGCTCCGGATCACACAGCCGGAGTGGCAGGAGCTCAGCCGTCGCTGTCTGGCCGTGCTGTGCCGTACGGAGCGTGCGGCCGACGCCGTCGCGGTCGCCGACGCGATCGCGGCGCAGGCCGGTGACCCCGATCTCGTCGGCGAGGTGGAGGCCCGCGTGGCGAGCGCCCTGTGGTTCGGCGGGCGCGTCGGCGAGCTGCGCGCACGCGCCGACCGGGCCCTGCGGGCGGTGACGCTCTCGCCCCGGGTCGCGGCGCGTCTGCGGGCCGCCCGAGCGCTGGCCGACGCCGGGCTCGCGCGCGGCGACACAGCGCTCCGGCATGCCGAGGGGGCGCTCGAAGAGGCCCGCTTGAACGGCGACCGGGAGGCGGTGACGTCGGCGCTGTGGGCGGCCGCGGTCGCCGCCGGCAACGAATCCCGGCATCTGCAAGCCCTGCGGCACTACCAGGACATGCGCTCGCTGGGCTGTACGGACCATCTCGCGGACGAGATCGCCGAGTTGCAGTCCCTGGACCGCCACGACCACGCCCGGGCGCTGCTACGGCGACTGCGCCCCGACACCGAGCGCGTCACCGACGCGCTGCCCGCCGTACATCGCGCCCAGATGTGGTCGGACTTCCACCTCGGCCGCCTCGATGACGCCGACGCCACCGCCCGGGCCCTGGCCGAGCTGGGTCTGCGGCTGGGCACCCACCTCCTCGTGCTCGACGCGTTCGTCGTACGGGCGGCGGTCCACCTGCTCCGCGGCGACCTCCCGACCGCCGCCGCCCAGCTCGAGCAGGCGGACGGTCTGACACACATCGACGACGCCCTGCGCGATCCCGCCCTGGCGGTGATGCGCGGCTGGCTGCGTGCGGCCCAGGGTGACCTGCGGTCGGCGGTGGACGTCCTGCTCCCGCTCCTCCACGACACCGGCCGGGCCCACCCGTACCGGCAGTTGTGGCCGTGGTGGACGGGATGGTTCGAGGAACTCGACAGCACACCCGCCGGCGACGACCTCACCCAGCTCATGGCGGAGGCGGCGCACACCACGGCCGCCCGCAATCCCGGGGTGGCGAGCTTCGAAGGCGTCGCCCTGAATCTGCTCGGCCGCCGTATGCGGGACCTGGAGACGATCGAGCGCTCGGCGAAGCTGCTCGCCGCCGGCCCGCGCGCCGTGTTCCGGGCCGGCGGCGCCGACTCCTTGGGCCGTGCCCTGCTGGCCGCGGGGCGCCGGACCGAGGGCCTGGAACAGCTGGACCACGCCTGGGACGAGTACCACGCGATAGGTGCGCACCATCCTCGTACGGCGGTGCAGCGGGCGATGCGCGAGGCGGGAGCCCGACGTGTGAAGTGGTGCGCCGTCGCAGCACCGGACGCCGGTACGCCCGGTCTGTCGAGGGCCGAGCAACGAGTCGCCGCGCTCATCGGCGCCGGCCACACCAACAAGTCCGCCGCCGCCGAACTCGGTATCTCCGTCAACACCATCGGAACCCATCTGCGCGCCGTGTTCAAGAAGCTCAACATCCAGTCCCGGGTGCAGCTGGCCAACGCACTCCACGGACACGAGGAAACGCTCTGGCTGACCGAAGCCAGCGGCCTGGCCGGTTCGTCCTGACCGCCGCTCACACAATCGAGTTGGCAGCTGAACGGGATCTTCAGCTTCTTCAGCGGCCTCTCAGCCGCCCGGCGAAAGAGTTGCCCCGTACTCGATCCCGACGGGACCGGGGGCCGGAACAGGACCGGCATCCCCTGTGTCCTCTCACGAAGGAGCAGATCCCATGAACATGCAATGGCGCAGGGTTTCACGCCGCCGGGGCATGGTGACGGCCGGCGCGTTGGCCGTACTCCTCGCCGCGGGCGGAGCCGCTTCGGCAGCGACCTCGGGCCACGCCCCCACGACCAACCACGACGGCGTCACCCTCGAGGAGGTGCCCGGCGTGGAGCTGCCGGACGCCGAGGACCTGCCGGTGGGCGAGGTCGAGATCGTGGATGGGGGTCAGCCCGTCGTAGTCGAGGACGACACCCTGTAAACGACCCGCTTCCACAGAGCGCTCGGCTGGGACACCCAGCCGAGCGCTTTCCCATCACTGCTCCACGAATTCACTGGCCATGCAGGCATATTGACAGTCTGAAGATTGACAGTCCCCGGCGGGCCGATCTTCAGACATTAGGCAATTAAGCCTGCGTCAAGCCCGGTTGAGCCGTCATCACCGCAGACCGAGTGTGCGTCACGGTGCATTCCACCGACTTTCGAGAAGCCCTCATATGCCCCCATGTCCCCGCCGGGACACGGGATATCACCGGTGTGGAATACGGTAGATCGCTACTGCTAGTGTTCATTCAGTCACGGTAGGCAATCAGCCTCGACGTACAGGTAATGAAAGACCGAGGGTTCCATGCGCAAGCTTCAGCAGGTCATGATCGTCGCAGCGGCGGCCGGCAGCCTTACCGCCGTCGGCGCCGGTGCCGGTACCGCTTTCGCCCACGACGGCGGGCGCGCGCCGAAGGTGGCCGACCGTCCGCACGTGTCCGACCTCTACCGCCCCTACCAGGAGTGCAGCCCGCAGACGGTGGCCGAGGGCGACCTCCCGATCGGCGTGCTCGGTCTCGCCGAGACCTTCGACACCACCTGCGGCCAGTTCAACAACGCCTTCACTGGCTGAGGTCGGCGGCGTAGTCGTGCGCGACGCCTTCCGCGGGCCCCTCGGGGGCACCCCCCGAAGGGGCCCGCTCACGTGCGGCCACCCGGAGCGCGCGGCCGCTCCGCCGGTACGCACGCGTTCGCGACGGCCCTGAAATCCGGCGCCGCGATGAGCGGTTGCACCCGCAGTCCCAGGACCTGAACCTCCTCTCCGACATCCCCCACCTAGGAGACGCAACACATGTTCAACGGGAAGAAGATCGCGGCCGTCACGGGACTTCTCGGCGGCCTCGCCATGACCTGCTTCGGCGCCTCCCAGGCCTACGCCGCCTCAGGCCCGGGCGTGTGCACCTTCGACGCCGAGGGCAACATCGTCTGCGCCCAGCGGATCGTGGGCCAGACGCCCGAGGGTGACGCGTTCACCGTCAACCGGACAGTGAACTGCCAGCCGACACAACCTTTGACCCTGCCTGCCCCCGGCCTGCTGAACAACGGGCAGACGCGGATCGGGCCCCAGATCACCTGTGCCGACCTGACGCCCGGAGCGCAGGCACCCGAGAGCGACGCCAAGGACGGCGGTCCGCTGCTGGCTCGCCTGCTCGGCGGCTGAGCCTCCCCTCGAACAACGATGGCCGGACCAGGGCGACTTGGACCGGCCATCCGCCGTTTCGGCAAACGGGTGACCGCGCCCCGCCACCCGTGACTCCCCCTCGGGGCAACGTCGTTTCCACATCGCCAGCCCTGTCATCCGACACGACACACAGAAGGACAAAAGGTCCCAAATTGCTACGGTCTGCGTGTATATGCTCACACTAAGTAGTCAAGCCAGGGCATCAAGCCCCGGAAAGAAAGGGTCAATTCAATGCGCAAGTTTCAGCGCGTTGCGGTCGTAGCCGCAGCGGTCGCAGGTCTGTCCGCCATGGGTCTCGGCGCCGGTACGGCCTTCGCCCACGAGAACGACGGTACGGACATCGTCGCGGTGGCGACCTCGCAGGCCAACGCTGTTGCCACGTGGGGCACTCCGCACGGCGGGACGCACTCCGCTCCGCAGGCTGCTCCGCAGGCCGCCCCCCAGGTTGCTCCGCAGGCCGCCCCGCAGGCTGCCCCCCAGGCTGCTCCGCAGTACGCCGCGCCCGAGGGCTACGGCGAGTACTCCGCTCCGTACATCGCCAAGTAAATAAGCGCCGTGGGTTCGATGCGCGAGTTTCAGGGCACTGCGATTGTCGTCGTGACAGCGGCGGGTCGGGTGGCTGCGCATTCCGCGCCACAGTGGGCCCCATAAGCCGTTTCGCAGGCGGTCGCGCCGCAGTTCGCACCCTGGTCGGCCCAGCACCTCGGCCGCCTCGCGGACCATCGCGACGCACGTCGCCTCGAGCGTCACGACAGGCGCATCGACCTCCGTCGGAACCACGTATGCACATTGCACGATCTGAAGGCAGCCCGGACGCGCGGCAAACCCACCAGGGTGCGCGTCCGGGCTGCAGCAATGCTCGGGCCCGCGCCGGTCAACGGCCCAGGCGCCGGGCCCCGATTGCAAAGGAAAGCAGCACATGATCGGTCGACAGAAGATCGCAACCGTCTCTGGGCTCCTTGGAACTCTCGCCGTGCTCTACGGCGGTGCCGGGCACGCATACGCCGACGTGCCCGCGCGTGATTGCAAGGCCTCCGCCCAGGGTGACATCACGTGTGTTCGCAAGAGCGAGACTGTCCACAAGGACAAGCAGGGCGGGTACGTCATCCAGCAGAAGCATGACTGCTCGACGATCGAACGGCCGCGCCTGGCGTTCCCCCAGAGCGCCACGGTGAACGGCGGGACCACCAGGATCGGGCCGGTCGTGGACTGCTCCAACAAGGTCGAGCTGCCCAAGGGTGTCAAGGTGCCGAAATTCGACTTCTGAGGCCCGATCAGAAAATGCCGGACCGGGATTGATCCCGGTCCGGCATTTTCGTTTTGAGGCTTTGGCTTACTTGTTTTACTTGTCGAAGGCGGTGTTGTCGCAGCCCATCGACGAGCCCAGACCGGTCTCCTGCGTGCCCGAGTTGCCCTCGCCGTTCAGCAGGTTGCCACCCACGCCGTTGAGGATGCCGACCTGGCCGAGGACGGAGACGTTGGCGTCGTGCGACCTGCAGTTGGTGCTCTGCTGGACGTTGATGGTCGTGCCGTTCTTGCCCCGGCCGCCCTTGCCCCCGTGCCCGTCGTGCCCGTCGGCGAGGGCGGTGCCGGCGCTCAGGAGTCCGACGCTGCCGAGGGCGACGACCAGGACGGCGGCCTTGCGGAGCTTGTGCATGTTCATCTCCGGTGGAGTGGAGTGGGTGCGATCTGCAACAGATCGACTTCGTACAGTTACGGAGGGTAATAAGAAATATTTCAAAGCACCCGACGGCACGCCGAATTCGGGAAAGTGTCACCACCTTGGCCGAAGGACGGAAAATACTTGACGCCGCGCGCAAATAGCGATGTCGGTAGAGCGCAAAAAGGGGTCCCGGCACCGAGCCTGCGGCTCGATACCGGGACCTGTTTCCCGTCCAGGCCGCCCGTGGCGGCCGTCACGCGATCAGAACGCGCTGTTGTTGCAGCCCATCGACGAGCCGAGGTGGGTGTCCTGCCCACCGGCGTTGCCCTCGCCGTTGAGCGCGTTGCCCAGCAGGCCGTTGAGGACGCCGACCTGGCCGAGGACGTCGAGGTTCAGGTCGTGCGACTTGCAGTTGGAGCTCTGCAGGACGCTGAACTTGCCCCCGTCCTTGCCGCCGTGACCGTCCTGGCCGTTGGCGCTGGCGGAGCCGGCGCTCAGGATCCCGACGCTGCCGAGGGCGACGACCACCACGGCGGCCTTGCGAAGCTTGTGCATGTCATCTCCGGTGGAGTGAGGTGGGTTCGATCTGTGAAAGATCGACTTCGTACAGTTACGGGAGATTAATAGGAAATATCCCAACATGCCCGGCGACGCGCCGAGGTTCGTAATGTCGTACTGGAAGCCACTCTGAAGCCGCATCGCGCAGCCCGTCGCTCAGCTGCCGCTCGGTGTGCTCCGACAGACGGGCGGCGTCGACGCCCTGTTGGGTATCAACGCCGCCCGGCCTCGGTCCACTTCTGAAATACGCCCTAGCGGCCTGCGCGGGCGTGGGCGAAGGAATTCGCCTGGCTGTTCGCCTGGTCGCAGTCGACGCCCTTGTTCTCGGCGGCGGCGAGTACGGCGACCGGGACGGCGGCGTTGAGCACGGACTGCGGGCTGCACTCCTGGGAGGGGCGGAAGAGGTTGGTCTGGCTCAGCGGGTCACCCTGCGCCGGGGCCGCCTGCGGCGCCGCTTGCGGGGTGATCTGCGGGTTGAACTGCGGGCTCAGCTGGGGGTTGACCTGCGGGCTGACATCGGCGCCCCGCTGCGGGGCGGCCTGCCGCTGCATGGCCGGGCCGGAGCTGTGCGAAGTGGCCTGAGAGGAAGTCAGCGCGGCGGCCTGCGCGTCCGGCTGCGAAACGGGGGGCGGGGCACCGTTGTACGCCACGGGGGCGGAGAAGCTTGGGCCGGCGCCGACGGTGGACAGACCGCCGGCTGCTGCGACGACGAGCGCGACCTGCTGAAGCTTGCGCATGGAACCTCGGCCCTTCATTGACCTGTGCACGGAACGTATTGAAATTCTGATGTGTGCCAGTGCAGCCAACGAGACAACTTCGGTTCCAGTCACGTGAGTCGGGGTGCGGTCACCCATTTGCAGCGTGAGCCGATAATCCGATCGATGGCAAATGAGTGACGACGTTTTGGAGCCCGTGACCAGGCCGGGTGGAATTTCGTTGCCAGCTGAGAGAGGGCAGCGATCTTGAATTGGAGAGGGGCGTCGGATCCGCTGCCGGCTCCAGCGTGAAGTCCACATGACAGCCCAGGAATTACCCCTGTTAGGGCGCAGCACGAACATCAGACTGAGCGCACGCAAGACTGCACTGAATACAACGGATTTTCCTTGCACAGGTAATGAAGGGCATGAGGGTTCCATGCGCAAGCTTCACAAGGCCGCGCTCGTCGTAGCAACGGCCGGCGGTCTGTCCGCCATCGGCGCCGGCGTCAGCCATGCCGACTCTCCCGTCGGGTACGGCGCCGCCGCGGCGCCTGCTCCCCCGTACTACCCGGCGCCGCAGTACGCGCCGGCGCCCGCTCCTCAGTACCAGGCGCCCCAGTACTACGCACCGGCGCCGGCTCCTCAGTACCAGGCGCCGCAGTACGCGCCGGCCCCCCAGTACCAGGCGCCCCAGCAGGCCCAGGCAGTGGCCAATTCGATGGGCACCGCGGAGGTCAGGGGCCAGCAGCCGTACCAGCAGCCGGCGCCGCAGTACGCCCCGGCGCCGGCCCCGGCCCCCGCCCCCGCCCCCGCCCCCGCCCCGGCTCCTGCCCCGCAGCACGCTGGCCAGGCCTCGGCGTGGGCCTCGTCGACGGGCACCGCGCAGGCCTCCAACTCGCCTTACGGGCAGCAGCAGGCCGCTCCGCAGCAGCCGCAGGTGGTGCCGCAGGTCTCCCCGCAGTCGTCGCCGCAGGTCACCCCGCAGGTGGCCCCGCAGGTCGCCGTTCCGCAGGTGTTCAACCCGGAGCCCCCGCCGCGCGTCGCCCCGCAGGTGAACCCGGAGGTGAACCCCCAGGTGAACCCGCTCATCAACCCGCTGATCGCGCCGACGGGCGGCGGCGTACCGCAGGTGCCCGGGCTCGGCCTCGGCCAGGTCGCGGCGCCTCCCGTGGGCCAGTTGGGTCTGCCCCGACTCGGCTGATCGTCCCCCCGCAGTAAGTACATCCGCTCGTTCAACGGAGAAGAAATGCACAAGCTTCAGAAGGTCGCCCTCGTGGGTGCTGTCCTCGGCAGTGTCGGCTCCTTCGGCGTCAGCCCCGCCCTCGCGCACGACCACGGTCGCGGTGGCGAGCGGGGCAACGACTTCGACGTGACGCAGAGCATCGAATGTCGCTCGCACGACATGAACATCGACATCCTCGGCAGCGTCGGCGCCATCAACGGCGCGCTGGGCAACGCGCTCAACGGCGAGGGCAACCCGGGCGCGCAGCCGACCGACCTCGGTTCGGACATGGGCTGCAACAGCGAGGCGTTCTGAGCAGACCGTCTGAAGCGTTCGGGACCGTAGCGGCGCCGGATGTTCCTCCGAGCGCACCGTGATCGGCCTCGCAGTCCAACGCCCGCACCATCACGGTGCGGGCGTAGTTCTGCACCGCCCATCGCGCCGTATGCGCTCGGTAATCACCTCGTAACTCTACGTGTATGGTGCTGGAGTGGTCTCTTGGAGGTGCTCGGTGTCGTGCAGAACCGATTCGCGATGGGAAGGGTATGGCGACCTGTCGCATGAGACTGTCCTGTGCCGACGAGATGCTGCTGCTCAACGGATGTCCGGGAGTTGTCGGCCTGGCGGCGGTCTTCTCCGGTGAGCGGCCCGATGTGGCCGAGGTACGGGCGCGCGTCGCCGAGCGGTGGACGGGCCTGGAGCGGATGAACCGTGTGCTCGACCGCGCGCGGTGGGTCGTACCGGGCCCGTTCGATCCCGCCGTGCATGTCGTCCCGGCCCGGAACAAGTTGGACGACCTGTGGGCGGAGAGCGTGGACCGGCCGCTTGCCGGCGGGGTGCCGCCCTGGCGGCTCTTCGTGGTCCCGGATGCCGCGCACGGCGGCGGTTTCGCCCTGGCGCTGGTGGCTCAGCATGTGCTGCTGGACGGACGCTCCCTGATGACGGTGATGCGGTCGTTGATGGACGACCCCGCGCAGGTGAGGGGGGCGGCCCGGCCGGCGCCCCTGTCGCGTACCGGGCTGCGGGCGACGGGCAGGGAGCTCAGGGCGATGACGGCCCGGGGACAGGCCCTGCCGATGGAGTCGCCGGGGCGGACGTCCGCCTCGGTCGCGGTGAGCGCACTGTCCGCGCACACGGTCCGAGCCGCACGCCGGCAGCCCGCCGAGGGCCGTGGCGCGACGCTGAACGAACTGCTCGTTGGAGCGGTGGCCGGCGCGCTGCGTGCCGAGTACGGGCCCGTACGGCGGTGGCGCGAGTGGGATGAACCGGCGTACACGGCCGTGCCGTGCGATCTGCGCACCCGGACCGATCCGAGCGAACTCGGCAATGCCCTCACGGTGGTTCGGGTCCCCTTGCCCGTCGACGTGGACGAACCCGTGGCGCGTCTGCGGGCGTGTCAGACCGCGCTGGCCGGGGTCCCCGCACGGGCCGCCGTACACGACACCGTGCTGTTTCCCGCAGCGGAAGCGGCACGGCGGACGGGCCCGTGGGTGACCCGACTCCTCACCAACCGCGGCCGCCACTCCTGCTTTGCGGCGACCGCGACGACAGCCATCAAGTGGCCCGGCGGATCGAGTACCTTCCACGGCCGCACGCTCGTGCGCGCTGTCGGTCTGCCGCCCCTGCACCACCCGGGCACGGCCAGCTTCGCCCTGGCCCAGGCGGGGGACGCGGTCACGCTCACCGTGGTGTGCAACCTGCGCCCGAACGACGCGCGGCGGCTCGCCGACGCGGTCGTCGCGGAGTTCGAGACCTGGGCTCGGCACACCCAACCCTGACGGCACCAGGAAACGGAGACAGTTGCATGGAAGCCGAATACCCAGAGGTAGCTGACGTATGGGAAGCACTGCGCCCGTTGTGCGCGCAGGTGATGTCGGTGCCGCCGGAGGCGGTGGTGCCGCAGGCCCGGCTGGTGGCCGACCTGGGCGCCGACAGCCTGGACATCACCGAACTCCAGGCGGCGTCGGAGGACTTGTTCGGGGTGTCCCTGCGGGGCACCGAGACGACCGGGGTGTCCACCGTGGGTGACGTCGCCGACCTCATCGTGCAGCTGCGCGCCCAGGCCGCCCACAGCCCCATCGCCGCCCGGTGACCCCCCGGCACGCCGTCGCCGTCACGGGCCTGGGCGTCCGCTGCACGGCCGGAGCGAGCCCGGCGGCGCTGTGGGAGAGCCTCCTGACGTGCCGTTCAGGGACGTCGCTGCATGCCTTCGACGACGAGGGCACCGTCGTGTACCCGGCGAGTCCGATGACCGCCTTCGACCCCTGCGGACATCTGACGCCCAAGGAGGTACGGCGGGCCGACCGGTCGGCACAGCTGGCCGTGTGCGCCGCCGCGGACGCCGTGGAGGACGCCGGAGGGCTCCATGTGCCCCCCGGCCGGCGGGCGGTGGTCACCGGCACCGGCTACGGCGGCGTGATCAGCCAGGAGAACGGCATCGGCCGGCCCGATGTGCTGTACGCGTCGCGGCTGATGCACAACGCGGGGGCGTACTGGGTGAGTGCCAAGCTCGATATCACCGGCCCCAGTCTGACGGTGTCCACCGCGTGTGCCTCCGGAACGCACGCGGTGGGTGAGGCGATGCAGATGATCCGGACGGGGGCCGCGGACGTGGTGGTGGCCGGAGGACATGAGAGTCCGCTGACTCCCACGACCGCGATGGCCTTCGGCCGGTCCGGCGCGATGGTCACCGAGTGCGCGGATCCCGCTGCCGCGTCACGGCCGTTCGACGTCGGGCGGCAGGGGTTCGTCCTCGCCGAGGGCGCGGCCTTCCTCGTACTGGAACGGCTGGACCTGGCCCGTGCGCGGGGCGCCCGGATCTACGCCACGCTGACCGGATACGGGCGTACCTCGGACGCCCACCACCTCACCGCGCCGCATCCGGACGGTGCCGGTGCCCGGGCCTGTATGGAGCAGGCGCTCGCCGACGCCGGCACGACCGCCGACGCCGTCACCCATGTCAACGCGCACGGAACCGGCACCGAGCTGAACGACCTCGCGGAAGCGCAGGCCATCGCCGCCCTGTTCGGCCCGCGCGCGGTGCCGGTGACCGCGCCCAAGGCAGTCACCGGGCATGCGCTGGGGGCGGCGGGAGCACTGGAGGCGGTGATCGCGGCCTGGTCGGTGCATGAAGGGCTCGTGCCTCCGACCGCCCATCTCACGCGGCTGGACCCGCGCTGCGAACTGGACGTGGTCACGGCTGAACCCCGCAAGATCCCGGACGGCGCGGTCATCAGCAACAGCTTTGCCTTCGGCGGCCACAACGCCTGTGTCGTGTTCGACTCACCCGACGGTTGATCACCGGAGGCGGGGCTCGGACAGCTGCACCACCAAGAACGAGAGGCTGTGGAACATGAGGCTGTCGGCCTTCGACGAAGGGCACCTCCGCAACGGGCTGCCGGGGACGATCGGCATCGCCGCGGTGTTTCCCGGAAGGCCGTTCGACCTGGCGCAGGTGCGGACCCGCGTCCGCGAACGATGGGGCGCACTGGACCGGATGAGCTGGGTCCTCCAGCCCCCCACCGGGCCGGCGGCGCTGTCGGGCCACCGGTGGACGGCCACCCGGCCGTTCGATCCCGCCGCGCACATCACCGCCACTGACCAGGACCTGGACTCCCTGCTGACGGCCGGCGTCAGTCACCCGCTGCCGCCGGAACGGCCCCTGTGGCAGCTGCTGGTGACGCCACACGCCACCCCGGCGGGCGACCACGCGATCGTGCTGCTCGCCCATCACGCCCTGCTGGACGGCAGATCACTGGAGACGCTCTTCCGGCTGCTGATGGACGACGCCGCAGCGCCCTCGGCACCCGGCCCGGCCATGACGGCGGGCCCGCGCCCGCGCATCGGCCCGGCCACCGTGCTCAGGGAGTTGCGCCGCATCGGGGTCCCCAGCCAGCCCCTGCCGTCGGCGCCCTCCGGCGACATGCGGCCGTCGGTGGCCGTGGTCGAGCTCGACCCGCAGATGATGCGCACCGCCCGCCGCCAGCCGGCCGGCGGGCGCGGAGCGACCCTCAACGAACTCCTCCTGAGCACCTACGCCGGCGCCCTGCGCGCCTGCTACGGCCCCCTGCGCTCCTGGCCGAAGGGACCGACCCCCCTCTACGCCACGGTGCCGGTCGACCTGCGGACGCGCCACAACGCACAACAGCTGGGCAACGGCGTCACCGTGCTGCGCAGTCCGCTGCCCATCGACGTCGAGTCCCCGGTGGACCGGCTACAGGCGTGCCAGGACCTGGTCGCGGCACTGCACCACCGGTGCGACGCCCACCGCGTGTTCCTTCCCGCACTCCAGGCCTCCGCACGGACCATGCCGTGGCTGGCCGAGGCGATGGCCAGGCGCCTGGCCCGCCCCGAGCTCACCACCAGCCTGTGCACCGCGTTCAAGTGGCGGGACAATCCGAGCCACTTGCACGATCGCCCCCTGTCGCGCATCGTCCCGCTGCCGCAGCTCTCTCCACCGGGCACGGCGAACCTCTGCCTCGTCCACACCGCCGACGCCTACACGCTCACCGTCGTCAGCCACGTGGGTGCCGGGGACGCCGAGCTGATCGGCGCTGCCGTGGCCCGTGACCTGAAGGCGGTCGCGGCGTCCGGCACCGCTGCCACGAGTCGTGCAGAGCCGCAGCTCATCGCCCCGCAGCACGCTGCGCCCGCTGCCACGCCCCCTCCCGCAGCAGCCGCAGACCGTTGAGCCCGACCAGCACGGTCGATCCCTCGTGCCCCAGCACACCGAGCGGCAGCGGCAGGGTCCCGGCCAGGTCCCAGGTCACCAGCGCCGCGATGAACACCCCGGCGACCACCAGGTTCTGCACCACCAACTGCCGGGCCCGCCGTGAAAGGGCGATCACCGCGGGCACCGTGGTGAGCTCGTCCCGGACGATCACCGCGTCCGCCGTCTCCAGCGCGAGATCCGAGCCGGCGCGCCCCATCGCGACGCCGGAGTGGGCGGCGGCCAGGGCGGGGGCGTCGTTGACGCCGTCGCCCACGACCATCACCCTGCGTCCGGCGGCCTCGAGTTCCCTCACCGCCTCCACCTTGCGCTGAGGGAGCAGCCCGGCGCGTACGTCGTCGATGCCGACCTCGGCGGCCAGATGCGCGGCGGCACGCGGGTTGTCGCCGGTCAGCAGGACGGGCCTGGTTCCGGTGAGGGTCGTGAGGGAGGCGATCGTGGCCGCCGCGTGCGGGCGGAGCCGGTCTGCGAGGCCCAGCACGCCCGCCGGGACGCCGTCGACCGTCACCAGGACCGCCGTACGGCCCTCGTCCTCCAGCCGGGCAACCACCGCGGACGTGTCGTCGTCGCCGTGCACCAGCCGCGCCGGTGTGCCCACGGCCACGATCCGGTCGCCGACCCCCGCGGTCACCCCGACGCCCGGAGTGGAGTCGAAGTCCTTCGTCTCCGGCAAGGCGAGACCGCGTTCGCGTGCCGCGTCCACGATCGCGCGGGCGAGGGGGTGTTCGCTGGGATGCTCGGCTGCTGCGGCCAGCGTGAGCAGGGCGGACTCGTCGAGGCCGGAGCCCGTCAGCGGCCGTACGTCGGTGACCCTCGGTGTGCCCTCGGTCAGGGTGCCCGTCTTGTCGAGGGCGACCGTGTCGACCTGTCCCAGGCGTTCCATCACGACCGCCGACTTGACCAGGACGCCGTGCCGTCCGGCGTTGGCGATCGCCGACAGCAGCGGCGGCATGGTGGCCAGGACGACCGCGCACGGCGAAGCGACGATCATGAAGGTCATCGCCCTCAGCAGCGAGCCGGTGAGCGCCGCGCCGAGGGCGAGCGGGACGAGGAAGACGGCCAGGGTGGCGGCGACCATGCCGATCGAGTAGCGCTGTTCGACCTTCTCGATGAACAACTGGGTGGGCGCCTTCGTCTCGGACGCCTCCTCCACCATCCGTACGATCCTGGCGATCACGGAGTCGGAGGCGTCCCGTTCGACCCGTACACGCAGGGCACCCGTGCCGTTCAGCGTTCCCGCGAAGACCTCGTCGCCCGGTTCCTTGGCGGCCGGCAGCGGTTCGCCGGTGATGGTCGCCTGGTCGACCTCGCTCGCTCCGTCGAGCACCCGCCCGTCGGCGCCGACGCGTTCGCCGGGTCGTACGAGGACGAGGTCGCCGACCGCCAACTCCGCCACGGCGACGGTCTGTTCGCCGCCGTCGGTGGTGAGGCGCGTCGCCGTGGCGGGGGCCAGGTCGAGCAGGCCGCGGACCGAGTCGGCGGTACGGGCGGTGGCCAGGGCCTCCAGCGCGCCCGAGGTCGCGAAGATGACGACGAGGAGAGCGCCGTCCATGACCTGGCCGATGGAGGCGGCACCGAGGGCGGCGACGATCATCAGCAGGTCGACGTCGAGCGTCTTGTCCCTGAGGGCCTTGAGGCCTTCCCAGCCCGGCTCCCAGCCGCCGGTGGCGTACGCCAGGGCGTACAGCGGGCCCCAGGTCCAGGCGGGGGCGCCGGTGAGCTGGAGCGGCAGCGCGAGCAGGAAGCAGGCCGTGGCCGCGGCGGCCCAGCGTGCCTCGGGGAGGGCGAGGAGGCGAGTGCGGCGGCGGAGGGCTTCCTGGGGGCGCGCAGACGCGGTCCGGTCGGCCGTCGGCCGGGTGACGGTGGAGGTCATGGGGCGGGCGTCCTTCACAGGGCACGAGGCATGAGACCCAAGGGCATGTGGCGCGAGGGCATGACGAGGTGGCGGTGAGCCGTGAGCCCGGCGCCGCTGTTTCCACCGTACAGGACTACATGAAGAGCCATTCATGCGTTCATGTGTCGGCCTCCGTAGGATGAAGGACATGGGCCACGGAGCTGACGCCAAGACCACCGCCACCGCGCGCGAGCGCCTCGAGGCCGTGGGCGCCGCCGATGTGGCCACGACGCTTCAGGCCCTCGCCACACCCTCGCGCCTGCGGATCCTGGCCCGCCTCCAGGAGGGCCCGTGTGCGGCGACCGAACTCGCGGACGCCGTGGGGATGGAGCAGTCGGCCTGTTCGCATCAGCTGCGGCTGCTGCGCAACCTCGGTCTGGTGACGGGTGAGCGGCGCGGCCGTTCGGTGATCTACGCGCTCTACGACAACCATGTCGCCGAACTGCTCGACCAGGCCCTCTATCACGTGGAGCATCTGCGGCTGGGGCTGCGCGACACCCCGGCGGAGCAGGTCAGGGACGGTGCCGCAGTCGTCCGCTGACGAGGGCGAGCATCGGGAAGGCCGCGATCAGCACCGCGAGGGCCGCGTAGCCGTACGTCAGCGTGGCCAGCGAGGCCACGCCCGCGACGAGCAACGGCCCGCCCGCGTCGCCGAGTTCGCGGCCCAGTTCGGCGGAGCCCATGGTCTGGCCGAGCCGTTCCGGGGGCGTCGAGGCGGCCAGGGCGGCGAAGCCGAGCGGGGTGATCAGGCCGGTGCCCACTCCGATCAGGGCCGCGGCGGCGAGCACTCCGGTGAGCCCCGGGAGCATCGCGCACGCCAGTCCGGCCGCCGTGGTCAGCAACCCTGCGATGAGGCCGGCGCGCACGGTGAGGCGGCCTTCGTCCAGTGCGCGCCCGGCCCTCGGCTGGACGGCCGCCGCGCAGGCCGCCAGCACCGACACGGCCGCGCCGGTGGCGACGGTGCCGAGTCCGGCGACCGAGCCGGAGACCGGCAGGAAGCCGACGCCGACGGAGAGGGCGGCGGTGGCGGCGGCCAGTGCGGCGGTCGGCCCCAGGAAGACGGGGTCGGCGAGGCGCCGGGCCAGGTCGAGCACGGTCTGGCGGGACTTGGGCAGCGGGGGGACGTGCGGGACGGCCACGGCCGCCCAGAGCGCGACCGCGGCGCCGAGTGCGGCCAGGACGGCGAAGAGCAGCGGCAGGCCGCCGGCCCACACCAGGACGCCGCCCAGCAGCGGGCCGAGGGTGTAGCCGATGGACTTGTGGAAGCCGTAACTGCCGAAGGCCCGCCCGTGCTTGGCCGCCGGGTTCAGCCGGGCGACGAGCGCGGACGCGGAGGGCGAGAAGGCGGAGGCGGCGGCCCCCTGACCGAGCCGGGCGGCCCAGAGCCAGCCGGGGCTGTCCACGACGACGTACGCGGCGGAGGCGAGCGCGAAGGCGACCAGCCCGCCCAGGAGCACCGGCCGGGCCCCGATCCGGTCGGCGAGCGTCCCGAACAGGGGCTTGAGCACGACCTCCGCACCGTCGTACAGGGCGAGCAGTCCGCCGAGGACGAGCAGCGAGGTCACCGCGTCCTCGGAGTGCCCACCGAGGTTGGCGGCGATGCCGTGCGCCCCGAAGGCGGTGGTGAATCCGGCGGCGTAGAGGGGCCACATCTGGCGGCCGGGGGCGGTCTGGAGGGTGGGTGCGGTGCTCATACGTCCGTCCCTTCGCCGTCGGCAGCGCGCAGGGGGCGTATCCGTGACCGGCTCATACGCCCACCCTCTCGCCGCCGGCAGCGCGCAGCGGGCGTATCCGTGGCCGGCTCATCCGTCCGTTCCCTCCTCGGGCGAGCGGTGCAGGGCCGCGAACACGCGCTCGGCGTAGTCCTCGCAGGCTGCCGTGCAGGCCCTCAGTCGCTCGCCCGCCTCGGCCGCCTCGGGCGCGCCGAACACATCGCGGGCCGTCAGATCCCGGTGCCAGCGCCGCAGCCGCTCCAGGGACTGTTCCTCCTCCTCCAACTCGGCCAGCGTGAACTTGGCGATGCGGATCTCCTTGGCCAGCTCATCCTCGAACTTGCCGCAGTCGGCGAGGAATTCGGCCCAGTCGGCGGAGCGGGCGGTGTTGAAGAGGGCGCGCAGCCGCTGCCCGTCCTGCGCCCCGCGTCCGGTCGCGGCCAGCGCGACGGCCTCGCCCGCGGCACGCTCGGTGAGTTCCAGCGCCCGGGCGGTCCCGGCGGCGAAGACCGGCAGGTCCGGTACGGCCCAGACGCCCGGCCCGAGCGAGAGCGCCCCGATCTTGCGCAGCTCGCGCCAGACGGCCACCCGGTGCCGGGAGGGCTCGGCGGCGATCCTGAGCACGAGGACGAGCCAGCGTCCATCATTGGTCACACCGGCGAATGTAGCACCGGTTACATATCAGGATCCCACGCTCGAAAATTTCGTCGAAGTTCACATCGACCCGGGTACTGACAGACCAGGTGAACGCCAGGTACCGTCCTGACCCAGTTCACCTGTGTGGACTACACCACAACGGCGTCAAGCCGCCGTGGCACACCACCTTCCTACAACGGATCGTCCGGCACGTTCCTGCCGGTAGAAGGGGGCCCTTCACCATGGCCACTGTTTCGTTCGACAAGGCGACCCGGATCTACCCGGGCACCGAGAAGCCCGCCGTCGATGGTCTGGAGATCGAGGTCGGGGACGGCGAGTTCCTCGTCCTCGTCGGTCCGTCCGGCTGCGGCAAGTCCACCTCGCTCCGCATGCTCGCGGGGCTCGAGGACGTCAACTCCGGCGCCATCCGCATCGGCGACCGCGACGTCACGCACCTGCCGCCGAAGGACCGGGACATCGCCATGGTGTTCCAGAACTACGCGCTCTACCCGCACATGACGGTCGCCGACAACATGGGTTTCGCGCTCAAGATCGCCGGTGTGCCGAAGGCGGAGATCCGCCAGAAGGTCGAGGACGCGG
Organism: Streptomyces sp. NPDC051963; assembly: GCF_044593495.1. NCBI lineage: Bacteria > Bacillati > Actinomycetota > Actinomycetes > Kitasatosporales > Streptomycetaceae > Streptomyces > Streptomyces sp. NPDC051963. Next base: position 97,047 of record NZ_JBIUCC010000008.1, on the reverse strand, counting down.
CGAAGATCCTCGACCTCACCGACTACCTGGCCCGCAAGCCGAAGGCGCTCTCCGGCGGTCAGCGCCAGCGTGTCGCCATGGGTCGCGCCATCGTGCGTGAGCCCCAGGTGTTCCTCATGGACGAGCCGCTGTCGAACCTCGACGCCAAGCTCCGCGTCTCGACCCGTACGCAGATCGCGTCGCTCCAGCGCCGCCTCGGCATCACCACCGTCTACGTCACCCACGACCAGGTCGAGGCCATGACGATGGGCGACCGGGTCGCCGTACTCAAGGACGGTCTGCTCCAGCAGGTCGACTCGCCGCGCAACATGTACGACCGCCCGGCCAACCTCTTCGTCGCCGGCTTCATCGGCTCCCCCGCCATGAACCTGGTCGAGGTCCCGATCACCGACGGCGGTGTGAAGTTCGGCAACAGCGTGGTGCCCGTCAACCGCGAGGCACTCACCGCCGCCGCCGACAAGGGTGACACCACCGTGACCGTCGGCGTCCGTCCCGAGCACTTCGACATCGTCGAGCAGAACGGCGGTGCCGCGAGCTCCCTGTCGAAGGAGAGCGAGGACGCTCCGGCCGGCCTCGCCGTCTCCGTCAACGTCGTGGAAGAGCTCGGCGCCGACGGGTACGTCTACGGCAGCGCCAAGGTGGGCGACGAGCTGAAGGACCTGGTCGTCCGCGTGAGCGGCCGTGCGGTGCCCGAGAAGGGCGCCACGCTGCACGTCGTGCCGCGGCCGGGCGAGACCCACGTGTTCTCGACCTCCACGGGCGAGCGACTCTCCGACTGAGAACAGGCAGTACAACCCCGGGTAATTCACCCAGGTTGACGAATCGGGCCCCGCAGAGCGCTGCGGGGCTCTTTTCGTTGTCGACAAATACCCCGGCAGAGACGGTCATTTCGAGCAGCGTGCGTCAACGCGTTACCCAATCCGAGCCACCTCTCTATCCCCCGAACCGGTGACTGAATGTCGCCAAATCATCACCGGACGCTACCCTCACTCGCGTGAAGCACTCCACTACCCAACAGACGCGACGCGGCCGGGGCCCCGCCCGCCGGATCGGCCGCTCCCTCGCCCTCGTCCTGCCCGTCGTCCTGGTGCTCTCCGGGACCCTCGCGGTCACCCGAGTCAACTGGTCGGGGAACTCCTCGAACTCGGTGCTCACCGCGTCCTCCGAAGACCTGGCCGCGCCCGTCAAGAAGCGCGCACCCCAGGAGGTGCTGCGCGACCAACTCCTGACCGAACTCCAGGAGAAGGACCCCGGCATCGCGCTCACCCACCTCCAGCAGGCGGTCAACGAGCGCCCGTCGCTCGCCCGGCACTGTGCCTCCCTCGCCCGCGACCTCGGCCGCGCCGCGGTCCGTGTCTACGGCGCGAACCGGGCCCAGTCCTTCTCCCGACCGGTCTGCGACACCTCGTTCGCCTCGGGGGTCGCGGGCGCGCACAGCTGAGCGACAGTGGTTGCCGCCCCGAAGCGGCCGGTGGGACGCGACGTACAGTTCGGTCATGACCGATCCGAACGTCGCGTCCCGCCCCGTTCAGGCCGTCGTCCTGGCCGGCGGCCAGGGCTCCCGGCTGCGCCCGTACACCGACGACCGGCCCAAGCCGATGGTCGAGATCCCCGGTACGGGGACGCCGATCATCGGCCATCAGCTCGTCTGGCTCGCCGATGAGGGCGTCACGGACGTCGTCATCAGCTGCGGCCACCTCGCCGACGTCCTGAAGAAGTGGCTGGAATCGGCCGACCTCCCCGTCCGCGTCACGACCGTCGTCGAGACCGAGCCGCTCGGCCGCGGCGGCGGTCTCAAGTACGCGGCCGCGCACCTCCCCCACCCGGACCGGCACTGGTACGCCACCAACGGCGACATCTGGACCCGGTTCTCGCTGCGCGACATGGCCGACTTCCACGCCGAGCGCGACGCCATAGCGACCCTTGCGCTGGCCCGTCCGCGGATCCCGTGGGGCGCCGTGCAGACGGACGGCTTCGGACACATCACGGACTTCATCGAGGCACCGCCGTCGACGTTCGAGATCAACGCGGGTGTGTACGTCTTCTCGCCCGAGTTCGCCGAGATGCTTCCGGAGCGGGGGGATCATGAGCGGACGACGTTTCCGCGGTTGGCGCGGGAGCGGCGGCTGGCGGGGTTCCCTCTTCCGCAGGGGGCGTATTGGCGTGCCATCGATACGGCGAAGGACCTGACGGAGGCTGCGAAGGAGCTGCGCTCGCTGCGGGGTGGGGGCGCGTAGGTTGATCGTTCGACTGCGGGTCGATGGGGGCTGAGCGCGCAGTTCCCCGCGCCCCTATGGGGCGCGGGGAACCCGCATCTCGAAAGGTTCAGCCCGTGAGCTAGCCCAACAGGCCGCCCACCAAGCCCGGTTCGTCGTCCGAGGGGGAGCCTCCCGTGCCGCCGCCCGGGGAGCCGGTGGTGCCGCCGGAGGTCGGGCCCGTGCTGGTGCTGGGGGCCTCGTCAGCCGGGGAGGACTGCTGGGGTGGGGCCTGGCCCGCGGTGCCCTGGGTCTGGCTGGGGGCGCCGGGGGCGGTGCCGGCGTTGCGGGAGGCGCCGGGGGTGGTCGCGGCGCCGGAGGGGCTTCTCGTGCCCGATGTGGCGCCCTGGGTGGGTGCGTTGGAGGCGCTCGGGGTGCGTTCCTGGGCGCTTCTGCCGGGCTTCTGCGGGAGCGGGGAGCCCGGCAGTTCGTTGCGCGGCGCCTCGCCGGGGCCGGGTACGACCACGCGGTCGGCGTCGCGGACGGCGCCGCCGAGCAGGGAGCCGACGAGCAGGGTGAGCCCGGTGACGACGGCGGTGATGAGGGCGCCGCGACGCAGGACGTAGCTGCGCAGCTCCCAGATGTCGGCACGGGGGCCGAGACGACGCCAGGCGCTGCCGCCCAGGCGGCCGTCGATGGAGTAGACGGGGGCGCCGGCGATGATCAGCGGGGACCAGGCGGCGAGGTAGATGATGTCGGGGGCGTCGTAGGCCGGGACGCTCTTCCAGCTGACGGTGACGAGCAGCGCCGCCGACAGCAGTGCACCGACGACGGCGGCGACCCGCTGCCAGCAGCCCAGGACCGTGAGGACACCCACGATGACCTGGAAGAAGGCGATGACGAGGCCGGCCCCGACAGGGTGCTCCAGCGCGAACTGGCGCAGCGGCTCGGCAACGTCCCACGGGTGCAGGGTGTTGAGCCACTTGGTCATGGAGCCGCGTTTGCCGCCGTCGAAGTAGACGGGGTCGCAGAGCTTGCCCATGCCGGCGTAGATGGAGATGAAGCCGAGGAAGATGCGCAGCGGGAGCAGGACGACGCCGAGGTTCATCCGGCGGCCGGGGTAATAGGCGTGCCGGGCCGGGTCGTCGCCGTAGCGCCTGCCCGGTGTGTCGGAGTCGGCGTCGTCCTCGTAGCCGTAGTCCTCGTCGAACTGCTCGCCTGCATAGGCGGGTTCGTCGTAGGCGCTGCCGGCCGAGCGCATCTGCGGCAGGAGCCGGGTCTCGCCGGAGTCGGGGCCGCGCTGGGCGCCGACGAGCGGCGCTTCGCGGGTCTGCGCCGTGAGGTCGTCGTATCCGCCGTAGCCGCCCTCGTCGATGCGCGGGAGGACCTGGGTGGCTCCGGCGTCGGTGGCCGGCTCCTCGCCGTGCCGGACGCTGCCGCCGCGCACCGCCTGGAGCAGCCGGTGGGCGCCGGTGTCGTCCGGATCGGACTTCCCGCTCCAGACGACGGGGGCGCGGCGGCGGGTGCCGGGGGCGGAGGCGGCGGCCGGGATACGGGCGGAGTCCTCCGTGGCGCGCATGTGCCGTGCGACCCGCGGCGACTGGGTCCGCCGGGTCGAGGCGCCCAACTGCACGCGGAAGCTCAGATGATTGACGATGATCTGCGCCGGATCGCTCGGCACCTTCACCATGCTCAGCGCGGGAGCGTCGTCGTATCCCGACGAGCGGTCCCCCGTGGGTGTGCGGGGTGTTCTGGTGTCCACACTCAACTAACCGAGTGACATGGAGTTAGGACACTGCTTTGACTCGCCGGAAGTGTCCGGACCCCGTCAAGGTTGCCCTGGACGCCAGGAATGCCCCGCACGGGCGAGCCCGCGCACGCGTGTTCGCCCGTGCTGCCGTCAGGCGCGTCGCCGGGCCGCTTCGTACAGCACGATCCCCGCCGCCACACCGGCGTTGAGCGACTCGGCGCCGCCCGGCATCGGAATCCGTACGCGGTGGTCGCAGGTTTCCCCCACGAGCCGGGACAGGCCCTTGCCCTCGCTGCCGACCACGATGACGACCGGGCCGCCCAGGGCCTCCAGGTCGCCGAGTTCGACCTCGCCGTCGGCGGCGAGGCCGACGACGGTGATGCCCGCCTTCTTGTACGACTCCAGGGCGCGGGTGAGGTTCGTGGCGCGGGCGACCGGGGTGCGGGCGGCGGTGCCCGCGGACGTCTTCCAGGCTCCGGCCGTCATGCCGGCCGCGCGGCGCTCCGGTACGACGACGCCGTGGCCGCCGAAGGCGGAGACGGAGCGGACGACGGCACCGAGGTTGCGCGGGTCGGTCACACCGTCCAGGGCGACGATGAGCGGGTCCTCGCCGGCGTCGGCCGCGTCGGCGGCGAGGTCCTCGGGGTGGGCGTACTCGTAGGGCGGGACCTGGAGGACGAGGCCCTGGTGGTTCAGGCCGTTCGTCATCCGGTCCAGCTCGGGGCGCGGCGCCTCCATGAGGTTGATGCCGCCGCGCTCGGCCGCGAGCTGGAGTGCCTCGCGGACCCGCTCGTCGTTGTCGATGAACTGCTGGACGTACAGCGTGGTCGCGGGCACGCCCTCGCGCAGTGCCTCGAAGACGGGGTTGCGCCCGACGACCAGCTCCGACGTCGACCTGCCGCCACGGCCCCGGGCCGTGGGACGCCGTACCGCCTGCTTCGCCTTGGCATTGGCGACACGGTTCTTCTTGTGTCCCTTGCGCATCTCGGCGGGCGGGGTCGGGCCCTTGCCCTCCAGGCCCTTGCGCCGCTGGCCGCCACTGCCGACCTGCGCGCCCTTCTTGCCGGACATGCGGCGGTTGTTAGCGGCCATGACCTACCTGTCTGTGTGGTGCGGGTGAATTTACGTACGTCAGTAGCAAGTGTGCCGCCCGGACGGCCGGGCGGCACAATCGATCAAGAAAGGCTCAGCGCGGACCGAGCGTCCAGCGCGGACCCTGCGGACCGTCCTCGATGACGAGTCCCGACTGGTTGAGCCGGTCGCGGATCGCGTCGGCGGTGGCCCAGTCCTTGCGGGTGCGGGCCGCCTCACGCTGGTCGAGGACCAGACGTACGAGGCTGTCGACGACGCCGTGGAGATCCTCGCCCCGGTTGCCCTCACCGGCCCAGTGCGGGTCGAGCGGGTCCAGGCCGAGGACGCCGAGCATGGCACGGACCTCGGCGAGGCGGGCCACGGCGGCTTCCTTGTCGTCGGCCGCGAGCGCCGAGTTGCCCTGCCGGACGGTGGTGTGCACGACGGCGAGCGCCTGCGGGACGCCCAGGTCGTCGTCCATCGCCTCGGCGAAGGCGAGCGGTACCTCGGGGGCGGGGGCGACGGCTTCCCCGGCCAGCTCGACGACGCGCTGCACGAAGCCCTCGATCCGCGCGAACGCCGACTCGGCCTCGCGCAGCGCCTCCTCGCTGTACTCGATCATCGAGCGGTAGTGCGGGGTGCCGAGGTAGTAGCGCAGGACGATGGGGCGCCAGTGCTTGACCATCTCGGAGACCAGCACCGAGTTGCCGAGCGACTTGGACATCTTCTCGCCGCTCATGGTGACCCAGGCGTTGTGCACCCAGTACTGGGCGAAGTCGTCGCCGTAGGCCTTGGCCTGGGCGATCTCGTTCTCGTGGTGGGGGAAGATCAGGTCGAGTCCGCCGCCGTGGATGTCGAAGGCCGGACCCAGGTACTTGTGGGCCATCGCCGAGCACTCCAGGTGCCAGCCGGGGCGGCCGCGTCCCCAGGGCGTCTCCCAGGTCGGCTCGCCGGGCTTGGCGGCCTTCCACATGGCGAAGTCACGCGGGTCCCGCTTGCCGGTCTCGCCCTCGCCGGAGGGCTGGAGCAGGTTGTCCAGCTCCTGGTTCGACAGCTGGAGGTACTGCGGGAAGGACCGCACGTCGAAGTAGACGTTGCCGTCGGCCTCGTAGGCGTGACCGCGCTCGATCAGCCCGCGCATCATCTCGACCATCTCGGTGATGTGGCCGGTGGCACGCGGTTCGTACGTCGGCGGCAGGCAACCGAGCGCGTGGTAGCCGTCGTTGAACGCCCGCTCGTTCTCGTAGCCGATCGACCACCAGGGTCGGCCCTGGTCGGCGGCCTTGGTGATGATCTTGTCGTCGATGTCCGTGACGTTCCTGATGAAGGTCACGTCATAGCCGCGGTACTCAAACCACCGGCGCAGGATGTCGAAGTTGAGCCCGGAGCGGATGTGCCCGATGTGCGGTGCGGCCTGCACGGTGGCGCCACACAGGTAGATCGAGACACAACCCGGCGTGAGCGGGATGAAGTCACGGATCTGCCGGGCGCTGGTGTCGTACAGGCGAATGGTCACGGGTCCAAGGGTAGTGGGCGGACAGGAATGCCCTGCGACGTTCTGGTCACAAATGCGGGTGGGGCGTTTCAGCCGGTCCGCACCACCAGCGCCGTCGCCACCGCCATGAGCCCCTCGCCCCGCCCCGGAAATCCCAGACCGTCCGTCGTCGCCCCGGAGACCGACACCGGTGCCCCCGCCGCCTCCGAAAGGATCTTCTGCGCCTCGTCCCGGCGCTTGCCGATCTTCGGCCTGGGTCCGACGACCTGGACGGCGATGTTGCCGACCCGGAACCCCGCCTCGCGGACGATCCGGGCGGCCTCGGTGAGCAGAGTGACCCCGGACGCGCCGGACCACTCGGGCCGACCGGTGCCGAAGTGCTGCCCGAGGTCGCCCAATCCGGCCGCCGAGAAGAGGGCGTTGCACGCGGCGTGGGCGACCACGTCGGCGTCGGAGTGTCCGGCCAGGCCCGGTCCCTCGCCGTCCCATTTCAGGCCGGCGCACCACAGTTCGCGGCCGTCCTCGAAGGCGTGGATGTCGGTGCCGATGCCGACCTGGGGGATCGGTGCGTCAGAAGCCATCGTTCAGCCTCCGGCGGGCGAGGACCGCCTCCGCGAGGACGAGGTCCAGGGGGCGGGTGACCTTGAAGGCCTCCTCGTGGCCGGGCACGACCACGACGCGCAGGCCCAGCTGTTCGACCATGCCGGCGTCGTCGGTGACGTCGGAGGTCACCGACTCGTGCGCCTGGACCAGCGTCGCCCGGTCGAAACCCTGCGGTGTCTGTACGGCCCGGAGACGGGAGCGGTCCGGCGTGGCGACCACCGGCTCGGGGTCGCCCGGCGTCCCGGCCGGCTCGACCTGCTTGACGGTGTCGGCGAGCGGGAGGGCGGGCACCACGGCCGGCGCACCGTCCCGTACCGCCTCGATCACGGCGTCCACCGTGTCCACGGGGACGAGCGGCCGTGCCGCGTCGTGCACCAGAACGACGGAGTAGCCCGGGGGCAGGGCGTCCAGGCCCAGCTTCACCGAATCCTGCCGGGACGCACCGCCGGGCACCACGAGGAAGTCCGTCCGCTCCGGCAGCGCGTGCGCGTCCAGCATGGACTTGACCTCGGCGGTGCCGTCCGGCGGGGCCACGACGACCACGAGGGAGACGGCACGGGAGGCGGCCATCGCGCGCACCGCGTGGATCAGCATGGGGGTCCCGCCCAGCGCACGGAGTGCCTTGGGGGCGCCCGGGCCGAGGCGCACGCCCCGGCCGGCGGCGGGAATCACCGCGGCGGTACGAGCGGTGGACGCGGGCGAAGGGCGCGAATCGTCAGACATCGGTTCCTGTCAGGTTTGTGTGCTCGGCCTACTTGGGTATGGCCACACCGTGCCGGGCGCGACGCCTTGACCGGAACCCTTCCGTGACCCCGGTCGAGCCAGCTGCCCGGGCCCGGCACACCATTATCGGGGGTCCCTTCCCCGACCGTACGGAATGCGTACGACATCACCGCGCGGTGTCAGCGGTAGCTCCGGGCGCGAACATGCCGCAGCGCCCGGCGACAGCAAATACGTCATCGGGCACCGCGGCATTCAATGTTCTGAGCAGTACGGCGTGGTTGTCGCCTGCGTCAGGACGCGAGGACCTCGTCGAGCAGGGCCTCGGCCTTGTCCTCGTTCGTGTTCTCCGCGAGGGCGAGTTCGCTCACCAGGATCTGGCGCGCCTTGGCGAGCATGCGCTTCTCACCGGCGGAGAGTCCACGCTCGCGCTCACGACGCCACAGGTCACGTACGACTTCCGCGACCTTGATGACATCGCCGGAGGCGAGCTTCTCCAGATTTGCCTTGTAACGACGGGACCAGTTCGTGGGCTCCTCGGCGTACGGCGCGCGCAGCACCTCGAAGACCCGGTCCAGCCCGTCCTGACCGACCACATCACGCACGCCGACGAACTCCGCATTGTCCGCTGGCACACGTACCGTCAGGTCACCCTGGGCGACCTTCAGCACCAAGTAGGTCTTGTCCACGCCTTTGATCTGGCGAGTTTCGATGGCCTCGATCAGCGCGGCCCCGTGATGGGGATAGACCACGGTGTCGCCAACCTTGAACGTCATGTGACAGGTACCCCTTCCGTGGCTATCCAGGGTAACACGGAAACGGCGGGTTCTGAATGGCGTTTTCGCAGGTCAGGGCATATCTCGGGGCTTGACAACAGCAACAGGAACGTGCTGCACGAGCCGACCGGAAGACGGTATTCGCAGGTCGGAGCGGCTCTTCGGGCAGAGAGAAACCCGCACGTTACACACATCCGGAGCCCCCTCCAAGTGGACGAACGTCCTCATATGTCCGCTTCCAAGTGCTCGACTTCCGCTACTCCGTTCGGTGCGTGGAGTCGGCTACGAGACGAATCCGGAATTGATCACGGGTGGCCGACTCGCCGGTCGGTGATCAATTCTCCGGACGGCCGCGCATTCCTTCACGAAAATTTGCGCGCGGGTGGTTCGGGTATGTCGGCGTGTTGTCGGTCGCGTTGTCGGCCACTTGATCTCGGCCACTTATGTGAATGGCGGACTGGTGTCGCGGCTAAGTGACTCACGGGTCACTTCTGCGGGTACGCCGACTGCCGCCTGCTGAGGGAAGCCGGCCTCTTGGGGAGGGTCGGGTGCGGTCGCGCGGGAACGGCTCGGTAACCTAAGGCCGCTGACAGACACTTAGGGCGGCTTTATGCGCCCTCCTCGTTCGAGTCAAGGAGTTGCCGCCGCCGTGAGCAGCAGCCTTCGACGCGGTGCCCTCGCGGCCGCCGCCATCGCGTTCTCGATCGCCTCGCTCTCCGCGTGTGCGGCCGGCAACAACGCCCAGACCCTGGAAGTCAAGCCGGACAACGCCGCCACGACGGTCGGCGACATCAAGATCCAGAACGCCGTCGTCATCACCCAGCCCGACGCCGAGTCCACCGGCCCCGCCGCGGTCGCCGCGACCCTGTTCAACAGCGGCGACACCGCGCAGACGCTCGACTCCATCACCGTGGACGGCGCCGGCACCGCCAAGCTGACCCCGGCCAAGGGCAAGAACTTCTCCATCCCGGCCGGCGGCTCGCTGATCCTCGGCGGCAAGGGCAACGCCTCCGCCGTCCTGTCCGGCAGCAGCGAGGCCATGGAGGACGGCGACGTCCAGAAGACCACCTTCACCTTCAGCACGACCGGCGACGTGAGCCTCCAGGCCTTCGTCGTCCCGGCCGAGAGCTACTTCTCCAGCTGGGGCCCGACCGAGGTGCCGGCGGCGCCGGGCGGCTCGTCGCCCTCCTCGCAGAAGCCGGGCGAGGGCACCTCCGGCTCGCCGACGGACACGGCGACCGGCACCCCGGCCGAGTCGGAGACCGGCGCCCAGAGCGGCACGCCGACCGACGCGGCCTCCGCGAGCGCCACGGCCACCGGCTCCGCCTCGAACGAGGCCGCCGGCCACTGAGCAGCCGTACACGGACGAAGGGCGGGACCTCCGGAGAGGTCCCGCCCTTCGGCGTCGTACCGAATCGGTTTACGGCTCGAACTTGTAGCCGAGCCCACGCACCGTCACCAGGTACCGGGGCGCGCCCGGGTCCGGCTCGATCTTGGCGCGGAGGCGCTTGACGTGGACGTCGAGGGTCTTGGTGTCGCCGACGTAGTCGGCGCCCCAGACGCGGTCGATGAGCTGCATACGGGTCAGGACGCGGCCGGCGTTGCGCAGGAGCATCTCCAGGAGGTCGAACTCCTTGAGGGGGAGGTCGACCTTGGAGCCGGAGACGGTGACGACGTGGCGGTCGACGTCCATGCGGACGGGGCCGGCCTCCAGGGCCGCCGGGGTGACCTCCTCGGGCTCGCCGCGGCGGCGCAGGACGGCCCGGATGCGGGCGACCAGCTCGCGCGAGGAGAACGGCTTGGTGACGTAGTCGTCGGCTCCTATTTCGAGGCCCACGACCTTGTCGATCTCGCTGTCCTTGGCGGTCACCATGATGACGGGGACATTGGAGCGGCCGCGCAGCTGGCGGCACACCTCGGTGCCCGGCAGGCCGGGCAGCATCAGGTCGAGGAGGACGAGGTCGGCGCCGTTGCGCTCGAACTCGTCGAGTCCGTCGGGCCCGGTGGTCGCGACGGCGACCTCGAAGCCCTCTTTGCGGAGCATGTATGACAGGGCGTCGGAGAAGGACTCCTCGTCCTCGACGACGAGCACTCGGGTCACGGAAGGACCTCCGGGGCGGGAAGCGGTTCGTACTGGGATGGATCAGAGGATGGGACGGTGGCGGACTGCCCGGCCTCGTCGTCGAGGGCGGGGTGCTGCTGTGCGCGGTCACGGGCCACACCCGCCTCCGGCAGCCGCAGAGTGAACGTGGAGCCCTGTCCCTCGGAACTCCACACCGAGACCTCCCCGCCGTGCGAGGCGGCCACGTGTTTGACGATCGCCAGCCCGAGGCCCGTACCGCCCGTGGCACGGGAGCGGGCGGGGTCGACGCGGTAGAAGCGCTCGAAGACGCGCTCCTTGTCCTTCTCCGAGATGCCGATGCCCTGATCGGTCACGGCGATCTCGATACTGGCGCCGCCGGACGCGGTCACCTTGCGGGCGGCTATGCCGACGCGGGTCCGGGCGGGCGAGTAGTTGACGGCGTTCTCGACGAGGTTGCCGAGGGCGGCGGCGAGCTGGCCGCGGTTGCCCCAGACATGCAGGTCGGCGGTGCCCGCCCGTCTCCCACCACCACCCTCGATCGAAGGCCCTCCGGGCCCCCCGATTGCCGCGGCCATGGTGATCTGCTTGGTGCCTGCCGCGTGCCGGCAGCGGTCGATGGCCTCGGCGACCAGCTCGTCCACCCGGACGGGCTCGGCGTCCTCGAGCGGATCGTCGTTCTGCACCCGTGACAGGTCGATGAGCTCCTGGACCAGGTTGGTCAGGCGGGTGGCCTCTATCTGCATACGGCCGGCGAAACGCTCCACTGCCTCCGGATCGTCCGAGGCGTCCATGACGGCCTCGGAGAGGAGGGAGAGAGCGCCCACCGGCGTCTTCAGCTCATGGCTGACGTTCGCGACGAAGTCGCGCCGTACCGCCTCGATGCGTCTGGCCTCGGTGAGGTCCTCGACGAGGAGGAGCACCAGGCGGGAGCCGAGAGGTGCGACCCGGGCGGAGACCGCGAGGGCCTCTCCGCGGCCGGTGCCGCGCCGGGGGAGGTCCAGCTCGACCTGCCGTATCTCTCCGTCGCGCCGGGTGTCGCGGGCCATCTGGAGCATCGGCTCGACGGCCAGCTTGCCGCCGCGGACCAGGCCCAGGGCGTACGCCGCCGAGCTGGCCTTGACGACGGCGTCCCCCTCGTCGAGGACGACGGCCGAGGAGCGCAGCACGGACAGGACCGTGTCGACGCCCGGCGGAAGGACCGGGTCGGTGTGCAATGAGGTCCTCGTGGGTCGCTTCTGGTCGCGTTCGCTCCAGCGGAACGCCAGCATGGCGATGACGCCGGTGAGCACACCGGCGATCGCTGCCGCTGCGGCGACCGCCGCGTTCACGTCCATGCACCCAGGTTAGGCATGGCAGCCTCGGTGGCCACAGCCATCGGAGTGCGACCTCGAACACTCGTCGCCCAGAGTTCACCTTGGAGCTAGGGTTGGTTCATTTGGGGTGGCGAAAACGGACGCGTGCAGGCCGGATCGTATGAGCGTGGGGTGCGAAGCGCCGGTTTCAGCAGGACCTACACACCGGGCCCGGCCCCCGGCAGCCACTGAAACAGACGTACGAGAGGAACCCTGATGCGGGACGCGTACCACGAGGAACTCGACTCGATCGGTGACGGTCTGGTCGAGATGGCCCGGCTGGTCGGATCAGCGATCGGGCGCGCCACGACGGCGATCCTCGACTCCGACCTGAAGCTGGCCGAGAGCGTCATCGAGGGCGACAAGAAGGTCGACGAGCTCCAGCACGACCTGGAGGCCAGGGCCATAGCCCTGCTGGCGCGCCAGCAGCCGGTGGCGACGGACCTGCGCATCGTCGTCACCTCACTGCGGATGTCCGCCGACCTGGAGCGCTCGGGCGACCTGGCCCAGCACGTGGCCAAGCTGGCCCGGCTGCGCTTCCCGGAGCGCGCGGTCCCCCACGACCTGCACGCCACCATCCTGGAGATGGGCCAGCTCGCCCAGCGTCTGATGGCGAAGGCCGCCGAGGTCATCATCACCAAGGACGTCGACCTGGCGTTGCAGCTGGAGTCGGACGACGACGCCATGGACCTGCTGCACCGCACGCTCTTCCAGCACCTGCTGGACGACAAGTGGCAGCACGGCATCGAGACCGCCGTCGACGTCACCCTGCTCGGCCGCTACTACGAGCGCTACGCCGACCACGCCGTGGCCGTCGCCAAGCGCGTTGTGTTCCTTGTCACAGGCGAGCACGCGGACGAGCTCCAGCCCGACATCCAGCCGGACATCCAGCCGGCGCCGGGCACCGAGGGCGCCTGAGACTCGACGGATTTCCGCACGGGGGCGTGCGACAGAGCCTCCGTGCGCCGTTGATGCGACCTGCGTGGCGGGCATGGAATGGGCACAGGTACCAGCATCCAGGAGGGACCATGGCCGAATCCCCCAGCACGCCCGGTACGACACCCGACCCCACGCAGGAACGTCCGACCGAGCAGCCCGCCGAGATCAGGAGCCTGACCTTGATCGGCGCGTGCGGTTGCGGCTCGGGCTGCCAGTGCGGATGCCAGTCCGGCAATCCGTGCCAGTGCGGCTGATCGAGCAGTTCTCCGGAGGGGCCCCGGCATCGCGCCGGGGCCCCTCCTGCGTTGGTCGGTACGGCCGTACGGGCGCAGCATGGAGGAAGAGCGGGCGAGCGCACTCGCGGGAAGCGCGAAGGAGGTGCGAGGCCATGGCTCAGTTCATGGACGTACACCACAACATGAAGGGCATCACGGCCGATCAGCTGCGCGAGGCCCACAACGCGGACCTCGCCGTGGAGAAGGACGAGCGCGTGCACTTCGAGCGGGCCTGGGCCGACCCGGAGTCCGGACTCGTCTACTGCCTCTCCGAGGCCCCCTCGGCCGAGGCGGTCCAGCGCGTCCACGAGCGCGCGGGGCACAAGGCCGACGAGGTCCATGCGGTCCCGCTGTCGATCTGACGGCCGGCGCATCAGAGGTGCTCACGCCACCACGGGACACCGGGCGAGGGTACGGGGATGACCTGCGCCCGGCTCACGATCCTCGCGTCGAGCACAGCGACCAGCCTGCGCAGCTCACGCGCCGACCTGGCCGGCAGGGCGTGCAGGACCTCTTCGAGGACGTCGCGGGAGTAGTCGGGCTCGCAGCACTCGGCGAGACCGCATCGGGTGACGGCGAACGGTTCGGGGGCGATAGCCCTCAGGGGGCCGTGGGCAAGGGCCGACCAGGACCGGAAGGCCCTGGCAGTGGTGCCTGCGCCGAACCGCTGCCGCTCCAGCCGGCGGATATCGGCCGCGCACCCGGCCGAGAGACGGCCGATCTGCGGATCCAGGAAGCGGACACGGTCGGGTCGGAAGCGCACGGGCAGATCGCGCCGTACGACGGACGGGGGCCTACGCGGCATCTCCCTTGCGGTGTCGGGTCATGGCCCGGAGGTTAGCGGGAGGTGTCACCGGTGCCCCACCGAATTTCACGTCACCGGGGAGCCGATGGCGAGCAGATTGCCCTCGCTGTCCCGGAACCAGGCACCACGCTCGCCGCGTGCGCCGGTGCTCGGGTAGTTGCCGTCGACTTCGAGGATCCCGTCCCGGGTCCGGCCGCCGCCGTACAGCGCGGGCATCTCGACATCCTCGAACTCCACGCCACGCGACTTGAGTTCGGCCACGACCGCGTCGACGTCGTCGACCTTCCACCCCATCTGGGTGAAGGTGCCGGGCGAGGTCCCCGTCGACTCGAACACCACGAACTCCACCCCACCGGTCCGGTACTTCAGCCCGCCGGGCCGCTCCTCCACGGGGTCGAGCCCGAGCCGCTCGGAGTAGAAGCGCCGAGCCCGCTCCAGATCCTGCGCGGGCAGCCGGGTCGCCGGGGTCGCCCCGGCCAACGGGTTGGTGCGATCTGCGTCCGCTGCGTTCACTGCATCCATACATCCACTGTGCCGCGGGCGGGGCCGGGATGCCGTACGAACCAGCCCCCCGGCCCGGGGTGGAGGTAGCTGCACCCTTGATTCGGTGGGGCACTCCATGGTTCCGGCAGGCGTACGGCGACATCGTTGTAGCCAGCAGACCCCCAGGGCCGGCAGATCCCATAGCCCACCAGATCCCATAGGCCGGCAGTCCTCATCCGGAAGGAACTCCCATGAACGCGCTGCTCTCCTCACCGACCGGCACCACGGTGGACGCCCTGACCGGGGCCCCCGGCGAGACCGAACTCGCCCCGCTGCTCACCGCCTGGGATCAGGCCCACGCCACCGTTCCCGACCCCGAGTGGCGCCACCTGCTGGACGAGATCGTCCACCCCGCCACCACCGAGGCGTTCCACCGCCTGGCCGAGGCCGCGGCTTGAGCCCCTGGGCCTCGGAATGCCGACGGAGTTCCGTCGTGCCACGCTGAGATCGGGGATCCAGCCAGTCCGGGCCGCTCGACCGCCCGGATGGCCCTGCCAGCCAAGGAGGCCGACATGGCCAGTGATGCCACCCGACCCGGATGGGCCGACACCGATCCGCGTCCCTGGCACGGGCCCACATCCGGTGCCACCGTCCTCGCCGCAGCGCTGATGATCTTCGGTGGGGCGATGGCGCTCTTCGAGGGCATCGCCGCCGTCGCCGAGGACGACCTGTTCCTCGCCACACGCCACTACGTCTTCGAGTTCAGCCTGGCGGGCTGGGGCTGGGTCCACCTGATCCTGGGAATCGTCCTCATCCTCGCGGGATGCGCCGTCCTCACCGGAGCCCTGTGGGCACGCTTCTTCGGTGTGACCGTGGCCGGGTTGGGCGCCTTCGCCAACTTCCTCTGGGTGCCGTACTACCCCCTGTGGGCGCTGTCGCTGGTCGCCATCAACATCTTCATCGTGTGGGCGTTGTGCACGGGGATGCACAGGGAAGCGGAGAGCGGGCGGAGGGTCTGACGGGGAAGTGCCCGATGAGGGCCCCGGCCCACCGAAAAGCCCCCTACCGGCGGACAATCCGCAGGCAGGGGGCTTCTTCAGTGCGGGCTACTTCTTCTTGCCCTGATTCTTGACCGCCTCGATAGCCGCCGCGGCGGCCTCGGGGTCGAGGTACGTGCCGCCGGGGTTGAGCGGCTTGAAGTCGGCGTCGAGCTCGTAGGCCAGCGGGATGCCCGTCGGGATGTTCAGGCCCGCGATGTCGGCGTCGGAGATGCCGTCGAGGTGCTTGACGAGGGCGCGCAGGGAGTTGCCGTGGGCGGCGACCAGGACCGTGCGGCCGGACAGGAGGTCGGGGACGATGCCGTCGTACCAGTACGGGAGCATGCGGATGACGACGTCCTTGAGGCACTCCGTGCGGGGGCGGAGCTCCGGCGGGATGGAGGAGTAGCGGGGGTCGTCGCTCTGCGAGAACTCCGTGCCGTCCTCGAGCGGGGGCGGCGGGGTGTCGTAGGACCGGCGCCACAGCATGAACTGCTCCTCGCCGAACTCGGCGAGGGTCTGGGCCTTGTCCTTGCCCTGGAGGGCGCCGTAGTGGCGCTCGTTCAGGCGCCAGCTGCGGTGGACCGGGATCCAGTGGCGGTCCGCGGATTCGAGGGCCAGCTGGGCCGTGCGGATCGCGCGCTTCTGGAGGGACGTGTGGACCACGTCGGGGAGAAGGTCGGCGTCCTTCAGGAGCTCGCCGCCGCGGACTGCCTCCTTCTCGCCCTTCTCGTTGAGGTTGACGTCCACCCAGCCGGTGAACAGGTTCTTCGCGTTCCATTCGCTCTCGCCGTGGCGGAGGAGGATCAGCTTGTACGGTGCGTCGGCCATGCGCCCGAGCGTAATCGAAGCCCTTGATCGGTTGTGCGGCCGCCCGTAGAGCGGACGGTTGACGGGATCTGTTAATTCAGTGGCCCGGAGCGACAGCGTCCTCGTAATTTGTGCTCACCGCCTGAGCCGCTTACACCCAGTTCACTGCCGTGGGGGATCACGATGTCGCTCGCCTCGCTGAGACGCGCCACCCGAGAAACCGTCTCCGGACTCCCCCGCGAGTTCTGGTGGCTGTGGACCAGCACCCTCGTCAACCGGCTCGGCGGCTTCGTAGCCACCTTCATGGCGCTCTACCTCACACTCGACCGCGGCTACTCCGCCTCGTACGCCGGTCTGGTCGCCGCGCTCCACGGCCTCGGCGGAGTCATCTCCTCCGTCGGCGCGGGCGTACTGACGGACCGTCTCGGGCGGCGGCCGACCCTGCTCGTGGCGCAGGCCTCGACGGCCGGCTCGGTCGCGCTGCTGGGCTTTGTGCACCATCCGCTCGCCATCGCGGCCGTCGCGTTCCTGGTGGGGATGGCGAGCAACGCCTCCCGGCCCGCCGTGCAGGCGATGATGGCCGACATCGTCCGCCCCGAGGACCGTGTCCGGGCCTTCTCGCTCAACTACTGGGCGATCAACCTCGGGTTCGCCGTCTCCTCCATGGCGGCCGGCTTCATCGCCGAGTTCAGCTACCGCGCCGGCTTCCTGATCGAGGCAGGCATGACCATGATCTGCGCGATCGTGGTCTTCCTGAAGCTGCCGGAGTCCCGCCCCGAGCGCACCCCGGCCGAGCAGGCGGCGGACGAGACCGGACTCGGCACGGTCCTGCGCGACGGCCGTTTCATGGGCGTCGTCGGCCTGTCCTTCCTGGTCGCGCTGATCTTCCAGCAGGGCATGGTGGGCCTGCCGGTGGCGATGGGCGAGGCCGGATTCACCCCGGCCGACTACGGCATGGCGATCGCCGTCAACGGCGTCCTGATCGTCGCCCTACAGATCCCGGTCACCCGCTTCATCGAGCACCGCGACCCTCGCCGCCTCCTCGTGATCTCCTCCCTCCTCGCCGGGTACGGCTTCGGCCTCACCGCCTTCGCCGGTTCCGTCGGCGTCTTCGCGCTCACGGTCTGCGTCTGGACGCTGGCCGAGATCGTCAACGCCCCGACCCAGACCGGGCTCGTCGTGCGCCTGTCGCCGCTGCACGGCCGCGGGCGCTACCAGGGCATGTACACCATGTCCTGGGCGGTGGCCTCCCTCGTCGCCCCGCTGATGTCCGGTCTCGTCATCGACCGGTGGGGTGCGGAGTGGTTGTGGGGGCTGTGCGCGGTCGTCGGGACGGGAGCAGGCATCGGGTACGGCTTCCTCATGCGGCGGCTTCCGGCGGAGGGGGCGGCCGTGCAGACGCCCCTCAAGAAGGCGGAGGTCAACGCCGCGTAACCGCTCACGGATGCATCCGCGCCCCCTTAACCGCCTTGTCCACCGCGTTCCGCGGCCCGTACACCGCCATCCCCACCAGGTCCAGCTCCCCCGTCGGCACGGCACGCACCGCCGCCCGGTTGTCGCGGTCGTTGCCGGTCGTGAAGAGGTCGGAGGTGAAGACGGCGCGCGGGAGGGCTCGGGAGAGCACGCGCGCGTGGGATGCCGTCAGGGTCTCCTTGGTGGCCTCGAAGACCAGGACGGGCTGGCGGAACATGGGGAGGTAGAGGACGCCGTCCGCGTCCTCGTAGGGCTCGCCGATCACCTCGGGGACCTGTGCGCCCAGGCCGCTGACCAGGAACGCGGTGACGTTCAGGCGCTGCCAGGGCTCCAGGTCCTCGCGCAGCAGGACGGCGATCTTCGTGTCGAAGCGAATCGGTTCGGTGCTCGTGGTCATACGTCGAGACTGCCGACCGTCCTACGGCACCGTCTTGTACGTTCTTTGCATGGCCCCGCAGCGTGATGTCTCCGCGTGGCGCCCGCGTATCCCGGGCGTCGTGGAGGTGTTCCACGCGCACTTCACGGAGTACGCCTATCCGATGCACGTGCACGAGGCCTGGACGCTGCTCATCGTGGACGACGGCGCCGTGCGGTACGACCTGGACCGGCATGAGCACGGCACCCCGCTCGACACGGTGTCCCTGCTGCCCCCGCACGTCCCGCACAACGGCTCCCCCGCCACCGCGCACGGCTTCCGCAAGCGCGTCCTCTACCTCGACGCGACCCATCTGACCGATGACCTCATCGGGCCCGCCGTCGACTCGCCCGACCTGCGTGATCCGGTGCTCCGGCAGCGGGTGGGCCGGCTGCACTCCGCGCTCGCCCTTCCCGGCGACGAGCTGGAGGCCGAGAGCCGGCTGACGCTCGTCGGGGAGCGGCTGAGGGAGCATCTGCGGGCGCGGTCGACCGCCGGGGAGCGCCGGGATCCGGCCCTCGCCCGCCGTCTGCGCGAACTGCTCGACGCGCACGTCGCCGAGGGCCTGACCCTCGACGCGGCCGCACAGCTGCTGCATGCCCACCCCGCCCACCTGGTACGGGCGTTCAGCACCGCCTACGGCATCGCCCCGCACCAGTACCTCAACTCCTGCCGCGTCGACCGCGCCCGCGCCCTGCTGCTGCGCGGCGCGAGCCCGGCCGAGACGGCGACCGCGACCGGGTTCTACGACCAGGCCCATCTCACGCGGCACTTCAAGAAGTTGGTGGGTGTGACCCCGGGGCGCTATCGCATCAGCTCGCGCTGAGCGTCGTACAGATTGCGCGGTCGTACGGCGTCCGTGGTGCCGTACAGCTCCAGTCGGGAGTGCAGGTCGCCGGTGAAGTCGGGGACGTCGATCTGGTCGAACTCGCGCACCTCGTTGATGCCGACCGTGGCGGAGTAGGGCGCCAGGCCGTCGATCTTCATCAGGCCCGCGCGGCCGTTGGTCACCCGGATGTTCCAGTGGGTGAAGCGGGCGCCGAACAGCGGTCCCGCGATCGCGTCGCCGCCGTGGCGGCCGTTGTTGTCGACGGTGATGTCGGTGCGGACGTTCGCGAAGGGCAGGCCGCGATGCGAGTCGAAGGTGCCCATCCGCATGTCGCCACGTGACCAGACGTTGTAGGAGGACAGGCCCTCGACGTTGATGCCGTGCAGTTGGGTGCCGGTCGGGGCCGGGTCCGTGCGCTGCTCGATCGTGAAGTCCTCGACGAGGTTGTCGTGCGAGCCCTCGCGGCAGAAGTACGGGTGGTGGGCGCCGCGGCCCGACACGCGGGTGCGGCGCAGGGTGCAGGCGGAGGCGGCGACCAGGCCGAAGCCGTTGTCGACATGACGGACCGTCACATCGTCCACCCAGCAGTCGTAGGCGCATTGGAGTACGACGCCGTTGTACCCCTTGTC
Organism: Streptomyces sp. NPDC051963; assembly: GCF_044593495.1. NCBI lineage: Bacteria > Bacillati > Actinomycetota > Actinomycetes > Kitasatosporales > Streptomycetaceae > Streptomyces > Streptomyces sp. NPDC051963. The sequence continues at coordinate 77,307 of NZ_JBIUCC010000008.1, read as the reverse complement.
GAGGAGGTGCGGCTGCTGCGGGGTCTGCAGCGCCTCCAGGGTGAGGCCCTCGACCCCCGAGCCCGTCAACTCCTCGACATGCGTGGTCAGTCGCGGGTCCCATTCGGGGCGTACGTCGAGCGGGAGCGGGCGTTCGAGGGTGACCTTGCGGCCGCGGACGTGGGCGATGCGGACGGGCCACTCGTAGGGGACGTACGAGGTCAGCTTCGTCATGCCGGCCCAGTTGTACGCCTCGGGGCCGGGGCCGCCGCCGCACATGTGCTCCAGGAGCGTGTGGTCGGGGTCGTCGGCGAGACGGAGAAGGACGACGGCGCCGGCGCGGAGCCTCGACGGGTCCGCGACGGTGATCGTCCAGGAGCCCTGGCGGGCGGGTTCGACGGTCGTCAGCGTCCGCCATTCGTCGCGCTTGTTGCCGGTCCAGCCCTCGAAGGGCCAGGCCTTCGCCTTGATCGCGGCGGTGAGGGAGTCCCAACGGGCCTTCGGCGCAAGCCAGATCAGGCCGCCCGCCCAGGACCAGGACGACTTGTCGCCGCCGTAGCGCGATCCGTAGGCACCGATGAGTTCGGTGAGGTTCTTCGTCGCGTACAGCGTCGTACGGCCGCTGCCGGCGCCCCGCAGGACGACGTTCGAGTCGCCGATGCGGATCACGTCGTCGATACGGAAGGTGCCCGGCGGGATGGAGACCGTGCCACCACCGGCCCGTCCGGCAGCGGCGATGGCACGGTTGATGGCGGGGGCGGAGTCGGTCGTGCCGTCCGCCACCGCGCCGTGGTCGCGTACGTCGGCGACGACCGGGCGGCGCGGGAAACGGGACGCTCCGCGGTGGCAGCCCGCCCGGCCGACGTACGGGATCTGCGGGTGGGCGAAGGGCGCTCGGGTGAACTCCCGCCAGAGGGTGGGGACTTCGGCGGCGTTCGCCGTTCCGCCGGTCGCCACGGTGGCCGCCACCGCGGTGGCGGCGGTGAGCAAGGTGCGTCTGGTGACTCCTGTGGCATACCAGTGGCTCATGTCCGATCGCCCTTCCACGCGACTCTTCACGGATGTGAACGACGTTCATATCTGCGTCGGCGGTGAGCATGACACGAGACCCCCGCGCCTGGAAGGGGTCACGCAGGGGTTGGTTGGCCAGGTCGTACCTGGAATCAGTGGGAAGGTCGCTCGATCAGATGCGTGAACGCATCCAGATTGCGGGTCGATTCACCGCGCGACACCCGCCACTCGTACTCCTTGCGGATCGCGGACGCGAAACCGAGCTCCAGGAGGGTGTTGAAGGAGCCGTCCGCCGCCTCCAGGACCTGACCGAGGAGCCGGTCGATCTCGTCCGGGGTGACGGCGGCCAGGGGGAGCTTGGCGGTGACGTAGATGTCGCCGAGCGGGTCGACGGCGTAACTCACGCCGTACAGCTTGAGGTTGCGCTCCAGGAGCCAGCGGTGGACTCCGCCTTCGTTCTCGTCGGGGTGGCGGACGACGAAGGCGTTGAGGGAGAGCGAGTGGCGTCCGACGAGGAGGGAGACGGTCGTCGACAGCTTGCGGGTGCCGGGGAGCTTCACGACGTAGTTGCCGGGCTCGGGGCTCTCCCACTCGAGTTCGGCATCCTTCAGGAAACCCTCGATGACCTGCGCTGCCTTCGGTGCCTCAGCCATGCAGCGAGCGTACGCGACGGCGGTACGCCTGCGTCGCGGCCGTGTAGACGTCCGCCGTGGCGGCGGCCGAGGTGTCCCAGCCGAAGGACTGCGCATGGCGGGCGGCGGCCGCGCCCATGCGCACCGCCAGTGCGGGGTCGTCGGCGATGTCGCCCAGCACGCGCGCGTAGTCGACGGGGTTGTGTCCCTGGACGAGGAATCCGGTACGTCCGTCCTGCACCGCCACCGGAAGCCCGCCCACCGAGGCCGCGAGCACCGGCGTGCCCGCCGCCTGCGCCTCGATGGCGACCAGCCCGAAGGACTCGCTGTAGGACGGCATGACCAGGACCGATGCGGCCCGGAACCAGTCGGCGAGCTGGTCCTGGCCGACGGGCGGGCGGAACCGTACGACGTCCGCGACCCCGAGCCGGGCGGCCAGCTTCTGGAGGCCCTCCGGCTTGGCGAGCCCGCTGCCGCTGGGGCCGCCGACGACGGGGACCACGATGTTGCCGCGCAGCTCGGGGCGCTCGTCGAGGAGGACGGCCACCGCGCGCAGGAGCACATCCGGTGCCTTCAGGGGCTGGATGCGGCCCGCGAAGAGCGGGATCAGGGCGTCCTGCGGGAGTCCGAGACGGGCGCGGGCGGCGGCGCGGCCGTCGGCCGGGCTGAAGCGGCCGAGGTTGACGCCGGGGTGGACCACGGCGACCTTGTCGCGCTCGGCGGCGTAGTGCCGTACCAGCTCCTCGGCCTCCTCCGCGGTGTTGGCGATGAGCCGGTCGGCGGCGGCGACGATCTGCGTCTCGCCGATGACGCGGGCGGCGGGCTCGGGGGTATCGCCGTCGGCCAGGTTGGCGTTCTTCACCTTGGCCATGGTGTGCATCGCGTGCACCAGGGGGACGCCCCAGCGCTGGGCGGCGAGCCAGCCGACGTGGCCGGAGAGCCAGTAGTGGGAGTGCACGAGGTCGTAGTAGCCGGGGCGGTGACCGGCCCAGGCCTGCATGACGCCGTGCGTGAAGGCGCACAGCTGGGCCGGGAGCTCCTCCTTGGCGAGGCCCTCGTAGGGGCCCGCGTCGACGTGGCGGACGAGGACGCCCGGGGCCAGTTCGACGGTCGGGGGGAGGGCTGCGGTGGTCGCCCGCGTGAAGATCTCGACCTCGATGTTGATGGCGGCGAGGCGCTGCGCCAGCTCCACGATGTAGACGTTCATGCCGCCGGCGTCGCCGGTGCCCGGCTGGTGGAGCGGTGAGGTGTGCACGGAGAGCATCGCGACGCGACGGGGACGACGGTGCAGCCGCAGCCGCGAGTGCGCGGCCGGGGAGCGCCGACCGAGCCTGCTGACGTACTGGCTCACGTGGCGTTCCTCCTCGTTCCGGGCATGCCTTCGGGAGGACGTCGGGGCCCTCCAGAGGAGGAACACCGGACGTTGGCACTCCATTTCCGGTTCGGGGGTCTTTGCCGAATCATTACCGGTGGTCGCTCAACCGTTCGATGGTGGAGTGCGTTCGCATACCCTCGTACCCATGTCATCCCACGCACCCGCCCTCCCCGCTGTGGGCACGGTGACGCGCGGCACCACGAACCCGAACCGGCTCCGCCGCATGGACCGCTGGATCGCGGCCACGCACGGCGCCGAACTGCGCCGCGGCAGCGACCCGGTCGCGATCGACCTCGGCTACGGCGCGGCCCCCTGGACGGCCGTCGAACTGCTCGGCCGCCTCCGCACGGTCGCGCCACGCGCGCGTGTCGTCGGCATCGAGATCGAGCCGGCGAGGGTCGGGGCGGCACAGCCGTACGAACGCGAGGGCCTGACGTTCCGGCACGGCGGCTTCGAGATCCCCGTCCCCCAGCGGCCGTTGCTCATCCGCGCCGCCAACGTCCTGCGGCAGTACGACGAGGGCGAGGTCGCCGCCGTCTGGGAGCGGCTGTGCGCACGGCTCGCCCCCCGGGCGGACGGCTCCGGCGGCGGACTGCTCGTCGAGGGCACCTGCGACGAGATCGGACGACGTCACGTGTGGGTGGCGCTCGGTCCTGAGGGGCCGCGCACCGTCACGTTCGCGACCCGACTCGGCTCCTTGGAGCGGCCGTCCGACCTCGCCGAGCGCCTCCCGAAGGCGCTCATCCACCGCAACGTTCCGGGCGAACCGGTCCACGCCTTTCTGCGCGACTTCGACCGGGCCTGGGCGGCCGCCGCGCCCTACGCGTCCTACGGCGCACGACAGCGCTGGATCCGCGCGGTCGGGGACCTGACCGCCGACTGGCCGGTGACGGACGGGCCGATGCGCTGGCGACAGGGTGAAGTGACCGTGCGGTGGGCGGCGTTGGCGCCCCGGCTTTGACGGCTTGGGGCTCAGGCTCTGAACGGATTGGGGCTCAGGTTCTGATGACTTGGGGCTCAGGACCCGACGGGTTTCCCTCTCGTTTCCCCGGACTGCCGCGCAGGCGGGAACGATCTCCATGAGTCGTTCGTCACAGAGACGGGGAGATCGTCGTACCAGGGGCTGAATGGGGGGAGAGAGTCACTGCCTCTGTCGTTTTGTGCCGGGTCGTGGCACGATCCCCGGGCGTCCGTAAGTTACTGACGGTAAATCAGTTTGGGGGCAGGGGTATGGGTACGGGCAAGCGGGGCCTGATCTCGGCGGCCGTGACCGTGGTCTGCGCGGTCACCGTGCTGGCGGCGGCACCGGGCATGGCATTCGCCGCACCGAGCCCCACACCGACCCCGTCGGCCCCCGCGGCCTCCTCGCCCTCGTCAACTCCCGTCACGAACGCGGACCTTGAGGTCGTCCGCCAGCGGATCGACAGGCTCTACCGCGAGGCCGCCGCCGCCACGGACGCGTACAACGCCGCCGAGGAGAAGGCCGAGCACCAGTCCGCGGAGATCGTCGACCTGGCCAACAAGATCGTCAAGGGCCAGGAGCGGCTCGCCGATCTGAAGGAGCGCGCCGGCGCCGCGGCCCGCGCCCAGTACCGCACCGGCGGACTGCCGGACGAGGCGCAGTTGATGCTCAGCGACAACCCGCAGCAGTTCCTCAACGGCGCGGGCCGCGTGCTCCAGGGCGAGCGCGCCACCAAGGCCCTGATCAGGGAAATGACCCGCACACAGCAGGACTTGGAGCAGTACGCCAAGGACGCCTCGGCCCAGTGGACGAAGCTCGATGCGAACCGCAAGGCCAGGGCGGCGGCCCAGAAGACCATCAAGAAGCAGATCGCGGCGGCCGAGAAGCTCGAGTCCGACCTGGAGAAGGAAGAGAAGGAGCGCCTCGCCGAGCTGGAGCGAGAGGCCGCGTACAAGGCCCAGACCGCCTGGCTCGACTCCGGCATCCTCGACGACATCGAGGGCAAGGCCACCAAGGCGGGCAAGAAGGCGGTCGAGTACGCGACGGCCCAGATCGGAAAGTCGTACGAATGGGGCGCCGAGGGCCCGAAGACGTTCGACTGCTCGGGCCTGACCTCACAGGCCTGGCTGGCGGCCGGCGACGCCATTCCGCGCACCTCGCAGGAGCAGTGGAAGCAGTTGAAGTCGGTCGACATCAAGGACATGCGCCCCGGCGACCTCATCATCTACTTCGACGACGCCAGCCATGTCGCGATGTACATCGGCGACGGCGCGATCGTCCACGCCCCGCGCCCGGGCCGCACGGTGACGATCGCGGGCGCCGGATCGATGCCGATCCTCGGAGTGGTTCGGCCGGGTGCCTGAGGTTCTGTTCGGCGGGATGAGTCATCACTCCATGCGGCACGATGTGTAACGGTCCGTCCGTTTCGTGACGTGCGCAACGTGACCTGGCCCACCTCGCACGGCCGTTCAAACCTTCGGGGACGTGACCTTCGTCATTCCCGCCCTGAGGCCACCCTGTCCAACTGCGGTACGGAACGCGGCATATGACAGTGGCCGACTACTGAGCGGCGTGCGTCACACCATTCCTTTACGGCAGCGACAACCGCTATGGTCCCGGTCGGTGGGAGGACTACCTCGTCCTCCTGCCATGCCCTCGGGGGGAGGGAAGGAACCCAACACAATGCCCGTACCCGTACCGCGGCAGAGAGCGATCCCGGCCGTGGAAAGTGGTCAGGCGCCGGCCGCGTCCACAGTGCGCGGCCCCTCCAAGCAAGAGGCCCCGCGCACGGCAGAGCCGGTCGAGAACCCGAGCGGCGCTGCCGCCAACAACCTGACCCTGCTGCTGATCGAGGACGATCCCGGCGGCTCGCCGATCGTGCCCGAACTGCTCGATGCCTCCGGCAAGCCGATCCGTATCCGCACGGCCCGTAACCTCACCGAGGCCGAGCGGCTGCTGACCGACGACGTCTACTGCATCCTGCTCGACCTCGCCCTCCCGGCGGCCAGCCGAACGGACGACGGCGACGAGCTCGCCGTACTCAAGCACGTACTGGAGCTCGCGCCCCGGCACGCCGTTCTCGCGCTCACCGCGTCCGGCGACGCCGAGCGTGCCGCCGAGGCGGTCCGCGTGGGCGCCCAGGACTATCTCTTCCGGGATGAACTGGACGGCCGGCTGCTGAGCCGCGCCATCCGGTACGCCGTGGAGCGGAAACGTTCCGACACGGCCGAGCGGCGGCTCGCCGAGGGCCGGGTGCGTGCCCAGGAGAACCGGCGTCTGGAACGCGGCCTGCTGCCCACGCCCCTCCTGGAGGGTTCCTCGCTGCGCTTCGCCGCCCGCTACCGCCCGGGCCGCTCCCGCGCGCTGCTCGGCGGCGACTTCTACGACGTCGTCCGCACCCCCGACGGCACCGTGCACGCCATGATCGGTGACGTCTGCGGGCACGGCCCCGACGAGGCGGCGCTCGGTGTGGAGCTGCGCATCGCCTGGCGCGCGCTGACGCTGGCGGGCCTGTGCGGCGACGAGCTGCTCGGCACGTTGCAGCAGGTACTGGAACACGAGCGCTCCGACGAGGAGATCTTCGCGACGCTGTGCACGGTGGACATCGCGCCGGACGGGCGTCGGGCGGGGCTGTGCCTCGCCGGGCACCCGGCGCCGCTGGTGGCCCGGCCCGGCAAGCCCGCGCACCTGTTGCCGTACGACAACAACGGCCCCGCGCTCGGTCTGCTGCCGGGCGCCCGCTGGCCGCGGATGCAGGTGGAGCTGGGGCGGGAGTGGAGCCTGATGCTCTACACCGACGGCCTGATCGAGGGGCACATCGGCCAGGGCCGGGAGCGGCTCGGGCAGGACGGCATGGTGTCACTGGTCCGCCGCGAGCTCTCCGAGGGGTTGGCCGGGGAGGCGTTGCTGCGGTCGGTGGTCAATGAGGTGCGGGAGCTCAATGGGGGCGAGTTGACTGACGACGTCGCCGTGCTGCTGTTGGATCGGTCGGCCTGAGCGGGATTCGCCGTTCAGGTTCTTCCGGATGCCGACTGCCGGTCCGTTGTGGCTGGTCGCGCCCACGCGGCGGAGCCGCATATCGACACAGCCCCGCGCCCCTTTGGGGCGCTTGACTCACCGTCCGCCGTTATAGGGGCCGTACGGGCCGTCGCTGCTTGAGCCACGGTTGGCGCGGCCGCCGCCGGGGAGGCTGCGGATGGCGGGGCGGACGTCGACCATGTACACGATGGTCGCGATGAGGCCGATGATCGGCAGGAACGACAGGATGTTGAAGATCAGGTTCACCACGAAGGCGATCCCGAGGATGATCAGCCAGAACGGCTTGGTCTTCTTGTCGGCCGCCCGATAGGCGTCCTCGCGGCGCACAGCGGCGTCAATGAGAGCGAAGCCGCTGAAAAGGATCAGGGCGACGCTCAGCAGCCACATGAACCCTGCGAACCCCTGCATCAGCACTACGTCCACCACCCGACTCGGTTAGTCCCTTACGCGGTCACCGTACCCGCAACCGGAAAGCCGCTACCCGGAGAACGGGCCGAGCACTCAAGGAGTGCCCGACCCGTTATCGCCTGTCACTTGTCGCTCCAGCCCTCCGTCGCCCGACGGAGGTACGCGCCCGCCCTACTTGGCCGGCGGCGTCGTCTTCTTGGCCGTGGTCTTCTTGGCCGGAGTGGCCTTCTTCGCCGCGGTCTTCTTGGCGGGGGCGGGCTCGGCCTTGGCCTCGGTGGCCGCGGCGGGCTTCGCCTCTTCCTTGACCTCGACCGGCTCGGCCTTGGGCTCGACGACCACGGCGAGCTCCTCGATCTCCTCGGCGGCCTCGCCACGCCAGGTCTTCACGGCCTGCTCGCCGTGCTCGGCGACCTTCTCGTAGGTCTCGCGGGCCTTGACGGCGTACTCGGCGGCGACGCCGACGGAGCGCAGCGCGATGTCCTGGGCGGTCTCGCCGAGCTTCTTCAGGTCGGCGTCGAGGGTGCTGCCGAGCTTCTTGATGTCGGCGTCCAGCGAGCCGATGAAGCCGTTGACCTTGGTCTGGAAGTTCTCCTGCGTCCCCTTGACCCGGGCGCCGACCTCCTTGGCGCGGGCGGCGGCCTGCTCCTGGACGGCCTTCGGGTCGGTGTTGCGTACGGCCTCGATACGAGCCGGCGCCTCGGCGCGCAGCTGCTCCACCAGGGTCGGCACCTTCTTGGCCTGCTGAAGGGCCAGGTCGGCGGTGCCGGCGGCGAAGTAGAACGGCGTCGGGTCGCTGAAGGTCTTGCGGAGGTCGTCGGTGATGGCCATGGTGATGGTCCTCCCGGATCACTTGCGTTTGAGGGTTTTGGGTCCCGCGGGTCAGTCGGCCAGGTGGGTCACGTCAGCCTGCCGACTGCTGCGGGGCGGCGTCGCTGCCGCCGGCCGTGCGGATGCCGCGTACGGCGGTGTCGCCGGGTCGGGCGTCGTCCCGAGCGTCGTCTTCCTGAGCGTCGTCGTCCGCTATGTCCTGAGGCTCCGGGTCGACCGCTTCGTCGCGGCCCTCCTCCGCCTCGCCGCCGGCCTCGAATCCGTTCTCCTTGCGGAAGGACTCGTAGACCTGGAGCAGCACCTGCTTCTGCCGCTCGTTCAGCGTGGGGTCGGCGAGGATGACGGCGCGCGTCTCCACCTCGTCACGATCCCGTTCGGCGTCGAGGATCCCGGCCCGGACGTACAGCGTCTCCGCGGAGATCCGCAGCGCCTTGGCGACCTGCTGAAGGACCTCCGCGCTCGGCTTGCGCAGCCCGCGCTCGATCTGGCTCAGATACGGATTGGACACCCCGGCGGCATCGGCGAGCTGCCTGAGCGACAGCTGCGCATTGCGCCGCTGTTCGCGCAGGTACTCACCGAGATTGCCGACGTTGAGCGATGCCATGCCTCCACCTTGCACCACCCGCGCTAACTATTGCAAGCAGCCGCTTGCAAAAGTGCGCCACGCCACGCCCGTTCGGCTGAGCCTGAGCACAACGCCCACGACCATCCGCCCCAACCGAGGTGACAGCCCCGCCGTCTACTGTCCTGTCTCTGTGATGTCCGGGCAGTCTCGGAGATCCCCGGGCAAGTGAGCTGACGTCTCAGTCATCTCCGGGCATTTGATGGGGTGTCTCGGTCTTCTCCGGGTACGCCGCCTCCGCGCTGTCTACGGTCGTCGTGGCTGGTCGGCGTCGTACCGGAGGCCCGGATGGATGCGTGTGAGGTGTCGGCGGAGGACGTCGAGCTGGAGTACGTCAGCGCGTCCGGGGCGCGTGAGCGGGGGCCTCTGTGCCGTTTGTGGCCGGTCCGGTTCGAGTCGGTACGGCCCGAGCGCCGGTTCCCGGCTTTCCGGGGTCAGGGCAACTGGTGCGGCTGGTACTGGTCGGCGACGTGTGGCGGGCATGTGGGCTACGAGTCGTGGCTGGAGCGCGATCACCTGATGCTGCTCGACTTCGACCCGCTGGCGACGGGCATGTCCTCACAGCCGTTTCGGCTGTCCTGGGCAGGGCCGGACGGGAAGCGGGTGCGGCATACGCCGGACTTCTTCGTCCGCCGCGCGGATGGCACGGCCCTGGTGGTGGACGTGCGCCCGGATGAGCGGATCGGACCGGGGGACGCAATGAAGTTCGCGGTGACCGCGACGGCATGCCGGTCGGTGGGCTGGGACTTCGCGCGGATCGGCACGCCGGATGCGGTGCTGATGGCGAACGTGCGGTGGCTGGCCGGCTACCGGCATCCGCGGGTGCACCGTGCTGACGTCGCCGATCGTCTGGTGGATGTGTTCACTGACGGCGCCGGTCTGCTGGAGGGGGCTCGGAGGACGGGCGACCAGATCGCGGTGCTGCCGGTGCCGTTCCACCTGCTCTGGCGCGGGGCTCTGACCACGGACTTGGAGACCGGGCTGCTGGCGGCGGACACGCAGGTCAGGCTCGGTCTGGTCTGGGAGGGGGGCGGTGATGCCGTCGCGTCCGCGACTGCTGCGAGCGGGTGACCTGGTCCGCTTCGACGGGCGGCTGCATACGGTCGCCGCTTTGGAGGGGACTGCGGTCCGGCTGGTCGACGAGGGCCAGTCGGCGAGCGTGGTGCTGCTGGCCCATCTGCTCTCCTCGGACGGCTTCGAGGTGGTTACACCAGCCTCGGTGCGCACGGTGGTCCCACCGGCTGGAGTGCTGGAAGGGCTCCCGACCAAGACAGTTGAGCGGGCGGAGTGGTGGCAGCGGCATCTGGTGGAGATGCTCACCGGTCGGCCGCTGAACAATCCGCACGGGTCGGTTAAACCTGAGTACGACCCGGCGGTCTGGTCCCTGCGGCAGCGGGAGTTGGCGAAGGTTGCGGAGTTGGCGGCGAGTAAGGCGGTGTCGTTGACCGCGTTGCAGGAGATGCGGGCCCGGTTCGAGCGTGAGGGGGTGCTGGGGCTGGTCGACCCGCGGCTGCGGGCCGTCGCGGACGGCACGGGCCGCGCCGACCGGCGGGTGGTCGAGGCCCTGCGGAAGGTCGTGGAGGAGCAGACAAGCCGGTCCACGGTCTCCGCGCAGGTGCTGCGGCGCCGGATGGAGCGCCAGCTGGAAGCCGAGCACGGGCCCGGGGTGGTGCCGCTGCCGTCGCGGGCGACGTTCTACCGACTGCTGAAGGCGGTCACCTCCGGGCGGCACACGCTGGGCTCGGCCCGCACCCGCCGTTCGCTGGCCAAGCAGCCGGAAGGCATGTTCGGTCAGCTCACCGCAGCCCGTCCGGGCGAGGTGATGGAGATCGACTCGACTCCGCTGGACGTGTTGGTCGTTCACGACGACGGCACGGTCGACACCGTCGAGCTGACCGGCATCGTCGACATCGCGACCCGCACGCTGGCCGCAGCGGTACTGCGGCCGTCGACGAAGGCAGTGGACGCCGCACTGCTGCTGGCCCGGGCGATGACGCCGGAACCGATGCGACCGGGCTGGGCGGACGCGCTCCGGATGTCCCGATCGGTGCTCCCGCACGCCTCGCTCATGGCGCTGGACGAGCGGCTGGCCCAGGCGGCGGCCGTCCCCGTGATCACGCCAGAGACGATCGTTTGCGACCGGGGCAAGGCCTATATCTCCGACACGTTCCGCTCAGCCTGCCAGTCGCTGGGCGTGTCCTTCCAGCCAGCCCACCCGGACACTCCGACGGACAAGCCGCATATCGAGAAGACGCTGGGCTCGGTCGCCACGATGTTCGTCCAGCACCTTCCCGGCCACAAAGGACGCAGCACCGAGCACCGCGGCACCGATCCGGCCGCAGAGGCGGCCTGGACGATCCACCAGCTCCAGGAACTGCTGCAGGAATGGATCGTCCACTGGCAGAACCGGCCGCACGACGGACTGCGGGACCCACTGATGCCCGGCAAGGCGCTGAGCCCGAATGAAAAATACGCCGCCCTGGTCGCGGCAGCCGGGCACGTCCCGGTCGCGCTCAGCCCGGACGAGTACATCGAGCTGCTGCCCCGCTGCCGACGGCGGATCAACTCCTACGGCATCCGCCTGGGTCACCGCACCTACGACAGCGCGGAGTTGAACCCCATCCGACGCCAGCCGTCCGGCGTCGGCCCGGACGGGCGGAGTTGGGAAGTCCACTACGACCCCTACGACATCTCCCACGTCTGGGTACGCAATCATCGCGAAGGCGGCTGGATCACCGCCGTCTGGCGGCACCTTCGCACCGCGCCGACGCCGATGGGCGAACTCGCCTGGGACCACGCCCGCCGCATCCTGGCCCAGCGCGGCACCGATCCCGTGACCGAGGACGAGATCGCCCGGGCCGCCGTCGCCCTACTGGACCGCGCCGCCGACGGTCCGGAGGACACACCCGCGAAACCGTCTCGCGCGTCGCGCCGCAGCGGCCGGGACCGCAAGGTCGGCGCCCGGACCCGGGCCACCGCCGAACCGTCCTGGCCCAGACCGGACGAGCCCGCCGAAGGGCTCGCCGCCGAACCGATGGAAACGGACGAGGACGAACTCGCTGACGTGATCCCGCTGGAGATCTTCGACGCGCGCAAGGAGGCCGAACGGTGGTGGTGAACACGCCTGAGCCGGACGGCGAGGAAGTGCCTGAACCCGGCGAGGAGCGCACGGACCCGTCCACGCGGCTGGAGGGCTGGCGCCGGTTCGTCGAAGAGGACCCGGCCGTCTTCGACCTGCTGCCCGAGCAGCAGTGGCACGCCCTGAGCCCGCAACTGCGGGAGGCCTACGACGAGGCCCGCATCGCCTACCACTCCGAACTCCAGGTCGTGCGGACGTCCACGGTCAAGGACATCGCTCACCAGGGTCGGCTGCTGACTCTGCTCAACCAGCGTGAGCACGGCGCCCGCCGCGGACTCATCGTCTCCGGAGAGTGGACCACCGGGAAGACGACCGCGCTCAAGCAACTCGGGCGCCTGCACGAACTCCGCGTCAGGCAGCGGTTTCCGGGAAGCGACCGCATCCCGGTTGTCTACATCACCGCCCCGCCCAAAGGCTCCCCCCGCAAACTCGCCATGGAGTTCGCCCGGTTCCTCGGCCTGCCCGTGATCGGCCCGAGGCACAACACCATCGACGTCACCAGCGCGGTCTGCCAAGTACTCATCGAGGCCCGCACGGACCTGGTCCTGGTCGACGAGATCCATCTGCTCAACCACGCCACCAGCGCGGGCGAGGACCTCTCCGACCACCTGAAGTACTTCACCGAGCACCTGCCCGCGACGTTCGTCTATGCCGGGATCAACGTCGAGCAGTCCGGGCTGTTCACCGGCATCCGCGGCAGGCAGCTCGCCGGCCGCTGCGTTCTGGTCCGCACCGGTCCCTTTCCACTCAACGCCGAGTGGAGGTCCCTGATCGCATCCATGGAGAACACCCTCCGCCTGCACCGGAACGAGCCCAAAACCCTGGTGAACATGGCGAAACACCTCCACCAGCGCACCGGCGGCATGATCGGCAGCCTCTCCCACCTCATCCGAGCCGCTGCGATCTCCTCCATCCTCGACGGCAGCGAACGCATCACCCGGACAACGGTCAAGAGCATCCGCATCGACCACAGCAGCGAGTCCTCCGGCCACAGCCGCCCCTCACCCCTGCCTCGCACCGGGTGAACCCGTGTTCCGCCCGGCACTTGTCCGTCCCCTGCCCGTCACCCTGCCGCCGGTCCCAGGCGAGTGCGAGTCGTCCTACTGGTGTCGGCTGGCCCTGGCAAACCATGTCCCCCTGGCCCGTCTACGGTCCCCGTCACGCTGGCTGGGATCCCGGCTCACCAGCCTCGATATCCTCTGCGTCCTCAGCGGTCAGTCCCGACAACACCTGGCCCGCACGATCTCCGACCTCCAAGCCGACGACCTCCATCCGAACCTGCCTGCGGTCCCCGATGGCCACGTGCTTCGCCGGGCTTGCCGCCGCTGCGTCGTCGCGCGCACCGGCGCGACGTTTCCTGCTCAGGTCTGGGCGCCCGTCCACAACAACGTCTGCATCCGCCACAAGCTCTGGGTCGGTCAGCACGTCCACGCGCCAGAGCAGCAGCTCGACCTGTCCCGCACCCCCGACGTCGTTCGAGCCCAGCAGCGCTACTGGCGCCTTCGTCGGCAGCACGACCCAGCCTTGATCGACATCTGTGAGGACGTCACCGGCCGACTCTGGGCCGGCCTCGCGCACCGCCACTACCGACTCGTCCACCGAGCCGAACTCCTTCACGACCTCGTCCGGGACAAAGGGCCCGGAGTCCAGCCGGACATGAAGGCTCCCTGGCTCACAGCAGCCGGATTCCCCGAACGCGTCGCTCTGATCCACATGTTCACCTCTCCCCACTGGAGAAAGCTGGCGATGGACGACGACTTCTACGTCTCCGCCGAGAGCATCGCCAAGTTCCACCACCGCTTCCCCCACCAAGGGGCCGCTTCGCGGGACCAGCCGCGTCTGGTTCATGAAGACCGTCAAGTCGTCAGCCGCAGAGATCGAGTACCGGCTCGGCAACCCCGAAGGCATCGCCACACTCATCGCCACCTGAGACAGGACACTCCAGATCGACGTTTCCGGTCTTCCCGACCTGGTCCAGGCGGAACGGCGGTCTTCTCCGAACTCAGACCTGCGAGGGCTTCCTGAGCTGTTCCACCGAGGTCACGCACAGCGGGGCCTCGACGCAACCCCGGCGATCTCACCAGAGAAAGAAAGAGAAAGAAGTTGTCCTCCGCATGGTTTCCATGAACGATCCGGGTGTGACCACGTTGTTTCTGACAGTCGGCCTGCCGGGGGCCGGAAAGACCACGAGGGCTCGGCAGCTGGCCAAGGAGCACAGTGCACTGCGGCTAACACCTGACGAGTGGATGATTCCGCTGTTCGGCGATCCGCAGCCGGATGGGAAGCGCGATGTCCTGGAGGGACGGCTGCTCTCGCTTGCTCTGGAGGCACTGAGGCTCGGAACCAACGTGATCCTGGATTTCGGATGCTGGTCTCGTGACGAGAGGTCCGCGATCCGCTGGTTGGTGAAGTCTGTGGGCGCGTCCTGTCACCTCGTTTACCTTCCGGTGGACCATGAGACCCAACGCGCTCGGATCGCCAATCGCCAATCGACCACTCCGGATCAGACCTTCCTCATGAGCGATGCGGACCTCTTGCACTGGAGGACGCTGTTCGAGGAGCCCGACGCCTCAGAACTCGATGGTCATGAGATTGACGGTCCGCCTCCTGGGTGGTCGGGTTGGCTGGAGTGGGCCACCGAGCGGTGGCCGTCGTTCCCGTGACTATCCGGCTCAACCCAGGTGCGGTCCCACCGCAGCGGCTCGGATGCCTGGACTCAACCGAGACGAACACAAGCTGAACCGTCTCACTGAACTCCGGGCACCGCAGGTCATCGACTCGCACTACCCGGACTTACCTGAGACAGGACAGTCCCCAACCGAGATGACAGCCCCGCCGTCTACCCTGCCCCGATGACCGACACCCCGCCGGAGACCCCCATACCCCTCGCCCCCGCCCCCGCCCGCGCAGCCGTCGGTGTCGTGGTGCGCCGGCTCGCGGACGTCGTGTCGCCGGGGCCGGTGTGCCGCGGGCCGCTCGACGGGGAGATCGTCGACGTGGTCATCGCCGAGCCGGGGGAGCCGCTCGACGGGGCGGCCGGGGCCCTGGTGCTGGCGGTCGGGGCGCGCGAGGGGGAGGCGGCGGCGATGGTGACGGCGGCCGGGGCCGTGGGCGCCGTGGCCGTTGCGGTGCGGATCGTCGGTGAGGAGTTGCCGGAGGCGGTGGGCGTGGCGGCCGAGGAGGCCGGGGTGGTCGTGCTCGGGCTGCCACGGGGGCTGCGCTGGGACCATGCGGAGGCGGAGATACGGGCGGCCCTGGCGGCACCCGCAGACGTCTTCGGGCCGAGCCGGGATCTGTTCTCGCTGGCGCAGACCGTGGCGACGCTCACCCAGGGCGTGGTCAGTGTCGAGGACGGTGCCCACCGGGTGGTCGCGTACGCCGGTTCCGGCGACGAGGCCGACGAACTGCGCCGCCGCTCCATCCTCGGCCGCAGCTGCCCGGAGCCGTATCTGGCGCTGCTGCGGCGGCTCGGGGTCCATCAGCGCGTCCGGGCCGGCGAGGAGGTCGTCATGGTCGCCGAGCAGCCGGAGCTGGGCGCCCGGCGGCGGCTGGTGATCGGGATCAACGCCGGGCGCCGGCCGCTCGGCACGATCTGGGTGCAGGAGGGCGACCGGCCGCTCGCGGAACGGGCGCCGGAGCTGCTGCGCGGCGCCGCCCGGATCGCCGCGACCCAACTCGTCGACCACTACTTCCAGGGCGACGCCCGGGCCCGGCTCGCCTCCCGTGAGGAGCTCAGCCACGGGCTGCTGACCGGCCGCTTCGACGCCGCCGCGCTCGCCGCCCACCTGGGCATCGACCCGGCGGCCGAGGCCGACGTGATCGCCGTGGACCTTCGTGAGCAGGGCGCCGCCACCGCCGTAGGGGCGGACGCGCGGCGCGCCGAGGCCGCGGGCGTGATGTCCGTGCATGCCGCCGCCCATCGCGACAACGCCCTCGTCGTCCACGCCTGCGGTCAGCTCTACGCCATCCTGCCGACGCCCGCCGAGGAAGCGCCCCTCGTGCGCTGGGCCGAGGAGTTGGTGACCACGTTGCGCCGGCTGACCGGAACGCCGGCCCAGGCGGTCGTCGCCGGTCGCGCCGAACGTCTCGCCGACATCCCGTCCGTCAAGCTGCGCGGCCATCGCGCGCTGCAACTGCTCGGCCGTACCCCCGAAGTGGCCGTGGGCACCCACACCCGGCTCGCCCCCGCCCTGCTCGTCCGGGACACCTTGGAACTGCTCGACCAGGCGCCGCGGCTCCGCTTCCCCGCGGTGGCCGCCCTCGCCGACCGCGACCGCACCCAGGGCACCGAGCTGGCCCGGTCGCTGCTGCTCTACCTCGACGGCTTCGGGGACGTCGGGGCGGTGGCCAAGCAGCTCAACGTGCACCCCAACACCCTGCGCTACCGCATCCGCAGGGCCGTGGCGCTGACCGGCCTCGACCTCGACGACCCCGAGCACCGGCTGGCGGCCATGCTCCAACTGCGCCTGGATCTGCGGGAACCGGACGCGGCCGCCTTTCCGGGGCCCTGAGCACGGCAGGAGCGGCGCGGAGACTGTCGTAGCGGACACAACGCGCACCCGAGAGCTGTCCGGCCGGACAAGGAGCGGGAGACACCCGTCGGCTTACGTTCACACCCTGTTCGCAATCCGCGACGGCGTCCTGTCCCTCACCGCTCCCTCCGGAGGCCAGCCATGGCTTCAGCCGCACCCCCCGGCCGCACCCAGTCCGGCACCGCCCCCGCCGTACCCCCGACCGGCATGCGCCGGATCGCCACGGCCAGCTTCATCGGCACGGCCATCGAGTTCTACGACTACTACATCTACGGAACCGCGGCCGCGCTCGTCCTCAACGACGCCTTCTTCCCCGAACTCTCCGAGACCGCGGGCACGTTGGCGACCCTGTCCACCTTCGCGGTCGGATTCGCGGCCCGTCCGCTGGGTGCCGCGATCTTCGGCCACTACGGCGACCGCGTGGGCCGCAAGGCCGTCCTGGTCGTCTCCCTGCTGATGATGGGCCTGTCCACCGGCCTGATCGGACTCCTGCCCGGCTACGACACCCTCGGCGTCGCGGCGCCGATCCTGCTGGTGCTGCTGCGCCTGATCCAGGGCCTCGGCCTCGGCGGCGAGTGGGGCGGCGCGGCGCTGCTCGCGGTGGAACACGCACCGAAAGAGAAACGCGGCCTGTACGCGGCGGCGCCCCAAATGGGCTCTCCCGTGGGCTACTTCGTCGCCACGCTCACCTTCCTGCTGATGTCCTCGGTGCTCGACGACGACGCCTTCGAGAGCTGGGGCTGGCGGATCCCGTTCCTGATCTCCTTCGTCCTCGTCGCCGTAGGCCTGGTCATCCGCCTCAAGATCGCCGAGACGCCGGCCTTCGCGAAGGTCACCGACCGGCGGGAGACCGCCAAGGCACCGCTGGCGGAGGCGTTCCGCAAGCACCCCCGGGAGATGCTGCTCGGCGCCGGGATGATCACGGTCGTGTACGTGATGTTCTACACGGCCGCCACCTACTGCATGACGTACACGACCGACGACCTGGGCATCCCCAAGAACCACATGCTCCTGCTCACCCTCGTCGCGGTCACGGTCCTGGGCGTGTCCACGTACGCCGTCGCACGCTGGTCGGACCGGCTGGGCCGACGCAGGCTCATCGTCGGCGGCGCGGCCTTCGGCGTCGTCTGGGGCGCGGTGCTGTTCCCCCTGCTCGACACCGGCAACTACGCCCTCATCGCCGTGGCACTGAGCGGCGCCCTGCTGTGCATGGGCATCATCTACGGCCCCGCGGGCGCCTACATGCCCGAGCTGTTCGGCACCCGGATGCGCTACTCCGGCGCCGGTTTCTCCTACAACCTCGGCGGCGTACTCGGCGGCGCCGCGGCCCCGCTCATCGTCACGGCACTGGCCGAGAACTACAGCGCCTCCGTGGGCGGCTGGTTCATGAGCGCCATGGCCCTGCTCTCCCTGCTGTGCGCCCTGGCCCTGCCTGAGACCAAGGACCGGGACCTCGACACGATCTGATGGCCCGGTGCACAACTCCCGTCCCGGACTTGTCCGGGACGGGACACTAGGCAGCCTGCCGCACCCGCTCGCCCCCCACCGGACGACGGGCGGCCGCCCGCACGTTCCGGCCCCGCCGGGTCAGCCCCCACGGCTTGAGGACCGAGATCACGGTCATGAAGACATAGGCGGTGAGGGAGACGATCGGCCCCATCACGATGTCGGTGGTGTCGGGCACGGACCCGCTCGCGACGACGGCGTCGACCGTGGAGCTCAGGCCGGGGCGCAGCGCGAAGGTGGTGGCGGCGATCGTGGCGAGGGTCAGCCAGAACTTGATGTAGACCCAGCGGTGCCGCGCGAGTCCCCAGGGGGTGCCCAGGGACAGCAGCAGGCCGCTCAGCAGCGTGAGGAACGCGACCGGCAGCAGCAGCCAGTCGGAGAACAGCTGCATGGCCCGGACGGATGCCTCGACGGTCACCGCGGACCCGGTGGTGACGGCGGTGACGGCCAGCGCGAACAGCCCGAGCGTGAGCCCGAGCCAGCTCGCCGAGGCGACGACATGGACGACAACGGAAGCCCGGCGTGCGGGACGGCTCAGTTTCATGGGAACCACGGTGCCGGGCGGGGACGGCGGGGTCGTCTGACAACGGGAGTAACCCCGCGTACTCGCGTCGGCGTACCGGACAGCCCCCGCCGGCGCCGTCCCGGAGTACCCACTTTTTTGTGGGTACTTGGCAGCGCGCGGCCGTCGGGCGAGGCTGAAGCCGGGTGGTCAGGAGGCCGTGAGCCGATCCAGGCGACGGTGACCCCAGTCGGAGAGGGGAGCGAGGAGTTCGGAGAGTTCGCGGCCGAAGCCGGTCAGGCCGACCACGGCACCTACTCCGGCGAACTCAACCCGATCACCTCGGCCGTCTCGACCATGGCCCATGTCGTCCACGCCTCCGAGGCCCACGGCATCGACGCGGGCGTGATGCGCGCCGCCGAGGGCCAGGCCCGCCGGGCGATCGGACTCGGGCACGGGACGGACGGGATCACCCGGGTCACCGAGCTGCTGAGCCGCCACTGATCCACTCCCGCAGCGTCGCGAAGTCCCGGTCGGTGAGCCCGTACCGGTGATCGACGCGGTGCAGCAGTGCCCGTACGGGGTGATGGGCGGCCACCCACGCCCGGTCCAGGTCGGTGATCTCGTCGTCGACCCAGACGAAGGGCCGCCCGTCCGCCCGGGCCACCAGTGGCCGGGTCTTCCAGTGCAGCCCCCGCGGCTTGCCCCAGTCCCCGTCGCCGTCGTCGTCGTCCGGCCAGTCGACCAGCGGCAGCGGGGGCAGGCCGAGCCAGGGCGCCAGGCACTGGTTCGCGTCGTCCATCCAGGTCGTGGCCCACACCAGCTCGCAGTCCAGCGCCGCGAGCCGAGCCCCGAGCCCGGGGTCGACGCGGGGCAGCAGGGGATGGCCGGCGCCTTCCGGCAGCGCGAAACGCGCCTCGTACTCCGGGTAGGGCCAGGTCGCCCCGAACGGGATCAGCGTCCCGTCCACATCGAGGAAAAGGAGCATCGTTCAACAGGATCGGACATATGAGCTTGCCGCGCATCCTCTCCCCCGGTTAGCGTCCCCTCCATGACTGCCGGGTCGGCCTTGTGCCGTGAGCGAGTTGGGTGCCCGGCCTCTGAGTGAGGCCACCGCGGGCGAGAAGCCCGCCCGTTCTTTCTCTTCGCCGAATCTTTTGCCCATGCGACCGATCGCATGGGACATCAGCGATCGAGAAAGAGACGTATGCCCAACGACTTCAACCAACAGATCATCGACGAGTTCCGCGCCAACAACGGCGCTGTGGGCGGCTACTTCGAAGGCGGCCGGCTCCTCCTGCTGACCACCACCGGAGCCCGCACCGGAGCCCCGCACACCACCCCTCTCGGCTACCTCCCCGACGGCGGCGACCGAGTCCTGGTCATCGCCTCGGCCGGCGGATCCCCCCGGCATCCCGCCTGGTACCACAACGTCCTCGCCGACCCCCAAGTCACCGTCGAGAGCGGCGCGTTCACCTATCCCGCGCGGGCCGCCGTCCTTGAGGGCGAGGAGCGGGACCAGGCGTTCGCGCGGGCCGTGGACACGGACCCGGGCTGGGCGGCGTACGAGGAGAAGGCGGGCCGGGTGCTCCCCGTGGTCGCCCTGTACGAGCTCGCCCAGGACGGCCCGCCGAACATCAGGGCGAGTTCGTTCGGCGAGGCGATCAAGGTCGTCCATGACGGCTTCCGCCGTGAACTCGCCCTGATCCGCAAGGAGATGGCCGACGGCACCGCACTCGGCGCACAGCTCCGCGTCAACTGCCTCACCTTCTGCCACGGCCTGCACAACCACCACACCGGCGAGGACCTCGGCATGTTCCCGGTCCTCGCCGACCGCAACCCCGAGTCCGCACCCGTCCTGGCCCGGCTGCGCGAGGAGCACGAGCAGATCGCCGCGCTGGTGGAGGAGTTGCGCGCCGCGGTGTCCTCCGAAGCCGACGGCGGCGACGGCGGCGAGGGAGGCGACGGACCGGACGCACGCGCCGAGATCGAACGCCTGGCGACCGAGCTGGAGGCTCATCTCACGTATGAGGAGGAGCAGTTGATCCCGCTGCTGGAGGGCGTCTAGGTCAAGTGACGGGCGGCCGGAGCCTCAGAACGGCAACGGCCGCCCGTGCACCACCTCCAGCCGCGACACCGCCCGCGTCAGCACGACGTACAGCCGGTGCAGCCCCCGTTCCTCCGCCTCCGCGATCGTCGCGGGCTCGACGGCGACGACATGGTCGTACTCGAGCCCCTTGACGACGCTCGCGGGGACGACCGACACCCGGGCACCGAGCTCGTCCGGCCCGCCCACCTCGATTCCGGCCGCCCCGAGCGCCGACCGCACCCGGTCCACGTCCACGTCGGCGGCCACGACCCCGACGGAGCCCTCGCGATCGAGCGCGTCCCGTACGGCGTTCACGACGGCCCCCGGCAGCTCACCGGGCGGCACCTCCCGGAATCTCAACTCCCCGTCGCCGCGCAGGGACCGGGCGGCCGGCACCTCGACGTCGAGCCGCGCGAGCAGCCGGTTCGCCAGACCCACGACGGCCTGCGGCATCCGGAACCCGATGGTGAGCGGCACCACGGCGGCGTCGGGTTTGCCGAGGTGGGCGAGGAGCGGCGGCCAGGACCGCGCGGCCCACGGCGTGGTCCCCTGCGCCAGGTCCCCGAGCACGGTCAGCGACCCGAAGGACGCCCGGCGGGCGATGGCCCGGCACTCCATCGGGGAGAGGTCCTGCGCCTCGTCGACGACGAGATGGCCGTACCCCTGGGGATGCTCCAGCAGCCCGGCGACCTCGTCGAGCAGCACGAGATCGGCGGCCGACCAGCGCGCCGACTTCCACGACCGCGGCGGACGCGCCCACAGCAGCGCCTTCTGCTCGTCGGCGTCGAACAGCCCGTCGGCGGAGCACGCCAACACCTGTGCATCACCGAGGAGTTCGGCGACGACCTCCTCGGGCCGCACCCGCGGCCATACGGCGTCCAGGTGTTCGCCGATCGCCCGCGCCCGCTCGATCTTCCGCACCCAGGCGCCCGGCACCGCCCCGGCCCGCCGCTCGGCCTGCGCCCGAATCCGTTCCACGATCCTCGTCCGCACCCGCTCCCGCCCGATGACGTACGGCGGCTGCTCGGCGCGCACGCCGGCGACGATCCGCCATAGCTCGTCGGCGGGGACGCGCCACCGGTACGAACCGTCCGGAACGGCAAGGGAGTCGGCGCTCTCGGTGGCCACGCGCGCGTACAGCGCACGCCGCAGGACGTCGGCCATCCGCGCGTCGTGCTTGAGGGCGGCGGCGGGCGGCTCGTCGACACCGCCGACCGGATGCCGGGCGATCTCGTCGATGAGCGTCGACTGCCGTACGCCGGTCTCACCGAGGGCGGGCAGCACCTCGGAGATGTACGAGAGGAACGTGCGGTTGGGCCCGAGGATGAGCAGTCCGCCGCGCCGGATGCGCTGCGGGTGGGTGTAGAGCAGATAGGCCGCGCGGTGCAGGCCGACGGCGGTCTTCCCGGTCCCCGGGGCGCCCTGCACGCACACCGACTCGGCGAGATCACCTCGTACGAGATCGTCCTGCTCGGGCTGGATGGTCGCCGCGATGTCCCGCATGGGCCCGACCCGGGGACGCTCGATCTCCCGGGTGACGATGCCGCTGGATTTCCGGGCCTCCCCCTTCCCGAGGTGCTCGTCCTCCAGCCCGGTCAGATCGGCGGAGTCACCGCGGCTGCCGGGCGCCCACCCGAACCGCCGACGCACCACGACGGCCTGCGGGTCGCGGGCACTGGCCTGGTAGAAGGCCCGGGAGACGGGCGCGCGCCAGTCGACGACCAGGGGCGGGGCGGCGGGATGCTCGGTGATCCGCAGCCGCCCGACGTGATAGTGCTGCCCGCCGTGCTCGCTGTCGGTCCGGAAGTCCAACCGGCCGAAGAACAAGGGCCCTTCGGGCAGTTCGCGCATCTCCTTGGCCTGGCTGCGCAACCGGTACCCGAGCACTTCGGCGTCGGCACCGGAGGCGGAGACGTCCTCGCCGGTGACGACCTGTTCCTGGGCGCCGTCGACCATGGCGGCGAGGGCGGTACGGCAGCGGTCGTGGTGGGCGCGTTCGAGGCGGAGGGAGTCCTGGAGGGCGGGGTCGGGTGACGTCATTCCAGCGAGCGTACCGGAATAACGTAACCGAGTTAAATTTATTACCAGGTCTCGCAACAGATCATGCGAGATACGGCAGCGCACGCTCCAACTGCGCGAACGCCCGCTCGGCAGCCACCACGGCATCCCGCCGTACGTCCTCCACCGACTCCCCGCCCGCGATCCGCCGCCAGTTCTCCAGCGCGAGGATCCGCCGCACCGACATGATCTGCCCCGCGGCGAGCCGGGCGTCCAGATCCCCTCCGAGCGCCTCGGCCAGCGCCGCCTCCGACCGCTCGATGTGGGCGTACGCCCGGGCGACCAGGGAGGGAGTCCCGTACAGCAGCCCGTGAAACGCCAGCACCTCGGGATGATCGTTCAGCCCGGTCACGGGATCGCCCCGCTCCAGCCCGTCGAGGAAGTGCCGCCGCAGAGCGACAAGCGGCTTCGGCTCCCCGGCGACGACCCGCGCGGCCTCGTCCTCGTGATCGGCGATCCGGTGCAGGACGAGGTCCTCCTTCGCCGGGAAGTACCGGAACAGGGTCGGCTTGGAGATCTCGGCCGCGGCGGCGATCTCGGCGACGGAGACGGCGTCGAAGCCCCGCTCCAGGAACAGCCGGATGGCGATGTCCGACACGGACTGGTACATCCGCTGCTTCTTGCGCTCGCGCAGGCCCGCGTTGCCGGTGCTCATGGCTACGAAGCGTAGCTGCGGCGCCAGCGCGTCAGGGCCACCGCGGTCTCGCACTGCGTCGGCACCGCGGACAGGCCCAGAGGTGCGGCGCCGTCCCGCAGCACCTCGCACAGCAGCGGCACCGTCGCCCGCAGGGAAGCGCCGTCCGCCAGGTCGAGGGCGGCTCTGATGACGTCGGTGAAGACGGACTGGGCTCGCTTGAAGCCGAGGATGCGCGGCAGATCCTCCTGCCAGCGCCGGGAGGCACCCGCGGCGGCGTCCTCGACGGTGGCCGTCCAGAGTTCGGCCACCCGGCGGTGCTGGCCCTCGGGATAGCGCGTCAGATACAGGTGCGTCGCCAGGTCGTAGAGCGGGTCCCCGAAGACCGCCAGCTCCCAGTCGATCGTCCACAGCCGGCCGGCCGGATCGAGGATCAGGTTCTCCCGGCGCAGATCGCCGTGGAGAAGATGGAACGGGCGCTCCGCGACCCCGTCCAGATGCCGCCGTAATCGTTTGAAGGCGTCCGAGTCGACCCCGAGGTCCCGGAAGAGCGTGCCGAACCTGTGCTCGTTGCGCGCGTACACCTGCTCCTCGGCGAAGTGCACCAGCCGCGCCAGGAATCCACGGCTGTCACCGTCGGCCTCGCGGTCCTCGGCGGGGACGCGCCATTCCACGGGGAGGGAGTCGGGCCGTATCGCGGCGAGGTCCCTTACCAGGCCCATGAGCTGTGCGACGACGGCGTTCGGCAGCTCCGTCCCCACGGCAAAGCGGGAGGCGAGTGTCTGTCCCTCTATGAACTGATGCAGGGTCGCCGACCCCACGCGGATCACGTCCGGAATGCCGCGGACCCGGTCGGCCAGGGCGGTCAGCAGTTCCACCTCGTCGAAGGCCCTGCGGTCGAACCAGATCACGTTCGGCCGTGGTTCCCGCAGCTTCATCCGGCGTGCGCCGGGCACACCGTGGTGCGGGAAGGCGTACGTCTCATGGTGATAGCCGGCGAGCGGTCCGTGCAGCGGCTGGTCCCCGGCGAACTCCCTCGCCCGCCGGCGGGTGCGCCCCACGGATTCGAGTGCCGCGTCGTCACTCCTCATCAAGGAGTCGAGCATACGAGCTCAGGACCCACTTGGCTCCCGCGCGTCGCAAGTCCGCCTCCTTGCGGTGGTTGCGGCCGTACCCGACGAAGAGCACCCCCGCCTTCTCCGCCGCCTCCACGTCCGCCCTGGAGTCACCGATCATCAGCGCCTCATGGCTGCAC
The DNA here is from genome assembly GCF_044593495.1 of Streptomyces sp. NPDC051963. Taxonomy (NCBI): domain Bacteria; kingdom Bacillati; phylum Actinomycetota; class Actinomycetes; order Kitasatosporales; family Streptomycetaceae; genus Streptomyces; species Streptomyces sp. NPDC051963. Next base: position 52,737 of record NZ_JBIUCC010000008.1, on the reverse strand, counting down.
AGACCGAGGCTGTCCAGGGCGCGGTTCACGACGTCGGGGTCGGGTTTCATCCGGTCGATGTCGCGGGTGCGCCCGTGAACGGCGGTGAAACAGTCCCGCAGGTCCTGCGACTTGAGGTAGTACGAGGCCGCCTCGGCCGAGTTGTTGGTGACCACGGCGAGTCCCACCCCGCGCCCGTCCAACTGCCGGATGAGCCGGTCCACGTCCTGGGTGAGATCCGGCTTCCGCCGAGCGGCCTCCAGCTCGCCCTCGGTGACCTTCTCCTCCAGGGTCCCGACGAGGTCCTTGTCGTCCGCCCCCTCCCGGTGAACGGCGCGCAGGACGGCGTGCGGATCCTTGTCCTGCTTCTCCGCGGGCGTCAGCAGACCGTCCGCGCCGGCCTCGGACACGAGTGTCCGGACCTCATCGGCGACGCTCCGCGAGGAGCCGTCGGGGAAGAGCAGACAGACAGGTCCGTCGAAGTCGAAGAGGACCCCGCGGACACCGTCGAGCAGCGAGCGGACTTCGCTCGCCTCGTCGACCTCAGCAGACATTCCGCTCCAGGCTCTCCAGGGACTCCATCGCCTCGGTGCTCAGCGGCCGGTCAGGAAGCGGATCCGGTTCCCGTCCTGTGCTGAGCCGGATGCCTCTGGGCCGGTCCGCGTCCGGACACCACCCGTTCCCGTCTCTGCCGCTCCGGTCGCCGGACCGCACGGAGTCCTTCTCGGCGACGGGTCGCGCGGTGTCCGCGGCATGCCACGCGCGCAACGCGTCCACGGCCGTGGTCTCGTCGACGGGCTCTCTCTCCGGGTCCAGCCACTCCCAACCCCGGCTCAGAGCCCGGCGCACCTGGACGGCGGCCACGTCGAAGGCCTTCGCGTCCGGCTCGTCCGGCAGTGCGAGGGCGGCCCGCATCACGTCCGGAAAGACCGACTGGACGCGCTCGAAGCCCTCGTAGGTGTCGAGATCCGGGTCCAGGCCGACGGTCAGCGGCGCGTGTCCTGCCCGCTTCATCGCCTCGGCCCAGCACTCGACCGCCAGCTTCCGCTCCGACTCGGAGTAGGCCATACGGACCACGTGCGTCGCCAGGTCGTGCAACGGGTCGCCGTACAGGCTGAGTTCCCAGTCGAGCACCAGGAGCCGATCGCCGTTCTCGGTCGGCGTCACGATCACGTTGGCCCGGTGTACGTCCGTGTGCAGCAGGGTGAAGTCGCGCCGGGTGAGCCGCGGCCTGGAGCGCACGAATCCGTGCACCATGCCGGGCGGGATCTCCAGGGCGTCGAAGAGTCCGCCGAACCGGGGCCGGTTGTGCCGGTGGACCTGATGCTCGGTGTAGTCGGCCAGCCGGTGCAGGAAGCCCTGGCTGTCGCCGCTGTCGGGCCAGTCCGCCGGACGGTCCGGAAGAGCGTCGGCCGGTACGTCGGCCAATCGGGCGAAGAACCCGGCCAGCTCCGCGATCCGCTTCTCGCCGACCGGCTCCCGGCCCGTCTTCTCGGACAGGGCACGGCCCGGGACATAGGCATGCAGCGACCAGTCACCGAAGTCCCGGAGACAGCACGGGACGTCGTCCATCCACTCGCTCACCGCGCTCAGCACGTCGGACTCCCGCCAGATTCGGGGCACGACCTCAACTGTCTCGAAGGGCACCCGGAATTTGGCTCGCACGCGCCCTGAGCCCATCCCCAGCAGATAAGCCAGGGGCTGGCCCAGCGGGAGGATGTGGTTGCTGTTGTGGTGGCCGACGACCACTTCACCGACGGCCAGGCGGCGCCGCCCGGCGAAGAAGCGCACCAGCGCTTCCTGGGGTCGGTGGGGCAGAAGTGGCCGCATGGGCGGCGAGCATACTGGCTGTAGTGATGGTTCTCACGTTTGACCACCATGCGGACACCTCTTGCCGGAAGTGGCGGTTACTGTCCCTGACCTGCTGACTTTTCGTCGTGTTCCGGCTTCTTCGCGAGCAGATTCCAGCAGGACTCAAACCACGCTCGGTAGTCGTCATAGTCGGAATCAGCTTCGGATCCACTGCTCTTCGCATAGTGACGGAGGGTCACACCGACGCCTTTCACGTCGATCGCCCTGACCTCCGTGCTGTCGTCGAGCCGGATCTTCCCGCGGACCGGGGAGTAGAGCCCCATGAGCGCATAGGCGTCGTTGAACAGATAGAGCTTGAACTGCGGCGCCCATCCAACCCTGCGGACCTCCAGGCCCGCGTCGACTCCCGCGGCCTTCAGCCTCCTGCAGTAGTCGCCCATCTCCGCCACGTGCACGCGCGCTCTGTTCCGCCAGCGCTCCCGTACCCGCTCGTCGTCCTTCGGGTCCGACGCCCGGGGATACGGCAGGTCCGCGCTCTCCGAGGGCAGCATCATCCGGACCGTCACCCTGCGGGGCGCCAGCTTCTTGGCCTCGACGCGTTCCACCTGGGCCCTGAAGTGCCCGACGAGCGACTCGCTGGTGAGCGACACGACATCCAGGGACACCTCGGGCTCCGCGAACGCCCTGTCGATGGAGTCGTAGAGGGTGGGCTCTCCTTGCGCGTCGCTTCCCTCGGGCAACCGAACGACCCAGCTGCCCCTGCCCTGCCTGGTGGCGATGTAGCGCTCTTCGGTCAGCTGAGTGATCACCTTCTGGACGACGTCCCGCGAGACCCCCAGGTCCACCGCCAGGACTCGCTGTGCCTCCAGATGGGAGCCAACGACCAACGTGCCGTTCCGCATGCGCTCCATCAAGTGGTTGCGCACAAAACGGAACTGACGGCCGCCGCCCTCGTCACTCTCCGAAGCACTCACACCCAGAAGCTACCGCCTTCGGGCCACCGTGGCACCACTTACCGTCAATACACCCCAACTATTGGACGGCTGGTTAGCGGATCTTTCAGGCCGGGAACAGTCCAGTCAGACACAACCAGTCCAATTGGTCGGCTGGTTGTCGAGAACTTGGTGGGGGACCCGTGAATACAACAGAGCGCACGAAGTGGCCACAGGTGCCGGTGAGTTGCCCGGCCACCGAAGTTCAGCAGGTGACACGGAAGCGGTACGGCCGACGGACTCCACTGGCCGCCCGGGTGCGTCCAATTGGACTGCGTACGGTCATCAAAGTGTCGCCCGCCTTCCTCCTCGCCGTGACCTGCCTGCTGTTGACGCTCCAGGCCTGAGGGTCGAGGGGACGGAGGCTCAGGAATGCTTCACGGCACGCACGGCATCCAGCAGTGGCTCCAGCGAGTCCATGATGTCCCGCTCGGGCACCCCGGCGCCCCGCATGCGGCGCACCGCCCGCGCGCTACTCGCGTAGCCCAAGAACCGGACGCCGGCAGCGCGGGCGGCGTCGGCGTCCGAGTCGGTGTCCCCGATCATCAGCGAGGCCTCCGGCGCCGCGCCCATCGCCCGCAGGGCGCGGTTCAGGGTCTCGGGATGCGGCTTGAGGAAGTGCATCTCCTGCGCCCTACGGCCGTAGATATGGGGGGCGAAGCAGGAGAGGAGCTTCCTGTCGCGCAGATACTCCGCCACCGTCCGGGCCGAGTTGTTGGTCACGATGGCCAGCCGGGCCCCGGTCGCCACCCAGGTCTGGATCAGCGGATCCGCGTACATGGTCGGCCATGCGACGCCCGCCGCTCGCAACTCGTGCTGGGTGAGGATCTCTTCGAGGTCGATGAGCAGGTCACTGCCCGGGTGCCGCGCGGCGAATGCGCTCAGCACACCGTGAGGATCCGGACTGAAACGTTCCTCCTCGGTGAGCAGGCCGTCCCGCCCCTGATCCTTCAGCCACTTCACCTGAGCCCGGGCTATCTCCGTGGCCGGATAACCGTGGAACAGCCGACAGATCGGTCCGTCGAAATCGAAGAGGACATACCGTGTGCGCACGACCAGTTCCCGAAGTTCCTCGGCAGCTCTCGTCACCAGGTCGGTCCGTCCAGTCTCAGGAGTCACTAGCTGAGTGTGTGTCGCGGAGCGTTCGATTCCCAGAGGGCATCGAAGCACTCTTTCGTGTCCTGCACGATCTCCGCGTCCTGTCCCCCTCTGTCGCGTCGGAACTCGAACAGCATCGACTTGAACCCGCTGACGTCGAAGACCTCGAACTCACCCTCGCCGGGCAGATCCTCGTAGGAGCGCCTGGCGACTTGGTAGTTGCCCTGAAGGGCCAGCGTGCCGTTCAGCACGTACTGCTTCACCGAGGGCACGAACGCCAGCGACCGGAAGGCCAGCTTCGTTTCGATGCCGCGGTCACGCAGGACGGAGGAGAGATAGAAGTCGATGACCTTCTGCTGCTCGTCGATCTGCGCCTTCAGCTTCCTGTGCACATCCGCCCTGAGGTCCGGCCGGTCCACCGGATCGGGATAGGGCAGGACCACATCGGACCCCGGCAGCAGGCATCGCACCTCGACGGACTTGGGGTGCACCTCGCCCCGGGCCACGGCCGTGCACATCTCGCCGAGTGCCCACATCAGGGTCTCCGCCGTGAAGGAGATGGCGTCGATGCGCACCTCGGGCGACCGGAACGCCTCCTTCAGATAGGAGATCAGGACCACCCGGGCCGCCCGGGACTGCTGCGGCTGCGGCTCCGTCCGGACCTCGGCCACCCTCGGCGGGCTTCCCTTGGTCACGTTGGTGAGCAGGTGCTGCGACTGAAGGATGCGCAACGCCTGCCGGACCGTGCCGCGCTCCACGCCGAACTCCTCGACCAACTCGGCCTGGGTGGGCAGGCGGTCCCCCGCTTTCAGGGCACCGGCATGTATCCGTTCGCGCAGGACGTCCGCGATCTCCTCGGACGAGCTTCTGTTGCCGTTCACTGCCACGTTCTCCTGGGTCACGGCCGCGCTTCGAGCGACGCCGGGGGCCGGCGGGGGAATCGGTCAGGGGAGAGTCAGGTCCGTAGTAATGGTTCCCCAGAGTGCGTCGAACCACCTCTGGGATTCGTCGACGAAAGCGGCGTCGCGCTGGCCGGCCCGCTGGATGAAGGAGAACAGAAGGGAATCGGTGCCGAGGGTGTCGTACATCTCGAGGGTGCCGGTGTCCGTCGACTCCTCCCGGCGCGTGATCATGTAGTACGCGATGAGCGCCTCCGTCCCGTTGAGCAGATACAGCTTGACCGGCGGGGTGAAGGGCAGCGCGCGGAAGGTGACACTCACGTCGATGCCGTGCGAGGAGCGCAGGGACTTCAGGTTGTGCGAGAGGACGTGGCCCTGGGCATTGCGCTGGGACAGCCACCGCTGGTGCACCGATTCGTCGTCGCCCTCGACCGGGACCGGGAAGGCCAGCGGGATGTCCCGGGAGGGCAGCATGATGCGTACGTCGAGCGAGTCGGGGCGCACCTTCCCCTCGTGGATCTGGCGGAGCGGCGAACCCAGGGCCAGCATCAGGGTCTCAGCGGTCAGACAGGCCGCGTCGATCCGCACATGCGGCTCCAAGAAGGCCTCCGCCAGCCGTGGCGCCAGGGCCACCATCGTCGGCTGGGGCTCGTCGGGGGCGGCCGGGGCCGGGTCTGCGATCCGGGGCGGGCTGCCCTTGCTCACGTTGCTGAGGAGACCGTCCTCCTGGAGGGCGCGCAGGGCCTGGCGCACGGTGCCCCGCTCCACGCCGAACTCCTCCGCGAGCTCGATCTGGGTGGGCAGGCGGTCACCCGCCTTGAGCTCACCGCCGCGGATCCGCTCCCGCAGGATTTCGGCGATCTCCTGAGGCGAACTTCTGTTGCCGTTCACAGCCACGTTCTCCTGGGTCACGACCAAACGCTACAACTCCGATCCAGCCATGGGGAGTTGTCCGGAAGTTGTTTTGAGATAGCTGCCAAGTGGGCACAACATAATCAGAGTTGGTTGCCAAGTTGGTTAAGTTGGCAGAAAGTTCACCTCCTCGTCCGGTCCGCCCAGGAAGCCCGAAGGGGGAATCACCGTGCCTGCCCTCGCCCTCATCTCAGCAGTGTTCGTCGTCGGCATCGAACAGATGGTCCGGTGGAAGTTCGGAGCCATCGGCATCCTCGGTCTGCTGCTGCTCACCATCGGTATCAAGGCCAAGAGCCCCACGGTCAGCTCCATCGGCGCGTTCATGCTCGCCGTGCTGGTCGCAGGCCCCGCCCTATGAGGTCGAACGCACAGCAGACCACCCTGTGGGAGACATCAGCTCGTGAGCGTCAGCTCCGAACTGATCGTCTCCCACAGTGCGTTGAACCACAGCTGGGACTGCTCCACGAACGTCGTGTCGCGCAGGCCGGCGCCCTGCTCGAAGGCGAACAGCATCGACTGGGAGCCCTCGGCGTCGTACATCTCCAGGTGCTCGTGTTCGACCTCCTGCTCGCGTCGCGTGAGCGTGTAGTACGCGAAGAGCGCCTCCGTGTTGTTGAGCAGGTACAGCTTCACCGGCGGGGTGAAGGGCAGGGCGCGGAACGTGACGTCGACCTCGATGCCGTGGGTGGCGCGCAGGGCCAGCAGGTTGTGCTGGAGCACCTGGCCCTGGGCGTTGCGCTGGGACAGCCAGCGGCGGTGCACCGAGTCGTCGTCGGTGGGATCCACGGGCGCGGGAAAGGCGAGGTCGATGTCACGGCTGGGCAGTAGGACACGGACATCGACCTTGGCCGGTTTCAACTGCCCGGCGTGTATCTGGCGCAGTGGCTCGCCGATGGCGAGGGTCAGGTTGATCGAGGTCAGGCACAGGGCGTCGATCTCGACGTGGGGGGCGGCGAAGGCGGCCGCCGTACGGGGCGCCAGGGCCACCATCGTGGGCAGGGGCGGGGCTTCCGGGCCGGTCAGCGCCCTGCTCAGGTCGGGTGCGACAGTCGCCGGGCTGCCCTTGGAGACGTTGGTCAGCAGGTGCTCCGACTGGAGGATGCGCAGCGCCTGCCGTACGGCCCCCCGCTCCACGCCGAACTCGTCGGCCAGCCTGGCCTGCGTGGGCATGCGCTGGCCCGGCTGCAGTTCGCCCGACCTGATGCGGGCGCGCAGTTGGTCGGCCACGTCCCGATGTGACGTCTGTGGCCGCTGTGACCTCGCCCGTCCATTGACGGCGGCGTGTTTCGGGTCCACGACCAAACAGTACAACTTCTCGCCATCTTCCGTCAGTTCAAAGAAAGGTGGTTATGAGACGCTTCCAAGCGGAGATAAGTACAGTGAAGTTGGTCGCCAACTTGAGCAACATGGTCAAACTTCCCGGGGGTTGGCCACCAGGGTCGGATCCTTCGACCAGGTGACAGGTCCTCAGCAGGGTTCCGCCTCACCGTCCCAGGCGGACCCGTCCCGAAGGAGGGACCGTCATGCCGCTCGCCATCGTCCTCGCCGCCCTCGCCGTCGCCTTCGAGCAGCTCATCGAGTGGAAGTACGGTCCCATGGGCATCATCGGCTTCATCGCACTGGCCGTCGGAATCAAGGCCAGGAACACCCTCTTCGGCGGCATCGGAGCGGTCATCCTCGTGATGCTGCTCGCCCAGTCGGGCTGAGCACCGCACCGGCCGCACCGCCCAGGATCGGCTGGCCGGGCTCCCTTCCGGAGGGGAGCCGGGAGCTCGGTCAGTCTGCACCAAACGCACAGCCACAACTGCACACCGACAACTGAACAGCAGCGACAGCTGCACACACCGGCACAGTCACAACTGAAGAGCACAGCCACAACTGAACAGCACAGCTACGGATGCAAGGTCAGTCACCGTCAACAGGAAGGAGACCTCAGAAGATGTCCGGGCACCAAGGCCGCCTGGACGTACGCAGCAGGGCGTCGGCCATCTTGGCGGCGCCCGCTCGTTCTTCCTGGACCCGCCCCAGCGCCGCGAGCCGCACGGCCGACTCGTCACCGAGCCAGAGGCAGCCCAACTCACCCACGTCGAGGGAGAGTTCGGCGGAGGCGGTGGTGGGCGCACAGGAAGCCCCCGCGGGCGAGGCGTCGAGCCGATACCGCCCGCCCGTGAACCCGTCCCCGTCGCGTACGTCGACGACGAGCGTCCCCTCCCCCTCGTAGGTCCGCGCCTCCAGGGCCCGTACGACATCGAGGACCCGCACCCACAGCCAGTCCGCCAGCGTGACGACCCGGGCGGCACGCGGATCGGGAAGCACGAACGGAAGCAGATCGTCGGGCGCCCGCCACCCGCTCCTCACCGTCGTGATCCAGTCGATGGAGCAGAGGTAGCGCCACAGGGCGCGTTCGGCCCGCGGGCTGACGGCGATCAGCCAGTTCACCTGGGCCGTGTTGTGCGGCTGCTTGTCGTGCCAGTTGTCGTCCGACTTGTACGACACCAGCCCCTCGACCTCCCCGGCCGCCGAGCGGTACACGGCGTAGTGGGGTTCGGTCCACGACTCTTCGAAGCGTACGGCGCCGGTGTTGAGCTGCCACCACAGGTCTTCGCGGCTGACGGCACCGGGCTGGGTGCGACGCAGCCGCTCATGCAGTTCGGGGCCGAGCTTGCGGACGTCCTCACCGTCCACCAGGTCGATACGCCCGCCGTCCTCCGGACCCGCCCACCGAGGGTCGAGACCCGCCCGCGGTACGTCGACCGACCACTCACTCATCCAGGTGGCGGGCCCGAAGCCGTACCGTCCGTAGATCGGGTACTCGGCGGCGATGAGGGTCGCGACCACATCCCCCCGCTCCTTCGCCGCGGCGAGGTCCTGGCCCATCATGCGGGTCAGCAGACCGCGGCGGCGGTGGGTGGCGGTGACGGTGACGCCCGTGATCGCGTCGGCGGGGACCGGCGCACCGCCGACAGCCGTGAGCTCCTGCGCGAAGGAACGGAACGTGGCGACACACCGACCGCCGTCGAAGGCGCCGATGAAGCGCCCCGGTTCGAACTGCCGGCGCCGGCCCTCGACCTCCGCCTCCGGCGGCGTCGGCTGCCGCAGGAACCCGGTGTTCACTGCACGCAGCCAGTCGGGAAACTCGGCTTCACTGATCGGACGGACGTCGATGTCGGCGCGGCGGGTCATACGATCACGGTAAGCACACCACGGCGACGGTGTCGCGGGGTTTTGCGCGCATCCCTTGTGTGCATCCCCCGTGTCACATCAGCAAGTCATCCACCTGCGCCTCCCCCTCCCGATACCGCCGGGCGATCTCCCCGCTGCAGTCGTCCGCCGTGCGCTGGAGGCGTTGGCGGCGGCGGGAGACCTGTTGTTCGTAGCGGACGAGGCGGCCCATCGCGGTGTTCAGTTCCAGGTCCGTCCGTGCGCCGAGGTCGGAGAGTTCGACCTCGGCGAGCATGTCGGCGGCCAGCTGCCGGTACTCCTCGCTGTGTGGCGTGCCCAGCGTCACATGGCGGGCGGAGGAGCGATGGCGGGCCGGGGCGTCGGTGAGGATCTCCGGGAGGCGGTCGACGACGGACGCCTGTCCGGCGGGGCCGCGTCGTGCCAGTTCGGCCCGCAGGATGTCGATCCGGCCCTGCAACAGCCGCCGTACATAGCTCAGGTCCGCCTCGTCCCGCTGGGCGTCCCGGCGCAGTGTGCGCAGCTCGGGCAGGCTCAGCGCGGTCAGGTCGTGCTCGGGCGACGCGGTGGCCGGCCATGGCCACGGGCTGTCGGTGCGCTGCGCGGGCGGCCGGAGATTCGTGCCGTCGGCCGCGCGGACCGTCGGCGGCTGCCCGGTACTCGGTGTGCTCATGTGCCTCAACCGTCCCCTCGACCGGCGTGTGGAAGCATCGTGCCACCCCAAGTGGCCGCTATGTGAACGAGTGCCCCCGATCAGCCCCAGATGGGGGGTTAAGGAGCAATAAACTGCTGCACACAGCCCGTCCCGGACCACTCCCGACCGCAGGGCATCATGGGTGCATGCGTGCAGTGGTGCAGAGGGTGGACGGCGCGAGCGTCGTCGTGGACGACGAGACGGTCGGCGAGATCGTCGGCGAGGGGCTGTGCGTCCTGGTCGGCGTCACCCACGAGGACACCAAGGAGAAGGCCGCCCAACTCGCCCGTAAGCTCTGGTCGATCCGCATGCTCCAGGACGAGAAGTCATGCAGCGACATCGACGCCCCGCTGCTCGTCATCAGCCAGTTCACGCTCTACGGGGATGCGCGCAAAGGGCGTCGGCCCACCTGGAACGCCGCCGCCCCCGGCGATGTGGCCGAGCCCCTCGTCGATGAGGTCGTCGCCCAGCTCCGCGCCCTGGGCGCGACGGTGGAGACAGGCCGCTTCGGCGCGCGGATGCGCGTCTCGCTGGCGAACGACGGCCCGTTCACGGTCCTGCTCGAAATCTAGGGCTCTACGACTACTTCCTGCGCCGCGGCCGTCGTGTCCGCCATCAGTCGCGCGTCCAGCGGCACGTTCCGCTTCACCAGCGCCAGCGCGACCGGTCCCAGTTCGTGATGGCGTACGGACGTCGTGACGACACCGATCTTGCGGCCGTCGGGGCCGTCGTCCGCGAGCCGGATCTCCGTGCCGGCGGGCGGCAGATGGACCTCGCTGCCGTCGAGGTGGAGGAAGACCAGGCGGCGCGGGGGCTTGCCCAGGTTCTGCACGCGGGCGACCGTCTCCTGCCCGCGGTAGCAGCCCTTCTGGAGGTGCACCGCCGTACCGATCCAGCCCAGCTCGTGCGGGATGGTGCGGTGGTCGGTCTCGAAGCCGAGCCGGGGGCGGTGGTGCTCGACCCGGAGGGCCTCATAGGCCAGGATGCCGGCCGCCGGGCCCGCCTTCTCGGCGTATGACTCCAGGTCCGCGCGGGGGAGGAACAGATCACGGCCGTACGCCGTCTCGCGTACGACGACCCCCTCCGGTACCTCCGCGATCGAACCCGCGGGCAGGTGGACGACGGCGAACTCGCCCGTCCGGTCGGCGACTTCGACCCGGTAGAAGAACTTCATCGACTCCAGGTACTCGATCAGCGCGGTCTCGGTCCCGGGCTCGACATGGGCCCAGGTCGTCGACCCGTCGTCGACCAGATACAGCGCGTGCTCGATATGGCCGTGCGCCGACAGGATCAGCGCCTCGGTGGCCTCGCCGGCCGTCAGGCCGGTGACGTGCTGGGTGATCAGCAGGTGCAGCCAGCTCAGTCGGTCCTCGCCGGTGACGGTGACGACACCGCGGTGCGAGAGGTCGACGAAGCCGGTGCCGTCGGCGAGGGCGCGCTGTTCGCGGAACAGATCGCCGTAGTGGGCGGCGACGCCTTCGTCCACGCCCTCGGCGGGGACGGCACCGGGCAGGGACAGCAGAGGGCTCTTCATATGCCTAAGCCTACGACTCGGTAGTTGAATTCTTGAGCGTGCAGTCCTTGCACCGGCCGAAGATCGCGAAGTGCTTCATATCGGTCTCGAAACCGAAGGTGTCCCGCAGCTTGGCCGTGAACTCGGACGCCACCGACACATCCGCCTCGATGACGTTCGTGCAGTCCCGGCAGACCAGGTGGATGTGGTGGTGCCGGTCCGCGAGGTGGTACGTCGGCGCTCCGTGCCCCAGGTGCGCGTGGCTGACCAGCCCGAGCTCCTCCAGGAGCTCAAGGGTGCGGTAGACGGTGGAAATGTTGACCCCCGACGCCGTCTTCCTCACTTCCACGAGGATGTCGTCGGGGGTCGCGTGCTCAAGGGTGTCCACAGCTTCGAGCACGAGTTGCCGCTGCGGGGTCAGCCGGTAGCCGCGCTGCCTCAGGTCGCTCTTCCAATCGGTGCTCACCACACCCGAAAGTCTAGAGCTACGTCAGCTACCCAGGGATCGAACCGCTGTCCCGGGTTTGCAGCTCGGGTCATCGATGGCTTTGATGAGGCCCGGCCGCATCCAGCCCTCGACACCACAGGCACGAGGGCAGGGGCCACTGACCTGGCCCCGCAGACCCACACCCACCAGCCGCGTGCGGCGATGTTGTGGGACGCATTCAGATCCGCATGCTCAACGAAGCCGCAGGACCTGCAGACGAACACGGCTTGCGAGGGCCGGTTGCGCCTGTCGATGTGGTGACACTGGGAGCATTCCCGACTGGTGTGGGCCGGATCGACACAGACGACCGGCACCCCGGCGCGCTTCGCCTTGTAGGCGATGAACTGGCCGAGCTGGTGGAAGGTCCAGGAGTGCAGCGTGACACGTTGGGGCTTCCTGAGCCGTACCCGCTCGCGGATGCCGCCCAGGTCTTCCAGAGCGATCCCGCGACCGGTGCGTTGAGCCTCCGCCACAATGCACTTACTGATCTTGTGGTTGATGTCACGGGCCCGGCGCGCTTCCCTGCCCGCATGCTTCTTCGCCCGCCGCTTGGCGGACTTGGTTCCCTTCCGCTGCAGCTGGCCGCGCAGTTTTCGGTCCTGCTCACGGCAGCGGTTCAAGCGCAGTCCGCTGTGCCGACGCCCGGTGGAGGTCGTGGCGACGTTCACGATCCCCAGGTCGACTCCGATGAACCCCTGCGCTCCACTGTTCTCATCGGCCTCGGGCACCTCACAGGTAGCGAGCAGGTACCACTGCCCGTTTCGGCACAGCAGATCCGACTCACCGCGTCGATAGCGGGCCAGCAGCTGCAACTGGCCCGGGTGCCCGGTGAAGGCGAGGTTCTTCAGCCGTCCGCGGGTGGTCCAGATCGACACCGTAGCGACGCCCATCTGCCAAGACAGACAGCGGTCATCGAACGGCTGGGCCGCTCCCGCACGGAACGTGATGGGCTTCGTGGTGGCCGCCACATACCGTTTGGAGCCCTGCTTGCCCAGACTTCCTGCTCGCAGACGCGCCTGCAACGCGGCGTAGGCATCGGCGACCTTGCGCAGCACATGGAGCGCAGGCTGGGCCGACGGCCCCCGCCCCCGCAGATCGACGTAGGCGAGGGCCTGCAGCCCCGCGCGGGAGGTCACCCGATGTGTGAACGCCTCGGCAGACAGCCAATTCGCTGTCTCGTTGCAGGTGCGCAAAGTTGCCTCAAGGGCCGACGCCTGCTCGGGCGTCGGCCGGAACATGACGCGCACCACCAGCTTCACGATCCATAACGCTGGGCGGCAGCGCGTGCCGTATCCCGCCGAGCCGTATCGTTCACCCGAACAGGTGGCCCGAGATGTGGATCACTTGAAGAAAGCGATCCCGTCGTCCGGCATGTCGTCCGGAAGGGCCTTGGCCCAGCGCTCGACGTCCTCCGGGGTGACGACCTTCTTCAGGTGGGCGGACATGTAGGGGCGCAGCTCGACCTCGGGGGTCTGCTTCTCGCCGACCCACATCAGGTCGCTCTTGACATAGCCGTAGAGCCGCTTGCCGCCGGTGTAGGGGCGGGAGGCCGCCGTACGCGCCACCGCGTCCGTCACCAGGTCGATCTGGGGCTTCTTGTCGGCCAGGTCGCCGTACCAGATCTCGATGACGCCGTCGTCGCGGACCATCGTGACCTCGACCTTGCGGTCGGCGTCGATGCGCCAGAAGCCTGACTCGGACTCCAGCGGGCGGACCTTGTTCCCGTCGTTGTCCAGCACCCAGGTGTGGGACCGGTACTCCAGGAAGTCCCGGCCGTCATGGCTGAAGGTGACCTCCTGGCCGAAGTTGCACTTCTCGGCACCGGGGAAGTCGTGCACGCCCGCACCGGCCCAGTTGCCGAGCAGGAAGGCGAGGGGGACCAGGTCCTTGTGGAGGTCGGACGGGATCTCGATCATGAGAGGGGCAATTCCTTGGTGGGGGTCAGCGCTGGCCCTGGTACAGCTTCTTCACGGTCAGCCCGGCGAAGGCGAGAACGCCGACGCAGACAAGGGCCAGCAGTACTTCGAAGAAGATCTCCACGGATTGCTCCTCGGATGAGCGTGGGTGGGCGGTACAAGAGCCGGGCCCCAGCTTACGCGGCCGGGGCCCGGCCCTCCCGGTGAGGGGGCTCAGCCGAGCAGCTGTCCCTGGAGGGTCACCGTCTGCTGGAAGGGGACGGCTGCCGCCGTGCCCTTGCGGGCCTGCACGACCACCGCGATGACGTCACCCGCCCGGAGGTACGCCTGCCGGACGTGCTCGGTGCCGTACGGCTTCACCTCGTCGTAGACGTAGCGCGAGATGCCCTCGATGTCGGCCGCGGTCGGGTAGGCGTCGTCGAAGTCCGTGTCGGTGGTGCCGCGGGCGGTGAAGCCGGGCTCGTCGTAGTGGGTGAAGTCCCGGTAGACCTGGTCGGCGACCGTGCCTGTGTCGAACTGGAGCAGGTAGATGCCGGTGCGGGTGCCGTCCTCGGTGGTCCAGCCGCGGGCCGCGATGTGGCGCAGCCCGTTGTCGGTGAGCAGCTGTCCCGCCTCGTCCCGGTCCTCCTTCTCCCCGAACACGGCCAAGAAGTCCTTCGTCGGCAGCCAGCCGTCCTCGCCGCGCAGCGCCTTGTCCTCCTTGGCCCCCTCGGGTGCGGGCAGCACCAGCGCACGCAGGTCGGCGTAGTGGGCCTCGGCCCAGTTCCGGGTCTCCAGCGGCCCCAGGCTCCCCGGCGGCACCGGCGCCCGGCTGATCTCCGGATACGGCCACCGCCCGTCCGACTCGGTGGCCAGCCCCGGCAACTCCGTCCGCTCCACCCCCAGCACTCCGTACGCCGTCCCGGCCCCCACCCCCGCGAACACGGCGACGACAACGACCCACCGCAACACGCCCCGCAACACCCGCCGCTCCTTACGAGCAACGGCAGCCCCGACGCCGACCATCCCGGGAGGGTCCTGCGCGCCGGCCGACTCCGGAGCCTCGACGTGCCCCAGACCCGGGCCCGGCTCGGAGGCGACGACCTCCACCGCATCCCGGCCCACCTCGGCAGCGTCAACGCTCCGCTGTGCCACCCCCGTCCCTTCCAAAGGAACCGGCTCGTGTGTCTGGTCGGGGGTCATACGGCCTGTCCCGGGTCGTCGATGCGGTTGAGTTGTGCGGCGAAGAGCTTGGAGACGAAGGTGGCGTCGAGCGGGCCGGGGCCGTCGACGGTGACGTTGACCAGGATGTCGCCGACGGAGGTGGTGCAGAAGGCGCTGCCGAGTTCCTGGTCCTCGCCCTTGGGCGTGAGGAAGCAGCGGGCGGACTTGTGGCCCTCGATCGTCGGGCCCTTGCGGAAGACGTCCGTGGCGTTCAGGAACTGGTTGTAGGACGTCGCCATCCGACGTACGGCCGCACGGTCCGCAAGCCGTGTCAGCGTGACGTCGAACGTGATCGCGTCGGTCGTGTTGTAGTCGGCCCGGCCGACGACGTAACTCCGCAGCGCCATGCCCTGGATGCGCTGCTTGTCGATCAGCTTCTCCACGTTCCGGCGGGTGGAGCGGGGCAGATCCCTCACCGACTCCTTGCTCAGCGCCGTGGCCTGCGCCCCGCTGAACTCCTCGTCCGTGCCGAATTCCGCGAGGTCGGGCCCGCGCTTGTAGCCGTCGGTCCCGAACGGCAGGAACAGGGCGCTCAGCCCCGACGCCGACTGCTCGCTCTTCTTCTCGTCGCCCCGGTCCGCCGCCGGGAACTCCCACGTGGGCGCCCCCGGCTTACGGTCCGCGTCCCGCACGCTCACCACGGTGTAGCCGACGCCACCGATCACCGCACCCGCCAGCAGCACCGCTCCGGCGGCGGCCGCGATCCGGCCGCTGCGCGCTCTCACAGCTTCTCCATCTGTCGCACGGCCAGGTCCATGATCTTCGCCTTGGGGATCGGCTTGGTGTCGCTGATCCAGATCTCCATGTAGACGTCCCCGCGCCAGGCATGCGCCTCGGCCTCGTACACCGGGAGATAGCCCGGCTTCTGCTCGGGCGAGTCATGCACGTACACCTGTCCGTCCCCGGTGCCGGGCACGGGCCAGCTACGGGTGTCGTCCTCCTCCTCGGCCCAGTGGTGACCGTTCTCCGCCCACTCGGCCGCCGCCGGCTCGCTCTCCTGGAGGAACTGCACGAGAGTGATCTCGGCCACGTACGTCTCCCCCACCTGCCACGCGGTCACCGCCGCCCGGCGGAACTCGTCGTCGACGAGGTTGCTGAAGGTGTTGGCCGGCCTCTCGTACCTGTCCGCGTACGTGGACAGGGACTGCCAGCCGTCGTCGCCCAGGTACAGGCTGTCCTTCGCCCCCTTCGGCCGGGACAGCAGCAGCTTGCGCAGATCGCCGTCCGTCTTCACCCGCCGGTCCTGCGCCGCCGACAGCGGCTCGGCCTCACCCGCGGCCTGCCGCAGCACGGGCTGGGAGAGCGGCGGCAGAGCGGTGGGCTCGCGCCCGGCCTGGACGACGTACCCGGTGCACGTGCCGGCGACGACGCCCAGCACCGCCGCCGCCACGACCATCAGAGTCGTACGGCCCCGACGACGCGGTCGCGACGGCTCCCCCGCCCCCTCGACTCTTTCGGGTTCCTCCTCAGGATTCCCTGCATCCCCTGCATCCCCAGCCCCGACTGCGTCCACTGCTTCCACTGCCTCCACGGCATCCACTGCATTCCCCTCAACACCTGTGTCACAGGTGACCCGCGGACAACACGAGCAGTTGTAAGGGAGTTGATTACGATTCAGGCATGGCGAAGAAGCTCGTGATCAAGGTGACAGCGGGGGCCGATGCCCCCGAGCGCTGCTCGCAGGCGTTCACGGTGGCGGCGGTGGCCGTGGCGAGCGGCGTCGAGGTGTCGCTGTGGCTGACCGGGGAGTCCGCGTGGTTCGCGCTGCCGGGCCGGGCCGCCGAGTTCGAGCTGCCGCACGCGGCCCCGCTCCCCGACCTGCTCGCCTCCGTCCTCGCCGGCGGCACCCTCACCCTGTGCACCCAGTGCGCCGCCCGCCGGGACATCACGGAGAAGGACGTCATCGAGGGCGTACGGATCGCGGGGGCGCAGGTGTTCGTGCAGGAAGCGCTGGCGGACGAGACACAGGCGCTCGTCTACTGAGCTACGGCCGCAGAGCTACAGCCGGCGCTTCTTCCCGTCCAGCTCGTCCCACCACTCGTCGGACTTCGGGTCGCCGGACGGGTCGTCCCACCAGCGGTCGTCGGGGCCCCGGCGGTTGGCGACCATCGCGGCGATCGGCGGGATGACCATGGCGACCACGCACATGCCCACGGCCACGGGGATCGACCAGAGGCGTACGACTCCCCAGGCCAGGACGAACAGAGCGATGCAGGTGCCCATCATGGCGAAGTACCAGCGCCGTCGCCGTGCGTACATACGTCCAGGGTAGAGCCGTACACAACAACCCGTACACAGCAAAAAGGGCCGTACCCAGGTGTCCAACCCGTGGGTACGGCCCTTTTGTCGTGCTCAGACCGCGATCGCGACCTCCGCCAGGCCGCCCTGCTGGGCGACGATGGTGCGGTCGGCGGTGGCGCCGCCCGGGACCAGGGCGCGGACGGTCCAGGTGCCCTCCGCCGCGTAGAAGCGGAACTGGCCCGTCGCGGAGGTGGGGACCTCCGCCGTGAACTCGCCGGTCGAGTCCAGCAGACGGACGTAGCCCGTCACCGGCTCGCCGTCGCGGGTCACCTGGCCCTGGATCGTGGTCTCACCGGGCTTGATCGTCGAGGCGTCGGGGCCGCCGGCCTTCGCTCCACACATAGTTCTCGTCCTTCGGTCGCAGCGGTTACTTGTTGGCGCCGAGCTCGATCGGCACGCCGACGAGGGAGCCGTACTCGGTCCAGGAGCCGTCGTAGTTCTTGACGTTCTGGACGCCGAGCAGCTCGTGCAGGACGAACCAGGTCAGCGCGGAGCGCTCACCAATGCGGCAGTAGGCGATGGTGTCCTTGGCGAGGTCGACCTGCTCGTCGGCGTAGAGCTCCTTGAGCTCGTCGTCCGACTTGAAGGTGCCGTCGTCGTTGGCGTTCTTCGACCACGGGATGTTGCGCGCGGACGGGACGTGGCCCGGACGCTGAGACTGCTCCTGCGGCAGGTGGGCGGGGGCGAGCAGCTTGCCGCTGAACTCGTCGGGCGACCGGACGTCGACCAGGTTCTGCGAGCCGATGGCCGCCACCACGTCGTCGCGGAAGGCACGGATCGACGTGTCCTGCGCCTTGGCCTTGTAGTCGGTCGTGGCGCGCTCCGGCACCTCCTCGACCAGCTCGCGGGCGTCCAGCTCCCACTTCTTGCGGCCACCGTCGAGAAGCTTGACGTTGTCGTGGCCGTAGAGCTTGAAGTACCAGTAGGCGTACGAGGCGAACCAGTTGTTGTTGCCGCCGTAGAGGATCACCAGGGTGTCGTTGGCGATGCCCTTCGCCGACAGGAGCTTCTCGAAGCCGTCCTGGTCGATGAAGTCACGGCGTACCGGGTCCTGGAGGTCCTTGGTCCAGTCGATCCGGATGGCGCCTCGGATGTGGTTCTTCTCGTAGGCGGACGTGTCTTCGTCCACCTCGACGATGGCGATGTCGGCGTTGTCGAGGTTGGCCTCGACCCAGTCGGCGTCGACCAGGACGTCGCTGCGGCTCATGCTCTTTCTCCTCCGGGGCAGTTGCGGCGGGGCGTGCGAGTGAGGGGGGCGCGCGGTCTCCAGAGCGGGACGGCGCACGAATGCCCTGGACAGGGCAGCGGGGGATGCGGAAGTCGATGCTTCCGCTCAGAAGGTGCGACAGAGCATGGCGGCGACGCGGCACAGGTCTACTGCCCGCCGCTTCGTGAGGTCCGCCTGGCGCTTCATGGGCTTGAGCTTAGGGACGGACAGGCGGGCGTGTCACCGGTGTGTCGTATTTTGAGACGCGATCGTCCGGGATACGGGATGCGGTGGCCGACGAGGGCACCTCGGCGCGGAGTCCGGGCGGACGTATCCCTCGTCACATCTACGGTACGGACGTCGCCGTCTCGCCTTTCGGACAGCCCGGCGGAGGCCGCTGACGTCCTACCCGGCCAGCCGGACGTTCGAACCCTTCACCCCGATCTCCACACCGTTCTGCGCCGCCTCGACCTTGTCCAGCTGGATGCCGCCCGGCAGGTCGTCGATCTGCTGCTCGAAGTCGGTGATCGTCCGGACCTGGTTGTCGGCGATCCGGACGCCGCCGAAGGACGGGAGGTCGTCGGCGTGCACCTTCACCGTGTTGTCGCCCTCGACCGTGACGGTGCTGAGGACGGAGAGCGGCTGGGGCAGCTTCGTGCCGAGCACGGTCGCCTCGACCGAGACCTTGATCTTGCCGTTGCCGCCGTCGGAGAGGCCGATGACGTTCGCGGTGACGCCGGGGGCGACCTGGGCGGGCTCCGACTGGGCGGTCTTCAGCAGCTCGGCGTAGGAGATGCTCGCGGTGCCGGTGGCGGTGGCCGCGGTGGCGGAGCTGTAGTCGCCGGAGAACTCGACGCCCTTCATGTTCGCCTGGAGATCGTCGATACGGATCTTCTCGGTGCCCTCGCCCGTGGGGGCCTCGTAGTCCTTGATACCGATCTCGACGTCGTCCAGTTCGCCGCCGACGACCTGGGTCAGGAAGGGGAAGCCCTTGATGGAGACATCGGGGTCGGAGGCGAGGTTCTCCGTGGTCCGGAGCTTGCCGGCGACCTCGTCCTCGGCGAAGTTCACGGCGAGGCGGTCGGCGGCTACGAAGAGGCCGCCGAGAATCACAAGGACGATCAGCAGTATTCGCAGTGCGCGCATGTTCGGTGTTCCCCCACCTAGGCGTCATCGACGACGACGGTCACTGACGGTCGGGTGACCGTCCTGCGCGAGAGTAACCCTGAGGCAAGGGGTTGGCCGGGGAATTGTCGATCAGCTGTGACAGGAGGGACGGGCTCAGCCCAGCGCCCGGCCCAGCAGGTACACCGCCGGCGCCGCTGCCGCCAACGGCAACGCGACCCCCGCCGTGAAGTGGACGAAGCGGGAGGGGTAGTCGTAGCTCGCGACCCGGTGCCCGATCAGAGCGCAGGCGGCCGCGCCCGCGCCGAGGAACGCGCCTCCCCCGGAGGGGGCACCCCCGGCGTCCAGCCCGGTCATTCCGCCCACCGCGATACCCGCGCCCGCCGCGGCGAGCAGCGAGACGAGCACGGACGCCGGAGTGGGAAGAGGCAGCGCCCGGGCCAGGATCGCCACGGCCACCGCCGCCGCGCCCACCGTGACCGCGTCAGTGTCGGCCGCGAAGTAGCCGGCCGCGATGATCGCCAGAGCCGCCGAGGCGACGGTGGCCATCAGGCCGTACATCCGCTCGTCCGGGTCGGCGTGCGAACGCAGTTGCAGGACCAGGGTCAGCAGCACCCAGACCCCCAGCGTGCCGAGGATCGCCGCCGGTGCGCGGTCGGCGGCCAGCAGCGCGACATCCGCGGTCAGCGCCCCGGCGAACGCCAGCGCGATGCCCTGCCGGGCCGGCCACATCCCGTTCAGCCGGAACCAGCCCGCCGCGGTGACGGCCTGGAGGACGACGAGCGGCAGGAGCAGCGCGTACGACCCGATGGCCGCGGTGCCGGAGAGCAGCAGCCCCAGCAGCGCCGTCAGCCCCGCCGGCTGCATCCCGGGCTCGATGATCGGCGAACGCCCTTCCAGCCGGGCCCGCTGGGCATCGGTCATACGGGAGTTCCCGGCAAGGGTGGCGGGACCGTAGGCGGGCTCGGGCTCATCGCTCCGGTCGCCGCCCTGGGCGGTCGTACCCGCCCCGGCGTCCGCGGTGCCCGGTGCCGGGTAGGCGGGGCTGAACTCCCCGTACCCCTGCGGCGGCAGATACGCCGCATCGGCGGCCGAGGCGCCCGAAGGAGCCGAGGGCACCTGCGTGTCCCAGGTCTGCCCCTGCCACTGCTGCGTCTGCTGCCGGCCGGCGTGCGGGTCCTCGTACGCCTGCTGCCAGTACGGGTCGTACCCCTGCGGGTACTGCCCCTCGTAGGACCCCTCGTACGGCTGGTTGGTCATCTCACCCTCCTGCGAACGGCGGCAGCACCTCGACCGTGCCGCCGTCGGCCAGCCGTACCGTCTCATGTCCGCGGGTCCCCACGGGGTCACCGTCGATGAGGAACGAGCATCGCCGCAGTACGCGGGTGAGTTCACCGGGGTGTCGCTCGCGCACGGCGTCCAGCGCCTCGGCGAGGTCGGCCGCGTCGTACGGCTCCTCGGCGACCCCAGCCGCGGCCTTCGCGGCGGCCCAGTAGCGCACCGTGACCTTTGGCATTCGCTTCCTCAATCAGTGACCGGTCGACAGTCGACAGGGCCAGGCTAGCCCGCCTTGGCCGCGGCCCAGTCCCCGATCCGGGCCAGCAGCTCGTCGGCCGCCGCGTGCTCGGCGTGGCCCATGCCGGGCTCCAGCCAGAGTTCGCCGTGGTCACCGGCGGCCGCGGCCAGCATGTGCGGGTGGTCGACGGGGAAGTAGCCGTCGAGATGGCCGTGCACGATGAGCAGCGGTGTGGGCGCGATGTGCGGGACGGCCTCGACCGGGGAGAGGGGGACCGGGTCCCAGCCGCGGTGGGTGATCCTGGTCCTCAGTCCGTAGCGGGCCGCCAGGCGCCCCTCTCGACGGGTGACCAGCCAGTGGACGCGCCGCATCCGGGGCGTGCCCCGGTAGTACCAGCGGGCGGGGGCGCTCACCGAGATCACCGCGTCGGTCTGCGCTTCGGTGCGCCCCTCGTGCTCCAGACCGGCCGCCTCGGCCGAGGTGCCGTAGAGCGCCGCATGCCGCAGCACGACCGAGCCGCCCATCGAGAAGCCGACCGTCGCCACGCGCTTGTGCCCCAGCTCGCGGGCCCAGGTGACCGCGGCGGCGAGATCGTGCACCTCGCGGTCGCCGACCGTCGAGGTGCCGCCGGACCGTCCGTGGCCCCTGAAGGAGAAGGTGACGACCGCGCCGTACTGCGCGAACGCCTGTGCGACCCGTCGCACGTGCGGCTTGTCCACATCGCCGGTGAAACCGTGCGCGACGACGAACACCACATCACCGGAAGGTGGCGCCCCGGCGTCGTATACGGCCGCACCCGGCTCGTATACGGCGTCGATCGTCACGCCGTCGAACGTACGCAGAAACGTACGCAAAGACCCCGCTACGCCCGTCTCGGATGTCGGACGAACGGTGGATCGTGCCACATGACCTGCCGCGCCAGCGCTCATGTGGGCTATTCTGCTGGACAGAGGACTCGGGCAGTGAAGCCCCCGGGTCCTTTTGTGCTTTCGGAAGCGTTGTATACGAAGCGGGAAACTCCAGGTGACCGCAGGTGTACGGGGCCGCCGGGATCGCAGAGCAGGTGATACACCGCACACGTCCTCGCAGGGACCGAGGAGGAACCAGACGTATGAGTTCTCTGCTGCTCCTGACCAATGCCCTCCAGCCGTCGACGGAGGTGCTCCCCGCTCTCGGCCTGCTGCTGCACAACGTGCGGGTGGCCCCCGCGGAGGGCCCCGCTCTCGTCGACACCCCGGGTGCCGACGTCATCCTGATCGACGGCCGCCGCGACCTCCCCCAGGTACGCAGCCTGTGCCAGCTGCTGCGCTCCACGGGCCCCGGCTGCCCGCTCATCCTCGTCGTCACCGAGGGCGGCCTCGCCGCCGTCACCGCCGACTGGGGCATCGACGACGTCCTGCTGGACACCGCCGGCCCGGCGGAGGTCGAGGCGCGGCTGCGGCTGGCCATGGGCCGCCAGCAGATCGTCAACGACGACTCCCCCATGGAGATCCGCAACGGCGACCTGTCGGTCGACGAGGCGACGTACTCCGCCAAGCTCAAGGGCCGGGTCCTCGACCTCACCTTCAAGGAGTTCGAGCTCCTGAAGTACCTCGCACAGCACCCGGGCCGCGTCTTCACGCGCGCTCAGCTGCTCCAGGAGGTCTGGGGCTACGACTACTTCGGCGGCACCCGGACCGTCGACGTCCACGTACGACGGCTGCGCGCCAAGCTCGGAGTCGAGCACGAGTCACTGATCGGGACCGTCCGGAACGTCGGTTATCGATTCGTTACGCCGGAGAAGGCGGAGCGCTCGGACCGTTCCGCGGACGAGGCGAAGGCCAAGGCGGCCCAGCCAAAGCCGGAGGATGCGGACGAGACGGCCTCCCTGGACGCCACCGAGGTCACTGCCGAGGCCTGACGACCTGTGGGCGGGTTCCGCCCGCCCACAGGAGTTGCACAGCCGAGCATCTTTACGCCCTGCCCAGAGCGGGTCCATCCGCGTAGACTCCGCGCGTGGCCAAGGTGACTCGGGATGATGTGGCGCGACTGGCAGGGACGTCGACTGCTGTCGTCAGTTACGTCATCAACAACGGACCCCGGCCGGTCGCCCCGGCCACGCGCGAGCGTGTCCTCGCCGCGATCAAGGAACTGGGGTACCGACCGGACCGGGTCGCCCAGGCGATGGCGTCCCGGCGCACGGATCTCATAGGCCTGATCGTGCCGGACGCGCGCCAGCCCTTCTTCGGGGAGATGGCGCACGCGGTGGAACAGGCCGCCTCCGAACGCGGGAAAATGGTGCTGGTCGGGAACTCCGACTACATCGCCGAGCGCGAGGTCCACTATCTGCGGGCCTTCCTCGGTATGCGGGTCTCCGGGCTGATCCTGGTCAGTCACGCACTGAACGACAACGCCGCCGCCGAGATCGACGCCTGGGACGCCCGGGTGGTGCTGCTGCACGAGCGGCCCGAGGCGATCGACGACGTCGCGGTGGTCACGGACGACCTGGGCGGCGCCCAGCTCGCCACCCGCCATCTCCTGGAGCACGGCTACGACTACGTCGCCTGTATGGGCGGCACCGCAGAGACCCCCTCGGTCGGCGACCCCGTCTCCGACCACGTCGAGGGCTGGCGGCGCGCGATGGACGAGGCCGGGATCCCCACCGAGGGACGGCTGTTCGAGGCGCCGTACAACCGCTACGACGCCTACCGCGTCGCGCTGGAGATCCTCGCCGGGCCCAGCCGCCCGCCCGCGATCTTCTGCTCCACCGACGACCAGGCCATTGGACTGCTGCGGGCGGCGCGCGAGCTGCGCATCGACGTGCCGGGCGAGCTGGGCGTCATCGGCTTCGACGACATCAAGGAAGCGGCCCTCGCCGACCCGCCCATGACCACGATCGCCTCGGACCGCTCGGCCATGGCACGCGCGGCCGTGGACCTGGTCCTGGACGACGGTCTGCGGGTGGCGGGCTCGCGCCGTGAGCGGCTGAAGGTGTTCCCCTCGCAGTTGGTGATACGGCGGTCCTGTGGCTGTCAGTGACAGCTGACCGGCGTTTGTGAGGGTTGTCTGAGAGCCCCCGACAACCCGCGAGAGCGGCCTTTATATAGGGCAAACGAGGTTCTGGCGGCGTTCTCAGCAAGCACTCAGGGAGCTCTCATCGAGGAGCGACAAGCTCTGAGACATGACCGAGAGCATCCGCCGCAGCGGCGAGTACGAGTACCCCAGCGAGGGCGACCAGCAGTCGACGTACGCCCAGCAGCACGCCTCCTCCCCCGTCGACCCCGAGTGGCCGCCCCCGCCGGCGTACCAGCCGCCGGCGCCGCAGGCTGCCGCCCAGCAGCCGGTCACCGTCGAGCCCGGTACGACGGTGTGGCCGTCGCACGCCTCGCACGCCTCGGCTCCGGCCGGGTTCGCGGCGGACGGCGCCGGTCACGGCGGCCAGGGCGGCGACGGCGGAACCGCGGTCCTCACGCCCGATCCCGCCCCCTCCTCGCCGAGGAAGCGGCGCCCCCGCGGCCCGCTCGCCCTCCTCGCCGCCGTGGCGATCGTCGCCGCGGCCATCGGCGGCGGTACGGCGTACGGCATCCAGGAGCTGACCGGCAACGACACGGTGACCGCGTCCAGCGCCAGCACCAACGTCGTGCCGTCCAGCCAGAAGGGCACGGTCTCCGGGGTCGCCACGGCGGTCAGCCCGAGCATCGTCGAGATCAACGCCACCTCGAACGCCGGTGAGTCCACCGGCTCCGGCGTGATCATCACCGGCGACGGCGAGATCATCACCAACAACCACGTCATCTCCGGCGCCTCGTCGATCAAGGTGAGCACCAGCGACGGCAAGACGTACACCGCGAAGGTCGTCGGCACCGACAGCAAGAAGGACCTGGCGCTCATCAAGCTGGAGAACGCCTCCGGCCTCAAGGCGGCCACCCTCGGCAACTCCGACGGAGTGCAGGTCGGCGACACGGTCGTGGCGATCGGCTCCCCCGAGGGCCTGACCGGCACCGTCACCAGCGGCATCGTCTCCGCGCTCGACCGTGACGTCACCGTCTCCACCGACGAGGGCCAGCAACAGCAGGGACAGGGCGGCAACGGGCAGTGGCCGTTCGAGTTCGGCGGCCAGCAGTTCAACGGCGACACCGGTTCGTCGACGACGACGTACAAGGCGCTCCAGACCGACGCGTCCCTGAACCCCGGCAACTCCGGCGGTGCGCTCATCGACATGAACGGCAACATCATCGGCATCAACTCCGCGATGTACTCCGCCGCCGACGCCACCTCCTCGTCCAGCGCCGGCAGCGTCGGCCTCGGCTTCGCCATCCCGATCAACACCGTCAAGTCCGACCTGAGCACGCTGCGGGCCGGCGGCTCCGACAGCTAGTCGACCAGTAACCAGTAGTCGACCAGCCGACCCAGGAGGTCATGATGATCAAGCAGGTCTCCCACTCCCCCTCCGTCACCGCCGCCGACCCGGCCGGCTTCGCCCTGGCCCTGGAGATCGCCCACGAGCTGCACGCTCCGGCACCCCGGGCCCCGGAGGTGGTGGCGAGCAGCAGCCGGGCCCGCCGTTCCGCCTCCGCCCGCACCCGCCGCCGTACCGTACGAGGCTGAAAGCGTGCGACGCTGAGATTTGTCAGTCCCACGTCCCACGTCCAGCCGCATCCGAGGAACCGAGCCCATGAGCCCCGCCGATGGCGACCGTGACCCCCAGCGCATCCTGATCGTCGACGACGAGCCTGCGGTACGCGAAGCACTCCAGCGCAGCCTCGCCTTCGAGGGGTACGACACGGAGGTCGCGGTCGACGGCGCCGACGCCTTGGAGAAGGCGACGCTCTACAAGCCCGACCTGGTCGTCCTCGACATCCAGATGCCCCGCATGGACGGCCTCACCGCCGCCCGCCGCATCCGCGGCGCCGGCGACACGACGCCGATCCTCATGCTCACGGCCCGCGACACCGTGGGCGACCGCGTGACGGGCCTGGACGCCGGGGCCGACGACTACCTCGTCAAGCCCTTCGAACTCGACGAACTCTTCGCCCGCGTCCGCGCGCTGCTGCGCCGCAGCTCGTACGCCGCCGCGGCCGGGGCGGGGTCGGACCAGGACGACGAGGCACTGACCTTCGCCGACCTGCGGATGGACCTGGCGACGCGTGAAGTCACGCGCGGCGGGCGGCCGGTCGAACTGACCCGCACCGAGTTCACGCTCCTGGAGATGTTCCTCGCGCACCCGCGTCAGGTCCTCA
Organism: Streptomyces sp. NPDC051963; assembly: GCF_044593495.1. NCBI lineage: Bacteria > Bacillati > Actinomycetota > Actinomycetes > Kitasatosporales > Streptomycetaceae > Streptomyces > Streptomyces sp. NPDC051963. The sequence goes on along the minus strand of NZ_JBIUCC010000008.1, from coordinate 26,684 downwards.
CCCGTGAGCAGATCCTCAAGGCCGTCTGGGGCTTCGACTTCGAGCCGTCGTCGAACTCCCTCGACGTGTACGTGATGTACCTGCGCCGCAAGACCGAGGCGGGCGGCGAGCCGCGCCTCGTCCACACGGTGCGCGGGGTGGGGTATGTCCTGCGGCAGGGCGGCGCGGAGTGAGCAAGGTGCTGCGCCGGTTCCGCTCACTGCCGATCCGGGCACGGCTGGCGATGCTGGTCGCTGCCGCTGTGGCGTTCGGGGTGGCGGCGGTTTCGGTGACGTGTTGGTTCATTGTGCAGGGGAAGCTGTACGAGCAGGTGGACAGTGACCTGACGCAGACCTTGCGGCAGCCGCGGCTCGACGACCAGATCAACAACGTCCTCGCCATCTGCTCCGAGGACGCGCGCGGTATCGGGAACAGCTACTTCCAGGTGGTCAAGGAGGACGGGACCGTCTGCGTCAACGCGTTCTCCTCCGGCAAGGTCAAGGTCTCCGACACCGACAAGAAGGTGATCGAGAACGGCAGCAAGGACGCCGTCTTCCACAACGGCACCGCCGAGAACGGCGATGACGTACGCGTGCTGACGCTCCCCCTGTCCACCAATGAGGGCCCTGCGGCCCTTGTCCTCGCAACCTCCCTCAAGAGCACAGAATCCACGCTCAACGAACTCGCCCTGATCCTCCTCCTCGTCTCCGGCGTCGGAGTCATCGGCGCAGGGGCCGCCGGCCTCGCAGTCGCCCGCGCCGGTCTGCGCCCGGTCGACAAGCTGACCGAGGCCGTCGAACACGTGGCCCGCACGGAGGACCTGACCGTCCGCATCCCCGTGGAAGAAGACGCCGAGGACGAAGTCGCCCGTCTCTCCCGCTCCTTCAACTCGATGACGTCGTCCCTGGCCAGCTCACGCGAACTCCAGCAACAGCTCATCGCGGACGCCGGTCACGAACTGCGCACCCCCCTCACCTCCCTCCGCACGAACATCGAGCTCCTCACCCGCAGCGAGGAGACCGGCCGCCCCATCCCGGAGGCGGACCGCAAGGCGCTGCTCGCCTCGGTGAAGGCGCAGATGACGGAACTGGCGGCCCTGATAGGCGACTTGCAGGAGCTGTCCCGCTCCGAGGGCCAGCGCGGCGAACGCGTCCAGGTGATCTCGCTGGAGGACACGGTGGAGTCGGCCCTGCGCCGTGCCCGCCTGCGCGGCCCGGAGCTGACGATCACCGCGGACCTCCAGCCCTGGTACGTCAGGGCGGAACCGGCGGCCCTGGAACGCGCCGTCGTCAACGTCCTCGACAACGCGGTGAAGTTCAGCCCCGAGGGCGGCACCATCGAGGTCCAGCTGAGCGGGGGCACCCTGACCGTCCGCGACCACGGCCCCGGCATCCCCGCCGAGGAACTCCCCCACGTCTTCGACCGCTTCTGGCGCTCACCGTCCGCCCGAGCCCTCCCCGGCTCAGGCCTCGGCCTGTCCATCGTGGCCCGCACGATCCAACAGGCAGGCGGCGAGGTCACACTGGCCCGCGCGGAGGGCGGCGGCACGGTGGCCACGATGCGGCTGCCGGGGGCGAGCACCCCTCCGCCGGAGGTGCCGTAGTGCTCTCCGACTCCCGTCTCCCGCGTTGCTGTGAACCCGGCCGCAGGACAGGACGCGCCGCAGTTCGCCACAGGAACCCGCTCGGTACCCACTAGATGACCAGCGCAAGCCCTGGATCGTCGCGGCTGATCGCAACGGTGGACGCCCTGCGGTCGGCGCTGGCGGAGAGCACGGACCTGCTTCGGTTCACGCTCGGCGGGACGATCGACGAGGAGACCGCGGCCGATGCGGAGGCCGACGGGGTGCCGCGGGAGTTCCTGGACTTCTGCCGGGTGCTGGACGGCGCGAGCTGCGGGCCGTCCGTGCAGCTCTTCGGCCTGGAGGAGGCCGAGGAGCACCAGTTCTACTGCGGGCCGGTGGTCGACTCCCCGCTGCGGTTCTCCCCGGACAAGCTCTACTGCGTCGGGATGCTCCACGAGGCGCCGGTCTTCCTCGACCGCGCCGGCGGCGGTGTCCTCGGCGCCCCGGAACAAGGCGCGGACTGGGTCGACGCGGAGCGCTTCGAGCGGCTGGCGCAGGGGCTGGAGGAGTTCTTCCTGGAGCGGCTGGCCACTCCTGCCGAGTATGCGCGGCTCGTCCAGGTCGACGACGAGACGGCGGAGTACGAGGACTGGCTGAAGCTGCTGCGGCGGGCCGCGCTCGCCGGCTGAGCCGCCGTAGAGGACGTATGGCCACCCATGACGAGGTGGCGGAGCTGTTCGGCTCGGGCCGCGTGGTCCACGACCTCTCGAAGCGGACCCGGCAACCTTTTCCGTGCACGGCGGCGACCGACCCTCGGACCATCCCCCGCACGGAACGGATCGCCGCATGAGTGAACAGCATGGCAAACCCCGTCACCGCAGAAGCCGCAAGGCTCTGGCGGTCGGCGTTCCCCTCGCCCTCGCCGCCGCCGGAACCATCGCCTACGGCACGGTGTTCGGCGTCGGGCAGAAGGCCTCCGCTGCCGCGACGGGTGACCCCGTCTGGGCCACCGCCACCGCTGACGGCTTCGCCTCCGTCAACTCGCAAGGGCAGGACGGGACTTATGGGGGGCGGGACGGGCAGACCGTGACCGTCAGGACGCTCGCGGATCTGGAGAAGTACGCGACCGCCGCCGAGCCGTACGTCATCGTCGTCGCGGCCACGATCGACATGGATCCCGTCGGGAAGGAGATCAAGGTCCAGTCCGACAAGACCATCGTGGGCGCCGGGACGGCCGGGCACATCGTCGGCGGTGGGTTCTTCCTCGGGTCAGGGGTGCATAACGTCATCATCCGGAACCTGACCATTCGGGACGCCTACCAGGGCGTCTGGAACGACAAGGAACACGACTTCGACGCCATCCAGATGGACGGGGCCCATCACGTCTGGATCGATCACAACGATCTGCGGCACATGGCCGACGGGCTCATCGACGTCCGTAAGGACACCACCGACGTCACGGTGTCCTGGAACAAGCTCAGTCAGGACAACAAGGCCTTCGGTATCGGGTGGACCGAGAACGTCGTCACCGACATCACCATCCACCACAACTGGATCAGCGAGACCGAGCAGCGCAACCCGTCCACGGACAACGCCGCGCACGCGCACCTCTACAACAACTTCCTGGAGGACGTCGCGGGGACCGACATCAAGTCCTCGTACGGCAACTACTCGCGCGGCAGGACGGCCATGGTCCTGGAGAACTCCTACTTCCAGGGCGTCAACAACCCCGTCATCAAGGACGGCACCGCCACGGTCGTCCAGCGCGGCAACGTCTTCTCCGGGACCAGTGGACGGAACGAGAGCGGAGGGGCTGCTTTTGATCCGAAGGCCTTCTACGGCTACACGCTCGACCAGGCCGCCGACGTCCCGAATCTCCTCAAGTCCGGTGCCGGGCCCCGTAGTTCCATCGGGACCATGTCGACCACCGCGGCTGCCGCCACCACCCTCACCGTCGCCAAGGACGGCAGCGGCCAGTACTCGACCGTTCAGGCCGCCGTCGACGCCGTCCCCGCCGGCAACCCCGCCCGGGTCGTGATCTCCGTGAAGCCGGGCACGTACCGCGAGGTCGTCAAGGTTCCGGTCGGCAAGCCGCACGTCACCATCCAGGGCAGCGGCAGCAGCCGTAAGGACACCGTCATCGTCTACGGCAACGCGGCGGGCATGCAGAAGCCGGACGGGTCGGGGACGTACGGCACCCCGGGCAGCGCCACGATGTCCGTCCAGTCGGACGACTCGCAGGTCCGCAATCTGACCGTCACCAACGACTTCGACGAGGCCGGTCATCAGGACATCGCCAACCAGGCGGTGGCCCTGCTGACGCAGGCCGACAAGGTCGTCCTCGACAGTCTCATCGTCAACGGCGACCAGGACACCCTGGAGCTGGAGACCGCCGCCAAGGACAGGCTCGGGCGGGTCTACGTGAGCAACTCCTACATCACCGGCAACGTCGACTTCATCTTCGGCCGGGCGACGGTCGTCGTCGACAGGTCCGTCATCACGCTGAAGAAGCGCTGGAACGGCACCTCCGCCGGGTACATCACCGCCCCGAGCACCCCCGCCGAGCGCAAGGGCATCCTCATCAACCGCTCGACGGTCAACGGCGACGTGTCCGCGGCCTCCTTCTTCCTCGGCCGCAACTGGCACCCGAGCGGCGACACCACCGTCGACCCGCAGGCCACGGTCCGGAACTCCACGCTGAGCGCCGCCATCAAGTCCACTCCGTGGTCCGACATGGGCGGGTTCTCCTGGAAGGACGACCGGTTCGCCGAGTACCGGAACACCGGCGCGGGCGCGGGCGCCGCGAGCAGCGAGCGGCCGCAGCTGACCGACGCGCAGGCCGGCGGCCAGGAGGTCGCGGACTGGCTGGGCGACTGGACGCCGGCAGTTTCCTGACGGCTGTTTCTCGGTGGGTCATCCGGGACGGCGGTCGTGCCGCATCGGCGCGGCCGCCTGGCCGGTACGCCCGAGGCGTTCGAGCACCCACCGTCGGCCTTCCTGAAGCCAGGAGGCGTCCGGCAAGGTCCTGAGGCTCTCGTCGTAGCAGGCCAATGACTCCTCCATGCGCCCGAGTGCCGCCAGGGCGACCCCCTTCATCCCCCCGGCCCTGGCCGCCAGGGCGTCATCGGGTGACGCAGCGAGGGCGCGGTCGGCGCAGGTGAGCGATTCCTCGTGCCGGTCCAGGGCACTCAGCGCGAGGCACTTCTTGTACCAGCTCGCCGCCGCCCCCGCTCCGAGCGCGATGGCGCGGTCGTAGCAGGACAGGGCCTCGTCCTGACGGCCGAGCGCACAAAGGACGTCGGCCTGGTTCTGCCACGCCTCCGGCAGTTCGGGGTCCAGCTCGATCGCGTGCTCGTAGCAGGCCAGCTCCTCCTCGTCGCGCCCATGCAGCGCAAAGTGGATCGAGCCCTTGTAGACCAGCAGTTCGGCCCAGTCCTCACCCGTCCGCTGAAGTTCCTCGCAGCACTCCTCGGCCCGCTCGTACTGCCCGAGATCTACGGCGGCCCGCAGGATGTTCCAGCGCACGTCCCGGTCGTCCGGGTCGATCGCGGCCGCCTGCTCCAGAACCTCGACGGCCTCGGCCGGACGTCCCAGCGCCAGCAGGACGCATCCCTTCTCCAGGAGGGCCGGGACGTAGCGGGGCGCTACGGAGAGGGCTCGGTCCAGGTCCTCCAGCGCTTCGGCCTGCCGGTTCTGGCGCCGCCGCAGCAGGGCCCGGCCGACGAGACAGTTCTCGGCGTGCGGCCGCAGCTCCAGAGTGCGGGCGTACGCCTGCTCCGCCTCGTCGAGACGGTCCAGGTCGCGCAGCGCCACCGCCTTGCCGTTCCACAACTTTCCGTCGTCCGGCCATATGGCCAACCCCTGGGCGTAACAGCCGAGTTGCTCCTCGGAACGGCCCAGCTCACCCAGGACCCAGCCGGTACTCACCCACGCGTCGACGTCCGTGGGATCGAGCTCCCGCCATCGCTCGAAGCAGGTCAGGGCCTCCGCCAGGCGGTCGAGCCCGTTCAGGATTCCGCCCTTCTGTTTCCACAGCCCGGGCTCGTCCGGCAGGGCTTGCATGGCACGGTCGATCCAGGCGAGCGCCTCCGCGGGCCGGTCCAGCTCCCGCAGGACGACGGACTTCCACTTCCAGGCCGCGGTGTAGTCCGGAAGGAGCTCGACGGCACGGTCGTAGCAAGGCAGGGTCTCCGGCGCGCGGCCGAGCGCGTACAGCGCCCCGGCCTTGCGGAACCACGCCCAGGCCGAGTCCGGATCGAGTTCGAGAGCACGCTCGTAGCAGGCCAGCTCCTTCTCGTCGTGCCCGTGGAGAACGGCGTGGATGGCCCCTTCGTACACCAGCAGGTCGGCGGTGTCCCCGCGCAGCCGCCGTATCTGCTCCCCGTACTCCAGGGCCTGCTCGTAGCGCTCGAGCCGGTAGGCGGCGTTCATCAGGCTCGACCAGACGCCCGCGTCGTCCGGCTCCATCTCGGCCGCCCGTTCCAGGACCTCGACGGCCTCGGCCGGACGTGACAGATCCAGCAGCACGACCGCCTTGTTGTAGTGCGCTTTGAAAAAGCGCGGGGCGATGCTCAGCGCCCGGTCGAGGTCCACCAGCGACTCGGCATACCGCTTCTGCCCACTTCGCAGCAGGGCCCGGTCCAGCAGGAAGTTCTGGTCGCGCGGCTGCAGTTCCAGGGCCCGGCCGAACGCCTCCTCCGCCTCCTCGAAGCGGTCCAGCTCACGCAGGGCGCCCGCCCTGCCTGCCCAGGCATGAGCGATGTCGGACCGGAGTTCCAGAGCACGGTCGTAGCACGCCAGAGCTTCCTCGCTCCGCTCCATGCCGCGCAGGAGGTTGCCCCGGTTCAGCCACGCGCTCGGCTCGTCCGGGTTCAGCTCGACGGTGCGGTCGTAGGCGGCCAGCGCTTCGTCGGTCCTGCCCAGGCCGCCCAGGGACATGGCTCGCACCTGCCACAGCTTGCTGCGGGTGACGTCACCGCCCCCGTCCTGCCCGGCAGTCTCCAGACCGCGCTCCACCGCCTCCAACGCCTCGTCGTGGCAGTGCAGTTGGTGCAGCCCGACCGCCTTGGACACCCAGTCCTCGGCGGTGAGGCGCGGCGGCTTCGGGGGCGCCGGTGCCGGGCGGTCCAGCACCTCCCGGTACACCCCGTCCAGCAGCTCGCGCACCGCGGCGAAATCCGACGGCCGGTGATCCCGGTCCGGCTCGGTGCACGCGCGGATCAGCCGGTGGAGCCGAGTACGGCGGGTGGGCCGGTCGACGGTGCGGTCGATGTACGCCCTGGCCCGCCCGTTCCCGGGCGGCAGCGCGCCGGTGACCATCTGGAAGAGCACCACGCCGAACGCGTAGATGTCGGCGCGGGTGTCCAGCACGGCTCCGGGGACGAACTGTTCGGGAGCCATGTAGCGCGGCGTGCCGGCGACCGTCGTGTACAGCGCCTGCGCGTCCGCCGGCAGCTCACCCAGGCCGGGAGGATCGGCCTCGCCCGACTCGAAGGCACGGGCCAGTCCGAAGTCGGTCACCCACAGCGTCTCGTCCCCGGTGAGCAGGCAGTTCGCCGGTTTCACGTCCCGGTGCACCAGGCCCAGCTGGTCGTGGGCGTGGCGCAGCCCGTCGCACAGGTGCCGGGCGAACCGCAGCGCCTTCGCGGGCGGCAGCGCGCCGTCCGCCATCAGGCCGGCCAGGTCGCCGCCCTCGGCGTACTCGGTGACCACACAGGGCAGGTTCTCGATCCACTCCACGTGGCCGGCGGGGGCGACGTGCCGGTGCGGGGGCAGCCGTACCCAGGTCAGCGCCTCGCGCTCGAACCGGGCCCGGTCCGCGTCGCTCCACAGCAGGCGGGTGTCATAGGTCTTGAGCACCTTGCGCTCGCCGGTGTCACTGCGGCGGACCACGTACACGACGCCGAATCCGCCGCGGCGCACGTCCAGCACGGTCCAGTGGCCGATGTGCCGGTGACCGGCCAGGCGCTGGCCGACCCGGAAGTTCTCCCGCGCGTGCCGGTCGGGGCTCATGCCGTGCAGGCCGGCCTCGGCAGCCGCACAGTCCGGGTCGATGGACAGGGCCTGGGCGTAGGCGCGGCGCGCCATCTCGGTACGTCCGAGTCCGCGCAGGGCGTCGGCGAGCTCGACGTGCGCCACGGCCCGGTCCGGCCGCAGCGCCACGGCCTGCCCCAGCAGCCGCCCGGCCTCCTCGAACCGCCGGGCGGCCAGCGCGGCGCGGCCCAGCGCGACGAAGCGTTCGTAGTCGGGTTCCGCGTCGATGGTGTCCATGGCCCTGTACCCCCGTTGTGCTGTCCTCGGCTGCCCGACCGATTCCTCCTTCGGGACGGGCGGAAACGGGAACCGGTCCCCGTTCCCTCAGCTCCCCCACATCCCTCTGCCAGCCCTGCCACAGCCGTCCACTCCACGTTGGACGGATGGCACAGAAGATTCTGCTGGCCGACGACGACGAGGATGTACGGGAAGGCATCGGCAGGCTGCTCAGGTTCGAGGGGTACGAGACGGTGCTCGCGGGAGACGGGCGCGCGGCCCTCGACGTGATCGGGGAACCGGCCGGCGAACCCGATCTCATCGTCATGGACGTCTCCATGCCCGGCCTCGACGGGCTGGCCGCCACCCGGCGGATCCGGGCCTCCGGGTCCACCGTGCCGATCCTGATGATCACCGGCCGGGACGCGGTCGGCGACCGGATCGTCGCCCTCGACAACGGCGCCGACGGCTATCTGACGAAGCCGTTCGCCGCCGAGGAACTCCTCGCCCGGGTGCGGGCCCTGCTGCGCCGGAGCGGCCGTCGGCACGCTCCCGAGCGGCGCGAGCGGCCCGACCGGCTCTGCTTCGACGATGTCGTCCTCGACCCCGTCACCCACACCGTCACCCGCGGCGGCCGCCCGCTCGACCTCACCCCCACCGAGTACTCCCTGCTGGAGTACCTGCTGCGGCAGCCCGCCAAGGTGCTCAGCCGGGCGCAGATCCTCAAGGACGTGTGGGGCTTCGACTTCGAGCCCGCGTCCAACACGCTGGACGTGTATGTGATGTATCTGCGCCGCAAGCTGGAGAGCCGTGGCGAACCGCGGATCCTGCACACCGTGCGCGGGCTGGGCTACGTCCTCAGGAGTCCAGCAGCGTTCCCGGCAGGCCGAACGTCTTCGCGGCGCCCTTCGAGGTCACGCGGGTGACGTCGTTCTCCGTGTAGAGCAGCCAGCCCGCCCGGGTGGGGCGGATGTCCAGGGAGGCCGCCACGTCCTTCACCTTCACCCGGTGGAGTTCCTCGCCGGTCGTGGCGTCCAGTTCCAGGATCTCCGTGTCGTCGCCCGTCGCCACCGCGACCAGCAGTGTGGAGCCGGCGGTGGCCGTCACCGCGTCGACCCGGCCGCCGGTCACCGAGACCGTCGTCGCGTTCGCCTCCCGCTTCAGGGACGCCTTCACCGCTCCCGAGCCACCGGAGGCGGAGCCCACCAGCACCGGGCGGCCCGACGGACACGCGAGCGCCGACACGTCCAGTCCGCTCGGCACGGACACGTCCGTCACCTCGCCGTTCGTCATGCCGGCGGCGTACGCCTTGGTGCCGCCCGCCAGGCAGACCGTGTCCGACGCCGGGTCGGAGGCGGCCAGCCCGATGGTGCCGGGGATCTTCAGCTCGCGCTTCGCGGTCCAGTGCGCCGGGTCCTTGACGAGGACGCTGGACTGCTTCCCGCTTCCGGTGTCCGGCAGGCCCGCCACCTCGGCGATGTACGTCTTGCCGGGGAGCACCTTGCGCAGGCGCTCGTCCCCGGTCATGCCGGCGAGCGTCTTCTCCTTGCGGTCGACCTCGTAGCGCCGGTCCGGCTTGCCCCCCTTGCGGGGCACGGTGAGCAGCCAGCGGCCGTCGGCGAGTTGGACGATCTGCGGACTGACGGAGTCGTCGTCATCGGACTGCTGGGGGACGACCGCGAGGCTCTGGGCCCGCGCCTTGTCCGGGTTGATCCCGACCACCGTGACCAGGCCGTCGACCTTGGCGAGCACGAAGGTCGTGGAGCCCTTCCAGTCATTGCCCAGGTCGACTCCGCCGGGGCCGGAGCAGGCCGTGGTCAGTACGGCCGTGGCGGCGAGTGCGGACAGGAACGAGGGCAGAAACGCAGGGCGCCGTGTCGTGAAACGTGCCATGGGGGGTGGCTCACCAGTCCTTCATTGCATCTGTGGGGGACATCCTCGCGGCCCTGCGCGCCGGGGCCAGCGAACCGATCGCCACCACCAACACCGTCAGGCCGAGAAGCAGCAGCAGGGTGCCCGGCGACGGCAGCAGCACCCAGCCCTTGACGTACGGCGCCAGGTCCGCGCTGCCGCGCAGCAGGGCCGCGGCACCTGAACCGAGCGCGGCGCCGAACACCGCGCCGAGCAGTGCGGCCACGGCTCCGACCAGCGCCATCTCGGTGACCAGCATCGTCAGCACCGACCTCGTACGGAATCCGACCGCCTTGAGGATGCCGATCTCCTGCGCCCGCTGCCGCGACAGCGCGCCGGTCACGGTGACCGCGCCGACGAAGGCCAGTACACCGAGCACGCCGAGCAGCACCCGGCCGACCGTCTTGATCATCTCCAGGACACCGGGCAGGGCGTTGAGCTGCTGCTGAAGGGTGACCGCCGGATAACCCAGGCGCTGCACGGACTTCGTCACGGCCGGCACGTCCGCGGCCGTCCTGGCGACCACGGTCAGCTGGTCGTAGCCGATGGTGGCGAGGTAGCTCTTCACCGGCTCACCGGACCGCTGGGCCGCCCACTCGACCACGGTGGAGTCGGCGGCGTACGCGGCATCCGGGTTGTCCAGCTGCCAGGTCGGGTCGTACACGCCGACGAGGCGGGCGTGGCCGCTGACGCCGGTCCCCTCGCCCTGCCGTACGAAGCGGGTGGTCTCGATGTCGATCTCCTGGCCCAGGAGCTCGCTCAGGTCGACGCCCTGGGAGGCGGCCGGGGCCACGATCTCGCCCGGCTTCAGCGGGAAGAGGTCCTTGCGGACGGACTTGGTGACCGGTGGGATGAGGGCCGGACGGTAGGTCGTCGCGTACAGCAGGACCGTGTCGCCCGCCTCGGTCAGCACCCCGAACGACACCTGTGCGCGGTGCTGCACCGACTCGACGTGCGGCAGCTTCGCGAGCCGCGCGGCCGTACGATCCGTCAACTGCGGGGTGTCGGGGCGGGAGTCGGGGCGATCGACGGTGACGCTGCGGTTGGCGCTGCTCTCCTTGACACCCGAGTCGGTGACGCCCTGGGCGCTGTCGGCGATGCCCAGCGCGCCCAGGCAGACGGCGGCGGCGACCGAGACCAGGGCCACGAGGCCGATCAGACGGCGGCGCAGGGCACGGACGTTGGCCAGCGCCAGGCTGAGGACGTTCATTCGGGGCTCTCCGTCCGTGTGTTGGCCCTGGCCCGCTCGCGCGGCACCGGCTTCTCGGCCGCTGGCTGCGTGAACGCACCGCTCTCCAGGCGGTGCACCACATCCGCGAAGTCCGACACCGCCGGGTTGTGGGTGACCAGGAGCACCGCCCGGCCCTCGTCGGCCAGTTCGCGGAACAGTCCGAGCAGCACGTCCTCGCTCTTCGCGTCGAGGTTTCCGGTGGGCTCGTCGGCCAGCACGGCCGGCGGATCGTTGATCAACGCCCGCGCCAGCGCCACCCGTTGCTGCTCGCCTCCGGAGAGTTCGCCGGGCAGATGGTCGGCGCGCTCCGCGAGCCCGACCCGCTCCAGCAACGTACGCGCGCGTGCCTCACCCTCGGCGCGGCGGCCGACGTACGGCAGGACGACATTGCGCAGTGCCGAGTGCTGCGGCAGCAGGTTGTACGCCTGGAACACGAACCCGAGCCGGCTGCGGCGCAGATCCGCCAGCGCGCTGTCGCCGAGCCCCGAGACGTCCGTGTCCTGCACGAACACCCGGCCGCTGTCCGGCGGGGTCAGCAGCCCGAGGATGTGCAGAAGCGTCGTCTTCCCGGAGCCCGAGTGGCCGACCAGGGCCGTGACCTCGCCGCCTCTCACGGCGAGGTCGACTCCGTGCAGGACGTCGACCCGCCTTCCCCGCAGGGTGTAGGACTTGCCCACACCCTCGGCCCGCAGCAGTGCGTTCACCGAACTCTCGCTCACTTTCCGTCCTTCGTGGCCGGCAGCCGGTCCATGGCGCCGTGCAGCCGTCGGTCCAGGGTCCACACGGCCCAGGTCGTCTTGAGATCGCAGGCGGAGTCCCCGCCGCCGACCTGGTACAGGTCGGGCAGCCCGGGACAGCCCCGGTACGGCGTGACGCCGCGCCCCAGGGCAGCGCGCAGCGGTGCGTCCAGTGCGCCACCCGCCAGGGAGTAGGCCCGTACGACCAGGGCGTAGTGGTAGACGGAGGTGAACCGGCCCGGATTGCGCGCCCAGAGTTCCAGGGCGTCGGCGGTGATCCAGGACGGGATGCTGTCGCCCCGTCCGCTGTCGGCGAGCCCGACGGCGACCGTGGCCGCCGCGACCACCCGCTCCGGGGTGTCCGTGCTCCAGGTGCCGATCCTCGGCAGGGCCGTCGGAGCCCCGGCGTCGGTGCAGTTGAGGGTGGTGCGCTGCCACTGGGTGGCGTTCTGTTCGGTCACCGTGGCGGGCAGCGTCCGCGGATCGGCACAGAGGTGCCGTGCCTGCTCGTCCGCGCCGTCGCCCGTGGTGACCTTGCGCAGGGCGGCCCGGGTCAGCCGCTCGGCGCCTTCCTGGCCGGCGTCGTCGGACTGCTCCTCGCGGTCGAGGGCGGCCGTCAGCCGGGAGTCCCTCCTCGACCAGCCGGCCAGTGCCCGCAGGCGCTGCACGTAGAGGGAGGCGTCCGGGTTGCCGATGTAGGCGTCGGGGTCGCGTACGGTCCCGTCGTCGAGCCGTTCGCCGTCGAGCCGCTTCAGCACCGGCGCGAAGACGGTCCCGGCCGAACCGGCCGCCTTGAGCACATGAACCAGTTGGTAGAGCTGCTCGTACGGGAGCGTCGTGGCACCGTCCCTGAGCACCGGCTCCCAGACCCGGCGGTCCACCACGGGCCGCTTCCCCGCGGCCTGTCGGATCAGCGTGTAGCCGTAGGTGTCGTCGAGCCGGGTCGCCCGGGCGTCCGGCGTGAGGTCGGCGAAGTCGTCCGTGCGCGGCGCGGCGATCCGGGTGAGGGCTTCGGGGACGGGCTCCTTCAGCAGGTACAGCGAGCGGGCCAGGGCGCTGCTCTCGTCGAGTCCCCGCGGCTTCTTGGCGGGGTTCGTCAGCGAGCGCAGCCAGGATGCGGTGGCGGACCGGTCGGCCGCCGGGAGGTCGTCCAGGCGCCCGAGCGCGTCGAGCACTTCGAGGGCCGCCCAGGTGGCACCGAGGTGGGCCGCGTCGCTGTCGTCGCCGAGGGCGGAGTCGACGTACCAGCCGCCCTCGGCCCGAAGCCGGTGCACGGCCGCCGCGTCGCTCGCGTCCAGCGCGCCGGCGGCACCGGCCCGCCGCAGCGGGATCAGCCAGTCACGGCCCCAGAGCGGGGAGGTCGCCAGCGCTTGCCGGCGCAGCGAGTCGACCTGCGCCGACGCCACGCTCGTCTTAGGATCGCGGCCCAGTTCGGACAGTGTCCGCAGCGCATAGGACTGCGCCTGGGGGCCGGCCGGCTGGTTCCGCAGGAACGGGTGGTAGTAGTAGCCGTTCTGTTTGCTGACCAAAAGGTCGAATTGCCGGGCAGCGGCGGATTCACGCCGCCCGGAATCATCTGAAGTACCAGAGGTGGTGGTACATGAAGTGACGAGAGCGGCGCATATGACCGCCCCGGCCAACCGCGACGCCCGCTTTCCGCCGCGCGCCACCGAACCGAATTTCACCGAACGCCCCCGTGCGTCGTCCCGCATGTCGATCGAGCGGCCGTACCGGCCGCAGCGAAAAGTGCCACACCGCCGGGCCCTGACGGTGTGACACCCTCACCTACTGGAAGATCAGGCAGCGCCCGCGTAGGCGCACTTCTCGCTGATCTTGATCGAGCTGGTCACCTGGGCCGAGCCGCAGCTCTTCGTCGAGACGTACGTCGTCGTGCCGCCCGGCTTCATCTGGCCGTAGGTGTCGGAGATGTTGGCGTTGGTGTTCTTCCAGCGCACCTCACCCAGGGACCGGCTCTTCATCGTGAGCGTGGCCTCGGGGTTCTTGGAGATGGTGATGGACACGCTGATGCCGTGAGCCGCCAACTCCGTGCGGTTCTGGATCCACTTGGCCTTGCGCGGGTTGGTCCCGGACATCTTGGTCGACGCCTTCCAGTCACAGGCGGTGACGTAGAAGCCGCAGTGCCAGGCGTTGATCGTGACCTTGTTGCCGCCCGGGATGCCCACCGAGGTGGAGGCGGAGGTGGCGTGGGCCGGTGCGGCCGTCAGCACCAGGGCGCCGGCCGCGACCGCGGTGGCAGCCCCGGACATCAGGCGCATGCGTATGGACTTGCTCATTCGGTTGTCTCCCCGTGAGTTACCGGAAAGCGGTTCCTGGTCAGGAAACCGCAGCCGCTCCGGACCTGAATCTCAAGATCAGGTTCGGTGCCCCCAATTGATACCCGAGACCGAACGTGCAGCACAATTCAGCCAACCTGTGGCCGAGATGCACTACATCACAGCGGGAGAATGGAACCCGAGCCCGGAAACTTCCATCGGAGGCACACCCCCCGGAGAAGCCAGCCGCGCGTACACCCCGTTCCGCGCCATCAGCTCCCTATGCGTACCGACCTCCACCAACCGCCCGTCGTCGACGACGAGGATGCGGTCCGCGTCCGCCGCCAGGCTCAGATCGTGCGTGATCATGATCGTCGTACGGCCGCTCATCAGCCGGCGCAGCGGCCGGACGATACGGCGGGCCGCCACCGAGTCGAGTCCGGCCGTCGGTTCGTCCAGGACCAGGACGGGCGCGGCGCGCAGCATCGCGCGGGCGATGGCGATCCGCTGGAGCTGGCCGCCGGAGAGGGTGGCGGTGCCGGGGGCGATGACGGTGTCGTAGCCGTGGGGCAGCTTCACGACGAAGTCGTGCGCGGCCGCCGACCGTGCGGCCTCCTCGATCTCCTCGCGTGTGGCGCCCGGCCGGCCGCAGGCGATGTTCTCCTCGATCGTGCCGTGCAGGATCAGGGTCTCCTGCGGGAGCAGGGCGACGTTCTCGCGCAGGAACCGAAGGGGTACGTCGGCCAGGGGCACGCCGTCCAGGCAGATCACCCCCGCCGACGGGTCGTAGAAGCGGACCAGGAGCTTGGAGAGCGTGGACTTTCCGGCGCCGCTCGGGCCGGTGACGAGGATCAGTTCGCCGGGGGCGGCGGTGAGGGTGACGTCGTGGAGGCTGTCCTTCTCCGCGCCGGGGTAGCGGAAGGACGCGCCGTGGACGCTCACCCAGCCGCGAACCGGCCACTCCCGGACCGGTTCGGCGGGGTCCGTGACCGCCGGTTCGGAGTCGAGGATCTCGCCCAGGCGTTCGGCGCCCGCCGTGGCGGCGGTGAGGGTGAGGCCGAGCTGGCCCAGGTTGCGGATCGGTGGGTAGAGGTAGCCGAGGAAGGCGGCGAACGCCAGCAGTTGGCCCAGTGACATCCGGCGCTGCGCGATCTCCCAGACGCCGAGGCCGATCACCGCGAGCACGCACAGCGTCTCGACGACCTCGACGAACTGCTCGTACATCTCGCTCGCCCGCGCCCCGCGCACGGACGCCCGCATCCACGCGCGCGCCTCACGATCGAGCCGCTTCTCCTCCGCCGCCCGGCGGTTGTACGCCTGTGTGAGCACCACGTTGCCGAGCGACTCCTCCACGACCGAGGTGATCGCTCCGTCGGCGGCGCGTTCCTCCTGCGAGGACTCCTTGATACGGCCGGCGAAGCGGCGGGCGGCGAGGAGGAAGAGCGGGGCGAGGACGAAGGTGACCAGGGCCAGGTCCCAGCGCAGCCAGAGCGCGGCGGCCGCGTAGAAGACGGCGGAGAACGCGGCGGAGACGGTGCCGACGACGCCCGACACCACCATCTGCTCGATCGCCTCGACGTCACCGGTGAGCCGTTCGACCAGGTCGCCCTGGCGGTGCCGCTGGAAGAAGTGCGGGGGCATGTCCTGGACGTGCCGGAAGGCGTTCGCCCGCAGGCGCAGTACGAATCTCTCGGCGGTCCACACGGCGAGGGAGTTGCCGAGGTAGCCGACGATCGCGCCGAGCACGGAGGCGGTCAGCCACCAGCCGGCCGGGCTCCAGAAAGCGGAGAGCGAACCCGCCTTCAGGGCGTGGTCGGTGAGTTCCGCGAAGAGCAGGATCGACGCGGTCTCGGCGAGCGCGGCGACGATCACGCAGACGACCACCACCACGAGCCATCTGCGATCGCCGCGCGTCAGCGGCCAGAAACGCGCGAACGCCGATCGGACGTCACGCATGGTCAACCTCCCGGAATATACGGCCGGACATGCCCGAGGCGGGGTCCGGGAATTCCGGACCCCGCCTCGTGACGGTGCTTACTTGTTGCCGACCGGGCGGCGCTTCGCGGGCTTCTTCGGAGCCTTCTTCTTCGGAGCCGGCGCGGGCTTGTGGTTCTTCTTCACCGGGGCGACCTTGTGGAAGCTCATGGCTTTCTCCTTCTTCCCTTTGGGTGGATTCCCTTTGCCGTCTGCGCTGTTCGCTTTCGACATGGAAAACACTACGGGAGTCCGGAGGCGAAAATCGCCAATTCCGCTTAGACCTCGATTAATTGGGCCTGAGACTGATTTTCAGGCAACCCCGGGAACCGGACCGCTATTCACCTAGACTTTATTACGGGCCTCACCTGGAATTTACCTGGCCAATTGACAGCCCGGCCCCCTCCAGCCGCACCCTGATCCCGTCCTCCTCCACCCGGACATCCCGGAGCCGCACCTTTCCGCTCGGCGGCTCGGGCAGCCGGAACCCCAGCGACAGCCGGTCGGCGAGGACCGGGCGGGTCAGCCGGGGCAGAGCGTCCAGGAGCGTGGGGTCGAAGCCCAGGGTCTTCAGCAACTGGGGGTGGGCCAGGGCCAGATCGATGAGGTTGAGGTTCATCGCCTGCCGGGCGAAGCGCGCGGAGCCGGTCAGGTCGGCGAGCTTGGTGTCGTCGCGCAGGGCCTCGCGTACGGCGGAGTCCGGGACGCCGAGACGGCGCACGAGGGACGGCACCGACAGCAGCGCCTTCGCCTTGCGCGTCTCGCGGGCGATGCGGGCTGCCGCGTCGGAGGTCAGATGCAGGCCCTCCGATGTGCGGGCCCCCGGGCGGTACGTCGCCAGATCCCCGATGTCCAGGCGCATTCCGCCGATGTGCGTGGTGATACCGCGGTCGCCGTCGCGCAGGATGCGGGCCTCGGCGCGCAGCCGCAGGTCGTGTCCGGCGACCGGCAGGGTGCCGCGCGCCCGGATCCGGTCGTGCCCCTCGCCGGTGAACGTCACCTGGGACGCGCCCAGTTCGCGGTTCAGGTCGGCGAACGACAGCAGCACGTCGCCGTCCAGTTCGGGGACCTCGGCGCCGCGCACGGACGTCGGGCCGTCGGCGTCCAGTCGTACGTCCTTCGCGGTCGCCGAGACCTGCGCCAGCGAGACCCGGTCGGCGGCCACGTCGGGCACGGTCACCTTCACCGAGTCCAGCCGCTCGTCGGCGAGTTGGGTGACGAAGGGGAAGCCGCCGATCTCCACTTCGGGCGCCGCCGCCAGATCGAGCCGGTCCTTGAGGCCGTCCGCCGCCCTGCTCTCGGCGTACAGCAGCGCCCAGCGGTCGGCGAGGGCCAGACAGGCGGCGAGGACGACGAGCCCCACCACCGCCTTCATCCCGAGCGACAGACCCGCGAGGCGGCCCCGCCGGCGGCGACGGCCGTTACGGCGGTGGTTGGGCGGGGCCCACTCCTCGTCGTCCGCGAACTCCTCGCTCTCGTCGCTCTCCCCGCCGACGGGGTCCCTTTGGAGGAACTCCTCCAAAGGGCCGTCGTCGAGAGCGCCGAGCTCGTCGTACGGGTTGGGAGCACCAAGCCTTTCGTACGGGTTTGAACGATAATGCGTCGCTATGTGGTGGGGGGTACGCATCGATCCATCCGAACACGCGCACCCGCCCCACCCGCAACCTGTATCCCGGGTATGCGATCTAGCTCACGATCGTGATCCGGTCCGCCTTCGGCGGGGCGATCGGGTTCGCGGCCGAGGAATTGGCCGTGAGGTACTGATCGAGAGCGGTCAGGTCGTCCGCGCCGACCAGGTCGTTCGTGCCCTGGCCCAGCGTCGGGAAGCCGTCGCCGCCGCCCGCGAGGAAGCTGTTCGTCGCGACGCGGTAGGTGGCCGCCGGGTCGATGGCCGTGCCCCCCAGCAGAATCGAGTCGGTGACGACCCGGTCGGCGCCGGTCTTGGTCATGTCCAGGGTGTAGGTCAGACCCGACGAGATCTGGAGGACCTTCGGGGAGGCCGCGTTGGTCCCGCTCACCTGCTCCTTGAGCACCTGGATCAGCTGGGTGCCGGTGAAGTCCTGGAGGTTCACCGTGTTGGCGAACGGCTGCACCGTGAAGCCCTCGGCGTACGTCACCACACCGTCGCCCTCGCTGCCCTTGGCCGCGTAGGTCAGCCCGGCCCGGATGCCGCCCGGGTTCATCAGCGCGAGGTCGGTCTCCGGGTCCAGCTCCTTGCCGTAGGCGAGCTGCGCGTCGGCGATGAGGTCGCCGAGCGGGGACTCGGTGCCGCTGTTGCCGATGTCGGCGGAGATATGGCCGATCGCGCGGTTGCCGATGGGCGCCGCGAGGGTGTTCCACTTGCTGATCAGCTCGGTCATGTCGGTCGCCTTGGGGACGTCCCGGGTGACCACGTGGTTCGCGGACTTTACGGCCGTACGGGCGATGTCACCCGTCCACCGGTCGTACGTCAGCGTCGTGTCCGTGTAGAGCCGGCCGAAGGACGCGGCCGAGGTGACCATGCGCGGCTTGCCCGACGGGTCGTTGATCGTGCACGCGTACGCCGCGTGGGTGTGACCGGTGACCAGCGCGTCCACCGACGGCGTGATGTTCTTGGCGATGTCCACGATCGGGCCGGAGATGCCGTCACCGGCGCCGGGGCTGTCGCAGTCGTAGTTGTACGCCGTCGAGGCCGGGGCCCCGCCCTCGTGGATCAGCGCGACGATCGACTTCACGCCCTGCTTCTGGAGCACCTTGGCGTACTTGTTGATCGTCTCGACCTCGTCCTTGAACTTGAGGCCCTTCACGCCCTCGGCGGAGACGACGCCCGGAGTGTCCTCCAGCGTGACGCCGACGAAGCCGACCTTGACGCCGTTCTTCTTCCACACCCAGTACGGCTTGAGGATCGGCTTGCCGGTCTTCTCGTCCAGGACGTTCGCCGCGAGGTACGGGAAGTCGGCGCCCTTGAACTTCTTGTCCGTGTAGCAGCCGTCGGTGGGGTGGCAGCCGCCGTTCTGGAGACGGGCCAGTTCCCTGGCGCCCTCGTCGAACTCGTGGTTGCCGACGCTCGTCACATCGAGGTCGAGCTTGTTCAGCGCCTCGATGGTGGGCTCGTCGTGGAACAGGCCCGAGATCAGCGGGGAGGCGCCGACCATGTCGCCGCCGGCCGCGGTGATCGAGTACTTGTTGCCCGCACGCGCGTCGCGCAGATGGGTCGCGAGGTACTCGACGCCGCCCGCGTCGATGTTCTGGGTCGTGCCGTCCTCGTGCACCTCGGTGACGCGGCCGGAGGAACCGGCCGGCGGCTCCAGGTTGCCGTGCAGGTCGTTGAAGGACAGCAGCTGGACGTCCTGGTAACGGCCGGGCAGACCGTGGCCCGCCCCCTTGCTGTCCTGCGCCGCCCCGGCCGGCAGCGCCGCGAGCAGCGCGCCGGCGGTGGCCAGCCCCGCAGCTGCTGCGAGGACTGCGTACGTACGGCGTCTGCGGTGATGCGGCTGGGATATGGCTGGCATGCGCCCCCCCTGCTGTGGGTCTGCTGATGTCTGTCGGCTGTGGTGCCGGTGGGTTTTCCGAGGTGATCTCGCCCGGCGGCAGCCTAGAGTCAACGCGCGTAGCGCGACAGGGGGTTCGTGGTTACATCCTGGTTGCTTCATTGCCGTCGGCCGCCGCCACTTTGTCCGAGGCTCCCCGTACCCTCGTACTCATGACCAGCGACGACACGGCGTACCCGGCCCGCTCCCGCGCCATCGAGACCTACTCCGCGCTCTCCCCGGCACAGACCGAGTCCGTGCTCGCGCTGCTCACGGAGGCCACGCTCAACGACGGTCAGCAGGCCGTGTCCGAGCAGGGGCGGCTGTATCTGCGCGGAGCCGCCCGGGAGGGCATCGCCCATCTGCTGCTGACGGTCGGCGACGAACTCGCCGGTTACGCCCAGCTGGAGGACACCGATCCGGTGGAGGCGCCGGCCGCGGAGCTGGTCGTCCATCCGGCACACCGGGGGCACGGCCACGGGCGGGCGCTGGGGTCGGCGCTGCTGGCCGCCTCCGGGAAGCGGCTGCGGGTGTGGGCGCACGGCGGGCATTCGGCGGCGCGGCATCTGGCGCAGGTGCTGGGGCTCACGCTCTTCCGGGAACTGCGCCAGATGCGGCGGCCGTTGACCGGGCTCGACCTGCCCGACCCGGTGCTGCCGCCCGGCGTGGGCGTCCGTGCCTTCGTGCCCGGCCAGGACGACTCCGCCTGGCTCGCGGTGAACGCCGCAGCCTTCGCCCACCACCCCGAGCAGGGCTCCCTCACGCAGCGGGACCTCGACGACCGTATGGCCGAGCCCTGGTTCGATCCCGCCGGGTTCTTCCTGGCGGAGCGCGAGGGCGAGCTGATCGGCTTCCACTGGACGAAGGTCCACGCCACGGAGGGCCTCGGCGAGGTGTACGTCCTCGGCGTCCGCCCCGGTGCCCAGGGCGGGGGCCTGGGCAAGGCCCTGACGACGATCGGGCTACGGCACCTCGCGGCGCAGGCCCTGCCCACCGCGATGCTGTACGTCGACGCCGACAACAAGGCGGCCGTGTCGGTCTACGAACGGCTGGGATTCGTCACGCACGAGACGGACCTGATGTACCGCACGGAGACGTGACGCTGCGCTGTGCTGGTGGCGGTGGCGTGACCGGCGTCAGTGCGGGCGCCCCTGGGGGCTCCGCCCCCAGACCCCCGGGCCTGTGCCCACCCCACCACCCGACTCGGTCGGCCAAGAAGTGGCCCTCGCCTGACCTCTCGGTCGGCCAGGAAGTGACCGCCGAACCCACGCGGCCGGCCCGAGAGGCACCCTCACCGCCCCGACCCGGTCAGCCCGAGCGTGGCCCTCGGCCTCAGCTTCAAGCTCCGCAGCGGCTCCGGCCCACACACCGCCCACACCACCGCCGCACCGGCCAGCACCATCCCCCAGCGGTCGTGCGCGGCCCCCCACCGCTCGTCGGCCGTCGGCACGAACAGGGCCCAGTCGTCCGGCAGGAGCAGGGGCGTCAAGGCGGCCGCGGCAAGCAGCACCGCTGCCACCAGCGTGCCCGGTGTGGCATCTTCCGAGCGGTGCACCGCGATCGCCGCGACCGCCAGGGCGAGGGCGAACATCGCCCCGGCCTCCAGCGTGACGTCGGCCACCGGCGGCCGTACGTCACCGGGGACCAGCAGCACCGCGGCCGTCCACCACACCGCCGCCGGCGGCGCGACGAGCACCGCCCGCAGGGCGTGACGGACCCAGCGGCGGGTCGGTACGGGTGCCGTGATGTGCCGGGCGGGGTCGTCCAGGACGAACGCCAGCCCGAGCGCGAAGGCCAGCACGGCACCCCGGAGGAGGAACAGGGTCCACCATTCGTTCGAGCCCATCAGCCTCGGCAGCCCGGCCAGCAGCAGCCCCGCCGCTCCGGCCGCGCCCAGCGCCCGCCATGGCAACGTACGCCAGAGGGGCAGGGCCAGCTCCCTCACTCCTCGCATGCGTCCGCGTCCTTCGGCACCTCGACGCCCAGCAGCTCGGCCACCCGGCTGGTCCTGACCTTCGGTGACGTCAGCTCGGCCCAGTCGGCCTTCACCTTCGCCGTGACGGTGTCACGCGGCTGTTCGAGCAGCTTCCGTACGACTTCGGTCTGACCCGAGGTCATGGACAGCGGATCGGTGGGCGACAGGACGATCGCGGAGCCGGTCACGCTGTCGTCGAGGCGGACGTCGCGCAGGGACTGCATCGGGTCGTCCGCCCAGCCCAGCGCCAGCCACATCACGGTCACCATGCGGCCGTCGCACATACCGCCCGCCGCCTTCTCGCTGCCGGTCACCAGCACGGAGGCGACCGCAGCCGAGAACTCCGGGACGCGGTTGCCGCCCCATGCCGTGCCCACCGTCACCTGGTGCGGGGTCGCGGACGGGGCGAGTGCCGCGTCACCGGACAGGCCGTAGCGGGCGTCGACCCGCTGGCGTACGAGAAGTTGCTGTTGCTGCGCGCTGCCGCCCGCCAGTGACCGGACGTGGTCCACGACGTCCGCCCAGGTGGCCGACTGCGGCACCCACTCGGGGAAGGCGCAGTAGTCCGAGCCGTCGTGCCGTACGCAGGTCTGGTCCTTCTCGGGCGTGACCGAGACCCGCTCCCGGGCCGCCGTCAGTTCCGGTGAGACGCCTTCGGTCTGCCCGATGGCGCCCGTCAGGGTGAGGGCCACCGACGCGGCCAGGGCACCCGCGACCGTTCGTGTGCGACCGCCGCTCACCAGCATCGCCAGCAGCACGGCGCACAGGACGAGCCCCGCGAGATACAGCGCGTGCCAGGCCGCCGGGCGGCCGATCAGGTCGGACGGAAGCGCGGTGTTGCTGGCCTCGCCGACCACCGGCGTCAGCCACCTCGTCCCCGCGTCGTCCCCGGGGACCGCGACCAGGACGAAGAAGAAGAGGACGAAGACCCCCATCAGCGGGGCCGCCACGACCGAGGCGACCAGTCTGGCCATCAGCACCCCGATCACCCCGAACAGCAGCACCGTCAGCGGCCCGACGAGCAGCTCCGCGGGAGAACCGTGCCCGACGGCATCCGGCTTGAGCGCCTCCCAGGTGAACTGGGCCCCGACGCAGAGCGCGGTGAGGGCGGCGGCCGGGACCACGGACAGTGCGTGGGCCGCCGTGCGCTGCCAGGGCTGGAGCACCAGCACCGCGAAGTGGCGTTCGGTGTCCCGCCGTCGGGATCTCAGCACCGCCAGGTTCGCCGACAGCAGCACCGCCAGGGCGACCAGCAGTGGCGCGGTCTGGGTGGCGCGGTCGGTGTTCTGGAGGACCGGGGCGTCCCCGCCGTCGCGGTAGACGATCCAGGCGATGTATCCGGCGAAGGCCAGCAGGACGGGGACGCGCAGCAGCAGTTTCCCCGCCTCGAAGCGGGCCAGGGCGAAGACGGCCGCCCAGGTGCGGCGCGGCTCGGTGGTCACGGCGGGCGGGGCCGCCTGAAGCACGGCGCTCATGCCGCCACCTCCGCCGGCTCGCCGTCGAGCGTGAGGAGGTAACCGTCTTCCAGGGTGGGTTCGAGGAGTTCGGCCCCGGGCGGCGGATCGCCGACGTTGCGGAACGTCCCCACCCCCGTGCGCCAGCCCGCCTTCGCGCCCGGCGCGCGTTCCGTGCTGCTCCACACCCGGCCGGCCGCCCGTGCGGTCAGCTCGGCGGGCGTGCCGTCGAAGCGGATGGTGCCGGACGCCATGACCAGGACGCGGTGGCAGAGCATCGCCACGTCCTCGGTCTGGTGGGTGGACAGCAGGACCGAACGGCCCTCGCCGGCCTGTGCGATCAACTCCCTGAAGCGCATGCGCTGTTCGGGGTCCAGGCCGACGGTCGGCTCGTCGAGGACCAGGAACCCGGGGTCGCCGACCAGCGCGGCGGCCAGCGCGACCCGCTGCCGCATACCGCCGGACAGCTTCTTGATCCGCTTGCCGCGTACGTCGGACAGATCGACGCACTCCAGCACCCGCCGCGCCTCCCGGTGCCGTGCGGCGCGGTCGGTCAGCTCCTTGAGGATCGCCACGTAGTCGACGAACTCGAAGGCCGTGAAGTCCGGGTGGAAGCCGGGGGCTTGGGGGAGGTAGCCGAGGTTGCGCCGGACCTGGTGGCGGCCGGCGGCGGTCGCCGGGTCGTGGCCGAGGACCGTGAACGCGCCCTGGTCGGGCGGAACGGCGGTGGCGAGCACCCGCAACAGGGTGGTCTTCCCCGCTCCGTTGGGGCCGAGCAGGCCCGTCACACCCGGCGTGAGCCGCAGTGAGACATCGTCCAGGGCGCGGGTGCCGCCGTAGCGGAGGCCGAGCCCGGAGGCGGAGACGGTGGGGATCATGCGGCGCTCCCGTGGAAGAGGTCGAAGCGGTCACGAAGGAGGAAGAGCAGACCGGCGGCGAGCGCGGCGACGGCGGCGGCCGCGCCCTGTCCGGCGGTGGTGAAGGGTGCGAGCGGGCCGTCGGCCGACGCGTGCGCCACCAGCAGCAGCGCGATCCACGCCCCGCCGACGAGGGACGGCGCGAGCACCGGCCCGAGCCGCGGGACCAGTGCAAGCCCGGTCGTGGTCAGGGCGAGTGCGGGCAGCAGCCAGGCGAGGGCCTGGAGTCCGTACGCCGGAAGCGCGAGGGTCGCCAGGCCGTTGAGGCCGAGCCCCGCGGCGAGCACGGCGACCGTACGGATCATCAGCAGCCGGAACCCGTGCACCGGGGACACGACGGCCATCTCGTACGTCGGATCCAGCGCGGGCCCGTACGACACGGCGACCCCGGCGAGGGGCAGCAGCGGCGCGAGGGCGAGGAACATCGTGGGCGACCGGGTCACCGGGGACACGTTCGTCACGACGACGGTCAGCACGAGCACTCCGACGACCGCGCCCAGCCACGAGCCGCGCATCGCCGGCGTGGCCGCGAGCAGCCGCGCGGTGTGGTCGGCGACCCCGACCCGCACCAGCAGCGCCTCGAACCAGCCCGGCCGGGGCGCGTCCAGCTCGGCGTCCAGCCGCTCCCAGCCGGCGTCGAGCGCGACCGGGTCGCTGACCTCGGCGAGCACGGACCGGCACCGGTCACAGGCGGTGAGGTGGGTGTCGGCGGACCAGAGGGCGGGGGCGGCCAACTCACCGCGCGCGTACGACCGTAGATCTTCTTCAGGTACGTGCCAGGTCATCTCGGCGCCTCCCCTTGCTTGCGTCATGCCAGCGCCTCCCGCAGTTGCTTGCGGGCACGCATCGCCCGTGTCTTGACCGTGCCGGGCGGTATCCCCAGCAGGACGGCGGCCTCGCGGGTGGTCAGCCCGTCGACGACCGTCGCCTGGAGCACCGCGCGCAGCTCCGGGGAGAGCCCGACCAGGGCGCCCGCGAGGTCCCCGTGCTCGACCCCCGCGAGCACGCGCTCCTCCGCGGAGGCCTCGTCCCGGTGCCGCAGCCGCGCCAGCGTCTGCCGCAGCCGGCCCCGGGCGCCGTCGCCCCGCAGCGCGTCGACCAGGCGTCGTGACCCGATGCGCCACAGCCACCCGGCCACATCGCCGTCCTCCCGGTAGCGGGCCTTGCCCCGCCACACCGCGAGGAACGTCTCCTGTACGACGTCGTCGACGATCCCGGCGTCGGCGCACCGGCCGCGCAGCCGGGCGCCGAGCCACGGCGCGAACCGCCGGTACAGCTCCTCGAAGGCGCGCCGGTCCCCGTCCGCCGCGATGGCTCGCAGCAGGTCCCCGTCGCTTCTCGTTTCGCTCACGTCTCCTCATCGCACGGGCGCCGCGGATCGGTTCACACCCTCGCCCACGAGTTTGCGGCTTGACTTTCGGGACCACCTTCCACCACCCTTTCACTACTCAATTAGTGAAAGGGTGGTGTCCGAGTGGTCGAGTACCGTATCGACCGGCAGAACGGCGTGGCCACCTACGTCCAGATCGTCCAGCAGACCAAACAGGCGCTCCGCCTGGGCCTGCTGGAGCCGGGTGACAAGCTCCCCACGGCCCGCGAGGTCGTCGAGGCCACCGCCATCAACCCCAACACCGTCCTCAAGGCCTACCGCGAACTGGAGCGGGAGGGCCTGGTCGAGGCGCGCCGGGGCCTGGGCACCTTCGTACGCCGCGGGCTGAGCACCGCCCCCGCCGACTCCCCCCTCCGCGCCGAGCTGGACGCATGGGCGGAGCGGGCCCGAGAGGCGGGTCTCGGGCGGGAGGACGTGGCCGCGCTCTTCACCGCCGTACTCGAAACACACTTCGCCGTGCCCGCGCCGCACATCGCCGAACCCGAACAGCATCTCCAGGGAGACCCGTCATGACCGACACGGCCATAGAGACAGCCGGCCTCGGCAAACGCTTCGGCCGCCGCAGCTGGGCGCTGCGCGGCTGCTCCTTCCGGCTGCCCACCGGACGCGTCTGCGCGGTCGTCGGCCCGAACGGCGCCGGCAAGTCCACACTGCTCGCCCTCGCCGCCGGACTGCTCGCCCCGACCGAGGGCACGGTGCGCGTGCTCGGCGGATCCCCGGCGGCGGCACGCGCGCGTGTCGGTTTCGTCGACCAGAACAAGCCGCTGTACCCGCAGCTCACGGTCGCCGAGACGCTGCGCATGGGCGCCGACCTCAACCCCGGCCACTGGGACGCCCGGACCGCCGAGCGGATCGTGGCCGAAGGCGACCTCGACCCGAACTCCCGGGTGCGTACGCTCTCCGGCGGCCAGCGCACCCGTGTCGCGCTCTCCCTCGCGCTGGCCAAGCGGCCCGAACTGCTGCTCCTGGACGAGCCGATGGCCGACCTCGACCCGCTGGCCCGGCACGAGCTGATGGGCGTCCTGATGTCCCAGGCCGCGGAGTACGGCACGACGATCGTGATGTCCTCGCACGTCGTCGCCGAACTGGAGGACTCCTGCGACCACCTGCTGCTGGTCGGCGGTGGCCGGGTCCGGCTGGCGGGCGAACTGGACGAGCTGCTGGAGTCCCACGCGCGCGTGTCGGGCTCCGCGGACACCCCCCTCGCCCCGCACCACACCGTCGTCGAGTCCCGCACGACCGGCCGCCAGCTCACCGCCCTGCTCCGCCCGGCCGGCCCGCTGACCGCCGACTGGCAGAAGAGCGTCCCCACCCTGGAGGAGCTGCTCCTCGCCTACCTCCGCAACCCGCAGGCCGACACCGAGGCCGACACTCAGGAGACCGCCGCGTGACCGCCCCCACGCCCGCCGGCCGCGTACGGCGGCACGGGGACGTGGCGGGGGTGTCCGCCCGCAGCGGTTGGCGCGTCAACACGGGCACCTCTCCAAGAGACCGATTCCGCGCCGTGCCGAGGACGGACAC
>NZ_JBIUCC010000007.1:530558-721753 GCF_044593495.1 Streptomyces sp. NPDC051963 | reverse complement strand
ACTTCTACACCCGCGGCAAGGTCACCACCACCCGCTGGCCCGACCCCGCCGACGCCCCCTCCGGCGTCGACCTCGGCTTCCCCCGCAACCACTGATGAAGTCCGGGCGCCGGAAAGCAGCGGACGGAACGGCTGTGCTCGACATCGCCATCGACCGTATGAGCCCGGTACCGCTGTACCACCAGCTGGCCCAGCAGTTGGAGCAGGCCATCGAGCGCGGCCTGCTCCTCCCGGGCACCCTGATCGGCAACGAGGTCGACCTCGCCGGACGACTCGGCCTGTCCCGGCCGACCGTCCGGCAGGGCATCAAGGCCCTGGTCGAGAAGGGGCTGCTGATACGCAGTCGTGGCATCGGCACCCAGGTCGTGCACAGCACGGTCAAGCGGCCCCTGGAGCTCACCAGCCTCTACGACGACCTTCAGGAGGCCGGCCAGAAGCCGGGAACACGCGTGGTACGCAACGACGTCGTACCCGCGTCCGACGAGGTCGCCGCGGCTCTGGGCATGCGGAAGGGCGACAGCGTGGTGCGCCTGGAGCGCATCCGGTACGCGGACGGACTCGCCGTGGCCGTCCTGCGCAACCACTTGCCGACCGACCTGCTGCTCGACCTGGACACCGAACTACTGGAGGCCACGGGCCTGTACCGCCTCCTGGGCGCGGCCGGCATCGGTCTGCACAGCGCGCATCAGGCGATCGGCGCCCAGGCGGCCAGCGCCGAGGAGGGCGAGCAGCTCGGGGCACGCGAGGGCGCGCCCCTGCTCACCCTGCGGCGCACGGCGTACAACGCCGCAGGGGAGGCAGTGGAGTACGGCACGCACCTCTACCACGCGGCGCGCTACATGTTCGAGTTCCAGCTGCTCGCACGCAGGTAGGGCCGAGCTACTCCATCACCGCCGCGGCACTCCGGTACGCCGCCGCGGCCGCCTCCCGCACCGGCAGAACGCGGTGCGCATCGGAGAGGATCTCCACGCCCCAGGGGCCGCGAAAGCCCGCCGTACGGAGCGCGGCGATGATCTCGGGCAGGTCGAAGGAGCCCTCTCCGCACAGCCGGCGGCGATGCACGGTGTCCTCGAACAGCGTGCCGATCACCTGGCTGTCGGCGTCGTTGAGCTCCACACCCACGATCCGCTCCCCCGGTACGTCTGCCAGGTCGGCAGGCGGGGTGTGGGCGCGCTCGGTGTGCCAGACGTCGATGATGAGGCCGCCCGCCGGGTGACCTGCGGCCTCGACGAGCCGGAGTCCGTCGTGCACGGTCTTGAGGTTGGACCAGGGCAGCGGCTCGACCCCGAGCCGGGCACCCACCCCGTCGGCCTGCGCCGCCAGCGTGGCGAACTCCTTGGCCCAGACGTCCAGGTCCCAGGGCTCGTCCGCGACGTCGGGGCCGATCTTGAAGGTGCGTGCGCCGAGCGCCTCGATGGCCCTCAGCATGCCGACCCGGACGGCGTCCGACTCGGCCCGTCCGGGTCCGTCGGACCACCAGTCGGTCAGCAGCTCCAACTCGATGTGGTTGATGCCGTTGTCCTCGAAGAGGGACCGGATGCCGGCGAGCCCGTATTCACGCTCGGCCTCCACCAGGTCCCAGTACAGCAGCCCGAACGCCGTGAATCCGGCGTCGCGTGCCGCTTCCACCCGTTCCCGCAGGTTCAGCGGACTTCGCTGGT
The DNA here is from genome assembly GCF_044593495.1 of Streptomyces sp. NPDC051963. NCBI lineage: Bacteria > Bacillati > Actinomycetota > Actinomycetes > Kitasatosporales > Streptomycetaceae > Streptomyces > Streptomyces sp. NPDC051963. The sequence continues at coordinate 720,093 of NZ_JBIUCC010000007.1, read as the reverse complement.
CTGCCTCATCGGGAGCGGTGTCGCCCGCAGTGGTCCAACACGTGGCCAGAAATTGGTCAGCGGTCATTTCTGTTTCCTGGATTCCTCACGTTCGGAAAAGACGGGGCACCCAATATCCTTGGCGTTCTTGAGTGCCCGCGCATCCCGGTCGATCCCTCAGAAGACATCAAAAGTGCATCAGGCCCGTATACGGCTAGACGAGTCCGCGCAGCACCGTGCGCAGATGCTCGGCGCTGGCCCAGACGTCCTCGACCGGCCCCTTCGCCTTGGGCTCCTCGGTGAGGATGGTGTCCTGTTCCAGGACGTACCAGCCGTCGTAGCCGCGTGCGCTGAGGTGGGTGACGATGGCCTCGACGTCCACGTCCCCCGCGCCCAGCGGGCGGTACATGCCCTTGCTCACGGCCTCGGTGTAGCTGAGCTGTCCGTCCTGGACCTTGGCGGCGAGGGAGGCGTCCACGTCCTTCATGTGCGTGTGGGCGATGCGCTCGGGCGCCTGGCGGGTGAGCTCGGCCGGGTCGGTGCCGCCGATGAGCAGATGACCGGTGTCGAGGCAGAGCGATATGGCGGAGTGCTCCAGGACGCGCCGGACCTCGTCGCCGTTCTCGATCATCGTGCCGACGTGCGGGTGCAGGACGGCGCGTACGCCGCGTTCGGCGGCCAGCGTGGTCAGCCGGTCGAGGTTGGACAGCAGCAGCTTCCAGCCGTCGGCGTCGAGCTCGGGGCGGGAGTCGTAGCCGTCCTGGCCGGTGACGGCCGACAGCACGAGCACCTCCGCCTTTGAGGCGGCGTAGCTCTCCAGGAGCTGTTCGGTCTCGGGCAGCGGGTCGTGTCCGGGCACGTGCAGCAGCAGCGGAGTGAAGCCGCCGACCGCGTGCAGGTCGTGGTGCGCGAGGACCTGGGCCATGGCGTCCGGCTCGCCGGGCAGAAAGCCCTCGGGGCCGATCTCGGTGGCGGCCAGGCCGACTTCGCGCATCTCGTTCAGCACCCGTTCGGGCGTCAACTGGTAGCCCCAGCCGGGGACTTCGCACACGCCCCAGGAGATGGGCGCGCCGGCGATCCTGTTCAAGGGTGACGTGGTCATGCCGTGGCCTTTCGGTGGTTCCAGTCGGGGTTGGCGACCGCGGCCGGTGGGCGGCCCGCGAGGACGTCCGCGACACCGCGGGCCGCGTCGACGAAGGTCAGGGTCATCGCTCTGCGCGTCATGCCCATCAAGTGAGGGGTGAGGACGACGTCGGGGTGGTCGAACAGCGGATGGTAGAGGGCCGGCTCGGGGTCGAACACGTCCAGTCCTACCCCCGACAGCCGACCCGACTCCAGGGCGGCCAGGGTGGCGTCCGCGTCGAGCAGGCCACCGCGACCGCAGTTGATCAGGATCGCTCCCGGCTTGACCCGGGACAGCAGCCGCTCGTTCACGAGGTGCCGGGTGCTCTCGACGAGCGGTGCGTGCAGGGTGAGCACGTCGCTCGCCTCGGCCAGTTCACCGAGGTCGGCGCAGGCGACGTCGGCGGGCGGCGGGCTGAACGGGTCGTGGGCGAGCGTCCGCATCCCGAAGGCCGCGGCCAGTTCGCCCACCCGGCGACCGATGCGGCCGTAGCCGACGATCCCCAGGGTGGCGCCGTCCAGATCACCGACCGGCACGGCGCTGCGCCGGGCCCACTGGCCGTCCCGCACCAGCTCGGTCAGCGGCTTCAGCCGCTTGGTCAGGTGCAGGGCCATGGCGAAGACGCCCTCGGCCACGGCCCGGCTGCCGCTGCCCGGCGTGATGACCACGGCGATCCCGCGGGCGGAGGCGGCATCCACGTCGACCAGGTCGACGCCGACGCCGGTGCGGGCGATGACCCGCAGCCGGGGCGTCCTTTCGAGGAAGTCCTCGTCGACCCGGCGGTCGGCGCGGACGATGGCGCCCTCGGCGACCGCGAGATCGTCGGGCGTGGGATCGGTGACGAAGGTGACCCCCTCCCCGAGGACGGGGGCCACCGTGTCGGTGTCGACCGGGCCGAGGGCCACTACGACATGCTCGGTCATACGATCAACTCCGCGCCGGATGCCCGAAAGTGGCCCCCGGTACCGCGAGCACCGACTGCCAGGAGCCGCTCTCCGCGGAGGCGGCGGCAGCCGCGATCACCTCGGCGACGGCGTGCGCCTCCTCGATCGTCGAGTTGTGGTGCTCGATACCGGCCACGGCGGCCAGAAACTTCTTGGCCTCGATGACCTTGAGGTCGTCGTAGCCCATGCTGTTGCCGGGGCCGGGCTGGAAGCTGGCGTAGTCGCCCATGTGGCCGTTGCCGAGCACCGTCGTGTAGCCCTGGTGGGGGCCGCTGCGGTCGAGGGCGACGCGCAGCTCGTTCATGCGCTCGAAGTTCCAGGCCACCGAGCCGTCGGTGCCGTAGATCTCGAAGCCGATGCCGCACTGCGGGCCGACGATGACGCGGGACGCCTCCAGCGTGCCGACCGCTCCGCCGTCGAAGCGGACGAGGGCGGCGCTGTAGTCGTCGTTCTCGACCTCCGCCATCTCGCCGTCCTCGATCACCGCGAAGTGCGTGCCCGAGCCCATGGGCAGGATCGGGCGCTCGGTGTAGACGGTGCTGGTGAGGGCGGAGACCTCGCCGATCGGGGCGACGACGTAGCTGACGAGGTCCACGACGTGGCTCATCAGGTCGCCGAGCGCGCCGTGCCCGGCCAGGTCCCGCTTGAAGCGCCAGGACAGGGCGCCCTTGGGCTCGGAGGCGTAGCCGGAGAAGAAGGTGGCGCGCACGTTGGTGATGCGGCCGAGTCTCCCCTCGGCGATCAGCTGGCGGGCCCGCTCGACGGCGGGGGCGTGCCGGTAGTTGTAGCCGATGGAGGTGACCACTCCCGCCGTACGGGCCGCCGCGGCGACCTCACCGGTCTCCTCCGCGCTGCGCCCGACCGGCTTCTCGATCCAGAACGGCTTGCCGGCCTTGGCGGCGGCGATACCGATCTCGTGGTGGAGGAGGTTGGGCGCGCAGATCGAGACGACGTCGACGTCCGGGTCGTCGAGGACGGCGCGGTAGTCGGTGCCGCCCCTCTCGTAGCCGAGGACGTCACGGGCGTAGGCCGCACGGTCCTCCGCCGTGTCGGCCGCGTGCACCAGGCGGGGCTTGATGCCCAGCTCGGGGTAGACGGACGGCAGGGCCTGGTAGGCGCGGCTGTGCAGCTTGCCCATCCAGCCGACGCTGATCAGTCCGACGCCGATCTCATGTGCGGCGCCCGGGGTGTTGGGGGTCATTGATGTCTCCTGATGCTTGCTAGGCGGCCTTGGCGATACGGGGGTCGCGCCCGCAGGGCCGCGCCCCCGTAGGGGCGCGGGGAACTGCGCGACCAGCCACGACGGAGCCGCAGACGAAAACGCTCAGCCCCGCGCCGCGGACAACGCCGCGGACAACGCTGCGGCGAGCAGGGTCGCGTCGGAGCCGATGCCGATGAACGTCCAGCCTTCGGCCCGCTTGGCGGCCGCGGCCGCACCGTCGGGGACGAGAAGGCCGCATGCCTTGCCGTGCGCGGCAGCCGCCTTGCGGACGCGCTCCAGCGCTTCCCGGTAGACAGGCGCGCTGAACTCGCCGGGCACACCGAGGTCGTGACTGAGGTCGCGCGGGCCGACGAACAGGACGTCGACGCCGTCCAGTGCCGCGATCTCCTCGACCTCCGACAGGGCGCTCACCGACTCGATCTGGACCACGCCGAGGAGCTCGCCCTCGCGGTCCAGGGCCCCGGCGTCGAGCCCGAAGCGGCACGCCCGGTTGTAGGTGGCCACGCCCCGATCCCCCGCGGGCGGGTACCTCAAGTGCCGTAGCGCTTCCCGCACTTCGGCCGCCGTGTCGAGTCGCGGCAGCATGATCCCGGCCGCGCCCAGGTCGAGGACGCGGCCGATGCGGATGCGGGCTGCGGACTCCACGCGTACGACGGTCGGGACGCCGTAGGCCGCGGCGATCGGGAAGACGGTACGGGCCTGCTCCTCTCCGCCCGCGCCGTGTTCGAGGTCGAGCAGCAGCCAGTCGGCGCCGGCGGCGGCGCACACCTCGGCCGAGACCGGGGAGGCGGTGCCGACGAAGGTGCCGAGGGTGACCTCACCCGCCGCGAGTCGGGCGCGCAGGCGGCCGTGGTCCAGGGGAGAGCGGTTCAAGGGTGAGTCGTTCATCCGTACCACCTCTGCGAGGCCAGGCCCTCTTCGTACTCGCCGCGCAGCTGCGCGACCGTTTCCTGCTCGGAGACCTCGGCCGGGGCCACGTCCCACCAGACTCCGGCGCCGGGAAGGTCGGCGTGCGGGATGACGGGGACGACGAGGACGACCGGGCCGTCGTGGTCGCGGGTCTCGGCCAGCGCGGCACGCACCTCGTCGGCCGTCGTGGCGCGCAGGGCGCGTGCGCCGAGGCCCTCTGCGGTCTTCACGAGGTCGACCTGGAGGTAGTCGCCCTCCAGTCGGGCGGGCTTGCCCGAGCCGATCTCCAGGCTGCCGTCGCGGTAGCGGAACTCGTTGCCGAACTCCCGTCCGCTGCGCCCCATCTGGAGGCGGTGGATGACCTGGTAGCCGTGGTTCTCCGGGATCACGATCGTGACCGGGAGCCTCTCCTGGGCGGCCGTGACCAGCTCGGTCGGCGCCATCAGGAAGGTTCCGTCACCGAGCAGGGACAGCACCCGCTTCGACGGGTCCGGCTCGGCGAAGCGGACGCCGATCGCGGCGGGCAGTTCGTAGCCCATGCAGGAGAAGCCGAACTCCAGGTGGGCGAACCGGCCTTCGGTGGCGTCCCACACCTTCTGAAGGTCGCCGGGCGGACCCCCGGCGGCGGCGATGATCGTGTCGCCGGCCTGCGCGTGCTCCTGGAGCAGACCGATCAACTGGCCCTGGGTGAGGGCCGCTTCGGTGTCGCGTACGACATCGGAGTCGTCGGGCAGCGACGCGAGGTCGAAGGGGGTGTCCGGGTCGAGCGCGGCGGCACGCTCGGCCCGCCACACCTCGTCCAGGGCGCGCACCTTCTTCTGCCAGTCCGCCGGCGTCGTGGTGCCGTTCGCGCGTACGGCGTCCCCCAGCGCGGCCAGGGCCCGCTTGGCGTCGGCCACGATGCCGGTCGCGCCCAGGCGGCCCGCGTCGTGCACATTGACGTTGACGCTCGCGAAGCGCACGGCCGGGTTCTGGAAGATGGAGTGCGAGGCGGTGGCGAAGTCCGTCAGACGCGAGCCCACGGTGAGCACGAAGTCGGCTTCCCGGGCAAGGACGTTGACCGCCGGGGTGCCCTCCAGACCGATGCCGCCGAGCTGCCACCAGGCGCGGCGCTGGACCGCGCCCTTGCCCGCGAAGGTCTCCACGACGGGGACGCCCGCCGCGTCGGCCAGGGCCTGAAGCTCCTCGGTGGCGCCGGAGTACACGACCCCGCCACCGGCGATGATCAGCGGCTTCTCCGCCTCCGCGAGCATCCGCGCGACCTCGGCGACCTCGTCGGCGTCCGGCGCGGGACGGCGGATCGGCCAGTCGCGCTCGGCGAAGAACTCCGCCGGGTAGTCGTAGGCGTGGGACTGGATGTCCTGCGGGAGGGAGACGACGACCGCGCCGGTGTCGACGTCGGTGAGCGCCCGCATCGCCGCGGGCAGCGCGGTGAGCAGCTGCTCGGGCCGGGTGATGCGGTCGAAGAACCGGGAGACGGGCCGGAAGGCGTCGTTCACCGAGGCGTCGGCCTCGATCGGGTGCTGCAACTGCTGGAGTACGGGGCCCTGGTGGCGGGTCGCGTAGGTGTCGCCGGGCAGCAGCAGGACGGGGAGGCGGTTGACGGTGGCGAGGCCCGCGCCGGTCACCATGTTCAGCGCGCCCGGACCGATGGAGGCGGTCACGGCGAGTGTGGCGTGCCGCTTGGTCGCCTTGGCGTAGGCCGTCGCGATGTGGACCAGCGCCTGCTCGTTACGGCCCTGGACGAAGGGGAGTTGGTCGCTGAGCTGGTCCAGGGCCTGGCCGAGCCCGGCCACGTTGCCGTGGCCGAAGATGCCCAGCGAGGCCGGTATGAGACGGCGGCGGTGGCCGTCGGCCACGGAGTACTGCCGGGAGAGGTAGGTGACGACGGCCTGGGCGACGGTGAGGCGCACCGTGCGCTGTTGCGTCCGGTCAGTCATGAGTCGGCTCCTGATCGGGGGATGTACGGGAGGGGTGGCCTTGTCACCAGGGACGGCCGTGCAGGATGACCGTCTTGACCTCGGTCATCTCACTGACCGCGGCGCGGGGGCCTTCCTTGCCGTAGCCGCTGCCCTTCAGGCCGCCGTACGGCATGAGGTCGGCGCGCCACAGGGGCGTCCAGTTGATGTGTACGGAACCGGCGTCGATCTCCCGGATGGCCCGCACCGCGCCGGCCACATCGGAGGTGAAGATGCCCGCGCCGAGGCCGTAGTCGGTGCCGTTGGCCTGGGCGATGGCGGACTCCCAGTCCGCGGCCGAGCTGACGGCGACGGCGGGGCCGAACAACTCCTGCTGGCTGAACGCCGATTCGGGGTCGACATCGGCGACGACGGTCGGCTGCACCACGGCTCCGTCGCGCCCGCCGCCGGTCAGAACGCGTGCGCCGTCCGCGCCGGCCTGGACGATGGCCCGCTCGACGCGCTCCGCCTCGGCGGTGGTGATGAGGGCGCCCATCGTCGTGTCCGGGGAGGAGGGGTCGCCGGTGCGGATGGCCTCGACCTTGGGGACGAGGGCATCCAGGAAGTCGCCGGTCACGGCGGGGTGCGTGATCACCCGCTGGACGGAGATGCAGACCTGGCCGGCATTGACGTAGCCCCCCACGGCGACGGCGCTCGCCGCGGCTTCGATGTCGGCGTCGGGCAGGATGACGACCGGGCAGGAGGCGCCGAGCTCCAGGGACAGCTTCTTCACTCCGGCGACGCGGGAGATGTGCTCGCCGGTGGTGGTCGAGCCGGTGAAGGAGATCTTCCGGACGCGGGGGTCCGTGACCAGGGCGTCGCCGAGTACCCCGCCGGAGCCGACGAGCACGGACAGCACGCCCTCCGGCAGGCCCGCGTCCACGAAGCATTCGGCGAGTTCGAGGGCGGTCAGCGGGGTGGTGGTGGCCGGCTTGAGGATCACCGCGTTGCCGGCGGCGAGCGCCGGGGCGAGCTTGTGCAGGACCAGCAGCGACGGGTAGTTGAACGGCGTGATGGCCACGACGATCCCGCACGGCTGACGCAGGGTGAAACCGACCTTGTCCTGTCCGGTGCCGCGGTTGGCGTCCAGCGGGAGGGTCTCGCCGTAGAGCTGCGTTCCCTCGAAGGCCGCCAGCCGGATCAGGTCGCCGGAGCGGGACGCCTCGCCGGTGGCCTCCGTGATGGTCTTGCCGGACTCCGCGCTGATGGTCTGGGCGATCTTCGGGGCCCGCTCGTCGGCGAGCTCCGCCGCCCGCAGCAGGATGCGCATCCGCTCGTGGGCGGGCGTACGGCGCCAGACCACCGCGCCCTGTTCCGCCGCGGCGAGGGCCGTTTCGACGTCCTCGGTTCCGGCGAGCGCCACGGTGCCCACGGTCGACCCGTCGAACGGCGACCTGACCTCCCGGATCTGGCCGTTCTTCTTGGCCGCCTGCCACCGGCTGCCGATCAGCAACTCCATGGGCGCCATTGCCCTCTCCTTCCAGGAAGCCGTCAAAGCGAGGCCGCGGCGTCCCTGGGGATCTCGCACGGCCAACGGCCAGGCCGTTTACTTACTCGCAACGCTAGGTCGGCATGCAGGGGTTGCTGAAGCCCTGGAATCAATCATTTGGCCATCATGCGTACCCTCATTTTTCCATCACTATGAAGCCGTTGCCGCTTGCCCTACGGTCGGATCATGGACACGTCTCACAAGGAGCTCCGCTCCATCGCCTTCATCGGCCTTGGCATCATGGGCGGCCCCATGGCGGCCAACCTGGTCCGGGCCGGACACGAAGTCACCGGTCACAACCGCAGCCGGGCGGCGGTCGACCGTCTCGTCTCGGTGGGCGGCCACGGCGCGGGGAGCCTTGCGGAGGCGGTCACCGACGCCGACGTGGTGATCACCATGCTCCCGGCGGACGCCGAGGTCGCCGAGGTCGTCCTCGGTGAGGGCGGCGTACTGGAGCACGCCCGGCCCGGGGCGCTGCTCATCGACATGAGCACGGTCAGTCCCCGTACGGCCGTCGAGCTTGCCGCCGCGGGCCGCGAGTGGGGGGTGCGCGTCCTGGACGCGCCGGTCTCGGGTGGCGAAGTGGGCGCGATCGAGGGCGTGTTGTCCATCATGGTCGGCGGCGGGGCCGCGGACTTCGCGGAGGCTTCCGCGCTGTTCCATGCGCTGGGTACCACGGTCGTGCATGTCGGCCCGCATGGCGCCGGCCAGACGGTCAAGGCCGCGAACCAGCTCATCGTCGCGGCCAACATCCAGGCCCTGGCCGAGGCCGTCGTCTTCCTGGAGAAGGCGGGAGCCGATCTGCCGGCCGCGCTGACGGTCCTCGGCGGAGGTCTGGCCGGCTCCACGGTCCTGAACCGCAAGAAGGACAACATGCTCGGCCGCGACTTCGCCCCCGGCTTCCGGATCGACCTGCACCACAAGGACCTGTCCATCGTCGCGGACACCGCCCGGGACATCGGCGCGGTCCTCCCCGTCGGCTCCCTGGTCTCCCAGCTCCTCGCGTCCTGCCGGGCCAACGGTGACGGCGGCCTGGACCACACGGCACTGCTGCGCGGGGTGGAACGCCTCTCCGGCGGCGCCGACGGCCGGTTGACCTCGGGATAGTCGGCACTCTTGGTACAGCGCAGGTCACGGTGACTGTGGCGACCGCGCCTCCGACATCGTTGTCGAAAGCGCGGTCTGCCCGAGGCGCGGACCTACGGGATGCAGCAAGCCCCGAGGGGGCACCGGACGCCGGGGAGCGCGGTCGGCCTACGGCGTGTAGCGGGCGTCACTGCCGTACAACTCCCTGGTGAACGCGGAGACATCGGCGCTGCGGTCGGAACCGTCGAGGTTGTACGTCAGAAAGACGCCGTACCCCTCACTGACCGTGCGGCGGGCGAGGCTTGCGGCCGTGCTCTGCGAGGTCCCGCCGATCTGGACGGCCGCCGGCGACAGCTTCGACTTGGGCAGTGCGATGCCGGGGACCTGCCAGGTGCCGTAGTACGGGTTCCAGGCGTAGTCGAACTTGGACGAGATGTCGACGCCGCCGTAGGACAGGCGCGACGCGGCCGGGCCGATGTTGTAGAGGCTGATGATCTTGTCCGGCATGTTGGCGCGCAGTGCCGACACCAGGTACACGAACGAGCTGGCGTTGGGCTGGCCGGTGCCGTTGTTGCCGTACTCGGCGTACTCGTCGTCGAAGTCGATGCCGTCGAGGCCGTACTTGGCCACGGTGTCCGACAGTTGCTTCGCGAACGTCGAAGCCGCCTGCTGGGACGGGAAGTTGGCGAAGCCCGCGCCCTGGTGGTTGCCGAGCACCGAGAGGACGACCTTGATGCCCTTCTGCTGCAACGGCCGTATCTGCGTGGCGGCGTTGTCGAGGACACGTTGCACGTTCTCGTTGAAGTACAGGTAGGCCGACTTCGTGCTCGTGTCGTAGTTGATGTTCGCCGCGAAGATCACGGCGACGTCGAAGACGTTGTCGCCGCCGTTGGCGAGGGTGTACTTACCGACGTTCAGCATGCTGTTGTTGTTCACCTCGACGTACGCCACCGAGGTCGGTCCCTGTTTCGCGGCAGCGGAATCGGGGGCCGCTGCCGCGCCGGTCGTGGCGGTCGCGCCGAGGGCGAGGGCCATGACGGCCGAGAGCGCGAGTACGGCCGTCCGTACTCTGCTGCGCACCGGAGTTGACATCGTTGATCGGTCTCCCATCGCATGGAACGGCGCCCGACCTGTCCGCAAGCGCCGAGTGGGCCCCCCGATCTTTCCGTTCCCGTGACCGAATCCCCAGAACCATGCGAGAACTCTTCACGACTCCCACGCACGTCGTCGCGCCGCAACCCCGAGGCCGGACAAGGGAGTTACTGCCCGGCTTCCGCTACCCGACAGGCGCGTGATCGATGAACGCGGTCAACGCGTCCACAGTCGCGTCGGGCTGCTCGTCGGGAATGAAGTGGCCGGCTTCCGGGATGACGACGCCGGTCACGTTCTCCGCCCAGGGACTGAGGGAGGCGGCCATGCCGGGGATCGAGCCGTGGGAGCTGGAGATTCCCAGGACGGGGATGGTCAACCTCCCTCCTTCGGAAGCAAGAGCGGCACGGTTTTCGCGCGCTGACTCCGCGGCGTCGCGGAAGTAGGCGAGAGCCGCGCGGAGCCCTCCCTCGGCTGCGATGGAGGCGGCGTAGTAGTCGATCTCGGCACTGTCGAACGTGTTCGGGGACAGTGTCTGCGCGGCTGCGGACCGCCTTGAACACCGGGGAGCTGACCGAGGGCGACGCCGCTCACATCACGGCGGTCAACCAGTCGCCGGCCGTGATGAGCAGGGCCGGGGCGAGCCAGAAGCAGCTCGGCACGATCGTCGACATCAGCATGAGCGCGCTCTCGCGGGCTTTGCACGGCCGGGACTAGAGCCGCGGGGGTTGCCGGGCGGGTCGATGGTCAGCCGGGCGACGGTTCCTTTCGGAACGGGTCGCGGCCGGCGCAGGGGTGGCAGGGACGGCAACTCGGCCTTGTCATGACATGGAGTAGCCTGGCGCGATGCCCACGCCTGCATCGCTGTTGCCGGCATTTCGGCCCAAGGTTCAAGAGCGTCTCTACGACTTCTACGAGGAGCTCAGGAGCGCCGACGAACTGTTCTGGGACCGCCACCTCGGCTCGTGGATCGCGACCGGGTACGCGGTGGTCAGCAGCGCGACGGGCGACCCGGGGCTGTCCTCGGTGCGCTATCCGGACCTGGAGGCCGTCTCCGAGGAACTGCGGCCGCTGGCCCGGGTCCTGAGCCGGCAGATGCTCTACAACGACGCCCCCGACCACCCCCGGCTACGGTCCTTGATCAGCAAGGCCTTCGCCCCCCGTGCGGTAGCGACACTCCGCGGCCGGATCGAGGAGGCCGTCGACCGGATCATCACCCACGCGGCGCCGACCGGGCGGATGGACATCGCCGCGGACCTCGCCCGTCCCCTGCCCCTGACCATCATCTGTGACCTGCTCGACGTACCGGAGCAGGACCGTCCCGCGCTCGCCGCATGGTCCGAGCCGGTCGCCGAGGCCATAGGCAACTCCCGCCTCGACGCCGACCGCAACCGGGAGGCCTCGCAGAGCATGGCGCACATGCTCGACTACCTCCGCGACCTCCTCACCCGTCACGACACCCCACCGGCCCCGCACACCCTGCGCGCGCTCGTGACGGCGCAGGTCGAGAACACCGACCAGGACTTCGACGAACTCCTCGCCAACTGCGCCCTGTTGCTGATCGCCGGCCACGAGACCACCACCCACTTCATCGGCAACGCCACCCTCGCCCTGCTCCGCCACCCGGACGCGGCCGACCAACTGCGCCTGCGGCCCGAGCTGATGCCCGTCGCGGTCGAGGAACTCCTGCGCTACGACGCTCCGGTCCAGCTCATGCTGCGCAGGGCGCGGCACGACCTGGACCTGGCGGGCCGCACCATAGCGGAGGGGCAGACCGTGCTCCTGGTGTGCGGCGCCGCCAACCGCGATCCGGCAGTGTTTCCCGATCCCCATGTGCTGGACTTCGAGCGGCCCGGAGGGCGGCACATGGCGTTCGGGCACGGTCCGCACTTCTGCCTCGGCGCGGCGCTGGCCCGGCTGGAAGGCGCGATCGTCCTGGAAGCACTTCTCAACCGGCTCCCGGGCCTTCGGCTCGAGAACACCGCACCGCCGCAGTGGCAGCGCAGTCTCAACTTCCGCGGGCTCACGCGTCTGGACGTCGCCTTCGACCCGCCTTCGGGCGACCACGACAGCGGCGCGCAGGCCATTCCGACCGCCGGCTCCTCGAGCGGCCCCGGCCACGCGCCCCTCGGCGGCGTGTGCCCCGTGCGGCCGGGGCCCGGCGACGTCGCGGGCCCCTGACCGGAGCCCGGCATCGCGTTTCGAGGGCCCCGGCATCCCGCGGCCCGATGAACGCCCGTTCCGTATCCGCGCCGTTGACCGTCCGGACCCCGCCCTTGGGTGCAACATGGAGCGATGTGTCGAGTCATTCGACATGTCGACTGGTTCGACATAACATCGTCGGTGTGAGCGAACCCAACGAAGCAGTACGCATCGCTGCCCTGTCCGAGCTCATCGCCTGGGCCGAGCGCCGGGAACGGCTCAGCGAGGACCGCGCCGACGCTGTCGCCGCCGCTTGGCGCACCGGCACGCGCAACGTGGCCGAGCTGGCCCGTCTCGCCCGTGTCAGCCGTGACACCGTCTATGCCGATCTGGCCGCCCGGGCCATCGACGTCGGCTCCCGCGAGCAAGTGTTCTCAGGCCCCCAGAAGGGCCGCGGGATTCCTCTCCGCGGTGACTCGGTGCGCACCGTCGCCAGGATCGCCGACGCTGTCGCCCTGCCCGCGTTCACCCATGACCCCGACGATCCGCTTGTGCGCGCGACACTCGCCGCGTCACGTGCCCTGGAGACCGTGGCCGACGTGCTGGAACCGCCGTCGGGGCAAGGGCCTGGCTGGACACCCCGAGAGACGCTGCCCAGCCTGGCGGGCGAGGGTGAGAAGCTTGCGCACCACAGCCGCCGGGCCTTGGCCGCCCTCGCCGAACCAGCCGAGCTCACGGCAAGCTCCGACAGCCACCGGCAAGCCGTCCTGCACACCGGCCGACACGCGGTGGCCGACGGAGCGAGCGTCACTCTCACTCTGCCGACGGGCGGGGCCATCACGCTCCAGGTGGGACGCGACGAGACCGGCTGGACCCGCCTGACGAGCGACAGCCCCCTCGTGGTCGAGGGTGCCGACAGCCTCGACCATCTGGAGGCGCAAGCGGCCCTCGATGCCTTGGCCCGCATCGCCACCCGGCACCTCACGGAGGCCGCCCTTGCTGAACACCGCAAGGACGCGCAGCCCGGAACCCGCCCGCGTACCCGCACCATCCCGAGTAACGAGAACTGACGCCACGCGCCCGTTTCGTGCGGTGCCCGGTCGTTCAGGGCCGGTAGACCATCCCCGGCCGGGGCTTGGCGGGGGCGAGCAGCTGGGACACCGTGACGATGGTGTAGCCGCGCCGCTTGAGCGCCTTGATGATCCCCGGGACGGCGGGCACGGTCCCCTTGTGCAGGTCGTGCAGCAGGATGATGCCGTCGCGGTGGGTCTGGTCGAGCACCCGCTTGGTGATCAGGGCCGAGTCGGTCGTCTCGTAGTCCTTGGCCGTGACGCTCCACAGCACCTGCGACAGCCCCAACTCCCGGCAGATCCTGGCCACGTTGCGGTTGGTGCGGCCCTGCGGCGGCCGCATCAGGACGGGCTTGGTGCCGGTGACCCTCTCTATGGCGTTCTGCGTGCGGGCCAGTTCATGACGGGCGTCGGCCGCGCCGATCCGCGTCAGAACCTTGTGATTCCAGGTGTGGTTGCCTATCTCGTCCCCCTCGTCCGCGATACGGCGGATGATCTCGGGGTACTTGGCGATATGGCCCTTGCCCTGCAGGAAGAACGTCGCGTGCAGATGTTCCCGCCGCAGAATGTCCAGCAGCCCGGGGGTCGTCGGACTGGGACCGCCGTCGAAGGTGAGGGCCACGCACTTCGCCGTACGGCAGTCGACGGCCCCGGCCACCGCCCCCGACGCCTGGCCCCGGGCGGCGCGCGGCGATGTGTGGTCGTACGTCGTGACGGTCAGGGCCAGAGTCACCGCCACGGCAAGGGCGGTGATCGCGGTGGTCGCGAGGGCGATGAGTATGCGCGACCGTCGTATGTGCCGGTAAAAGGGCATGGGAAATCTCTTTCTGGAGCCGGTGATTGCCGAGATCGGTGACGTCGGTCAGGCCGGGCGGCGGCGGATCCACCAGACGCACAGCCCGGCGAGCGCGGCCGCCGACAACAGGCACAGGCCGGTCTCCGCCCACTGCAGGGGCCACAGTTGGGACGACGGATGGAACTCCGCCCAGCGGCCGGTCCTCCCGTGCTGGACCAGGCACTTCGAGTAGTCGTCGGACGCGTAGCAGGCGAGCAGATCCGGCACCCGTCGCCCGGCCGCGTCGACCGGGCCCTCGGAGAGCACCCACGCGTTCGCCGGGGCCGCGGAGTCGGTCGTGTGCTGGACCGTGGCAAAGGTGGTCGGCAGCAGCCGGCCCCGGACCGTCTCGAGCAGATACATCGCACCCGCGCTCACGACCACGGTCGCGCCCATCGCCAGGACGGTGCGGCGCAGGATCAGGCCCGCGGTCACGCCGATGAGCAGGGACAGCACGGACAGGCCGACCACCACGGGGCCGATGCCGTCGTACGGATACCACTGCCACCAGGGGAACGACTCGCCCAGCAGGTCTCCGGCCGGCTGCCACCACCAGGTCATCGCGGCGGCGATCGTCCCGCTGATCAGAACCGTCATGGCCACCGGGACGAGCAGCTTGGCCGCGAACCAGCGCAGCCGCGTGACGGACTGTGTGCACACGGTCCGGTAGGTACCGGACTCCAGTTCCTGTGCCAGCTGGGGGCCGCCCAGGAAGATGCCGAAGACCAACGGCAGCGCCAGCATGGCCTGGAGGGGCCGGCGCATCGGGAACTGATGGGTCTGCGTGAAGGCCATGAGCCTGTTGGAACAGTCCCCGGCCCCGATCCTGGTGCCGCGGCAGGCGTCGAGATGCCCTTGGGCGATGGCGGTCGCCATCTCCTGGTGCCGCACGATCGCGTACGCCGCGACAGCGGCCGCGACGGTGAGTCCGATCCAGAACGCCAGCCGGTTCTGCCGCCAGACCAGCCAGGTCAGCCCCCGAAGCCGTAGTGCGGACCTGATGGGGGCCGAGGGGCGGGCCGATGGCCGGGAAGAGACCGGGAACGTACTCATGCCGTCACCTCGTGGTGCGCACCGGCACGTGCGGCGGGCGTGATCAGCGGTGTCACGCCGTCCGTCCGCAGATGCGCCAGGAGCAGTTCCTCCAGGCTGGGCACGGCCGACTCGGTGTCCGCGGGAAGCGGGCCCCGCGGGCGGATCAGAGCCGTGGTGCGCCCGCCGGCGCTGCGGGTGTCGACGGTCACCTGGCCGGGCACGTTCGCGAACCGGTCCGCGTGCGCGTCGGGGCCGGAGACCGTCCGATGGGCGTCCCGCAGCTCGTCCACATCACCGGCCAGCCGGACCGTGCCGTCACCGATCAGCACCAGGAAGTCGCAGACTCCCTCGAGTTCGGACACCAGGTGGGAGGACATCACGACCGTCGAACCGTGCTGGGCGGCCTCGGCCATCAGCGTGTCCATCATCTGCCGCCGGACCAGGGGATCCAGATCGGCCATCGGTTCGTCGAGCAGCAGCAGCCGGGGCCGCTTGCCCAGAGCCAGGGCGAAGGCCACCCGGGTGCGCTGGCCGCCGGACAGGGTGCCGACCCTGGCGTCCATCGGGACGTTGCCCGCGGCGACGACGCGTTCGGCGGTCTCCTGGTGCCAGGTCGGATTCAGCTCACGGCCCATGCGCAAGATCTCGGAGACCCGGAAGCGCGAATAGAGCGCCTTCTCCTGGCCGAGGAACGCGGTGTGCTGCCGGGCCGCCGCGGACCGGGCCGCATGCCCGCCCAGCCGGACGGTGCCCGTGCTGGGCTCCAGCAGACCGGCGGCCAGCGACAGCAAGGTCGTCTTTCCGGCGCCGTTCGGGCCGACCAGCGCGCAGATCCGCCCGGCCGGCAATCGGAACGAGCAGTCCCGCAACGCCCAGCCGCGCTTGTAGCGCCTGCCGAGTCCCACCGCCTCCAACGCCGGGCTCTCTCGCGGATCAGTCATTGCGCTGCCATGGACGCGTGGCGAGGAGCAGTGCCACGACTCCGACGAGCACCAGGGCCAGCTGGGTCAACGACGACCCGTAGGCCGGTACGCCGAATCCCCAGAGCGTGAGACGGGCGTAGAGCCGTTGTGCCAGCGGCAACCCGCCGCAGAGCGCGAGCAGCGCTCCCGACAGAAGCAGAACGTGTTTCTTCAAGGCCGGGCCTTTCATGGAGGGGAAGGGATGCGTTGTGACTCCCGGAACGCTAAAAGCGCTGGTCCATGGGTGGCTTCGGCTCAAAGTCGGTGTTCGCGCCGACCAAAGGCGTAGTCCGCACCGGGTGCGGCGATAGACCAAAGTCTGCGGTTCGCCGGGCGGGCCCTTCGGCCCTGGGCGCCCGTCGGCGGCCCCTCTACATTTGTCGCTTGTGAGTGGTTACCGACGTGAGAAGATCATCGACCTCGGCATTGTCGTGCTGGCCCTTGTGTTGTCGGCCGCCCTCTCTCTTGTCCAGATCAGGGGCGATCTGGCGCTGAGCCCGGAATTGGGTTCAGGCACATGGCCGTTCGCCAGGCTGATCTTCTCGTCGCCGCTGCTGCTCGGTTTCACCTGGGCGGTGAACCCGATCTCCCTGATCGCCATCGGGATGCTGTGGTGGCGCAGGCGATGGCCGACCGCTGTCGCGGTGGCAGCCATAGGGGCCGCGGCGATCACCCCGGCCGTGGTGCCCTTGGTCGTGGCGCTCTTCACGGTCGCCGTCCTCAGGCCCCCGCGCACCATCCTGACCGTCGCCTTGCTGGCGCTGCTGCCGATACCCGTCCACTTCCTGACGAGCCCCTACGTCTCCGGGGTGCCGATCGCGAACGCGGTGATCCTGACCGTCCTGATCGCCGCCGCGGTCGGCTGGGGTCTGTTCGTCCGCTCCCTGAGCGACCGCACCGAACGAGCCGAGGCGGAGGCAGTACTCCGTGCCCGGCGCGCCCAGCGTGAGGCCAGAGAGGATGTCGCCCGGGAGATGCACGATGTCCTGGCGCACCGGCTCTCCCTGCTGAGCGTCCACGCGGGAGCGCTGGAGTTCAACTCCGGGGCGTCCGCGCAGGAAACCGCCCGCGCCGCCGCCGTGATCAGGGAGAGCGCACACCAGGCCCTCGATGATCTGCAGGTGGTGCTGCGGGTGCTGCGCTCACCGGCCGAGGCCCCCGCCGTGGACGGCACCCGGCCTCCGCATGCCGGTCTTGCCGAGGTGCCCGACCTGGTCAAGGAGTCACAGGACGCCGGAATGCGGGTCGACCTCGACATGCGTGGTGTCGAGCCGGGCGGTCCGACGGGTATCGCCGGACTCACGGCCTACCGGATCGTCCAGGAGGGCCTGACGAACGCCAGAAAACACGCCCACGGTTCGCCGGTCAGGATCACCGTGGAGGGCGGTCCCGGCGACGGGCTCAGCCTGGAGATGACCAACCCGGCCGGGCGAGGTGTCCCAGGCGACGGCATTCCGGGTGCCGGCCAGGGACTGATCGGTCTTGAGGAACGCGTCACGCTGGCCGGCGGCAGGTTCAGCCACGGCATGACCGGAGCAGACCATGTGCTGCGGGCCTGGCTACCCTGGCCCGCATGATCCGTGTCCTGATCGTCGACGACGACCCGCTGGTCCGCTCGGGACTGCGCCTGATGCTCAGCGGTGCAGACGACATCGAGGTCGTCGGTGAGGCCGGGGACGGCAGCGAGGTCCCTGCCCTGGTCGACGAGCACGCCCCCGACCTGGTGCTGATGGACATCCGGATGCCCGGCGTGGACGGCCTGGAGGCAACCCGGATGCTCCGGGCCCGCCCCGATCCGCCGGCCGTCGTGATGCTGACGACCTTCAAGGCCGACGAGCAGGTCCTCAGTGCGCTGTCCGCCGGCGCGGCCGGTTTCCTGCTCAAGCACACCTCGCCCGCCGAGATCGTCGCAGCGGTGCGCAGGGTGAAGGCCGGTGAGCCGGTGCTGTCACCCGCGGTGACCGAGCAGCTCATCGCCCGTGTCACCCAGGGCCATGGGACGGACCGGCGGCCGGAGACCGCCGAGGCACGCATCAGACTCGACCGGCTGGGCGAGCGGGAACGGGAGGTCGCGGTGGCCGTGGGACAGGGCAAGACCAACGCGGAGATCGCGGCCGAGCTGTACATGAGTGTGGCCACGGTCAAGGCTCATGTCTCGCACATCCTCACCAAGCTGGAACTCACCAACCGGGTGCAGATCGCCCTGACCGTTCACCACGCCGGTCTGGCCTGACGCCCGACCGGACGTCCAGCGGTACGTCTGGCCTGACGTCCGGCCTTACGTCTACGCGGCCCCGGCGGTCACGAAGTCCAGCACTTCACGGGAGAAACCCTCGGGCTCCTCGACGTGGCCGAAGTGTCCGCTGTTCTCCAGTACCAGGAGCCGCGACTCGGGGATCAGCTTGTCCAGTTCCTCGGCCCAGCGCACCCCGCAGATGACGTCGTGACGGCCGACGACGACCAGGGCCGGGACTGCGAGCGTGTCCAGCTCCTGACGGTCGTCGATGACATCCGGGACAAGGTCCTCGTCGAGTCCCGAGATGTGCGTGCAGCTCACGGAGGCGCGAAAAGCCGCCCACTTCTCCTCCCCGCTCCCCCAGTAGTCGGCGAAGTACGCCGGGAGCAGCCCCCGGACCACCGTTGCCATCTCCTCGTCGCTCGAAATGGTGGAGATCGCCTGGAACGCTCCGAGAACGCCCGGCAGTTCCGGGTGGCCGGCGTGCCGGGCGGCGAACTCCTGGACCAGGCGCATCGCTTCGGCGCCGTGCTCGGGACCGGTGACCGGAGCGCTCTCGTACAGCACGATTCCGGCGACTCGGTCGGGGTGACGCAGGGCGAAGTGCTGGACGACGAAGCCGCCGTGCGAGTGGCCCAGCAGATGGACCTCGGGAACCCCGAGGTGATCGACGAGCGCGTGGAGGAAGCGGCTGTAGCGATCGCGCGTGTAGCCGTGCGGGTGGGAGTGGAGGCGGCCGGAGCCGCCGGTGCCGACGGGTTCCAGGTACACGACGGTCAGGTGCTGCTCAAGTTCGGGCATCCGCAGGTACTCCCAGAAGATGCCCGGACCGCCGGAGTGCGCGATGCACAGCGGTCCCGCGCCGTGGACGTGATAGCGCTGGGCAACGCCGTCCACCTCGATGGTGTGGGTGCCCTGGGCGAGCGGGTCGCTGACGGGGGTGCTCATGGTGACTCCGAATCCTGAACGGTTCTTCAACTGGCTTCTTCCGGGACAGCGCGACGACGGCACTGCTCACGGCGTTCCGTCGCACTCTCAGGCAAGCGAGGGGGAGCTGGTGATCCATCCGCCGTCGACCGGGATCACCTGACCGGTTATGCAGGCGCTCTGCGGAGAGCTGAGGAACAGGACGGCGGCCGCGACGTCCTCCGGTTCGCCGATCCGGTTCAGCGGCACTTTTTCCAGGTACTTGTGCAGCGCCGCATCGTTCGAAGAGATCCATGAACCGAGGCGGGTGCGGGTCACTCCCGGGCTCACCACGTTGAATCGCACTGCTGCGGCACCCCACTCGGTCGCCAGTGACCGGGTAGCAGCCTCCAACCCACCCTTGGCGGCGCTGTAGAGGCTGACGCCGGGCATGCCCTGCTGGCTCAGTCCCGATGAGATGCTGACGATGCTGCCGCCGCCGCTCGCAGCCATGTCCGCTGCGACCAGTCCGCCCAGCAGGATGGGTGCCCGCAGGTTGAGCGCCCAAAGGACGTCGGCGTCTTCTGGTTTGAGGGTATTGGCCGGTCCGGCTGCTTCGCCGCCGCCGGCGTTGTTCACCAGGACGTCGATGTGGCCCACCGCAGCCTTGGCCCGATCAAGGATCGCCTGGGGTGCCGTCGGATCCCCGATGTCGGAAACCACGACCACGGAGTCGTTCTCCAGCTCGGATGCGACCTCCTCCAGCGTCTCTTTTGAACGCCCGACGAGCACCACCCTCGCACCGCATCGGAAAAGGCGCGCGCGACTGCTTGGTGAATGACATGATGTCTGTTCTCCTAACGTTGCAGAACTCTCCACGCGCGACACGAACCGAACGCGATCACCGGGGTTCCGACCTTCAGGAGGACGCCTCGGGCCAACCGGCCTTCCGCACGACTACTGCGCGCATCATTCCGGTTCATCCCCGTGAATATTCGAACGCTTCAGCGCTGGCAACGCTAGGCGAGTTGCGATCACTTCGTAAGAAGGCACTTTCAAGTGCGTTACCTTCCGGACGAGTAGATCGCTGCGCGCGATTCTTCGAGAGGATCCAGCGCAAGGCTTCGCCCACGCAATGCCCCAGGGGTGAAATCCGCGCCCGGAAAATCCGTCGTCGAGTGCCGGCACTTCGTCAGGCTGCGGTCATGCCGCCGTCGATGGCGAGCGCGGCTCCGGTGATGAAACTCGCTTCGTCGCTGAGGAGGAAGGCCACGAACGCCGCGATCTCCTCGGGCTGGGCGATCCGCCCGATCGGATGCAGCGCTCCGGCCGCACGGACGGCCTCCTCCGGCGGCATGCCCATGTTGCCGCGGAGCAGGGGGGTGTCCACGCCCCCGGTGACGAGGGCGTTGATCCGGATGCCGGCGGCTGCCGTGTCGAGGGCGGCCGACCGGGTGAGCCCGACCACGCCGTGCTTGGCGGCGCTGTAGGAGGCCATGGCGGCGGCACCGGTGACGGCGAGGTTGGAGGTGTTGTTCACGATCGCGCCGCCACCGGACGCCTGCAGCAAGGGAATCTGGTACTTCAGGCTGTAGAAGACGCTGGTGAGGTTGAGCGCCAGATCGGCGTCCCACGCCTTGGCGTCGACACCGACGATCGGGCCCACCGCGGTGGCCGCGCCAACGTTGTTGAAGGCCGCGTCGAGGCGTCCGTGCCGGTCGATCACCTGCTGGACCAGGTCCGCGACTTGGGCCTCCACGGTCACGTCCGTGGCCACGAAGACGGCGTCCGCTCCGCCGGCGCGAAGTTCGGCAGCCAGCGCGTCGCCGGCTTCCTTGCCGCGGGCCGCCAGGACGACCTGCGCACCTTCGGCGGCGATCCGCTCGGCGGCGGCACGGCCCATGCCGGAGGTGGCGCCGGTGACCAGGACGACTTTGTCGGTGAAACGTGCTGACATTGCTGCGTACTCCCACGTGTGCTCGATAGGGCCAATGGGGTCTGGGACCCGGCGATGAGGACGTCCGCCTCGGGGCCCCGTGAACGGCTCGTCCGCCGCCGTTCCCCCAGGGGTAACCGATAGGTACCTGGTACGTTTCCCGTACCTGGATCGAGTCTCCGGAACAGGTATCAACGCGACAAGAGGGCACTTTGAAGTGCTCAGGTATCACCGTGGGAACCGACCCCTGGGACGGGTGCTGCTCCTGTGATCTGCAGCATGGTTCCGGCATTGCACCTGGTTACGCTTGTATACTTCCTCGTATGGCGCAGGTGATCACGGACCCACAAGAGACAGACACCGAAATGTGCGAACAAGGCCATGACCTGATCCGCAGCGTGCTGGAACGCATCGGCGACAAGTGGTCGGTCGTGGTGATCTGCAAGCTCGCCGACACCACCCGCGGGTTCAACGAACTGCGCCGCCTCAGCGGCCCGAGCCCCATCACCCAGCGGATGCTCAGCACCACCCTGCGAAGGCTTGAGCGTGACGGTCTCGTCACGCGGACCGTCCACAACACCAAGCCCCCGCGCGTCGACTACGCCCTCACCGCGCGCGGGCTCAGCTTGCTCGGCATAGTCCAGTCACTGGCGCGTTGGGCAGAGGACAACTCCGGCGGCATCCTGGACTCGAGAACGACTTTCGACGCCGAACACGCCTGACAGACCGCTGGAGCCGACCCGCCGGTGAGAAGCGCCATTCGGGTCGGCACCAGCGAGTCGATCAGCCGGCGCCCGGTCCGCAGATCACGATGACCGACCACTCGTCGCCCATGCTCGCCTCGTGGTTGCCCACAGACACCTCCCGGAGCGGTTCCCTCGGTGATACCAGGGCACTTCAAACTGCCCTCTTGTCGACCCATCGGATCGGTCCGACGATCGTCGAGTCAGTAGTCAACCGACGCTGACCTGCGCATTGGGTACTGGAGGGTGATCCGTGAAAGCGGTAGCAGTGACCGAGTACGGCGGGCCGGAGGTGCTGCGCCTGGTCGACCTGCCCGAGCCGCATGCAGGACCGGGACAGGTCCGGATCCGAGTGCACGCGGCCGCGGTGAACCCTGCCGACACCCTCCTGCGGATCGGCGACACAGACGGGGCAATGTCCGAGGTGGTGCCTCAGCCCTACAGGCCCGGCATGGATCTGGCCGGAGTCATCGACGAGATCGGCGAGGAGACCGATACCGACCTCGAGCTCGGTGACCGAGTGATGGCCATGGTCGTCCCCATCGACGCCTCGGGCGGCGCCTACGCCGAGCTCGTGGTGCTCGACGCACGGCAGGTGAGCCGCTCCCCCGAGGGAGCGCGGCATGCCGAGGCCGCGACGGTGCCGATGAACGGGCTCACCGCGCGTCTTGCGATCGACGTGCTGTCACTCCCGCCTGGGGCTTGGATCGCGATCACCGGCGCGGCCGGCGCCGTGGGGGGCTA
The DNA here is from genome assembly GCF_044593495.1 of Streptomyces sp. NPDC051963. Lineage (NCBI taxonomy): Bacteria > Bacillati > Actinomycetota > Actinomycetes > Kitasatosporales > Streptomycetaceae > Streptomyces > Streptomyces sp. NPDC051963. The sequence goes on along the minus strand of NZ_JBIUCC010000007.1, from coordinate 697,685 downwards.
CGCGGTGGAACTTGCGAAGGCCGACGGCCTTCGGGTGATCGCCGACGCTGCCGCAGCCGACGTCGATCTGGTGCGCGGTCTGGGTGCCGATGAGGTCGTCGCTCGAGGCGACGGCATCGCAGACCGGATCCTGGAGGTGCGACCAGAGGGTGTCGACGCGGTGATCGACGCCGCCCTCCTGGGCGCCCAGGTAGAGCCGGCGATCCGGCCGGGCGGTCAACTCGCGATTCTGCGGGGGCCGACGGAGCGGGGGGCGAGCCCGCTGTCGGGCCGAGCCGGAGTGCACGTCCGCGACGTCTGGGTGCCCGAATACCGGTTCGCCACCGACAAGCTCGAGCAACTCCGCCTTCTGGTGGAAGACGGCAAGCTCTCGATGCGGGTGGCTGCGGTCTATCCCGCGAGCGAGGCCGCTGAAACGCATCGTCGGCTCGAGGCAGGCGGAGTTCGGGGACGCCTCGTCCTCGAATTCTGAGCGCACCCGGTACTTCCCGAGAAGAGAGAGATATGACAAAGCCCATAGGTGTCGGCGTAATCGGCGCCAGTCCGGGGCCAAACAGTTGGGCGGCGAACTCGCACATCCCCGCCCTGCGCGCATTGCGCGGCTTCGAGTTGCGCGCGGTCGCGACGAGCCGACGGGCGTCCGCCGATGCCGCCGCACAGGCCTACGGCGTCGAGGGCTTCGACGATGCACGCAAGTTGATCGACCATCCTGGCGTCGATCTTGTGGTTGTCGCCGTCAAGGTCACGCACCACTACGACCTCGTCAAGCAGGCGCTCGCGGCGGGCAAAATGGTCTACAGCGAATGGCCACTGGGTGCGACGCCGGCGGAAGCCAGCACACTGGCCGAGCTCGCCGAGGCCAATGGTGTGCGCACAGTCATCGGACTCCAATCGAGGTTTGCGCCCGCAGTGCGCCGCATGCATGACCTTGTCAGCGAGGGCTATCTCGGCCGGACACTGGCAACCACGCTGATCGGGTCCGGCGTGGCCTGGGGAGCGACGACGGACCGAGCTCACGCCTACATGTTCGACGCCGCCAACGGCGCGACCACTCTCACTGTGCCGACGGGCCACGCCCTCGACGCGCTCACCTACGTACTCGGCGACATCACCAGCGTCACCGCAACCCTCGGAATCGGCCGCGGAGTGGTCCAGATCGCAGACGAGGGCGCGGATGTGCCAGTGACAGCACCGGATCAAATCGCCGTGACCGCAGGTCTACGGTCGGGAGCCACCGCGTCGATCTTCTACCGCGGAGGCTTGTCTCGCGCCGGTGATCTGCGGTGGGAGATCAACGGCACATCGGGCGACCTGTTGTTGACCAGCCCGGTGGCGAACGGGAACATCCAGGCCACCGAACTGACCTTGGCAGGCGGGAGCACCCCGGAAACAACGCTGAGCCGCCTGGAGTTGCCGAAGCCCGCCAGCCCGGACCTCGCCGCCATCCCGGTCGGACCTGCCCGTAACGTCGCCGCGCTCTACGCGGCGTTCGCCGAGGATCTGGCCAAGGACACCTGCAAAGTACCGGACTTCGCGCACGCTCTCACGATCCAGACATTGATCGCATACATCCAGGCCGCAGGCGCCCAGTCGGCCTTGACCCGTATCGGGTAGCACTCGCCCACGCAGCACCGCGTCGAGGTTGTCGGTCGACCAGTTGGACAAATGCAGCGGAGGAGGCTTCGGATGGCCGAGCCAATGGACTTCAACGAGATGAACAAGAAAGTTGTCGCCGAGTTCCGCGACAATGGCGGCAAAGTTGGTGGGGCATTCGCGGGCACGCCGTTGGTCCTGGTGCACCACGTCGGCGCCAGGTCCGGTGTCAAGCGAATCACGCCGCTGGCCTACTTCGCCGAGGACGGCCGGATCTTCGTGTTCGCCACCAAGGGCGGCGCCGACGACAACCCTGCCTGGTACCACAACCTTCTCGCCAACCCGAGAGTCACGGTTGAGCTTGGCACCGAGACGTTCGAGGGGGTCGCTCTACCGCTTTCGGGCCCTGAGCGCGACGAGTATTTCGCCAAGCAGGTCGCCGTGGCGCCGCACTTTGCCGAGTACCAACGCATGGCTGCCAGGGTCATCCCGGTCGTTGAGCTTCGACGGGTTGTCTGAGCTTGCCTCCGGCAGGAGTCCTGCGGTTTCCCAATGCGGGCGCATGCTCAATAGGCAGGTTCACAGCCGTTCCGTTCACGGCGTTCCGTCGAATGTGTCGCGGAGTTCGGGCAGGAACGAGGCGAGGTGGTTCATCTCCGCCGCGCAGTGGTGCAGCAGGGCGACTCCGAGCGCTTCGAGATCGGGCGCGCCGGTAGGTGCGCGTCCGGCCGGCGGCTGGGCCAGCGACGCGGGCGGCAGATCGAGGTGCTGCGGGTAGTTCAGGAAGAACCGGCTGCGCATCTCCGAGCCGGCTGCGGTGGCGCGTACCTGGTGGACGATCCATCCGAAGGCGGCAGGCGCGGTGCTGGGCCCGACCCTGGCGACGATGACCGTGTCGCCGGACGGGATGTCGTCGAAGCCCATCCGTGCGGGGTCGACGAAGCGGATGGCGAGCGGCACCAGGTGGCCGCCGACGTACTCGTCGACGTAGGAGACGTTGCCGATGTAGCGCTGCCGGTCGGAGAGGTCGCGGATGCCGCTGCGCGGCTGGCCGACCGCGCTGAACTGGTGGGCCTGCGGATGCCAGAGCTTGTACCGGGCCGACTCGCAGCTGTGCCAGCCGAACCACCAGTCCCACATCTCACCGGTCACGTTGGGCATGTCGGTCAGGACGGAGACCATGACCGTGCCGTCGTCCAGGACCGTCCAGCCGGTCTCCATCGGGTGGTGGCCGGGCCGGGTGAGCATGCGGACCGCGTCGGAGGGGCGGTAGCCGTATTCGGTGGGAGCCATGCCGGCGAGGAGCGCCTCTCCCACGTGGCCCTGCACCGGCAGGACGTCCTCGCGGAAGAACTCGGCGTACGGCTGGGCCCGGTCCGCCTCCCGGTAGCCCAGATACCGCGACTCGGTCCGATAGGACACGGGGACCGACGACAGGTCGGCCTCGCTGATCTCGTAGGTAACCATCCTCAGACTGTACCGAATAGTACAGTCATTGGCGCGGGCGGGTTGTGTGGCCCTGGTCATCCCAGGAGGAAGGAACACCAACTCACGGACCGTCCTCTGACGGCTCCTGCGGCGCCTGGCTCAGCGCCGTGCTGAGGCCAGCGCCGCGACGATCTCGGCGGTAGAGGCGGGAGCGGCCGGCTGGTTCAGGTACTGGTCGTTCTTGGTCACCGCGTAGGGCGCGCAGAAGACCGGGGTGCCCACATGTGAGCGCCAGCTTTCGGTGAGCGGTCCCATGTCGACGGAGTCGTACCCGAGCAGCGAGAGCAACTCGGCGGCGTGCTTCTTTGTGTCCGGGTCGTCGCCGGCGATCGGCAGGGTGGTGCGGTCGGCCGCGTCCACGGGGCGCGACAGCGCCGCCAGGTGTTTGTAGTTGATGTTGTTGAACGCCTTCACGACGTGGGCCTCGGCCAGGTGTCGCTGGAGCAGTTCGCTGTCGGTGAGTTCATGCGTTTCGAGTTCCGGGATGATGCCGTCACGCGGGGCCCAGTAGTTGCCGGTGTCGATGACCGTCTTGCCGACGAGGGGCTCCCGGGGAACCGTCGCGACAGCGCCGAGCGGGATCGTCACGACGACCCAGTCCCCGGCGGTTGCCGCTTGCGCGGGAGTGGCCGCACGGGCCCGCGGCCCCAGTTCGTCCACGAGGCCGGAAAGCGTCTGCGGCCCCCTCGAGTTGCTGAGCGCGACGTCCATGCCGGCGTCGACCGCCAGACGGGCGAGCGTGCTACCGATGTTTCCACTGCCGATGAGTCCAAGTGTTGCCATCCCTGGGAAACCTCCCGGTCGAGTGCCGATGCGCGCGAATGCCTCTCGTTGGCCCCCGAAGCGTGGCCCCCGAAGCGGGAGTCGTGCGATCAACAGTGACTGTTGAATTGCATCAAGAGCCCCGGCCCAGCTCCGCCCCGGCGAGCGGGGTCTTCGCCTGCCCGGGGCCGCAAGAGGTCGGAACGTGCCGTGCATGGCTGCGGAAGAGGCCGCCAAGGGCCCGTACCGCCGCCGGCTGTCTTCTCCTGGGGCGACAGCCGGCGGCGCATGACGGAGTTGTCCCGGCCGCGGAGCGGCTCAGGTCCGGTCGGCAGCCCCCTCCGCAGCCCGCTGTGGGGGCTTGGGGAACGGGCCGCAGCGTGATCAGTAGACGTAGGGGATGTCGTGAATGACGCCCAGGTGACGGATGCGCCAGACGCCCTCGGTCCGGCGGAAGCTGAAGCGGTAGTACCCGGACTCGATGGGCTTGATGGTGCCCTGGGCGCCGAAGGTGCCCTCGGGCCACCCGCCCTCGGGCTTCCTGATTCCGACGACGTCGAAGGTGATGAACTGGGTTTCGATGCCGGCCTCGTCGCCGTCGACGGAGACCAGGTGGTCGTAGGTGGTGTGGTGGCTCCAGCCCAGGGGCGGGTGCGGCGCCATGGACGTGGACATGGCCTCCGCGATCTGCGCTCCGCCGGAGAGGGTTCCCAGCAACTCATCCCCATCCGGGCCGCGGTGGTAGTGGACGGAAACGTCTGCGTCGGCCTCGAAGAGCTCTGCCAGCGCCTTGCCGTCGCGCTGGTCCGCGGCCCGGGTGTATCGGGAAACGATCTCCCTGATCTCGTTCTCGGTGCTCATGACGTTCTCCAGTTCTCTCTGTGATGCCCGTCGATGTCCGGGCTCGTGGGGCAGAGGGGCGACCGGTCGCTCGTGCGCCGCAGGCGGGTACCCGGGACGCAATATGCATGTTTGAAAAGTACATATCCCTGGACGGAAGCGCAACTGTAAGAGTTGCTAATATGGGGGCGTCAGGAGCCACCCGGACCGAGCGGCGGAAGAGAGGGGTACGAGCATGCTGGACGTGAGGTTCTCCAGCGCGCTGAAGGCCATGCTCCTGCTGGGCCAAGCCGAGGAAGCGGGCAGTCCCGTACTCAGCTCCACCCAGCTCGCCAGGAGTCTGGACACGAACCCGAGCCTTGTGCGCAAGCTCATGGTCCCGCTGGTACAGGACGGCCTCGTCGCGTCCATCAAGGGCCGCAGCGGGGGCGTCCGCCTCGGCAGGTCCGCGGACCGGATCACGCTGGGAGAGATCTACCGCTCATCCGTCGGCGACAAGCCGCTGTTCGCCCCCCGCCGGGAGGGGCCCCGGGAGTGCCTGGTCACCAACCACTCCGCCGAGTACTTCGCCAGGCTCACCGACGAGACCGAGGCAGCCGTCCTCGGCGCATTGGCAGGCCGCACCCTCGCCGACAGCCTCGACGAGCTGCGCGCCATCGACCGGGCCGGCGACGCTCCCGCTTCGGAACGGCCGCTCGCCGCGCCCCGTCATTAGCCGGGCTGGTTACCGTTGGGGCTTTCGCGCAGGATGGCCCGCTGACCGTCGACGTCCTGCATGAAGATGCCCTGGACGAACTGCAGCGCAGCCGTTGTCCGAATCAAGTGGCCGACAAGATCACGCAGGCGATGCGCCTACTGTCAGCGCTTCTTCGTGTCAACTCGATGCAGCCGAAGCGACAGCCGACCAGGAAACGCCCTTTCAGCAGGTCTCGCCCTTCTTCACGACGTACAGGGTGACGGATGTGGTGAGGGACAAGCGCGCAGGCGGCGGCTGCTGCGAGCAGACTTTCCAGTTGCTTCCGAGCAGCGGAATGCGATTGCTGTAGTGGGCGTCTTCGCCGGCGAGCCGGTTGAATCCTGCCTTCCGGGCGGCCGTCTGAGCCTCGCGGAGGGTCATTCCGCGCAGGTCCGGAAGCTCGGCCGTGCGCTTTTGGGCCTGTTGGGACAGGGCCACCAGAGTGACGACGATCGCGACGGTGAGGACCGCGGTGCCTTTGCGCATGACTCACTCCTGGGGTCATGCGCCCGCACACGGGATGTGCGGGCGCATCGGGGGCTCAGCGGGTCGGGGTGAAGTCGGCGTCACTGGGGGCAGGTTCGTGGGGCGCGGGGACGGCGCTGCCGAGCTTCTCGCCTTCGATGTCGACGTGCGGCAGGCGTCGGTCGAGCCAGCCGGGCAGCGACCAGGCCCGTTGGCCGAGCAGTGCCAGGACGGCGGGCACGATGGTCATGCGGACCACGAACGCGTCGAAGACCACCGCGACGGCCAGACCGAAGCCGAGTGATTTGATCATGGCGTCGGCGCCGCCGACGAAGCCGCCGAAGACACCCGTCATGATGAGGGCGGCGGCGATGACGACCTTCCCACTGTGCCGGAAGCCCTCGGTGATCGCGGCTCGCGGCTCGGCGCCGTGGACGTACGCCTCACGGATCCGGGTGACCAGGAAGACCTGGTAGTCCATGGCGAGGCCGAAGACGATGCCGACCAGGAGGATCGGCATGAGGCTCATGACCGGGCCGGTGGCCTGCAGGCCGAACAGGTCCTTGAACCAGCCCCACTGGAAGACCGCGACCACCGCACCGAGAGAGGCCAGGACGGACAGCAGGAAGCCGAGCGCCGCCTTGAGCGGCACCAGAATCGAGCGGAAGACGAGGATCAGGACCAAGAAGGCCAGGCCGACGATGAGCGCCAGGTAGGGGACCATCGCGGCTGAGAACTTCGCGGCGACGTCGATGTTCATCGCGGTGGTACCGCTGACCAGGGCCTGCGCGCCGGTCGCGGTCCGGACGCCCTGGGCCTGGTCTCGGATGGTGTGGACGAGGTCGTTGGTCTGTTCGCTCGCGGGCGAGCTCTTGGGGACGACGGTCACCAACGCGGTGTCACCGGCCGGGTTGTACATGGCCGGGGTGACGGCGGCGACGTCCTTCAAGTCCGCGACCCGGTCGGTGAGTTGACCGACCGCGGTCTTCGTGACCGCGGGATCGCTGTCGCTGACGACGAGGGTCAGCGGGCCGTTGAAGCCGGGGCCGAACGACTCGGTCAGCATGTCGTAGGCCCTGCGCTCGGTGGTGGCCGTGGGCTTGGAACTGTCGTCGGGCAGGCCCAGTTCGAGCTTGGTCGCGGGCAGTGCGATCACACCGAGACCAAGAACCGAGAAGAGCAGGACCTTCCACGGGCGGCGTAGGACGAAGGCCGCCCAGCGTTCCGCCGCCGGCGGCTTCACGGCAGTGTTCTTCGTACGGGCGGGCCTCCGGCTCGAACTACGCCCCAGGGCCCGGTCGGGGGCAAAGGCCAGCAGGGCCGGGACCAGGGTGATGGCGACCAGGACGGCGACGATGACAGCGCCGGCGCCTGCCATTCCCATGGCCGTGAGGACGGGCAGGTTCACCACGGCCAGGCCGACCAGGGCGATGACGACGGTCAGACCGGCGAAGACCACCGCGGAACCAGCGGTCCCGTTCGCCCGGGCGGCCGCCTCGCGGGCGTCATGCCCTGCGGCGCGTTCGGAGCGGTAGCGGGAGACGATGAACAGGGCGTAGTCGATGCCCACCGCGATGCCCAGCATGGCCGCGAGCGCCGAGGTACTGCTGCTGAGGTCCAGGGCGGCGGTGAGCGCGGTGATGGCACCCATGGTGATGCCGACACCGGCCACGGCGGTCAGCAGCGGCATGCCGGCCGCGATGAACGAGCCGAAGGTGATGACCAGGATCAGCGCGGCGAGCACGAACCCGAGCGCCTCGGAGGAACTGCCCGACTCGGCGGGTGCCAGTGCGCTGCCGGACGCCTCGACGGTCAGGCCCTGGTCGCGTGCGGCGTCGAGCGCGTCGTCGACGCGATGGTGGTCCGCGTCGGTCAGGTCGGCGGCCTTGGCCTTGTACGTGACCTGGGCATAGCCGGTGGTGCCGTCGGCGCTGATGGTCTTGGCCGCGAACGGGTCGGAAACCGAGGCCACCCGCGGCGATGAGGCCTTGAGTTCCTTGAGCAGTGAGGAGACTTCGGCCCGCGGACCGCTGCCGGCCAGCTTCTCCCCGTCGGGCGCCCGGACGACGACACGGGCGCTCGCCCCGTCGGCGTTGGCCGCGGGGAACTTCTCGCCGAGCACGTCGTACGCCTTCTGCGCCTCGATGCCGGGCAGGGTGATGTTCGAGTCGCTGCTGCCGCTGCTGCCCGCCGCCGCGGCGCCCGCGACGCCGAGTACGACCGCCCAGAGCAGCAGGGTCAGCCAGCGGCGCTTGAATGCGCCGCGCCCGATCCGGTGCAGAAATGTAGCCATGAGAAACACAGACTCCGTACGTCAAGAGCAAGACGAGGAAGGAGGGAGGGCGGTACCAGGGCAGCTCACCCGGTACCCCGCAGGGTGCGCCGGGGCCTCCTGGTCCGCGGCACACACTCCAGGACCACCCCGTACGCCCGGGACGCCGAAGGGTCCGGGCGCGGCCCGTCGTCGACGGGTCGGGGGTGGGGCACCGGCGCCGGGGGAACGCCCGTGCCCTTGAACCATGCTGCGGCAGCCCGCGGCGGCGCAGCGTCAGCCCTGGGTACGGACTACGCAGCGCCGTGTCGGTCATCCGGCCGACACCACGCGAGCGGTTCAGCTTCCTAGGCTGGTGACGTGGACTGGAAGCTTCCGTTTTCTCCCGGTATCCGACGCGTCATCTCCACCACCGCGATGGTGTCCCTGGCCCTGCTGTGGGCGGGCGACATCCTGGTGCTGCTGCTCGTGACCGAGCCGCCGATCTCCCCCACCACCTGGATGCCGGTGTTCGTCACCGGCCCCGCGGCCGCGCTCGCGCTGCCCGGTACCCGCTACTCGCCGGCGTTCCCGGTCCGGGCAGCGGGGGCAGCCGCCCTGTCCCTCACGCTCAGCTGCGTGTGCCTGTTCACGCCGGTGACCGGAACGGACATCGGCTACCTGGAGGCCTTCGCGCTGCTGTGCCTGATCGTCCGGACACTCGCCCTGGTCCAGCCCACCCGCACCATGGCGTGGACCGTCGCCGCACTGGCCGTCAGCATGGTGATGCAGACACTGCGTACCCGGACGCTGGACGGCTTCTTCGCGGGCAGTTACGCGGTGACGATCATGCTCTCGCTCGGCATCGCCATGGGGTGCGTCCTCCGCGCGACCGAGGCCCGTCGGCAGCGCGCCGAACGGGACGTACGGCAGGCTGAACGGCTGGCTCTGGCCCGGGATCTGCACGACCTGATCGCCCACCACATGACGGGCATCATCGTGCAGGCCAACGCGGCCAGGACCGTCCACGCGACCGCACCCGAGAAGGTCGAGCCGGCCCTGGAGGCGATCGCCAGATCCGGTACGGAGACCTTGGAGTCGATGCGCCGACTGGTGCGAGTGCTGCGCGAGGACGACCATCAGCCCCTGCGGCCGGGCGATCTGCTCGCCGAACTCGGGGATCTCGTCGGTGAGTTCTCCCGACACCGCCCGGGCGCCCCGGCCGCCCGGCTCGAGGCGAGCGCCGCGGTCCGCACGAGCCGGTTCAGCCCGGAGGTCGAGGCGACCGTGCTGCGAGTGGTTCGGGAAGCCCTCACCAATGTCCTGCGCCATGCGCCGGGCGAGCAGGTGACCGTGCGACTGGACGCCGCCCCGGAGTGGCTGCAGGTGACGGTGACCAACAGCGCGAGGCCGCGCCCGGCGGACCGTCCGGCGGGCGGCCGCGGCGGCTTCGGCCTGATCGGTCTGCGCGAACGCGTCGAGGCACTCGACGGCACGTTCCGGGCCGGTGCCACGGACTCCGGTCAGTGGGAGGTACGGGCCATCGTGCCTCCCGCCGTCACAGACGCTGGTCGCGCGAGGTGACCACGCTGTTCTCCCACGCCCAGGCCGCGATCTCGACGCGGTTGCGGGCCTCGACCTTGGCCTGGATCCGGGCCAGATACGTCTTCACCGACGACAGCGACAAGAACAGCTCCTCCGCGATCTCCTGGTTGGTGCGGCCCACCGCCACCAGACGGGCGATCTCCGTCTCCCGGCCGCTCAGCCCGGCAGCCTCCCGGTGCTCCTCGCCGCCGAGTCCGTGCGTCAGTCCGCGCAGCAGCCGCACGGTGACCGCCGGCGAGACCAGCGCGTCGCCGCGCGAAGCCGCCCGTACCGCCTCCACCAGCAGCGCGGGCGGAGCGTCTTTGAGCAGGAAGCCACAGGCCCCGTTGCGCAGTGCGTCGCGCACGTAGTCGTCCTGGTCGAACGTAGTGATCACGACGACGTTCGTCGTGGGTTCGCCCGACCGCTCGCCCGCCAGGAGGCGGGTGACCTCCAAACCGTCCATCCGCGGCATACGAATGTCGACCAGCGCCACCGCGGGGCGCAGCCGGCGGGCCAACTCGACGCACTCGACACCGTCGCGGGCGACACCCACGACCCGGATGCCCGGCTGGGCATCGAGGATCATCTCGAAGCCGGCCCGGACCAGCTCCTGATCGTCGGCGATCACCACATCGATCAGCTCATCGGCCACAGGTGTCCTTCTGTCTCTCAGATGAGGCGTCCCGCAGAGGAACCCACTGACGTGTGACCGAACAGGTGGTACCCCGTGCCAGCGAAGGCGGCAACCTCAACAGGCTAGTACTCCAGCAGGATGTTCAGGGTTGACCTGGGGAAACGCTGGGCGGTGGGAGTGTTGCGTGAAGCTCGCCGACCACCGTCGGCGCCGCCGTCGCGACCCACCCCGCCGCGCCACTACACCGCGGTGAATCCGCCGTCGACGGTGATGGTGGCGCCATGAACCTGGGACGCCTCGTCGCTGGCGAGGAACACGACGGCGGAGGCCACCTCTGCCGGGGTACCAGCCCGGCGGGAGGGCATGCCCGCGATGATCGGGGCCAGGTGCTCCTCCATCGCCGCCACCTTCTCCGTCAGCGTGGGGCCGGGAGCGACGGTGTTGACCCGGACGCCGTGCGGCCCGTACTCCGCGGCCCACGACGCAGTGAGCGAATGCACGGCCGCCTTGGTCATGCCGTAGAGCGCCGAATTCGCCATGCCCCGCATGCCGTTGATGGACCCCAGGTTGACCACGGCGCCGTGGCCGCGCTCAGCCATGGGCGGAACCAGCAGGCCGGTGAGCAGGAACATCGACCGCACGCTCACGGCCAGCGCCTCGTCGATGGTCTCCTGCGTGACCTCCGCGGTAGGGGTCGGCGCGAGCAGGAGCGCCGCGTTGTTGACGAGCACGTCGATCCGCCCGCCGGCCGCGGCGACCGCGTCCGTGGCGAAGCGGCCGATCACATCGGCGCCCGCGGACAGATCCGCCTTGACGAAGGCGGCCGCACCACCGTCCTTCTCGATGCGCTCCACCACCTCCGCGCCGCGACGCTCGTCACGTCCGCTGACGACGACGAACGCGCCTTCGGCGGCCAGGGCTACCGCGATGGCGGCGCCGATGCCCGTGGTGGAGCCGGTGACCAGGGCCGTCCGCCCGGTGAGTCGCTGGGTCATGATGCCGTGCCTTTCTGTACTGAACCGGTCTGCACTGAACCGGACTGAACCGGACTGCACTGAACCGGACTGAACCGGTCCGTACTGAACCGGCCGGGAACGGCAAATCTGCCACCCAAAAAATGGACCTTCAAGTCCAGAAAGTGGCAGGATGGCGGCATGGCACCACAACTGACCCCCAAGGGTGCGGCCACCAGGCAACGCATCATCGAAGGAGCCGCGGCGGAGATCCGCGAGCGCGGCGTGATCGAGACGACGCTGGACGACATCCGCGCCCGCACGGCCACCAGCAAGAGCCAGCTCTTCCACTACTTCCCCAGCGGCAAGGAGGAGCTCCTGCTCGCCGTGGCCCGGCACGAGGCCGGCCGCGTCCTGTCCGACCAGCAACCCCACCTCGGTGAGCTGACCTCGTGGCAGGCCTGGCGCAACTGGCGGGACGTAGTCGTCGACCGCTACCGCAGACAGGGTCAGCAGTGCCCGCTCAGCGCGCTCATGTCGCAGCTGACACCCGCCACGCCCGGCACACAGGCCGTCACCAGACAACTGATCTCCTCGTGGCAGGCCCAGATCACGGCCGGCATCCGGGCCATGCAGGACCAGCGCGAGATCCCGCTCGGCCTCGACGCCGACCGCGCCGCGGCCGCCCTGCTGGCCGGTATCCAAGGCGGCGTCTTGATCATGATGTCCACCGGCTCCCTCACACACCTCGAAGCGGCCCTCGATCTGGGCATCCACCAGCTCATGGCCTCGCCCGCTCCGGTCCGCGCGACGCCGACGGGCTGACCGGCCCGCAGGCACGGGCCCTGGGGCGATCTTCGAGTGGTTGGGCATGCAAAAGGCAAACACCACAAACGCCAGGTGGATTACGATCGATTCGTAAGTAAGCGCCTTTTAGTGCGTTGCACTCCCGACAGGAGAGACAGATGGCCACCAGGTCGAAGCCGACGCACCAGATCGAGCCCGGCACGTACGAGGCGTACATGCATGACTGTCCCGCGGTGGCGCTGCTCTCGACGATCAGCAACCGGTGGGTCAGCCTGACGATGTGCACCCTCGGGGCACACGGCGACCCCATGCGATACAGCCACATCAGCCGCGAGATACCAGGCGTCAGCCAGAAGATGCTCACCCAGACCCTGCGCATGCTCGAGCGCGACGGCATGGTGAAGCGGACGGCTACACCCACTGTGCCGGTACGTGTCGACTACGAGTTGACCCCGCTAGGGGAGGGCCTGTACGACCTGCTGTCCCAGGTACGCGACTGGGCGGCCGACAAGACCGATGAGGTCGACGCGGCACGAGACCGCTACGACACCCGGCAGACCGACCAGTAACGGCAGCTGGTCGCAGTTCGGCCAGGTCCGGATGAGCCTCTTCTGCTATCCGCCCGACAGCGGCGTTACGCACTTAAAAGTGCCTACTTACGAATCGATCGCAACTCGCCTAGCGTTCGTAGCGTTCCTGACGTTCGAATACGCAAAGGGAAGAGCGAAGATCATGCGCGCAGCGATCGTGAAGAAGGTCGGTGGACCCGAGGCTGTCGAGGTCTTGGAGGTTCCCCTCCCGGAACCAGGGCCCCTGGAGGTCCGTATCAAGGTCGCGGCCGCCGCGCTCAATCCCGCAGACGCCGCTGTGTGGGCCGGGGTCTTCGTGCAGCCGGAGGGCATGGAGTACGCCGGTCTGGGACTGGACGCCGCGGGGACGATCGATGCGGTCGGCCCGGGTGTCCTCCTGGAGGTCGGAACCCCGGTGATCGCGTTCGATGCCCCGGTACTGCGCCCGACGAAGGCCCAGGCCGAATACCTGGTGACCGACCTGGCTTCCATCGCGCCCGCCCCGCAGGGCATGGACCTCACCCTCGCGGCGACGATCCCCCTCAACGCGATGACCGCCTCCCTGGCCCTGGACCACCTCCCGCTGCGCCCCCGCGACACCTTGCTGGTCACCGGCGCCGGCGGGGCCGTCGGCGGCTACGCCGTCGAGTTGGCCCGGACCCGGGGCGTGCGGATCGTCGCGCAGGGCCGGCCCGAGGACGAGGAGTTCCTCCGCGGTCTCGGCGCCACCTGGTTCGTGTCGCGCGAGGAGGAACTGAGCGAGGCGGTTCGCCGGTTCGCGCCCGAAGGCGTGGACGGCGTACTCGACGCGGCGGCACTGGGCGCCCCCGCGCTGGCGGCCGTCCGCGACGGCGGCATCTTCGTCAGCGTGAGAGGCGACGTGCTCCCGGCGCCGCAGCGGGGCGTGGTGGTACGACTCACGACCGCCGGCCCCGAAGCAACCCGCCTCTCCTACCTCTCCGCGCTCGCCGAGGTGGGCGTCCTGACACCACGCGTGGCACACACCTACCCCCTGTCGCAGGCCGCCGAAGCCCATGGCCGGCTCACCCAGGGCGGCAGGCGCGGCCGGATCGTACTGGTCCCGTGACCGACATCGACGGCACCGGAAGGAGCCGATCGTGAAGAAGACCCCCACCGCCACCGCGGTGACCAGGATCTCCGCTCCGGTGGAGGACGTCTGGCGCGTGCTCGTGGCGTTCGACCAGTACGCGCAGTGGCACCCGGTTCTGTCCCTCGACGCGAAGTCCGAACAGGTAGTGGTCGGGGCGGACATTCCGGGCCGCCGCTCGGGCGGCGACACCGGTCAGCAGGACGTCGCTCTGAGGATCATCGACGTGCGGGCCCCCCACCGGCTGGTCTGGGAAGGCGGATCGCTCGACACGATCCTCGGCAGGCACTCGTTCGTGCTCACCCCCCAGCCCGACGGCACCACCGAACTCACCGACTCCGAGGAGTTCTTCGGCGCCGCCGCCGCCGAACTCATCCCGGCAATCGACCAGCTCACGCAGGAGTACTCCCGATACGGCGCCGCCCTGCGCGCACGCGTGGACGATCTGTCCGGCTGACGAGGCCGGTGAGCGGTAGAAGGCCGCCAAGGAACGGCCGACCGAGCGCCGAGGCTTCTTCTTCCCCATATGGTCCGTGACGGACATCCTCCCGGGGACGAACCCCTGATCTCAGATGTCCGCCAAAACGGATCAGGCCCAGCTGGTGGCTCAGCCGATTTCGAGGACGACCTTGCCGGTGATGTTCCCGGCGGCGAAGGCGCGCTGTGCCTCGGCCGCCTTCTCCAGGGGGAAGACCGCGCCTACGCGTACGGTGAGCAGGTCTGCCTCGGCCAGTGCTGTGACCGCGGTGAGGTCGGCGCGGTCCATGCGGGCGAAGACGTCCGTGGAGCCGGGGACGCCGGGTTCGGCGATGGACGCCAGCCGGCCGCCGGACCGTGCGGCCCCGGCCGACGCAGCGAGGGTACCGCCGCCGATCGTGTCGAACACTGCGTCCACACCGTTCGGGACCAGGCCGAGCACCCGGTCGGTCAGGCCCTCACCGTACGCGACCGCTTCGGCACCGAGCCTGCGCAGGTAGTCGTGATCGTCGGCTGAGCCCACACCGATGACGCGGGCGCCCCGGGCCAGGGCGATCTGCGCGGCAACGGATCCCACGCCACCGGCGGCCCCGAGCACGAGGACGCTCTCGCCCTGCTGTACGGCGAGTGCGTGCACCACGCCCTGGTAGGCGGTGAGCGCGGCCAGCGGCAGTCCCGCGGCTTCGGTGAAGGACATGGCACTCGGCTTGTGCGCCACGGTGCGCACGTCCGCCGAGACCAGTTCGGCGAAGCCGCCGTGCGCCCGCTGCACGTCGCCGCGGATGTACGCGATCACCTCGTCGCCCGTCGCGAACTCAGGTGCGCCAGGCCCGGAGCGCTCCACCACACCGGCGATGTCCCAGCCGGGCACCACCGGGAAGAACGTTTCCACGGCGCTGTCCAGCGCCCCGGCTTGGATGGCGGCGTCCGCGCGGTTCAGCCCGGCGGCCCTGACCCGGATCAGCACCGAGTCCACGTGGGTCTTCGGCTCGGGCAGCTCGGTGAGTTCGAGGACTTCCGGTCCGCCGTAACGACGGTAGACGACGGCCTTCATCGCTCAGGCCCCCGGGATCGCCATCGGCATGTCCATCAGGACGCGGTGCCGGACGATCTTCCACTCGCCGTCGACGCGGCGCAGGTCGGTGTCGTAGTAGCCGGACTCGATGGGCCGGACGGCGCCCTGGGCGCCGAAGGCGTCCTCGGGCCAGCCGCCTGCCGGGCGGGAGGAGGCGCGGACCTCGAAGACCACGAACTGGGCGTTCATGTGCGCCCGGTCGCCGTCGACCTCAATGAGGTGGTCCGCCGTGACGTGGTGGCTGGAGCCGCCCTCGGGGTGCGGCGCCATGAAGTTGTCGACGGCGTACTCCACACCCGAGCCGCCGATGATCGGCTCGCCGACCTCCTCGTAGGCGTCGGGGCCGGTCTTGGTGAAGATCTGCGCGGTGGCGTCGTCGGTGAACAGGGCGCCCTGGCTCTTGCCGTCGCGTCGGTCGGTGGCGCGGACATAGCGTGCCAGGATCTCCTGGACCTTGCGCTCGTCGCTCATGGTTCGCACGTTCCCTTTCGTGTTCCTGATGCAAGTCGTGTTCCTGTTTCGAGTGGACCACCGGGAACGGTCGCGAACCATGAGGGTTCCGGCAAGGGTCGATACCCTGGAGGTATGGATCGTCTGGAGACCCGCGAACTCGACTATTTCGTCGCGGTCGCCGAGGAGCTGCACTTCGGAAAGGCCGCGGAGCGCCTGGGCATGGCCCAGCCCCCGCTGTCGCGCGCGATCAGCCGTCTGGAGCGCCGAATGGGAGTCCTACTCCTGGAGCGCAGTAGCCGCCGTGTCGCGCTCACCGACGCCGGTGCCGTGTTCCTGGACGAAAGTCGACGGCTGCTCGACTCGCTCGACGCGGCCGTGCGGCGGGCCCAGCGCGTGCAGCAGCCCGGCCGGCTGGTGATGGCGGTACGTCCCGGCACCGCGTCCGCGCTGATCGCCGATCTGCTCCGCTCCTCCGAGGTCGGCGGCCACGATGTCGTTTTCGCGCACGACCGCCCGGCCGCCCTCAGAGACGGCAGGGCCGATATAGCGCTGCTGTGCGTCGGCACCGACGACCTCACCGGCCTGCGGACCGCCGACCTGACGGAGGAGGCGCCCCTCGCGCTGCTCCCGCGTGACCATCCACTGGCCCGGCGCCCCGTGGTGACGGTCGCCGAGCTCCACCAGGACGCGAACTTCGAGCCCGAGTGCCCGCTGGTCGGGCTCGACGAGATCGTCGACCGGGTCGTACTCGGACGCCTGATCACCGTCGTGGGTTCGGGAGCCGCCGAACGACTCTCCTCCGGGGTGGCCGCGGTGCCGGTGTCGGATCTGCCGCCCACGCGTCTTGTCCTGGCGTGGCCCGAGGGGGCGTCCCGTCCGGCGGTCACCGCTTTCGTGCGCTCGGCCCGCGCAGCCGAGGCGCGGCGGGCGCTTGACGCGAAGGGCACAAGCGCGGCCGGGTCTTGAGGCTGCCTGGCGGTCTGCCGGGGCGTGGTTGGCATCAGCTGGAGCATGAGGCCCGGCGACCGCAGGGTCAGCGGAGTTTCCGGAAGGTTGTCCGGAGGTCGGTGACGAAGGCTTCGGTGTTCTCGTACTGCACGAAGTGGCCGCCCTTGTCGTGGGCGTTGACATTGATCGGGTTGAAGACGCCGCGGGTGGGGCCGTTCTCGAAGGCGGCGATGCGCTCCTCGACGGTGCGGACGCCGGGCGGGTAGGCGTCCCCCAGGAGGAAGGTGAAGCCGGCCGGGGGCTCGACCGTCGGCTGACGGTCGTGCGAGGGCACCCATGGATAGCGCGCCGCGTTGCGGTACATGCGGATGGAGGTGCCGATGGACTCGGTCACCCAGAAGGTGGTGGCCTGGGTGAGGACGAAGTCGCGGGGGAAGGCCGTCTCGAAGTCGCCGTTCTTGTCGCTCCACTTCTTCCAACGCTGCAGCAGCCAGGCCAGCATGCCGATGGGAGAGTCGTTCAGACCGTGGGTGAGGGTCGACGCGTCCAGCATGTGGGCCGTGACGTGCGAGACGTAGGTCCTGACGAGGTTCTCCATGCCGGCCCGCAGTTCCGGCGTGGCGTCCTCGGGGATCTTGGCGCCGTCGGTCAGGTCCCAGAACCGTTCGTTGCCGAACATGCCCGGGGGCAGGTCGTGGCCGAAGTGCAGGCCGATGATGCTGTCGGCGTAACTGTGGCCGAGTGCGCTCGCGACCAGGGCGCCGTAGTCGGAGCCCGCTACGGCGTACCTCTCGTAGCCCAGCGTCTCGGTCATCAGCTTGTGCAGGATGTCGGCGATCTTCCAGTAGTTCAGGTCACCCCTCGCGAGGGGGGTGGACCACGCGAAACCGGGCAGGTTCGGCACGACGACGTCGAAGGAGTCGGCTGCGTCACCGCCGTGGGCGACGGGGTTCGTCAGCGGGCCGACGA
Organism: Streptomyces sp. NPDC051963; assembly: GCF_044593495.1. Classification (NCBI taxonomy): domain Bacteria; kingdom Bacillati; phylum Actinomycetota; class Actinomycetes; order Kitasatosporales; family Streptomycetaceae; genus Streptomyces; species Streptomyces sp. NPDC051963. The sequence goes on along the minus strand of NZ_JBIUCC010000007.1, from coordinate 679,970 downwards.
CCGGGAGGCTGAACTCGCCGGGCCAGGGCCAGCCGTGCAGAACCATGATCGGGACCGTGTCCGGGCCCGTGCCGTGCTCGTAGACGAAGTGCACCGGTGCGCCGTCGATCTCGACCTTGTGCTGGTTGTAAGAGTTCAGCCGCTTCTCCTGCGCACGCCAGTCGAACCCGTCCGCCCAGTACTCCACGAGCGGCTTGAGGTAGGCGGTGCTCAGACCGTAGTACTCCCCCTCGTTGTCCAGGTCGTCGAAGAAGCGGGTCTTCCTCAGGCGGTCCCTGAGGTCATCCAGGACACCCTCGGGGACATCGATCTTGTACGGTTCGAGCGCGGTGCGCTTGGATTCGTTGCTCACAGTCGTGCTTCCTTCTCGTAGAGGGTGAGTGAGGGCTTCCCAAGGCCGAACAGGCTGTTGCCGTCGGGGAGTTCGACGTATCCGGCACGATCGGTGATCGCGTCCCACCGCGAGGCGACCGTCGCGGTGCGAGTGCCCGCGCGGGCACCGCGGTGTCAGTGGGTGAAGTCCAGGCGCAGGCGGGTCTGCTCGAGTTCGGCGATGTACCAGGCGCTGTCGGTCCTGACGAAACGGGCGTGGTAGTGGCCGAAGCCGTGCATGGCCTTGAACGGAAAGTCCGGGTTGACCTCGGCGCCCTCGGGGCGGGTGATGATGTCCTCCATTGACCAGGTGCCGCGGGCGCTGGTCGCCGACCTGATGTCGATCTCGTCGGAGAAGAGGTGGTGGATGAGGACGTCGTCGGGGCCGCTGCTGCCGCCGATGGTGGCGGCGATCTCCTCGCGGCCGTTCATCCGCAGCCAGACCGAGCCGTCGGGCTTGTGCGGAGTGAAGGTTCCGTCCGGAGTGAACAAGCCGGCCAGGTCCTGCCAACGCTTGTGGTCGGCGTAGCGGACGTAACGCGCCATCAGACGGCGCAGGTCCTCGATCGCGCTCAGGTGTTCGACGTCGTTCATGGGTTTCTCCGTCCGGGCAACCGAGCAGTCTGGACCGTTCGGTCCATCTCCTACGGATGTCAGCATGCGCTTCAAAAACTGGACCAGCAAGTCCAAAATCTACCGCTGGGCGTACCAGGTCTTGCGCCGCGTCATCGACGGAACATGCGGGCAGATGGTTGCGCCGAACACACCACCGCTCTCCCCGCCTACAACCCCGCGATCGCGTTCCACCGCTTCGCGAACTCGGTCCGCTCGCCCGCCCGGATGTCCCGCGCGATGGCGAGCCGTTCCCGCATCTCGGTGTCTGGGAAGATCAGCGGGTCCTCGGCGAGGGCGGCGGTCTCCTCGTCCTTCGAGGAGGCGAGGATGTCCTGGGCGGCCGGGACGGGGCAGACGTAGTTGACCCAGGCGGCCAGCTCGGCGGCGACCTCGGGCTCGTAGTAGTAGTCGATCAGCCGCTCGGCGTTGGTCTTGTGGGCGGCCAGATTCGGGATCATCAGCGACTCCGCCCAGAGTTCGGCGCCCTCCTCGGGGACGACGAAGCGGATGTCGGGGTTGTCTGCCTGGAGTTGGATCACATCGCCGGAGTACGCCTGACAGGCCAGTACGTCACCGCTGACCAGGTCCTTGGTGTAGTCGTTGCCGGTGAAGCGGCGGATCTGGCCGCTGTGGACGTACTTCTCGACCTGGTCGCACACCTGGTGGAAGTCGTCCGCCGTCCACTTCGTGATGTCGACGCCGTTGCCCTGCATCAGCAGCGCGAACGCCTCGTCGAGCCCGGACAGCAGCGTGACGCGCCCCTTGAGGTCGCTCGCCCACAGATCGGAGACGTGCCGGATCTCCCGGCCCAGCCGACGGCGGTCGTATGCGATGCCGGTGATCCCCGACTGCCACGGCACGGTGAACTTGCGGCCGGGGTCGAAGGCGGGCGACCTCAGCTGCGGGTCCAGGTACTTCGTCACGTTCGGCTGTGCGGTGCGGTCCATCTCCTGCACCCAGCCGAGCTTCACGAACCGCGCGCACATCCAGTCGCTGATGACGATCAGGTCGCGGCCGGTCCGCTGGTGGTTCATCAGCGCGGGGCTGATCTTGCCGAAGAACTCGTCGTTGTCGTTGATCTCCTCGACATAGTCGACGGCGATCCCCGTGCGCTTCTCGAACGCCTCCAGCGTGGGCCGCCTCGTCTCGTCCTCGTCGTCGGTGTCGATGTAGAGCGGCCAGTTCGCCCAGGTCAGCCGCTTGTCACCGGCGGACAGATCGGCGGCGGCCCGATCACCGGGCTTGACGTACGCGGCGGGTACACCGCACCCGGCGAGCCCACCGAGCGCGGCGGTGCCGCCCAGCGCACGCAGCAGGGAACGACGGGAGAGCGAGGGCGTCTTCGGCGTAGGGGGCATTGACGCAGCATCCCGCTACCGGCCGTGCCGGGACAATGGACGCTGCGTCGAGCCTGATCAGAGGGACCCGACACCTTGTCGCTCTTTTTGTACGTCCATTACGTCCACGGCGTACGGCGTCGGCGTCAGCGTCGGGGCCGGGAAACCGACCTCCACGGTCAGCCCGCCCTGGGGACGCGTCCGGGCCAGTACCCGGCTGCCGTGCGCTGCGACCACCGCCGCCACGATCGACATACCGAGGCACAGTCCGTCCCCGCCTCCGCACCCGCTCCGGACCCAGCCGCCGGAACGGCTGGAACAGCCCCGCCGCCCGGTCGGCCGGGATCACCCGACCCCTGTTCTCGATCCGCAGCCCGGGCCGCCCCGCCCCGTCCACTCCCGTCCACACACGCACCCAACCGCCCTCCCCCGGTGGGAGGTTGTGCCGGACGGCGTTGTCGGTGAGGTTGACCACCAGCCGCTCGATCAGCTGCGGATCGCCGAGCACCGGCGCCGGATCGAGCCGCGCCTCGACATCGGGTCCGGCATCCGGCAGCCGCTCCCGCACGATCGCCGTCAGATCCACGAACTCGCGCCGCTCCAGGCCCCGTTGACTGAAGGTCGACAAGGACGACGAGGCGGAGCTGAGGAGCAGGGCGTACCGCAAGGCGATCAAGAAGTGCGCCCCGATCCTGAAGGAAGTGGGCATCGCCATCCCGTCCGCCCCGGACGGTATCCGCCCGCCGGACCTGCCTGAACTCCCCGGCCGCCAGGGCGAGCACGAACTCCCCTCACTGACCAGCAGCGTCTGAGACCACCGCGGAGGGGGAACGGAGCGGCCCCGGACGGCACTTGCTCCGTCCGGGGCCGCCGACGCTCAGCGGAGCGTCACGCGTCCAGGGACGTCATCACATGCTTGATCCGCGTGTAGTCGTCGAACCCGTACGCCGAGAGGTCCTTGCCGTACCCGGACTTCTTGAACCCGCCGTGCGGCATCTCGGCGACCAGCGGAATGTGGGTGTTGATCCACACGCACCCGAAGTCGAGCGCCTTGGACAGCCGCATCGCGCGTGCGTGGTCCTTGGTCCACACGGACGACGCGAGGGCGTACTCGACGCCGTTCGCCCACTCGACGGCCTGCGCCTCGTCGGTGAAGGACTGAACGGTGATGACCGGACCGAAGACTTCCTTCTGGATGATCTCGTCGTCCTGCTTGACCCCCGAGACGACGGTCGGCGCGAAGAAGTACCCCTTGTCGCCGACCCGCTTGCCACCGGCCTCCACGCGCGCGTGGGCCGGCAGCCGCTCGATGAACCCGGTCACCTGCTCCAGCTGGTTGGGGTTGTTGAGCGGCCCGTACAGCACATCCTCGTCATCCGGCAGGCCCGTCTTCGTGTCGGCGGCGGCCTTCGCGAGCGCGGCGACGAACTCGTCGTGGATCGACTCGTGGACGAGGACGCGGCAGGCGGCCGTACAGTCCTGCCCGGCGTTGAAGAAGCCCGCGACCGAGATGTCCTCGACGGCCTTGGCGATGTCGGTGTCGTCGAAGACGACGACCGGCGCCTTGCCGCCCAGCTCCAGGTGGACCCGCTTGAGGTCCTTGGACGCGGACTCGGCGACCGACATGCCGGCCCGCACGGAGCCGGTGATGGACGCCATGGCCGGGGTCGGGTGCTCGACCATCAGACGGCCGGTGTCACGGTCGCCGGCGATGACGTTGAAGACGCCCTTGGGCAGGATCCCGCCCATGATCTCGGCCATCAGGACGGTGGAGGCCGGGGTGGTGTCCGACGGCTTCAGCACGACCGTGTTGCCGGCCGCGATCGCCGGGGCGAACTTCCATACGGCCATCATCATCGGGTAGTTCCAGGGCGCGACCTGCGCGCAGACGCCGACCGGCTCACGGCGGACGATCGAGGTCAGGCCCTCCATGTACTCGCCGGCGCTGCGCCCCTCCAGCATCCGGGCCGCGCCCGCGAAGAAGCGGATCTGGTCGACCATGGGCGGGATCTCCTCGGACCGCGTGAGTCCGATCGGCTTGCCCGTGTTCTCCACCTCGGCCGCGATGAGCTCCTCGGCCCGCTCCTCGAACGCGTCCGCGATCTTCAGGAGGGCCTTCTGCCGCTCGGCGGGGGTGCTGTCGCGCCAGGCCGGGAAGGCCGCGGCGGCGGCCGCCATCGCGGCGTCGACATCCGCCTGTCCGGACAGTGGCGCGGTCGCGTACGCCTCGCCCGTCGCGGGGTTGACCACCTCGGTGGTCCGTCCGTCGGCGGCGTCCCGGAACTCACCGTCGACGTAATTCCGTAGGGTGCGCAGCCCACGCAGCTCGGTGCTCACTGCCGGCCTCCTGTGTCGGGTCGAACTGTCCATTGGCTGAGACACCCACCCTAATCCGCCATCCCACGTTTTCAACACCCCCGATCGCGCCATTCCTGCGAAATCCGCAAGTCTCAGTCGCGTAAACAACGAATTTCATCGCTCCAGCCTTGCGGAACTATCGAGACGTCGTGCACAGTGAGGCCGTGGCCAGTCGAAGCGCAGATCAGCGGAACGGCAATCCCCAGCTGGATGCCGTCTCCCTCGCCATCATCGAACAGCTCCAGGAGGACGGCCGCCGGCCGTACGCCGCCATCGGCAAGGCCGTCGGCCTCTCCGAGGCGGCCGTGCGTCAGCGCGTGCAGAAGCTGCTCGACCAGGGCGTGATGCAGATCGTCGCCGTCACGGACCCGCTCACCGTGGGCTTCCGGCGGCAGGCGATGGTCGGCATCCATGTCGAGGGCGAAGTGGAGTCCGTGGCCGACGCGCTGACCGCCATGTCCGAATGCGAGTACGTGGTGATGACAGCAGGCTCCTTCGACCTGATGGTGGAAGTCGTCTGCGAGGACGACGACCACCTGCTGGACGTCATCAACAAACGCATCCGGGCCATCCCCGGAGTGCGCTCCACCGAGAGCTTCGTCTATCTGAAGCTCAAGAAGCAGACCTACATGTGGGGAACCCGATAACCGTGAGGACCCGATAACCGTGAGCACCAAGGACCTCAGCCAGACCGCGTACGACCACCTGTGGATGCACTTCACCCGCATGTCCTCGTACGAGAAGTCACCCGTCCCGACCATCGTCCGGGGCGAGGGCACCTACATCTACGACGACAAGGGCAAGCGCTACCTCGACGGTCTCGCGGGCCTGTTCGTGGTCCAGGCGGGCCACGGCCGCGTGGAGCTTGCGGAGACCGCCTTCAAGCAGGCCCAGGAGCTGGCGTTCTTCCCGGTGTGGTCCTACGCCCACCCGAAGGCGGTCGAGCTGGCCGAGCGCCTCGCGCACCACGCCCCCGGCGACCTGAACAAGGTCTTCTTCACGACCGGCGGCGGCGAGGCGGTGGAGACCGCCTGGAAGCTGGCCAAGCAGTACTTCAAGCTGACGGGCAAGCCCACCAAGTACAAGGTCATCTCCCGCGCGGTCGCCTACCACGGCACCCCCCAGGGCGCCCTCTCCATCACGGGTCTCCCGGCCCTGAAGGCCCCGTTCGAGCCCCTCGTCCCGGGCGCGCACAAGGTCCCGAACACCAACATCTACCGTGCCCCGCTCTTCGGCGACGACCCCGAGGCGTACGGCCGCTGGGCCGCCGACCAGATCGAGCAGCAGATCCTCTTCGAGGGCCCCGAGACGGTCGCCGCGGTCTTCCTGGAGCCGGTGCAGAACGCCGGCGGCTGCTTCCCGCCCCCGCCCGGCTACTTCCAGCGCGTCCGCGAGATCTGCGACCAGTACGACGTGCTGCTGGTCTCGGACGAGGTCATCTGCGCCTTCGGCCGCCTGGGCACGACGTTCGCCTGCGACAAGTTCGACTACGTCCCGGACATGATCACCTGCGCCAAGGGCATGACCTCGGGCTACTCCCCGATCGGCGCCTGCATCATCTCCGACCGGCTGGCCGAGCCGTTCTACAAGGGCGACAACACCTTCCTGCACGGCTACACCTTCGGCGGCCACCCGGTGTCGGCCGCGGTGGGCCTCGCCAACCTCGACCTCTTCGAGCGCGAGGGCCTCAACCAGCACGTCCTCGACAACGAGGGCGCCTTCCGCGCGACCCTGGAGAAGCTGTACGACCTGCCGATCGTCGGCGACGTCCGCGGCAACGGCTTCTTCTACGGCATCGAGCTGGTCAAGGACAAGGCCACCAAGGAGTCCTTCAACGACGAGGAGACCGAGCGCGTCCTGTACGGCTTCCTCTCCAAGGCGCTGTACGACAACGGCCTGTACTGCCGTGCCGACGACCGTGGCGACCCGGTCGTCCAGCTCGCCCCGCCGCTGATCTCCAACCAGGAGACCTTCGACGAGATCGAGCAGATCCTGCGGGCGACGCTGACAGAGGCGTGGACGAAGCTGTAGCCCCCAGCTGCCCGGCGGCCCGGGTGCACCCGAACGAGTGGGATGGGTGCACCCGGGCCGCGTGCTGTCCGGCGTTCCTGCCCCGGATCCCTAGCGTGCCTTGTAGCCGATCGGCCCTGCCGTCGTTCCCCCGCACGGGGGATCGGCACCGGGAATTACGGATCTGAACGAGGTGTACGCCCATGGTGGCCCCGCCGGACAACGACGTGCTCTGGGCACGCTCCCTGCACTTTCGGCACGAGGACGGCTCGCCCGCGCTCGGCGGCGTCTCGCTCCACGTCCAGGAGGGCGAGATCGTCGCCGTCAACGGCCCCCGCGGGAGCGGCAAGACGACGCTGCTGAAATGTCTGTCCGGCCTGGAGCGACCGCTGAGCGGCGAGGTCTGGTTCAACAGCGTGCCGGTGCACACCATGGGCCCCCTCACCCGCGAACGGCTGCGCCGCGACCGCTTCGCCTGGATCGACCCGGCCCCGCTCCTCGTCCCCGAACTCAACGCCTGGGAGAACGCCGCCCTGCCCCTGATGCTCCGCGGCACCAGCCGCCGCCGCGCCAAGGTGACGGCGATGGAGTGGCTGGAGCGCCTGGACATCGGCGACCGCGCCCGTAAGCGCCCGCACGAAATGGTCCAGGCGGAACGGCAGCGCGTCTCGATCGCCAGGGCCCTGGCCCCGACGCCCACGGTCCTGTTCGCGGACGAGCCGACGGCCCCTCTGCACCGCGCCGACCGCGGCCACATCCTGCGCACGCTCACCACGGCGGCACGCTCGCACGGCATCACGGTGATCCTGGCGACACACGACGCGGAGACGGCGGCGGTCGCGGACCGTACGCTCTCCCTCCTGGACGGCCGGCGCGTGACCACCGTGCATCTGCCCCCGGTCACCGAGTCGGAAGGCCGGGCCGCGTGCTCGCTCTCCGTCTGACCCGCGTCGCCCAGCCCGCCGTACAGCTGCGCCGTCTCTCGGTGGCCGCGGCCTCGGCAGCGACGGGCTTCCTGCTTCTCTCCGCCCTGGGCCACGCACTGTCCCACCAGGAGCCCGCCGCGTCGACCCTCCGTCTGGCCTGGTGCGCGGCGCCCCTCGCCACCACCGTCTATCTGGCCGTGGCGGTGGCCCGCACCGACCCGGCGACCAAACCCCGCCCCGGCCTCTCCGCCATCGGTCTCGGCCCCGGCCGCCTGATGGTCGTCTCCGCCCTCACGACCGCTCTCGCCACCACCCTCGGCTCCCTGCTCGCCCTTCTGGTCTTCCTCCACCTGAGGGGCGACCTCACCGGCATGCCGTTCGACGGCGCCGCAACGGAGTTCCTGGCTGCGGAACAGCCACTCCCCCTCCCGGCGACCCTGACGCTGCTCGCGCTGGTACCGGCGGCGGCGTCCCTCTCGACGGCCCTGGTGCTCCGCCCGAAAGACCCTCGCAGGCCCGCGCAGCACGGGGCCCGCAGGAGTTACGGCCGCTTCGGCGCCTACGGCCTGGCGGCGGCGCGCGAGACGTTCGGAGCGTACGGCCGCTTCGGCACGCACATGGGACGAAAGCCCGCGGACAACCGCCAGGCCGCGGGCCCCGCGACCGACCCCGCGACCGCGACCCCGGACAGCGCACCGGCCGACGCCCACGAGCCCGACCCCCGCCTCGAACTCCCGGCCCTGCGACCGGCGCCCCGCGGTCTGCCCTGGGGCATCACCGTCCTCACCGCGGGCCTCACCGTGGAGGCCTACGCCAGCCGCAGCGCGGACACCACGTCCCCCGGCACCCTCGTCGGCTGGGCCCTCACCGCGCTGGGTCTCACCCTCGCCGCCCCGGGCCTGACCCACCTGTGCGGCCGTCTCCTCCAGTCCCTCCACCCCGGCGCTCTGCGCCTCCTCGCGGGCCGCATCCTCATGGAGGAGTCCGCCCGCATCGGCCGCCCGCTGGGCGTCGCCTGCGCGGTCGCCTCGGCTGCGTACACGTCGGCCCTCGTCCATGACACCGAGGTCCAGCCCCTCGGCTCGCTCACCACCCTCGGCACCCTGGTGGTCGTCGGCAGCACCGCGGCCACCCTTCTCACCGCCGCCGTGGAGGCGAAGCAGGCCCGTGCCGACACCACCGCCGCCCTCGTGCGCCTCGGCGCCCCGGCCGCCATGCTCCGCAGCGCCGCCGCCCTCCGCGCCGGCGCCCTGCTGGCCCTGTTCGGCCCGCTCAGCCTGATCGTCGCCGAGCTGGCGGCGCTGCCGATGGCCCACTGAACGTCGTACGAGAACACGTACGAAAAAAAGTCTCCGCCCGGCGATGAGTTCCGCTCGGCCCCTGGGTCTACCCCACGCAACGACACGAACTCGATGGGAGAGACCGCGATGTACCAGCAGATGATCTTCGTGAACCTGCCCGTGAACGACCTCGACGCCTCGAAGAAGTTCTTCACGGAGCTGGGCTACTCGATCAACGCACAGTTCACCGACGAGAACGCGGCATCGGTCGTGATCAGCGACACCATCGTCGCGATGATGCTCACCAAGCCGTTCTACTCGACCTTCACGAACAAGGAGATCGCGGACGCCACCAAGACCAGCGAGGTGGCGATCTGTCTGAGCGCCGAGAGCCGCGAGAAGGTCGACGAACTGGTCGAGAAGGCGGTCGCCGCGGGCGGCACGGCGTCGGAGCAGGTCCAGGACCACGGCTTCATGTACGGCCGTGGCTTCGACGACCTCGACGGCCACCACTGGGAGGTCGTGTGGATGGACCCGTCGGCGATCGAGGGCTGACCCCTGGCCGACGATCCGACGTGCCTAGCATGGGCGGGTGCACTCGACACCCGCCCAGCCGTTCGACGGCTCCCACGACCGTGAGATCGAGTCCCTCGCCGAGTTCGACGAGGTGGTCGCAACGGTCGGCTCACTCGCCCATCACCGTGTCCAGGCCGTCGATCTGACGGACCGTACGGACGTCCTGCTGACCGTGGACGCCACGGGCGCCGTCTTCCTCGGCTGCCCGATGGACCCCGGGGCCGCCGCCCACGTGCGCGTCTCCGGGGCCCTGGTCTTCCCGCCCGTCCCGGGTCTCCCCTTCGACCCGTACCGCGGCTTCGTCTACGCGCCCGACGAGTTGTTCGCCGGCCTCGACGAGGGCTATGAGGCGACCCCGGACGCCCGCGCGTACTCCTGGTTTCAGCAGACCAAGTCGGACGGCGACATCTTCTCGTCCATGTTGCGCTCGATCCACGACGACGCCGTCTCGGACGCCCTCGACGAACTCCTCGTCGGCGCCCGGGTGGTCGGCGTCATGGGCGGGCACGCCATGGCGCGCGGCACGGAGGAGTACGGCGATGCCGCCCGCCTCGGCCAGGAGCTGGCCCGGGCCGGTTTCACGGTCGCCACCGGCGGCGGGCCGGGCGCCATGGAGGCGGCGAACCTGGGTGCGTACGCGGCGCCGTACGGCGACGGCATGCTCACCGAGGCGCTCCAACTCCTCGCCAAGGCACCGAAGTTCGTCCCGTCGATCACCGACTGGGCGCGCGCCGCGTTCGACGTCCGCGAGCGCTGGCCCGAGGGCGGCCCTTCGGTCGGCATCCCGACCTGGTTCTACGGCCACGAGCCGCCGAACGCGTTCGCCGCACACATCGCCAAGTACTTCGCCAACGCCACCCGCGAGGACGGCCTGCTGGCCCGCTCCACCGCGGGCGTCGTCTTCCTGCCGGGGGCCGCCGGCACCGTACAGGAGATATTCGACAACGCGACGCCGAACTACTACGAGTCGCGGGGCGAGCCCACCCCCATGGTGCTGGTGAACCGGGCGCACTGGACGGAGAAGTTGCCGGCCTGGCCGCTGCTCCAGGCGCTCGCCCGGGACCGTGCGATGGAGGCCCGAATTGCCCTGGTCGACCGAATCGAGCAGGCTCCGGCGGCTCTGAAACGTGTCGGCGGTTAATAAGAGGGCAAAGCCGGGGGCTGTGTCGCGCATATGCGTTGACACCTCTTACGTGGCGCTTATAGACCTGTGAATCTCTTGGGAGTGTTGATGTCCCATCAACACTCCCCCAGCCCCCCGCATTTGCGCTTCTCGTGAAGGACAAACGTGGCAGTCCTGCCCCTATCCCGCCGTACCGTCGCACGCTCCGTGCGCATCCTCGGTGTCGCCTCCGCCTCGGCCGCGCTTGCGCTCGGTGCCGCGGGCAACGCCCTCGCCTGCAACATCAATGAGTTCACGGCCGCCGCCAAGTGCGACGGCGACAAGGGTGTCATCACCGTCACCGACGTGGACCCCGCCGGTGTTCCGGCGACCGTCACCGTGTACCTGCAGAACAATGGCGCCGACCTCAAGAAGGTCGGCGAGCAGGTGGTCAAGGGCTCGCGCGAAGGTGTGACCATCACCTTCACCGAGGACTGGAAGCCGAACGCGGAGTACCGCATCCACGTCAACGCCGCGCCCTACGTGGACGAGGACATCAAGCCCAACCTGGTGACCCCGGACACGGCCTGCAAGACGGAGGAGCCCGAGACTCCGCCGGCCACTCCGACGCCGTCGGAGACCCCCTCCGCCCCGGCCGAGGAGACGCCCAGCCCGACCCCGTCGGCCTCGGAGAGCGACAGCACCCCGCCCGCGGACACCGCGAGCAACGCCCCGTCTCCCGCGGCCGGTGACTCCAACCTCGCCGAGACCGGTGCCAACTCGAACACCGGCATGATCGCCGGTATCGCGGCAGCGCTGGTCGCCCTGGGTGGCGGCGCCGTCTACTTCGGCTTCCGCCGTCGTGGGGCCAACAGCACTCGCTGACGGCTCAGGCAAAGCACCATCGCTGTGGCCCGTCCCGTAACTCGGGGCGGGCCACACGCATGTCAGCCGAACGTCGCCCGCTCCAGCCAGAACTCCAGCAGCTCCCGCTCACCGAGGACCTCCAACTGCGGGCTGTCCAGCGGCAGTCGGCGGTAGAAGGCGAGCAGTACGTCGGTCAGCGGGCCGCGCAGGGCCACGGTCGCCTTCTCATGGCCGCGGCGCCAGGCGACGCCGTCCGCACCGAGCTCGATCACCCACTCGGCGTTCACCTCGGGGGTGGTGTCGTTGGCGTGCAGATGGATGCTGCGTCCGGGGCCGCGCAGCTCCGTCGCCGCGTCGTGCGGCATCGTCCGCTGTACGAACTCGATGATCTGAAGCCACTCGTCGATCGCGTCCGCCGCCACGTCCGGCGCGACGTCGTAGGGCAGTCCGGCGGCGAGGGTGGCGTCGGCGCGGTGGACGGTCAGTTCGTGCGTCATCCGGCGGGCCCAGAAGCCGGAGGTGTGGATCCCGGCCCACGCCCACACCTTCGTGTCAGGACCGGCCTCACGCAGCGCGGCGACGACCATCTCGCCGGTCTCGGCGAGCCAGGCGTCCAGGGCGGCGGGGTCGCCTTTGGCTTCGGGGCCGTGGCCCAGCTCCACCTCGTCCTCGGGGATCTCCTCCTGCGCCCGCGTCCGCACCAGCGCCTCCACCCAGCGCAGGGCGCCACCCGTATGCCGGACGAGATACTCCAGCGTCCAGTCCGGACAGGTCGGCACCGTGGCGGACAGGTCGGCACCGGACGTCACCACCGCCCTCAACCGGCCCACCTGGTCGGCGATTTCGTCGCAGTAGTGGTCGTGCGCGAGTAGCGTCATGCCCCTGACCTTAGGGGCGCCCGGTCAACCGAGCACGGCGATTTCGGCCGCGTCGAACTCCACGCCGACCGTGTCCCCGACCTCCGGCGCGTCCCGCAGCGCACAGGCCGCTTCGAGGCGCGGCGCGTCCTCCGGCTGAAGGTGTACGGCGACATGGGTGCCCCTGAAGGTGCGCGCGGTCACCGTGCAGCGCAGGCCCGTGTCGGTGGACACCAGCCGCACGCCGGCGGGCCGTACGAGCAGCGTCCGCGTCCCCTGTGCGGCGCCCTCACCCACCGGCAGCTTCCCCCACGGCGTGTCCGCGGCCTCCCCGACGACCGTCCCCTCGACCACGTTGTCGAAGCCGAGGAAGCGGGCGACGAACTCGTCCGCCGGCCGCTGCCACACCTCCAGGGGCGTACCGCTCTGGGCGATCCGCCCGTCCCGCATCACCACGACCCGGTCGGCGAGCGCGAAGGCCTCGCCCTGGTCGTGCGTGACGGCGAGCACGGTGGTGCCCAACCGGCCGAAGAGTTCCCGGAGTTCGACGACCAGCCGCTCCCGCAGCGACCGGTCGAGCTGGCCGAGCGGCTCGTCCAGCATCAGCAGCCGCGGCCGGGGCGCCAGCGCACGGGCCAGCGCCACCCGCTGCTGCTCCCCGCCGGAGAGGGACGCGACGCCACGGCGGGCGGAACCCGGCAGCCCTACCAGATCGAGCAACTCCCGTACCCGCTCCGCCTGTTCACTCTTCGAGGCCCCGTGCATCCGCAGCCCGAAGGCCACATTGCCGCCCACGTCGCGCTGCGGGAACAGCTGATGGTCCTGGAACATCAGCCCCACCCCACGCTGATGCGCGGGCACCCCCGACTGATCACGCCCGTCCAGCAACACCCGCCCGGCGTCGAGGGGTTGCAGTCCCGCCACCGCACGCAGCAGCGTCGACTTGCCGCTGCCGCTGGGCCCGAGCACGCACACGATCTCGTGCTCGGCGACCTCCAGGCCAACGGCGTCGAGCACGGCCCGACCGCCGAACCGTACGGTCGCCTCTTCGATGCCCAGCAGCATCAGAACTCTCCCGTCCGATCGGTCCGCAGCCGCTCCAGCACCAGCAGCGCCGCCGCGCACACCACCATCAGAATCGTCGAAAGGGCCATCGCCTGGCCGTAGTTGAGCTCGCCGGCCCGCCCGAGCAGCCTGGCCACGGCGACCGGCAGCGTCGGGTTGTCGGGCCGCGCGATGAACACGGTCGCCCCGAACTCGCCCAGCGACACCGCGAACGCGAACCCGGCCGCGATCAGCAGCGCCCGTCGCACCATCGGCAGGTCGACCTCACGCCACACCCGCCAGGGCGACGCCCCGAGCACGGCGGCCGCCTCCCTGAGCCGCCCGTCCACCGCCCGCAGCACGGGCAGCATGGTCCGTACGACGAACGGCACACCGACCAGCGCCTGCGCGAGCGGCACCAGGATCCAGGAGGCCCGCAGATCCAGCGGCGGCTCGTCCAGCGCGATCAGAAACCCGAAGCCGACCGTCACCGCGGACACCCCGAGCGGCAGCATGAGCAGCGCGTCGAACCCGCGCACGAACCGGCCCGCGTCCCGCCGGGTGAGCGCTGCGGCGGCAAGACCACCGATCACCATGGCGATGACGGTGGCGACGACGGCGTACTGGAGCGAATTGCCGATCGCCTCGATCGGCGCCACCAGGAACACGCCCCCGTCGGACGACGTCAGCGCCCGGTAGTACCCGAAGCCGGGTGCGTCGAACGACCGTTGCACCAGCACGGCCAGCGGCAGCAGCAGGAGTACGACGATGGAGGCGAGAACGCCCGCCAGCAGCGCCCACTGGCCCGTCCCGCGCGGTCGCCGGGCCGTCACCGACGCGTCCACCAGACGCAGCGCGGTCTCCCGCCGCCGTACGGTCCAGGCGTGCAGGGCGAGGATCGCGCCCACCGCCACGAACTGGACGATCGTCAGCACCGCGGCCGTGGACAGATCGAAGATCTCCGAGGTCTGCCGGTAGATCTCGACCTCCAGCGTCGAGAACGTCGGTCCGCCGAGGATCTGCACCACGCCGAAGGAGGTGAAGGTGAACAGGAACACCATCAGCGTGGCCGCCGCCAGGGCCGGTGCCAGGGCCGGGAGGGTGATCTGACGCCAGGCCCTCAGCCGCGACGCCCCGAGCATCCGCGCCGCCTCCTCCTGTCGCGGGTCGAGCTGTCCCCAGAGCCCGCCGACCGTCCGTACGACGACCGCGTAGTTGAAGAAGGCATGCGCCAGCAGGATGGCCCAGACGGTCGTGTCCAGCCGTACGCCCCACAGCTCGTCCAGCAGCCCGCCGCGGCCCACGAGCGCCAGGAACGCCGTACCGACGACGACCGTCGGCAGCACGAAGGGGACGGTGACGATCGCCCGCAGGACCTGCTTGCCCGGGAAGTCGAAGCGGGCGAAGACGTAGGCGCCGGGCAGGGCGATCAGCAGGGTGAGCGCGGTGGAGGCGAGGGCCTGCCAGGTGGTGAACCACAGGACATGCCGGATGTCGGACTGCGCGACCACGTCCCAGATCCGCCCGAAGTGCCAGACCCCGTCGACATGGAGCCCGCGCGCGAGGATCGCGGCGACGGGGTAGGCGAAGAAGACCGCGAAGAACGCGACGGGCACGGCCATGAGCGCGAGCCGCGCCGCGTACGTCCGGCGGACGGGGGCTACTTCAGTAGAAGTGAGGTCCATGACTTGACCCACTGGTCGCGATGGGCGGCGATCTTCGCCGGGTCCATGGTCTCGGGGTCCTCGGCCTGCGGACCGTACTTCGTGAACTCCTCGGGCACCTCGGCGCCTTCACGCACCGGGTAGACGAACATGTTCATCGGCATGTCGTCCTGGAACGTCTTCGTGAGCATGAAGTCGAGGAGCGCCTTGCCGCCCTCGGTGTTCCGCGCGTTGCTCAGCAGCCCCGCGTACTCGACCTGCCGGAAGCAGGTGCCGGTCGCGACGCCGGTCGGCGCGGTCGTCGGCCTGGGGTCCGCGTAGATGACCTCGGCGGGCGGCGAGGAGGCGTACGAGACGACGAGCGGCCGGTCGGCCTTGGCCTTCTTGCCGCCGGCGGAACCGGAGAACTCCTCGTTGTAGGCCTGCTCCCAGCCGTCGACGACCTTGACGCCGTTGGCCTTGAGCTTCTTCCAGTAGTCCGGCCAGTTGTCGTCGCCGTACGCGGCGGCACTGCCGAGCAGGAAGCCGAGGCCGGGCGAGGAGGTGGCGGCGTTCTCGGTGACGAGCAGATTCTTGTACGCGGGCTTGATCAGGTCGGCGAAGGACCGGGGCGGGGTCAGCTTGTGCTCGCTGAACCAGGCCTTGTCGTAGTTGACGCAGATGTCGCCGGTGTCGACGGGCGTGACACGGTGCTTGTCCTCGTCGACCCGGTACTCCGGCTTGATCAGGTCGGCGCCCTTCGCCTCGTACGACTGGAAGAGACCGTTGTCGAGGGCCCGCGAGAGCAGGGTGTTGTCGACGCCGAAGAAGACATCGCCCTGCGGGTTGTCCTTGGTCAGGATCGCCTTGTTCACGGCCTGCCCGGCGTCGCCGTCCTCCAGGACCTTGACCTGGTAGCCGGACTCCTTCTCGAAGTCGGCGATGACGCTCTTGGAGACGGCCCATGAGTCGTGGCTGACGAGCGTGACGGTCTTGGAGTCACCGCCCGAGCCGGAGGACGATCCGCACGCGGACAGCGTGACCAGGCCCAGTCCGATGGCCATGACTATGTACTTGTTCGTGGTTCTCATGAGTGAAGACCGAACTTCCTACCCAGAATGACCTGGGCGAGGTTCAGAGGGTCTGCGGCCCACCGGAAGACGGCTGCCGCACTCTCAGCGCTGTGGCGCTCCCCTGTCGGAAATGAATCGGATATGAAGTTGTCCGGATATGAAGTTGTTTCGGATATGCAGTTGTACTGACGCCGGTCAGACTACCTCTCGGTGGCCGCCAGCTGACCACACGCCCCGTCGATCTCCTGACCTCGGGTGTCCCGGACGGTCACCGGCACGCCATGGGCGGCGATGGCCTCCACGAACGCCTTCTCGTCCTCGGGCCGGGACGCGGTCCACTTCGAGCCCGGCGTCGGGTTCAGCGGGATCAGGTTCACATGCACCGGCTTGCCCCGGAGCAGCCTGCCGAGCCGGTCACCGCGCCACGCCTGGTCGTTGATGTCCCGGATCAGCGCGTACTCGATGGACAGCCGGCGCCCGGACCGGGCCGCGTACTCCCAGCCGGCGTCGAGCACCTCGCGCACCTTCCACCGGGTGTTGACCGGTACGAGGGTGTCGCGCAGCTCGTCGTCCGGTGCGTGCAGCGAGATCGCGAGCCGGCACTTGAAGCCCTCGTCGGAGAACCGGTGGATGGCCGGGACGAGCCCGACCGTGGAAACGGTGATGCCCCGCTGCGACAGCCCCAGCCCGTCCGGCTCGGGGTCGGTGAGCGCTCGGATCGCACCGACGACGCGCTTGTAGTTGGCGAGCGGCTCGCCCATGCCCATGAAGACGATGTTCGAGAGCCGGGCCGGACCCCCGGGAATCTCACCGTCCCTGAGCGCCCGCATCCCGTCCACGATCTGGTGCACGATCTCGGCGGTGGACAGATTCCGGTCGAGACCCGCCTGCCCGGTGGCGCAGAACGGGCAGTTCATACCGCAGCCCGCCTGCGAGCTGATGCACATCGTCACCCGGTCCGGGTACCGCATCAGCACCGACTCCACCAGCGTCCCGTCGAACAGCCGCCACAGCGTCTTGCGCGTGGTGTCCTGGTCCGTCGACAGATGCCGCACGACCGTCATCAGCTCCGGAAGCAGCGCCTCCTGAAGCTTGCCGCGCGCCGCGGCCGGGATGTCGGTCCACTGAGCCGGGTCGTGCGCGAACCGCGCGAAGTAGTGCTGCGAAAGCTGCTTGGCGCGAAACGGCTTCTCCCCGATCTCGGCGACGACCTCTTTGCGCTCGGCCGGCGAGAGATCGGCAAGGTGCCGCGGCGGCTTCTTGGCTCCGCGGGGGGCTACGAAAGTGAGTTCTCCGGGCTTAGGCATGGCGGTACCAGTGTCGCAGATCGAATCGGGTGACCTGCGGCCGTCGGCCCCGGGGGTGGTCGTTGACGGTCGTTGTCGGTCGTCGTTGATCCCCCTCGGACGGCCCACAGACGGCCCGGCAACGGGCGAGTGACCTGGGACAACGCTGGACCTGAGAGTCTCGCACCCCGTACCCGGGGATTTGCAATGTCACGGACAGACGCACCTCAAGTGCGGTAGCGGTGGAGAATGACGGACCCCGCGCCGCCGACTCACCAATGGACCGAGTGTTCCCAAACCGAAGAAATCGCGGATAGCGCTTCTCCGTGCCGAGGCGAAGTTGTCGAACCTTACACGGAATGCCTTTCGCGGCTTTCAACAGACGAACGTGGCAGGCATTTCAATTCCATGCACGAGCGGCCCAGGGTGAGCTATCAAGGAACGACGATCGATCCGGATCTTTTCCTGCGCGTCACTGCAAGTTGCCCGGCTACACGTGCAGCTGAGCGTTGGCTGCTGCAGCTGTACTGGCTTCTATCGGGGTACGGATTACGTGCGTCGCGCGCGCCAGGGTGGCTCTTCCTGGCGAGCGAGGGGAAGGTGACTTTCGAGATCGACAAAACAGCTCCGAAGAACCCTAGCGACGAACGGTTCACTTCCGAAGGACCTCACTACCACTGGCGACTACATTGAAATGGCCTCCCACTTCTCCGAACCGGTTCTCCTCGGTCTCGCTGTGCATTGCCGTTCGTAGGCGGGTAAAGCGATGACGGAAGGTTCTGGAGCTGACCGCTTGGCCAAAAAACAATGGCCCCAACACCATGCCCCCGAAGCGCCTCTGCTGAGGGCCGGCAGAAACGCTGCGTAGCCTGGGACGCCCTGTATGCGGACGCCCTCGCCCGCGCCATGCCCTTCCTGCGGGCCGCCGCCCGTGCCGAGTCCGGGACGGAGGAAGCGGCATGAGCGCCCAGGACGCCATGCTCGCCACCGCTCACGCGGAGACTGAGGCGGAGATCACGCGGACCGACACCAAGACCGGTCTGCTGCTCGCGTTCGTCGGCGCGGTCGTCGCCGGATCGTGGACGGGCGCCAAGGCCATGCCGCTCAACCTCGCCGCCTGCATCGTGGGCGGTCTCGGCACGGCGCTGTCGGTCGCCGCGGCCGATCTGCTGCTGCGGTCCGTGCGCCCGAACATTGGCGGCCGTCACGGCTTTCCGCTGTCCCGCATCGCGGTCGCCACATTCACGGGCCTGAAGCGCGCGGTCGACCTCACTTGCGCGGGCGGCGCCCTGCTCATCGTTGCAGCCCTGGTCACGGCGGAAGGTCGGCATGAGCACGCCCGCCGCTCCCCCGATGCCCGCTCCCGGGGTGCCGCCGCTGACCCGCCCTGAGATGGGCCTCGCCGGAGTCGGCGCGCTCGGTCTGATCTCCTCCTTCGACGCCGTCTCCAAGGCTGCGGCCCGCTGAAACTTCAACGAGGCCTGGATGCTGCCGGTCGGTATCGACGTGGCCATCCCGGTGTTCACCGTGGCCAACCTGCTGTTGATCCGGATGGACATGGCGCTCGCGGGGGTGCGATTCATGCCCCCGTACCTCAGTGCACTGCTCGGCTGCCAACGCCCGCAAGCCGTGGGACCAGTTGAAGGCCGAGGCAAGTGCTACGACCCGACTGGCGCCCTGCGCGGCATCCCACCTACCCGTGACGTCTGGACCCCGATGGTCTGGCCCCGTCGTCAGCTGCGTGCCAGGGGCTTACGGCCGGGCGGTCAGCCGATCGCGGCACAGGTCATGCGTGGTCAGCCGCCGGGCCGGGGGCGTCCGGGGCGGCTACCTCTACCGCGTCGACCGTGCCAAGCCGGTCCGGCCGATGACGTCGCGCAAGTGGGGCGCGCTCGCACTGGCGACGCTCGCCCGCCGCACCTGCCCCCGCTGCCTGCTCGACGTCGGCTACTGCATCCAGCGCTCCCGCGGCATCCGCGGCATGTACATCGACGCCGAGAAACACCGCGCTGCCTGACCTACCAGATGTCCAGGAACTCCCAGACAGCCTCCAGGATTCGATTCCTGCGGCGATGTGCCTTGCTGCAAAAACGCCGCCTTCGCCAACGGCTTTTGGGCTGCTGCACCGGCTCGCCACACCAATCGCACTGCCGCGTCCTGACCTCAGATTCCCCCATGCCACCCCCCATAGCACCACCGCGCGGGGTCCGTCCGCCAGCCAGACCCGCCCTGCCTCCCATTGGAAGGAACCATCAGTGAAGCACCCCGACGACGACAACGAACTCTTCCACCGCCTCGAAGCCGACATGGCGGCCGACTCCGGCGGCGATGTCGTCGACCTCGACAAGGCCCGGTTCGCCCGTACCGGGTCGGCCGACCCGACCGCCCGCCGGTTGTCCGACCTTCCGACCACGAAGGCGGCCGGTCCGGGCTACCTGGGTCGGCTGCTCGCCGCAAAGCGCCGCCCGGTCGTTCCGCTGTGGCTGAAGTCCGTAGCGGAACTGAAGACCGCTACGGCGTGGGTGGCCCCCCACTACGCCCACTCCGGTGAGCTACCACGCGCTCCGCTCCCCGGTCTACGCCGGACGGCTGGCCCTGTAAAGGGCCGTCCGGCGCCGCGAAGTTCGTGGGCTCCACCATGCGGTGGGTGGCCGACCGCGAGGGCGAGCCGGTCCGACTCGTCGCTGTCCGGCGCGAGGACGCAGCCGAATACCTGAAGCTCTCCCGGCAGCGCGACGGCCGGGTCCGACTGCGGACCCTGGTCGCCGTGCTCACGATGTTCATCGGGCTGGGCTCCGCACTCGCCGTCTACGTCCTCGCCCCCGACTGGCTTGAGGCCGTCGGTCGGCGCGGTGACGATGACGCTCGGGGCCGCCGGCAACAAGGCCGACGACCCGGTCATCCACCGCGCGGTGGAGCTACCCAAGGCGGTCAAGCTCACCAGCGACATCGTGCTGCGGGCACTGGGGGGCTCTCGGCATCCCCGCCATCAAACGTGTGCGCGTCCTCGCCGTTCGGCAACTGCCGCAAGTGCTCCGGCTGGAGCTTCGCCATGAAGACCGACCGTAAGGGCCGCATGAAGCGCGGCAAGGACTGCCGCCGCTGCCGCGCGACCGGCAAGCGCATACGCGTCGGCCGCTGGATCTACAACCGCTGGGCCAGCATCTACCGCGCCGGCACCGGCTGAGCATGCGACCGGCGACTGCCCGTCATGAGACGAACCCCGCTCCGCGCAGGAGCCAGGTGGGCGCTGTCGCCGGTCAACGCCCCGAACTTGCCGGCACCCGGGGCCTACGGAACGTATCAACCCTTCTGCCTCGCCCGAAAGCGAGATTCGCCATGGCCGTGACCATCTCCCTCGCGCTGCTCTTCGGCTTCGTGCTGTTCATGCACGAGCGCCATCGTCACCGCGCTCCCGGACTTGTAGGAGACGGCCGTGAACGTTCAGGAACACCGCGAGCTGGGTGGTCTGGCGCAGCAACTTCAACATCCAGGAGTGGATGCCCGCTCTCGCTGAGGCACTTCTACGCGTCCGTGCTGTTGGTCGCCGGGGAGAACGTCAAGGCCGTGAGCCAGTACTTCGGCGGGGCGCTGCTCCCGAGGTCGGCCAAGTCCCAGTAATCATTTCGGTATCAGGCGCGGAGCCGTCGTAAGTCAGTTCCGCCAAACTCGCGACAATCTGGGCGATCCGCTGGCACCATCCCAGGCCATGATGCTGCTCGGTGTGGCCTTATCCGAAAAGTTCATACCGGACACGTGCGCGAAGGGGCCAGGAGACTGGAACCCCATCGGCTCAGCGCAAGCGCTCAGTGCCTTCTGTGGCATCTTCGCCGGTTTCGTTTTTTCCGGCATCGTCATGGTAATTGGGCAGAAAAACCCGCCAGGCGGAGACGGGCATGCTTCAAGTGGACTACGCCTGCTACTACCCAGCTTCTTCGGGCTCGCAGTTGCCGCCTATCTGTACGCGGTGATCACGGGCGAACTGGTGTGTAGGCGGGCGCAGGTCGAGCAGCTGTTCGCCGGCGCGATTCTGGCGGCCGACGCTGCTGTGGTCATTGCTGCATTGGCTTGGCTGCTCCTCGCATACGGGCGCAACGCCCACGGTGAGTTGTCCTTCTTTCGTGGGCTCATTCTCGTCGCAGCGATCTTTGCCATGGCGATGCTGGCGGTGTCGTCGGTCGGCTTCCACAACACCTGGACCGAGCACACCGCGGCTTGGTGGGTCGACTGGATGGTGTGGGGGACCCTTGCGATACTCGTGGCGATGGCAGTGATTTTCTGGCGTAAGCCGGTTCCTTCGACGCCCTCCGGATCCGCCGCAAACTGGCCGTACACGCACTACTTCAACAAGCGTGTCAACGTCTGTGCGTGGCTGACATTGATGGTGAGTGCGATCCTCGCGGCAGCCAGTGCCTCTTTTGTGGGCGTTCCCTACGACCAGCTGAACCTTCCAGTAGGGGTGGTCTACGCCATGAGCGAGGTGGCCTTTGTCGTGCCTGCCTTGATCGTTGTGGCTGCGATGAGAGCCGTACCGAGGGGTTGATGGGGGGATACAGCAGCAGCGCCAGGGCAAGAGGTATCGAGGTTGAGCGGTGGCAACTCGTCCTCACGCAGTCGCGCCCCCAGGCATTCGAGAGCTTCTACTGGCATAGCTCGAACAGCTGCTGCCCTGAAGCGATGCTCGTCAGCCATGTCTTGGACGGCACCAAGACTGGCCCACAGGATGTCGGTGAGACGTGTCCGGAGCTCAGCGTCGGGCAACCTCATCAGCACTTGATCGATACGTAGACGATGTGCAGAGTCACGAACTCCCCGCGGCCCAGAGACGGCGCGACGGCCCAAAACAGGACCTCCACCGACACCAAACGCGCTGGTGGGAGGTTTATGGCTGCCGAATCGCTGCCGGTTCTCCGGGCTTGGGCATGATTTCCCAAGCGTCGCAGATCGTTTCTGTGCCCCCGGACGGGCTACGAGGCGGGACCGCCAAAGCCTGCCAACCACCCCGCCGCCAAAGACAAGAGCCCCCGCCCCCGTAAGAGGGCGAGGGCTCCAGCGAAGTTCCGATGCCGTCAGGCCGACCCGACGAACAGCACCATCAGCAGCCACACCACCGGCGCCGTCGGCAGCAAGGAGTCCAGCCGGTCCATGATGCCGCCGTGGCCGGGAAGCAGCGTGCCCATGTCCTTGATGCCCAGGTCCCGCTTGATCATGGACTCGCCGAGGTCGCCGAGCGTGGCGCTGGCCGCGACCGCGAGGCCCAGCAGCAGGCCCTGCCACCAGGTGCCGTCGTCGATCAGGAACTGCATGCACAGCGCGCCCGCCGCCATCGCGAAGGTGACCGCGCCGAGCAGGCCCTCGCGGGTCTTGCCGGGGCTGATGCGCGGGGCGAGCTTGTGCTTGCCGAAGCGCCAGCCGACGGCGTACGCGCCCGTGTCGCTGACGACGGCCAGCAGCAGGAAGGTGAGAACCCGCCGTGCCCCGTCGTCCGCGGTGAGCATCATGGCCACGAAGGTGGCGAGGAACGGGATGTAGAAGGCCGCGAAGACGCCGGCCGTGACGTCCTTGAGGTAGCCCTCGGGCGGTTCGGTCATCCGCCAGACCAGCACCGCCAGCGCGGTGAGCGCCATCGCCACCCAGGCGCCCTCGGCACCGCGGACGTACCCGGCGACGACCATCCCCGCACCGCCGACCGCGAGCGGCACGAGCGGCGCCTTGATGCTCTTGCGCTCCTGAAGCCGGGACGTCAGCTCCCAGAGGCCCACCACGACGGCGACCGCGATCACTCCGACGAACACGGCCTTGACGACGAACAACGACGCGATGATCACCGCACCGAGCCCGACCCCGACCCCTATGGCCGCACCCAGGTCCCTGCCCGCGCTCTTCTTCTGCGGTGCGGGCGCCGGCTGCGGGGCGTCGGGCATGGGCTCCGGATTCTGCTGCGCCGTCCCGTAGGGCGTCCCGTTGGGCATCCCGTAGGGCGACGTCTGCGGCGTATCGTCGCGGAACAAGGGGCCGCCCAGCCGAGCGGCCCCCCGCTCGTCATCCTGGTCTCCGCCATACGCGGGCGTGTCGGGCACGTTGGGCATGGGGCGAGTCTGCTGCGCGTTGTGCGCATCGTACGCGGGACCCGCCGGGGCAGCCCCCTGGACAGGTCCGCGGTCGGACGGCCCCCAGTACCCGGCTTGTGGCGGCGCCCCCCAGGAAGAGTCGTTCATCAGACCTCGAGCAGCTCCGCTTCCTTGTGCTTGAGGAGCTCGTCCACCTGGGCCACGTACTTGTGGGTGGAGTCGTCGAGTTCCTTCTCCGCTCGGCGGCCTTCGTCCTCGCCGACCTCGCCGTCCTTGATCAGCTTGTCGATCGCGTCCTTGGCCTTGCGGCGCACGGAGCGGATGGACACCCGCGAGTCCTCGGCCTTGCTCTTGGCGACCTTGATGTAGTCGCGACGGCGCTCCTCGGTGAGCTCCGGGAACACCACACGGATGATGTTGCCGTCGTTGCTCGGGTTGACGCCCAGATCGGAGTCGCGGATCGCCTGCTCGATGTTGCGCAGCGCGGTCTTGTCGAACGGGGTCACGACCGCCATACGCGGCTCCGGCACGGAGAACGAAGCCAGCTGGTTGATCGGCGTCGGCGCGCCGTAGTAGTCGGCCACGATCTTGTTGAACATCGCCGGGTGCGCACGGCCGGTGCGGATCGCGGCGAAGTCCTCCTTGGCGACCACGACGGCCTTCTCCATCTTCTCCTCGGCCTCGAGGAGGGTCTCTTCGATCACCACTTGCTCCTGCGTGTCTTGAGTAGGCCCGGCTGCGGTTCCTTGCGGGGGGCGGCGGCCGGCTGCGTCGCGTCTTCCTTCTGCACGTTTCCCGACCGGCAGAACATTGTCCATCCCCCGGTCAGGGTCATCAGCCTTGGCTGCCTTGGTCACCCACAAGCGTGCCGATCTTCTCACCCTTGACGGCGCGCGCGATATTGCCCTCCGCCAGAAGCTCGAAGACCAGGATCGGGAGCTTGTTGTCGCGGCACAGCGTGATGGCGGTCATGTCGGCGACCTTCAGATCGCGGGTGATGACCTCGCCGTAGCCGAGGGAGTCGAAACGCACGGCGTCCGGGTTGGTCTTCGGGTCGGAGTCGTAGACCCCGTCCACGCCGTTCTTGCCCATCAACAGCGCCTCGGCGTCGATCTCCAGGGCGCGCTGGGCGGCGGTGGTGTCGGTGGAGAAGTACGGCATGCCCATACCGGCGCCGAAGATGACCACGCGGCCCTTCTCCAGGTGGCGCACGGCGCGCAGCGGGATGTACGGCTCGGCGACCTGCCCCATGGTGATGGCGGTCTGCACCCGGCTGTCGATGCCCTCCTTCTCCAGGAAGTCCTGGAGGGCGAGGCAGTTCATCACGGTGCCGAGCATGCCCATGTAGTCGGAGCGGGCCCGGTCCATGCCACGCTGCTGGAGTTCTGCGCCGCGGAAGAAGTTGCCGCCGCCGATGACGACCGCGATCTGCGCTCCGTCACGCACGACGGCCGCGACCTCGCGGGCGATCTTGTGCACCACGTCAGGGTCGACGCCCAGGCCCCCACCGCCGGAGAACGCCTCTCCGGACAGCTTCAGCATGAACCGGCCGCGTACTTTGCCGTCGTCGCTCTTCTGGGGCTTGGTGGTCATGGAGATTTCGCCTCTTAACGTGTCGCACATACGAAGAAGGCCATTGCCGATGGGGGGTGTGCTCCCATGTGCGGCAATGGCCTCCTCGTCAGATCTGCTGTCGTCCGCCACGCACACGAGCGCGGCGTCGTACGCGGACGACTGCTGTCGACCCTATCGGGATCGCGCGTCGATCGCGGTACGGACTCAGATGCCGACCTTGATGCGCGTGAAGCGCTTCAGGGTGACACCGGCCTCGTCCAGAACCTTCTGGACGGACTTCTTGTTGTCGAGCGCATACGGCTGGCCGAGCAGCGTGGCGTCCTTGAAGAAGCCGTTGAGGCGACCCTCGACGATCTTCGGCAGGGCGGCCTCGGGCTTGCCCTCGGCGCGGGTGGTCTCCTCGGCGACGCGACGCTCGGACTCGACGACCTCGGCCGGCACGTCCTCCTTGGAGAGGTACTTCGGCGCGAAGGCGGCGATGTGCTGGGCGACGCCCTTGGCGATCTCGGCGTTCGGCTTGTCCAGCTCGACGAGGACACCGATCTGCGGGGGCAGGTCGGGCATCGT
The DNA here is from genome assembly GCF_044593495.1 of Streptomyces sp. NPDC051963. Lineage (NCBI taxonomy): Bacteria > Bacillati > Actinomycetota > Actinomycetes > Kitasatosporales > Streptomycetaceae > Streptomyces > Streptomyces sp. NPDC051963. The sequence continues at coordinate 654,411 of NZ_JBIUCC010000007.1, read as the reverse complement.
GCGGTGCATGTACGCCGTCACGAAGCCGTCGGTGTACTGCGCGAAGCGGTCCAGGACGATCTTCTCGCCCAGGTTGGCGTTGGCCTCGTCGACGTACGCCTGAACGGTCTTGCCGGCCTCGATCTCGGAGGCGAGCAGCGCCTCGAGGTCGGCCGGGGAGGTCTTGGCGACGTGCTCGGCGATCGCGTTCGCGACGGCCTGGAACTTGTCGCCCTTGGCGACGAAGTCCGTCTCGCACTTCAGCTCGACGAGGACACCGGAGGAGTTGTCGTCCGCGATGATCGAGACCACAGCGCCGTTCTCGGCGGAGCGGCCCTCGCGCTTGGCGACGCCCTTCTGGCCCTTGATGCGGAGCGCCTCGACGGCCTTCTCGACGTTGCCATCGGCCTCGTCCAGCGCCTTCTTGCAGTCCATCATGCCGGCGCCGGTGAGCTCACGGAGCTTCTTGACGTCAGCGGCGGTGTAGTTCGCCATGATCTGTGAATCTCTTCTCGGAGTTCGAAGTCTCGAAGTCGGCGGCGGCCGCGGCTTGAGCGGCGTCCGCCGAAGATCTACGGGCTACGAAGATCTGCGGACACCGCAGATCTAGAGGCTGCGGGTGAACGGCGGGTGGCGTGGTCGACGCCACCCGCCGTCACTTTCAGCCATACGGCCCTACGACCCAGAGGGTCAGGCCTGCTCGCCCTCGGCGGCCGGAGCCTCGGCGTCGGCGGCGGGAGCCTCGGCAGCGGGGGCCTCAGCGGCGGGAGCCTCGGCAGCAGGCGCCTCGGCGGCGGGGGCGGCCTCAGCAGCCGGGGCCTCAGCAGCGGCCTCGGCAGCCGGAGCAGCCTCCTCGGCCTTCTTCTCGCCCTCGAGCAGGTCGCGCTCCCACTCGGCGAGCGGCTCGCCCGCGGCCTTCTCGCCCTTGCCCTCGGTGGCGACACCGGAGCGGGAGATGAGGCCCTCGGCGACGGCGTCGGCGATGACACGGGTGAGCAGGGTGACGGAGCGGATCGCGTCGTCGTTGCCCGGGATCTTGTAGTCGACCTCGTCGGGGTCGCAGTTCGTGTCGAGGATGGCAACGACCGGGATGTTCAGCTTCCGGGCCTCGCCGACCGCGATGTGCTCCTTCTTGGTGTCCACGATCCAGACGGCGCTGGGAACCTTGGACATCTCGCGGATACCACCGAGGGTCTTCTCCAGCTTGGCCTTCTCGCGCGAGAGCACGAGAAGCTCCTTCTTGGTCAGACCGGACGCGGCGACGTCCTCGAAGTCGATCTGCTCAAGCTCCTTGAGGCGCTGCAGACGCTTGTAGACGGTGGAGAAGTTGGTGAGCATGCCGCCCAGCCAGCGCTGGTTGACGTAGGGCATGCCGACGCGGGTGGCCTGCTCGGCGATGGCCTCCTGCGCCTGCTTCTTCGTGCCGACGAACATGACCGTGCCGCCGTGGGCGACGGTCTCCTTGACGAACTCGTAGGCGCGGTCGATGTACGACAGCGACTGGAGCAGGTCGATGATGTAGATGCCGTTGCGCTCCGTGAAGATGAATCGCTTCATCTTCGGGTTCCAACGACGGGTCTGGTGACCGAAGTGGACGCCGCTTTCCAGCAGCTCCCGCATCGTGACGACGGCCATGGCCGTTCTCCTTGTGTTTCTCGGTTGTGCCGCGGGTGCCGGACAGCACTCGCGCCTGACGCCCACATGCGCCGTGCCGCGAAGGACCGAGGGGCGCTGATACGGACCGTTGCCGGCCGTGTATCGGGGCGTGCGAAGTCGACCCGGTGACCCGGATCGCCAGAAGAAGTGTACGGGACCCGCGAGGGACCGGGTGACGCCGCTGTCCACAACCCGGGAGTAGTCCACAGGTCCCGGCCATGATCGGCCGCCGTGCGGGACGGTTCCCCCATGTCATATGCGCGAGCGAAGCGATGTGCGGTCACCTGGGCGGGACTCCTGCCGGTCCTGACCCTGGCGTTCCTGGCACCGGGCGCGTGGGCCGGCTCCCCGGCCCATGTGCGCGCGGCACCCCCGGCACCCGACCGCACAGTTCCGGCCATCGCCCGGTCCTGGCCGGTGGGACTTCGCCCCTCGGTGGTACGGGGCTGGGAACCTCCGGCGACGACCTACGGCCGAGGCCACCGTGGCGTCGACCTGACCGCTGCCCCCGGAGCACCCGTACGGGCGGTGGCGGCGGGCCGGGTGTCCTTCGCCGGCCGCGTGGCAGGAAAGGGCGTCGTCTCGGTCGAACTGTCGGCCACGGGCACGCCACCCCTACGGACGACATACGAACCCGTGAGCCCCTCGGTGAAGAAGGGGGACGAGGTGGAGCCGGGCCAGGTACTGGGAACGGTCGCACCCAAGGGCTCCCACTGCACAACACCATGCATGCACTGGGGCCTGCTCAGAGCCAGGACCTACCTCAACCCGCTGTCCCTGCTCCCCCCATGGCTACTGCACCAGGGCCCATCAAGACTCCTACCGGTACTGGGCGTACCACTGCCCGCGTAACCACCACACCACGAGTAACCGAACCGCCCGGCCGCAGGCATCCGCGCGCGCCCGCCCAGCTGCGGGCATTCGTGCCGCCTGGGGCGGCACGGGTGGGCGCAGGCGGCACCCCGGCAGCGCCGGGCTGCGCAACGCGCCCCCCAGCAACCCCCACTCAGCCGCGCACACCCCGCAGCGCCATGGAAACAGCCGCATCCGTGATCGCCGAAGGCTCCTCCGCGGCCCCCAGCTCGATCCGCCGCACAGCCGCATCCACCACACCCTGAAGCAACATCGCAGCAAGCCGAGGCTCCGCGTGCCCCATCTCCCCCAACGCCTCGACGATCATCGCGACCAACCCCCCATGCGCGGCCCGGATCTTCTCCCGAGCCCCCGCATCCAGCTCACTCGCGGAGATCGCGACCACAGCGCGATGCCGCCGATCCCCGACCAGCGCCAGCTGCTGCCGCACATACGCCTCGACCTTGCCCTCAGGCGTACCGGCCCGCTCCATGGCCGCCGACACTTCCGCCGCCCAGACAGGGAAGTCGACCTCGCACAGCTCCTCGACCACGGCGGCCCGTGACCGGAAGTACTCGTACACGGACGACCGCGCAAGCCCCGTCCGCTCGGCGAGGGCCGGAAACGTCAGCGCCTCCGTCCCACCCTCGGACAGCAAAGACCGAGCCGCGTCCAGCAGGGCGGCTCGCTGCATCGACCGGTGCTCGGCCACAGAGGCCGCTCGAATCCTTGGCACGTCAAACACTTTACGGACGCACCGCCCGCGAGGGGAGTCACTCCCCCGCGCTCCTCCCGCTCATCGGCCGAAACTCGCCAGCTTCGCCCGCAGCTGAAGCACGGACTTGGTGTGGATCTGGCTGACCCTGCTCTCGGTCACTCCCAGCACATTGCCGATCTCGGCGAGCGTGAGCCCCTCGTAGTAGTACAAGGTGACCACGGTCTTCTCCCGCTCGGGCAAGGTGTTGATCGCCCGCGCCAGGAACCGCCTCAGCTCCCGGTCCTCGGCCACCTCCACCGGGTTGTCCGCGGCGGTGTCCTCCAGCGTGTCCATGAGGCTGAGCCGGTCGCCCCCCTCGCCCCCCACATGCAGCAGCTCCTCCAGCGCCACCACGTTGGCCAGCGACAACTGACTGAAGACCGCGTGGAGATCGTCCACCGCGATCCCCATCTCGGCGGCCACCTCCCCCTCCGACGGCGTACGTCTGAGCCGCGCCTCCAGCGTCGCGTACGCCCGCTCCACGTTCCGCGCCTTCTGCCGCACCGACCGCGGAATCCAGTCCAGCGCCCGCAGCTCGTCGATCATCGCGCCCCGGATGCGGGTGATCGCATACGTCTCGAACTTGATCTCCCGGTCGATGTCGAACTTCTCGATCGCGTCGATCAGTCCGAACACCCCGGAGGACACGAAGTCCGCCTGCTCGACGTTGGGCGGCAGCCCGACGCTCACCCGGCCGGCGACGTACTTCACGAGCGGCGAGTAGTGCAGGATCAGCTGCTCGCGCAGCCGCTCGTCCCCCGTCGCCTTGTACGACCGCCACAACTCGTCGAGCGTCGAGGGAGCGGGCGGCCGCACGCTGCCACCGTCACGGGCGGCTGGGGGGATCGCCGCCCGGTCGGACCCGGAGGTGTGCTGGGGCATTCGTCGCCTTGTGCCGTTCTGCCGTGAAGTGAGGGTGCCTGGGTGAGCTGTCGGTCTGGTGTGGAGTTACCGGTCTGCGTCCGGATCCTCGTGAGCGTAGCGTGACTGAAGTGTCGCAGTGCGCGAAGGACGGGGCCGAAGCCGTGCGCAGATACGTTCCGCTGGACGCCCCGCCAGGTCACGACGATCGCTGTGCGTGATCACCGGCGGGCGCCAACTGCGGGAAATCCCAAGGGCGTCGGGGTTCCCCCGGACGGCCGAACACGCTCGGTCAGCACCCGCGCCGAGACCCGCGGACGGAGATCATTGCCTGGCGTGTCAACTTCCAGCCGTCGCCGTGTCGTTCGACGTAACCAAGTGCTCGGAGTTCGTACAGCCTCGCGATCGTGTCGTCCTCCGTCGTCTGCGCGCCGCGCGCGATCTCGTCCACCGCGGCGGCACGGCGGGCGGGCAGTGCGGCCAGCACCCGGCGGGCGCCCGGTTCCAGCAGGTCCCGCGGCAGCACGGGGCCTCGTCGGTCCGGAGCCAGCTCGCCCATCGCACCGACGAGCTCGACGACGTCCGCGGCGTCGGTGACCAGCACCGCGTCCCCGCGCAGGAGTTCGTGCACCCCTGCCGAGAGCCCACTGGTGACCGGCCCCGGCACCCCCATGGTGTGGCGCCCGAGCCGCTGTGCCGCCCGGGCCGTGACCAGCGAGCCACTCCGATGGGCGGCCTCGACGACCACGGTGCCCCGGGTGAGCGCGGCGATCACCCTGTTCCGCAGGACGAATCTGCTCGGGGTCGGATGTTCCCCGGGTGGCAACTCACCGATCACCAGCCCCTGTTCGGCGATCCTGGTGATCAACTCGGTGTGTCCCCGCGGATAGGGCCGGTCGACCCCGCAGGCGAGGACGGCCACGGTGGCACCGCCGGCGCCGAGGGCACCGCGGTGTGCGGCGCCGTCGACCCCGTAGGCTCCGCCGGACACGACCACCCATCCGCGCTCGGCGAGGCCGGCGGCGAGGGTGACGGCCATGTGCGCGCCGTACTCCGTGCAGGCCCGCGCGCCCACCACGGCGACCGACCTGAGCGCCCATATCCGCAGGCTGGGCCGTCCACGCACCCACAGCCCGAGGGGCCGGGCGTCCCCCAGATCGTCGAGCTGCCCCGGCCACTCGCCGTCTCCGGGAGTCACGAACCGCACCCCGGCGTCCCGGGCGACGGCGAGATCCCGCCGAGGTTCGGCCGCCCCGGCCCTGGCCCGCAGTCCGGCCCAGCGTCTGTCCGTCACCCCGACCAGCTGCGCCCCGTCCTCCCGCAACGCCCGCGCCACCTCCACGGCCCCCAACTCCCGCACCCACCGCCCTCCGACCTCGTCGCCGGGCTCGATGACACGGGTGAGAAAGGCACGGGCGTGGAGTTCGTCGCTCGGATCGTCGTCGCCGTTCACGTCAGGGCCCCGATGGCCATGGGCACGCCGCGTGGCACCCCGGTCCGCAGTTGCAGCGCCAGCGCCACGTCCGTCACGTCGGGCCGGTCGTGGCCCACGAGGTCCGCGACGGTCCAGGCGACGCGCAGCACACGGTCGAGTCCGCGAGCGGTCAGCACGCCACGCTCGAGGTTCCGTTCCGCTTCGTCCATGGCACCGCGAGCCGCGTGCCACCGGCTGCGGAGCTCACGCCCGGGGACTTCGCTGTTGGTGCACCATGGCGTGCCGACGAGGCGTGCAGCCGCCCGCTCCCTGGCGTCTCGCACCCGCTCGGAGACCGTCGCGGTGGATTCGCCCCGCGCACCACGCTCGGTCAGCTCCGCCCTCGTGACGCGGTCCACCTCGACCCGGAGGTCGACCCGGTCCAGCAGCGGGCCGGACAGCCTGGCCTGGTAGCGGCGGATCGACGACGGCGGGCAGTCACAGAAGTCGTCCTGCACGGAGAAGCGGCCGCACGGACAGGGATTGGCCGCGAGCACCATCTGGAACTTCGCCGGAAAGCGCACGACGCCGGCACTGCGCGCGATCACGACGTGCCCCGCTTCCAGGGGCTGCCGCAGCGCATCCAGGGCCTGGCTCCTGAATTCCGGTGCCTCGTCCAGAAAGAGAACGCCCCGGTGGGAGAGCGACACCGCACCGGGCCGGGCGATGGAGGCGCCGCCGCCGACCAGCGCCTGCATCGTCGCCGAATGGTGCGGGGCGCAGTACGGGGCGACGTCGATCAGGGGTTTGCCCGGCGGCAGCAGACCCGCCACCGAGTGCACCGCCGTAACCTCCAGCGACTCCTGTCGGCCGAGCGGGGGCAGGACGGCCGGCAGCCGCTCCGCGAGCATGGTCTTCCCCGCGCCGGGCGGTCCCGACAGAAACAGGTGGTGACCCCCTGCGGCGGCGACCTCCACCGCCGTGCGTGCCGAGATCTGGCCGACGACGTCGGCGAGGTCATGGCCGTGATCAAGCTGCGCGGTGCCCATGCTGTGCATGCCCGTGGCCGCACCTGTGCCGGGTACGCGCAGGCCGGCCAGGAGCGGGTCGGGGCGACTTTGATCGTCGGGCTCCTCCTCCGGCACGGGCTCGTCGGCGAGAACCGCGATCAGCTGGCGCAGGCTGCGCACACCCAGTACGGAGACACCGGGCACCAGGGAGGCCTCGGCGGCGGCGCACTCGGGCACGACCACCTGCTCATAGCCCGCGTCGGCCGCGGCGAGCACGGCGGGCAGGATGCCCCGAACCGGCCGCACCCTTCCGTCCAGCCCCAGCTCGCCGATCATCACGATGTCGGCGAGGACCCGTGGGTCGATCCGCTCCGCGGCGCCGAGAACGGCGCATGCGACCGCCAGATCGAAGCCGCTGCCCGCCTTCGGCACGGACGCCGGGCTGAGCCCCACCGTCAGTTTCTTGGCGGGCCACTCGGCCCCGGAATTCACCACCGCGGCCCGAACCCGGTCCCGGCTCTCCGTCAGGCTCTTGTCCGGCAATCCGACCAGCGTGAACGCGGCGACACCCGGTTCGAGGTCGGCCTGGACCTCGACGACGACGCCCTCGACGCCGACCAGCGCCACCGAGCACGTACGAGCGAATCCCATTCAGGCCACCCCCCGCGCATGCTCGACCACGGCGGCCCCGCGGCGGGGCAGGACGACGCCGATGAGGTCGATGCGGACGCCGCCCGGTGGAGCCCCTCCATGGGCGTGGAGCCAGCGTTCGGCGAGGCCGCGCAGGCGCTCTGCCTTCTCCGGGGTCACCGCGGCCATCGGATGCTCGAAGACACCCGCCCTGCGGGTCTTGACCTCGCAGACGACCAGGACATCCCCGTCCCGGGCCACGATGTCGATCTCCCCCGACCGTCCGGAGCGCCAATTGCGCTCCAGGACGGTCATCCCGGCCTCGGCCAGCCGCCGCGCGGCCAGCTCCTCGCCGTACTTGCCGAGTGCGTTTCGTGCCAGATGTGTGTTCATGTCGGCACCACCTCCGGCGCCAACCGTCACGCATCCGACCCCACCAAGTGGATCTTGGTGGACTACTCAGAGGTTGTGGACAACTCCGTCACCCTCGCGAGGGACGCTCACCCCGCTCACCCGCCCGGCAGCTCCAGATCGCTCTTGTTCAGCTCCTCGATGTTCACGTCCTTGAACGTGAGCACGCGGACCTGCTTCACGAACCGGGCCGGCCGGTACATGTCCCACACCCAGGCATCCGCCATGGACACCTCGAAGAACACCTCACCCTGGACCGAATGCACCTGCATCTCGTAGTCGTTGGTCAGGTAGAAACGCCGCTCGGTCTCGATCACGTATTTGAACAGACCGACGACATCGCGGTACTCCCGGTAGAGCTTGAGCTCCATCTCGGTCTCGTACTTTTCGAGGTCCTCGGCGCTCATGGCATGTTCCCCTTCAGCCGTGCGATCCCACCATTGTGCGCCAGTCCCGTGAGCCTCTAGACGATTTCCGTGTCAAGGATCTCGGGCCTGGCCGGGGGACCTTCGTCGAGCAGCCTGCGGAGCAGCTCGGCGAGTCTGGTCGGATACACCGTCTCATGCGTCCGGGTCAGTTCCTGACAGGTCCACCAACGCGCTCCGGCGACACTGCGGCGCTCCAGCTCGGTGAGGCCCGCGGCCCTGGTGGCCGTCTGCGTCGTACGGGCCAGGTAGTACCACTCGTCCTGGTCCCAGCGGCGGCCGGCGAACGGGAAGGAGCACTTCCGCCGCCACAGCACCGGACCGAGCTCGACCTCGGTGATGCCGGTCTCCTCCGCGAGTTCCCTGAGGGCGGCCTGCTCGCGTGTCTCGTCACCCTCCAGACCGCCACCGGGCGTGAACCACCAGTCGTCGGCCCGATCGTCCGGCTCATGGCCGTGCAGCAGCAGGATGCGGTCCTCCGGGTCGAGGAGGACGACCCGGGCCACCTTGCGCAGCCCGCCTTCGTACGGTTCCGCGCCGGCGTCCGTCGCCTCAGCGGACACCGGCGAGCTCCGGGCTCGTGCGGTTGTGGGAGCCGAACCGCTTGGCGATCGGACCGTACGCGCCGCCACCGAGGACGAGGACGCCGCCGGCGATCACCAGGGCGACGATCGTCCGCAGCGGTCCGGGCTCGGAGAGGGCGCCCAGCGTCTGGAAGCCGGTGGGGCGCTTCAGCATGCCGTCCATGGGCCAGACGACGGCGTCCACCCGGGCGCTGACGGCGCTGCGCGCCACGGTGCCGCCGGCGGCGTCCGTCAGGTGCGCGGTGGAGTCCAGGGAGCCCTCCCGCTCGTCGCCGAGCAGGAACAGCCGCCCCTCGGGGACGGTCACGGTCGGAATGCCGTTGGTCTCGGCCACGCTGCCCTCGGGCAGATACGGTTCGTCGATCTGCTTGCCGTTGACGGTCAGCTTGCCGTCCGTGCAGCAGGCGACCGTGTCCCCGCCGACAGCGACGACCCGCTTGACCACGGGCGCGTTGCTCACCCAGGTCTTGTCCGTGAAGACGACGACGTCGCCACGGCGTACCTCACCGCCGTCGACCCGCTGCGCGAGCACCCGGTCGCCCATCTCGATCGTCGGCGACATCGAGCTGGTGGGCACGGTGTACGGCCGGTAGACGACCGCTCCCCACGCGAATCCTCCGAGGAACAGCACAAGGCCCAGCGCCACGGCCAGTCCGGACAACCTCTGTCCGATCCGGCCGCCCGCCGGGCTCCTGTTCACCCCACCGCTGCGTGGGGCCGTACGTGTCGTGCTCTCGCCACCCATGAGTCCGCACCCTACCCGGGGGTACGGCACCGGGTCAGCCCAAGTTTTGGTTCATAAATCGAGCCCGGAGTTACTCGGAGACCTTCCGGAACTCGGCGACCTGTCGACGGCGCCGCACGAGCACCAGCGGCACCGCTCCGACGAGCGCCACGGCACCCGGCGACGTGACCGCGGCCGCTGCCTGGGCGTTCAGGCCGGACTGGTCGAAGGTGTCCGGGACCGGGAGCGTGCCCCAGCGGTTGATCGGCCAGGCCTTGACGATCGCGCGGCCGACGACCTTGTCCACCGGGACCATGCCGTGGTTGGCGTCCTGCTGGTTGTAGCGGGAGTCGCGGGAGTTCTGCCGGTGGTCGCCCATGACCCAGATGAAGCCCTCGGGGACCTTCACCTTGAACTGGCCGCCCTGGTCGTCCACGCTGCACGGCGTGTTGCCGGGGTAGACGTACGACGATTCGTTCAGCGCCTTGCCGTTGACCGTCAACGGGCCCGTGCCCTTGCACTCGACGGTGTCACCGCCGACGCCGACCACACGCTTGATGAGGTCCTTCTCCTCCGCGGACGGCATCAGGCCGATCCAGCTGAGGAAGGTCTGCAGGGCGTTCGGATTCGTCGTGGGCTCGCCCGCGAGCCAGTTGTCGGGGTCGTGGAAGACGACGACCTCGCCGCGCTCGGGCTCGGAGCCGAACCACGGGGTGAGCTTGTCGACCAGGACGCGGTCACCCTGCTGGAGGGTGTTCTGCATCGAGTCCGAGGGGATCGAGAACGCCTGCACCAGGAACGTCTTGATCAGCAGCGCCAGTACCAGCGCGATGCCGATCAGGATGGGCAGCTCCTTCCAGAAGGAGCGCGGCTTCTTCGCCGTGGGGGTCGGGTCGCCCGGCCCCTGGGTCCCGGACCCGCTCCGCTCGTCCGCTGTCATGCCGTCGCCGGCCGCCCCGGAGTCACTCCCGGGGGTCACGGCGCTGTCCGCGGCCGGGACAGCTGCTTCCACGGGGCGCCCGCGGTCCTCGCCGTCTTGCCCGGACCGTGCGCCAACCGCCACATCCCCCACGCCAACTCCTTACTCTGTGCCGCCGCCTGCCCCATGCGCGGCGCAGGCCCACCACTCCCATAACGAGCGGGAGTTCCGCAGGGGTCGGGAGTTGGATCGTTCCGTTCGGATCGTCGGGTGCAACCCTATGCGACAGCTGGGGAGCCGCGGTCGACCCGGACGTCGAGTCGGACACGGAAGCGTATGTATTTGGTTCGTCCAGGCTGTTCCAGTGGTTGAAGGGCCAGGCGATGACCATGGCCCGGCCCACCACCTCGTCCTCGGAGACCGTGCCGCCGTAGTCCTGGTCCTGGTGCGAGCGGGAGTCCGCGGAGTTGCTCCGGTGGTCACCCATCACCCACAGCCGTCCCTGCGGGACGGTGATGTCGAACTCGGCCTGGGACGGGGCGTTCCCGGGATAGAGGTAGTCACTCTCCTCCAGGGGAACGCCGTTGACGGTCACCCGCCCTTGCGCGTCACAGCACTTGACGCGGTCGCCGCCGACGCCGACGACCCGCTTGATGAGGTCCTTCTCGTTGTCGGACGGCAGCAGGCCGATGAAGGTGAGCCCTTCCTTGACCTGCTTGACGACGATCGGGTCTTCCTTCTTCGTGGTGGTCTGCTCGTCCTGGAGCCAGCCACCGGGGTCCTTGAAGACGACGACGTCACCGCGCTGCGGCTTCGACCCGAACCACGGGGTGAACTTGTCGACCAGGACGCGGTCGCCGATCTGGATCGTCTGTTCCATCGAGCCGGACGGGATCACGAAGGCCTGGACGAGGAACGTCTTCAGCACGAGGGCTATGAGGACCGCGACTCCGACGAGGAGGGGTATCTCCTTGACCGCGGAGCGCCTGCGGCGCCGCTTGACCTTGCGCTGGAGCTTGCGCCGCTCGGCGCGGGTCCGGCCGCTGCCCGCACTGGCGGCGCGCCGGGAGCCGGTGGGCAGCAGGTTGTCGGCCGCGTGTCCGGAGACACCGCGCGGCCTGCCGCGGTTACCCATGGGCGCCCTCCGCGGCGGGCACACGCGCGTAGGCGTCGGGGCGGTGCAGTCGGATGGCGTGTCCGGCGGGCCAGACGATCCAGTCGGCCCGGCCCACGACGTCGTCCACGGGGATCATGCCGCCGCCCGGTGAGCCGAGGTGGTCGCGGGAGTCGCTGGAGTTGCTGCGGTGGTCGCCGAGGACGAACAGGGTGCCCTCCGGAACGGCGACGTCGAAGGACACCGTGGACGGGCTGTCGCCGGGGTACAGGAACGACGACTCATCGACCGACCGGCCGTTCACCACGATCCTCCCCTTCTTGTCACAGCAGACCACGTGGTCTCCCCCCACACCCACAACGCGTTTGATGTAGTCCGCGTCCCCGAAATACCCGGTTCCGTCGAACACGATCACATCACCGCGGCGCGGCTGAGCACCGAAACGGTACGCCAACTTATTTACGAGAACGCGGTCCCCGATCCTCAATCCGCTCTCCATGGATCCGCTGGGAATCTGGAACGGCCGCACCACGAACGCGTTGAGCAGGAGCAGAAACAGCAGGCAGACGAGCAAGGTCAGGCTGATCCGACCGCCCGGGAGCCAGTCGGCGATCCACGACACCAACGCGAAACGCGACCGTCCCTCCTGCCCTTCTGTGTCCGAGATCTCCTCGGAACCGTCCGAGTTGTCCTCGGCAGCGTCCGAGCTCTCGGATTCGAAAGGGTGGGAGGAGCGGTCGCGCTCCGTCTGCTGTGCTTCGGTGTCCATCGGGGCCAGATGCTATCCGGCCCCGCTGTGACCCCCGAGAAGCGCTCAGTTCTCGCGCTTCTCCTTGATCTTCGCGGCCTTGCCGCGCAGGTCGCGCAGGTAGTACAGCTTGGCGCGGCGCACGTCGCCCTTGGTGACGAGCTCGATCTTCTCGACGATCGGGGTGTGCACCGGGAAGGTGCGCTCGACGCCGACGGAGAAGGAGACCTTGCGGACCGTGAAGGTCTCGCGGACACCGGCGCCCTGGCGGCGGATGACGACGCCCTTGAACTGCTGCACACGGGAGCGGTTGCCCTCGATGACGCGGACGTGGACGTTCACGGTGTCACCCGGGCGGAAGGCCGGGATGTCGGTGCGCAGCGACGCGGAGTCGACGGTGTCGAGCAGGTGAGACATTTCGTCTGCTTTCCTCGCTGATGCCACAGGTCATCAACGGAAACTAGGTGTTCTGAATGAGAGCCGTGCTCGTCGGGGCGGGCGTCGTGTCCCCCTGTGGCAGGGGCGCACGCCGGACGGCGCACAGCAGCGGCCTATTCTTCCACGGCCTCCGGCCTGCGCCAAAATCGGCCGTACGGCTCCCCCTCCGGATCGGGCATCCAGCCCAGGATGGAGAGCATCTCGCGGTCCTTCTTGTCGAAGGCCTTGGGGTCACAGCGCTCGATGAGGTCGGGCCGGTGGGCCGTCGTACGCTTCAGCGCCTCGTCCCGGCGCCAGCGGGCGATCTTTCCGTGGTGCCCGCTGAGCAGCACCTCCGGGATCTCCCGGCCGCGCCACTGGGGCGGCTTGGTGTAGACGGGCCCCTCCAGGAGGTTGGCCATGGCGCCGGGCGCGAAGGAGTCGTCCCGGTGGGACTCGGCGTTCCCCAGGACGCCGGGCAGCAGGCGTGCCACGGCTTCCGTGATGACGAGCACGGCCGCCTCGCCGCCCGCGAGGACGTAGTCGCCGATGGACACCTCGTAGACGGGCATCCTGGTCGCGTACTCGTCGATGACGCGGCGGTCGATGCCTTCGTAGCGGGCCGGCGTGAAGATCAGCCAGGGGCGCTCGGAGAGTTCGACGGCGAGTTCCTGGGTGAAGGGGCGGCCGCTGGGCGTCGGAACGAGGAGCGCGGGGGCGTGGGAGCCCGTCTCGTAGCCGTCGGCCAGGGCGGAGTCCAGGGCGTCGCCCCAGGGCTCGGTCTTCATCACCATGCCGGGGCCGCCGCCGTACGGGGTGTCGTCGACCGTGTTGTGGCGGTCGTACGTCCAGGTCCGCAGATCGTGCACGTGCACATTCAGCTGTCCACGCGCGCGTGCCTTGCCGACGAGGGAGACGTTCAGGGGCTCCAGGTACTCGGGGAAGATCGTGACGACGTCGAGCCGCATCAGGCGTCGTCCCGGGACGAGACGATCTCCGCCTGATCGTCGATCAGACCGGGCGGCGGGGCGATGACCGCGCGCTGCTCCTCCAGATCGATCTCGGTGACGATCTCCTCGACGAAGGGGATCAGCACCTCGCTGCCGTCGGGGCGCTCCACGATGAACAGGTCCTGCGAGGGCAGATGGGAGATCTCGGTGATCCGGCCGACCTCGGTGCCGTCCTCGGTGACCACGTCCAGGTCCATCAGCTGGTGGTCGTAGTACTCGTCCTCGCCTTCGGGCAGTTCCTCCGGGTCGATCTCGGAGATCAGGAGGGTGTTGCGCAGGGCCTCGGCGCCGCTCCGGTCGCGTACGCCCTCGAAGCGCAGCAGGAGGCGGCCGCTGTGCACCCGGCCCGTCTCGATGGTGAGCGGGCCGGTGGAGGCCGGTTCGGTGGCCAGGACGGCGCCGGGGGCGAGCCGGAGTTCCGGTTCGTCGGTGCGTACCTCCACGGTGACCTCGCCCTTGATGCCGTGGGCACGGCCGATCCGTGCGACTACGAGCTGCACTGTGCTTGATCTCCTGTCGGAACTGCGAGTCTGCGACGGACTCATACGACTACGGGCCGGGGACGGCCCAGTGGCCCTCCCCGGCCCGAGCCGGTGTTGCTGTTTGGCGTCAGCGGACGTGGTCCACGTCGACCAGGTCGACGCGGACACCGCGGCCGCCGATGGCGCCCACGACGGTGCGCAGAGCGCGTGCGGTACGGCCGTTGCGGCCGATGACCTTGCCGAGGTCGTCGGGGTGGACCCGGACCTCGAGCACGCGTCCGCGGCGCAGGTTGCGCGAAGCGACCTGCACATCGTCAGGGTTGTCGACGATGCCCTTCACGAGGTGCTCGAGAGCCTCCTCGAGCATGCTCAGGCCTCGGTCGACTCGGACGCGGCGGGAGCCTCGTCCTTCTTCTCAGCCTTCTTCTTCTGGGTGATCGCCTCACCCTTGCCCTCGTCGTCGCCGCCGAGAGCCTCGAAGGACGGACGCGCCGCCTTCTCGGCCGGCTGGAGCAGCGGCGCCGGGGCGGGCTCGCCCTTGAACTTCTGCCAGTCGCCGGTCTTCTTCAGGATGGCGAGCACGGGCTCGGTCGGCTGGGCGCCGACGCCGAGCCAGTAGGCCACGCGCTCGGCGTCGACCTCCATGCGCGACGGGTTCTGCACCGGGTGGTACAGACCGATCTCCTCGATCGCACGACCGTCACGACGGGTGCGGGAGTCGGCGACGACGATGCGGTAGTGAGGCGAACGGATCTTGCCCAGACGCTTCAGCTTGATCTTGACTGCCACGGGAGTGGGTTCTCCTGGATTTGACGTGGTTGGGCACGGCGAGATGGCCGCGTGGGGTTGCGGTACCCGAGTGCCCGATGGACGCGTCAGCCGGAGGAGAGAGGGGTCCTGTGCGGCTGTCGAGTACAGCTAGCCATTGTGCCATACCCTGCGGGCCGCTTCGGACCGACGGTGCATGTGCCCGGGCAGGCCGGACCGGCACCCGGCGTCGGTCGCCTACGTCGGGTGCACGGCGCGGCACGGCGGGGCGGCGAACTGGGTACGGCTGCCACGAGCAGCCGTCGTCTCAGCTCGCTACCGCGCCCACCACCTCCGGGATCCGGAACGGCTTTCCGCAGCCGCCGCACACGATCGGTGCCTGGGCCAGTACCGACGGGACGACCCGGACGTTGCGACCGCAGTCGCATACCGCCTTGACCCTGACGCCGCCGCCCGAGGAGCCGTGGCGGGCCGCCGGGCCGCGGAAGGTGCTGGACGTGTCCGCGGACGTCGCTGCCGTATGGGCCTTCAGGGCGCGCTGGAGGCGCTCGATCGTCGGGCGGTAGCGCCGCTTGGCCTCGGGGTTGAGCGCGACCAGGGAGAAGCCGCTGCTCGGGTGCGGTTCCTCCGGGTGGTCCAGGCCCATCTCCTCGGCGATCGCGAGGAATCTGCGGTTGTGGTAGCGGCCGGCGCGCGAGGTGTCGCGAATTCCGCGGGCGGCGGCGATGCCGTGGACTGCCTCATGGAGCAGTCGCTCGAAGGAGAGCTCGTGCCCGCAGGCGGACGACGACTCCCCGATCAGTGACTCGGGCGCGGCAAGATCCGGCAGCTCGGGGTGGTACCGCTGAATGTCGGCCCACGCCTGCGCCAGTTCTGCGGCGAGAACAGGTGGTGTCTGTGTCGTGCTCACGTAATGACAACGAGCCAGGGTGCCGCTGTGTTCCTATTCCGGGGCATCCCAAATAATTTGCACGTACCCGTCAGTTGCCGCTGATGCGTCCGGACGAGGGCGGGTGCGCTGATCTGCGGAGAAGCCTCGCAGCTCACCACAAGCCGGTACGTAGGCTGACGTACGACCCGGCGCGTAGACGATGTCCGCGCGCCGGGGCACGTGAGTTCGCGCGATGCGCAAGGGGCGTTTCGGTCGCCTGGACCCATGCCTCAGTAAGCGCGTGCGACGATCGCGACGTTACCGGGTGCGTCATCGGCGTGCGGCACCGACCCGTCCTCGGCGACCAGACACCGTACGGTCACCGCGTGCTCACCCAGCCTGGCCTCGCCTTCTTCGCCGAGCGTCGCCCAGGGGATGCGCGCCCAGCCGCCGGCGGCCGTCGCTTCGACGGCCTCCTCGACGGTCGACACATCGGCCGTACGGGACTCACGGCGCTCGCGGGACTGGGTCAGCAGCAGCGCCTGATCCTCTTCGAGGATCGTGGGGAGAATCCCTACGACCGACTCGATCGCCACCGGCTCCTTGCCACCGGGGATGCGGCGGACCAGCATCGCGGTGCCGTTCTCCAGGTCACGGGGGCCGACCTCGATCCGTACGGGCACGCCCTTGAGCTCCCAGTCGACGGCGCGGCGCCCGAAGGGGGTGTCCGTGCGGTCGTCGACGTGGACGCGGATGCCCGCCGCCTTCAGCTGGTCGCCGATTTCGCGGACCTTGGCCAGAACCGCGTCATCGCCCTTGATCGCGAGGACGACGGCCTGGATCCGGGCCAGGCGCGGCGGGACCCGCAGTCCGTTGTCATCTCCGTGAGTCATCACCAGGGCGCCGATCATGCGGGTCGTGGACCCCCAGGACGTCTGCCAGACGAGCTCCTGCTTGCCGTCCTTGGACAGGTACTGCGTCTGGAACGCCTTGGCGAAGTTCTGGCCCAGCTCATGGCTGGTGGCCATCTGGAGGGCCTTGCCGTCGCCCATCATCGCTTCGAGGGTGAGGGTGTTGACGGCGCCCGCGAAGCGCTCCTTGAGCGTCTTGCGGCCGGGGACGGAGTCGATGGCGAGGACGTTCACCATGAAGTCCTCGTAGACCTTCCGGTGGATGTGCGCGGCGAAGTCGCGGGCGTCCTCGTACGTGGCGTGCGCGGTGTGGCCCTCCTGCCACAGGAACTCGGTCGTGCGGAGGAAGAGCCGGGGCCGCAGCTCCCAACGGACCACGTTCGCCCACTGGTTGATCAGCAGGGGCAGGTCGCGGTAGCTCTGCACCCACTTCGAGAAGTAGTCGTTGATGATCATCTCGGAGGTGGGGCGGACCACGGCCGGCTCTTCGAGGTCCTTGCCGCCGGCGTGGGTGACCACGGCGAGCTCGGGCGCGAAGCCCTCGACGTGCTCGGCCTCCTTGGCGAAGTACGACTGCGGGATCAGCAGGGGGAAGTACGCGTTCTGGGTGCCCGTCTCCTGGATGCGGGCGTCCATCTCGGCCTGCATGCGCTCCCACAGTCCGTACCCGTACGGTCGGATCACCATGGTGCCGCGCACCGGGCCGTTGTCGGCCAGCTCGGCCTTGGTGATCAGATCCTGGTACCAGCGGGGGAAGTCGTCCGCCCGCGGTGTGAGAACGGGTGCCTTTGCCATGGCGCGATGGTACGGGCCCATGTTGCTGGGACGTGAAATCTTTTCGCCCGCCCGGCCAACCCGCAAGACAGGCCCGGCAACCCACTGGACGAGCGGTCGAGTGCGGAGTTTCCTGGCATACGGGGGGAGAGCGAGCGCGCGTCACGGGGGCTACGGAATCGGGCACAGTGGCAACTCTCGGCGGATTGGGGCGCATTCGATGACACCTACGCTCGTGCGGCAGCACCTGTCTCCAGGGGGACTCGGGTCCCGCGTGGATCTGTGTGCACGCGCGCGTGACTGGTCCGAGATCCAGGAGCGGATGCTGGTACCGCTCTACGAAGCCGCCTACCGGCGACTGGACGTGGGCACCGGCACCCGGCTCCTCGGCCTCGGCTGCGGATCCGGTCTGGCCCTGCTGCTGGCGGCCTCCAGAGGCGCCGCCGTCACCGGTGTCGAACCCTCGTCCCCGCAGCGGCTCGCCCTTGCGCGGGAGCGGCTGCTGCCCGAGGCGCCGGGCGCACGCGCGCGTGCGGGCACCCGGCTCGTCGACGGCGCACCGAAGGACGCGGCCGACGCGGAGACGCCCGCGTACACCCTGGTGACCGCTTTCGAGCCCATCGGGTGCCTTGCGGGCGACTCGGAGGGGCTCGGCGAGCTGCTCGAGGCAGCGACACCGCTCGCCGAGCGGGGGGCGCCCGTGGTGCTGGCCGGCTGGGGTCCGCCGGAACGCTGCACCACGTCGTCCGTACTGCGGGTGGCCGCCAAGCTGGCGGATCCGCTGCGCAGCACGGGCAGTTGGCGCCCCGCCCTTCGCGACGACCTGGAGGAGGTCGCCCAGCGTGCGGGCCTCAAGCCCGACGGTTCGGGCCGGGTGGCGTGTCCCTTCGGGTACGCCGACATGGACAGCGCGCTGCGCGGACTGCTGTCCACGGGGCTCTTCGACGCGGCGATCACCGCGACCGACCAGGCGCAGGTGGACAAGGAGCTGACGGAGGCCCTGCATCCGTATCTGCGGCCGGACGGCACGGTGTGGATGCCGAACGTGTTCCGCTATCTGATCGCCCGTACGCCCTAGGCGTCCGTTTCCTTCGCCAGTCGCGGGATCCCCGCGATCCGGTACGCGTCCGCCTCCTCCAGCGTCTCGTCCGCCAGCAGGGCCTGGGCGAGGGCGTCCAACTGGCCGCGGTGGTCGACGAGTTTGCGGCGCGCCTCGGCGTAGCACTCGTCGACGATCCGGCGCATCTCGTCGTCGATCACGTCGAGGGTGTGCGGGGCGGCGGCGAGCCCGTACGCCTGCTGGGCGTCGCTCGGCAGGGCGGAGAGCCGGCCGACGCGCTCGCTCATGCCCCAGCGGGCCACCATCGCGCGCGCGATGTTGGTGACCTGTTCGAGGTCGTTCTCCGCGCCCGTGGTGACGACGCCGTAGACCACCTCTTCCGCCACCATGCCGCCCAGTGCGCCGATAATGCGGCCGCGCAGGTACTCCTCGGAGTGCGCGTACCGCTCCACCTCGGGCGTCGACATCGTCACCCCGAGCGCCCGGCCGCGCGGCACGATGGTGATCTTGCGGACGGGGTCGGCGCCGGGCTGAAGCATGCCGAGGAGTGCGTGTCCGCTCTCGTGATAGGCCGTGCGCCGGCGGTCCTCCTCGGGCATCACAAGGGTGCGCTCGGCGCCCAATTGCACCTTCTCCAGGGCCTCGGACAGGTCCGAGGCGGTCACCTGCTCCTGCTTGCGCTTGACCGCGAGCAGAGCCGCCTCGTTGGCGAGGTTGGCCAGATCCGCACCCGTCATGCCCGGGGTCGTACGGGCCAGCCGGGTCAGATCCACGTCCTCGGCGAGCGGGATGCCGCGGGTGTGGATCCGCAGGATCGCCTCGCGTCCGCCGCGGTCCGGCGGGGAGACGTTGACCACCCGGTCGAAGCGGCCGGGCCGGGTGAGCGCCGGGTCCAGGATGTCGGCGCGGTTCGTCGCCGCTATGACGACCACGCCCTCCGAGCCGGAGAAGCCGTCCATCTCCGTGAGGATCTGGTTCAGCGTCTGCTCCCGCTCGTCGTGACCGCTCACCGACGCGCCGCCGCCGCGTACCCGTCCGATGGTGTCGATCTCGTCGATGAAGATGATCGACGGCGCCACCTTGCGGGCCTCGGCGAACAGTTCCCGGACCCGGGACGCGCCGACTCCGACGATCATCTCGATGAACTCGGACGCGGACGCGGAGAAGAAGGGCACCCCCGCCTCGCCCGCCACCGCCCGCGCCAGCAGGGTCTTGCCGGTGCCGGGGGACCCCGCGAGCAGCACGCCGCGCGGCATCTTCGCGCCCATCCTGCGGTAGGCGTCGGGGTGCTCCAGGAAGTCGACGACATCGTCCAGCTCGCCCTTGACCTCGTCGATGCCGGCCACGTCGGCGAACGTCGTGCGCTGGGTCCCCGGTCGGAGCTCGACCGGCTTGGGCGGCGCCCTGCGGCCGAGCATGCGCCCCGCACCGCCCCCGGCCATCCTCCGCGAGATGAAGATCCACGCCACGACGAGGATCACGATCGGCACCAGGGAGATCAGCGCGTTGGACAGGAGGCTGCGCTGCTGCACGACGGGCCGCGCGGTCACGGTGACGTCGTGACTGCTCAGGTTCCGCCAGAGGTCGTCGTCCGCGAAGGCCGGGCGCTGTGTCCTGAACTTCGTGTAGTCGCCGCTGCCCTCGGGGTTGTCCCGGGCGTTCTTGAGCTGGCCCTGGATCGCGTCGCCCTTGGAGTAGATCTTCGAGACGTTGCCGTCGTCGACCTGCTTGCTGAACTCGGTGTACGAGATCGTCGGCTCGTCGCCCGCGCCGAGGTACGTCAGCCCCACGTAGGCCAGCAGGAACACGATCGCCGCGGTCAGGAGCAGGCCCCACCAGCGCGGGCGTATGCGTCGGCCACCGGACCGTCCGGTCGGCTCGTCCGGTGTGCCCTCGGTGCGCCACGGCTGGTCAGGTGCCTTGCGTGGTGGCGCGGCATTGCTCATATCTGGACGTTAAGGCAGATGTCGAGCCATGGCACGCGCTGAGGGCACCTCCACGAAGAGAGGTGCCCTCAGCGACGTACGCGACGAGATTCTCGTACGGGAGAGTCGTCAGCCCATGAACTTCTTGAACTCGTCCGGCAGCTCGAAGTCCTGCGCGCCCTGCTGCGGCACACCGAACGCGTTGCCGCCCTGAGCGGCGGCGGCGCGGCGCTCGGCCTCCTCCTGCTCCTGCTGCTTGCGCTTCATCGGGTTGCCGGAGCGCTGCTTGCCCTTGGCCTTCTTGGGCTGCTTCTTCGACCGGCCGGGGCCGCCGCCCATGCCCGGGGCTCCCGGCATACCGGGCATGCCGCCGCCCTGGGCCATGCGGGACATCATCTTGCGGGCCTCGAAGAACCGCTCGACGAGGTTCTTCACCGCGCTGACCTCGACACCGGAACCCTTGGCGATACGGGCCCGCCGCGAGCCGTTGATGATCGTCGGCTCCTGGCGCTCGCCCGGCGTCATCGACTTGATGATCGCGGCCGTGCGGTCGACGTCACGCTCGTCGAGGTTGTTGATCTGGTCCTTCATCTGGCCCATGCCGGGCAGCATGCCGAGCAGCTTGGAGATGCTGCCCATCTTCCTGACCTGCTCCATCTGGGCCAGGAAGTCGTCCAGGGTGAAGTCCTGGCCCTTCTTGGACGCCAGCTTGGAGGCCATCTTCTCGGCCTCTTCCTGGCTGAACGTCTTCTCCGCCTGCTCGATCAGGGTGAGCAGGTCACCCATGTCGAGGATGCGGGAGGCCATCCGGTCAGGGTGGAAGGCGTCGAAGTCGTCGAGCTTCTCGCCGTTCGACGCGAACATGATCGGCTTGCCGGTGACCTGGCGGATCGACAGCGCGGCACCACCGCGGGCGTCACCGTCGAGCTTGGAGAGCACCACGCCGTCGAAGCCGACGCCGTCGCGGAAGGCCTCGGCGGTGTTGACCGCGTCCTGGCCGATCATCGCGTCGACGACGAAGAGGATCTCGTCCGGCGAGACCGCGTCCCGGATGTCCGCGGCCTGCTGCATCATCTCCTGGTCGATGCCCAGGCGGCCGGCGGTGTCGACGATCACGATGTCGTGGACCCTGGACTTCGCGAAGTCGATGGAGTCCTTGGCGACCTTCACCGGGTCACCGACGCCGTTGCCGGGCTCCGGCGCGAAGACCGCGACACCGGCGCGCTCGGCGACGACGCTGAGCTGGTTCACGGCGTTCGGACGCTGGAGGTCGGCGGCGACGAGCAGCGGCGAGTGGCCCTGCTCCTTCAGCCAGTGGCCGAGCTTGCCCGCGAGGGTCGTCTTACCGGCACCCTGGAGACCCGCCAGCATGATCACGGTGGGCGGCTGCTTGGCGAAGCGGAGACGACGGGTCTCGCCGCCGAGGATCGTGACGAGCTCCTCGTTCACGATCTTCAGGACCTGCTGGGCCGGGTTCAGCGCCCGGGAGACATCGGCACCGAGGGCACGCTCCTTGACGTTCTTGATGAACGTCCGGACGACAGGCAGCGCCACATCCGCCTCGAGCAGCGCGATCCGGATCTCGCGCGCGGTGGCGTCGATGTCCGCCTCGGAGAGCCGTCCCTTGCCGCGCAGGTTCTTGAAAGTCGCTGAGAGGCGATCGGAGAGAGTATCGAACACGGCGCTCGCGGTCCTCAGGGTCGGTGGCTGGCTGATGAATCGCCCTCCAGGGTATCTGGCCGGGCGCGGTGGGGTCTCCACCCGTGCGGGAGACCCTGGTCATGACCGACCTCAGCCCCTCAGCGTCTCCTCCAGCTTCCGCGCCACGGACCCCGCGTCCTCGGTGGGCAGGGGCGCCCCTTCCGACCCGGTCACGTAGAACGCGTCCACCGCGTTCGCGCCCAGCGTCGACACATGCGCACTGCGCACCCGTACGTTCGCGTCCTCCAGCGCCCGACCGATCCGGTGCAGCAGACCCGGGGCGTCATGGGCCCGGACCTCGATCACCGTGGCGAGCCGGGACGCGGCCGGGGCGACGGTCACCCGGGCCGCGGGCGCCACCACTCCCCGGCGTCGCGGATAGGCGGCGTCCCGCTCGGCCAGGCGGCCGGCGATGTCCAGCGATCCGTCCAGCGCCCGTACGAGATCGGCCCGCAGCCGGGCGGCCTGCGGCAGTGAGCCGTATTCGGCGGCGACCCGCCAGTCCAGCAGCAGCACTGACCCCTCGACGCCGTCGGGCAGGTCCAGGGCGCGCAGTTCCGCGGTCCGTACCGTCAGCCGGTGCATCGCCAGCACACCGGCCACGGCGGGCAGCACGCCCTTCTGGTCGGGGACGGCGATGAGCAGTTCCACACCGAGCGGCTCCGGATCGCCGGACGGCTGGTCCTCGGTCGGCGGCTCGGTCTGCGCGCGCAGCGACAGCACCGGGCTGCCGGTCGCGATCGCCTCGATCGCCAGCCGCTCCTGCTCGGCGGTGGGCGCGCCCGCCTCCGGCTCCTCGGGAACGTCCCCGGCGAGCACGGCCGAGACCCGCTTCACCAGGTCGGCGACCAGGGAAGCGCGCCAGGAGGACCAGGCGGCCGGGCCGGTGGCCAGCGCATCCGCCTCGGTCAGCGCGTGCAGCAACTCCAGCGTGCCCTGCGTCCCGACCGCCTCGGCGACCGCGCGCACGGTGGCCGGGTCCTCCAGGTCGCGCCGGGTGGCCGTCTCGACGAGCAGCAGGTGATGCCGTACGAGCGAGGCGAGCACGGCGACCTCCTCGCGGTCGAAGCCGATCCGGCTCGCGACGTCCCGCGCGATGATCTCGCCCGCCACCGAGTGGTCACCGGGCCAGCCCTTGCCGATGTCGTGCAGCAGCGCGGAGACCAGCAGCAGGTCGGGGCGGCTGACCCGGCGGGTGAACTCGGAGGCGCGGACGGCCGTCTCGATGAGATGCCGGTCGACGGTCCAGATGTGCACGGCGTTGCGCTGCGGGCGGCAGCGGACCCGCTCCCAGTCGGGCAGGAGACGGGTGATCAGGCCTTCGGCCTCCAGCGCCTCCCACACGTCGACGGTCGGGGGTCCGGAGCCCAGCAGGGTCACGAGCTGTTCGCGCGCCTCGGCGGGCCAGGGCGTGGGGAGGGGGCGGGTGGTGGCCGCCAGGCGCCGTACGGCGTGCAGGGAGAGCGGGAGGCCGGCCTCCGCGGCGGCGGCAGCGGCGCGCAAGGGGAGCACGGGGTCGCGTTCAGGGCGCGCGGCACGGGCGAGCACCACCTCGCCGTCCTGCTCCACCACGCCCTCGGCGAGCGGAGAACGCTCGGCGACCGGCTTCCCGCCACCCAGCATGGCGCGCAGCCTCGGCCGCACGGCGCGCGACCGCAGCACGCGCCCCACTTCACGCCAGGTGACATCGCTTGCATACGACACGACACGCGCCGCCTCGTACACCTGCCGCAGGAGGGTGTCGGCGTCGAGGAGCCCGAGCTCGGCGGCGACCTGGTCCTGCTCCTGGAGGGACAGCCGGTCGGTCGCCCGTCCCGTCGCCAGATGCAGGGCGTCGCGTACGTCGAGGAGACGCCGCCGGGCGTCGTCGAGGCCCTCGCGCGGGGCGTCGGCCAGCCAGGAGGCGGCGACGGCGCGCAGCGCGGTGGCGTCACGGAGGCCGCCGCGGGCCTCTTTCAGATCGGGCTCCAGCAGGTACTGCAACTCGCCCTGGCGCTCGGCGCGTTCGAGACACAGCTCTTGGAGTTCGGGGAGACGTTTCGGCGCCTGGTTGCGCCAGTCGGCCAGGATCGCCGTGCGTAGTCCGGCGGTCAGGCCGAGGTCGCCCGCGAGGTGCCGGGCGTCGAGCAGACCGAGCTGGACCTTGAGGTCCTCGCCTGCGGTCTTGCGGGCCTCGGCCGGCGTACGGACCGAGTGGTCGAGGGCGAGGCCGAGGTCCCAGACGGGGTACCAGATGCGGTCGGCCAGCGCGGCGATCGCGTCGGAGTCGCTGCCGTCGTGCAGCAGGAGCAGGTCGAGGTCGCTGCGTGGGGACAGCTCGCCGCGGCCGTAGCCGCCGACCGCGACGAGGGAGACGCCCTTGAGCCCGTCGGCGCCCGCGCCGAAGAGGCCCGACAGCCAGTCGTCGGTCAGTTCGGCGAGGGCCGCACGGCGCGGCGGCCCGGACCGCGCCCCCTCCTGGAGGAGGCGCAGCCGGGCCGCCGCGTAGCCGCTGGGTCCCGAGTCCTCTGCTTCTTCCCGTACACCCGTACTCGTCACCCAGCGACTCCTGTTCCTTTTTCTTTTAGAGCGCGTCCGGGCCGCGCTCGCCGGTCCGGACCCGTACGGCCGTCTCGACCGGGAGGGACCAGACCTTGCCGTCACCGATCTTGCCGGTGCGGGCCGCCTTGACGATGACGTCGATCAGCTGCTCGGCGTCGTCGTCCTCGGCGAGAACCTCGATGCGGATCTTGGGGACCAGGTCCACGGTGTACTCGGCACCCCGGTAGACCTCGGTGTGGCCCCGCTGACGACCGTAGCCGCTCGCCTCGGTGACCGTCAGACCGTGCACCCCGAAGGCCTGGAGGGCTTCCTTGATCTCGTCGAGCCGGTGGGGCTTCACGACGGCGGTGATGAGCTTCATGCGTCCACCTTCTTCGCGTCCGCGGCCGGGGTCGGGACGGCGGTGCGGGCAGCGCCGCCGCCGGCGCCACTGAAGTCGTATGCGGTCTCGGCGTGCTCGGCCTGGTCGATGCCGGCGACCTCTTCGTCCTCGGAGACCCGCATACCGATGGTCTTGTCGATGAGGAAGGCGAGGATCGCGGAGACGATCAGGGAGTAGGCGAGGACCGCGCCGACACCGGCGAGCTGCTTCCACATCTGCGTCATGCCGCCGCCGTAGAAGAGGCCCTCGACCTCGGACTGGCCCTTGCCGCTGGCCAGGAGGCCGATGAGCAGGGAGCCGACGACACCGCCGACGAGGTGGACGCCGACGACGTCGAGCGAGTCGTCGTAGCCGAGCTTGTACTTCAGGCCGACGGCCATGGCGCACAGCAGACCGGCGACGACACCGACGACGATCGCGCCGATCGGGGAGACCGCGCCACCCGACGGGGTGATGGCGACCAGGCCGGCGACCGCACCGGAGGCGGCGCCCAGCGTGGTGAACGCGCCGTGGCGGATCTTCTCGTAGATCAGCCAGGAGAGCATCGCGGCGGCGGTGGCGACCTGCGTGTTGACGAACATCAGCGAGCCGATGCCGTCGTCGTTGCCGAGCCAGGAGCCGGCGTTGAATCCGAACCAGCCGAACCACAGCAGACCGGCGCCGAGCATGACCAGCGGGAGGCTGTGCGGGCGCATCGGGTCCTTCTTGAAGCCGACCCGCTTGCCGATGACCAGGATCACGCCGAGCGCCGCGGCACCCGCGTTGATGTGGACCGCCGTACCACCGGCGAAGTCGATGACGCCCAGGTCGAACGCCCAGCCGCCCTCGCCCCAGACCCAGTGGGCGACCGGGAAGTACACGATCGTGGCCCACAGGGCGACGAACAGCGCCCAGGCCGTGAACTTCACGCGGTCCGCGAGAGCACCGCTTATCAGGGCGGGAGTGATGATCGCGAACATCAGCTGGAAGACCAGGAAGGCGAGCACCGGGATGTTGTAGGTGCCCCACAGGTCACCGGTCCCGATGCCGCTGAGTCCGACGTAGTCCGACGTCCAGCCGATGATGCTGCCGTTGTCCGTGCCGAAGGCCAGGGAGAAGCCGTACAGCACCCACAGGATGGTGACGATGCCGATGCTGATGAAGCTCATCATCAGCATGTTCAGGGTGCTCTTGACCCGGACCATACCGCCGTAGAAGAAGGCGAGACCGGGGGTCATGAGCAACACCAGGGCCGAACAGATCAGCATGAACCCGGTGTTGGCGGCAGACAGCGTGGGAGCGTCTGCGGCTAGCGTGATGGCGGCTGGTGCCATCGGCGTCTCCTCGTCGTTGGTACGGCCCCGTGCGGGCGAAGCCTTGAGCGGATTTGAGGCGTGGGCCGGTTTATGCGCCATGAGATTGGCGCAGCGCGGTTTCGGTCGAAGCCCCTAGTTGTTTCACCGCCGTGACGAAGGCGCCCTGCGTGTTACGCGTTGATGAACTGCGAGATGTCCGGCCAAGCGATCGTTATCGTGGCGCAACCTTCAGGTCCGGCCGCGGTCGGTCCTCCGATGACCTGGCATGGGGGAGCCGAGTCGGGCTGTTCGGGAGGGCCGGCCGCGGCCGGGGTTCTGGGGTGTCAGACCGCTTCGGCGGTCTCGGGCAGCTCGATGGCGAGCCGGTCGGTGAGGTCCACGACCTCGGCGAGATCCCCGAAGTCGCGTACGGCCGTGTCGACCGTCTTTCGAATACGAGTGTTCACGCGCTCGGAGCGGACCTTCTTGGCGATCCGCATGGCGTCGGCGGCGAGCACCGAGGCCTGCTCCGGTTCCCGTCGGAGCAGATGGACGGTGGCCATCCCGATCGCGTTCAGCGCATACGACCGCTGGTGCTCGGTGTCCTTGGCGAAGAGGTCGACGGCCCGCTGCATCAGGGGCTCGGCGAGGGACGCGTAGGTGGGGCTGCGGCCCGCGACATAGGCGAGGTCGCGGAAGGAGTGGGAGTTCTCGCCGTACAGCTCGGCCTCGGAGAAGAAACGGATCCAGTCGGGGTCGGGATCGTCCCACTCGTCGGCCTCGCCGAAGGTGTCCTCGGCCATCCGCACCGCCCGCTTGCACTTGCCTGGCTGGCCCATATTGGCGTAGGCCCGGGCCTCCATCGCATACAGCATCGACTGGGTGCGGGGGCTCGCGCAGTCCCGGCTGCCGTACTGCGCGAGGTGGATCAGCTCCAGGGCGTCCTCGGGCCGCCCGAGGTGGATCATCTGGCGGCTCATGCTGGACAGGATGTACGAGCCGAGCGGCTTGTCGCTCGCTTCCTTGGCGGCGTGCAGGGCGAGGACGAAGTACTTCTGCGCGGTGGGCTGGAGTCCGACGTCGTACGACATCCAGCCGGCCAGCTCGGCCAGCTCGGCGGCGACCTTGAACAGGACGCGGGTGGTGGCCCCGGGCTGGGGCTCCTGGAGGAGGTCGGTCACCTCGTGCAGCTGGCCGACGACGGCCTTGCGGCGCAGGCCGCCGCCGCACTGGGCGTCCCACTGGCGGAACATCACGGTGGTGGACTCGAGGAGCTCCAGCTCGGGCTTGGACAGCCTCCCCCGCGCGCGGGAGGCCGGCACCGGCTCGCTCTCCTGCTGCGCGGCCTGCTGCGCCGGCACCAGCCAGCGCTGCATCGGCTCGATGAGGGACGGGCCCGCGGAGAGGGCCAGCGAAGTCCCGAGGAAGCCGCGCCGCGCCAGCATCAGGTCGCTGCGCGAGAACTCGCTGAGCAGGGCCACGGTCTGCGGGCCCGTCCAGGGCAGGTCGACTCCGGTCGTGGACGGTGCCTGGCGGGCGGCGCGCAGACCGAGGTCCTCGACGGAGACGACACATCCGAACCGCTCGGAGAACAGCTCGGACAGGATCCTGGGGATCGGCTCGCGCGGGTTCTCGCCGTCCAGCCAGCGGCGCACCCGCGAGGTGTCCGTGGAGATGTGGTTGGCTCCCAATTGGCGTGCCCTGCGGTTCACTTGCCGCGCGAGCTCACCCTTGGACCAGCCGCTGCGCACGAACCACGAGCCGAGCAGCTCATTGGGGCGCTTGTCCGTGCTGGTCGCGGTCGTGCCGCTGCCGCCGTTGCCGCCCACTGGAACGCCCCCATCCCTGAGACCACTTGTCGCCGAGTGCGCCAAGCCCTATCAGAATGCCGGTAAATACGGCCGTCCGTCCGGTAGTTGTCACCCTTCGAACGGAAAGCCGAGTTGCCTCCGGCATACCCACGAGTGCATGTGCCCCCAGGACTCGTGCACTCACGGTAATCCTACGATCACGCCTCCAGCCATGGCGATCCCGGAAACGCCACCATTCGCCACCCCTTCGAATGAACTCATGGTCGCTCGTACGCGATTCACTTGACATAGGACGGCCAGAAGTGGGCGGAGCGGAGCACTCGGGGGCGCAAGAAACCGAGCGCACCACCCGAGACGCTCGAAGGCGCCGGTTGCACGGAAGCGAGGACACGGTCAGTCACATTTCGGGTGGTCTCGTAACCACCGGCGCGTCGGACCCGTTGGAGGGGGCATGGGCTTCACGATCGGCAGCAGTCGGGGCATCCGCGACATCCGGTCCGGCTCGCGCCGCCGCGGCCGCACCTCGGACTGCACCGCCGTGGCCGAGTTCACCGGGCTCTGGGGCTGGGACGTGGTGCCGGGCGCACGGGCCGCGGCGGGCGCCTGCTCCTGCGGCCACTCCGACTGCCGGGCACCGGGCGCGCACCCGCTGGACTTCGCGCCGGAGGTGCCCGCCGGTGCGACCCTCGACGAAGTGACCGAGTCCTGGGGTGAGTTCCCCGGCGCCTCGGCGATGCTGCCGGTCGGCCGGACGTTCGACGTCATCGAGGTCGCCGAGCCCGCCGGGCGGCACGCCCTGGCCCGGCTGGAGCGCATGGGTCTCCCCGTCGGCCCGGTGACCGCGACCCCTGAGGGCCGCGCCCACTTCTTCGTCGCCCCCGGCGCCGCAGCCGAACTCCCCGAGCTCCTCTATCGCATGGGCTGGGACGACCCGACCTCCCTCGACCTGCACGGCCTGGGCCCGGGCGCCCACGTCACGGCCCCACCGTCCGACCGGGGCGGCCTGGGCCCGGTGCGCTGGCTGCGGCCCCCCGAGCTGGACTCGGCCACTCGGCCGCCGGAGGCGCGATTGCTGCTGGGCACGCTGGCTTACGTGGCACATCGCTCGCGGGCGTGAGCCGGAAAAGCCGAAGCGCCCGTCCCCAACTGCATCCTGGGGGCGGGCGCTTGTCCGTGGTTGACGTGTGACTCACTCTCCGATAAGCGCATCCACAAACGCCTCCGGCTCGAACGGCGCCAGATCGTCCGCACCCTCACCGAGGCCGACCAGCTTGACGGGCACGCCCAGCTCGCGCTGCACCGCGACGACGATGCCGCCCTTCGCCGTGCCGTCCAGCTTGGTCAGGACGATGCCGGTGATGTCGACGACCTCGGCGAAGACACGGGCCTGTACGAGCCCGTTCTGACCGGTGGTCGCGTCCAGCACGAGCAGCACCTCGTCCAGCGGAGCGTGCTTCTCGACGACGCGCTTGACCTTGCCGAGCTCGTCCATGAGGCCGGTCTTGGTGTGCAGACGCCCGGCGGTGTCGATGAGGACGACGTCGGAGCCCATCTCCTTGCCCTCCTTGACCGCGTCGAAGGCGACGGAGGCGGGGTCGCCGCCCTCGGGCCCGCGCACGGTGTACGCGCCGACCCGTTCACCCCAGGTCTGGAGCTGGTCGGCGGCGGCTGCACGGAAGGTGTCGGCGGCACCGAGGACGACGCTGTTGCCGTCGGCGACGAGGACGCGGGCGAGCTTGCCGGTGGTGGTGGTCTTGCCGGTGCCGTTGACGCCGACGACCATCACGATGCCGGGCTTGCGGTCCTCCGGCTCGGTCTTCACGGTGCGGTCCATGTCGGTGCCGATCAGCTTGAGCAGCTCCTCGCGCAGCAGGCCGCGCAGCTCCTCGGGCGTGCGGGTGCCCAGCACCTTCACACGCTCACGCAGCCCCTCGACCAGCTCCTGGGTGGGCTGCACGCCGACGTCCGCGGTGAGCAGGGTGTCCTCGATCTCCTCCCAGGTGTCGTCGTCGAGGTGCTCGCGCGCGAGCAGCGTGAGCAGCCCCTGACCGAGCGCGCTCTGGGAGCGGGAGAGTCGGGCGCGCAGACGCACGAGGCGCCCCGCGGTGGGCTCCGGGACCTCGATCTCGACCGGCGGGAGCTCTTCGACGGTGGCCGGGGCCGAGCCGTCAGGGAGGTCCACCTCCTCTATGGTCCGGCGCGGTTCGTCGCGCGGGGTTTCGGCCTCGTCGCCGACGTGCGGCTCGGCCGGAGGGGCGGTGATGTCGGGCGCGGCGGGCGGGGGCGGGGGCAGCGACTTCTTGCGTCGGCTGCCGATGACCAGCCCGCCGAGCGCGCCGATCACGACCACGGCGATGACTACAGCAAGGATGACGATTTCCATAACCCGTCCAGTATCAGCCATGGGCCTCGGCCGGACCCAGCTTGTGTTTTCCTCCAAGGAACATAAGTCATGCCAGAGGAGGGATCGGACCGACGCACGATCGCTCCCCATGAGCGCCACCGGCCCCACACGACGATGCCCCGGCGCCGAACCCCTGGCTGTCTGACGCCCCGTCAGCTACCGTCCCCCTTCGCAGCCACCGGCAAAGGGGGACTTCCCATGCCCGTCACGGTCGTACGTTTCAACCTCGTCGAGCCCGGCGCGACCCCAGCCTCGCTCAGCGCCCGCTACCGGGCGGCGCTGGAGATGGCGGCGTACGCCGACGACCGCGGGATCACCACCGTGCAGACCGAGGAGCACCACGGCGCCGCGAACAACTGGCTGCCGTCGCCGTTCGTCTTCGCGGGCGCCGTCTTCGGCGCGACCAAGCGCATCGCGGTGACGGTCTCGGCGATCATCGGCCCGCTGCACGACCCCCTCCGGCTCGCCGAGGACATCGCCGTACTGGATCTGCTGAGCGGCGGACGGCTGGTGACGGTCGCCGGAATCGGTTACCGGCCCGAGGAATACGCCCTGTTCGACGTGGAGTGGAAGCGGCGCGGGCGGCTCCAGGACGAGCTCCTCGAAACGGTCCTCAAGGCCTGGACCGGCGAGGAGTTCGCGTACCGCGGCCGTACCGTACGGGTCACCCCGCGCCCGTACACGGACCCGCACCCCCTCCTCCTGGTCGGCGGCTCCTCGCAGGCCGCCGCCCGCCGGGCCGCCCGGCTCGGCCTGCCCTTCTTCCCCAGCGCACATCTGCCGGAGCTGGAGGCCTACTACAAGGAACGGCTCGTCGAGTACGGCACCGAGGGCTGGACCATGATGCCCGCGGCCGAGCAGCCGCTGCTGCACATCGCCGAGGACCCGGAGCGGACGTGGGCGGAGCACGGCCGTCACTTCCTGCACGAGGCACGGACGTACGCCTCCTGGCAGTCCGGCGCCATCCGGTCCGCGGTGAAATCGGCGGCCACGACCGTGGACGAACTGCGCACCGAGGGCGTCTACCGGATTCTCACGCCGGACGAGTGCGTGGCGCAGGGGCTGGACAACTACGTCCTGCATCCGCTGTCGGGCGGGATGCCGGTCGACGAGGGGTGGCGCAGCCTGCGGCTGTTCTGCGAAAACGTACTGCCCCGACTGGGTGGCCTCGAGGGCTGAGCCGGGGCAGTACGTCTCTTACGAGTACGGGGAGAGGAGCAGCGGGGACTTGGCTCTTCTCCCCGAGTTCATCGGGGGCCGGGTCAGCCCATCTCCTCCAGCGCCTTGCCCTTCGTCTCCTTCACGTACTTGAGGACGAACGGGATGGAGAGCGCCGCGAAGACCGTGTAGATCACGTAGGTCACGGAGAGGTTCCAGTCGGCCAGCGACGGGAAGCTCGCGGTGATGGCCCAGTTGGCGATCCACTGCGCGGAGGCGGCCACACCCAGGGCGGCGGCACGGATCTTGTTCGGGAACATCTCGCCGAGGAAGACCCAGACGACCACACCCCAGGACAGGGCGAAGAAGAGGACGAAGATGTGGGCGGCGATCAGGGCGATCCAGCCCTGCGTGGCCGGCAGCTTGCCGTCGACGAGGTTGAAGGAGAACGCCCAGGCCTCCAGCGCGAGACCGATCACCATGCCGACGGAGCCGATCAGGGCGAGCGGCTTACGGCCGACGCGGTCCACGAGGAGCATCGCGATCACGGTGCCGATGATGTTGATGATCGACGTCGTGAAGGAGTAGAAGAACGAGTCCGTCGGGTCGACGCCGACCGACTGCCACAGGGTCGAGGAGTAGTAGAACGCGACGTTGATGCCGACGAACTGCTGGAAGACCGACAGCCCGATGCCGACCCAGACGATCGGCTTGAAGAAGAAGCCGCCACCGCCGAGCAGGTCCTTGAACGTCGACTTGTGCTCGCTGTTCATGCCGTGCTCGATCTCGGTGATCCGGGCGCCGAAGTCGACGTCCGTGCCCTCGACCTCGGCGAGCACCTCGCGGGCCTGCTCGTGCTTGCCGACGGAGATCAGGAAGCGCGGGGACTCGGGGATCACGAAGGACAGCAGGCCGTAGATGACGGCCGGGATCACCATGACGCCGAGCATGACCTGCCAGGCTTCCAGGCCCAGGATCTGGCCGCGCTGGTCGCCGTCGGCCGCGTTGAGGAGACCCCAGTTGACGAGCTGCGAGACGGCGATGCCGATGACGATCGCGGCCTGCTGGAAGGAGCCGAGCCGCCCGCGGTACGCGGCAGGGGCGACCTCGGCGATGTAGGCCGGGCCGATCACGGAGGCCATGCCGATGGCGAAGCCGCCGACGACGCGCCAGAAGGCGAGGTCGTACAGCGCGAAGGGCAGCGCCGAGCCGACGGCGCTGATGGTGAACAGCACGGCGGAGATCTGCATGCACCGGATGCGGCCGATACGGTCGGCGATCCGGCCCGCGGTGGCGGCACCGATGGCACAGCCGATCAGCGCGATGGCGATGACCTGCGCCAGCGCCGCGGAGCCGATGTCGTAGCGGTCACGGATGGCCTCGACGGCGCCGTTGATCACGGAGCTGTCGTAGCCGAAGAGGAATCCGCCCATCGCGGCCGCCGCCGCGATGAAGATGACGCGCCCGAGATGTTCGGGATGAGCCGTTCCGGCTCCTGACTTGGGTGCCTGCGCTGTGCTGGTCACGTGTACTCCTCGGGCCACCGGCAACGCTGCCGGTTGGGGTCAGCCCTTCGAGGTCCACCAGAAGGTACCTGAAGGTAAAAGCAACGTTAGTCAGGCTATGCCTTCAAGTTTCGAAGTCAATATGACGTTGTTAAGAAAATGTACCCCCCAAGCGAGGGGCATGCGTTCAAGAGTTGAATGGATGGTTCCCAAACCGCTGGTCAGAACCGGTGTAGGTGGCACGCATCTAGCGCAGGCGCTGAGAGATGACCTTCGACACACCGTCGCCCTGCATGGAGACGCCGTACAACGCGTCGGCGACCTCCATCGTGCGCTTCTGGTGGGTGATCACGATCAGCTGCGAGGCCTCCTGCAGCTCCTGCATGATGCGGATCAGCCGCTGGAGGTTGGTGTCGTCGAGCGCCGCCTCGACCTCGTCCATCACATAGAACGGGCTGGGCCGCGCCTTGAAGATCGACACCAGCATCGCGACCGCGGTCAGCGAGCGCTCACCACCGGAGAGCAGGCTGAGCCGCTTGACCTTCTTGCCCGGGGGACGCGCCTCGACATCGACGCCCGTGGTGAGCATGTTGTCGGGATCGGTGAGGATCAGCCGTCCGTCGCCGCCCGGGAAGAGCCGGCTGAAGACCCCTTCGAACTCACGGGCCGTGTCCCTGAAGGCCTCGGTGAAGACCTGCTCCACACGCTCGTCGACCTCCTTGACGACCTGGAGCAGGTCGGCGCGGGTCTTCTTCAGGTCCTCCAGCTGCTCGCTGAGGAACTTGTGCCGCTCCTCCAGCGCCGCGAACTCCTCGAGCGCGAGCGGGTTCACCTTTCCCAGCTGCTGATAGGCCCGCTCGGCCGCCTTCAGCCGCTTCTCCTGCTCGGCCCGGAAGAACGGCTTGGGCTGGTTGCGGGGATGCTCGGGATCCTCCGGCAGCACCTCGCCCTCCGCGGGGAGCGAGGGCGGGACGAGCTGATGCGGGCCGAACTCGTCGACGAGCCCGGCCGGCTCGACGCCCAGCTCCTCCAGCGCCTTGGTCTCCAGCTGCTCGATCCGCATCCGCTTCTCGGCGCCGAGCACCTCACCGCGGTGGACGGAGTCCGTCAGCTTGTCGAGCTCGGCCTTGAGATCGCGCCCCTCGCCCCGGGCGACGGTCAGCTCCTGCTCGCGCCGCGCCTTGGCGGCCTCGGCGGCGGTGCGTTCCTGGTCGGCGCGGGTGAGGGAGACCTCGACATGGGCGAGCAGCTGCCGGGCACCTGAGGCCACGGCCTCCGCGACGGCCGCCTCGTGTCTGAGACGCGCCCGCCGCTGCTCGGCACGCGCGCGTGCCTCACGTTCCGCGCGGGCGGCGCGGTCGAGGGAGTCGGCCCGGCCGGCCAGTCCCTTGACGCGCTCCTCGTGCGTACGGACCTGGAGGCGGGCCTCCATCTCGGTCTGCCGGGCGTTGGCCCCGTCCGCGGCGAGCCGATCCCGTACGGACGTGTCGGGCTCCTCCTCGACCGGCATCTCCTCGGCGACGGCGAGCCGCTCGGCCAGTACCTCGGCCTCCTCCACGGCCTTGTCGAGCGCGTCCTGCGCCCGCGCCGCAGCCGCGGCGGACCGCTCGGCCTCCCCGGCGGCGCCGCGCGCCTGCCCGGCGAGCCGCCCGAGCTGCTGTGCGACGGCCGACTTCTCCCGGTCGGCGGACCTGCGCCGCTCCCCCACCTCTTCGACGAGCGCGGCACACTCCTTGCGCCGCGCGGTCGCCGCGTGCTGCGCCTCGGTGAGTTCCTCGCACCGTACGGCCAGCTCCTCCAGCTCGGCGGCGGCCTCGTCCACGGACGCCTGCACTTCGAGCAGACTGGGTGCCCCGGCGGAGCCGCCGTGCGCGAAGTGCGCGCCCAGCAGGTCGCCTTCGGCGGTTACGGCGGTCAGCTCGGGGCGCGCGTATACAAGTTCCTCGGCATCTTCGAGGGTCCCGACGACGACGATCCCGCGCAGCAGCCGTCGTACGGCGGGCATGAGCTCGGCGGGGCCACGGACGAAGTGCGCCGCAGGGGGAGCCGATTCGGGAAGTCGAGCGTCTGCGGGTTCAACGTGGCTGGTCGCGCCGTTTCCCGCGCCCCTTTGGGGCGCTTCCGGCTCCCCCGCCAGCAGTAGGGCCGCCCTCCCTGCGTCCTGTTTGCGCAGCAGTCGGATCGCCTGCGCCGCGGCTGACGGGGACGTCACCGCGATCGCGTCCGCCGCCGCACCGAAGGCCGCCGCCAGCGGTACCTCGTAACCCGGCGTCACCGTCAGCAGCCCTGCCGCCGGGCCGAGGAGGCCGGTGAGCCGGTCCTTTGCGCCCAGCAGCGCGCCGGTTCCGTCCTTTCGCCGGAGTCCCAGAGACAGCGCCTCGTGGCGGGCCTGGGTGGCGGCGCGTTTGCGTTCCGCGGCTGTGGCCGCCTCGCGGGCTGCCGTCAGGGCCGCCTCTGCCTCGGCGAGCGCTGTCTTGGCCGCGTCGTGCTGTTCGGCGAGTTCGGCGTCGTCCGCGTCGAGGCCGTCGACCTCGGCCTTGAGGGTTTCGTACTCCTCCTGGGCGGCGACGGCCCGCTCCTGGGCCTCGTCACGGGCCGAGGCCAGCCGGTCGATCTCGGCCTGGGCGGAGGCGGCGCGCGAACGGGCGGCGTTGACCTGGCCGTTCAGCCGGGCGAGTCCTTCCCGGCGGTCGGCGATGGAGCGGGCGACATCCTTCAGCCGCCGTTCCTCCATGGCCAGTTCGCGCTCCAACTCGGCCCGGTGCGCGACCGTGTCCTCCAGCGCACGCTCGGCCGCCTCCAGGGCCGCTTCGAGCTCGGCCTCCTGCTCACGGATGCGGAGGGCCTCGCGCTCCATGTCCTCGGGATCACGGCCCCGGCGCTCCTCGGGAGGCGTGGACGTGGCGCTCTT
Organism: Streptomyces sp. NPDC051963; assembly: GCF_044593495.1. Taxonomy (NCBI): domain Bacteria; kingdom Bacillati; phylum Actinomycetota; class Actinomycetes; order Kitasatosporales; family Streptomycetaceae; genus Streptomyces; species Streptomyces sp. NPDC051963. Next base: position 618,422 of record NZ_JBIUCC010000007.1, on the reverse strand, counting down.
GACCCGGGCGTCGGCCAGCGAGATCGTGCCGCGCACCCGCTCGGCGAGCTGGGACAGCTCGTACCAGGTCTGCTGGGCGCGCTGAAGGCGCGGCGTGAGCTGCCGTACCTCGTCCTCCAGGAGAGCCTCCCGCTGGAGTGCCTTCTTCAGCTCCAGCTCGGCGGCTTCCTTGCGTTCCTTCAGCGCGGCCTCGTCGGCGACCTCGGCGTTGAGCGCTTCGCGCAGTTGTACGAGGTCGTCGGCGAGGAGACGGAGGCGGGCGTCGCGCAGGTCGGCCTGGATGACAGCGGCCCTGCGTGCGACGGCGGCCTGCCGGCCCAGGGGCTTGAGCTGCCTTCGGAGTTCGTCCGTCAGGTCCTGCACGCGCGCGAGGTTGGCCTGCATCGCGTCCAGCTTCCGGAGCGCCTTCTCCTTGCGCTTGCGGTGCTTGAGGACGCCGGCCGCCTCTTCGATGAAAGCGCGGCGGCCCATGGGGTCGGCGTGCAGGACGGAGTCCAGCTGGCCCTGGCCGACGATGACGTGCATCTCGCGGCCGATGCCGGAGTCGGAGAGGAGTTCCTGGATGTCGAGGAGACGGCAGGTGTCGCCGTTGATCTGGTACTCGCTGCCGCCGTTGCGGAACATGATCCGCGTGATGGTGACCTCGGCGTACTCGATGGGCAGCGCCCCGTCGGAGTTGTCGATGGTCAGGGACACCTCGGCCCGGCCCAGCGGCGGGCGGCCGGTGGTGCCGGCGAAGATGACGTCCTCCATCTTGCCGCCGCGCAGCGACTTGGCGCCCTGCTCACCCATGACCCAGCTGAGCGCGTCCACCACATTGGACTTGCCCGAGCCGTTCGGTCCGACGACACACGTGATACCCGGCTCGAACCGGAGCGTGGTCGCCGAGGCGAACGATTTGAACCCACGGAGGGTCAGGGCCTTGAGGTGCACGCCGCTGGACTCTACCTCCCGCCGGTATCTCACACGTTGAACCCTGGGGTACCCCGCGGTTTCACCCATGAACGTGCAGGGCACACCAGACGTTAAAGAGAGTGAAAGGATGCGCGGGGGCAAGAAAGAAGGGACGCCGAAGCGTCCCTTGCAAACTCTGACAACTTAGCGGTTGATTCAGGCCGCCCAACCACTGCTGTCGTTGTGTGATGCAGTGATCAGGTGAGCGCAGGCTCCGCCTGGTGTGCGTCGATGCTCTCCATGATCCTGTCGTGAGAAGCGGCAGCCGTCAGCGCGTCGTTCTCCGCCTGGATCCGTCCGAGCTCGGATTCCAGGTCCTGGACGCGCTGCTGGAGCCGTCGCATCTCGGCGAGGAGTCGAGGGTCGGAGCCGCCGACGTAACCGAGAAGCGCCTTTGCCATGATGGATGGTCCTCCACACTGAGTGACCGACCGATGCGGTGTGGGTCGTGAGGGAATCGCACCCGCGGTGCTTGGCACTTTTGAGTTTGTGCTGCCGTTCATCCATGCCAAACAGCTAAGGTGCGCGGGGCTTTCAGCGTCTCACCAAAAAGTTTGACGGTCAACACGATCACACCCTGTATTGGTGGGCATCCCGGGGGCGCGCGGCCGGGAAACGGCGGCGCTGCTGCTCCTGCGGGCCTCTCAGGGCGTGACGATCATTCTTAGGTGCGGAGCCTGCCACGACCCGCGGTTCTTGGCAACCACCAGGCCCTTTCTGCTCGGGGCAGCTGCCGGTGGCATGTCCCTCCGCTTCCGCCTGGGGCGCTTTACAGAAATCGCTCAGCGGATGGCGAAGCCGTCGTAGCCGCCGCGAGGTGTGTCCCAGATCTCGGTGACTCCGTCCACGCGCCCGGGCGTGTCGGCACCCTGAAGCCAGTCGAGGAGCCCTTGGCAGGCCCCGCGCGGGCCCTCCGCGACCACCTGGACCCGTCCGTCCTCCAAATTGAGAGCAAAACCACTCAGGCCACCGAGCTCGAGGGCCTTGGCCCGCGTGAACCAGCGAAAACCCACACCTTGGACGCGTCCACGCACCCAGGCGACCAACCGCACATCCTCGCTCATGGGTGCAACCTAACCGGCCAATGTCTCTCGAGACACTTCCTCACCCAGCGCCATGCGGTACCGTCCAGCCCCAATGAATCTCATATGAAACTCACTCGATCGAGTGAGTTGCGTTGACCGCTCGGGCGAGTCGACCGCAGAGGACGAGGAAGGCAAGGACATGGGACGCCACCGACGCTCAGCCGCCGGCCGCGCCGCCACGGGCCGCGCCACGGGGGTCACAGAAACGTACGGTTCCCGCACGGGGAGCCACGGTCCGCAGGACTCGTACGACGGACATGACGCATACGCGGGTGACCGTCGGACGATGGGCATGGCGCCTTACCTGAACACGGAGGCCTACGCCGAGACCACCGCGCGCAGCGAGCGCTACCTCTTCGCCTCGGACGAGGACTACCGCGTCGTCTTCCCGGACGCGGCATCCGGCGAGGGCGCACGACGGGCAAGCGGGCACCGCAAGAAGAAGGCAGTGCATCCGGTGCGCACCGGACTGCTCGGTGTCTCCGCCGCGGTCGCCATCGGCACGGTCGCGGTCGCCGCGGGTGTGGTGCCCGGCGTCGACAACTACAAGCTCGGCGGCGGGAGCGACGGCGGCGACAGCGTGCAGGCCGTGGACACCCCGACCAACTCCGCCACGGAGCAGGGCGGCACGTCCGGCGCCGCCGAGAGCCGCGACACCGACGAGTCGACGAGCCGTGACTCCGAGCGTTCGGCCTCGCCGACGCCGTCCGTCTCGGCCTCCTCCTCGGCACCGACCAAGACTCCGCCGAAGAAGCCTCAGGCCACGCCGTCGAAGAAGCCGAAGACCACGCCGAAGCCGTCGCGTACGGCCACGAAGGCGCCGCCGAAGGACAACAGCGCCCCGGTGACGGTCTCCGCGGAGGCCAAGGCCGAGGCCGAGGTGCTCACGCTCGTCAACCAGGAGCGGGCGAAGGTGGGCTGCAGCCCGGTGGCCGCCAACAGCGCGCTGGCCGAGCTGGCCCGGGACTTCAGCGACGCCATGGCCGAGCAGGGCTTCTTCGACCACACCGACCCCAGCGGGGCCACTCCGTGGGACCGGGCCGAGGCGGCCGGGATAACCGACCTCGGCGGCGAGAACATAGCCCGCGGCCAGGCCGACGCGGCAGCGGTCATGGAAGCCTGGATGAACAGCCCCGGCCACAAGGCCAACATCCTGAACTGCGACTTCAAGACCCTGGGCGTGGGTGTCCACATCGGGTCCGGTGGACCTTGGTGGACGCAGGACTTCGGGTACTAGCAGCGCATACGACGAGGGGCTCCCATCCGGTCACGATGACCGGTGTCGGGAGCCCTTCGTGCGTCAGTGCCTACGCGGCGACCGCGGCACGTCCCCGCGCGAACACGTCGAGCGTCGCCCACTGCACCTCGGTGATCTCGTCCACCTTGATCAGGCGCACGACAACAGGTAGGCACCTCGCTGGGGGCAACCAAAGGAACGCGCTAACTTGTAGTTAGTGCAATCTACGGGTTAGCGCTGTGCCCGAGTACGCTTGAGGGATGGACACCATTCAAGGGCGCACGGAGGCGCAGGACCTCCCGTACAACGTGTTCGACAGGGCATGCCCTTCGCGCGACACCCTGGAGCACACCACCGGCCGTTGGGGCACACTCACGCTGGGCGCCCTGCACGAGAGCTCCCTGCGCTTCAACGAGCTGCGTCGCCGCGTCGACGGCGTGAGCGAGAAGATGCTGTCCCAGACTCTGCACGCGCTGGAGCGCGACGGCCTGGTGCACCGCGAGGCCCAGCCGACGAACCCGCCCCGCGTGGACTACGAACTGACCCCGCTGGGCCGCGAGGTCGCCGAGCGCCTGCTGGCCCTCATCCACTTCGTCGAGGGCCGCATGGACGACGTGCTCACCGCACGGGCGCGCTACGACGAGACGCGCGGCGCCCGCTGACACTGCGGGCAGAAGTAGCTGGACCGGTTCATCCAGGCGCGGCGGCGCATCGGCGTACCGCACCTCTTGCACGGCAGTCCCTCGCGGCCGTACGCGTCGAGCGAGCGGTCGAAGTAGCCCGACTCCCCGTTGACGTTGACGTAGAGGCTGTCGAAGCTGGTGCCGCCGACGGCGAGCGCCTCGTTCATCACATCCCTTACGTGGCCGAGGAGTTCGGCGGTGCGGGGGCGGGTGAAGCCGGCCGTCGGGCGTTCGTAGTGGACGCGGGCGCGCCAAAGGGCCTCGTCCGCATAGATGTTGCCGACGCCGCTGATCAACGACTGGTCGAGCAGGGCCCGTTTGATGGTCGTGCGCTTGCGGCGCAGCGCCTGGTGGAAGGCCTCGTCGTCGAAGAGCGGGTCGAGCGGGTCGCGGGCGATGTGCGCGATGACGTCGGGCAGTCCTTCGGCGGTGTTGTCGTGCAACGACAGTCCGCCGAAGGTGCGTTGGTCGACGAAGCGGAGTTCCGTGGCGAGGTCGTCGGCGAATCTCACCCGGATTCTGAGGTGCTTCTCGTCGGGTGCGATGTGCGGCTGGACGAGAAGCTGGCCGCTCATCCCGAGGTGGGCGAGGACCGACTGGCCGGTGTCCTCCAGCGGCAGCCACAGGTACTTGCCGCGGCGGCTGGGGGTGCCGATGCGGTGGCCCTTGAGGCGGTGCGCGAAGTCGTCGGGGCCGGCGAGATGGCGGCGTACCGCGCGCGGGTGGCGGACCTCGGCGTCGGCGACGGTCCGGTGGGCGACCCACCGTTCCAGGCCTCGCCGTACGACCTCGACCTCGGGCAACTCGGGCATGGGATCCCCCGTAACGAGCCGGTGTACGAGCCGAGCGCCCGCCCCACGAACCGGGGCGGGCGCTCGGGTTGCGCTGTTCGTCAGGCGGAGGCCTGAGCCTCGTCGGCGCCCCCGGCGGCTTCCGCCACCTCGGGCTCGGCCGCCTCGGCCTTGGCCGCGTCGGCTACCTGCGCCGCGTCGGTCTCAGCCGATGCGGCAGTCGCAGCCGCATCGGCCTTGGCCGCGGCATCGGCCTTGGCAGCCTTGGCGCGCTCTTCCGCCGCGGCCTTGATGGACCGCCACGCGGATTCAGCGGCCTGCTGCTCCGCCTCCTTCTTGCTGCGGCCGGTGCCGGTGCCGTACGAGACGCCTCCGACGCGGGCGGCAGCAGTGAAGGTCTTCTCGTGATCGGGGCCGGTCTCCGTGACCAGGTACTCGGGCACGCCGAGCCCTTCGGTCGCGGTGAGCTCCTGGAGACTGGTCTTCCAGTCCAGGCCGGCTCCGAGGTTCGAGGACTTCTCGATCAGCGGGTCGAACAGGCGATGCACCAGTTCGGAGGCCGCATCGAGGCCCTGATCGAGATAGACCGCACCGATCACCGCTTCCAGGGTGTCGGCGAGGATGGACGCCTTGTCCCGGCCGCCCGTGCCCTCTTCACCACGGCCGAGCCGGATGAAGGAACCCAGGTCGAGGCCACGGCCGACCTCCGCCAGCGCACGCGAATTGACCACCGCGGCCCGCAACTTGGCCAGTTGGCCCTCGGGCAGGTCCGGGTGGGTCGTGTACAGCGTGTCCGTGACCACGAGACCGAGCACGGAGTCCCCGAGGAACTCCAGCCGCTCGTTGGTCGGCAGACCGCCGTTCTCGTACGCATAGGAACGGTGGGTCAGCGCACGCACCAGAAGGGCGGACTCGAGTTTGTACCCGAGCCGCCCTTCCAACAGCGTGTGGGACGAGGCCGTGTTGTCCGCCGGGTCACTCCCGCTCGCACGGGAGGAGTTCTTCTTGGGCGTGGACACAGTGCCTCTCACCAGCCGCTCAGACCTCGAGGACCTGGCGCTTGTTGTAAGTGCCGCAAGACGGGCACGCAATGTGCTGCTGCTTCGGCTCGTGGCAGCGCTCGCACGCAACCAGGGGGGTGACCGCAGCCTTCCACTGCGACCGGCGGTGGCGCGTGTTGCTGCGCGACATCTTCCGCTTCGGAACAGCCACGGCTACTTCTCCTGCTTCTCGTTGGCGCGCGCCGGTCGGGGCGCTTCGCCACTGATCTCGTCCTTCTCGCCGTCTTCGAGTGAACCGGCGAGTCCCTGCAATGCCGCCCAACGGATGTCGACGGCGTCATGGTGGTGGTCCGGGTCGTCCGTGAGCCGCGCTCCGCACTCGGAGCACAGGCCCAGACAGTCGTCCTGGCACACCGGCTGCATCGGCAGTGCGAGCACCACCGCATCACGCAGCACGGGTTCGAGGTCGAACAAGCCGTCCTCGATGAAGAGCCTGTCCTCGTCGTCTTCCTCGGCGTCGTCGGCCGGCTCCGCCTTGGGGCGGCCCCGGTCGTCGGCGTCAGGGTACGAGAACATCTCCTGGAAGTCCGCTTCGAGCGCCAGCTCCAGCGGCTCCAGACACCTTACGCACTCCCCCTCGGCCTGTGCACGGGCGGTGCCTGTGACAAGCACACCTTCCATGACCGACTCAAGGCGGAGGTCGAGCTTCACCGGGGCGCCTTCCGGCACCCCGATGACTCCCTGGATCCCGAGATCCTTGGGGGCGTCGATCTCACGGGTCAGACGCTGCAGCGCACCAGGTCGCCGGCCCAGCTCGTGCGTGTCGAACACGAGAGGGTTGCGGTGGTCCGGGCGGGCTGTCACGCCAATTCCTGCTTTCGATCTGCTGAGCTCAGAGGGTCACTGCCGGATGCAAAGACATCAGCTGTCTTCAGCTGTCTTCTTGCACCCAGGGCAGCGTTGATCGCGGACGTACACGCGACCGAAGAGCCAGGATACTGGACCTTTCGCTCTCGGCCCAATCCGGTACCGGCCTACTGACCGCGCCCCTGCTCATAGGCCCGCAGCTGCTCGGCGCTGATCATTCCGGTGTCGAACAGGCTGGTCTCGTCGAGGGCGTAGCCCTGCTGGGCCTGCTGAGCCTCCTGGGCCTGCTGCGGCACCTGGTTCGGGTCGTACGCCTGCTGCTGGGCGTCGTAGCCCTGGTAGGCGGCGTAGGGGTCGGCCTGCTGGTAGCCGTAGGGGTCCTGCTGGGCGTAGGCCTGCTGCTGGTAGCCGCCGCCGTACGGGTCCTGCTGCGCGGTCTGCTGATAGCCGTACGCCGGCTGCGGCTGGCCGTAGTCCGGCTGCTGGGGCTGCTCGGGCTGCTGCGGGGCCGCGGTGTCCTGCTCCGCGAGGGCCGCGAGGTCGGCCAGGTAGTCGGCGTCGCTGGAGTGCTGGACGGTGCTGAGGTCGTCGGCGAGGGCGCCGAGGTCGTCCGAGGCGATACGGCCGTGCAGCTTCTGCCGGCCGCGGCCGACGGCGTCCAGGGTCTTGGCGAGGACGGCCTCGAAGGCGCCCAGCTTGACGTCCACGTACTCGTCGGCGGAGCGGCGCAGGGTCTCGGGGTCGTGGCTGCGCTCGGGGGCGTCCTCGTCCTCGTAGCCCTGCTCGTCGAGGCCGGGTCCGGTGCCGAGGAGCTTCTCGCGGCCGCGGCCGACCGAGCCGAGGGTCTTGGTGAGGACGACCTCGAAGTTGGCGAGCTTGGAGTCGACGTAGTCGTCGGCCTCGGCGCGGACCTCCTCGGCCTCCTTGCGCGCCTCGGCGACGATGCGGTCCGCCTCGTTCTGCGAGCGGCGGGCGACCTCGGTGTCGGAGATCAGCGAGCCGCGCTCGGCGTGCGCGGTCTGGATGATCCGCTCGGCTTCCTGACGTGCCTGCTCGACCATCTGCTCACGGCCGCCGATCAGCTCCTGGGCCTGCGCGAGGGAGCCGGGCAGGGCCTGGCGCACCTCTTCGAGCAGCGCGAGCAGGTCGGCGCGGTTGACCACGCACGAGGCCGACATGGGCATCGACCGGGCACTGGAGACCGCGGCGACGATCTCGTCGAGCTTCTTCTGCACGTCCACCGTGTGCTCGCCACTCTCTACAGCTGTGATGGAGACGGACGGGTCGACTGTACGGCCATGGGGTGCCCGTCGGACACCGGGTGACGGATTGTCAGCTTCCGAGGGGTTTCCGGGGTGATTTCCCGAGGTGATTCCCGGGGTGTTTCGCCCGGCCCCGCGATCCGGTCGCTCAGTCCTTCTTCAGGCGCTCGGCGAGGGCGTCGAAGACCACCGGAGGAACCAGGTGGGAGACGTCTCCGCCCCAGGTCGCGACCTCCTTGACCAGGGAGGACGACAGGAAGCTATAGGTGGGGTTGGTCGGCACGAAGAGCGTCTCCACACCCGACAGGCCGATGTTCATCTGGGCCATCTGAAGCTCGTAGTCGAAGTCGCTGACCGCGCGCAGGCCCTTGACGATGGCCGGGATGTCGCGCTCCTTGCAGAAGTCGACGAGCAGGCCGTGGAATGCCTCGACCCGGACGTTCTCGAATTCGGCGGTGACCTGGCGGATCAGGTCGATCCGCTCCTCGATCTCGAACAGGCCCTTCTTGGCCTTGTTGATCATCACCGCGACGTAGACCTCGTCGTACAGCCTGGAGGCACGGCCAATGATGTCGAGGTGTCCGTTGGTGATCGGGTCGAACGACCCGGGACAGACGGCGCGGCGCACTTGTGATCCCTCGCTCTCCGGTCCGGTCATCGTGCGTCTTCGCACGTAGAGGCGGCGCGACCGTACCAAAACGTCCCTTCGCCGTAACGACGGGCCCGGATCGCGTCGAAGCGGGGCGGCCAGCTGAACTCGCCGCCTCTGGTACTGCGCTCCACGGTGACGAGAGCCTCCGGCGCGAGCCAGCCCTCGGTACGGAGTGTGAGGAGAATCTCGCGAAGATCGTCGTCCGAGACGGCGTACGGAGGGTCGAGGAAGACGATGTCGTACGGCTGTTCAGGCGGCGTTGTGCGGATGATCTGTTCCGCTTTACCTGCCCTGACCTCGGCCCCGGGGAGGCCGAGGTTCTTCACGTTCTCCCTGACGGTGCGGGCGGCTCGCGCGTCGGCCTCGACCAGGAGGACATGGCCCGCGCCGCGGGAGAGGGCCTCCAGGCCCACGGCGCCGGAACCCGCGTAGAGGTCGAGGACGCGTTCGCCGGCCAGAGGGCTGCCGAGGAGGGACTGCCAGGTGGAGAAGAGACCTTCGCGTGCGCGGTCGGAGGTGGGGCGGGTGCCATTGCCTGGCGGCACTGCGAGTCGACGGCCGCCGGCTGCGCCGGCGATCACGCGGGTCATCTTGGGTCCTTCATCGTAGGCGGCTTTACGTTCAGTGTGGCTGGTCGCGCAGTTCCCCGCGCCCCTTGGTGGGTCCCCTCTAGCCCTTTTCCAGGTACTGCTCTCTCTCGTCGTCCAAAAGGGCGTCCAGCGCTGTTCGTAGACCCGGCAGGTAGGTCAGCTCCGGGTCGGCCGCCACCACTTCAACCGCCTCCTCCCTCGCCTCCGCGATGACGTCCTCGTCCTCGATGACGGCAAGCATGCGCAGGCTGGTACGGGCCCCGGACTGGGCCTGGCCCAGGACGTCGCCCTCGCGGCGCTGTTCGAGGTCGATGCGGGAGAGTTCGAAGCCGTCCAGAGTGGCCGCCACGGCGTTCAGCCGCTGGCGGGCCGGGCTCGCCTCGGGCATCTCGGTGACCAGGAGGCACAGGCCCGCCGCCGAGCCACGGCCCACCCGGCCGCGCAGCTGGTGGAGCTGGGAGACGCCGAAGCGGTCGGCGTCCATGATCACCATGGCGGTGGCGTTGGGGACGTTGACGCCGACCTCGATGACCGTCGTGGCGACCAGGACCCGGGTCTCGCCGGCGGCGAAGCGGCGCATGACCGCGTCCTTGTCGTCGGGGTGCATACGGCCGTGCAGGACCTCGACCCCGATGCCTTGCAGGGGGCCCTTGGCGAGTTGGTCGGCCACGTCCAGGACGGCGAGGGGCGGGCGCTTCTCGGCCTCGTCCTCGGCGGACTTCTTCTTGGGGTCCACCTCTTCGTCGCCGATGCGCGGGCACACGACGTACGCCTGATGTCCCTTGCCGACCTCCTCGCGCACCCGCTCCCAGGCCCTGGCGAGGAAGTGCGGCTTGTCGGCGGCCGGGACGACATGGCTGGCGATCGGCGAGCGTCCGGCCGGGAGCTGGTCGAGGACCGAGGTCTCCAGGTCGCCGAAGACGGTCATCGCGACCGTCCGCGGGATGGGCGTCGCGGTCATGACGAGCAGGTGGGGCGGCTGCTTGCCCTTGCCGCGCAGGGCGTCCCGCTGCTCGACACCGAAGCGGTGCTGTTCGTCGACCACGACCAGGCCGAGGTCATGGAACTGCACCTTGTCCTCGATCAGCGCATGGGTGCCGATCACGATCCCGGCCTCTCCGGTGACCAGGTCGAGCAGCGCCTGGCGCCGCGCGGCCGCCCCCATGGACCCGGTGAGCACGACCACCTTCGTCGCCTGCTCGGCGCCGCCCAGCATTCCGCCCTCGGCCAGTTCCCCCATCATCTCGACGATCGACCGGTGATGCTGCTGGGCCAGCACCTCGGTGGGGGCCAGCATGGCGGCCTGTCCGCCGGCGTCGACCACGGCGAGCATGGCGCGGAGGGCGACCATGGTCTTCCCGCTGCCGACCTCCCCCTGGAGCAGCCGGTGCATCGGATGCTCGGTCGCCAGGTCGTCGAAGATCTCCTTGGAGACCTTCTGCTGGCCGTCGGTGAGGGTGAAGGGGAGGCGGTCGTCGAAGGACGTGAGGAGGCCGTCCGGCTTGGGTTTGCGGGCCACCGCCGGGAGTTGGGCGTCCGCGTGGCGGCGGCGGGCGAGGGCGACCTGGAGGACGAAGGCCTCGTCCCACTTGAGGCGGGAGCGGGCGTCGGCGATGTCCGCCTTGGTGTGGGGGCGGTGGATCTTGAGCAGGGCCTCGGGGAGCGGGACCAGACCGCGGCCTTCGCGGAGCGCGTCCGGGAGGGGGTCGAGGGCCTCCTGGGCGCTGGGCAGCACCGTCTGGATCGCCTTGCCGATCTTCCAGGACTCCAGCTTGGCGGTGGCGGGATAGATGGGGATGAGGGCGCCGGCCCACGTCTCGACGGTTTCCTCCGCGTCACCACGGAGCAACTCGTATGCCGGGTGTGCCAGTTGGAGGCGGCGATTGAAGACGGAGACCTTGCCCGCGAACATCGCGCGTGTGCCCGGCAGCAGTTCCTTGTGGGGCTTGTGCACGCCGTGGCCGAAGAAGACCAGCTGGAGTCGCCCGCTGCCGTCCGTGATGGTGACTTCGAGGCGCTGGCCCTTGCCCCGGGGCGCCTTGGACGAGGCGAAGCTGTGCAGACGGGCGTCGGCGACCATGGCGACCACGGTCACGTGCTCGTCCAAGGGGAGGTCGGCGAGGTGGGTGAGCTGACCCCGCTCCTCATATCTGCGCGGGTAGTGGTGCAGGAGGTCACCGACGCTGTGCAGGCCGAGGTGCTCGGCCATCACCTTCGCGGTGGCGGGGCCGAGCACTGACTTCAAGGGTTGATTCAGTGGTTCTTCCAGTGCGGGCACGAGATCCATTGCACACCACCGCACTGACATTGCCGTATACGTCTCGGGAAACCCCTGGTCAGACGCGTCGTTCGGGTCATAGGATGACGCGCTCCGGCCATCCTTCCGCGGTCACCGCCTCACCGGGACCGCCCGACCCCGCGCCGTCGACAGTCCCCCCACCGGCGCTGCGACGATGGACTCCCAGACCTCACAGTCATCCCAGGCACCCCAGTCACCTCATACGTTCCAGGTCGACCTGCGCGGTCTCGTGGACCTGCTCTCGCATCATCTGTACTCCAGTCCCAAGGTCTACCTGCGCGAGCTGCTTCAGAACGCCGTCGACGCCATCACGGCGAGACGTGCCGAAGAACCCGACTGCCCCGGCCGGGTACGGCTGTACGCGGAGGGCGGGACCCTGCGCGTGGAGGACTCCGGGATCGGGCTCACCGAAGCGGACGTGCACAACCTCCTTGCCACGATCGGCCGCAGCTCCAAGCGGGCCGAGGGGTTGCAGGAGGTCAGGTCCGACTTCCTGGGCCAGTTCGGGATAGGCCTGCTGGCCTGTTTCGTGGTCGCCGAGCGGATCCGGGTCGTCAGCCTGAGCGCCCGTACGCCCGGTGCGGCGCCCGTGGAGTGGACCGCGACGGACGACGGCTCGTACACCGTGCGGACGCTGGAGCCGGACGCCCGCACCGAACCGGGCACCACCGTCCACCTGGGGGCGCGGCCCGGCGTCGGGGAGTGGCTCGCCGAGGAGCGGGTGCTCGCGCTGGCGCGGGACTTCGGGTCCCTGCTGCCGTACGACGTCCGGGTCGGCGACGAGGCGATCACGGACCTGCCGGCGCCCTGGGACCGCGCGTACCCCTCCCCCGCCACACGGCGGGTGGCCCTGGCGCGGCACTGCCATGAGCTGTTCGGCTTCACCCCACTGGACGCGATCGAGCTGAACGTGCCGCTCGCCGGTGTCCGCGGCGTGGCGTACGTGCTGCCGTCCGCGGTCAGCCCGGCCCAACGGGCGAGTCATCGCGTCCATCTCAAGGGCATGCTGCTGACCGAGCGGGCCGAACAGCTGCTGCCCGACTGGGCGTTCTTCGTGCGCTGTGTGCTCGACACCGACAGTCTGCGGCCCACGGCATCGCGTGAGTCGCTGTACGAGGACGAGACGCTGGCCGCCGTACGGGAAGCGCTGGGAGAAAGGATTCGGTCGTGGCTGACGAGCCTGGCGGCCGGTGATCCGGAGCGACTTGCCGCCTTCCTGTCCGTGCACTTCCTGGGCGTGAAGTCGCTGGCGCGGCACGACAAGGAGATGCTGCGCACGATGCTGCCGTGGCTGCCCTTCGAGACGACCGACGGTCGGCTGTCCCTGGAGGAGTTCGCGCAGCGGCACCCGGTGGTGCACTTCACGCGGACCGTCGAGGAGTACCGGCAGGTCGCGCCGATCGCGTCCGCACAAGGCGTCGGGGTGATCAACGGCGGTTACACCTACGACAGCGAACTGGTCGAGGCGCTGCCGTCGGTGCGGCCCGGGACCGTGGTCTCCGAGCTGGACGCCGACACCGTGACGGCCCATCTGGACGCGGTCGACCCGGCGGAGGAGCTGGCGCTGTCCGGCTTCCTGGCGGCGGCGCGGGCCACGCTGGACCCGCTGGGCTGTGACGTCGTACTCCGTGCCTTCCATCCGCTGTCCGTGCCCGCGCTGCACCTGGACGACCGGGCGACCCGGCACGAGCAGGCCCGGGCCGAGGCGGAGGAGCAGGCCGACGACCTGTGGGCGGGCATTCTCGGCTCGCTTCGGGGCAGTGCCCCACGCGCGCGGCTGGTGCTCAACCATCTCAGCCCGCTGATCCGCAGGATCAGCTCCCTGAAGGATCCCGAGCTGATCGGCACCGCCACGGAGTCGCTGTACGGGCAGGCCCTGCTGATGGCTCAGCGGCCGCTCAGGCCCACCGACTCGGCGTTGCTGAACCGGGCGTTCATCGGCCTCCTGGAGTGGGCCACGCACAGCGAGGACGGTCAGCGATGACTGAGATCACGGACTTCGACTCCCTGCGCCACGCCATGGCGGAGAACGGCGGGCAGCCGGAGGGTCCCGCCCGCAACGCGCGCGCGGAGCAACTGCTCGCCGAGGCCGAGAAGCTGAGCATTCCGCTCGCCGTGATCGAGGCGCTCGGGCACCAGCTGAAGGTCTACAACTACAGCTCCGAGAAGGACAAGATGTTCGTCCCCTTCGCGCGTCTGCTGCGCATGTGGGACGAACACCCCGAGGACTTCGACGAGTACGAGACGCACTCGCTGCACTGGGTGTTCAAGTGGATGTCGTCCGGCATGCTCGACCAGCCGCACATCCCGCTCGCGTCCGTCGAGAAGTGGCTCGGCGAGATGGAACACCGCTACCGGCTCGCCGGCCACTCCGAACGGGCCGTGCGCAGCGCCGAGTTCAGCGTTGCCGCGCATGTCGGGGACGTCGACCGGGCCGAGCGGGCGTACGCCGCGTGGCTGGCCGCCGACCGGGACGACATGGCCGACTGCCACGCGTGCGAGCTGCACGGGCAGGGTTGGTGGCAGGCGGAGTGCGGCCGGGACGCGTCGGCGCTGGAGCTGTGGTCGCCGGTTCTGGCGGGCGAGTTCACCTGCGCCCACGAGCCGCACACGGTTCTGGCGTCGTCCCTGGTGCCCCTGCTGCGGCTGGGCCGGGTGGACGACGCCCGCGCCAACCATCTGCGGGGTTTCCGGCTCGTACGGGCCATGGAGAGCATGCGGGGCGCGTACGCCGACCACGTCGAGTTCTGTGCGCTGACCGGGAACGAGGCGCGCGGTCTGGAGTTGCTCGCGGAGCGGCCGGCGTATTTCACCGACGCCGGGCATCCGCGCAGCAGGCTGGACTTCATGAGTGTCGTGGCCCTGTTCATGGACCGGCTGACCGCGCTCGGGCTGGGCGACCAGCGTGTGCCGGGGCCGGCCGGGCGGGAGTGGACGGCCGGCGAACTCGCCGCCCACGCGCGCGTGGAGGCCCTCGCGCTGGCCGAGCGGTTCGATCAGCGCAACGGCACGGCGCACATGAGCGACCGGGCACGCGAGCGCATGGATCAACGGCCGCTGGTGGAGCGGCTGCCGCTCGGGGTGCGCTCGGTACGTCCCGCGGCGGTTCCCGTCCCGCCTGTTCCGGCGCACGATGAGGCCGTGGAGCCCGATCTGCCCGCGCTGCTGGCCGAGGCCCGGCGGCTGTCGGACACCTTGCAGCCGAACGCCGTGGAGGCGTGGGCGGCGGTCGCCCGCGCCGCCGAGGGCACCGAGCTGGACGCCCGGGACCGCGCCGAGATAGCCGACCACCACGCGATGGACCTGGGCCCCGAGGGCATCGACGCGTTCGAGCACGCCGCCGAGTTGTACGCGGAGGCGGGCGACCCCGGCGAGGCCCTCGCGGCACGCACGCGTGCGGCATACATGCGCGCCCTCGCAGGCGACGTGACCGGCGCCCTCACAGCAGTCGCGGGCCCCTACGACGAGGTACTCGCCCTGTACGCCGAGGACGCCACAGGCCTGCACCAGACGGCGTCCGTACTGATGGGACGCGCACGGATCCTGATGCGGCGAGTGCACGAGGCGGACGATCCGGCGAGCGGCGCGATGGCGCAGGACGACGCCTCGCGGGGAGTCGACGGCTCCTCGAACAGCGAGGTCGGGGCTGCGGGCTCGTCATCGGAGGGGGGTGCGGGCTCATCGCCGGAGAGGGCTATGGGCTCGTCGCCGGAGGGAGCTGCGGGCTCCTCAGGGCACGACGGCGCCTCGGCGGACGGCGAGACTGCGGCCCACGGCCAGGGGGCGGAGGCCTCTCCGCGCTCCTCAGGGCACGATGGCGACTCGGACGGCGAGAATCCAGTTCACGGCCAGGGGCCGGAGACATCCCTGCGCCCCACAAGGCACGATGGCGACGTGGACGGGGAGACTCCGGCCCACGAGCGGGGACCGGAGGCGGCCGGGGACGGCGGTTCCTCGACGGGTGGGGTCCCGGCGGACCGGGACGGCGGCTACTCGGCGGGGGGTGTCCCGGCGGCCGGCGCCTCGGGCAGCACCGTCCTCGTCGACGCCGAAGCCGCCGCGCGGGAGGTGCTTGCGTTGGTCGGTGGGCGGGTCGGGGGCGATGTGCGGCTTGCCTCGCGGGACGCGGAGGCGCGGGCGATGCTCGCGGAACTGGCCGCGCACGCCGGGGACGTGGAGGGGGCGGCGGAGCTGTTCGCGCAAGCCGCGGCGGCGTTCGTCGGGGCGGGGCTGCCGTGGTTCGCGGTGGAGTACGAGGCCCGGCTGGCCGGGCTCGCGCATCACCTCGGCGACACGGCGGAGGCCGAGCGGGCGCTGCGGGCGGCCCTGGAGCACGGCGGACCGCACCTGGAGCCGATCGGCCGTGCCCAGCTGCACCTTCAGCTCGCCGAGGTAGTGGGCGGCCGCGGCCGGTCCGCGGAGGCCGCCGAACACGCCCTGGACGCGGCCCACTGGGCCGACGAGGCGGGCCAGGGCCCGACGCTCGGCGCCTGGGCACGGCACCAGCTCGGCGGGTTCCTGCTGCGGCAGGGACGATGGGCCGAGGCCGCGGAGGTGCTGGAATCGGCGCTGCCCGATCTGACCGCCGAAACGCACGGCGACGGCGCGGTCGTACAGACGCAGTGGTGGCTCGGCGACTGTCTGAGCGAGCTCGGCGAGCACCGCGCGGCGGCCGAACGCCGGTTGCAGGCCGCCGAGATCGCCCGGCACTGGCCCGAGCAGCACGACCACGCCACGCTCGCCCATCTCGCCGCGGAGTCCCTCGGACACGCGGGCCTGCACGACGAGGCCGACCAGGCCTACGCACGCGCGGGCGACCTGTGGCGCGAGCTCGGCAACGTGCACGGCCTGGTGCGTTCCCTGCGCGCCCGCGCGTGGCTCGCGCTGCGCACCCAGGACGGGCCGGACGGGGCACGGGAGTTGATGGCGGGCGCGGTCCGCGAGTGCGCGACGGCCCTGGACACCGCGGTCGACGAGGAGTCACAGCAACGGCTGATCGCCGAACTCGGCCACACCCACCGGCAGTTCGGCGACCTGCTCGCCCGGTCCGCCACCGAGGACGCCGAGGACGACTCCATCCGGGCCACCCTCGAAGAAGCCCTGTCCCAGATGCTGGAGGCCGTCGCGGTGTTCGCCACCGCCGGACACGACGCCCTGCACGCCCGGACCGGCGCCGAACTGGCGGCCGGCTGGCTGGAGGCAGACCTGAGCCGCCCCGCCCCGGCCGCCGCACGCGCGCGTGCGGTGCTGATCGCATACGCCGGTGCCGAGGACGGCGATGGCGACGGCGACGGCGACGAGACGGCACAGGCCCGGCGCGCGGAGGCGCAGCAGCTGCTCGAGCTGATGGAGGAGCAAACGGAGGAACAGGGCCCAGAGACATAGGCCTGGAGCAGCAACGCCTATTCGACGCCGATGAGCAGCAGCGATCCTTGCCGCCCGCCCCGGTACACCACCGTGTCGACGGCAAGGTACGCCTCACGCACGCGTCCTTCGACGTGCTCGACGATGGCGTCAGGGGCTTCGTCGCCGAGGACGAGGGTCACCATCTCGCCGCCCGCCTGGAGCATGCGGTCGATGACGGTCGCGGCGGTGGTGGTGACGTCCGAGCCGATCACGGCGACGTCGCCGTCTATGAGGCCGAGGACGTCGCCGGCCTGGCAGATGCCGGCCATGGTCCAGGACTGGCGTTCGGCGACGGTCACCTCGGCGTAGCGGGTCGCGCCGGCCGCCGAGGTCATCTGGACGACGTCCTCGTCGAACCGGCGGTCCGGCTCGTGCACGGCCAGTGCCGCGATCCCCTGGACCGCTGAACGCGTCGGGATGAGCGCCACGCGGATGCCCTCCGTGCGGGCCTGCTCCGCCGCCGCGGCCGCGGTGTGGCGCAGCTCGGCATCATTGGGCAGCAGCACGACCTCGCGCGCGTGGGCCCGTCGTACGGCCTCGACGAGCTCCCCGCTGGCGGGCGGCTCCCCGGGGCGCGCGAGCACCGTGGTCGCGCCCGCCTCGGCGTACAGCCCGGCCAGCCCCTCGCCGGGCACGACGGCCACGACGGCGCGCTCGGCACGCTCCCGGGGCGGGCGTTCGGCCCCGGTGGTGTGCACGTCGCCGACTGCGAAGTGGGTGATCCTGATCCGGTACGGCCGCCCGGCCTCGACGCCCGCCTCCACGGCGGCGCCGGCGTCGTCCACGTGGACATGGACGTTCCACAGCCCGTCGCCGCCGACCACGACGAGCGAGTCCCCGAGCGCGTCGAGCCGCTCCCGCAGCCGGGTCACGGCCACGTCCTCGGCCTCCAACAGGTAGATCACCTCGAAGGCGGGCCCGCCCTCCTCCGGGTCGGCGGCTCCGTCCACGCACTCGCCGACGCTGTCGACGGCCACGCGCGCGTGCTCCTCCGACGTGACGGACACCGGCGGCACCACGGCCACGGCGGACGGCCGCTCCCCCGTGAACGTCTCCACCAGCGCACCCAGCACCGCCACCAGCCCCCGCCCGCCGGCGTCCACGACGCCCGCGCGCTCCAGGACGGCCAGCTGGCCCGGTGTAGCGGCGAGGGCGGCCCGGGCGCCTTCGTAGGCCGCCCGCGCGACCGTCCCGCAGTCCCCCTCGGCTCCCGTGGCCGCGTCCGCGGCGGCCGAGGCGACCGTGAGGACCGTCCCCTCGACGGGGTGGGCCACGGCCTGCCGGGCGGAATCGGCCGCGTGCCGAAGCGCAAGCCGCAGCCCTCGGGCATCACTGTGAGCGGTCTCACCCCAGGTCTCACCCCAGGTCTCACCCCAGGTCTCATCCCCGGTCGTCCCGCCGGGGGCCGTCCCACCGCCCGCAAGCACCTGCGCCATTCCCCGCAGCAGTTGCGCCAGAATCGTCCCGGAGTTCCCGCGCGCCCCAATGAGCGCACCGTGCGCCATGGCCTGCACGGTGTCGGCCAGCGGCGGCGCCCCGGCACCGCCCCCGACTTCGTGACCTGCGAAGACCGCCTCGACCGCGGCGAGAGCCGACTCCACCGTCAGATACAGGTTCGTGCCGGTGTCCCCGTCGGCCACCGGGTAGACGTTGATCGCGTCGATCTCCTCGCGCGACCGCCCCAGCGCCTCCAGCGCGAGACCGCACCAGGTGCGCACCGCGAGAGCATCGAAGAATGTCTGCGGCACCTGCGCCACCTGCGCCTCCTTGAGCTGCCGGACGTGGGACGCAGCGTAGACCCCGGGCCGTTGTCCACCGGAAGTGGGCCGGAGCGGGGCCCTGAGCAGCCATGGTAGTTTCGTTGTACTGGCGCAGTCGTTGTATGCTGCTCCGGTTGCCCGATCCAGATCGGGCCATTCCCCCTGGCAACGCCACTCAGATCGTAGATCTTGATTCCGGCCTGCCGGGATCATCCGTAAGTGCATCTGAAGTCTTTGGAGTGACCCGTGGCTGCCAACTGCGACGTCTGCGGCAAGGGGCCGGGCTTCGGCAACAACATCTCGCACTCGCACCGCCGTACGCCCCGTCGCTGGAACCCGAACATCCAGCGCGTTCGTACCGTGGTCGGCGGGACGCCGAAGCGCGTGAACGCTTGCACCTCGTGCATCAAGGCCGGCAAGGTCTCGCGCTGACGCTACGCGGTAGCGCGCGGCCACTGCTGGTTCGCTGCAGGAGCCGGTCCACCTCTGGTGGACCGGCTTTTTGCTGTATCCGGGCAGCCATGGAGGTGCCCAAGCCCAAGCAGCCACATAAACGCTTGCGTAAGCGCTTGCGCAAACGCTTACGCCTCGTTCCCGCTCCCCACCCTGACCCGCCACCCATGATCCACCGGCCCGATCCCCACGCCGAGCGCGAACCCGGCGGCGATCGCCCCGGTGACGTACTCCTTGGCCGCCGTGACCGCCTCCGGCACCGACTGCCCCTTCGCCAGCTGCGAGGCGATCGCCGACGCGAGAGTGCAGCCGGTGCCGTGCGTGTGCCGGTTGTCGTGCCGGGGAGCGCGCAGCCAGTGCTCCTCGGACCCGTCCGTCAGCAAGTCCACGGCATCACCGGCCAGGTGACCGCCCTTGATCACAACCCATCGTGGCCCGTACGACAGCACGGCCTCCGCGGCCCGGCGCAGATCCCCCTCCGACTCGACCCGCACGCCCGTGAGCTGGGCCACCTCGTCCAGGTTCGGCGTCGCCACGGTGGCGATGGGCAGCAGCTCGGTGCGTACGGAGTCCAGCGCGGACGAAGCCAGCAGCGAGTCCCCGTGCTTGGAGACGCCCACCGGATCGACGACGACCGGAGCGTCCGTGCCACCGATCAACTCGGCCACCGCCTGGACGAGTTCGGCGGACGCCAGCATCCCCGTCTTCACGGCCTGTACGCCGATGTCGTCGACGACGCTCCGGTACTGGGCCCGCACCGCCTCCACGGGCAGCGGCCAAGCCCCCTGCACGCCCTGGGAGTTCTGCGCGGTCACGGCGGTGATGACGCTCATGCCGTGCACACCGAGCGCGAGCATCGTCTTCAGGTCGGCCTGGATGCCGGCCCCTCCGCCGGAGTCCGAGCCCGCGACCGTCAGCACCCTGGGCGACGTCACGACTCGATGTCCCCGAAGTGGTCCCAGCCGCCCTTGCTGGTCCATGGCGCCCCGTCGACCGTCACCTGGGGCAGCGCCGAGGGGTTGAGTACCTCGCCGATGACCTTCCAGCGGGCGGGCAGTTTCACGTCCGACGGGAAGGTCGCCACGATCGCGTGGTCCTCTCCCCCGGTGAGCACCCACTGCATGGGGTCGACGCCGACGGCCTGCCCGATGTCGTTCATCTGGGAGGGGATGTCGATGGCGCCGGAGCGGATGTCGATGCGGACCTTGCTGGCCTCGGCGATATGCCCGAGGTCGGCGATCAGCCCGTCGCTCACGTCGCACATCGAGGTCGCGCCGAGACCGGCCGCGGCCGGCCCCGCGTGATACGGCGGTTCCGGGCGCCGGTGCGCCTCCACGAAGGCCCGGGGCGAACGGAAGCCGCGCGACAGCACCGCGTACCCGGCCGCCGACCAGCCCAGCCAGCCCGTCACCGCGACGAGGTCCCCGGGCTGCGCGCCGGCCCGCGTCACGGGCTCCTGGCCGCGCAGATCACCGAGTGCGGTGATCGACACCATGATCGTGTCACCGCGTACGACATCGCCGCCGACCACCGACGCCCCCGCGACCTGGCACTCGTCGCGCAGGCCGTCCATCATCTCGGTCGCCCAGGCCACCGGCAGTTCGGCCGGGACGACCAGGCCGAGCAGCAGTGCGGTCGGTACGGCGCCCATGGCGGCGATGTCCGCGAGGTTCTGGGCGGCGGCCTTGCGGCCCACGTCGTAGGCGGTGGACCAGTCGCGGCGGAAGTGCCGTCCCTCGACGAGGATGTCGGTGCTCGCCACGACCCTGCGGTCGGGCGCGGCGACCACCGCGGCGTCGTCGCCGGGTCCGACCCGGACCGCCGGGGTGGTGGTGAGACGGGAGGTGAGCTCCCTGATGAGCCCGAACTCCCCCAGCTCACCAACAGTGCCCTTCATTGCCCTTTCGCCCTTTCTCTACCTGTGCATACCCGGTCGCGCGTCATCAGTGTCCCCGATACGGTCGCAGTGACCGTCAACTACTGTCGTGCCCGCGCCCCGGCGCGCAAGCCCCGGTCCCCGCAGGTCTCCCCGCGGCGAGCGGCGACGCGATACCGTGGCGTTCCTTTTCCCCACATGATCCTCGTGGCCGCCCTGGAGGTTCCGTGGTACAGGCGTACATCCTGATCCAGACGGAGGTCGGCAAAGCGTCGACCGTCGCCGAGACGATCAGCAAGATTCCTGGGGTTATCCAGGCCGAGGACGTGACAGGACCTTATGACGTGATCGTGCGTGCCCAAGCAGACACCGTGGACGACCTCGGCCGCATGGTGGTCGCCAAGGTCCAGCAAGTGGACGGCATCACGCGAACCCTGACCTGCCCGGTCGTCCATCTCTAGTCCCCGTCTACCCTTGGCCGGTGAAGTTCTTCCGTCACCGGCACCCCACCTTCGTCGGGCCGCCCGCGATCGCTCTGTTGATCGCCGTCGCGGGCTGTTCCTCAGCAGACGACAGCGCCCGGACCGCGGTTCCCGGTCCGGGCACCGAGGTCACGAAGCTGTGCCGAAACCTGGACGCGGTCCTGCCGTCCAAGGTCGACGGTCAGGAACGCCGGGATCCCGAGCCCGCGTCAGCGCTGACGGCGGGCTGGGGAAGCCCGGCGATCATACTGCGCTGCGGTGTCCGACAGCCGCCGAAGATGATCGACCCGGACGTGGCCAACGGCAATGACAAGGACGCGCTCGCCGGCGGCGTCAACGGCGTCGACTGGCTGATGGAGAAACAGGACGACGGGTCGTACCGCTTCACCACCGCCAACCGCCGCGCATACGTCGAGGTCACGGTGGCGGAGGGGCGGGACAGTACGGGGGTGCTGATCGATCTGGCCCCGGCCGTGAAGAAGGCGATCCCCGAGGGGATCGCCGACTAGTTCAGCGCAGTCCGGTCGACCTGCGCAGGGCCGCCTGGATCAGCCTGTCCACCAACTCCGGATAGCCGACCCCGGCCGCCTGCCACATCTGCGGATACATCGAGATCGGCGTCATGCCGGGCATCGTGTTGATCTCGTTGATGACGAACCCGTCGTCGGTGAGGAAGAAGTCCGCGCGGACCAGGCCCTCGCAGGAGGCCGCCTCGAAGGCATCGACGGCCAGCCTCTGGACGTCCGCCGTCTCCTCGGGCGTCAGCGGCGCGGGGACGATACCCGGCGTCGAGTCGATGTACTTGGCCTCGAAGTCGTAGTAGGCGTGGGCCTCGGGCGACGGGATCTCGGAGGGCACCGAAGCCCGGGGCCCGTCCTCGAACTCCAGCACCCCGCACTCGATCTCACGGCCGCGCAGCGCGGCCTCGACGAGGATCTTGGGGTCGTGGCGCTGGGCCTCGGCGATCGCCTCGTCGAGCCCCGACAGGTCGTCGACCTTGGTGATGCCGATCGACGAGCCCGCGCGCGCGGGCTTCACGAAGAGCGGCCAGCCGTGCTCGCCGGCGAAGTCGACGATCTTCTTGCGGGCGGCGGACTCGTCCTGCTGCCACTCACGCGGCCGGATCACCACGTACGGGCCGACCTTGAGCCCGAACGACGTGAACACCCGCTTCATGTAGTCCTTGTCCTGGCCGACGGCCGAGGCGAGCACTCCCGAGCCCACATAAGGCACGCCGGACAGTTCCAGGAGGCCCTGGAGGGTGCCGTCCTCGCCGTACGGGCCGTGCAGCACGGGGAAGACGACGTCGACCTCACCGAGCGCCTTGGGCACCGATCCGGGCTCGCTGTAGACGACTTCACGGCTGCCCGGGTCCACGGGGAGCACCACGCCGCCCTCGCTCGACTCGGCGAGCTCCTCGACGTTGGGCGTACGGCGCTCGGTGATCGCCATGCGTTCCGGTTCGTCGGCGGTGAGCGCCCAGCGGCCGTCCTGGGTGATACCGATCGGCAGAACGTCGTACCTGGTCCGGTCGATGGCCTTGAGGACGGCGCCTGCCGTGACCACGGAGATCCCGTGTTCGGAGCTGCGCCCGCCGAACACGACGGCCACGCGCGGCTTGCGAGGCGGCTGCTCAGGGCTCTGGGAGAGGTTCTCGGTGCTCATATCGCGTTGAGAGTACCCGTTGGTAGCGCCCGGACACAGCGACCGCACCCGGCATCGCTCAGCGTCGTTCCGGCTTCGCGCTGCGCGACATCAGCTCCTTCAGGGCGACCACCGGCGGCTTGCCCTCGTGCACGATGCCGACGACCGTCTCGGTGATCGGCATGTCGACGCCGTGCCGGCGGGCCAGATCCAGCACCGACTCACAGGACTTGACGCCCTCGGCGGTCTGCCGGGTGACCGCGATGGTCTCCTCAAGGGTCATGCCCTTGCCGAGGTTGGTGCCGAAGGTGTGGTTGCGGGACAGCGGCGAGGAGCAGGTCGCCACCAGGTCGCCCAGGCCCGCGAGTCCGGAGAACGTCAGCGGGTCGGCGCCCATCGCCAGGCCCAGCCGGGTGGTCTCGGCGAGACCGCGTGTGATGAGGGAGCCCTTGGCGTTGTCGCCGAGCCCCATGCCGTCCGCGATGCCGACGGCGAGGCCGATGACGTTCTTCACGGCACCGCCCAACTCGCAGCCCACCACGTCCGTGTTCGTGTACGGGCGGAAGTACGGCGTGTGGCAGACGGCCTGGAGCCGCTGGGCGACGGCCTCGTCCGTGCACGCGACCACCGCGGCGGCCGGCATCCGGGCGGCGATCTCGCGGGCGAGGTTGGGTCCGGTGACGACGGCGATGCGGTCCTGGCCGACCTTGGCGACGTCCTCGATGACCTCGCTCATCCGCATGGCGGTGCCCAGTTCGACACCCTTCATGAGCGAGACGAGGATCGTGTCGGGCGCCAGCAGCGGCACCCACTCGGCGAGATTGCCGCGCATGGTCTGCGAGGGGATCGACAGAACGGTGAAGTCGGCGCCGGCCGCGGCCTCGGCGGGATCGGTGGTGGCCCGCAGGTTCTCCGGGAGCTCGATGCCCGGGAAGTACTCGGGGTTCATCCGGCTGGAGTTGATGGCGTCGGCGACCTCAGGGCGACGCGCCCAGAGGGTGACCTCGCAGCCCGCGTCGGCAAGCACCATGCCGAAGGCGGTACCCCACGAACCGGCGCTGAAGACAGCCGCCTTGACCGACTTGTTCACGTGCCCTGCCCCTCTTCCTGTACGGCCTTGCCCTCCGACTGCGCCCTGCTCTTGCGTCGCTGCTCGACCCGCTCACGGCGCGGGTCGTACGGCATCTTGGGCGCCTGCTCGCCGCGGATGTCCTCCAGCTGACGAGTGACGGCGGCCATGATGACCTCGGTCGCCTGCTTCAGGAGCTCCGGGGTCATCTCCTCGTCGTAGAAGCGCGCCAGGTCGACGGGCGGGCCCGCCAGCACGTGGTGGGTCTTGCGCGGAAGGAGGTTGAGCTTCTTGGCGTACGGCGGCAGCAGTTCGTTGGCGCCCCACTGGGCGACGGGAATCACCGGGCACTTGGTCTGGAGGGCGACGCGCGCGGCACCGGTCTTGGCCGTCATGGGCCACTGATCCGGGTCGCGAGTGATCGTTCCCTCGGGGTAGAACGCCACGCACTCGCCACGCTCGACGGCGGCGATCGCGGCCCGGAAGGCACTGAGCGCGTCCGTGGTTTCCCGGTAGACGGGGATCTGCCCGGTGCCGCGCATCGCGGCGCCGACGAAGCCCTTCTTGAAAAGGCCGCTCTTCGCGAGGAATCGCGGAACACGGCCGGTGTTGTACTGAAAGTGTGCGTACGCGAAGGGATCGATGTGCGAATTGTGGTTCACCGCAGTGATAAATCCGCCGTCGGCCGGAATGTGCTCCATTCCACGCCAGTCCCGCTTGATCAGAACCACCAGCGGTGGTTTGCAGAGGACCGCTGCGAAGCGGTACCAGAAGCCGATTCTGCGGCGGGGCACGCGGACACCTTCCTCTAGGGCCTGGGGGGCCGCACAAGTGTCGCCCCAGGCCGCCGGTCTGTCGAGAACACCGTACGCCCCGAGGGCACGCCCGCCAGATGCCAGGTGACAATGGCCGCGACAAGAGAGGGACGAACGCTCGTGCAGTGGACCTTGGTGATACCCCTGAAGCCTTTGGCGCACGCCAAGAGCCGGCTGTCGGACACCGCCGACGACGGGCTGCGCCCCGGCCTCGCCCTCGCCTTCGCCCAGGACACCGTCGCGGCCGCGCTGGCCTGCCCGGCGGTCGCTGATGTGGCAGTCGTCACGAACGACGCCCTGGCCGACCGGGAACTGGCCGCACTGGGCGCCCGCATCATCGCGGACGAGCCCGTGGGCGGCCTGAACGCGGCCCTGGCGCACGGCGAGAGCGTCGTACGGGGATCTCGTCCCCGAAGTGCCGTGGCGGCCCTGAACGCCGATCTTCCGTCCCTGCGCCCACTGGAATTGGCCCGGGTCCTGGATGCGGCCGCCGAATTCCCCCGCGCTTTTCTCCCGGATGCGGCCGCAATCGGAACAACTCTGCTGGCCGCCGCACCGGGCAGTGAATTGCGCCCGGAATTCGGCCTCGATTCCCGGGCCCGCCACCGCACGTCCGGCGCGATGGAACTGACCCTCGACGCGGTGGATTCCGTACGACAGGACGTCGACACCGGCCTGGATCTGCGAGCCGCGCTCGACTTGGGCGTGGGCCCGCGCACGGCGGCGATGGCAGCACGGCTGCTGATCGCGGAGCCGTAGCCGCTGTTCCAGCCCCGGAGGGGCGCTGGAACAGGGGCGCGGGGCTGTATCGATTTGCGGCTCCGCCGCGTGGGCGCGACCAGCCACGACGGCGCCGCAGTCGCTCTGCGACCCCTCGCGGCATCCCAGTGGAACGCATACGCTGCGTGCATGCAGGCCACCGCATACACCTACGACGCCGAGACCCGCAGCGGCAGTGTGTTGCTCGACGACGGCACGCCCGTCTCCTTCGACGCCGCCGCCTTCGACGCGGGCGGCCTGCGGCTGTTGCGTCCCGGGCAGCGGGTCCGGATCGAGGCGGAGGGCCCGAGGGACGGCCTGCGCATCACGCTGGTGACACTGCAAACGCTGTAGAAACGCCGCGGGCCGGACTCCACGGGGAGTCCGGCCCGGCGCGTGAGTGCCCCTGTGCCCCGCTTACTTGCGGGCGGTGGCCTTCTTGGCGGTGGTCTTGCGCGCGGTCGACTTCTTGGCGGGGGCCTTCTTGGCCGTCGCCTTCTTCGCCGGGGCCTTCTTGGCCGTCGCCTTCTTGGCGGTGGTCTTCTTGGCCGCGGTCTTCTTGGCGGCCGCGGTGGTCTTCTTCGCGGTCGTCTTCTTCGCCGTGGTCTTCTTGGCGGTCGCGGTGGTCTTCTTCGCCGCCGTCTTCCGCGCCGCGGTCTTCTTCGCGGCGGCCGCCTTGGTGGTCTTCTTGGCCGCGGCCTTCTTGACCGTTGCCGCGGCACCGCCGGTCAGGCTGCCCTTGGGCGCCTTCTTGACGGCGACCTCGCCACCGCGCGGGAGCTTCTTCGAGCCGCTCACCAGGTCCTTGAAGCCCTGGCCCGCGCGGAAGCGCGGAACGGAGGTCTTCTTGACCCGAACCCGCTCGCCCGTCTGCGGGTTGCGGGCGTAGCGGGCCGGGCGGTCGACCTTCTCGAACGAACCGAAGCCGGTGACCGACACCCGCTCACCCGAGACGACCGCGCGGACGATCGCGTCCAGTACGTGGTCGACAGCGTCGGCGGCCTGCTGTCGGCCGCCCATCTTGTCGGCAATCGCTTCTACGAGCTGCGCCTTGTTCACGTCTTCCCCTTCGGAGACATCGCCAGAACGAATGTGTTCAAGCTTTTTCGCACGTTAGGCAGATATATACCGCAAATCAAACACGAAACGGGCTTATCACCCTTGTGCCGCAACGGACTCGGCGGTCTTAAGGCTGTTCAGCGTTCCTCTTCGGGGAATCGACCCTCGTCGAGGTCGGCTGTGAACCGCTCCAGACGCCTTGTCGCATCGGCGAGATCGTGCTTGGCCGCGGCCGTAATGACCAGCAGCTTCCGGGTCAGCGCCATCCGTACGCCCTCCGGGACTTGCAGTGCGCGCACTCTTGTGTGCGCTTCCTTCAGTTGGCCCGCGACTGCCGCATAGAGCTCGAGTTGGCCGTCGTGTTCCATGCACAGATTGTGCCATCTGGGGCGAGTTGTCGCCTGCCCAGGGTGCAACTGCCGCCTCAAACGGCCTTCCGGGCATGCGCGGAAGCCGCGGCTACAAGGTTCGCGTACCCCGGCAACAACCGCTCTAACGAGGGAAGTTGACGACGCTCACCGAGCCGCGCAGGGCCGTTCGGGTGCAGACATGGCAGTACCCCCGATCGGGCTGATCGGGGGTACTGCGGGGGTGTTGCGGTGGCCGAAACTCGACTTGCCGGCGGCCTTCGGCTCAGATCTTCAGCGTCTGCGGCTTGTACGACGGCCGCTTGGCTTCGTACGTCGCGATGTCGGCCTCGTTCTGGAGGGTGATGGAGATGTCGTCCAGCCCGTTCAGCAGCCGCCAGCGGGAGTTCTCGTCCAGCTCGAAGGAGGCGGTGATGCCCTCGGCGCGCACCTCGCGGGCCTCGAGGTCGACCGTGATCTCGGCCTGCGGGTCCCGCTCGGTCAGCTCCTGGAGCGCGTCCACGACCTTCTGCTCCAGAACCACTGTGAGCAGGCCGTTCTTGAGCGAGTTACCGCGGAAGATATCGGCGAAGCGGGACGAGATGACCGTCTTGAAGCCGTAGTTCTGGAGCGCCCAGACGGCGTGCTCACGGGAGGAGCCGGTGCCGAAGTCGGGGCCGGCGACCAGAACCGTGGCGCCCTGCCGCTCGGGCCGGTTGAGGATGAAGTTCTCGTCCTTGCGCCAGGCCTCGAACAGCCCGTCCTCGAAACCGTCCCGTGTGACCTTCTTGAGCCAGTGAGCAGGGATGATCTGGTCGGTGTCGACGTTGCTGCGGCGCAGCGGGACGGCCCGGCCGGTGTGCGTGGTGAATGCTTCCATGGCTTCTCAGACTCCAGCGGGCGTACGGGTCTCGACGTCGGACAGGTCGGCGGGCGAGGCCAGGTGGCCCAGCACGGCGGTCGCGGCGGCGACCTGCGGCGAGACCAGGTGCGTACGGCCGCCCTTGCCCTGCCTGCCCTCGAAGTTGCGGTTGGAGGTGGACGCGGAGCGCTCACCGGGCGCCAGCTGGTCGGGGTTCATGCCCAGACACATCGAGCAGCCCGCGTGCCGCCATTCGGCGCCGGCGTCCTTGAAAACGACGTCCAGGCCTTCGGAGACGGCCTGGAGACCGACCCGTGCGGAGCCGGGGACGACCAGCATCCGTACGCCGTCGGCGACTTTGCGGTCCTTCAGGAGCTCGGCGGCGGCGCGCAGGTCCTCGATACGGCCGTTGGTGCACGAGCCTACGAAGACGGTGTCCACCTTGATGGAGCGCAGCGGCTGCCCGGCCTCCAACCCCATGTATTCCAGGGCCTTTTCGGCGGCGTGGCGCTCCGAAGCGTCTTCGTACGAAGCAGGGTCGGGGACGTCCGCCGAAAGCGGCGCGCCCTGGCCGGGGTTGGTGCCCCAGGTGACGAACGGGGACAGCTCGCCGGCGTTGATGAGGACCTCGGCGTCGAAGACCGCGTCCTCGTCGGTGCGCAGCGTCTTCCAGTACGCGACCGCCGCGTCCCAGTCCGCGCCCTCGGGTGCGTGCGGGCGGCCCTTGAGGTACTCGAAGGTGGTCTCGTCGGGGGCGATCATGCCCGCGCGGGCACCGGCCTCGATCGACATGTTGCAGATGGTCATCCGGGCCTCCATCGAGAGCTTCTCGATGGCGGGGCCGCGGTACTCCAGGATGTAGCCCTGGCCGCCGCCCGTACCGATCCTGGCGATGATCGCCAGGATCAGGTCCTTGGCGGTGACGCCGTCGGGCAGTTCGCCCTCGACGGTGATGGCCATGGTCTTCGGGCGGGCCAGCGGCAGCGTCTGGGTGGCCAGCACATGCTCGACCTGGGAGGTGCCGATGCCGAACGCCAGCGCACCGAAGGCGCCGTGCGTGGAGGTGTGGGAGTCGCCGCACACCACGGTCGTGCCGGGCTGGGTCAGGCCCAGCTGGGGGCCGACGACGTGGACGACGCCCTGCTCGACGTCGCCGAGCGGGTGCAGGCGAACGCCGAAGTCGGCGCAGTTCTTGCGCAGCGTCTCCAGCTGGGCCCGGGAGACCGGGTCCGCGATGGGCTTGTCGATGTCGAGGGTCGGGGTGTTGTGATCCTCGGTGGCGATGGTGAGATCGAGACGGCGCACGGGACGCCCCGCCTGACGGAGGCCGTCGAAGGCCTGCGGGCTGGTCACTTCGTGCAGCAGGTGCAGATCGATGAAGAGGAGGTCGGGCTCGCCCTCGGCGCGCCGGACGACATGGTCGTCCCAGACCTTCTCCGCGAGTGTCCTACCCATCGCTTTCCCTCCGGTCGGCAAATGTCGCGCCGACCCAACTAGAGATCTTGAGCAAGCGGCTGCCCGCGCCCCCCGTGCCGGGCGTCCGCCGCCGGGCCCGTTTGGTCTGCGGGCCACTGTGCCTGTGTCTTCCAGAGTGGCGTGTTCCACGCAAAATTGAACTTGCGTTTCACAGAGTGAGACGCGAGTATCGTTTCATGGACAACAGTAGCGGCGTCGGCGTTCTGGACAAGGCAGCCCTTGTCCTGAGCGCCCTGGAGTCCGGTCCGGCCACCCTCGCGGGTCTGGTCGCGGCGACCGGGCTGGCACGACCCACGGCTCACCGCCTGGCCGTGGCTTTGGAACACCACCGTATGGTGGCGCGCGACATGCAGGGCCGGTTCATCCTCGGCCCGCGCCTGGCGGAACTCGCCGCGGCCGCGGGCGAGGACCGTCTCCTCGCCACCGCCGGCCCGGTGCTCACGCATCTCCGTGACATCACCGGCGAGAGCGCACAGCTCTACCGCCGCCAGGGCGACATGCGCATCTGCGTCGCCGCGGCGGAGCGCCTGTCCGGCCTTCGGGACACGGTCCCCGTCGGCTCGACGCTCACCATGAAGGCGGGCTCCTCCGCCCAGATCCTCATGGCCTGGGAGGAGCCGGAGCGCCTGCACCGCGGCCTCCAGGGCGCCCGCTTCACTGCCACGGCGCTCTCGGGCGTACGACGCCGGGGCTGGGCCCAGTCCATCGGCGAGCGCGAGCCGGGCGTCGCCTCGGTCTCCGCGCCCGTACGCGGCCCCTCCAACCGCGTCGTGGCCGCCGTCTCCGTCTCCGGCCCCATCGAGCGCCTCACGCGCCACCCGGGCCGTATGCACGCCCAGGCGGTCATCGACGCCGCGGCCCGCCTCTCCGAGGCCCTGCGCCGCACCGGCTGAAGCCCGGGGACGTCTC
Source organism: Streptomyces sp. NPDC051963 (assembly GCF_044593495.1). Lineage (NCBI taxonomy): Bacteria > Bacillati > Actinomycetota > Actinomycetes > Kitasatosporales > Streptomycetaceae > Streptomyces > Streptomyces sp. NPDC051963. The sequence goes on along the minus strand of NZ_JBIUCC010000007.1, from coordinate 588,084 downwards.
CGGGGAGGACCCGCCTCAACGCCGCGGCAGGCCCTCCCCGATCCCCCCGGTCGGACAGTCCTCGGTTGCGCCCCCGTCGAGCGATGCGCCCCAGCAGCTCCCGGTCACCGTCCCGCGCAGGCTCCCCCGCCATGCGGAACTTCAACAGCATGACCGGGAGCCACTGGAATGGTTGGATAGTGACACTTCCCTAGGAGAGGCGCAAGAGGATGCGGCTGGCCGAGCTGAGCGAGCGCAGCGGGGTGTCCACCGCGACGATCAAGTACTACCTGCGCGAAGGCCTGTTGACGCCCGGCCGACAGATCAACGCACGGACCGCCGAATACGACGAGGACCATCTGCGCCGGCTGCGGCTGGTGCGCGCGATGATCCAGATCGGACGGGTGCCGGTGGCGACGATCCGGGAAGTGCTGGGACACGTCGACGACGACTCCCTCCCCCGCACGATCCGCATGGGCGCTGCGATGTGGGCGCTGCCACAGGTCGCCGAGCCGGACGAGGAGGACGAGCACGTCCGCTCCGCGCACGAGGCGGCGGATCAACTGCTGGAGTCCCTGGGCTGGTCGAACGCCCAGGCGCTGGTCTCCATCTCGCCCGCCTACCGTTCGCTGGTAGTGGCGATGGCCGCGCTCAGACGGATCGGCATCGACTGGGACACTCAACTCCTGGTGGCGTACGCCCGGTTGATGCATCAGGCGGCCGTACTGGACCTGGACTTCGTGGAGCGCCATCCGTCCGAGGCGGAGAAGGTCGAGACGGCGGTGCTGGGGGCGATCCTGGTCGATCCGATGCTCCAGTCCCTGCACCGGCTGGCGCAGGAGGAGGAGTCGGCGCGGCGGTACGGCTTCGGTGACGAGCAATGACGAAGGCCCCCCACCGAAGTGGAGGGCCTTCACGATGCGTACCCCCGACCGGATTCGAACCGGCGCTACCGCCTTGAGAGGGCGGCGTGCTAGGCCGCTACACAACGGGGGCGAGGATCTTACGTTTCCGCAGATCCGAGCTGGTCTACCTGGACTCGAACCAAGACTAACTGAACCAGAATCAGTCGTGCTGCCAATTACACCATAGACCAATGTGGTTTAGACCAGTTTGTACCCCCGACCGGATTCGAACCGGCGCTACCGCCTTGAGAGGGCGGCGTGCTAGGCCGCTACACAACGGGGGCCCTAGCGATCCTGCATCGAGAACAACGGGTGCGACCCTGACTGTTCCCGCGGGAAGGATCTGTACCCCCGACCGGATTCGAACCGGCGCTACCGCCTTGAGAGGGCGGCGTGCTAGGCCGCTACACAACGGGGGCTTTGCAGATGAGCTCTGCGAGCTGGCCTACCTGGACTCGAACCAAGACTAACTGAACCAGAATCAGTCGTGCTGCCAATTACACCATAGGCCACTGGAACGCAAGCCCCTGAGGGGTTTTGTTCTAGCTTGCGCCTCCGGTTCCCGGCCTTTCGGCCCGCTCCCCGGCGACGCAGGAAGAACATTACCTGAAGGTGGACGGGGCTCCAAAACGGGTATCCGCGCCGAGCAGCGCGGGGAGTTCGGCGAGCGAGCCGATCCGGTGCGGGCCGACGGGCACGTCGTCGCCGGTGTACACGGCGCCGCGGTCGATCCAGACCGACAGCAGTCCGGCGTCGGCTGCGCCCCGTCCGTCGATCTCCGGGTGGTCGCCGACGTACGCGACCTGGTGCGGGGCGAGGTCCAGGGCCTCGCAGGCGGCCAGGAAGGCTCCGGCCTCGGGCTTGGAGACGCCGAGTTCGGCGGCGCACAGGACGGCCTCGAAGCGGTCGTGCACGCCGAGCATGCGCAGCTTGCGGTCCTGGACGACGAGGCTGGAGTTCGACAGCACGGCGTGCCGGTGACTGGCGGCGAGGGCGTCCAGGACGGGCAGTACGTCCGGGAAGAGCGCCCACGCGGCCTCGTAGTGCGTGATGTACCGCAGAAACCAGTCCTCGGCCTCCGCGTCGGTCAGCTCCGTATCCAGGAAGGCCCGGACCCGATCGCGCCGCTGCGTCTCGAAGTCGACCTCCCCGACCGCGAATCGCGCCCACTGACGGTCGGTGACCTCCCGCCACCGCACGAGGGCCTGCTCCACGGACTCGTATCCGTGAAGCAGGCCCTCGGCCGCAAGGTGCGCGCGCATTCCGGCGCGGTCCGCGGTGGTGTAGTCGAAGAGGGTGTCGTCGACGTCCCAGACAACAGCTCGGATCCCCATGACACCGACCGTACAGGGAGTGGTTACGCCGTGAGCTTGGCGAGTGCCGCGTCGATGCGGGCCAGGGTCTTGTCCTTGCCCAGGACCTCCAGGGACTCGAAGAGCGGGAGGCCCACCGTGCGGCCGGTGACGGCGACGCGGACCGGGGCCTGGGCCTTCCCGAGCTTGAGGCCGTGGGTCTCGCCGGCGGCCAGGACGGCCTCCTTCAACGACTCCGCCGAGGTCCAGTCCGCGGACTCCAGCTTCTCGCGGGCCGTACGCAGAAGTGCGTCGCTGCCCTCCTTCATCGCCTTGGTCCACGAGGCCTCGTCCGCGGCCGGCTCCGGCAGGAACAGGAAGTCGACGTTGTCCGTGATCTCGGAGAGGACCTTGAGACGGGTCTGGGCGTGCGGGGCGATCGCGTGCCACTTGGCCTCGTCGAAGTCCTCCGGCGCCCAGGGCGCGAACGGGGCCTTCAGCCACGGCGCGCAGCGCTCCGTGAAGTCCTTCACATCCAGCAGACGGATGTGGTCGCCGTTGATCGCCTCGCACTTCTTCAGGTCGAAGCGGGCCGGGTTGGGGTTCACGTCCGCGATGTCGAAAGCCGCGACCATCTCGTCCATCGTGAAGATGTCCTGGTCGGCGGAGAGCGACCAGCCCAGCAGGGAAAGGTAGTTGAGCAGCCCCTCGGGCAGGAAGCCGCGCTCGCGGTAGAGGTTGAGGGACGACTCCGGGTCGCGCTTGGAGAGCTTCTTGTTGCCCTCGCCCATCACGTACGGCAGATGGCCGAAGGACGGGATCTCCTTCGCGACACCCAGCTCGATCAGCGCCTTGTAGAGGGCGATCTGCCGCGGGGTGGAGGAGAGCAGGTCCTCGCCGCGCAGGACGTGGGTGATCTCCATCAGGGCGTCGTCGACCGGGTTCACGAGCGTGTAGAGCGGGGCTCCGTTGGCTCGTACGATCCCGTAGTCCGGGACGTTCTCCGGGGTGAACGTCAGCTCGCCGCGGACCAGGTCCGTGAAGGTGATCGTCTCGTCGGGCATCCGGAAGCGGACGATGGGCGTACGGCCCTGGGCCTTGTACTCCTCGACCTGCTCGGCGCTCAGGTCACGGCAGTGGCCGTCGTAGCCGGACGGCTTGCCGGCGGCGCGGGCGGCCTCGCGGCGGCTGTCCAGCTCCTCCTGGGAGCAGTAGCAGTGGTAGGCGTGGCCGGCGTCCTGGAGCCTGCCCGCGATGTCCTTGTAGAGGTCCATGCGCTGCGACTGGCGGTACGGCGCGTGCGGGCCGCCGACCTCAGGGCCCTCGTCCCAGTCGAAGCCCAGCCAGCGCATCGCGTCGAGCAGCTGGGTGTACGACTCCTCGGAGTCGCGGGCCGCGTCGGTGTCCTCGATACGGAAGACCAGTTTGCCGCCGTGGTGGCGGGCGAACGCCCAGTTGAACAGGGCGGTGCGGACCAGGCCCACGTGCGGGTTACCGGTGGGCGACGGGCAGAAACGTACGCGGACGGGTGCGCTAGCCACGCTTGACAACCTTGTTGGTGAGAGTGCCGATGCCTTCGATGGTGACGGCGACCTCGTCGCCGACGTTGAGGGGGCCGACCCCTGCCGGGGTGCCCGTGAGGATCACGTCGCCGGGGAGCAGCGTCATGGCCTCGGTGATGTTGACGATCAGGTCCTCGATGGAGTGGATCATCTCGCTGGTGCGGCCCAGCTGGCGTTGCCCGCCGTTGACCGTGAGCTGGATGGTGAGGTCGCTCGCGGCGGCGAGGTCCAGGTCCGTCTCCACCCAGGGGCCGAGCGGGCAGGAGGTGTCGAAGCCCTTGGCCCTGGCCCACTGCTTCTCGCGCTTCTGGACGTCGCGGGCGGTGATGTCGTTGGCGCAGGTGTAGCCGAGGATGACGTCCTTGACGCGCTCGCGGGGGACCTGGCGGCACATGCGGCCGATGACGACGGCCAGTTCGGCCTCGTGGTGGAGGTCCTCGGAGAAGGAGGGGTACTGGATCTCGTCGCCGGGGCCGATCACCGAGGTGGACGGCTTGAAGAAGGCGAACGGGGCGTCGGGCACCTCGTTGCCCAGCTCGCGCGCGTGCTCGGCGTAGTTGCGGCCGAAGGCCACGACCTTGTTGGGGAGCACCGGCGGCAGCAGCCTGACCTTGCTCAGGGGGACCTTCGTACCGGAGAGCTCGAATTCCGCGAACGGAATGCCCTTGATGATGTCCAGGACGAGCTCGTCCGGCTTGTCACCCTCGACCGCGCCGAAGGCGACGTTCCCGTCGATGGAGAATCTGGCGATGCGCACGGGATGCTCGCGCCCCTCACTGAGTAATTGTGGACGCCCAGGCTATCCGGTCCGGACGCATGGTCACACGGTACGGTGAGCCCGCTGAGCGCCTCCATGTCACTCCGGCGATGGCATGTGCCCCACATGAATGTGAGGCGACTCTCAGCCGACGCCTTTGTGCGACCTCTACAAGCACAATCCCCTCTGAGCAGTCGGAACGGCTGCATGCCGTCGAGGTTCTGTTCAGGGGTACCAGGAAAACGGGCCGGAGACTGTACGGAGTCAACGGCCCGCTTTCCTTGCTGTCCTTCGTAAGGTCGCTACATGACCGTTTTGGATGAGGCGCCGGGTGAGTCCACGAGCGAGCCGACCGACGCCCACGGGCGAGTGGCCGAGCTGCACGAGATCCGTGCGCAGGCGGTGGCCGGGCCGAGTGAGAAGGCGACGACGGCGCAGCATGCCAAGGGCAAGCTGACCGCGCGTGAGCGGATCGAGCTGCTGCTGGACCCGGAGTCCTTCCGTGAGGTCGAGCAGTTGCGCCGGCACCGGGCGTCCGGGTTCGGTCTGGAGACCAAGAAGCCGTACACGGACGGTGTGATCACCGGCTGGGGCACGGTCGAGGGCCGTACCGTCTTCGTCTACGCCCATGACTTCCGGATCTTCGGCGGGGCGCTGGGCGAGGCCCACGCCACGAAGATCCACAAGATCATGGACATGGCCATCGCGGCCGGAGCGCCGCTGGTCTCCCTCAACGACGGCGCCGGCGCCCGTATCCAGGAGGGCGTGAGCGCCCTCGCCGGCTACGGCGGCATCTTCCAGCGCAACACCAAGGCCTCCGGCGTCATCCCGCAGATCTCCGTGATGCTCGGCCCGTGCGCGGGCGGCGCGGCCTACTCACCGGCGTTGACGGACTTCGTGTTCATGGTCCGCGAGACCTCGCAGATGTTCATCACCGGCCCGGACGTCGTCAAGGCCGTCACCGGCGAGGAGATCACCCAGAACGGCCTCGGCGGCGCCGACGTCCACGCCGAGACCTCCGGCGTCTGCCACTTCGCCTACGACGACGAGGAGACCTGCCTCTCCGAAGTCCGCTACCTGCTCTCCATGCTCCCGCAGAACAACCGCGAGAACCCGCCGCGGGTCGAGTCCTCCGACGCCCCGGACCGCCGCGGCGACGTCCTGCTGGACCTCGTCCCCGCGGACGGCAACCGGCCGTACGACATGGCGAAGGTGATCGAGGAGATCGTCGACGACGGCGACTACCTGGAGATCCACGAGCGGTGGGCCCGCAACATCATCTGCGCGCTGGCCCGGCTCGACGGCCAGGTGGTCGGGATCGTCGCCAACCAGCCGCAGACCCTCGCCGGCGTCCTGGACATCGAGGCATCGGAAAAAGCTGCGCGCTTTGTCCAGATGTGTGACGCTTTTAACATTCCGATCGTCACTTTCCTGGACGTTCCGGGGTTCCTTCCCGGTGTCGACCAGGAGCACGGCGGGATCATCCGCCACGGAGCGAAGCTGCTGTACGCGTACTGCAATGCGACGGTGCCGCGGATCTCGCTGATCCTGCGCAAGGCATACGGAGGTGCGTACATCGTCATGGACAGCCAGTCCATCGGTGCGGACCTGACGTACGCCTGGCCCACCAACGAGATCGCCGTGATGGGCGCGGAAGGCGCGGCCAACGTCATCTTCCGCCGCCAGATCGCGGAGGCGGAGGACCCCGAGGCCATGCGTCAGAAGATGGTCAAGGAGTACAAGTCCGAGCTCATGCACCCGTATTACGCGGCCGAGCGCGGTCTGGTGGACGACGTGATCGACCCGGCGGAAACCCGCGAGGTCCTGATCAAATCCCTGGCGATGCTCCACACCAAGCACGCCGACCTGCCGTCCCGCAAACACGGCAACCCCCCGCAGTAACCCAGCGGCAACCTCTCTCACGGAGACTGAGACCTATGAACTCCCCTGACATCCGCGTCGAGAAGGGCCACGCCGAGCCCGAGGAGGTCGCCGCCATCACGGCGATCCTGCTCGCCCGCGCCGCCGCCCAGCCGTCCACGGACCAGCCCCACCACGGCCGCCCCAAGGCGGGCTGGCGCCGCCTGGAGCGCGAGGGCGGCTTCCGCGCCCCGCACAGCTGGCACGGGTAGGCTGCGCCGCTCAGCCGAGTGCACGTAAGAGACAGGAGAAGGGCCCCTCTGGAAAGAGGGGCCCTTCTCCGTGCGCCACGAAGGGGCGCGGGAACCGCTAGCGCAGGCGAGCCATCAAGGCGTGCTCGACCAAGGTGATCAGTGCGGACTTGGCGTCGGCGCGGTGCCGGGCGTCCGTCGTGATGATCGGGGTGTCCGGGCCGATCTGGAGCGCCTCGCGGACCTCGTCGGGGTTGTACGGCTGCTGGCCGTCGAAGCCGTTGAGGGCGATCACGAAGGGCAGGCCGCTGTTCTCGAAGTAGTCGACCGCGGGGAAGCAGTCGGCGAGACGGCGGGTGTCGACCAGGACGATCGCGCCGATGGCGCCGCGCACCAGGTCGTCCCACATGAACCAGAAGCGGTCCTGGCCGGGGGTGCCGAACAGGTACAGGATCAGGTCCTGGTCCAGGGTGATACGACCGAAGTCCATGGCCACCGTCGTGGTGGTCTTGTCCCCGGTGTGGGTGAGGTCGTCGATGCCTGCCGAAGCAGACGTCATGACGGCCTCCGTGCGCAGCGGGTTGATCTCCGAGACGGCGCCGACGAACGTGGTCTTGCCCACGCCGAAGCCGCCCGCCACCACGATCTTCGCGGAGGTGGTGGAGCGGGAAGGACCGCCGCTAGAGCTTGCGAAGTCCACTGAGCACCCTTTCGAGCAGTGTCACGTCTGGCTGGCCGCCGGCGTTCTCGTCGCCGCCGGGCTGATGGATGGCGACCAGGCCCGCCTCCGCCAAGTCGGCGACGAGGATCCTGGCCACGCCGAGGGGGATCGTGAGGAGGGCCGAGACCTCGGCCACCGACTTGATCTCTCGGCAGAGGTTGCAGATCCGCTGATGCTCGGGCAGCTGGCCCTGCATCTGGTGCGGAGCCGCAGTGGTGTGCACCAGCGCCTCGATGGCGAGCTGGTAGCGCGGCCTGGTGCGGCCGCCGGTCATGGCGTAAGGACGCACCAGGGGGTTGTTCGACGCCCCGGCGGGCGCCTGCTCAGGGGCGCGTCGCTGCGGCTGCACCGGCTGGATGCGCGGCGCCTGCGGCTGGTCGTACGGCGACGGTCCGGGACCCTGCGGCCCCTGCGGCGCGTACGGCTGCCGCCGCTGGCTCGGTGCGGAGGGGAAGTTGTACCGGTTCGCCGACCCGTCGTCCTGGCCGTGGCCCTGGCCCTGGCCAGGGCCGTACGACCAGTTGCCCGAAGACGAACCGCCTGGGGGTGTTGCCACTTTCTCCTCCTCCGACTGTGCCGGGCACCCAACACTGTGGTAGCCGCGTCCCGAAACCTTACGGCCACGGGACGCCAAAACGCACCGTCTGTCTGTTAGTTGAGAAGGCTCCCTTGGAGCTCCGCACGCAGATCAGGGGTCAGGACCGTACCGGCACGGTCCACCAGAAGCGCCATCTCGTACCCAACGAGGCCGATGTCCGCCTCCGGGTGTGCAAGAACTGCGAGCGACGAACCGTCGGAGATGGACATGATGAAGAGGAATCCCCGCTCCATCTCCACAACCGTCTGATTCACACTGCCGCCCTCGAAGATGCGCGAGGCACCGGCGGTCAGTGAGGTCAGACCGGAGGCGACCGCCGCGAGCTGGTCGGCGCGGTCGCGCGGAAAGCCTTCGGACATCGCCAGAAGGAGTCCGTCGGCGGAGACCACCACCGTGTGAGACACCCCGGGGGTGTTGTCCACGAAGTTGGTGATCAACCAGTTCAGGTTCTGTGCCGCCTGGCTCATCGGGCTCACACTAACGCTCCTGGTTGTAGGTGCTGTCAGGACCGAAGCCCTGGCCGTTCGTTTCACTTCCCGCGCTGCGGCCCCGCTGGACTCCGCGGCGCAGGTTGCTCAGCCTGCCCCGGACGTCCTCGGGAGCGCGGGAGACCTGTGGGCCACCCTGAGGGGTCGCTTCGGCGGTGCCCTCGACCAGGTTGGCCTTGGGTACCCGCCGCGGCAGGCCGGAGGAGGTCACTCCGCCCGCCTTGGGCTTGCGGAGCGCCGCGGCCTGCTGCCAGCGCGCGTCGTTGGACGAGCGCCAGTCGCCGTTGCCGCTGCCGTTGTTCTCCGGTGCGGGGGCCGGCGGCTCCTGGTTCGTGGACCGCGGGCTGTTGCCGTTCGCGGGGGTGGATCCGCGGCGGGGCAGTCCGGCGTCGGTCAGCGCGTGCGATGCGGAGGGAGCCGGTCCCGGACGCTCGAAGCCTACGCGGTCACGCTCACTCACGTCAGCGGCCTGCGCCGACTCCGGCTGCGGGGCCTCCGCGGTGTACGGGGCCTGGTAGCCGTTCTGGTAGCCGTTCTGCTGCGGCCAGTCGTCCTGGAAGGGCTGTTGCTGCTGCTCCTCGAAGGCCGAGAAGGTGTTCTCCCGTGCGGAGCCGGGGCCCGCCGAGCGGTCGTCCTGGACCGGCTCCGCGTACCGGGGCTCCGGGTAGCCGCCGTTCGACGAGAACGTGTCGTTCTGCGGCACACCGCTGTTCGGCGCGAAGTACTGCTCGTCGTACGACGGCTGCTGCGGCTCCTCGTACGCCGTCTGCTGGTCGTACGCCCCGGGCTGCTCCGGGTAGCCGGCCTGGTTGTTGTCGTAGCCCTGCTGCGGGTCGTCGAACGCGTCGGCGTAGGAGGGTGCAGAACCCTCCGGGCCGGGCAGCTGGCCCGGGTTCTGGGACTCCAGGGCCGCCCGGCGCTCCTCGCGCATCAGGGAGCGGCCTACGGGGTCCAGCTCGCGTATGTCGTCCGGGATCTCGGAGTAGCGGCTGTCGTCGAAGCCGAGTTCGGCGGCGGTGCGCAGCGGCTGGCGGTTGAAGTCCTCACCCTGGAAGCTCCGCTCCGGGATGATCTGCGAGACCGTGAACTCGTCCTGGACCGGCTGGTGCTCGCCGCCACCACCGTGGGTGATCGCGTCGGGCAGCATGACCAGCGAGGTGGTGCCGGCCTGCTCGCCGGAGGGGCGCAGCTGGACGCGGATGCCGTGCCGGTCGGACAGCCGGCCGACCACGAACAGGCCCATGCGCTGGGAGATCGCGGCGTCCACGGTCGGCGGGTTGGCCAGCTTGTGGTTGATGTCCGCGAAGTCCTCGGCGGTGAGGCCGATGCCCTTGTCGTGGATCTCGATCATCACGCGGCCGTCGGGGAGACGGGTCGCGGTGACGCGGACCTTGGTCTGCGGCGAGGAGAACGTGGTGGCGTTCTCCAGCAGCTCGGCGAGCAGGTGCACGAGGTCGGTGACCGCGCGGCCGTGGATCTCGGCCTCCGGGACGCCCGAGAGCTCGATGCGCTCGTACTGCTCCACCTCGGAGGAGGCGGCGCGGAGCACGTCGACCAGCGGGACCGGCTGGTCCCAGCGGCGGCCGGGCTCCTCGCCGGCGAGGACCAGGAGGTTCTCGCCGTTGCGGCGCATACGGGTCGCGAGGTGGTCCAGGCGGAAGAGGTTCTCCAGCTGGTCCGGGTCGGCCTCGTTGTTCTCCAGCTCGGTGATCAGGGTCAGCTGGCCCTCGATCAGCGACTGGTTGCGGCGCGACAGGTTGGTGAAGATCGCGTTGATGTTGCCCCGCAGCAGGGCCTGCTCGGCGGCCAGTCGGACCGCCTCGCGGTGGACCTGGTCGAAGGCGCGGGCGACCTCGCCGATCTCGTCCGTGGAGGTGATCGGGATCGGCGCGACCCGGGTGTCGACGCGGCCGGGGTCGGTGCGCGAGAGCTGGTCGACCAGCATCGGCAGCCGCTGCTCGGCGATACCGAAGGCGGCGTTGCGCAGCTGGCGCATCGAGCGGCTCATCTGGCGGGCCACCATGCCGGCCAGGATGAACGCGGCGAGCAGGGCGACCACGACGGCGGCGCCCACGATGAAGGCGTCCCGCTTGGCGGTGTCGGCGATGCTCGCGGCCTCGTTCACCGCGGTGTCGGCCAGGTCCGTCTCGATCTGCTGGTACGCGTTGTACTTGAGGGTGTTCACCGCCCAGAAGTTGGTCGCGGTGATGCCCTTCTCGGCGAGGCCCTCACGGACGCTGGGGTCCGGGCTCTCCATCGTCGCGATCGCCGAGATCATGTCGGTCGGGTTGGACGGCGGAGGCACGTACTCCTTGCCGTTCGCGGCGGCGTCCGCGGCGGCCTGCTTGGCCATCGCCGTGCCGTCGGCCTTGATCTGCGCCTCGGCGTCCTTGAGCTTCTGCTCGTCCGCCGCGGTACCACCGCCGATGTACTCCTCGACGGCGATACCTTCGAGGTAGGCGTAGGAGGAGAGGGCGACGCGCTGCTTGCCGAAGCCCGCGGCGTCCGTGTCGGGCTTGATCAGCATGTGCATGCCGATGGCACGCTGCAGCGACAGAGCTCCCTTGGTGAGCTCGATGGCGTAGACGGTCCGGCCGTAGCTGGTGATGTTTCCGGTGCCCAGACCGAGCTCGTTGGCGAACTCGGTGAGGGGGTGCGCCACCCCGACGTAGCCCTCTTCGGTCTGCACGCCGGTGAGCTTGCTCGTGTACGCGGCCGCACGCAGCGTGGAGAGCTTGGGCTCCTCGTCGCGGAACAGCCTCAGGCGGCGCTCCAGGCCGGTCTTCTGCGGCATGTTCTGGGCCGCTTCGTCGAAACTGTCCGCGGCCTTGTCCGTGGCACCGCGGGCCGCTGTGACGGTGGCCTTGTCCTCGGCGGTCTGTGCGCTGCCCTTCAGCAGGGGCGCGGCGGTGATGTCACGCTCGTTGTAGAGCGCGGCGGCATAGTTCAGGGAGGCACGGACCAGGCGCGCGGTGTTCTCCGCGTCCTCGGCCTCCTGCCAGGTGTCGATCGAGCTCTTCACCTGGAAGCCGCCCATGACCAGGCCGACCACCACGGGTATGAGCAGGATCGCGTTCAGCCGGGTCGGCACGCGCCAGTTGCGCGGGGAGAAACGGCCGCCGCTTGAAGCCGGGGCGGCCGTTGGTTCCGATCCGGGCACAGGGGCGGGCGCCGCTCCGCGCGGCGGCGGGGTGAAGTTGCCCCGCGCCGACGACGGCTCGGGACCGTTCTTGCTTCGCCTCACTCGACCAACAACCTTCCGGCGGGGTCGGCACCAATCGTTGTGCCGCAGTCTCTCAGAGCCCAGTACGCCATCGACTAGTGAGTACGTCATTGACTATTGGGCAGTTCAGGCATTCCAGCACGACGACCTGCGCTCTTCCAAACAGTGGAAACCGATCATTCCCAGCGCTGTAAGCCCCAGATAAAACGGTCATAAAGAGCGAGCCCCGTCAAATGACGGGGCCTTTGTGTGCGCAGCGGCACGAGTCGACCGCGACGCGTGGCGGTACCACTCGATTCCTCTGCCGAAACGTTATGAACACCGACGCCGACCGTGTCAAAGGACACAGCCGGCTCCGGGACATCTACGACAACTGCCGTATGGCACTTCCGACTTGAGTGTGAATCGAGTGCTACCTGAGACGAGCCATGAGAGCGTGCTCGACCAGTGTGATCAGGGCACTCTTCGCATCCGACCGGTGTCGGGCGTCCGTCGTGATGATGGGAGCGTCCGGACCGATCTGGAGCGCCTCGCGCACTTCCTCGGGAGCGTACGGCTGGTGTCCGTCGAAGCCGTTGAGCGCGACGACGAACGGCAGACCGCTGTTCTCGAAGTAGTCGACCGCCGGGAAGCAGTCGGCCAGGCGCCGGGTGTCCACCAGGACCACGGCGCCGATGGCACCGCGCACCAGGTCGTCCCACATGAACCAGAAGCGGTCCTGACCCGGCGTACCGAACAGGTACAGGATCAGGTCCCGGTCCAGCGTGATGCGGCCGAAGTCCATGGCCACCGTGGTGGTGGTCTTGTCCCCGGTGTGGGTGAGGTCGTCGATGCCCGCGCTCGCGGACGTCATGACGGCCTCGGTGCGCAGCGGGTTGATCTCGGAGACGGCGCCGACGAACGTCGTCTTGCCGACGCCGAAGCCGCCGGCCACCACGATCTTCGCGGAGGTGGTGGCCCGCCCTCCGTCAGAGCTTGCGAAGTCCACTGAGCACCCTTTCGAGCAGTGTCACGTCGGGCGCGCCGGTGGTCTCGTCGCCACCAGGCTGGTGGATGGCGACGAGGCCGGCCTCTGCGAGGTCGGCGACGAGGATCCTCGCCACGCCGAGCGGCATGGCGAGGAGAGCCGATACCTCGGCCACCGACTTCACTTCACGGCACAGATGGCAGATGCGCTGGTGCTCCGGGAGGAGTCCCATGAGTGCCGCCGGGTCGGCCGTGGTGCTGATCAGGGCCTCTATGGCGAGCTGGTAGCGCGGCCTGGTACGGCCGCCGGTCATCGCGTACGGACGTACCAGCGGCTCGTCGCCTTCATCGCCGTACGGCTCCGCGTACGGATCATGAGAGGCGGTGGGCGGGGTCATGGATCCTCCGGGCGGGACAGCAAGTTGGTCAGTCGTGCCGTCTGACGGTGGCCGGTGGGGGGATTGTGTCGGCCGGACGGTGATTTGGTGAGACGGGTGGATCTGGGCGAGTCAGTGGAGCAGACTTCCTTGGAGTTCGGCGCGCAGGTCCGGCGTGAGCACTGCGCCCGCGCGGTCGACCAGTAGCGCCATCTCGTAGCCGACCAGACCGATGTCGCACTCGGGGTGGGCGAGAACGGCCAGGGACGACCCGTCCGAGACGGACATCAGGAACAAGAAGCCGCGTTCCATCTCGACGACCGTCTGTGCCACGTCGCCCCCCTCGAAGATCCGGGATGCCCCGGCCGTCAGCGAGGTGAGCCCGGACGCGACGGCCGCGAGCTGGTCGGCGCGGTCGCGCGGGAAGCCTTCGGACATCGCCAGAAGGAGACCGTCGGCGGACACGACGACGGTGTGGGACACCCCAGGGGTGTTGTCCACGAAGTTGGTGATCAACCAGTTCAGGTTCTGTGCCGCCTGGCTCATCTGCCTCAACTAACGCTCCTGCTGGTGAGTGGGGTTCGGGAAGCTGCCGGTCTGGCCGCTACCGGCCTGACGGCCCTGTGAGATACCCCGACGAAGATTGGTCAGCCGGCCACGTACGTCATCAGGCGCACGCGAAACCGCCGGACCGCTTTGGTGCTGTTGCTGCTGAGCCGTACCCGGGACGAGGTTCGCCCTGGGTACCCGGCGCGGCAGGCCGGAGGTGGTGACTCCGCCCGCGGCCGGCTGCCGTACGCGCTCCGCCTGCCGAATGAGTTCGTCATTCGGCGAGCTGCGCCAGGCCCCTGCTGCGGGACGTTGGGGGGCGGGAGCGTGCTGCGGCTGCGGCGGGGCGGCCGGCGCGGGGGCCGAGCCGTTCTCCTGCTGCGGGCCGCCCTGGCTGCCCTGACCGTGGAACCAGTTGGTCTCGAGAGTGTCGTACAGCGGCGTACGTCCGTCACCCGGGCCGGTCGCCGGCGGCAGCGCCTCGGGCTCCTGGCGGACCGGCCGCTGCGGACGCGGCGGTACGGGCGGACGCCCGGCGCCGTATCCGGAGCCGTTGGTGCCGTTGCCGTTCGCCGGGTTCGGCCGGCCGGGCGGCGGAGTGTGCCCGCCCGCGGAGCCGTTGTCGTAACCCTGCGGGGCCTGCGTACCGGCCGTGCCGAAGACGTCCGAGCGGACGAACTGACCCGTGTTCTGGCCGCTGTTGGGGTTCGGCGGAGCGCCCGCACCGGGGCGGGGGAACTCGCCGGAGTTCTGGTCCGGGCGGACGAACTCACCGGTGTTGTGCTGGGCGTTGGCGCCCGGACGGGCGAACTGACCCGTGTTCTGCGGCCCGTTCGCGCCCGGCTGCTGCGGCGCACCGAAGTCCTGACGGCCGAAGTCCTGACGGCCGTCGCCCCGCGGCATCGCCGGGATGTCCGCGGGCGAGGGCGGACCCTGCCGGTCGTCGATCCGCGGCATCGGGGCGGTCTGCGACGGGTCGCGCTGCTCGTCGTGCCCGCGCGGGGTGTCGAGCGAGGCGCGCGGCACCGACGGCGTCGCGTTCTCGTCGCTCCAGCTCGGCGTGCGCGGCTGCTGCGAGTTGCCGCCCGGCAGCTCGGCCCGGGCCCCGCCGCGCGGCGGCAGCTGCGGCCGGCGACCACGACGGCCACGCCCGGACGATTCCTTGTTCGCTACGGCGTCCCGAGCGTCCGGCCCCTGCGGCGGCATGCCCGTGCCCGCGGCCTGGAGGCCCTGCGGGGCACCCGGCGCCTGACCACCGAAGCCGGCACCCGCACCGGCCGGAGCCGGTCGGCCGCCCTGCTGCGGAGCGCCCGGACCCTGCGGCCCACGCGCGCCACCCGGCGCACCCGGACCCGGACGGCCACCGGGGCCACCACCGCTGCCCGGCAGCGCGGCCCGCGGTCCCTGAGCGGCACCGAGCCGCCCACCGGGAGCACCGGCACCGGCGCCGAGAGCGCCCGCACCCGCGCCGCCCCCGAGAGCGCCGCCCTGGCCGCCCCGACGAGCGGCCGCGACACCTGCGGCGGCCTGCGCGGCGGCGGGACCACCGGCACCACCCGGGCCGCCCTGGCCGGGCTTGCCCTGCGGCTTCTTGCCGCCCTGGGCGACATCGACGGGGAGCATGACCAGCGCGGTCGTACCACCGGAGTCGGACGGACGCAGCTGAATACGGATGCCGTGCCGCTGCGACAGACGACCGACCACGAAGAGGCCCATGCGGCGGGAGACCGACACGTCCACGGTGGGCGGCGAGGCGAGCCGCTCGTTGATCGCGGCGAGGTCCTCCGGCGACAGACCGATACCGGTGTCGTGGATCTCGATCAGTACGCGGCCGTCGGGCAGCGCATGACCGGTGACCTTGACCTTGGTCTGCGGGGAGGAGAACGAGGTGGCGTTCTCCAGCAGCTCGGCGAGCAGGTGCACGAGGTCGTTGACCACGCGTCCGGCCACTTCGGTGGTGGGCACGGCGGCCAGCTCGATGCGCTCGTACTGCTCCACCTCGGAGGCGGCGGCGCGGAGCACGTCGACCAGCGGGACCGGGCGGGTCCAGCGGCGGCCGGGCTCTTCACCGGCGAGCACGAGGAGGTTCTCGCCGTTACGGCGCATGCGGGTCGCGAGGTGGTCGAGCTTGAACAGCGAGGACAGCTGGTCCGGGTCGGCCTCGCGGGACTCCAGCTCGGAGATCAGCGACAGCTGGCGCTGGATCAGACCCTGGGAGCGGCGCGAGAGGTTGGTGAACATCGCGTTGACGTTGCCCCGCAGCAGGGCCTGCTCGGCGGCGAGCCGGACCGCCTCGCGGTGCACGTCGTCGAAGGCCGCGGCGACCTTGCCGATCTCGTCCTTGGAGTGCACACCGACCGACTCGACGGAGGTGTCGACGTCCTGCGGGTCGGACTCGGAGAGCTGCTTGACCAGCTCGGGCAGGCGATCCTGGGCGACCTTGGTCGCGGTCTCCTGGAGCCGGCGCAGCGAGCGGATCATGGACCGGGCCACGACGAAGGCGCCGACCAGGGAGACGCCGAGCACCAGCAGGATCAGCGCACCGGAGATGATCGCCTCGCGCTCGGACTCGCTGCGCAGCTGGCGGGCCTTCTGCTCCATGTCCCCGAGCAGCGTGGTCTCGATCAGCCCCATCTGGTCGATCTTGACCGAGCTGTCGTCGATCCAGTCCTTGTACGACCGCTTCTCCAGGTCGGCGATGCCGCCCTGCCGGCTCAGCGCACGGTCGGCGTACTTGTCCGTGGCCTCGATGGTCGGGTTGCCCTCTTCGATGGGCTGGAGGAGCGCGGCGGCGCTGTCCGCGCCGTAGATGCTCCGGAAGCTCAGCAGCTCCGACTTCTCGCTCTCCAGCCCCGACTCGGCGTACAGGCGGTCGTTCTCGGAGACGTTGCCCGTGGCGTTGTTGTTGGTGGTGGTGGGCAGCGCGGCCGCGATGACCGCGCGCTGGACGGAGGCGTACTCCTTGGCGGAGGAGAACGAGGCCAGCGCACGGGTGCGCTGGATCATCTCCGGGTTGCTGGTCGCCTCGGCCATGTCCTGCGAGAGGTCGAGCAGGTGGGTGATCAGACGGTGGTAGGCCTCGACCGTCTGGGTGGAGTTGCGCTCGGCCTCGTAGGCCTGGTCGCGGATCTTCGCCAGGTTGCTCAGGTCACTGACCAGGCCGACCAGGCTGTCGCGGACGCCCTGGAGGTCGCCGTCCTTGCTGGAGGTGTCGATCTCTTCCGAGGCGTCGAGGAAGTTCTCCAGGGAGCGGTCGGTCTTGTCCCGGTAGCCCTTGACCGTGAGGTCGGCGCTCGCGCTGGCACCGTGGGCCAGCGGACCGGCGGACTGGTCGCGCTCCTCCTGGAGCGCGGCGGCCAGCTCGGTGGCCTGCTGGGTCATGTCCGTCAGCAGCTTCATGTTGTCGAGCTGCTGGATGTCGCTCATGTTGTCGCTGATGCGCAGCGCGCCCAGGGAGGTGGCCGCGACCACCGGCAGCGCGAGCAGCGACACCAGACGCGTGGAGATACGCCAGTTGCGCAGGGCTATTCGCGATCCGGGGCCGGAGGCGCCCTTCGGCGGCTTCACGGTCGGTGCCGCGGAGCCGGGAGCACCCGGGGAGCCCGCGGCTCCGGTGGACGCCGTGGCCCCCGAAGTTGCGGACGCACCTGCGCGCCCGCCGTCGCCGGACGACGGGCCCGGGTTCTGGGCGTGCTGGGGCGAGGAGCTGCCTTTTATGGGGCCAGCCCCACCGTGCGGCTCCGGCTCCGCCGAAGCACTGCCATCCCTCTTGAAACGTCCCTGCACTAGCGTCGCAACCTCTGGACCAGGCGCCCCTCCGCGCGAACGGAAGGACGGTGTCGGCGTCGTAGGGGGCGCCCTGAATTTGCGCCCCCCGATGGTCGTGAGTGACCGGCGCTGGCTCCCCCTATCTCGCCGCCACTGGCGCTCGTTGCGCCCCCTGTGCGCCGGCTCGATCCTGCGGCGGTCCGTGGAATTCCAGCACAGTGCAGGATCTCCAACAAGGCCCATGGGCCAGGCTGTGACCTCCGTGACACCACGTGAGGGCTGCGTCACGAGACGTAGAAAGTGATCCACCGCAAAACGGGCTTTTCGCTACGAGTCACCGGTCAGCGAGGGGTGTCCCAGTCGCCATGATCAGGAGCGGAATGATGGCTTCACACCGCCAATGTCCGTTTCATTGCGATCAGTTGTGAGCCTGAATTGACCGGTTTGCCCATGGATTCGTGAGCAAACTCACACGCACTTCATGGGGTCCGCCGACCTTCGGAGGGGAACTGCATGTTTAGCCTGGCGCTTTACAACAGCAGCCGAACTGTGAAGGCCTCTGACACCCGTGAAGACGACGATGATGTTCCGCACGATAGCCAACCCGCAGCGCACGACGTTGGCCCACCTCGAGGATGCCGACGAGATGCAGCTGCCGCAGACTCCGGAACGCACCGCCGAACTCCCGGAACAGACCGCCAATCCGCGGCGCACGGTCCTGATGGACGTTCCCGTCGCAGCGCAGGCCGCCGCCGAGTAGCGGCCGCCGAGCAGTAGCCACCAAGCCTCCCCGACCGGTTCGGGGAGGCTTCTTTGCGTGCCGGCGCCCCTTGATTGCGCCCTGGATCCTCTCCGACCCGACGCGGAACCGCGGACACATGTGGATGACGTTGAACCTTGCCAGGAATAGGTCTACGGTCGGTCTTGTTGGCATCGTTGAACGTTCAACTTACTAGCCCGCGGTCTCCGCACGGAGCCGCGCCCCGTCCCCACAAGGAGCAGATCATGGGCATCTTCGGCCGCAAGGACGACACCACCCAGACCGCTGCCGCGCCCACCGCGGTCAACCCCGACCTGGCCGCCCTGACCGGCGACTACACCATCGACCAGGCGCACACCACGATCGGTTTCGTCGCCCGGCACGCCATGGTCACGAACGTCAAGGGCAAATTCCTCGATGTCAGCGGCTCGCTGCATCTGGACGGCGGCGACCCGGCCAAGTCCACGGCCTCCATCGACGTCAAGATGGAGAGCGTCGAGACGGGTTCCGCGGACCGTGACGGTCACCTGAAGAGCGCGGACTTCTTCAAGATCGACGAGTTCCCGACGATGACCTTCCGTTCCACCAAGGCCGAGGCCCTCGGTGGCGACGACTACCGCATCACCGGCGACCTGAGCATCCTCGGCGTCACCAAGCCGCTCACGATCGACCTGGAGTTCAACGGCGCCGCGAAGGACCCCTTCGGCAACGAGCGCGTGGGCTTCGAGGGCAAGTCGGAGATCATCCGCTCCGAGTGGGGCCTGACCTGGAACGCGGCGCTCGAGACGGGCGGCGTCCTGGTCTCCGACAAGATCAAGCTGAACTTCGACATCTCGGCGATCAAGAACGCCTGAGCCTGCCGCGACGGCGCCGGTGAGTCCTCGACTCACCGGCGCCGTGGCATGTCCCCGAGGATCGCGGCCACTTGAACCGCCCGGCGCCCCACGCTCGCGGGCGGTCGCACTGGTGGTGGCAGTCATGGCCGCGGCTCGAATGGCCTAGGTGGTTGGCCGGATTTCGGCCCTTGTGTGAGGGCTCACAGCGTTCCCATAATCCAGCAACCGAAATTGACCGGTCCATGCCACACCCAGGCAGGGGCCGGTCGATTGCCAACCCCCCACGGAAGGCCTCACGTTGAAGACTCTCCTCAAAGCCCTCAAGAGATGCGCGGTCGCCGGTGCGGCCGTGCTCGCGGTCGTCAGCCTTCAGCCCGTGTCGGCGGCGCAGGCCGCCCCCGCGCCCGTCGTCGGCGGTACCCGCGCCGCGCAGGGTGAGTTCCCGTTCATGGTCCGGCTCTCCATGGGCTGTGGCGGCGCGCTGTACACCCAGCAGATCGTGCTCACCGCCGCGCACTGTGTGAGCGGCACCGGGGCCAACACCAGCATCACCGCCACCGCCGGCGTCGTGGACCTCCAGTCCACCACCGGTCGCGTCCAGGTCCGCTCCACCTACGTCTACCGGGCGCCCGGCTACAACGGCAACGGCAAGGACTGGGCCCTCATCAAGCTCGCCCAGCCGATCAACCTGCCGACCCTGAAGATCGCCACGACCACGCAGTACAACACCGGCACCTTCACCGTCGCCGGCTGGGGCTCGGCCACCGAGGGCGGCGCCCAGCAGCGGTACATGCTCAAGGCGAACGTGCCGTTCATCAGTGACGCCACCTGCCGTGGCTACAGCGGCTACAGCGGCCTCGTCGCGAGCGACGAGATCTGCGCCGGCTACGCTGCGGGTGGCGTCGACACCTGCCAGGGCGACTCCGGCGGCCCCATGTTCCGCCGTGACTCCGCCAACGCCTGGATCCAGGTCGGCATAGTCAGCTGGGGCATCGGCTGCGCCCGCCCGAACGCGCCCGGCGTCTACTCCGAGGTCTCCACCTTCGCCTCCGCGATCGCCTCGGCGGCGTCCTCCCTCTGACCTTCCGGCGATCTCCTCCGATCTCCTCTGATCTTCCGCAGGCATGATGCGGGCCCGGCGCTTCACAGAGCGCCGGGCCCGTTCCCGTATGTCGTACGCAGACCTCAGAACCCTCCGCCGAAGTCCCCGCCGCCTCCGAAGTCCCCGCCGCCGAAGCCGCCCGAGAAGTCGTCCGTGCTGAAGTCGGCGCCCGAGACATCACCGCCCTCGTAGCCGCCGGCGCCGAAGTCGCCGTAGCCGGAGCCGTAGTCGGCCGCGTAGGCGGGGCCGGCCATCATGCTGCCGAGCATCGTGCCGATCAGCAGACCGGGCAGAATGCCACCGCCGAAGTAGCCGCCGGCCCAGGGGCCGTACGCCGGGCCCGCGTCCCAGTACGGACGGCGGCCGGAGTCGGTGTCCACCTCACGGACCAGGGGATCACGGCCCTCGGCCAGCCGGGACCGGTCGGCCGCGCAGACGGGCACCTCACGGGGTGCGCCGCCCGGCGGCGTCCAGGTCTCGTCGGCGACCGACGGACCGTGCCGCGGATCGAAGAAGCAGGGCGAGCGGCGCTCGGGAAGCGGTACGTGCTCACGGCGTGCGACGAGCCGGGCGAGTGAGAAGCGGCCGTCTTCCAGGGACTGGGTGACGGCCCGGACGTGCTCGGGTTTCTCCGCCTCCGCCATGTGCGTCTTCGCCTTGTCGTAGGCGTCGAGCGCATGTTCGTAGTCCTCCCGCATGGCGTCGTCCGCGCCCGGCTCCCCCGGATGGAAGTCGAGACGGTCCAGTTCCTCGCCGAAGGCGGTGATGTCCTCGTCGACCACGACCCGCAGCTTCTCCAGCGCGGCCCGCTGCTCCTCCTCGTGCCGGCGCCGGTTGCGGCGCACCAGCGCGTACGCGCCCGCGCCGCCGGCCGCCAGCACCGCGCCGACCGTGATCAGCCCGGCGACGGGCACGTCGTCGTCGGTGCCGGTGGAGCCCCAGGAGGACGGGGCGGAGCCGCCCATGTTGGCCAGCGCCCGGTCGGTGAAGGCGGTGAGCTGGCTCTCGGTGTTCGGCTCGTCCTGCACGCTGGTGACGAGGTTCTGCACGGCGTCGTTCGACAGGACGGACGAGTCGGCGCGCGCGTTGAACTCGTCGCCCAGACGGATCGCGTACGCACCCGTGATGCCCGTCGCGGTGCGCAGGTTCTCGAAGAGGTTGTCGGTCGGGTAGTCGGCGGGCAGAACGGCCACGAAGAGCGGCTTGTCGGCGTCCTTGATCTGCTCGGCGAGCGCGTCCGCGTCCGACGTCGACAGCTGCGCGGAGGCGGCCGGGTCGACGTAGACGGGGTTCTTCTTGAGTGCTTCGGCTACGGCCGAGACGCTTGTGGCCGCGGAGGCGCTCGGGGCGGTCACCGACACGACGGTCAGTGCGGCGAACGCCAGGGCGATCAGCAGTCCGATCAGGCCTCGGCCCGGTATCGCGACCTTCATATGTCGAAAGTACCTGAAAGGACCGCGGATCGGGCGTTCCTGCCGGTGGGAGATGCGGGCCGCGCACCGCATCTCCCAGCCGACCGGTACTCAGGCGGCCCGATAGGCAGCCGTCAGTTTCTGCACAGCCGCCGCGTACCGCCCGGTAACCAGGAGATGGTCCGCGTCGGCGAAGGGCTTGGCAACCCCCGCGTCGATGTCCGTGCCGATCTTCTGCTGGACGATCAGCCGTGCCTTGCCGACGATCGCGCGGCCCGCCTGAGCCGACCCGGCCTTCTCCGCCACCGCGGCAGCGAGCCCGAGCACCTTCAGCGTGGTCGCCCCGCCCTGCGGGACCTTCGTCAGCGTGGTCAGGCCCCAGCCGTAGGGGAACTGCGGGTCGTACGACGCGTCACCGACGTTGATCGGCAGCTGCGCCTGCGACTTCGGCCAGGTCACCGGGAGCTGCCCGGTGAAGGGCCGCCTGCCGTACAGCACGTCCGCCACACCGTCGCCCTCCGTGCCCGGCAGCCAGGACGCCACCAGGGCGTCGATGTCGCCGAGCCGGTCGCCGATCAGCTGCGGACGGCCGGAGACCATGAGCACCGCGCACTTCATCGCCGCGCACACCTTGTCCACGGCTGCCTTGTCGGCGGCGGTCAGCTCCAGGTCGTTGCCGTTGCCGACGTCACCGACGCCCTCGGCGTACGGGGTCTCGCCGACCACCACGACACCCACGTCGTAGCCGGTCGTCGGCGCCGAGGCATCCTTCGAGTACGTGACGTCGCCGCCCGCCTTCCGCATGCCCTCCAGAACGGTCGTGCCCTCGGTGATGTCCCCGGAGGACCCCTGCCAGGTGATCGTCCAGCCGCCGGTCTGGTTGCCGATGTCATCGGCGTTGGACCCGGCGACGTACACCTTCTGCGACTTCTTCAGCGGCAGGACCGAGTCCGCGTTCTTCAGCAGCACCTGCGACTCGGCCGCCGCCTCCCGCGCCACGGCCCGGTGCTCGGCGGAACCGATCTCGTCGGCGCCGCTGGTGTCGGCGTACGGCTTCTCGAAGAGCCCCAGCTTGAACTTCTGGGTGAGGATGCGCGATACGGCGTCGTCCACGCGCTTCTCAGTCACGCGCCCTGCCCCGGTCTCGGCGACGAGCGCGGAGTGGAACTCCTTGTAGGAGTAGGGGGCCATGATCATGTCGACGCCGGCGTTGACCGACGTACGGACGTCGGAGGCGTAGTCGCCGGGGATCTGGTCGATGCCGTTCCAGTCGCTGATGACGAAGCCGTCGAAGTCCATACGGCCCTTCAGCACGCCGTTGATCATGTCGGCTCGGGCGTGCATCTTCACCGGACCCTGGCCGTCGCCGACGATGTCGAGCGAGGAGTACGACGGCATGAACGTGCCGACGCCCCGGTCCACGGCGTCCTGGTAGGGCGCGAGATGGACGGCCTCCAGCTGCTGCCGGGTGACCGTGGTGACGCCCTGGTCGATGGTGTACGTGCCGTTGGTGGAGGAGCCGTACGCGGTGCCGCCGTCGCCGACGAAGTGCTTGGCCGTGGCGAGGACCTTGTCGTCGTCCTTCAAGTCCCTTCCGTCACGGGCTCCTTGGAGGCCCTGGATGACCGTCTCCATGGACTCCACCAGGGCCGGGTCCTCGCCGAAGGACTCGTAGGAGCGGCCCCAGCGCTCGTCGCGGGTGACGCAGAGACAGGGGGCGAAGTCCCAGGGGATGCCGGTGGCGCGGACCTCTGCGGCGGTCACGGACCCGGTCCGCTGGGCGAGCTGGGGATCACGCGTCGCCCCGATGCCGATGTTGTGCGGCATGACGGTGGCGCCGACCAGGTTGTTGTGGCCGTGCACGGCGTCGACGCCGTAGATCAGCGGAATCTGGAAGCGGGTCGCCTGCGCCCGGAGCTGGAACCCGTCGATCATCTTCGCCCAGGCCTCGGGGGTGTTGGGCGTCGGAGTGGAGCCGCCGCCGGAGAGCAGCGAGCCGAGGTCGTAGGCGGCGACGTCGCCCCCGGTCCCCACGGCACCGCGCTCGGCCTGGGTCATCTGGCCGGCCTTCTCCGCGAGGGACATCCGGGACAGGAGATCGGCGACGCGCTTCTTCACCGGCAAACTGCTGTCCAGATACGGCAGTCCGTGCGCGTCGATGACGATCTGCGGGATCTCCGCGGGGGCCTTGGCGCCGGTGACGGTCAGCTTGAGCGGGATCGTCTCGGCGTTCTCGGCGGCCTTGTCCTTGAGGGTGGGCACCTTGACGGTGCGGGTGGTGCCGGAGGCGGTGCCCGCGGGGAAGGTGAGTTCGCCCTTGACGGGGGTGTAGTCGCGGGCCGAGGCGGTGCCGGTGGCGGCCGTCTCGTAGGCCACGGTCACGGGCTCGTCGATCGGGGCGGAGCCGGTGGTGGCGACGGTGACCTGGACGGAGGCCGTGCGGCCCTCCTTGACCGGGTACACGGCGGCGTCGGTCGTGACGCCCGCCCGCAGCGACTGGTCGGCCTTGCCGTACAACTCGACGTCGTCCATGGCGAATCGGCCGGGTGCGCCGGCCGGGAGCGTGATGCCGTACCCCCACATCTCGGTCAGTCCGAGAACGTGGTCGATACCACCGACGGGCTGGTAGTCCGTGCGATAGGTGAAGTCGGTGAAGGGGATCTCGATCTGCTTCCAGCCACTGAAGTCGTCGGTGAAGGAGGTCGTCCACAGCTCGGAGGCCTCACCGTGGGCGCCGCCGTCCTTGAGCTCGAAGGTGATCTTCTTGCCGTTGTCCTGTCCCTCCCACCACAGGCGGATGCCCTGGTGGGCGGACCAGTCGTGGGCGGGTTCGGTCGCGGCGTAGTCGTGTGTGAAGCCGCCGTAGCCGCTGATGTCGTAGGTCCCGGAGAGCACCTTCTCGCCCTCGGGGGCGTCCGTTCGTGCGGTCAGGGCGAGTTGGGGCGGGTCGTCGGTGTCACCGCCCCAGGTGAAGATGCCCTCCGCGGGCTGGGTCGCGAAGGGCACCTCGCCCTCGAAACGGTCGACGGGGACCGGGGCTGGGTCATCGGCTCCGGTGGCGGCCCCCGCGGCGGCCAGCGGCAGCAATCCGGTCAGCAGGGCGGTGGAGACGATCAGGGCGGTTCTTCGCATGGCCCTTCCCTTCGACTCTCAGCGTGCTCTTAAGACTTAGATCACGGCGTGAGTTAACAAGCGCCCCTCCCTGCCGTCAAGACTTCACGTCAGAACCGGTACAGAGGCAACAGACGGCCGGAACTGGGACGTTGTCCGTTCGACCAATGAATGTGAGAGTCCTTGACGGCCGCACGAAGCCGTCATTAACTCACGGCTTGCACGCCCCGCTTCCCCCACCACACCCCCCTCAGGAGGGCGGCGCACCATGAGAAGACCTCAGCGCGGGGTCCGGCTGCTTCTCGCCGGACTGCTCACCTCCGCCGGGCTCACGGGCCTGGCCACCTCGTCCGCCCATGCGGCCGGCGAGCAGATCACGGCCTATCTGACCACGACCGACGACAGCGGCGGACGCCATGTCGTGCGCGGGCTCCAGGCGCAGGCGCCCTTCAACTTCCAGGCCGGCAGCGGCGGTTCCGGCGACAACATCACCATCGACGAGAACACCCGCTACCAGACCTTCACCGGCGGCGGCGCGTCCTTCACCGACACCGCGGCCTGGGTGATGGACGGCAGCGGCGCCCTGTCCCAGGCCACGCGGGACGACACCATGCGCAAGCTGTTCTCGCCGACGGACGGCATCGGGCTGTCCTTCCTGCGCAATCCGATGGGCGGCTCGGACCTGGCGCGGTTCGGGTACACCTACGACGACATGCCGGCCGGGCAGACCGACGCGGACCTGTCCGAGTTCTCGATCGCACATGATCTCCAGGACGTCGTACCGCTGACGAAGCAGGCCAAGCAGCTCAACCCGGGGCTCACCGTGATGGCCTCGCCATGGACCGCCCCGGCCTGGATGAAGGACAACGGACAGCTCAACGGCGGCTGGCTGAAGGCGGAGAACTACGGGGCGTATGCCTCGTACTTCGTGAAGTACATCCAGGCCTACCAGGCGCAGGGCATCCCGATCACGTACGTCACCGCGCAGAACGAGCCGACGTGCTGCGCCGGCTACCCGTCGATGAGCTGGAACGCCTCCGGGCTCGCCTACTTCACCAAGAGCGAGCTGCTGCCCAAGCTCCAGGCGGCGGGCCTGTCGACGAAGGTGCTGGCGCACGACTGGAACTGGGACACCTACGACGCGTACGCCGCCCAGACGGTGAACGACGCGGCGGTCCGCTCGCACCCGAACTTCGGCGGGATCGCCTGGCACGGGTACGGCGGCGACGTCACCAAGCAGACGACCGTGCACAACCAGTACCCGCAGCTGGACGCCTTCGGCACCGAGCACTCCGGTGGCACCTGGATCGCCAACCAGCAGCGCGAGGACATGATGAACATCATCGACTACACCCGTAACTGGGCGAAGTCGGTGACGAAGTGGTCGCTGGCCCTGGACCAGAACCGCGGCCCGCACAACGGCGGCTGCGGCACCTGCGACGGACTGATCACCGTCCACAACGGCGACTCACGGCACGGTCAGGTCGACTACACCGTCGAGTACTACACGATGGGCCACCTCACGAAGTTCGTACGGCCGGGCGCGCAGCGGATCGCGTCCACGGCGTCGTCCGCCGTGCCGAACGTGGCCTGGCGGAACCCGGACGGCTCGAAGGCGCTGATCGCCTACAACGACTCGTCCTCGGCGCGGACGGTGACCATCAACTGGGGTTCGCAGCATGCGACTTACTCGCTGCCGGGCAAGACGTCGGCGACCTTCACCTGGGCGGGCACGCAGACCGAGGGACCCTCGCAGTCGGGGACGCTCGTGGGCCTCGCGGGCAAGTGCCTGGACGTGGCCGGGGGTTCGACGGCCAACGGCACGGCCGTGCAGCTGTACGACTGCAACGGGTCGACGGCACAGCAGTGGACGGTCGGCTCGGACGGTTCGGTCCGGGCGCTGGGCAAGTGCCTGGACGTGACGGGCGCATCCATCGCCGACGGCGCCAAGCTCCAGCTCTACGACTGCAACGGCAGCGGTGCGCAGTCATGGTCGTACAACGCCTCGACCGGTGACGTGGTCAACCAGGCCTCGAACAAGTGCCTGGACGTCACGGACAATTCATCGGCGAACGGGGCGCGGGCGCAGATCTGGTCGTGCACCGGAGCCGGCAATCAGAAGTGGAGGCTGACGTAGGGCCGTTACGATGCCCTGGCCGCCGAGGACGGCGCGCCAGTCGCAGCAGAAGGGCAGGGGGATGCTCCGCAGACGCAGGGCCGCCGACATGACGGTGACCGAACTGAGCGAGCTGGACCGGTCACGTACCCGGGCCGAGCTGCTGTGGGAGCTGTTCCGGCACGCCGAGCGTGAGGTGACGGACGCCATCGGCTGGTATCTGGCCAAGCGTCGGGGTCCGTCCCTCTGGTCGCGGGCGCTGCGGGCGCTGGCCGCGCTGCTCGGCATCGTCGGCACCCTCACCCCGCTGGTGCACTCGGCCGCCCCGCAGAGCATCCAGCCGGAATGGGGCTTCGTGTTCCTGGCCGGCGGGGCGGGCTGTGTCCTGTTCGACCGGATCTTCGGCTTCTCCGCCTCCTGGACCCGCTACATCCGCACCGAGGTCTCGTTGCAGCAGGTCCTCAAGAAGGCCCAGTCCGACTGGGCACAGGCCTACTTGAGGACCACCGACGCCCCCAGCGACAAGGACCAGGCCGCGCTGCTGGGGATCATCGAGCGGCTGCGGATGGACACCCAGCGGATCATGGAGGAGGAGAGCACCGCCTGGATCGGCTACCTGGCGGACGGCGTCGAGGAGCTGACCCGCTCCACGACGCACTCCCCCGGCCAGCGGCCGGGCGGCGCCGGACTCTTCCGGCTCGACCGGACGCCCGGCCGCGACCGGGGCGCCGACCAGATGCCGAGGCAGCGCGACACGGCCCTGTAGCGGGCGGCGCGACCACGGTCTTGCTGCGGGCGCGTGACCACGGTCTGCTGCGGGTGCCTACTCCGCGGGCTCCACGCCCGCCCGCAGCAGCCCGTAGGTGTACGCGTCCTCCAGCGCCTGCCAGGACGCCGCGATGACGTTCTCGGCGACGCCCACCGTCGACCACTCGCCCTCGCCGTCGGAGGTGGCGATGAGGACCCGGGTCGTGGACTGGGTGCCGTGCTTGCCCTCGAGGATGCGGACCTTGTAGTCGACGAGGTCGAGCTTGGCGAGCTGCGGGTAGATCTTCTCCAGCGCCACGCGCAGGGCGCGGTCCAGGGCGTTGACCGGGCCGTTGCCCTCGGCCGTGGCGACGATGCGCTCGCTCTTGGCCCACAGCTTGACCGTGGCCTCGTTGGCGTGGGTGCCGTCGGGGCGGTCCTCGACGATCGCGCGCCAGGACTCGACCTCGAAGTACTTCAGCGGCCTGCCCTCGACCTCGGCGCGCAGCAGCAGCTCGAAGGACGCGTCGGCCGCCTCGTACGTGTAGCCCTTGAGCTCGCGTTCCTTCACCCGCTCGACGACCCGGCCGACCAGCTCACGGTCGCCGCCGAGGTCGACGCCGAGCTCCTTGCCCTTGAGCTCGATGGAGGCGCGGCCCGCCATGTCGGAGACCAGCATCCGCATGGTGTTGCCGACCTGCTCGGGGTCGATGTGCTGGTACAGGTCGGGGTCGACCTTGATCGCGGAGGCGTGCAGTCCGGCCTTGTGCGCGAAGGCGGAGACACCGACGTAGGGCTGGTGCGTGGACGGGGTCAGGTTCACGACCTCGGCGATCGCGTGCGAGATCCGGGTCATCTCGCGCAGGTGGCCGTCGGGGAGGACCTTCTTGCCGTACTTGAGCTCCAGGGCCGCGACGACCGGGAAGAGGTTGGCGTTGCCGACGCGCTCGCCGTAGCCGTTCGCCGTGCACTGGACGTGGGTCGCGCCCGCGTCCACGGCGGCGAGGGTGTTGGCGACCGCGCAGCCGGTGTCGTCCTGGGCGTGGATGCCGAGCCGGGCGCAGGTGTCGTCGAGCACGGTGTGCACGACCGCCTGGACCTGCGCCGGGAGCATGCCGCCGTTGGTGTCGCAGAGGATCACGACGTCGGCGCCGGCCTCCGACGCCGTACGGACGACGGCCTTGGCGTACTCGGGGTTGGCGCGGTAGCCGTCGAAGAAGTGCTCGCAGTCGACGAAGACGCGGCGGCCCCGGCCCTTGAGGAAGGACACCGTGTCGCGGACCATCTCGAGGTTCTCGTCGAGCGTGGTGCGCAGCGCGAGTTCGACATGCCGGTCGTGGGACTTGGCGACCAGGGTGATCACCGGGGCGCCGGACTCCAGCAGCGCCCTGACCTGGGGGTCCTCGCTCGCCTTGGCGCCGGCGCGGCGGGTGGCGCCGAAGGCGACCAACTGGGCGTGCTTGAAGGCGATCTCCGCCTGTGCCCGCGCGAAGAACTCCGTGTCCCGCGGGTTGGCCCCGGGCCAGCCGCCTTCGATGAAGCCCACGCCGAAGTCGTCCAGGTGCCGTGCGATGGCCAGCTTGTCCGCGACGGTGAGGTTGATGCCCTCCCGCTGCGCGCCGTCGCGCAGGGTGGTGTCGAAGACGTGGAACGAGTCGTCGAGCTCGCTGGTTTCCGTCATGGTCGATAGGCTCCTGATGAAATGGATCTCGGTCTTTACCGGAATGACCGGCTCCACCGTCCCCCAATGATCCCTCGCGCTGCGCTCCCGGCTAGAGGTGGGCCAGAAATGCGAAAAACCTCTCGCGGGTGCGAGAGGTCTGCGCGCGGGTCGAGGACGACGGTGTCCGCCCGTACCTGGTCGTACGTGGCGGTCACTGCGGACCGGCGCGCCTGCTGCCAATAATCATGGCGAACGAGAGCACGGGGGAAGTGTGGCACAGCTTGCCCCCGTGCTCACGGTCCGTCTCAGGATGCGAGCACTGCGCTGATCACCGCAGGTGGTGCAGGAAGCCGTCGCCGGTGCCGTTGGTGTCGCCGGGGACGAGTTCGGACGACGTCGAGTACAGGGAGAGCAGGCGGCCGCTCCTGCTGAAGTCGATCGGCGCCGCATAGCCCGTGGCCAGCGGTCCGCCCGCGAGCGTACGGCTGACGAGTTCGGTCCGGCCGGTCCTCAGGTCCCGGACATGGACGTTCTCCGCGACGACCTCATCGCCCGACTTGGTCTCGGTCATGTACGCCAGCAGACGGCCGTCGGGGCTGAGGAGGCCGCCGCCGAGCCCGCCCTGGCCCTCGTGCGTGATCCACCGGGTCTTCCCTGTGCGCATGTCCTTCAGGTAGAGCTCCCATGTGTACGTCGGCGCCTCGGGGACCACACCGTCGTCGAAGGACGAGAACGCGACGAGAGAGCCGTCCTCGGAGAGCCTCGCGCCCGCCGGTGACCCGTTGGTGGGTGTGCCGTCGGACGCGGCGTTCACCAGTTCCTGTGCACCGGTGCGCAGATCGGCGAGCCACAGCTCGCCGCGCCCGCCGCGCGGGTGCCGCTGCGTATAGGCCAGGTGGCTGCCGTCGCCGCTCAGGGTGAGGGACGAGACGTACCACTCCGCGGGGATGTGGTCGCTGATCCGCTTGGTGGTGCCGGTGCGGCGGTCGACGACATATCCGAGGGTCTGGCCGACGGCGTCTGCCTCCATCCGCTGCGACGACGCGGCGAAGGCGATGTACCGGCCGTCGCGGGACATGTCGAAGCTGTCGGAGGTCCAGCCGGACCCGCCGTCGGCGGCGACGCTGATCCGTTCCGTGCGGCCGGTGCGACGGTCGTGCACATAGACGTCGTCCGCGTACGGGTTGGGCGGGGAGGGCCACTCCACGAGGTTCTTCGCCGAGGAGACGAAGGCGACGTACCGGCCGTCGCCGCTGATCTCCGCCCGGTGGGTGCCGTAGGCCCCGCCTTCCGCCTGCGTCCCGTCCGAGGCCACGTTGACCCGCTCGACGGTTCCCTTGCGCAGATCCCGGACGAACACGTCGGTCGTGCCGTTGGTGTCGCCCGGCACCACTTCGGAGTCGTCCGAGACGAACGCGAGATAACGTCCGTCGGAGCTGAGTGCGTTACCGCTCGCCCCCTTCTGGAGCTGCTCCCCGGTCGAGGACAGCGTCACCCGCTCGGTCTGCGGCTTCGGCGCCGGTGCCGCGGAGGTCGCCGACAGCGCGACCAGCGCTCCCGCGAGTACGACCACCGACGCGCCGCGCACGGTTCTGAGCATGAATTGCACGAATTCCCCCTGAGATCCCCGTGGACGCTTCTCCCCCGGCCCCGCGCCGAGGGCTCCAGTCGAGGCAAACGCACCACGCGCTACAGGGTCAATCGCCCTTATTGCGTACAACCAGGGCGCGAGGTCAGGCGTCCGCGAGGAGGCTCTCGTCCAGGAACTCCCGTACGTGGCCGAGAATCTGCGCTCGGTCCGTGCCGCGCAGCCCGATCGCCACATGGATGGAGAAGCCGTCGAGCAGGGCACGCAGACGGGCCGCGAAACGGTCCGGGTCGACCCGGCGGAACTCTCCCCTCGACACCCCCTCCGCCAGCAGGGCCACCAGGTCGCGGTGCCAGGCGCCCTCGATCGCGGCCTGGCGGTCGCGGGCGTCGTCGGCGGCGTTCTGCGAGCGGTTCCAGACCTCCAGCCAGAGGGTCCAGTGCGGATCGCGGTGCCCGTCGGGGACGTACAGGTCGACGTATGCGTCGAGGCGTTCACGGGCGGGCGCGGACCGGGTCAGCAGCCGGCCGCGCTCGGCGCCCAGCCTGCCCTCGCTCCACTCCAGGGTCTGGAGCAGCAGTTCGTCCTTGGAGTGGAAGTAGTAGAGGAGATGGCCGCTGCTCATCCCGACCTCGCGGCCGAGCGCCGCCATGGTGAGCTTCTCCAGACCGCGTTCGGCGATCATCTGCATGGCGGCGACGAGGACGTCTTCGCGCGGGGGCGCGTTCTTCCGGACGCCGGCCATCCACGACTCCTAGATTCTGGGCTGCTGCTGGGTGATGCAGTGGATGCCACCGCCACCGGCAAAGATCGTACGGGCGTCCACGAGCGTCACCGTCCGCTCCGGGAACAACCGGCGGAAGATCCCGGCCGCGATCTCGTCGCGCGGGTCGTCGAAGGCGCACAGGACGACGCCGCCGTTGCAGAGGTAGTGGTTGATGTAGGAGTAGTCGGCCCAGTGGCCGTCGGCCTCCAGGACGGTCGGCGCGGGGATCTCGACGACCTCCAGGCGCCGGCCGCACGCGTCCGTCTGCGCCTTCAGGAGGCCGATGACCTCCTTCGTGACCTCGTGGTCGGGGTGCGCCGGGTCCGGCTGGGAGTGTGCGACCACGACGCCCGGGCGGGCGAACGCGGCGACGATGTCGACATGGCCGAGGGTGCCGAAGCCGTACGGGGGATAGTCGCCGGTGAGTCCGCGGGGCAGCCAGATCGCCTTGCGGGTGCCGAGCCGGGCGTGGATCTCGGCCTCGACCTGTCCCTTCGTCCAGCCCGGATTGCGCTCGGGACCGAGCTGGACCGTCTCCGTCAGCAGGACCGTGCCCTCGCCGTCGACATGGATCGCACCGCCCTCGTTGACCAGCTTCGAGGCGTACGTCGCCACCGAACCCGCCAGGTCCGCCACCTGCGCGGCGATCTTCGCGTCGTGCTCCCAGCGGGCCCAGTCCTGGGCGCCCCAGCCGTTGAACGTCCAGTCGACGGCGGCGAGTTCACGCCCGTTGGTCAGGAAGGTCGGGCCGATGTCCCGCATCCAGGCGTCGTCGAGTTCGCGTTCGACGATCTCGATGCCGTCGCCGAGCAGGGACCGGTCGGCCTGTCCCGGGCCGCACACCACCGTCACCGGTTCGAATCGGCGGATCGTGCGCGCGACCGACGCCCAGGCCAGACGGGCCTCGGCGAGGTCGTCCGGGTCCTCGAAGGTCGGGTTGGGGCCCGGCCACGCCATCCAGGTGCGCTCGTGCGGGGCCCATTCGGCGGGCATTCGGAAGCCGTCGGCGGCAGCAGACATCGTTGATCCTCAAAGGAAGTACAGGCGGTTGAGGGAGACGGACTCGGCCGGCTCGGAGCGGACCGGGTCGCCGTCGAGGGTGACCAGGCCGGTGCGCTGGTCGACGTCGACGGTTCCGGTACGGGAGTTGAGGCGCAGGTCGGCGGGCCCGATTCCGCGTGTGCCGCGCACGGCGACCCGGCGGCGGCGCGTCGGCATCGAGTCGTCGCCCTGATCGAGGGCGGCCCGCGCGACGAAGGCCACCGAGAGGTCGGCGGGGGTCGCACCGTAGGCCCCGAACTGCGGTCCGAGGACGAGGGGTTCGCAGGTGTCGGTGGCCGCGTTGGGGTCGCCGACCACGCCGTACGCCGGGAAGCCCGCCTTCAGCACGAGCTGCGGCTTGGCCCCGAAGTACTCCGGCCGCCACAGCACGATGTCGGCGAGCTTGCCGGCCTCGATCGACCCGACCTCGTGGGATAGACCGTGGGCGATGGCCGGGTTGATGGTCAGCTTGGCCATGTAGCGCAGGACGCGTTCGTTGTCGTGGCCGTCGTCCGGGGCGCCGAACTCGGCCTTCATCTTCCCGGCCATCGCGAACGTACGGCGGACGGTCTCGCCCGCGCGGCCCATGCCCTGTGCGTCCGACGAGGTGATGCCGATCGCGCCCAGATCGTGCAGCACGTCCTCGGCGCCCATGGTCCCGGCGCGGATGCGGTCGCGGGCCATCGCCGCGTCGCCCGGCAGGTCGGTCTTCAGGTCGTGGACGGAGACGATCATGCCGTAGTGCTCGGCGACCGCGTCCCGGCCGAAGGGGAGGGTGGGGTTGGTGGAGGAGCCGATGACGTTCGCAACGCCCGCCATTTTCAGCACGTTCGGCACGTGTCCGCCGCCGCAGCCCTCGATGTGGAAGGCGTGGATGGTGCGGCCTTCGAGGACGCGCAGGGTGTCCTCCACCGACAGGCACTCGTTCAACCCGTCGCTGTGCAGGGCGAGTTGGACGTCCTGCTCTTCGGCGACCCGGAGCGCCGTGTCCAGGGCGCGCGTATGGGCGCCCATGTCCTCGTGCACCTTGAAACCACAGGCGCCGCCTTCGGCCAGGGCCTCCACCAAGGGCGCCTCGTGCGACGACGAACCCCGGCCCAGGAAACCGATGTTGACCGGCCAGGCGTCGAAGGCGTTGAAGGCGTGCTTCAGCGCCCAGGGCGAGTTGACCCCGACCCCCCACACCGGTCCGAACTCCTGCCCGATGACCGTCGTCACGCCGGACGCCAGCGACGCCTCCATGATCCGCGGCGACAGCAGATGGACGTGCGTGTCGACCGCGCCGGCGGTGGCGATGAGCCCCTCGCCGGACACGATGGACGTACCGGTGCCGACGACGACGTCGACTCCGTCGAGGGTGTCGGGGTTCCCGGCCCGCCCGATGGAGCAGATGCGCCCCTCCCGGATGCCGATGGAGACCTTCCGGATCCCCTGCACGGCGTCGATCACCACCACGTTGCTGATGACCACGTCACAGGTGTCGCGCACGGCGGCGGCCTTGAGGTGCAGCCCGTCGCGCGCGGTCTTGCCGAACCCGGCGAGGAACTCGTCGCCGTACTTCTGCGCGTCGGACTCGACACGGACGGTCAGTCCGGAGTCGCCGAGACGGATGCGGTCGCCGGCGCGGGGGCCGTGCGTGGCGGCGTACTCGTACGGATTCACAGCTCAGCTCCCAGATATCCGCAGGCAGCTGCCCTGCGCAGGGCCTCTTCCCGCGCCCCCGGCGCGTCCAGTGCCCCGTCGACGAGGCCCGCGAACCCGATGGCGATCCGGTCACCCCCGATGGGCACCAGCCCGACCTCGACGCTCTCCCCCGGCCCGAACCGCACCGACGACCCGGCTGGCACGGCGAGCCGCATCCCGTAGGCCTGTCTGCGTACGAAGTCGAGGCGCGGGTTGGCCTCGAAGAAGTGGAAGTGGGACGTCACGGAGACCGGCACGGTGGCGGTGTTGGTGACCCTCAGCCGTACGACGGCCTCGATCCCGGCGTGCTCGGGCCCCGGCAGCAGCGCACCGGGGGCGTCCTCCCCCAGACCGCCTCCGAGGGGATCCGAGACCACCGCGAGCCGCGAACCGTCGTCGAAGACGGCCTCGACATGCACCTCGGTGACCACGTCGGCGACGCCCGGCAGCACGTCGTCCGGACCCAGCACCGACCGGGCGCGCTCGATGGCCTCGGCGAGCCGGACGCCGTCCCGGGCCGCCTCGCAGACGGTGTCCGCGATGAGTGCGGTGGCCTCCGGCACATTGAGCCGGAGGCCTCGGGCGCGCCGTGCCCGGGCCAGCTCGGCGGCCCCGAAGAGCAGCAGCCGGTCGCGTTCGGTGGGGGTCAGCCGCATGTCGTTCCCTTCGTCTAGAGCACCACTCTAAACATGTCCGACCATGAACGGAAGCCTTGACGTTCTCGTTCCAGTGACAGACATTGAGTGCCGTTCTAAAAGCTGAGCACCCTGGAGGAGACGAGCCATGCCGATGGAACAGCGCGGAGTCGACACCGTCCCGGACGAGGAACGCACCAGTTCCCCCCGTGACCTCGTCTCGATCCTGCTCGGCTCGAATCTCTGCCTCGGCGTGATCGTCTTCGGCTGGCTACCGCCGTCCTTCGGCCTCGGCTGGTGGGCGTCGGTGAGCTCGATCGTCGCGGGCACGGTGCTCGGCACGCTGTTCACGGCCCCGCTGGCGCTGGTCTCCCTGCGCACCGGCACGAACCTCTCCACCTCCTCCGGCGCCCAGTTCGGCGTGCGCGGCCGCCTGGTCGGCTCGGTCGTCGGCCTCCTTCTCGCCCTCGGCTACACCACGCTGACCGTCTGGATCGGCGGCGATGTGACGGTCGGCGTCCTGGGCCGGCTGTTCGGGCTGCCGGCGAGCGGACTGTCGTACGGCGCCGTGTACGGGCTGCTGGCCGCGGCGACGGTGGCCGGCGCGGTCTACGGCTACCGCGTGCTCCTCGCCATGTCCCGCGTCCTCGCGATCGGCATGACGGCCCTGCTGGCGCTCGGTGTGCTCGCCTACGCCCCTCACTTCACGACGGGCGCCCTCCCGGAGACGGGCGGCTATCTGCTGGGCGGATTCTGGCCGACGTGGCTGCTGGCGACGGTGGCGGCGGGCCTGTCCGGGCCGGTCGCCTTCATCACCCTCCTCGGCGACTACACCCGCTACATCTCCCCGGCCCGCCACACCTCGCGCCGGGTCCTGCACGCGACCTGGCTGGGCCTCATGGCGGGCCTGCTGATCCCCCAGCTCTTCGGCACCTTCACGGCCTACGCCGCCCGCGCCGCCCTCGACTACGCGGGCCCGCTCGTCGACGCCTCCCCCGCCTGGTACCTGGTCCCCCTGCTACTGGCCGCCTCCGCGGGGTCGGTCGGCAACGCGGGCCTGATGCTCTACTCCATGGGCCTCGACCTGGACGCGATCCTGCCGCGCACCTCCCGCGCACGGGCGACCTGCGCGATGGCGGTCGTCGCCACGGTCTGCGTGTTCGTCGGGCACTACGCCTGGGACGCCCAGTCGGCGATGACGTCCTTCGTCCTGCTGCTGACGGCGATCGGCACACCCTGGGCGGTCATCACCCTCATCGGATACGTCCGCTGCGGCGGCACCTACGACCCGGAGTCCCTCCAGGTCTTCAACCGCCGTGCGCGGGGCGGCATTTACTGGTACCGGTCGGGCTGGAACGTCCCGGCGACCGTGTCCTGGGCGGCAGGCGCGCTGGCCGGTCTGCTGGCGCTGTCCCTGCCGTCGTACGAGGGCCCGCTGCTGGCGCTGACCGGCGGGGTCGACTGCAGCTTCCTGCTGTCGGGGCTGGTAGGAGGTGCGGCGTACGTGCTGTCGGCCCCGGGCTCCGTGTCAATGGAAACCGAGGCCGACTCCACAGCGCCGGCAGGTGAAAACAGCCCGTCCGGCGTTTGAGGACGAGGCCGTTCAGGCCGAAGCGGGGGTCTGGGGGCGGCAGCCCCCAGCGAGGCCCGCGCCAACGCCGCGTGCGCTACCCCAGGCGGTGCATCCACCCGTGCTGGTCCACGGCAGTGCCCCGCTGGACGTCCAGCAGGGCCCGACGCAGCTTCAGCGTGACCTCGCCCGGCTCGCCGCCCGACTGCTGCCACTCGACGCCCTCGCGCTTGACGGTGCCGACCGGGGTGATCACGGCCGCCGTACCGCAGGCGAAGACCTCGGTGAGGGTGCCGTTCTCGGCGTCGCGCTGCCACTGGTCGATGGAGACGCGGCCCTCCTCGGAGGTGTAGCCGAGGTCACGGGCGACGGTGAGCAGGGAGTCGCGGGTGACGCCCTCGAGGATGGAGCCGGTGAGTGCGGGGGTGACGATCTTGTCGCCGTACACGAAGTACAGGTTCATGCCGCCGAGTTCCTCGATCCACTTGTGCTCGACCGCGTCGAGGTAGCAGACCTGGTCACAGCCCTTGGCGGCGGCCTCGGCCTGGGCGAGCAGGGAGGCCGCGTAGTTGCCGCCCGTCTTGGCGTCGCCCATGCCACCGGGGACGGCGCGGACGCGGTCCTCGGAGAGCCAGATGGAGACCGGCTTGACGCCGCCCGGGAAGTAGGCGCCCGCGGGCGAGGCGATGACCAGGAAGAGGTACTCGCCGGCCGGCTTCACACCCAGGCCGACCTCGGTGGCGATCATGAACGGCCGCAGATAGAGGGACTCCTCGCCACCGTGCGCCGGCACCCACGCCTGGTCCTGCTTCACCAGCGCGTCGCACGCCTCGATGAAGGTCTCGACCGGCAGCTCCGGCATGCCGAGTCGGCGGGCGGACGCCTGGAAGCGCTTGGCGTTCTTGTCCGGGCGGAAGGTGGCGACGGATCCGTCGGGCTGGCGGTAGGCCTTCAGGCCCTCGAAGATCTCCTGCGCGTAGTGCAGGACCATGGTGGCCGGGTCGAGGGAGATCGGCGCGTACGGGACGAGCTGGCCGTCGTGCCAGCCGCGGCCCTCCGTCCACTTGATGACCACCATGTGGTCCGTGAAGTGGCGGCCGAACCCGGGGTTGACCAGGATCGCCTCGCGCTCCGCTGCGGAGAGTGGCGAGGCCGAGGGCTTGAGCTCGATCGTGGGCGTCGTCATGAGTTGTCCTTCACCGGTTTGTATGTGACGGGCCGCGCTCACGCCAGTACTGCCAGTGGCCAGTGCTAGGACGTCCGAGCATTCCCTCAAACCGCGGCTCCGCGTTCGATTATCGCAAGCGCGGGCCGTGGAAGAAATCGGCGTGAATGCGACCCAGGGGATGATGGTGGCACCCGGCGGGAACATAGAAAAGCCGCCGGGTATTCGAGACCCGGCGGCTTGGGGTGGCGCGGCGGGTCAGCCGGCTACTCGTACGGCCAGCGCGTCGCCGATCTCGGCGGTGCTGCGGGCGGGCTTGCCGGTGCGCTCGGCGAGGTCGACGGAGACCGCCTCGTCGATACGGGCGGCTTCGGCCTCGTAGCCGAGGTGACGCAGGAGCAGGGCGACGGACAGGACCGTGGCGGTGGGATCTGCCTTGCCCTGGCCGGCGATGTCCGGGGCCGAGCCGTGCACGGGCTCGAACATGGACGGGAAGTCACCGCTCGGGTTGATGTTCCCGCTCGCGGCTACGCCGATGCCGCCGGAGACGGCCGCGGCGAGGTCGGTGATGATGTCACCGAAGAGGTTGTCGGTGACGATCACGTCGAACCGCTCGGGCTGCGTGACCAGGTAGATGGTCGCCGCGTCCACGTGCATGTACTCGGTGGTGACCTCGGGGAACTCCTCGGCCACCTTGTTGAAGACGTTCGTCCACAGGTGACCCGCGAAGGTCAGCACGTTGTTCTTGTGGATCAGTGCGAGCTTCCTGCGCGGACGGGCCTGGGCGCGGGCGAACGCGTCACGCACCACACGCTCCACACCGAAGGCCGTGTTCACGGAGACCTCGGTGGCGACCTCGTGCTCGGTGCCCTTGCGGATGGTGCCGCCGTTGCCCGTGTACGGGCCTTCGGTGCCCTCGCGGACCACGACGAAGTCGATCTGCGGCTCACCGGCGAGCGGGGTGGCCACACCCGGGAGGAGCTTCGACGGACGCAGGTTGACGTGGTGGTCGAAGGCGAAGCGGAGCTTGAGCAGGAAGCCGCGCTCCAGGACACCGGACGGGACCGACGGGTCGCCGATGGCGCCGAGCAGGATGGCGTCGTGCTTCTGAAGGGCGTCGAGGTCGGCGTCGGTGAGGGTCTCACCCGTGGCGTGGTAGCGCTGGGCGCCGAAGTCGTACTCCTTCGTCTCCAGCTTCACATCCTGCGGAAGGACGGCGGAGAGGACCTTCAGGCCTTCGACCACGACTTCCTGGCCGATGCCGTCACCGGGAATCACTGCGAGATTGATGCTGCGAGACATATCGGCACCCTACCTCTCGTCCCATGGGATGACACACGACGTCCGGGATGCGGACACCCGGCCGACGGCAACACCACGGTGTCGGTTTCCGTTCACCCGTACGTATGGCGGGCGTTGGGCTTCGCTGGGAAGTTCACCACCATGGACCTTCCCGACTTCGGTATCCCGCAGCAGCTCGCGCGGCGGATGAGCATGGCCGAGCAGCACGAGTACCTGCGCACCAAGCTGTCCCGTCGCCGCACGCTGGTGACGGCGGGCGCGGTGGCGGGCGGACTGCTCACCGGATGTTCGGGATCGGGATCGGGGACGACCACCGCGAAGCCGTCCGCTTCCGCCACCACGAAGGTGCCCGGCTCCGTCGTCACCCCCTTCGGCCGCCATCTCGCCTTCGGCGCCGACCCGAAGACCCAGATGCGGATCTCCTGGCAGGTGCCGGCCGCGGTGAGGAAGCCGTACGTCCGGATCGGCACCCGGCCCGAGGAGCTGAGCCGGAAGATCGACGCCGAGGTGCGCGATCTGCACACCCCTGAACTCCAGGGCGTGCGCCCGGCGTTCGAGCAGTACTACGTGCACGCGGCCCTGGACGGCCTGCGCCCCGGCACGACGTACTACTACGGCGTCGGCCACGACGGCTTCGACCCGGCCTCCCCGGACCGCCGCTCGACCATCGGCTCCTTCCGTACGGCGCCGGCCGCCCCGGAGACGTTCGTCTTCACCGCCTTCGGCGACCAGGGCGTGGGCAAGGACGCGGCCGCCAACGACCATGTGCTGCTCCGCCAGAAACCGGCCTTCCACCTCCACGCCGGCGACATCTGCTACGCCGACACCAACGGCCGGGGCGAGGAGTCGGACTCCTTCGACCCCGGGCAGTGGGACGTGTTCCTCAAGCAGACGGAGACGGTGGCCAAGTCGGTGCCGTGGATGGTGACCACCGGCAACCACGACATGGAGGCGTGGTACTCGCCGGACGGCTACGGCGGCCAGTCGGCCCGCTTCTCCCTCCCGGACAACGGCTTCGACCCGCGCACGGCACCGGGCGTGTACGCGTTCACCTACGGCAACGTCGCTGTGGTGGCGCTGGACGCGAACGACGTGTCGTACGAGATCCCGGCCAACCTCGGTCACACGGACGGCAAGCAGACGAAGTGGCTGGAGAAGAAGTTGCGTGAGCTGCGGTCGGACCGGACGGTCGACTTCATCGTCGTCTTCTTCCATCACTGCGCGTACTCCACCTCGTCCCACGCCTCCGACGGCGGAGTGCGCGCCGAGTGGCTGCCGCTGTTCGCCGAGCACCAGGTGGACCTGGTGATCAACGGGCACAACCATGTGTACGAGCGGACGGACGCCATCAAGAACGGCGAGGTCGGCAAGCGGGTGCCGATCGGTGAGTCGACGGATCCGACGCGGGACGGGATCGTGTACGTCACCGCGGGCGGCGGCGGCAAGGATCTGTACGGCTTTCCGGTGGGCGCCGAGGAGAGCTACGAGGGGCACGTCCGCGACAGCGAGTCGGTCGTGACCTTCCAGTGGACCAGGTCACGGCTCGCGAAGACGGAGACGGTCCAGTGGTCGCGGGTGCGCTACCGGGGCTTCTCCTTCCTCTCGGTGGAGGCGGAGAGCGGCGCGACGCCACGACTGAAGGTGTCGGCGCTGGCGCAGAGCGGGGAGCGCATCGACCACTTCGAGGTGCGGCGCGGAGCGTAGGCACCGCACCGCACCTCGAACGGGCGCGGCTCCCGGCTATGCGGGGTGGTACAGCGCCCCGTAAGGGGCGCGGGGAACTGCGCGACCAGCCACGACGGACCCGCAGACGAAAGACCGGCCCATCGCGGCACTCAAAGCGAAGCGTTCAGTGGCCCGTCTCGCCGCCGTTGTCCCGGCGGTCGAGGGCGCGCTGGAGGGCTGCGGCGGCGTTTTTGCGGTCGGACTCGCTCGTGCGGGACACGTGGCGGACTCGGCGGCGGACGGTCGTCTCGGCCATGAGAAATCGACTCCTTCGTACATCCGGGAGTGCGGAAAGGGTTACGAGACGCCGGGTGGGGCGGGGAGCCATGGCCACAGGGGTTGCCTGCACGGGGCCCGGCTCACGTCCGCCATTCGCTTGATCGAGCGAGACGTTCGGCTCCTACAAAGTTAAGGGAGGACGGCGCTTCTGTCTCCACAATTACTCGGACTTCCTACTATCTGAGACGGCGGATCGGGTCACCCTGCGCTGACCTGGGCTTTCACCGCAGTAGGCAGGGAGTTCAGCGAACCGCCGTCGCCACCGCCTCCGCGAAGCCCTGCGGATCCTCCACCCACGGCAGATGGCCGGCGTCCGGCAGGATCACTCGGCGGACGTCGGGCAGGGCACGCTGCAGGGAGTCGACGGCCGAGCGCGGGCGGATGTCGCGCTTGCCGTCCACGATGAGCACGGGCAGCTCCAGGGCCCGGCAGGCGGCGTACAGCTCCGGAGTGCCCCAGGTCCGCTTGCGCTCGCCGTTGAGGGCCTTGTTGCACTCGGCGTTGATCCCGAACCAGGGGTCGGCCATCCGCCCGGCGTGCTCCGGCGCACGCTCGCGGTCCTCGAACTCGACGGACCACTGGAGCACCGCGCGTTCCCGGTCTCCCGCGGGCAACTCCCGCCAGCGGTCGAGTCGTTCGGGCCGTTCGGCCAGCCGGGCCAGGAGGTTCTCCTCGTAGGCGGCGTGCCAGTCGGAGTCGGGGCCGATGCCCGTACCGGAGACGTACACGAGCGCACTGACCCGCTCCGGGTGGGCCAGCGCATAGCTCAACGCCAGCTGCGCACCCCAGGAGTGGCCGAGCAGCGCCGTCCGCTCCAGCCCGAAGTGCCGTCGTACGGCGTCCAGATCGGCCACGAAACGGTCGGTCGTCCAGGGTCCCGCGCATCGCTCCGAGCGCCCGCAGCCGCGCTGGTCCCAGCGCACGACGCCGGCCGTGTCGGTGAGGGTCTCGGCCACGTCCTCGAACATGTCCCACAGCCCGGGCCCACCGTGGCACAGCACCAGCGGCTCGCCCCGGCCCGACCGGCTCGCCCACAGCCGTACGCCGTCGTCCGTCGTGACGGTCTCCATGGCAGTCAAGTGTGCCCCGCCCGCCCATGGAAACCGCCCCCGCTCCGGAGGGGGGATCCGGAACGGGGGCGGAGTTTTCGGCGGGGCGGTCAGCCCATGTGCGGGTACGGGTAGTCGGTCGGCGGGACGAGCGTCTCCTTGATGGCGCGGGTCAGCGTCCAGCGCATCAGGTTCTGCGGGGCCCCCGCCTTGTCGTTGGTGCCGGAGGCACGGCCGCCGCCGAAGGGCTGCTGGCCGACGACGGCGCCGGTCGACTTGTCG
Source organism: Streptomyces sp. NPDC051963 (assembly GCF_044593495.1). Lineage (NCBI taxonomy): Bacteria > Bacillati > Actinomycetota > Actinomycetes > Kitasatosporales > Streptomycetaceae > Streptomyces > Streptomyces sp. NPDC051963. Next base: position 545,956 of record NZ_JBIUCC010000007.1, on the reverse strand, counting down.
TTGATGTAGAAGTTGCCGGCCGCGTAGCGGAGCTTGTCCATCGTGTACGCGGCGGCCGCGCGGTCGCCCGAGACGACCGAGCCGGTGAGGGCGTAGTCGGACACCGACTCCATCTGGGTCAGCATCTCGTCGTACCGGTCGTCCTCGTAGACGTGCACGGCGAGGAACGGGCCGAAGTACTCGGTGGTGAAGACCTCGTTGGCCGGGTCCGTGCACTCGACGACCGTCGGGCGCACGAAGTAGCCGACCGAGTCGTCGTAGGAGCCGCCCGCGACGATCGTGCAGGTCGGGTCCTGCTTCGCCCGCTCGATCGCGGCCTTGTTCTTGGCGAAGGCGCGCTCGTCGATCACCGCGCCGATGAAGTTGGAGAGGTCGGTGACATCGCCCATGGTGATGTAGTCGACCTCCGCCGCGAACTCCTCCTTGAAGCCGGAGTTCCAGATCGACGCCGGGATGTACGCCCGGGAGGTCGCGGAGCACTTCTGGCCCTGGTACTCGAAGGCACCGCGGGTCAGGGCGGTCTTGAGGATCGCGGGGTCGGCGCTCGGGTGGGCGACCACGAAGTCCTTGCCGCCGGTCTCTCCGACCAGGCGCGGGTAGGAGCGGTACTTCTCGATGTTGGCGCCGACCGTCTTCCACAGGTACTGGAAGGTCTTGGTGGAGCCGGTGAAGTGGATGCCCGCGAGGTCGCGGTGCTCGAGAGCGACCTTGGAGACCTCGATGCCGTCACCGGTGACGAGGTTGATGACGCCCTTGGGCAGACCGGCCTCCTCCAGCAGCTGCATCAGCAGCACGGCGGCGTGGGTCTGCGTCGGGGACGGCTTCCAGACGACGACGTTGCCCATCAGCGCGGGCGCGGTGGGCAGGTTGCCGGCGATCGCCGTGAAGTTGAACGGCGTGATCGCGTAGACGAAGCCCTCCAGCGGGCGGTGGTCCAGCCGGTTCCAGACGCCCGTGGAGTTGGCCACCGGCTGCTCGGCCAGGATCTGGCGGGCGTAGGCGACGTTGAAGCGCCAGAAGTCGATCAGCTCGCAGGGCGTGTCGATCTCGGCCTGCTGGGCGGTCTTGGACTGGCCGAGCATGGTGGAGGCGGCCAGCGTCTCGCGCCACGGGCCGGACAGCAGCTCGGCGGCGCGCAGGATGATCGCGGCACGGTCGTCGAAGGACATCGCACGCCAGGCCGGGGCGGCGGCGAGGGCCGCGTCGATCGCGTCCTGGGCGTCCGCCTGCGTCGCGTTGCGGTAGGTACCGAGCACGGCCTTGTGGTTGTGCGGCTGCACGACCTGGAAGGCCTCGCCGCCGCCCAGCCGCTTCTCGCCGCCGATCGTCATCGGCAGGTCGACGGGGTTCTCGGCCAGCTCCTTCAGCCTGGCCTCCAGCCGGGCGCGCTCGGGCGAGCCGGGGGCGTAGCCGTGCACCGGCTCATTGACGGGGGTGGGGACCTGGGTCACAGCGTCCATGGGTTCCGTAACTCCTTGACTTGAGCGGTGTGGTTCAGCCCTTGGTGAGGATCGAGCGGCCGAAGAAGAGGAGGTTCGCCGGCTTCTCCGCGAGCCGCCTCATGAAGTAGCCGTACCAGTCGGTGCCGTAGGCGGTGTAGACGCGCATGCGGTGGCCTTCGGCGGCGAGCCGGAGGTGCTCGTCGCTGCGGATGCCGTACAGCATCTGGAACTCGTACTCGTCGGGCTTGCGCCCGGCGCGCCGGGCCAGCTCCTGGGCGACGGAGATCAGGCGCGGGTCGTGGGACCCGATCATCGGGTACCCGGTGCCCTCCATCAGAGTCCTCAGGATCCGGACGTACGCCTTGTCGATCTCGTGTTTCTGCTGGTAAGCGACTTCCGCGGGCTCCTTGTACGCGCCCTTCACCAGCCGTACGCGGCTGCCGTTCGCGGCGAGGCGGCGGGCGTCGGCCTCGGTGCGGAAGAGGTAGGCCTGGATGACGCAGCCGGTCTGCGGGAAGTCCTTCCGCAGCTCGTCGTGGATGGCGAACATCGAGTCGAGGGTGGTGTGGTCCTCGGCGTCCAGGGTGACGGTCGTGCCGATGGCGGCGGCGGCCTCGACGACCGGGCGGACGTTCTTCAGGGCCAGCTCATGACCGCCGTCCAGCGCCTGGCCGAACATGGAGAGCTTGACGGACATCTCGGCCCGCGTGCCCAGGTCCAGTTCCCTGAGCCGGTCGATCAGCGCCAGGTAGGCGTCGCGCGCGGCCTCGGCCTGCTCGGGGGTGGTGATGTCCTCGCCGACGACGTCCATGGTCAGCTCGAGACCCTTGGACGTGAGCTCCTGGACGATCGGCACGATCTCGTCGACCGTCTCGCCCGGGATGAAGCGGTCGACGACCTGCTTGGTCACCGGGGCCGCCGAGATCAGACGGCGCATCCGGTCGCTGCGCGACGCGGCAAGAATCACGGGACCCAGCACGGGGCACCTCCACAAACCAGCAGATAGAACCACCGTGAAACCTAAGGATCCCTCCGATCGTCGGCCATCGACAGCTGTCACGCATCCGTGCCGCAGATCTCAGACAGATGTATGAAGGGGCGCAGAAATGAGGGAGAATGCCCGGGTGACGGCCGAAGGTGCATCTTTTAACCGAGCGGGTGACTACCAGGAGCTGGTCGACGACATCTCCGAACTCCTCGGCGCGCCCGCGACCCTGGAGAGCCGTGACTTCGAGCTGATCGCCTTCGGTGCCTACGACAGCGAGGACGAGCTCGACGCGTCGGCCCTGGACCCGGTGCGGGCCCGCTCGATCCTGACCCGGCGCTCTACGGCGACCGTGCGGACCTGGTTCGAGGGGTTCGGCATCACACGGGCGACCGGCCCGGTGCGGATCCCGCCGACTCCGGAGGCCGGGGTGTACCGGGGGCGCATCTGCCTGCCGGTACGCCATCGGGGGGTCGTGCTGGGTTACGTCTGGCTGCTGGACGACGATCCGGGCCCGACCGAGCAGCAGCTGACGGCCGCGATGGAGGTGACCGTCCGCATCGGCGCCCTGCTCGCGGACGAGGCCCAGCACGGGGCGGACCTCAGCCGGGAGCTGCGGGCCGTGCTGATCGCCGAGCGCGGCTGGCAGGGGGACATGGCGGTGGCCGAGCTGCGCACGGCACTGGGCCCGCGCGCGGACGGCGTCCATACGGTGGTCTGCGTGGCCCCCTGGCCCTCGGCCGACCCCGACGACGCACCGTCCGTCCGTACGATCCCGCACGCGACGGCGTTGTGCACGGTGCCGTGGGGTACGGCGGGCCAGAGCCTGGCGGTGCTCGTCCGACTGAGATCACCGGAGGTGCGCACACCCGCGCTCACGGCGGCGGCCCGCCTGCTGAAGGAGGGAGCGGGGGCGGCCGGCGTCGGCGAACCCCGGCCCGGCCTCGCCGACCTGGGCACGACCTGGCGCGAGGCCGCGTCCGCCGCCCGCGCGGCCCTCGCGGAGCCCCGGCTCGGCCCGGTGGCCGAGTGGGCGCACATCGGCCCGTACCGCCTGCTGACCTCGCTGCCCCCGGACACCGCCCACGACCCGGCGGTCGCCCCGCTCCTCTCCCCCGCCCACCGCGAACTCGCCCGCACCGCCGAGGTCTACCTCGACCGCGCCGGCCAGGCCGCCCGCACGGCCGCCGAGTTGGGCATCCACCGCCAGACCCTCTACTACCGCCTCTCCCGCGTCGAGAAGCTGACGGGCCTGGACCTGGACGACGGCGAGGACCGGCTGCTGCTGCACATGGCGCTGAAGGGCGCGCGGCTCTGAGGGCGTTGCAGGTGGCGGAGGGTGACGGCGCCCCGTGCCCGGCGCTCATTCCTTGGTCGCGCCGGCGAGCATCCCGGACACCAGCGTGCGCTGCGAGAACAGGAAGAGGACCAGAACGGGCAGGATGGCGACGCCGATCGCCAGGGCCAGTTCCGGGATGGTGACGTCGAGTCCGGCACCGGCCACCGGGTTGAACGACGGGGTGGAGGTGAGGAGTTGGTTCAGGCCCACCTGGACGGGGAACTGGTCGCTCTTCGGCAGGACGAGGTACGGCAGGAAGAAGTTGTTCCAGTTCCCCACGAAGCTGAAGAACGCGACGAGGCCGACCACCGGCTTGGCCAGCGGCAGCGCGATGCGGGTGAAGAGCTGCCATTCGTTGCAGCCGTCGATGCGCGCGGCCGACAACAGGTCCCTGGGCAGGCTGCTGCCGAAGTAGATGTAGACCAGGTACACGCCGAACGGATAGAAGGAGAAGGGCAGGATCACCGACCAGACGGTGCCGATCAGCTGGAACTTGTTGAGCTCCAGGAAGATCGGCAGTACCAGCGTGGCCTGCGGCATGATCATCGTGACCAGGGTGACGGTCAGCAGTGTCTTGCGCCCCTTGAACTCCGTCAGCGCCAGCGCGTAACCGGCCGGGATGCTGACGGCGAGGGTCAGGATCAGCGAACCCCCGGAGTAGATCGCCGAGTTGCGCAGCCAGGTGACCATCGCGCCGTCCTGGAAGGCGAACAGGTGCTGCCAGGCGGCACCGATCTGCTGGAACGACCCGAAGGAGAGCGGATTGTCCCGCACCACCTCTCCGGCCGTCTTCGACGGCGCGAGCAGCAGCCAGATCACCGGCAGCACGAAGAACACCAGCAGCAGGGCCAGCAGGAAGCCCACGATCAGGAAGGAGACGACCCGGGAGGGCTGAAGGCGCCGGCCCGCCGCCGTCGAGGAGAGAGTGGATTGCGTCATTTCTCATCCAGCCTGAACAGGTTCGAGCGGGCGACCAGCAGTCCGGCGGCCACGAGTCCGAGCACCAGCAGGAAGACGGAGATGGCGGCGGCGCCGTTGAAGTCGCCCTGCTGGAAGGCGTAGACGTAGGCCAGCTGGTTGGGCGACCAGGTGGGGCTCACGCGGCCGAGGCTGGCGGTCTGGAGCAGTTGGGGCTCGACGAACAGCTGGGTGCCGGTCGCGAACGCCATGATGGTCATGTAGACGATCCACTGCCGGATCATCGGGATCTGGATGTGCCAGGCGGTGCGCCAGGGCCCCGCGCCGTCCATGCGGGCGGCTTCCAGTACCTCGTCGGGGATGTTGTTGAGCGCCCCGTACATCACGACCATCCAGCCGCCGGCGCCGGTCCAGAAGGCGATCAGCATGAGGATCAGCGGCAGGTTGCCGGGGGTGAGCACGGCCGCGAAGCTGTGCATGCCCATGCTGTTGAGCAGCCAGGACACCGGGCTGACGTCCGGGTCCAGCATGAACAGCCACACCAGGACACTGGCGACCCCGGCGAGGGCGCCGGGAATGTAGTACAGGAAGCGGAAGAGCGCCGACGTACCCGGGCGCACCCTGCTGCGCAGCACCACCGCGACCAGCACCACCAGGACGACGAGGACCACCAGCCACAGCACCAGGTAGATCAGCATGTGCGTGAAGGCCGGGACGAAGCGGTAGTCCTGGAAGACCTTCACGAACTGGTTGAGCCCGGTGAACTGGCCCTGGTCGTTGGTGAGTGCCAGATAGAACGAGTAGCCGGTCGGGAAGACCCCGAAGGCGAGCAGCAGGATCACATAGCCGGCGACGAAGAGGTAGCCCGTGGGACCCGGGCCCCTCCGCCGCGGCCCGGTGCCGCGACGGAGAGGGGAGACGGCTACGCGCTCGGCCTCCAGCAAGGTCATTTGTCGACCACCTGGTATCCCTCGGCCTTCGCCTCGTTGCCGATCTCCGTCTGCCACGCCTCCAGGGTCGAGGTGAGGCTCTTGCCCGCGGTCAGGGCCGGCAGGACGACGCTCGACCAGGCGGTGGCATCCGAGAACCTGGTGTTCGACCAGCCGGTCCACACCTCGCCCGCGGCCTCCTTGAAGGGCCCGCTCACATCGCCTGCGAAGTAGTCGCTGTTGACCGGGTTGGCCAGCCATGCCTCGGCGGCCTTGGTGTAGGCCGGGTAGGTGGGCGCGGACGCCTGGTTCTCGTCGGAGGTGGTCAGCCAGGTGACCAGGTCCGTGGACGCCTCGAGGTTGGCGCTGTGCGAGGACACCATCCACACGCCGCCGCCGACGTTGCCGGTCGCGGTCGTGGTCGCGCCCTCCCACTTCAGCGGGGGCGCCGCGGCGATCTGCCCCGCCGGGGTCTCGAACGCCGTCTTGAACAGGTACTGGCCGTACCAGGACGGGCCGTACGCCATCAGGACCTTGTCGCCGCTGTCCTTGGCGAAGCCCTGGCTGAAGAAGCCCTTGGTGGTGACGGCCTTGGCGTCGATCAGCCCGTCGAGCAGACCCGCCATCCTCGTGCAGTTCGGGTCCTCCAGGTCGGTCCGCAGGGTGTCCGGATCGGTGAGTTGGAACGCCGGGCACTGGCCGGACCAGAAGTACGACTCATGGGAGTTGGTGTCGCCGACCGAGCCGACGAGATAGCCGGGGTGGTCCTTGGCGACCTGCTTGCCGAGGGCCTCGTACTGCTCCCAGGTGGTGGGGACGTCGTACCCCCACTTGTCCATGAGGTCCTTGTTGTACCAGAGGACCACCTGGGCGATGTCGTTGCGCAGGCAGTAGGTGTGGTCGTTGAACTCGCAGGGTGTGAGGGAGCCCTTGGCGAAGCCGTCCAGTGTGGTCCGCGGGACGAGGTCGCCGTCCAGGGGCGCGGCGAACGGCTGTGCGTCGGCCGTGGTGGGCTCGGAGGCCCAGGTCACGTCGGTGGGCGAGCCGAACACCACGTCCGGCCAGCCGCTGCCGGTCCGGTCGAAGAGCTGCACCTTGGACTGGAGATAGGTGGAGCCGTCGGCGCCTCCGTCGTACGTGACGATGTCCATCTTCACGTCCGGGTTCGCCTTCTGGTACGCCTCCACCGACGGCAGCCGGGTCGAGTCGGCCCACACCGTGATCTGCGAGCCCTCCTTCTGCGTCACCGGCTTGAACGCCGAGGCCGAGGGGGTGGAACCGGTGGAGGTGTCGGCGCTGGCGCAACCGGCCAGTGCGGCCGCCGTGGCCAGGCAGAGCGCGGCGGCCGCGGTACGCGTCAGGGTGCGGCGACGGTCTGCTCTCGGGGATCCGGAAGACCACATTGTCTTGCCTTTCTGATGTCGTCAGCGCGGCTGCTCGACGAACGGCAGCAGTTCGCTGCCGTAGCCGAAGTCGAGCGGGAGGGCTATGCCGGGCCCCGTGGGGGCGTGCACCAGGCCCTGTGCGTCCACATGGCGCTCGCGGACGACCTTCGTCGCGGTCACCAGGGACTCGTAGTAGGTGGTGTTGGAAATGGCCATGCACAGGTGGTGGTTCGGGATGTCCGAGCCGTGCACCTCGGCCCGCAGCCGGTAGGCGTCGGCGAGGTGTGCGGTGCGCATGGCGCCGGTGATACCGCCCCGCAGGGTGGTGCCGGCCCGCACGCCGAAGGTGGCGGCACCGGACCGGATGAAGTCCGCGGAGTTCATGTGGGCTCCGTCGGAGGTCTCGGCCACCAGCAGCGGGATGTCCACGGCCGTCGCCAGCGCCTGATACGCGGAGATGGAGAACTCGCGCATCGGCTCCTCGTACCAGAGGTAGTCGGCCTCCGAGAGAGCCCGCCCCAGACGGATCGCGTCGGGCAGGTCGAAGCCGGCGGACCCGTCGTACATGAGGGGGACCGAAGGACCGACGTGGTCGCGCAGCGCCAGGCACAGTTCGGCGTCACGGCGGGCGTCGCCCCAGGCGTGCAGCTTGATGCCGGCGTAGCCCAACTCCAGGCACTGGTCCGCCACATCGAGGAACTCCGGGATGCTGGAGAACGTCGAGGTGGAGGCGTACGCCGGAATCGACTCCCGGAAACCGCCGAGCAGCCGCCAGACCGGCTGGCCGTGGTAGCGGCCGGCCAGGTCCCACAGCGCGGTGTCGACGAGACCCAGGGTGGGGAGCGGGAGTTCGTGGATACGGTCCAGCTCCCACACCCGGTGCCACAGCCATTCCCGCTGGAACGGGTCGGCTCCGAGGAGTTCGTCACGGAGGACCCGGTCCACCAGTTCCCGCAGGGTGGTGAAGGCTCCCGGCCGGGCGAACAGGGCCACCCCCTCGGCTCCGTCGTCGGTGCCGATGTGCAGGACCGCGCCGTCGCCCACCGGAGCGCTTCCGGCCAGTCCGTGCCGCCAGTTGAAGGGCGGGTCGGCCGCCGGAACGGTGATCCGGTGTACTTCGACATGGGTGATCTTCATCGTGGCTTTCGTTTCCTGTGTGAGCGGGCCGGCCCGGGTGAGGCGTGCGATCAGAACGCGCCGTACGCCTGGATCTCGTAGACGGAGCCGCCGTTGAAGCTGGACCCGGTGACCGTCAGCCGCAGATAGCGGGCGGTGACGGGCTGGTCGGGGAGCGAGTAGTTGGCCGACGAGACGGTGTTCGTCGAGGTGTGGTCGTCGAGCGTCGACCAGGCCGCGGAGTCGGTCGAGTACTCCAGGCGGTACTTGTAGCCGCGGGGCAGCTCGAAGGTGGTGACCACGCCGGAGACGCTGGTGTCCTTGCCCAGGTCCACCTGGATCCAGGACGGGTCGGGCAGGCCCAGGCCCTGCGCCCAGCGGGTCGACAGGTCGCCGTCCACCGCCTTCTCGGGGAAGTACTGGTCCGACGCCGACGACGCTGTGACCGCCTTGTTCAGCGCCAGGTTGGTGTCGGTCGGCGTGGTGAAGGCGGCCGCCTCACTGGGCTCGGAGGCGTTCAGCGCCGCGTCGCGGGCGATGACGGTGAAGGAGTACTCCGTGTCCGGAGTCAGGCCGGGGACCCGCAGTGTCGTGGCGCCGGTGACGCCGATCCGCTTGCCGTCCTGGTAGACGACGTAGCTGGTCACGCCGGTGTCATCGGTCGCGGCCGGCCAGCTGAGGTCCACCAGGGTGGGCAGCAGCGGCCTGACCTCGGGCCGGCCGGGGGTGGCGGGGGCCGTGTGGTCCGGGCTGGGGGCGGGTGTGCCGTAGACCTGGAAGTCGTAGACGGAGCCGCCGTTGAAGCTGGACCCGGTGACCGTCAGTCGCACGAAGCGGCCGGTGATCGGCTCGTCGGTGTGCGCGTAGTTGGTCGACGCCGTGGTGTTCGCGGAGGTGTGGTCCTCCAGCGTCTTCCAGTGGACCTCGTCCGGCGACACCTCGATGCGGTACTTGTAGCCGCTCGCCTTCTCGAAGGTGGTGATCACACCGTTCACGTCGTACGAGGCACCCAGGTCCACCTGGATCCAGGACGGGTCGGGCAGGCCCAGGCCCTGCGCCCAGCGGGTCGACAGGTCGCCGTCCACCGCCTTCTCGGGGAAGTTCTGCTCCGACTCCGACGACGCGGTGACGGGCTGCTTCAGCGCCAGGTCGCTGCCGGAGGGCATGGTGACCTTCAGTTCCGCGCTCGGACCCGACTCGTTGCCGGCCGCGTCGCGGGCGGTGATCGTGAAGCTGTAGCTCTGGCCGGCGGTCAGGCCGGAGAGCCGCACCGAGGTCCTGCCGGTGGCGCTGACGAGCTTGCCGTCGCGGTGGACGGCGTAGCCGGTGACGCCCGTGTCGTCGGCGGACGCGGCCCAGTCGAGGTCCGCCACCGTCGGGAAGTCGGCGGTCGCGGTCGGGGTACCGGGGGCGGTGGGCGCCTGGGTGTCGGTGACGGCCGGGCCCGGGTCGAGGTGGTCGTAGGCCGGCTGGAGGCCGGCGTTGTTCACGATGGACGCCGGGAGCTGGTCGCAGGAGTCGACGGTGACGTTGCCGCTGACGTCGTTGTTCCGGCTCATGTTCTGGACGCTGTAGGCGGGGTTGCTGGTGTAGTTGGCGGTGGCGGTGTTGTCCTCCGCGTGGTTCATCAGCAGCCACTGGAAGGCGATGTCGCACATCGCGTTGCCGGTGTTCTCCCAGTGGCGGCTGCCCTCGTCGTGGTAGACGGCTCCGTACGCCGGTGCCGGGACGTCGTGGATGTAGTTGCCGGAGACCGTGCCGCCGGGGTTGGTGCTGAGGGTGTAGACGGCTCCGCCATCGGCCTGCGACTTCATGATGTCGCCGATCTCGTTGTCGGTGACGACGGTGTCCTGGCTGGTGGTCGGGGTGTCCCAGATGGGAACTCCGGCGTTGTTCGGATAGGCGGGGTTGCCGCCCGCGTCGGTCAGACCCCAGCCCCAGCCCACCGAGATGCCGGTGTACGGCAGGTCGTAGACCTTGTTGTGGGTGATCAGTGAGTTGGCGGTGTACCCGGCGAGGATGCCGACGGAGCCGTTGTACTGGTCGGCGACCTTGGTGACGACGTTGTTGTCGACCCTGGTGTCCTTGGTGATGTCCCGGTCGTCGTCGGGATGGGCGTCGCCCGCCTCGACACCGCCGATCTGGATGCCGGTGGCGGCGATCTGGCGGAAGACGTTGCCGGTGATGTCCGTGCCCTGCGTGCCGGTGTTGAGGTTGAGTCCGACCGCGCCGAGATGGGTGAAGGTGTTGCCCTCGAAACCGACGTCGTGGCCGTAGCTCACGTTGACCGCGCCGGGCGTCTTCTGCCAGTTCAGGCGGGTGGAGTCGAAGTCGGGGTTGTCCTCGCCCACCATCCGGAAGCCGGCCTGGCCCTCGATGAGGCCGTCGGGCGAACTGGGGGCGAGCCAGGTGGAGTAGGAGAAGGTGATGCCCTCGAAGGACACGTCGGTGACGGGCTTGCTCCTGGTGCCGTTCAGGTCGACCAGGTCCTGTACGACCGGGACCGTGACGGTCGCGGTGGACAGGTTCTGGCCCTCCTTGGGCATGTAGTAGACCTCGTCCTTGCTCTGGTCGAGGTACCACTCACCCGGGGTGTCCAGCAGCTCGCGGGCGTTCTCCAGCCAGGTCGGATTCTGGATCTCCTGGCCCTGCTGGAGGTGGGCGTTGCGCCAGCAGGGCTGCTCCATCGTCATCGTCTTGCCGGAGATCGACTCCACACCGCAGCGCTGGAGCTTCCAGCCCCAACTGCTCACGACCTCAAGGTCCTTGGGCTGCTTGTAGTCGCTGATGGCACCGTCGGTGAAGGTGTAGCCCGTGGACGTCTTGCTGAATCCGGACGGGTCCTTCGTGCTGCGCGCCCGGGTCGCCAACTCCCCGTTGACATACAGCTGGCGGGTGTCGAGGTCGCTCAGCTTGGCCTTGTAGACCTTGCCCGTGGAGTCGGCCGGGGTCCAGCCGGTGATCTGCTTGCCGCCGCTGATCACGGGCTTCGCACCGGGGGCGGCCTCGTAGATGATCCGGGACCCGTCCTTGCCCGAGTCCTGGGCGGTGAGGCTGAAGGTGCGGCTCAGCTGGTAGGTGCCGGACTTCAGCAGCACATGGACATCGCCGCCGACCTTCTTCTTGGCCTCACGGACGTAGTCCCGCGCGTATTCCAGCGTCTTGAACGGATGCGCGGCGGTGCCTGATCCGGCGTTCTTGCCGGTCGGCGAGACGTAGACATTCAGGCCCTTCGGCGCGGCCGCCTGGGCCGACGACGCCGTCAGCGGCGCGGTGGCCGCGGCCAGGGACAGTGCGGCCACCAGCACTCTGCGGAGCGGCACGGGTATGCGTTCACGAGCAGACGGTGCAGACACGGAAATCCAATCGCCTGAATGAGGTGACATCTGGGGAGACCCGGTCGTCCTCCGGGTTTCCTCCGGCGTTGGGTGGCTCGGGAGGGCGGGGTGCCTGGTTCACGAGCCGTGACGGCGGGGTGCCTGGTTCACGACGCGGAGAACTTCGGTGACCGCGGCTCATCCGTGGCACCGGTGCTCCTCGACGGCTGCGCCGGCGTACCGGAGGCGCCGCGACTGTCCAGGTTGAACAGCCTGTCGCGGATCTTTCGTTCGAACTGGCTCTGCGTGGTGGCGATATGCGCCACCATCAGCTCCGCTGCGAGATCGGCCTCCCCCGCGGCGACCGCCTCTGCGATGGCGATGTGCTGTTCTGCCGCCACTTCCAGCGACCCGGGTGCGTCACCGTGGAACAGCAGAACATCGGACTGTGACGCCAGGCGCCGTACGCCGGCGACGCTCGACCTCAGGAACACGTTGTGCGAGGCGGCACCCACCGCGTCGTGGAACGCGGTGTCGGCTTCGGCGAAGCCGTAACTGTCGGCCGCCCTGGCCGCCACCATCGACTTCTCGGCGCACTCCCGGATGGTCCGGACCTCGATCGGTGTGGCGAGGGAGGCGGCACGGCGCGCCGTCTCCGACTCGATCACCGTCCGGTAGTCCAGCAGCATCAGGACGTCTTCCATGCTCGTCGGCCGGAAGTGCGAGAGGTGGTCGTCCACCATCCCGCCGGCCGAGTCGGCGACGAAGATTCCCGCACCGCGGCGCACGCTGAGCCGGCCGATGGCGGCCAGGACCTTCACCGCCTCGCGGGTGACGTTGCGGGTGGCGCCCAGGATCTCGGCCAGTCCCTGCTCCGTGGGCAGCCGGTCCCCCGACCGCAGGTTCTGCTCGGCGATGTAGTTCAGCAGCTGCTCGGCGACCAGCTCGTATCCCGGCCGGTAGCGGCCTGACGCATCGTCATTCCCCTCGCCGGCACCAGGTGCCTGCCTTGGAGCTCCCACTGCGCTGTTCCCCTCGTTGCCCACGCGGATTAATCAGGTTCATCGGCGGTGGCAACTATGACATTGGTGTTACGCAAAGAGAAGAGTGGGACAGGGAATCGTTGAATTCGATTCCATAACTCTCATATACCGCGCAAAGTTGTGCATACCGCCGTGACCATTGCGTGCAACGGATCAGATCCTTAGGGTCCTGCATGCCGGATAAAGCAGATCCAGTCGAAGGAGGGCTGAGTACGATGCAACGCTTCGCCTCCGTGGTGCGACTGCGGCCCGAGAAGGAACAGGAGTACCGCGCACTGCACGCGGCGGCCTGGCCGGGAGTGCTCGCGACCCTCAAACGGGCCGGCATCGGCAACTACTCCATCTTTCTCCGCGACGGCCTGCTGTTCAGCTACCTGGAATACACGGGCACCGACTACGCCGCCGACACCGCACTGATCGCCGCCGACCCGGTCACCCGCGAGTGGTGGACGCTGACCGACCCGTGCCAGCAGCCGCTGGACAGCGCGGCCGAGGGGCAGTTGTGGGCCCCGGCCGAGGAGATCTTCCACCTCGACTGAGGTACGGCTCCAACCGGCCGAACCGCCTGCTCAGCCCGCCGACCCCGCCGCCGCGTCGATGATGCGCCGCAGCCCCTCCGAGAGTTCCTCCGCGGTCGGCGCCGTTTTCGGGTCGAAGGTCCACTGGGCGATGAGTCCGGTCATCAGGGTCAGATAGAACTTGCCGAGGGTCTGCACCGTCTCGTCCTGGACATCCTCCTCGCGCCCGCCCATGAGCAGGGGGATGATGCCGCGTCCGGCCTCCACCTGGGCCCGTGCCAGATGGTCGCGCACCTCGGGCAGTTGGTCGCCCATGGTGATGACCTCCGTGCTGAGGTGCCAGATCGAGCCGGGGTCCCGCATGGTGCCGATGATGTTCGACCACACCTCCTGGAACCGCTCGATCGAGCCGGGTTCGGCGCTGATCCCCGAGGTCCCGTCCCCCCCGAAGGCGTCACCCACCCCCTCGACGAGCGACACATAGGCCTGCGCGAGCAGCGCGTCCTTCGAGCCGTAGTGGTAGCCGATCGAGGCCAGGTTGGTACCCGACTCCTTCACGATGTCGCGCGCCGTCGTGCGCGCGAACCCCTTCTCCAGCAGGCAGCGCTTGGCGCCTTCCAGCAGATCCTCACGGTGTCCCATGGCGTCATCGTAGCGCTCTTCCTATACGAGCGTATTAAACGCTCGTACTAGACAAGCGTTTAAGACGCTCGTACAGTCACTCCCCATGACGACGAACCCGATGAACACCCGCGCCGGCCGCCGCGAATGGACCGCCCTCACCGTCCTGATGCTTCCGCTGCTGCTGGTCTCCATGGACGTCTCGGTCCTCTACTTCGCGATCCCGGCGATCAGCGCGGACCTGGAGCCGAGCGGCACTCAACAGCTGTGGATCTTCGACATCTACGCGTTCGTGCTGGCCGGCCTGCTGATGACGATGGGCTCGGTCGGCGACCGCATCGGCCACCGCAGGCTGCTGCTGATCGGCGCCGCGGCCTTCGGCACCGCCTCACTGGTGGCGGCGTACGCGAACAGCGCCGAGACCCTGATCGCGGCCCGCGCGGTCCTCGGCATCGGCGGCGCGACCCTGATGCCGTCGACGATGGCCATGCTCCGCACGATGTTCACGGATCCCGGACAACGGGCGAAGGCGATCGGGATGTGGTCAGGCGTGATGGCGGCCGGGATCGCGCTCGGCTCGGTGATGAGCGGAGTGCTGGTCGAGTTCTTCTGGTGGGGCTCGGTGTTCCTGGTCAACCTGCCCGCGATGGCACTGCTGCTGATCATCGGCCCGAAGCTGCTCCCCGAGTCGAGGAACCCGTCCCCGGGCCGCTTCGACTGGCTGAGCGTCCCGCTGTCGATGGCGGCCGTACTCCCCGTGATCTACGGCCTGAAGGAGATCCCGTCCGAGGGCTGGAACGTCCGCTACGTCGTCTCGATCACCGTCGGCCTGCTCCTCGCGGCCCTCTTCGTCCACCGCCAGCGCACCGCGGTCTCTCCGATGATCTCCCCGGCGCTGTTCCGAGGCCGCGGCTTCGCGCCTTCCGTCGCCCTGAACCTCGTCTCGGCGTTCGGGATCATGGGTTCGGCCTACTTCACCACGCAGTATCTCCAGTCGGTCCTCGACAAGAGCGCACTGGAGGCGGCCCTGTGGGCACTGCTGCCGTCGGTGCCGATCGGGGCGGCGGCGCCGGTCGCGACCGCCCTGGTCCAGAAGGGCGTCGACCGCGCCCACGTCGTCACCGCGGGCTTCGCGATCGCCGCGGGCGGCTTCGGGCTGCTGGCCCTCGCCGGAACGGACTCGATGGCGCTGGTGCTGGTCTCGTGCGGTGTCCTCGCGGTCGGCGGCGTCATGGTGATGTCCCAGATCATGGACCTCGCGCTGGGCACCGCCCCGGTGGAGCGGGCGGGCTCCGCGTCCTCGCTGATGGAGACGGGCGCGGAGTTCGGCGGCGCGCTGGGCATGGCGGTCCTCGGCTCCATCGGTACGGCGGTCTACCGCCACGAGATCCCGGACTCGGCGCCGGCCGTGGCCCACGAGACGCTCGGCGGGGCGCTGGCGGTCGCCGACCGGGTCCCGGGGCTGGCCACGGCCGCACGGGAGGCGTTCACCAGCGGGATGCAGGGGGCGGCGATCGCCGGGGCGGTACTGCTGGCCGGGGCGGCCGTGCTGGCCGCGGTGACCCTGCGGGGCGTGCACCTGCGGGAGCCGGCTCCGGAGCCGGAGAAGGTGGCGGAGAAGGTGGCGGCATGACAAAGCGGCGGGGGGGGGGGGGGGGCCCCCCCCGCCCCCCCCCCCCGCCCCCCCCCCCCCCCCCCCCCCGGGCCCCCCCCCCCCCCCCCCCGGCCCCCCCCCCCCCCCCCCCCCCGGCCCCCCCCCCCCCCCCCCCCCGGGCCCCCCCCCGC